>NZ_JBFUPV010000013.1:0-138971 GCF_041360755.1 Bacillus sp. RCC_6_1
GTCCCCTGTGCAATACAGAGTTCAATCCTTAGTAGCTGCTTAATATATTTGTCTAATTTTTTGGGTTCAGTTCATTTATCAGTGGTCTTTTATTGAGAAAAAATATATATGCATAAAAGCATATTTTATCCTACCCATTATCGTATACAATATTAACTGTAACAAAACTGATTACAACTAATAAGGAGGCTTTTTCTATTATGAAAAAAATGATTTTAGCAGGTGCATTAACTTTAGCAGGAATTACTGGAGCTACTGCGTTTATTCCTGAAACAAAAGTCGCTGCTGCCGCTCAAGAACAAAGCTTTACAAAATTTTATTCTTTGCAAACTGGAGGTAGTTCTGAACAAGAACCTATTTTCCTTCAAAAAGGACAAGAACTAACAATTCATCCTAACAGCAAAACTCCTAGTTACAGTGTTTATGACTCAAATCATAACCTAATTGGACGTTATTCTGATGGTTACGGCCGAATTTTCACTGCAAAAACAGATGGAAATATGTATGTTCAATTTCATGCACCTTACGTTTACTATAGTCCTGTTAGTTTTTCTGTTACTTATACTATTCAATAAAAAAGAGGTCCTTTATAGGGCCCCTTTTATTTCTCTTGCCAATTCACTTTTACGAATCCATCTTTCACTTTTAATCCGCTTATATTCAATGCATACTCTTCATTTGCTTTTAAAGTAACTGTAAAACTACCTTTTTTCGATTCACAAATTTCCTTTAACTCTTTTATACCTTCTCCTCGTCTTTCATACACGCTAAAGCATAAGTTCCCTCGTTTTGCATCTGTCTCATAAGAAAATGTCACTTCTGTGTCCTTCTCATACTGAAGTTCAATATCTTTACCGGCAATATCCCATGATGAGAATTTCGCCTCGTAACTTGTCTCCCCTTGCTTCTCATTTTCTAAATATATATCCCCTGCTTTCCACGCGTCATCTAACGTTTGTGCAAAAGCAAAACCACTAAGTAATACAAACATTGTACTTGCCAATATCGCAACTAATGTTACTTTCTGTTTTTTAACAAAGTTCATCTTATATTCTCCTTCAACTTTCTTTTTACTTCTTCTTACCATATATAACAAAAAACCGATAAAAAATGGAAATATAACCGCTAAGACACTCCATCCTTTACTCATTTGATGTGCTTTAGCATCTGTATATACCCATGATGCAACACATATTAAAAGTGCTATAAAAGCTAAAAACATCGTCACTCCAGCTACTTCAAATAGTACAAACGAATTAGCGAGCTCTTTCATGTAATTTATACTCCTTCTTTAAAAATGACTGTATTACAACATATATCGGAATGTATACATGCATCATAATCACAATGGCTATCAACATAGGAATTTTATAATCCAAATGTGTGACAAATTGTTCTATAACAATTGTTAACAAAACAATCCAAATGGTGTGAATACAAATCATCCATTTCCTCTCTAACTTCTGAGCCTTTCGCACGCCCTGCTTCGTGTTATTTATTAGCTCTTCGCTTGGAGTTATCTCTTCTGCTAAGCTACTCTTTACCTTCTGTTCAAATTTATCTTCTGTCATAAACGAACCCCTCCAAATGTTCTCGCATTTGCTTCTTCGCATAATTAAGGCGATATTTCACTGTACCAATCGGTATATTTAATATTTCGCTCATTTCTTTATAAGAGTATTGTTCATAATAGTAGAGTACGAGCACGGTTTTATATTTTTCATTCAATAGCTGTATAACTTCCCGTATCATTTCCGCTTCCACTTTTTGAATAAATTCTTCTGATATATTCACATCATCTGCGAAATCTATTTCTCCACCATCTTCTTTATGAAATAAATCTAAGACGCGATCTTTCCATCTTTTCTTCTTGCGGTAAAAGTCATAAAATGTACGAACGCAAATTGTAGTAATCCACTTTTTATAATTATCCACATAAAAAAGTTGGTGCCTTGATGAAAAAACCTTTATCCACGTCTCTTGAAAAATATCTTCCGCATCTTCTTTCGTTTTCGCTAACTTATAGCATAAAGAATATATTTGCTGCTTATATATATCAATTAATTCTTCTATCTTTTCTTCCATCATAAGCCTCCTGTCATTTATATAAGACGACGCAAATTCCCCTTTTGTTTGATAAATTTTTTTATTATCTCCACATAAAAAGGCAATCACAACATCGTGTGATTGCCTTTTATTTAAAAACGAAAGTCCTATTCTAAACGAGCCGCTTCCGCTTTTCTTCATTACATTTTTTCTGGTGCAGATACTCCTACGATTGCTAATGCATTTTGAAGTGTAGTGCGTACTGCTTTCATTAACTCGTAACGAGCTTTACTTAATTCTAAGTTATCTTGGTTTAATACTTTTTCTGCATTGTAGAAGCTGTGTAATGTTGCTGCTAATTCAAATGCATAGTTTGTAATACGGTGTGGCAGACGTTTTTGTGCTGCATCCGCAACTACAGCTGGGAATTCACCAAGTTTTTTCAGTAACTCTACTTCTTTCTCAGAAGTAACAAGTTTATAGTTCACATCTCCATCTACAGCTAATCCTAATTCTTCGCCTTGACGAAGGATACTACATACGCGAGCATGAGCATATTGTGCATAGTATACTGGGTTTTCATTAGATTTTGATACAGCTAAGTCCATATCGAAGTCTAAATGAGAATCACCGCTACGCATTGCGAAGAAGTAACGCATTGCGTCCACGCCTACTTCTTCCATAAGCTCACGAAGTGTAACTGCTTTACCCGTACGCTTACTCATCTTCATTTTTTCACCATTTTGGTATAGTTGTACCATTTGGATGATTTCTACTTCAAGCGTGTCTTTATCGTAACCAAGTGCTTGAATAGCAGCCTTCATACGAGGAATGTAACCGTGGTGGTCAGCACCCCAAATGTTGATTAACTTATCAAAACCACGCTCTAATTTATCACGGTGATACGCGATATCTGGCGTTAAGTATGTGTAAGAACCGTCGTTTTTAATTAATACACGATTTTTGTCATCGCCGTAAGTCATTGAACGGAACCAAGTTGCGCCGTCTTCTTCAAAGATCTCTTCACGCTCTTTTAATACAGCAAGAGCTTGATCGATTTTTCCGTTTTTGTATAGTGATGTTTCTGAGAACCATACATCAAATTTAACACGGAAGCTTTCTAAGTCTTTTTGAAGTTTTGCTAATTCATATTTTAAACCGTATTCACGATAGAATTCATAACTTTCTTTTTCATCAGCTTTCGCATAACGATCGCCGAATTCTTCAGCTAAACGTTTACCGATTCCAATGATATCCGCACCATGATAACCGTCTTCTGGCATTTCTTTATCTAAGCCTAAAGCTTGCATGTAACGAGCTTCAACAGAAAGAGCTAAGTTATGAATTTGGTTACCAGCATCATTAATGTAGTACTCACGAGATACATCGTAGCCTGCTTTTGCTAATAAGTTACATAAAGTGTCACCTACTGCCGCACCACGTGCATGTCCTAAGTGAAGGTCACCTGTTGGATTCGCAGATACGAACTCAACTTGTACTTTTTCACCTTTACCAGTATTCGTTTCACCGTAAGCTTCACCAGCGTTTACGATTGTTGGAATTAAATCTGTTAAGTAGCTATTATCCATATAGAAGTTAATAAAACCAGGACCAGCGATTTCGATTTTTTCAATAGAAGCTTTTGCTTTATCGAAGTTTGCAACTAGTTCTTCTGCAATCATACGAGGTGCTTTTTTCGCAACGCGTGCAAGTTGCATTGCCATATTTGTAGAGAAGTCACCATTTGTTTTATCTTTTGGAGATTCTAATACAACGTTTGGAATCTGTTCTTCTGTCGCTAATTCTGCCTTTAATACAGCAGCCTGAATTTCTTCTTTAATCAATCCTTTTACTTGTTCTAAGGAATTCATTATTTTGCCTCCTTCAAATTAATTGTAATAGTATATCTGCCAGCTTCTTGTTCACTTAGAAGCAATGCGTAAGTTAAGAAGAGTTGTCCTTTTTTCTTTTCATCCGACCATTTAAAAAGAACGTTATCAGTCTTTGTTTGCAATGCAAACGTACCAAGTTCACTCGTATACGTACCAGTTGTCCATTCACCTTTCACATGCGTCTGACGCATAGAAACAGCACCTGAACGCATAATGAGAACTTGTTCATCTTGAATTTTAATAATTGTTTTCACTTCGCCTTGTTCGTTCGGCTCCTGGAATGTTACATATGTACCTTGACCTTTTACATAGTATTGACCATTTGCTTCAAAAGCAACGGTTTCCTTCCTCGCCCCTTCACGGATTTCTGTTACGAAATGAACGTGTACCGGCAAGCCTGCAAGTTGTTTCTCCACGTCTTGCACACCTTTCAAATGTTATAGATATTAAATACTACTTATAATAAATCACTTTTCCTATCATATCAAAAAAAGACTCTGTCTGTCTGCTGAAAAATCAGGAAAACTCCATTTCAAAAAATAATTCACTTCTACTTTATTTTATATGATAAAATATTTTTTAAATCTAAATATTCTTTCAATTAAAGAGGTGAATATAGTGCTACCAACAAAGTTAAAAAAGGGTGATGAAATACGAGTGATTTCACCATCGTGTAGTTTAAGTATTGTTTCAAATGAAAATAGAAAACTTGCTATAAAAAGATTAACTGACATGGGCTTTCAAGTTACATTCTCAAAATATGCTGATGAGATAGATCGATTTGCTTCCTCCTCTATTTCTTCCCGCATTCAAGACCTCCATGAAGCATTTGGAGACCCTAATGTAAAAGCTATTTTGACTACACTTGGCGGATACAACTCAAATGGTTTATTGAAACATCTCGATTATGATTTAATTCGTGAAAACCCGAAATTTTTCTGTGGTTATTCTGATATTACTGCCTTAAATAATGCAATTTACGCAAAAACAGGGCTTGTTACATATTCAGGACCCCATTTCTCTTCGTTTGGAATGGAGAAAGGGCTCGGGTATACAACCGATTACTTTTTAAAGTGCTTAACTTCTAATGAGCCTATTGAAGTCCTGCCATCTGAAACATGGAGCGATGATTCTTGGTATATAGATCAGGAAAATCGAGAATTTATTAAAAATGAAGGATACGTTTCAATTCAGGAAGGAGAAGCTACGGGAGATATTATCGGTGGCAATATGAGCACATTTAACTTACTGCAAGGCACACCATATATGCCAAATTTAAAGCACAAAATTTTATTTATTGAAGAAGATAGTTTAACTGGAACATCTACTCTTAAAACTTTTGATCGTTATTTACATTCCCTTATGCAGCAGCAAGATTTTGAATACATAAAGGGAATCATTATAGGAAAGATGCAAAAAGGTGCAGAATGTACGATAGAAGACATTCAAGAAATGATTGCTTCAAAACCTGAACTTGCACATATTCCTATCATTGCAAACGCAAGTTTCGGGCATACAACCCCGATTTTCACTTTCCCAATTGGTGGACGTGCAAAAATTATTTCTAACAAGGAAAAAACATCTATCACTATTTTAACCCACTAAAAAGGAGCGAATGAGTCGCTCCTTTTATGGTTTTTCTATTTTTTCCAACGCTTTTTGTGGAATAGATTCTTTCGGGATTTCAGCCCATCCTTTTCCTTGCATACCTTTTGCATAAATTTTTATAAACGCCCCCGTATGCAATTCACGGTTCATCATTCTTTTAATGATCTGTAACTTTCCGTCTTCTGTATACCCTTTAAAAGTATACAAGTATTCTCCGTCTTTTTTCTCACCTTTATCTATAACCGCATAATAATCTTGTATTTCTTTATTTGAAAAGAAGTTGTCTACAAAAGCATGTACACCTTCTGTTTTTGTGTTCAAATAATACGCTGTTCCACCTAGAATAATGGCGAATATAGCTAAAACTTTAATTACCAATTTCATACATGAACCTCCTGTTTGCACTTCTTTCTCACTAGTATTATATCTATACTTGTATTATACGGAAAAGAGCATACTATACTCTATCTAAAAGTCTTACACTTTCCTTACATTATTGTAAGGGATTTTTTCTTACAGCAAGTTCCCAAGAAAAAATTTTTCCGTTTCATACACTTTTATATTATTATTGAATGATACGAATTTTTATTACAAAAATCAAAGGAGACAGTTTTCAAATGGCTATCTTGCAAGGTTTAGCACTATTACTTGTTGTACTTTGTCTATTTACACTTTTTAGTTACCGTGCGCCTTATGGAATGAAGGCGATGGGTGCTTTAGCTAATGCAGCAATCGCAAGTTTTCTTATTGAAGCATTTCACCGTTATATAGGTGGAGAAATGTTTCATAATGACTTTTTACAATCAGTAGGAGAAGCTTCCGGTAGTATGAGCGGTGTCGCAGCAGCGATTTTAGTCGCATTAGCAATCGGTGTTTCCCCCGTATACGCTGTTTTAATTGGTATCGCTACTAGTGGATTCGGTATTTTACCAGGATTTTTCGCTGGATACGTTTGTGCTTTCGTCGTGAAATTTCTCGAAAAGAAATTACCAGCTGGCGTGGAATTTTTAGCAATCCTATTTATCGCTGCACCAATCTCACGCGGAATGGCAATGCTTATGGATCCGCTTGTTAACGCAACACTCGGTAAAATCGGTTCTATGATTTCAGTTGCAACTACAGAAAGCCCTATCATTATGGGTATTATGCTTGGTGGATTAATAACAGTTATTTCTACCTCTCCACTAAGTTCTATGGCACTAACTGCAATGCTTGGATTAACAGGTTTACCTATGGCAATTGGTAGTCTTGCCGTTGCGGCCTCAGCCCCGATGAACTTTATTTTCTTTAAACGATTAAAAATTTGTTCAAAGAAAGATACAATTGCTGTAGCAATCGAACCTTTAACACAAGCCGATGTTGTCTCAGCAAATCCAATTCCAATCTATATGACAAATTTCGTTGGCGGTGCACTTGCCGGTATTATTACATCGCTATTCCAGCTTGTTAATAATGCACCAGGAACAGCATCACCAATTCCAGGTCTTCTTGTCCTATTCGGATTTAATGACGTTATAAAAGTAACGATCGCTGCCGTACTATGTGGAATCGTTACCACTATTGTCGGATACATTGGATCTATTGTGTTCCGTAAATATCCAATCCGCTCTGCTGATGAAATTCGCGGAGTTACTTCGGAAGAGAAGGTTGCATAAGAAAAAGAGCTATTCCCATCGTTTGAGAATAGCTTTTTTTGTGTTGCGTAACGGTAAATGAAATTATATCGGCGATTTTTTTAATATATCGGCGCAACTCGAATTATATCAGCGATTTTTTTAATATATCGACTTACCGACACATAACGACAAAATAAGAGCCCTCTAATCATATAGAGGGCTCTTATTTTATCTAGCTGCAGCGGCTAGAATCTCCAGCCATTTCACACTCTCGGTCGAGCGTTCCAATGACCTGCGATTCTGAGCGAGCTGCCTCCGCTTTTATTACTATCCAGTTACGCCTCCTAGACCCTTGCGTCTAAGAACCTTCCCTGCCAAAAGGTAAAAAGCACCTTTTGCAGGAAAGAACCTTAGTCACCGGGTCTAAACAGTCGGCTTCACTTTTACTTTATCTAGCTGCAGTGGCTAGAATGATCGGTGGCTTCGCTTCTTCCTTCGAGGCAAAAAGCGCCTCTACGTCTGAAACTCCATCCCCCTCACATTCTGAGCGAGCCGCTTCCGCTTTTATTTCACCCAACCGAGCAGCATTTCCCGCACGAATTTGCTTGCTGCGACTGGTGTTTGATCACTATGGTCGTAGACTGGAGCTACTTCTACTAAGTCTGCTCCAACTACATTTATATTTGAATTTGCAATTGCTACGATGGAATCTAATAATTCTTTAGATGTGATACCGCCAGCTTCTAATGTTCCTGTTCCTGGAGCGTGAGCTGGGTCTAATACATCAATGTCGATTGTGACATAGACTGGGCGGCCAGCAAGTTTCGGTAATACTTCTTTTAACGGTTCTAATACGTCAAATTTGTATAAGTTCATACCTACTTCTTTCGCCCATTCAAATTCTTCCTTCATTCCAGAACGAATTCCGAAAGAATATACGTTTTCCGGACCAATTAAATCACACACTTTACGAATTGGTGTAGAGTGGGATAAAGGCTCCCCTTCATACGATTCACGTAAATCAGTATGAGCATCCATATGGATGATTGCTAAATCCGGATATTTTTTTGCCATTGCCTTAAAAATTGGCCAAGACACTAGGTGCTCACCGCCGAGACCTAGTGGAAACTTATCGGCATCTAAAAGTTTTGATACATACTCTTCAATCATGTCTAAGCTGCGTTGTGCGTTTCCGAATGGTAATGGGATATCACCCGCATCAAAATATTTTACCTCTTCTAGTTCACGATCTAAATACGGGCTATATTCTTCAAGACCGATTGATACTTCACGAATACGTGCAGGGCCAAAACGAGATCCCGGACGGTAACTTACTGTCCAATCCATAGGCATCCCATAAATAACTACCTTTGACTCTTCAAAACTTGGATGACTTTTAATAAATACTTTACCTGAATAAGCTTCATCAAAACGCATATTCTTTTCCTCCTTATGTGGAACTTAAGGTATCCCAACCTTTCACTATTTCTCAAATTTGGAGCGAATTGCTCCTCTTTCTCGATTTACCGGGTCTTCTTTTTAACAACAAGAAGACGATTTTCTCTACAGAAGTGTAAGTAGCTAGCATGTTCAAGTCTTCTGGACAAACACCTTAAATGAGCTACTTACACTTTATTTGTTTGATACAATTCTCTTACTTAATTAAATCCCCAACAAATTTCGGTAATGCGAATGCTGCATTGTGTAATTCTTTTGTGTAGTATTTCGTTTCGATTTCGTGGAAACGCTCTTCACTTACTTCTAATGGATCATGTTTTTTAGATCCAATTGTGAACGTCCAAAGACCACTTGGGTAAGTTGGAATGTTTGCTGTGTATAAACGAGTAATTGGGAAGATCTCTTTTACGTCTTTAAACACAGTTGTAATTAGTTCTGGTGTAAACCAAGGGTTGTCCGTTTGTGCAACGAAAATACCATCTTCTTTTAACGCTTTTGAAATTCCAGCGTAGAAGCCTTTTGTAAATAGGTTTACTGCTGGTCCTACTGGCTCAGTAGAATCTACCATAATTACATCGTATTCATTTTCGCTTTCTGCGATATGTAGGAAACCGTCTCCTACTTTTACTTCTACACGCTCATTATCTAATGCGCCTGCAATTGATGGTAAGTATTGTTTAGAGTACTCAATTACTTTTCCATCGATTTCAACAAGAGTTGCTTTCTTTACACTTGGGTGTTTTAACACTTCACGAATAACACCACCATCACCGCCACCAACAACTAATACGTTTTCAGGGTTTGGATGTGTAAATAAGGGTACGTGTGCTACCATTTCGTGATAAACGAACTCATCTTTTTCTGTTGTCATAACCATGCCATCTAAAATAAGCATGTTTCCGAACTCTTCCGTTTCGACCATATCAAGTTTTTGGAATTCTGTTTGCTCCGTATGTAATGTGCGGTTAATACGCGCCGTAATCCCAAAATGTTTTGTTTGTTTTTCAGTGAACCATAGTTCCATCGTACAATCACGCCTTTCAATGCAAATTTATAATAGGGACATCATTAATGTCCCCTAACAAAAATAAAACAAAACATCCAAAATGTATAGTTAAAAGTACAAAAATACCGAAAATATATTTTAGTCAGAGGGTTCTAACATATGTGCGGAAAGGGTTTGCACCGCAAAAGGAAAGAAAACCCTTTCTTAAGAAAGGGCTTTTGTCTCTATTTCTACTGGTTTACGAATTGGAATTAGGATCATAATACAACCAACTAACACAACAATTCCACCTACTAAAAACGGACTTTGTGGTGAAACAGTATGACCGATAATTCCTGATAAAATTGGAGCAATCGCACCACCTAACCAACGAACAAAGTTATAAACACCTGACGTAACAGATCTTTCATAAGGTGAAATATCCATTACATAACTTGTATATAATGCATTGTTTAAGCCAGATGCCAATCCTGATAAAACGATAAGAGTAATTTGTAACCACATAATTTTCACAAAGAATAGTGCAATTAAGAAAATCGCAAATACGAGTAAACTACCCTTTAATAATGTTTTTGGTTCATATTTCCCTTCTAGCTTATGTGCTAAAATTGCAGAACCGTAAGCTAACGCGAGCCCCCATCCGCAAAATACAAAGCCTAATTGAATAGCTGATAAATGCATAATAAGTGGTGAATATGCTAACACAACGAAAAATCCGTAGTAGTATAACATTCCTGAAATCGCACCTTGCATAAACGGTTTATACTTCACCAGGTTAAGTAATTCTCCTACCCCAGCAGCCTTACGCTTCACTTTTCGCTCCGGTTCTTTTACAAAAAAGAATACTAAAATAAATGCTAAGAAAATTAAAATACTTGTCGCGAAAAACGGATAACGCCAAGAATGACCACCTAATATCCCGCCTAATAATGGTCCGCCAGCCATGCCTAAACCGATAGCTGCTTCGTATAATCCTACTGCTTCATGAACTTCTTTACTTAATGCTATTAATAGCGTCATTGCTGTAGCAAAAAACATCGCATTTCCTAATCCCCATCCAGCGCGGAAAAGAGATAATTGAGCAATCGTTTGCGATATACCGCATATAAACGCAAATACAGTCACAATCGCAAGACCGATTGTCATCATCCGTTTATCACCAAATCTCGATGCAAATATACCAGCTGGTAACATCATGATTGCCATCGTTAAAATATAAGCGGTAAATAACATTTCAACTTGCCAATGCGTTGCACCAATTTTCTCAGCAATAATTGGCAAAATTGGGTCAACTACCCCTATACCCGAAAAGGCAAGGAAGGTAGCCACCACTGTAATCAATCTCCCTAGTTTTTGTTTGCTCTCCATTTTGATTACTCTCCTTTTGTGTTCTCTAAAAATGTTACTGCACGATGTAAACTATCTTCTAGTTCTGCCTTTACACGTTGCATTTGCTCCATTTTTTCGTCTAGCGTTTCCACTTGTTTTTCAAGCATATCTTTAATTTCTTGAATCACTTCACGATCACGAGGGTTTTCGCTATTTCTTCTTTGCTCCATTCTTTCTTTTAACGATAAAAAATGCTGCATCTCTTGAAGCGTAATTCCTAACACTTCTTTCGCTTCCACAATTTTTTTAATTCTGGCGATATCCCCGTCTGTATACAGGCGAATGTTCCCCTCACTACGTTCAGGGGGATGAATTAAACCAATTTCCTCATAATAACGAAGTGTACGTTTTGTCAAACCAACTTGCTTTGTTACTTCATCAATTTTATACATGTTTATTCCTCCCTTCACTCGATTATTACATTTTACGTTAACGTTAACTTTTGTGCAACTGTTAGACTTTTGTAAATGTTTGTCATATTCAATTGTATTTTCCCTAAAGCAGTTTCATAATGAAAGAAAAGAGATAATAAGGAGAATTTCACATGAGTAAACCACTTATTTTCGCTCACCGCGGAGTAAAAGGAACACATCCCGAAAATACGATGATTGCCTTCCAAGAAGCAGAACGCATTGGCGCTCACGGAATTGAACTCGATGTCCACTTATCAAAAGATGGTGAACTTGTCGTAATTCACGATGAAACCGTCGATCGTACAACAAATGGCGTTGGACTTGTTTCGGAAAAAACGGTAGAGGAACTACAATCATTGGACGCTGGTAGCTATAAAGACCCTTCTTTCCATGAAGCAAAAATCCCAACGTTGCGTGAGGTTTTCATTTGGCTTTCCACAACGAACTTACAACTAAATATTGAATTAAAGACAGATGTTATTCATTACCCAAATATTGAGGAAAAAGCTGTTGCACTTGTGCGTGAATATCATCTTTCTAATCAAATTGTATTTTCATCATTTAACCATGACTCTGTTTCATTATTAGCAGAAATTGCTCCTGAAATCCCAAGAGCAATTTTATATGATACACCACTTTCTGATCCAATTGCCGAAGCAAAACATAGAGAAGCAAATGGATTACATCCAAACTTCCAGTTATTAACGAAAGAATTTGTGCAGTTAGCACAAGAGCAAGGGTATGTTTTCCGTCCATATACAATTAATGAATACAAAGATTTACAAACTATGATTGATTATGGTGTAGATGTCATCATTACTGATTGGCCAGCACGTGCCTTTGAGCTCCTTTCTTAATGGAAGGGGCTTTTTTATTTTCGAAATTTCATTGTTTAAAATAAATGAAAACCCTCAATACTAATACAATAACGCTTGTATTAATGAGGGGCTGAAAAAAGATGGATCAAACTATGAATCCAAAACTTAAAAAATATAAACGTCTTTTCTTCACCGCAATGTTTTCTTGCGTCCTTTTCTTCGTTTTTTCTTTTTTTGTTATTATTATAGTTGCAAAAATTATGGGACCTCCTCCTGTTGCGGTCCCGCAAACAAGCGTCTTTTACGCAAATGATGACACTGTTATAGGACAAAGTAATGAAATGCAAAAACGTTACAATGTATCTCTTAATGAAATTTCACCTTATGTAAAAGAGGCGACACTATCTATTGAAGATCAACGATTCTACAAACATCATGGCTTTGATATGAAACGTATTGCTGGTGCCATTGTTGCCGATTTAAAAGCGATGGCAAAAGTCCAAGGTGCTAGTACGATTACACAACAGTATGCTCGTAACCTTTACTTAGATCATGATAAAACGTGGAAACGTAAACTATTAGAAGCAATGTACACAATTCGCCTTGAGGTGAATTATAATAAAAATCATATTTTAGAAGGATATTTAAATACAATTTATTACGGACATGGCGCTTATGGCATCGAAGCTGCATCCCGTCTATATTTCGATAAAACGGCAAAAGAGTTAACATTAGCAGAAGCTAGTATGCTCGCAGGTATCCCGAAAGGGCCAAGTGTCTATTCTCCCTTTTTGAAAGAGGATCGTGCGAAAGGACGACAAGCTCTCATATTAGATGAAATGGTAGAACAAGGATATATTACGAAGCAACAAGCAGCCTTAGCGAAGAAAGAGCCACTAACTTTTGCCTCATTAGATACGAAAAAAGTAGCAGAGGTCGCACCATATTTCCAAGATGCTGTACAAGCTTCGCTCCTTCGTGATGTTGGATTAGACGAACAAGCTTTACAACGGGGTGGCTTGCGAATTTATACAACGCTAGACCCTAAACTACAAGCTGTAGCAGAACAAGCTGTAAAAGATCACATACCTGACACAACAAACATACAAACTGCTCTCGTCTCTATGAATCCAAAGACAGGTGAAGTGGCTGCTCTTGTTGGTGGAACTGATTATACTACGAGTCAATTTAACAGGGCTACACAAGCCATTCGTCAGCCTGGTTCTACATTTAAGCCATTTCTATATTATGCGGCATTAGAACGAGGA
This sequence comes from Bacillus sp. RCC_6_1, assembly GCF_041360755.1. Lineage (NCBI taxonomy): Bacteria > Bacillati > Bacillota > Bacilli > Caryophanales > Bacillaceae > Bacillus > Bacillus sp. RCC_6_1. The sequence continues at coordinate 13,515 of NZ_JBFUPV010000013.1, forward strand.
TTCACGCCTGCTACGCGCTTAAAAAGCGAATATACTGTATTCACCTTAGGTGACGGCGTTTCAAAGTATAAACCGAAGAACTATAAAGATTATTATGCAGATGATTTCGTAACGATGGCACAAGCTCTCGCAGTCTCTGATAACATATATGCTGTGAAAACGAATTTGTTTTTAGGCGATGACGCGCTTGCAAAAACAGCGAAACAATTTGGAATTAAAAGTGCATTAAAAGATGTGCCTTCTCTAGCTCTCGGTACGTCACCAGTAAAACCAATTGAAATGGTTAACGCTTATAGCATGTTCGCAAACGGTGGAAAAGAAGTAAAACCTACTTTCATTCGCCGCATTATGGATCATGAAGGAAATATATTATACGATGCTCATTTAGAGAGTAAACAAGTTCTCGACAAGAGCAAAGCGTTTGTAATGGAAGAAATGATGACTGGTATGTTTAATAAGAAACTAAGCAGCTATGCTGCTGTAACTGGTCAATCGATGTTATCCAAACTATCAAGAACATATGCCGGCAAATCTGGTTCTACTGAAACGGATAGTTGGATGATCGGATTTACTCCGCAAATCGTAACTGGTGTGTGGGTCGGATATGATCAACCTAAATCTATTTCAAACGTAGCAGAACAAGGATATGCGAAGAAAATATGGACTGATACGATGGAGAAAGGGTTAGAGGGACAACCAAAAAAAGAATTTAAACAACCAAGTGACGTCGTAGCGGTTAATATCAATCCAGAGAACGGTAAAATTGCTACAAAAAATTGTCCTATTTCTGTGAAAATGTATTTCGCTAAAGGTACCGAACCGACTGAATATTGTATGGATCACGTCGATGATAAAGAAGAATTTGAAAAAACGACTGAAGAAAAGAAAAAAACAAGTTGGTGGAAAAAATATCTTCCTTGGTAAAAAAAATAGCTGACGGGCATCCGTCAGCTATTTTTTATTCACTTAATAATGCACGGCGCAATTCTTCACTAGATTCGTTCCAAATCGCTTCATTATGTTCTTTCAAGAACGTACCAAGTACCTTTTTAGATGATTCATCCATATGGTCAACCATAATGTGACGCTTCAATGATTTATCCATTTTATTTACGTGCTCTGGAAGTGATTTATATCCGCGGCGAATTTCACGGTCTACTGTCATTTCACAAGCTGTTACACCTGCATAATACGCACCTGTCGCAGTTCTTTCAATCGTTACCCAAACAAGCCAAAATGGTTTTCCGTTTGGAACTTCATCTTTATTTGTTAAAAACTTAATACCTTTTTCTACTGTACTACGCGCGTGCATCGCACCAATATCAACGAATGCAGTTTTCTCTAGTACATCAACAAATACAGGTGAAATGTTTTCTAAGCTTAATGCCCCAACACCAAATCCACCATGTCCATCTGTTGAATCATTTTTCACGATATTAAAACCGATTTTTTTCTTTTTCTCTGTCATATGTAAAATCCTCCTCACTTAAAAATTATAAAAGGCCAAAAATAGGCGCAATGATGCTATCTAAAAATACAAATACATGCGGAATAACTACCTGGAAAATAGGTTGAATTGTGTAATTACTAAGCGGTGTAATAACGAGAATTAATAACGCAATTGCCCCGTATTTTTCATACTGTGTCATTTTCGCGCGAATATTTGCTGGCGCTAAATCTTCCACAACTCGATACCCATCAAGTGGCGGGATCGGTAATAAGTTAAATACAAGTAAAACGATATTCAGCATAATAAAAATCTGGAAAAATTGAGCTAACGTATCTGCTACTGCAGATGGAATTGAGTATAATACACCAAATTTTACTAAGCTATACCAAATAATTAAACCAATTGCGCTTAAAATTAAGTTACTAATCGGCCCTGCAATTGAAACTAATATACCTGCAAGACGCGGTCTTTTAAAGTTATATGGGTTAACAGGAACCGGTCTTGCCCAACCGAATCCAAGAATTAATACTGCAATCAAACCTATAGGATCTAAGTGTGCCATCGGTGATAACGTTAAACGGCCTTGTCTCTTTGCTGTATCGTCTCCAAATTTATATGCTACATATGCATGTGCAAATTCATGAACTGATAATGCGATAATAATGGCCATTGCTACCAAAGGAATTTGGTGCAACGGGTATCTAAATAACTGATCCATGCTTCATCTCCTCTTCCATATGTCAAAAAAAGAAATTATTTGTTTTTTCGATTGTTCTTCCCCATAATCCGCTATAATAAGAGTGTAACTTACATAAAAGGAGCGATTGTACATGCCATACGTAACAGTGAAAATGCTAGAAGGACGCACAGAAGAACAAAAGAAAGCTCTTGCTGAGAAAGTAACAGCAGCAGTAAGCGAAACAACTGGTGCTCCTGAAGAAAACATCGTTGTTTTCATCGAAGAAATGTCTAAAAACCATTATGCAGTTGGCGGAAAACGCTTAAGTGACAAATAATTTCAAGTTTTTTCATAAGAAGCAGCCATTAGCTGCTTCTTATTTCTTTCCTTCTAACAACTCAATAATTCTCTCTTTATATTTTCCTTTTCTTCCATCTTCATAGATTAAATCATGTGGATAGAATAGCTTTTGATCCGTTCTTTTCTTACCTGTAATCGCCTCAACAATGTCCGACTCACGTGAAAGCTCTCTAAGCTCTCCGTTTGGCATAAGAAGTAGGATTGGTAGACGCTCTTCTTCTTCTCCTGCACGATAAAAGTCATACGGTAAGTCTGATGTTGAATCAACTACTAAATAATACTCCGGATCAAGTCCAATCTTTTTAAATAAACTACTTAATTCCATCCAATTATCTAAACCGTGTTTATCTGTAAACTCTACATATTTAAATAGATTTCGATTCATAAAACGGCGGCATAAATCGCTTAAAATTGAATCTTCTTCTTCCTGCCATACTTGGAAGTAGTAATACATAACGTTCTCGTCTAACTTTAAATAATCCTCTACTGTTACTTCTTCTTCAAATAAAGAATAGAAATGAACAGGATGATTTTTAAATGTATAATACTTCTCGTGCAGTGATTTCGCACGGTGTAAAATCTTCGTTAAAATAACTTCTGCACTTCGCGTTACCGGGTGGAAATATACTTGCCAATACATTTGATAACGACTCATAATGTAATGCTCAACAGCATGCATACCACTATTTTTAATGACTACTTGATTCCCATACGGACGCATTACACGCAGTATACGTTCCATATCGAAGTTTCCGTACTTTACGCCTGTAAAATAAGCATCTCTTAATAAATAATCCATACGATCCGCATCAATTTGGCTGGAAATCATACTAATCGCTAATTTATTAGTAGATGTTTTTGCAATTACATCTGCTACCTTTTGTGGAAACTCCTTATCAACACGACTTAATACATCATTAATCTCCGTATCGCCTACGATAATCTTTTGCGTAAATTTCTCATGATCTAATGAAAATACTTTTTCAAACGAGTGAGAAAATGGGCCGTGACCGACATCATGAAGTAATGCCGCACATAAACATAACAATCTATCTTCAGCATTCCAATTTGGTCTGCCATCAAACACATCATCAATCATACGACGAATAATTTCGTATACACCTAACGAATGAGTAAAGCGACTATGCTCTGCACCGTGAAATGTAAAAAATGTCGTTCCAAGCTGCTTAATACGGCGCAAGCGTTGAAATTCTTTCGTTCCGATTAAATCCCAAATAACACGATCACGCACGTGCACATATTTATGTACTGGGTCTTTAAACACTTTTGTTTCGCTGAGTTTGTCGTTTAAATATACCACTTTCCGACATCCCCCTTTCTTTACTACATTCTTACTTTATATTATAAACGAAATGAGAAACAGAAAGAAATGAAAGACTGTATTAATTCCCTTTATAAAAAGAAAAAATCACCTTTACCGAAGTAAAAGTGATTTCCTTTATACATTATTTACCTAAAACGAATTCAGCAACTTCGTCTAAGATCATATCTTTCCCTAGTGGGAAGTAACCTTTGTTTAAGTCTTCATTTTTAATTGTAAATACGTGGTTATTTTTAACAGCGTTCATGTTTTTCCAAATTGATTCTTCTTGGAATTCTTTTAAGCGCTGAGAACCGTCACCAGTTGTAAATACGAATAAGTAATCTGGGTTGTAATCGATTAAAGCTTCTTTTTGTACTTGTACTAACGGTTTATCAGTTGGTGTACCTTTAACTGCTGGTAGTTTTAAATCATTAAAGATTACGCTACCGTAACCGTAATCACCATATACGCGGAAAGCATTTGGATATGCAGCCATTTTCATAAATGTTGCTTCACCAGTTTTAGCGACGATTTTGTCATGTAATTTGCTTGCTTTTTCATCATACTTTTTGAACCATTCTTTTGTTTCTTTTTCTTTACCGAAGATTTGACCTACTTCTTCGAATTTTGGACGCCATTGATCTAATGGAGTGTTTAACATAACTGTTGGTGCAATTTTAGATAATTGATCATAAATCTTTTCTTGACGATTATTTACAAGAATTAAATCTGGTTTTGCAGCAGCTACTGCTTCAATGTTAATTTTATCGCCCCAAGCAGAACCAACTGGTTTAACGTCTTTTAGTTTCTTTTCAATATGTGCATCAATTTTTTCTTGAGATGTATTAGCAGTAATAACCGGTTTCATACCGAAAATTAATAATTCTTCTGTTGAACCACTAAGGTCAGCAATTTTCTTTGGGTTTGCAGGAATTTTAATTTCCCCTTTTGCATGTTTTACAGTGCGCTCTTCAGTCTTTGCATCTGCTTTCTTTTCTTCTTCTTTGTTAGAACAAGCTGCAAATAGTACAGAAGTCACAACTAGTACCATTGCTAATAGTGCCATTTTAAAATTCTTCATGTTCCCACTCCTTCTAGCTGTATTTATCTTATAAGTTACAATGAACTATAAGAAACAAATATAACAATTAATTAATATATATTTATTAATTGTTGTTAACAACCCATTCTAACGGGCGTTCAACTTCCCATTCTTATATAAGAAGCTCAACGTCCATTAGAATTCCCCCTCTTTACGAGGGGGTTCTACTTATGCTTTTTTACGCAATTGATTACTAATCATCGCTAAATCATATGTTAAACAAATTGGCTTACAGTTTACTGGACATGGAACGATTTGAGCTTCAATCTCAAATACGTTACGAAGTGTTTCACTTGTCATAACTTCATCTGGCGTTCCTTGTTTCATTAACTTACCTGCTTTTAATGCAATCATATGATCAGAGAAACGAGAAGCGTGGTTTAAGTCATGGATAACCATAACAATCGTTCTACCTTCTTCTTCATTTAACTTTTTCAATAAGTTTAATACTTCTAATTGATGAGCCATATCTAAGTACGTTGTTGGTTCATCCAATACAAGTAATTCTGTTCCTTGTGCAAGAGCCATTGCGATCCAAACACGTTGACGTTGGCCACCTGATAGCGCTTCTGCTGGACGATTCGCAAATTCTTTCATTCCTGTCACTTCAAGTGCCCAGTTAATGTAGCGATAATCCTCTTCTTTCAACGTGCCAAACCCTTTTTGATGAGGGAATCTTCCATATGACACAAGCTCAAATACAGTAAGACCCGTTGGCACTTCTGCAGTTTGTGGTAAAATCGCCATTTTCTTTGCAATTTCTTTCGTTGGCTGTTTCTCAATTGCTTTTCCGTCGAGATAAACAGTACCTTGCTTTGCCTTCAAAATACGAGACGCCGTTTTTAATAATGTGGACTTCCCACAACCATTTGGTCCAATAATTGTTGTAATTTTCCCTTCCGGAATTTCAACTGTTAACCCGTCAATAATTAAACCTTCATTATAGCCAACAGATACCGCATCCACCGCTAAAGTTGCCATACGAAAAGCCTCCCTTTATTTTGTCCTCATAAGTAAATAAATGAAATATGGTGCACCAATTACAGAAATAACAAGACCGACTGGTATTTCTGAAGTTGTTAATACACTTCTTGAAATTACGTCTGCGAATAAAAGTAAAAACGTTCCTATTAGCGCAGCGGTGGGCAACATAATTTGATGTTTACCACCAACAAGGCGCCTTGCTAAATGCGGGGCCATTAAACCGATAAAGCCAATTCCGCCCGCAACAGCAACAGATGCACCTGCTAAACAAACTGCAATAAATAATAATTTACGTCTTTCTTTTTCTACGTTTACACCAAGGCCAACTGCTGTAGAATCGCCTAGGTTCATTACATTTAATATGTGTGCTTTACTTATAGCAAGCGGTAAGAAAATAACCATCCATGGAAGTACACTTAATACGAATTTCCAATCTGTACCCCATAGACTTCCCGCCAGCCAAATCGTAGCAAAACGAAAATCGTTAGATGTCATCTTCATAGAGAAAATTAAACTAACAGCTCCAAATCCAGCTGCAACGGCAATACCGACAAGTATTAATCGAGTCGATGAAACGCCGTCTTTCCATGCTAGTAAATAAATAATTACCGCTGCTAATATCGCTCCAACTAGTGCAAAGAATGGAAGAATGAATACAGATAAAAATGTACCAGTCCCTACTTTCCCGAAGAAGAAGTAGACGAATATAACAACTGTTAATCCCGCTCCAGCATTAATACCTATAATACCTGGATCAGCAAGCGGATTTCGTGATAAACCTTGCAAAATCGCACCTGACATAGCTAAAGCAGATCCGACTAGTATAGCAATTACCATACGCGGCATACGGAATTCAAATAAAATAACAGACTGATCTTCAGCCCCTAGTCCAACCAATGACTTTAATACGTCCATTGGCGGGATTTTAAAAGTTCCTGTATTTAAACTAATAAGAAATATAGAAACGATTAGTCCTACTAAAATCGTTAATATAGAAATGTTCTTTTTTGTTAAGACACTCGTCCTCACATCTTTCCTCTCCCTTCATTACGTGCTAAGTAGAGGAAGAATGGAACCCCAATTAGCGCTGTAATTGCTCCAATTGGCGTTTCAAATGGCGGGTTAATAACGCGAGATAACATATCTGCACATTCAATTAACAGCCCGCCTAAGACCGCAGAACATGGAATAACCCATCTATAGTCCGAGCCTACAAGAAAACGAGTCATATGCGGAATTACAAGACCAACAAATCCAACTGATCCTGCCATGGAAACTGCGGAACCCGTTAAAACAAGAACAAGTACTGTTCCGATAAATTTAATTAATGTCGTATTTTGACCAAGTCCAATTGCAATTTCTTCACCGAAGCTCAAAATTGTAATATATCTCGACATCATAATTGCGATAAAAAGACAAACAAGGCCAATTGGCACTAACATATTAATACTTTGCCATTTCACTCCAGCAACTCCGCCTGCATTCCACATGCTTACCTCTTGGGCAAGATTGAAATACAATGCGATTCCAGATGAAATCGCCCCTAATAAAGCACTAATAGCTGCACCTGCTAAAGCTAATTTCACAGGTGTTAATCCACCTGGTGAAGAAGACCCAATTCCATATACAATGCTTGCACCAAACGCAGCTCCAATAAAAGATGCGATAACAAACATTAAATAAGGTGAATTAGGAAAAAATGCATACATAATTGCAATTCCAAATACAGCCCCATCTGTAATCCCCATTAACGATGGCGAAGCAAGTGGATTTCGCGTCATACCTTGCATAATTGCTCCTGATACCGCTAAAAAGGCACCTGCAACTACGCCCCCTATTGCTCTAGGCATGCGAAGCTCTTGAATTACATTATGATGTGTAATAGATCCATCAAACTGAAATACAGCTTGCCATACAGTCTTTAAACTAATATCTGCAGCCCCAAAAGAAATAGAAACTGCCATGCTTAAAGCTAACAAAACTGTACCCGCTACTAAAATAATAGAAGCGATAAGCGGTCTGCTCTTAATCTCTTTAACATTCTCTTCTTGCTGTTCTATACTGCTTGCGCTCGCTTCCATCCCTCAACCATCCTAACTAACAACATATATTTATTGAAATGAAATTTATTCTCAAATAGTAATAAAAAAATTAGGTGAATTGTTATTTTCCTGATAATGATTCTCAGAATCAGACACTTCTATTCTACCTATCGCTTTAAAAGACTGTCAACCATTATTTTGAAATATAAATTTATACAAATTGGAATTTTAATACAAAAGTTGTGTCTATCCTTTAGAAAACGTTCGTCCATACAAGAGTACTTTCGCAGAATAAATTATTCCTCTTATGGGCATAAAAAAGAAGAGTAATCTTTTCACTCTTCTTTTTCTTACTTATTTAACTTTGCTTCAATTTTTGCGATTAACTCATCTTCTGTTGGAGCCGCAACTGGACGGTTATTTACAAATGCGAATGATTTTTTACGACCAGGACCACAGTAAGACTGACATCCAACTTCAATCGTTGCACATGAATCTACTTTTTTTAACTTCGGAACTAACGTTTTAACGTTCGTTGCCTGACAGTCATCGCACACGCGAAACTCGTTTCCCATTATATAACACTTCCTCTATTTTAAACTTTTCTCAAGTACGTTTAAAAATAAACACTAAATGGTATTTTACCGCTCTTTGAAGCTCGTTGCAAGTTTCCCTACAAAGCCTATTCTCTACATAATGCTACATATTTTATATGCTCTCCTACAGAAGCGCTCACCATTCATGGGAAAATTTTTACCTTTCATCGAAATCTACCATATTTTTAAAAGCTTTGTATAAAAGTTTATTTTTTTGCCCATTATAAAAATAGGAAGTTCATAAAAAGAAAGGGAGTTGAATCTATGAAAGTAAGACAAGATGCTTGGACAGATGAGGATGATTTATTACTTGCTGAAACGGTACTTCGTCATGTTAGAGAAGGAAGTACGCAATTAAATGCATTTGAGGAAGTAGGGGATCAGTTAAATCGTACATCTGCTGCTTGTGGTTTCCGCTGGAATGCTGTTGTTCGCTATAGCTATGAACAAGCTCTTCAACTAGCAAAAAAACATCGTAAAGATAAAATGCGTGCTGCAAGCGGTGAACAAGCGAAAAAACGTTTACTTTATACACCACCAGCTTCAGATTCGATAACTGATTATGAAGAATTAGTACAAGAAGAATCAATCGTACAATATAAAGAAGCTATTCCATATCAAGAATCTACTGCTCCTGCTGCAAGAAGCTCTATGACAATGCAAGATGTTATTTATTTTTTACAAACAGTCGGATCTTCAAATATAAAAGTGACAGCTCTTGAAAACGAGAATACGAGATTGAAACAAGAAATTAAAGCACAAATCCTTCGGAATGAGGAACTAGAAAAGAAACTAGAAAAATTAGAAAAGCAATCTCATACTGTACAAGAAGATTACGAAACACTTATGAACATTATGAACCGAGCTCGTAAATTGGCAGTCATGGATGACGAAGAACGTTCTCAAACATCTTTCCGAATGGACCGAAACGGTAATTTAGAAAAAATTGCAGAATAAAAAGGATGCATGTAATGCATCCTTTTTATTATTTCACCTATAAGCTCCCCCTTTATATGTGAGAAAACTCCATTCTTCATTTTTTGCTATAATAGAGATTGTCATTTTAAAGATAAGGGGTTAGTTATATGAGCAATTCCCGTTCCATTTTATCTCAGCCAGAGTGGCGCATTGTAGATCAATCTAGTTTAGGACCAACATTCCATGCACTTCAGTCATTCGCAATGGATGACACATTATGCACAAGCATTGGAAATGGCAAGTCAGCGGCAACAATGCGTTCATGGGTTCATCACAATACAATTGTCCTTGGCATTCAAGATTCACGCCTTCCGCATTTAGAAGAAGGTATTTCTTTTTTAAAACAAAACAACTTCAATGTTATTGTCCGTAATTCTGGCGGGCTTGCGGTCGTGCTTGATGAAGGTGTTTTAAACGTATCACTTTTATTCCAAGAAACAGAAAAAGGTATCGATATTGACCTTGGATACGATACAATGTGGCATTTGATTAAGGAGATGTTAAAGGATTACGACGTTACTATCGAGGCAAAAGAAATTGTCGGCTCTTACTGTCCTGGTAGTTATGACTTAAGTATTCGCGATCAAAAATTCGCTGGTATTTCACAACGTCGTATTCGCGGAGGTGTCGCTGTCCAAATCTATCTCTGCGCTACCGGAAGTGGCTCTGAGCGTGCCGCACTCGTTCGTGATTTCTACAACCTAGCAATTCAAGGGGAAGAAACACGCTTTACGTACCCTGAAATTGTACCAAGTACGATGGCCTCACTCTCAGAATTACTTGGTGAAACCATTACAGTACAAGATTTAATGATGCGTCTTTTAAAAACATTGCAGCAATTCGCTCCAAAGTTAACACCATCTCAATTAACAATAGATGAGATTCCTTTATATGAGACGAATTTACAACGTATTATTGATCGTAATAATAAAGCACTTGGTTTAGAAAAATAAAGACCGTCGCTATAATAGCGACGGTCTTTATTTCAATTCATTATAGAATTAAAGTGCTTGAGCTGCTGTAATTAAAGCTAACTTGTACACTTCTTCCTCGTTACATCCACGAGATAGGTCATTTACAGGCATGTTTAAGCCTTGTAAGATTGGTCCTACTGCTTCGAAGTTACCTAAACGTTGAGCGATTTTGTAGCCGATATTACCAGCTTCTAAGCTTGGGAATACGAATACGTTAGCATCACCTTTAATTGTAGAACCTGGAGCTTTTTTCTCAGCTACAGATGGTACGAATGCAGCATCGAATTGGAATTCTCCATCTAAAGTTAACTCAGGAGCCATTTCTTTTGCAATGCGAGTTGCTTCTACAACTTTTTCTGTTTCTGGAGATTTCGCAGAACCTTTTGTAGAGAAGCTTAACATAGCAACGCGTGGATCAATGCCGAATAACTCAGCAGTTTTCGCACTTTCGATACCGATTTCAGCTAAATCTTGGCTGTTTGGTGCAATGTTAATTGCGCAATCAGCGAATACATATTTCTCTTCTTCACGTACCATGATGAATACGCCAGAAGTTTTTGTAACGCCTGGTTTTGTTTTAATAATTTGAAGTGCTGGACGAACTGTATCAGCTGTAGAGTGAGCTGCACCACTTACTAGACCGTGTGCTTTGCCCATGTATACAAGCATTGTACCGAAGTAGTTTTCGTCTTTAAGGATTTTGCGAGCGTCTTCTTCAGTTGCTTTACCTTTACGGCGTTCAACGAAAGATGCTACCATTGCATCCATTTCTTCGTATGTAGCTGGGTCGTAAATATCAACGCCTGCTAATGTTAAATTCATGCTAGCAGCTTTTGCGCTAATTTCTTCTCTATTACCAACTAAGATTGGTTTTACTAACTCTTCTTTTGCTAAACGCTCTGCAGCGCCTAAAATTCTTTCATCAGTTCCTTCAGGAAGTACGATAGAAATGCCTTTTCCTTGAACTTTTTCTTTTACTGTTGTAAATAAGTTGCTCACGAATAAACCCTCCTACATATGTTAAAAAAACTCTATCTTTAAGAATACTGCTTTTCTTCTATATTTTAAACTTATAGCTCCCAAAAAATAGATAAAATAAAAATGATTATATTTTCATAAAATTCAGCCGTTAAATTCACCTTGCTTAAACACTTAAATGTGACAATTTTATGCGCCAAGGTTTTACATAGATGATTTTAAAACTATATATGCTATAGTTAACGTGTAAAACTATCATTAACTGAGGTGAATAGAATGAGTGAAGCAACAACAACGTTAGATGGCTGGTATTGTTTACATGATTTACGTTCTATTGATTGGGCTGCATGGAAAACATTATCTAGCGACGAACGCGGACAAGCAGTGTCTGAATTTTTAAATGTCGTTGAAAAATGGAACGAAGTAGCTACTGCGAAAAAAGGTAGTCACGCAATGTATACAGTTGTTGGCCAAAAAGCTGATATTATGCTTATGATTTTACGTCCAACAATGGAAGAGTTAAATGAAATTGAGACAGAATTGAATAAAACAACTTTAGCTGAATATATGGTTCCTGCATATTCTTACGTATCTGTTGTTGAATTAAGCAACTATCTTCCAGCTGATGAGGATCCATACCAAAACCCGCAAATTTTAGCTCGCTTATATCCTGAATTGCCGAAAGCAAATCATATTTGCTTCTATCCAATGGATAAGCGTCGCCAAGGTGATGACAACTGGTACATGCTTCCTATGGAAGAGCGTAAAAAAATGATGTACAGTCATAGTAAAATTGGCCGTCAATACGCAGGTAAAGTACGCCAAGTGATTTCAGGATCTGTTGGATTCGACGATTTCGAATGGGGCGTAACATTATTCGCTGACGATGTTCTTCAATTTAAAAAACTTATATATGAAATGCGCTTCGATGAAGTAAGTGCTCGTTATGGTGAATTTGGAACATTCTTCGTTGGAAACATTTTACCAGACGAAAAAGTAGAGAAATTTTTACACATATAAATGGTGAAAAGGAACGAAATTCGTTCCTTTTTTTATTCTTCTCTATATTTATCCTCAAAAATCCCCTTTTTTCTGCACTTTTGAAGAAAAACCGACATTTTTTCAAATTTATTGTAAAATTGTAACCTTTTTATATGTAAAGATATGCTAAAATGATACGAGCTATATGCTAAATAACGATGCGAAGGTGATAATCTATATGAAAAAAATTTTGTCTATTTTACTATTGCTTGTATTGTCAATTTCTTCCTTAGGAGTAACAACATCCCATGCGGAAGAAAAAATACATATTGAGGCAGCCGCTGCACTTTTATTTGATGCAGATACAGGAAAAATACTTCACGAGCAAAATCCAGATGAATTGCTAGCTATTGCTAGTATGTCGAAATTAATTGTTGTTTACGCTGTTTTAGAAGCAATTAAAGAAGGAAAAATCACATGGGATACGAAAGTAAATATTTCTGATTACGCTTATGAAGTCTCTCGTAATAATGAATTCTCTAATGTACCGTTCGAAAAAGGACGTCAATATACTGTAAAAGAATTATATCATTCTATTGTTATATTCTCTGCAAATGGATCTAGTATCGCTTTAGCAGAACTTCTTGCAGGAAGTGAGAAAAACTTCTTAAATCTTGCAAATGAACATGCTAAAAAGCTAGGATTAAAGAAATATAAATTTGTAAACGCTACGGGCTTAAATAACGCTGACTTAAAAGGAAAACATCCTGAGGGTACTGATCCAAATGCAGAAAACTCTATGTCAGCTCGTGATATGGGTATGCTTTCAAAAGCAATGATTACAAAGTATCCAGAAATGCTAGAGGATACAAAACAAAGATTTAGAAACTTCCCAGACAATCACCCAAAACCAATTCGTATGGAAAACTGGAATTGGATGTTACCAGGAGCTGCTTTCGCTTATGAAGGTACTGATGGTTTAAAAACTGGAAGTTCTGATACAGCTGGATACGGATTTACTATTACTGCTAAACGTGGTGATGTACGTCTTATCTCGGTTATTATTAAAACAAAATCAATGGATGAACGTTTCACAGAATCTCGTGAATTAATCGAATATGGATTTAATAACTTTGAAAAACAAAAACTAAAAGTTAATAAGAACAATACAATCTCTGTAGTAAAAGGGAAAGAAGACCAAGTAACTGTTGCACCCGAAAAAGAAATAACAGTAATTGCGAAAAAAGGTAGCAAAGAACCTTATAAAATTGGGACTGAATTAGATAAATCTCTTGCTGAAGATGGACATTTAGTTGCTCCTATTAAGAAAGATGCCAAAGTAGGCTCAATTACTTTAGAATCAACTGATAAATATGGTTTCTTAGACGGTAGTAAAAGTATGAAAGTTACTGCAAAAACGACAGAGGAAGTTGAAAAAGCAAATTGGTTTGTGTTAACAATGCGCTCTATTGGTGATTTCTTCTCAAACTTATGGTCTAAAGTTTTTTAATAAAAAAGCTGGCTCACGCTAGCTTTTTTTATTTTCCGCTCTCAATGTAAAACTTCGTTTGGTTGTCATATCTGAGCCCTTTTCCTCATACGTATGAACTAGTAATTGTTACACACTTCATCTAGAGATAAACCTCTTTCCAAAAGGTATTCCAAAAAGAGAGGTGACACATAATGGGAGTTATTGCTTATAACGAAGAAGATGTAAAGTTGTTAGCTAGACTGATGCGTGCTGAAGCCGAAGGAGAAGGACAACAAGGAATGTTAATGGTCGGAAACGTTGGGGTAAATCGTGTCCGCGGAAATTGTTTAGACTTTAAAAGCATTCGTAATTTACGTCAAATGGTTTATCAAAACCCCGGCGGTTTTGAAGCAACGCAAAAAGGATACTTTTATCAACGGGCACGTGAACAAGATATTGCCCTAGCGAGACGGACCATTCAAGGGCAACGTTTTTGGCCTGCCAACTTTGCCTTATGGTTCTTTAGACCTGAAGGGGCATGTCCACCAACTTGGTATAACCAACAAAACTCTGGTCGCTTTAAAAAGCACTGCTTCTTCCAGCCATCTGCTGGAGACTGCCCTAGCGTATATTAAGGAATAAAAATGAGGAGGGATTTTTGAATGGCACAGCAACAAAATCCGTACTATGGAACAGGTTTTTATCAACCATCTGGAACTTATGTACAACCGCAACAAATGACTCAACAACAGCAGCAAGCGATGCAACAACAAACAGCTCAAGCTGCGCAAGCTCAATATGCAATTTCTCAAGGCATGTTACCTCTAGAGCAATCCTATATTGAAAATATCCTTCGTTTAAACAAAGGTAAGCAAGCTACGGTTGTAATGACTTATGAACGTGGCAGTTCCCTTGGTACACAATCTTATACAGGTATTATTGAAGCAGCTGGCCGTGACCATATTGTTATTAGTGAACCACAATCAGGAAAACGCTATTTACTACTAATGATCTACTTAGATTACGTAGAGTTTCCAGAAGAAATTACGTATTTACCTAGTCAACAAGCAACTTATACTCCAAGACCATAAAAAAAGCTGGCAAATGCCAGCTTTTGTTTTTTTATAATCCTTTTACAACTGCAGTCCCTACTAGAATCCACGCCACAATAAACGCTACACCACCAAGAGGTGTAATTGGACCAAAGAACTTAATGCCTGTCGTACTTAATGCATACAAACTACCTGAGAACATAATAATTCCAGCTACCATTAGCCAACCAGCAGTAGTTAAAAGTGATGATTGAACCTTATCCATCAATAAAGCAACTACGAATAGTCCACCTGCATGAAACATTTGATATGTAACGCCTGTTTTCCAAACTTCTAACATTTTTGCAGAAATTTTATTTTCTAAACCGTGTGCTCCAAAGGCCCCTAACGCAACAGATAGCCCCGCTGCAATACAACCTAGTAAAAAGAAAATTTTCATCTTAATTCCCCTTTTTTACCTTTATCATAAGCAATTTTTGCATATAAGCCAAACGATTTATCTTCTAAAAATCAAATAAAGAATTACCGTTTGCATCACTTTCTTTTATATATACTGGCTCCCCAGAAACAGGTGCAATTGGTTGCATAGTTGTTACTGGTTGTGATCCAATTACTTGCGATTGAATTTTCGGTTCTCTATATGTAGATGTTTCAACTTGTTCATCTAATAATAAGTCACATAAAGCACGCACAACTAATAAATGTTCTTTTGACTTTTGTCCTTCACTACTTTTTGCCTTCGCAATTTCATTCGCCATTTTATTTAAAATCTTGTCGCTAGATATTTGCATTCCTTATCACCTCGTACTTTGTAATTCTTTCTCGAATTGTCCCAATTTTTCTACTGAACCAAATACTATTATCATATCACGTTCTTTCAATTTTTCCTGCCCTGCCGGATTATGTATAATATTCCCATTTCTTGAAATCGCTAATATTGTTACATCAAACTGATTCCTTACATTACTCTCTAGTAACGATTTACCAACTAATATTGAATCTTTTCCAACTAGAATTTCTTCAATGACAAATGACTGTTCTACTCCATACAACACTGTATCAATATAATGAACGGTTAATGGATTTGCAATACCTTTTGCGATATGAATACCCGCCATACTAGATGGATTAATAACCTTATTTGCACCAGCACGCCTTAATTTCTCTTCAGTTTCTGGCTTTTCAGATCTCGCCACAATTTTAATCGTATCGTTTAACCCTCTTGCTGTTAATGTAATAAATACATTTTCGGCATCATTTGCAACAATAGCAACTAAACCAGCTGCTTTTAAAATTCCGGCATTATGTAATACTTGATCTTCCGTTGCATCTCCATGTACAAATAAAAGCTTTTCCTGCTCCAATATACTTTCATCTTTATCAACAACGACAAATGGAATATTCTTTTCTTGCAATTCATGTACAACTTGAAGCCCCACTCTACCGCAACCACATACTATAATATGATTTTTCAACTGCGCTATTTGTTTATCCATCTTCTTCCTCCGTACTGCATGAAATAAATTCCCTTCAATAATCATAGCTGCCACTACCCCAATTGCATACGTAACAATACCTACGCCAACAGGAATAATAAGAAGCGCAAATACTTTCCCCGTTTGCGTTACAGGAACGGCATCTCCGTATCCAACAGTCAATACAGTAATCATTGTCATCCAAAATGCTTGAAACAAACTAATCTCTTCAATCGTCATAAATCCTATCGTTCCTAGAATTACAACAAAAGTCATACATATAACTGCTATCCATAATTGCTTACGTGCATTCATACTGTGTTTCAACTCTTTTCTCTATCTACAATCTTTGCCAGTGGAAATAAAATACGTATATACTAGATACGGAATCTATGAAAGAGGTTGATATAATGAAGACATTTCTTTCCGCCTTACAATGGGCACTATTTATTTTAGCTGGAAGCCTTATTGTACCAATTAGTGTCGCAACTAGTTATGGTCTTAATGGCGCTGAAGCCATCGCATTTGTACAAAGAACATTATTTGTTCTAGGTTTTGCTGGTCTCTTGCAAGCTATATTTGGGCATAAACTTCCTATTCAAGAAGGTCCTGCTGGCCTTTGGTGGGGAATTTTCTCCCTTTACGCAAGTTTAGGCGTCGTACTATTTGGATCAAATAATGAGACACTTAAAGTTCTTCAATATGCTTTCTTATTAAGTGGTATTATTTGTATTATTCTTAGCGTTTTTGGACTTATTGATAAACTCGTTCGCTATTTTACACCGACAGTCATTGGAACGTATTTATTTCTTCTTGTCGCGCAGCTTAGTGGCTCCTTCTTAAAGGGAATGTTTGGCCTTGATGGAAAACATACAGAAGTACAACCTAACGTATTTATTCTTTCACTCATTGTTATTTTACTATCCTTTTTCATCATGAAGCTACCTATTATTGGACAATATTCCGTTCTTTTCAGTATCGTATGCGGCTGGATATTATTCGCATGCTTCGGATTATCTAATCCAATAACACCAGTGACAGACATAATCCGTTTTCCATCCTTATTTGTTTTCGGAATGCCTCGTGTTGAATGGAACATGGTAATTACGGTCATTTTCGTTACGCTCTTACTTCTAACAAATATGTTAGCAAGTATTCGCGTTGTACAAAAGGTTGTCTCTAAATATGAAGAAAACGCTGCATCAGATCGTTTTAAACAAGCTGGCATTATAACAGGAATCAACCAATTGCTAGGCGGCCTATTTTCAGCTATTGGGCCTGTCGCTATTTCTGGATCAGCAGGTTTTATTGCAACGACTAATATTTATAAACGTCTCCCGTTTATATTAGGGTCAAGCTTTATTATTGTCGTTAGTATATTTCCAAAGATTACTTCATTCTTTGCAGCAATCCCTGTTGCAGTTGGTTATGCCGCTATTTATCCTGTATTCGCAAGCATGATTGGCCTCGCCTTTCGAGAATACGAAACTGTCCAGGATAAAGAACGATTATTTAAAGTAGCCGGTCTTTCAATCTTTACGGGAGTCGGAGTTATGTTTGTTCCAGCAGGAGCATATTCCACACTTCCACCATTTCTAGCATCGTTTTTAAGTAATGGTCTCGTTCTTGGATCTGTAATGGCAATCTTGCTAGAAATACTATTTTCTCGTTCCACAGCAAAACAAATATCTTAAATTGGAAAACTTCCATTATTGCACTCTACCTTTAGAGTTGTTACGATAAAATCAAACTTTAATCATTGGGGTTTTATTCATCCCCAATGATTATTAACCAATATTATGAGCAACACACTCATAATAATTTATCTACTTCTTTTCAAAGAGGTTTGATGTCTTACTATTATTCCTCAATCTCTTCATGAACATGTATTTTGATTTCAATTAAAGAAAGGAATTTTCTATATGACTTATAAAATGATTGTTTTAGATTTAGATGATACTTTATTACGTGATGACCATACTATTTCACCTCGTACGAAAGAAGCGTTAATGACTGCACAAGAGCAAGGCGTAAAGGTTGTACTTGCTTCTGGACGTCCAACGTTCGGTATGCGCAATGTAGCGAAAGAACTTCGTTTAGAAGAATACGGCAGTTTCATTTTATCTTTTAATGGTGCAAAAATTATTAACTGTAAAACAAACGAAGAAATCTTTAGTAGTACACTATCTCCTGAAATCGTTCACAACCTATTTGAAATTAGTCAAACTGAAGATGTATGGATTCATACTTATATGGGCGATGATATCGTAACGGAAGAAAATAATCCTTATACTGAAATTGAGGGCGATATTACTGGTATGCCAATTGTTGTAGTAGATGACTTTAAAGCTGCAGTTAAAGAGCCCGTAGTAAAAGTATTAATGAATAAAGAAGCTGAACGCCTTGTTAAAGTTGAAAAAAAACTACAAAAACAGCTAGAAGGCCAATTAAGCGTGATGCGTTCGAAACCATTCTTCTTAGAATTTACTGAAGCTGGTGTTACAAAAGGAACGAGCTTAAACAAACTGATCCAAAAGCTTGGCATTAAGCGTGAAGAAGTTATCGCAATGGGCGATAGCTATAACGACCAAGCGATGATTGAATTTGCTGGTCTTGGCGTTGCAATGGGCAATGCACCTGATGATATTAAAGAAATTGCAAACTACGTAACAGATACAAATATGAACGATGGTGTTGCAAAAGTTGTAGAGAAATTCGTTTTAAAAACGGATGTACTTGTTTAATATTTTCATTCACAAAACCTATTTGAAGTCAAATACTTCAAATAGGTTTTTATTTAAATTCTCATGCTTTTGTGACTATATTTTGAACTTTGCACTATTCTCGTAGTGTAAACTTTCTTTTTGTATATAATGAAACAAAATAGACTATTTTATTTTGAAAAAGAATACAAATTTACCATATACAAGCATACGTTAAAGGAGGCTACTTTATGTTATCTACACCAATCGGACGATTAAGAGCAATTGGACTAGTTGAGGGTATTTCTTTCCTATTACTATTATTTGTAGCAATGCCATTGAAATATTTCGCAGGATTTGCAACAGCTGTTAAAATTACAGGCATGGCTCATGGTGTTCTATTTATTCTATTCATCTTTGCAGTAATTCAAGTAACAATCGTACACCGTAAATCAATTTTATGGGCACTTGGAGCATTTGTTTCATCAGTTATCCCATTTGGCACTTTTGTACTAGATGCAAAATTAAAGAACGAGCAACAATAATAATAAAAAGGTAGTTAACGACTGTTAACTACCTTTTTATTATTATAAATTTGGAATTTCCCAATCAATTTCTCTTTCGCCCATATTAGCTAAAATCGTATTTACTTTAGAATATGGCTTACTACCAAAGAAACCACGTCTTGCCGATAATGGGCTTGGATGTACAGATTCGATAATATGATGATTCGGATTCGTAATTAACTTCTTCTTCGCCTGCGCATGGCGCCCCCACAATATGAAAATAACTGGCTTTTCACGTTCATTCAACAGTTCAATTACACGATCTGTAAAGTGCTCCCATCCTTTTCCCTTATGAGAATTTGCTTCGCCTTGACGAACTGTTAATACGGTATTTAGTAATAATACTCCTTGTTCCGCCCATTTTACTAAATAACCGTTATTCGGGATTTCATAACCATATTCATCTCGAAGTTCTTTATACATATTTAACAATGACGGTGGTGTTTTAACACCAGGTTGCACAGAAAAGCTTAAACCATGCGCTTGATTCGGTCCATGATATGGATCTTGTCCTAAAATAACAACCTTTGTATTTTCATAACTTGTATACTGAAGAGCGTTAAAAATATCTTCTACCTTCGGATAAACAACATGCGTGCTGTATTCTTCTGTCAAAAAACTGGATAGAGTAAGATAATACTCTTTCTCGAATTCTGGTGCCAATAGTGGCTCCCAATCATTCTTTAAAACATTTTCCATACTGTCACTTCCTGTCTAATTAATTCACCATATCCTGTCTTGTAAATACTACGAACGAAATAACAAGAGAAACAACTGCCCAAACAGTTAAATTCATCAAAGAAAATCCCATCGATAAACCTTGTAATGCAGGTAATTTTCCTGATAAATAATCCGTTAATGATAGATTCACACTAAAAATATATTTGGCACCTTCCCAAGATGTTGCGAACGAGCTTAAAATACCGCCTGCAATTAATGCAGCTAGCATAACGCCCATACCAGCTGGTGTATTACGAATTAAAACAGAGACCATAAATGATATAGTTCCGACAACGATAGCAACAAACCAGGCTAGTCCATACGCCATTAAGATGTATTGCCACTGCGGAATAAGATGCACAAAGTTCGTATTTAACGTTTCCTTATCAATGACGAATCCTGTTAAAACAGGTAAATTCCATCCCGAGTACCCAAATACAAGCCCTGATAATATGTAAGCAAACAAACCTACAAGAAACAGTATGAGCGAAATGAAAAATAACATCGTCACGTATTTACTAAGGAGTATTTTCCAGCGCCGAATCGGCCGCGTAAGTAACATCTTCATCGTCCCATCACTTCGTTCTCCTGAAACGATATCAATGGCGACAATCATTACAAGAAGCGGAATAAATAATGTAATTCCTTGTTCAATAAATGCTCTGACAAAAGTCGGTGCACCCGGTGCCATCGGATTAATATCATGATCTAAATAATATTGTTGTTGCTCAACTCTTACCTTTAACCAATCACGCCATTCTTCTGGCAACCTAGAATTGTTCAACCGGTTCTGAGAATCAACAATTTGCTGTTGCAATGAAACCTTCCAATCAGTTGTACCGAGTCTTTTTTGTGTCGTTTCTATTTCACGATACTGCGCATACACAAAAAGCGGGATCAAGATTGCTAAAATAAGCATGACAACAAAAATACGTTTCTTGCGGTAAATCTTTTCTGATTCATTTAAAACTAGATTCGCAAATTCACGCATGCTGCTCACCCCTTGTGAGTTCAATAAATAAATCTTCTAGCGTAAATACAAGCTCCTTAACGCTATGTACATCTATTTCATTTTCGACAAAGTGTTTATTCCAACTACTTATAGATGCAATATCCATGCGGCATAGTAATCGCTCGCCTTCTACACTCACTTCCCTTACTTCTTCGGCCGCTTCTAGCATATCTTTCGCCTTAGAAATCGGTGTAACAATCCATTCTACACGATCACTTGCTGTTTTAATTAATTCTTCAACCTTGGCAACTGTTATCATCTTTCCTTTATGAATAATAGCAACGCGATCGCATATCATTTGCACTTCACTTAGCAAGTGACTTGAAATAAACACGCTCATATTTTCTTCTTTTACAAGCTTATGTATAAATTCCCTAAGTTCTCTAATCCCTGCTGGATCTAAACCATTCGTTGGCTCATCTAATATGAGCAATTTCGGATTCCCAAGGAGCGCCTGCGCAATTCCAAGGCGTTGTTTCATACCAAGTGAGTACGTTTTTACCTTGTCATGAATTCTTTCATCTAAATGAACCATTTCAGCAATTTCAATAATACGTTCATCTGATATATCACCTAACATACGAGCAAATTGCTTTAAATTTTCCCATCCCGTTAAATATGTATACAACTCTGGGTTTTCAACGATACTCCCAATTTGACGCATCGCTTCTCTGAAATTTTCCTTAATCGAATAACCACCAATAGAAATCGTACCTTCTGTCGCCTTAATCAATCCGACTAACATTCGAATGGTAGTCGTCTTTCCAGCACCATTTGGTCCTAAGAATCCGAACACTTCTCCTTGCTTTACATCAAAGGAAATATTCTCTACAAGAGTCTTCTTTCCAATTACCTTCTTCAAATCTCGTACGGAAAGTATCGTCGTCATTTTACCCCTCCTTGTTCTAGTTTTAATTTACTTACAACATTTTGAACTAAACGTTCTGCCATATACGTATAACCTACTTCGTTCGGATGAAAATGATCAGAGTATAATAAATCTTTCCCACGGTTTTGGAATAAATCAAATGTCGGTGTAATATACACATTTTTATCGTTTAGCGCTAACTTCTCTAAAGATGCATTCCAGTCCACAACAATGTTTGAAGACCCTTTTAAATCTTCTACATCTTCAAAAGGATTGTATAAACCAAGCCAAAAAATCGGACTATCTGTATTTAATTTACGAATTTCTTCTATAATTTTCTTTGCTTCATTTTGAAACGTTTCTGTGTCAGGACGATACGTCTCTAAATCTATTTTCCCAAGCGATTCCCAGCCTGGGAACAAATCATTCCCACCAATCGTTAACACGATTACATCTGCTTGCTTAATTGAATATTGAGCGCCATTACTTTCAATTTGTTTTAATAAATCGGGCATTTTTGCACCACTAACTGCTAAATTTGTTAATGCAATTTTTTGCTTATAATCTTTTTGTAAATCCTCTTTCATTCGCCCAACATAGCCAATTCCTTCTTTATCACCAACGCCACGCGTTAATGAATCACCTAAACTAACGATTTGTAACGTTCCCGTTTTCTTTTTCTCTTTTGCCACTACATCGGTCTTTTTAATTAAATTTGAAGCTTTCGGATTTAATACATCATTTACACCTGAAACAAAGCCATATGCAAATAAACAGAAAGATGCAATTGTAATGAGTAGAATTACTTTTACTACTTTTGATCTCATATCAAAACCCCTTTTAGCCCTCATAGATTGTCCATAATTATACCAAACGAAATTTTGAAAAGCGATTTTCACACCTTCTCAATTACGTCGTTTCTCTATTTACTAACTCTGGTAATAACTCTATATGCTTCACATCTAATTTCTCTTCATTAATCTTTTCATATAATAATTCAAACGCTTTTACTCCAACGTTTTTACTAGAATGCGAAATCGTCGTTATACCCAATATATCTGCCACCTCTTGATCATCACACCCGATAATCGTAATATCCTCTGGAATACGAATTCCTTGTTTTTTTGCTTCTGTAACCATCCCCGCTGCAATATGGTTACAAGATACAAGGAACGCCGTCGGTTTTACTGACATATGAGCCCATTCTCTAATTACATTGCGTCCATCTTCCACTGTAAAACAACCCTCAAATTTCCAGGTCTCTAACGGTGTTACGATACTCTGTTGAAGCGAATCTTCATATGCCTTCTTTCGTCTTTGGCTATTAACACTATTACTTCTTCCAATACAATATCCAATATGTGTATGACCGGCATCTATTAAGCTTTTCATCCCAAGTGAAAATACTTTGTAGTAATCGATATGGACACTTGAAATGTATTTTGAATCTATTTCTTCACACATAACAATCGGGCCGAATTTTGTATATTCTTCAAGCTTCTCCTTACTATTTGCCCGAGAACAAATAATAACCCCATCAAGCTTTTTCATTTTTAACATATTTAAAATTTCTAGTTCTCTTTCTTCGCTATAATTCGTCTGGCAAAGCATCATATTATAATTATTCTTTGCTGTCTCTTTTGATATCCCCTCGATAATAGCGCTATAATATTGATCATTTACGTGTGGCAATAAAACGCCAATTACATTCGTTTTTCCTTTCACTAAATGAATTGCATTCACATTTTGCGTGTAATTTAATTCTTCTATAATCGCTAAAATTTCTTTTCGTTTCTGTTCATTTACGTACGGATGATTATTTAGTACACGTGAAACAGTTGAAACAGATACTCCAGCAAGTTCAGCAATCTTTCTTATATTTGTCATCTCATTTTCCCCTTCTCACAAAAATTCTCCCTTGACCTGGTAAGCTTTCCACAATATATCCTTTCCTAGCAAATACATTTAGAAAGGATATACAACTATGCTTCGATTCAAATTAGAATATATATTTTTCATTGGCGGTTTACTCATTCTTGCCATCGGTATTAATATGATGACGACAATTACTTCCTTTGGACTTAGCCCTTATGATTCCTTCTTTATTGCACTATATCAAAATTTTGGCATAAGTATTGGTTTTTGGATTTTCATGATTAACTTTGCTTTTACACTTACCGTACTCTTTTGGAATAAAAAACAAATTACAAGCGGTACAATTGTAACGATGGTTCTTATTTCTCTTTTTGTTGATTGGATTGGTTCCATTACAACTATTATGGACGCTATCCGCTCTCTTCCAAAATATATAACACTTATTTGCGGAAATCTATTCGTTGGAGCTGGAATTGGTCTTTACGTCTCTACAAACCTTTGCGCAGCGCCTCAAGAAGCTTTCGTTTTAACGGTTGCTGAGAAGAAAAAATGGACGTTTAGAAGAACAGAGATTTCATTAGCCTTTTTATTTTTAACGTTAAGCTTTTTATTAGACGGACCTATCTATTTTGGAACAATCATCTTATCCTTTACAACAGGCTGGATTATCCAAGCATTTATTCAAGTTGGTACGCAGATTTTAAATAGAAAAGAGCCTATTAAGCAAGCTGCTTAATAGGCTCTTTCTGTTTTATGGTAAGGATACTACTTAGCATCCCCTTCAATTCGATAGTTCGCTTTCAAACAATCTATTTCTTCATACCCTTGCAACGTATGTAGAATATAATCATAATCAGCAAGAGACGCACGATGCGTTACAATTACAATTTCAGCCTTTCCTTTCTCTTCAAGCGGCATTTGAATAATTTTCTCAAAGCTAACTCCGCGCTCAGAGAACAATGAAGTAATTTTTGCAAATACACCAATTTCGTCTTTTACATGCAGTCTTAAAAACTTTTTCACGACAATTTCGTCTGGCTCTTTTAATACTTTTTGATATTGTGGGACTACAGCACTATTTCCTGTTACCCCTAATCTAATATTTTGCATTACAGCAACTAAATCCGAAACAACAGCTGTCGCTGTTGGTAAACTTCCTGCGCCTGGTCCATAAAACATCGTTTCCCCAACTGCTTCACCGTACACATACACAGCGTTATATTCATTTTGTACTGCCGCAAGAGGATGTGTATTTGGAAGTAAAGTTGGTTCAACTGTAACCTCCAATTTTTCACCATCTCGTTTTGCAAGACCGATTAATTTAATTGTATAACCTAAGCTCTTACTATATTCAATATCTTCCTCTGTAATAGAGGTAATCCCTTTTACTTTCACGTCTCCAAGCTCTACATTTGTAGAGAAACCGAGAGTAGCTAAAATCGTCATTTTTCTTGCTGCATCTAAACCTTCTACATCTGATGTTGGATCTGCTTCTGCAAATCCAAGTTGTTGGGCTTCTTTTAACACGTCGTTATATGCTCTCCCTTCGTCTGACATTTTCGTCAAAATAAAATTTGTCGTTCCATTTACAATTCCCATTACTTTCGTAATAAGATCTGAGGAAAGTCCTTCTACGATACTGCGTAAAATTGGAATTCCCCCTGCCACACTCGCCTCATAGAATAAATCAGCCTTATTATCTTTTGCTGTCGCTAATAATTCAGCTCCATGTAATGCCATTAAATCTTTATTTGCAGTTACAACATGCTTTCCGCTTTTTAAAGCTTGTAAAATATATGATTTTGCATCATCAATGCCACCCATCACTTCAATGACAACATCAATATTTGGATTATCTAAAATTTCATTTGCATCTTGTGTTAATAGAGTAGAAGGTACCTCTACCTCTCTCTCTTTCTCAATGTTTTGCACTAATACTTTCGTTACCTTCACTGGACAACCTACTTGGTGTATGAGTCGTTCTTGATGATCCGTAATAATACGAACCACACCACTGCCAACTGTCCCAAGACCTAATAACCCAACTTGAATTTCTTTCATAGTACTGTCCACCCCTCAAAAATTGTGTTTAGATGAAATTATATGAGTAAAAAATCTGAAAAACAATGTATTTTGAACATTCGGAAAAATACAGGTTAATCTTTACAAGGAAAACGTTGCCACGTGTTACACAATCTTTCTTTACAATATATAAGGGGTTTCTTGATACACGTAATAATTCAACCAATTAGAAAACAATAAATTACCATGACTCCTCCACCTAACAAGCGGCTTTTCATCTGGATTATTATGTTTAAAATAGTTTTTTGGCACATCAATATTTAATCCCTTGTCACGATCTCGTTCGTATTCTTGTTTTAACGTCTCACAACTATATTCGCTATGTCCAAGGGCAAACACTTGCCTTCCTTCTGGCCCAATAACAAGGTGAACACCTGCTTCTTCAGAGTTTGCTAACAATGTTAAGTCTTTCACTCCTCTAATATCATTCTCTCGTACTTCTGTATGACGAGAATGCGGAGCAAAAAACAATTCATCAAATCCTTGTAACAATTTCACATGTTGCTCGCAAACTTCATGTTCAAATACACCGAACATTTTTTCCTTAAGGGGATACTTTGGAACACCATAATGATAGTACAAGCCAGCCTGTGCTCCCCAGCAAATATGGAGCGTAGATGTTACATTCGTTTTTGAATACTCCATAATATGTTTAAGCTCTTCCCAATAATCTACCTCTTCAAAAGCAAGGGTCTCCACTGGCGCTCCTGTAATAATGAGCCCATCAAACTTTTCATTTTCAATATCACGAAACGTTTTATAAAAGCTTGTTAAATGTTCTTGCGTTACATTACGAGATAGATGTGATTCCATATGAAGCAAATGAACATCTAATTGTAACGGTGTGTTTCCAATTAAGCGAAGTAATTGTGCCTCTGTGTCTTGCTTCGTTGGCATTAAATTTAATATAGCAATTTTCAAAGCGCGTATATCTTGTGTTTCCGCTCGCTCCTTCGTCATTACAAAAATATTTTCTTTTTGTAACACTTTGCGAGCCGGTAAATCTTTATCAATTATGATCGGCATGTGTTTTGCCCCCAACTAGAGCTGCTTCCAAATCTGCAATAATATCAGAAACATCTTCTATACCAACTGATAAACGAATTAAATCAGATGTAACACCAGCTAAACGCTGATCTTCAGCATTTAATTGTCTATGCGTCGTACTAGCAGGATGTATAACGCAAGTTCGTGCATCAGCTACGTGTGTTACAAGAGTTGCTAGTTTTACATTTGCGATAAATTCTTTTGCTGCTTCTAATCCGCCTTTAATACCGAAAGTTAAAACACCACTAGCACCTTTTTTCAAGTACTGTTGTGCCAATGAGTAATTTTCATTACTATCTAAGCCCGGATAATTCACCCATTCAATACGTTCATGATTAGCAAGCCACTTAGCAACTGCAAGAGCATTTTCACTATGACGTTCCATTCGTAAATGCAATGTTTCTAAGCCAATATTGCTAATATATGCATTGAATGGGCTCATACAATTTCCATAATCTCTTAATAGCTGAACACGTGCTTTCACAATATACGCTGCTGCACCAAAGTTTTGAACGTAACTTACACCGTGATAACTTGGATCTGGTTCAACAAGTTCAGGATACTTTCCATTTGTCCAATCAAAGTTTCCACCGTCAATTACAATACCGCCTAAGGAGCTCGCATGCCCATCGATATACTTCGTCGTAGAATGAACAATAATATTTGCCCCATGTTCAAACGCCTGGCATAAATAAGGAGTTGCTAATGTATTATCAACGATAAAAGGTACCTCTAATTCTTTAGCAGCAGCTGAAAATTCTTTAAAATTTAAAACATTCATCGCTGGATTTCCTAACGATTCTGCATAGATAAGTTTCGTCTTGTCATTAGCAAGCGCCGTAATTTCATCTGCCGTTAAATTTGGATTAAAGAACGTAACATCAATGCCCAGTTTACGCAAACTCACTCCAAATAAATTAAACGTTCCCCCGTAAACCGTTGAAGAACAAAGTAAATGATCCCCACTACTACAAATATTTAAAACTGCGAGCATAATAGCTGCTTGCCCAGAAGCCGTTGCAACAGCTCCTACACCGCCTTCTAAATCTGATAACTTCTGCTCAAATGCGGCTAGAGTAGGGTTTCCAATACGTGTATAAATATATCCTTCTGCCTCTAAGTTAAATAGGGCTGCTAAATCATCTGAAGTATCGTATTTATATGTTGTACTTTGATAAAGTGGTAAAACACGTGGTTCACCATTTTTTGGCGTATAGCCACCTTGCACACAAATTGTTCCTTTTCCCCATGATTCTCCCATCTCTCATTCTCCTTTCTTTTATACAAAATAAAAAACTGCCCCTTTCCTGAAAACAAGAAAGGAGCAGTTTGAAAACACGCTCTAAAGGCTCTTTCTTATCTCTCAGGATTACTACCTGCAGGATTTGGCACAATTCCGTTATACGGCTGTTGCCAAGGTTTCATCGGGCCTGTCCCTCCACCTTTTCTTGATAAGACTATGCAATTACCGTTGATTTTATAGCAATAATTTCCTAATGTCAAACAGTTTTTCTGAATGTTCTAAAATAAATGTTAACAGTTTCATATAAAGCAACAAAAGAAATATATTCTAGTCTATTTCAAAAAAGACCTTTAAAAACCTCAAATCAGTCTATAAAATTAAATAAGTAATTTAACCTATAAATTCAAATTCCCCTAAAGTTAGCCTATATGTTGAATAGGCCATCTTCTCAAAAAGATACTATATATATTCAATCCATTTTTCACTAGTATATTTCACTTTTTTACCTACTAAGATTTACATAACGGAGGTATAACATGACAAATAAAAAAGATATGCAGTACATACTTGCTCTATATGGCATTCTTCTAGGATCTATAGTAGGAGCTACAGTCTGGTTATTTTTAGTCACAATAAATATTGGAATCCACTTTATTTGGGGATACTTGCCTGAAGTTCTCTCTTTTCCCTCTTATTACACCCTTTGCGTAACAATAATTGGCGGGGTCCTTGTTGGTCTATCACAAAAACATTTCGGTACATACCCACGCCTTATGCCTGAAGTGATGGCTGAATATAAAAAAACTGGTCGAATCGAATATCGCTTTGTCCATCAGGCTACTTTAACAGCGATTATTGTTTTAATTTTCGGTGCTAGTCTTGGTCCAGAAGCCGCACTAGTTGGAATTATAGGCGGACTGTGCACATGGGTAGGGGATCGCTTTAAATTTGCCTTAAAGGGTATGAATGAGCTAACCGAGATCGGAATTGGAGCTACTTTAAGTGTCATTTTTAACGCACCATTATTCGGTTATTTAGCACCAAATGAAAATGAGGGGGAACAAATTGCTGCTTTTTCTAAAGGAAAAAAGGCGATTGTATACTTAGCTACTACTTTCGCAGGTTTTTCTGTTTATTTACTACTGAGTAAACTCGATAATCGTGGATCCTTTATTGTTGATTTCGGGGAAGGTGCACTTTCTTTCAATGAATGGATCGCATTTCTTCCACTTGCTAGTATCGGTGCTATAGTTGGTTTCTTTTATTTCAAGTTAGAATTCACATTAGAGAAGTTAATTCACCCTTTTAGGGAATACAAACTGACACTCGGAATTATCGGTGGTATTTTATTAGGAATTGCGGGAACTTTTCTTCCGTACACATTATTTTCAGGGGAACATCAATTAAAAGAATTAGTTGTTGAATGGAGCCATTTATCTTTTTGGATACTACTTCTTTCAGGGATTTTAAAGTTGTGCATTACTGCCGTTTGTTTGAACACAGGGTGGCGAGGTGGACATATCTTCCCAATTATATTTTCCGGGTCAAGTATCGGATACGCTGTAGCATCTATTCTTCCTATAGATCCAGTAGCATCTGTTGCCATCGTAACGACAGCAATTTCAAGCTATGCGTTACGAAAGCCAATAGCTATAACATTACTATTACTTATGTTTTTCCCGCTTAATTTACTATTGCCCATGCTTGGTGCAGCTGCTATCGGGAATGCCTTTCCGCTGCCAAAACATAACGAAAATAAAAATTAATAAAAATAGGCAGTGGGGATGAAAGCTCCACTGCCTATTTTTTTATTACACATGCTGCTTTAATAACGCTTCTAACTCCTCAAAATTATGCACTTCATATGTCGGTATAATCCCACTATCATTTAATTTCCTTTCTGGATTAAACCAACAAGTATCAATTCCCGCTACATATCCACCTTTCATATCCGCGCTTAATGAATCTCCAATAATCAGCCCTTCTTCAGGTGCAAAGTTAGGAATCCGTTCAAAAACATAATCAAAATACTCTTTCATCGGCTTTTGAAAACCTGTATCTTCCGAAACAAAAACATCTTTAAACAATGAATGTAACCCTGCATTACGCAAACGTTTATCTTGCGTCTTAGAAACACCATTTGTCACTATATACAACTCATACTCCCCTTGAATTTGATTTATAAATTTAAACGCACCTTGCATGAGTTGATTTCCTTCTTCTAAGTAGTTACGGTAATTATTTTCGAATAATATTCCGTCTACTTCTTCTCCATACTCTTTAAACAACAGAGAGAATCGTGTATTTACAACTTCATTGCGTGATAGTTCACCTTTTTCAAAAGCATCCCAAAGACCTTTATTTATTTTTTTATAACGAGCCTCTATCTCGTCTGTTAAAGGGATTCCCTTCTCTTCAAAAAGCACCCGTAAAGCCACTTTTTCAGCCTTTTGGAAATCTAATAATGTATCATCTACATCAAATAGCAATGTTTTATATTTTTTCATAAACTCATCACACTCTCTTTTCCACAAAAACAAATTTACATAAATCGTATCATTCCTTCTTGTAAAGATAATAGGAGATATCTCATACTATACATAGGGGTGAAAATATGAAAATCAGCAAAAATAAGGAAGAAATTTATCAATACATGCAAATCCATCAATTCCATACCCTATTTTCATTTCATGTCTTGCCATATGTAGAGCTACATTCTTTTCAAACGAAAGAGATGATATGTAGCGAAGGAAATACTCTCCCTTATCTCTATTACTTAATTTCTGGGAAGGCAAAAATATATATGAGTCATAAAAACGGGAAGGTTTCATTAATTAATTTTATTCAAGCACCATCTTTTATCGGGGAATTAGGATTAATAGGAGTAGAAAATATTACTAAGTCCGTTGAAGTACTAGAAGATTGTGTGTGTTTGGCACTTCCTCTTAAAGATTGTCAGCAACTTTTATTACAAGATGCAACGTTTTTACAGCACTTATGTAAATTTATTGGAGAAAAGACAATTACTCGCACTGAAAATTACGCAAAAAACTATAGTTATCCTTTTGAAAATCGATTAGCTGCTTTTATTTTATTAACAGAGCAAAATAATTGTTATATAGAAAAGCATACCGAGGCCTCGGAATATTTAAATGTCAGCTACCGTCATCTTTTATATGTATTAAATCAGTTTTGCCAACAAAATTATTTAAGAAAAGAAGGCCGAACATATTATATACAAGATCGAAATACATTAGAAAAACTTGCTGATGAACTAAAAATATAAAAAAACAGCATTAACGTTTACATGTTAATGCTGTTTTTTCGAGTGACGATTATACTTTTAATTAAAATTTACTTGCTACTTTAGCTGCTTCTTCAAGACCTGCAGCAATGATTTCTTCTGCTTTATCTGGGAATTGGTTATGCCCTTCAATAACTACTGTTTCCATGTTTGTTGCGCCGAAGAAGCCCATCATACTTGCTACATATTTAACAGCCATTTCTACCTCAGCTGCTGGACCTTCTGAATATACGCCGCCTCTTGCATTTAATAATGCAATCTTCTTATCTCCGATTAGGCCAACTGGACCCTCTGGCGTATATTTGAACGTTTTACCAGCACGGTTTAAATAATCAATATATGTGTGCAATACTGCTGGAATCGTTAAGTTCCATAATGGGAAGCCGAAAACAACTTTATCAGCTTCTAGGAATTGATTTAAATACTTATCAGCAACTGCTACTGCTTTTGCCTCTTCTTCTGTTAAATCAAATCCTTTACCTACCTTGAATGTACCATTAATCATATCTACGCCTACATATGGTAATTCTTCTTTATATAAATCAAGTTCTACTACTGTATCATTTGGGTGTGCTTCTTTATAGTTTGCTAAAAATGCCTCATATAATTTTACACTAACTGCTTGTTCCGCTGGACGGTTATTTGCTTTAACGAATAAAACTGTTGCCATTATTTATTCCTCCTAGTACTCACTCTTATGTTGTTATATGCTTTCAAAAAAGGTATCCCTTGTAATTGTTGTTTTGTTGCTTACAAACATATTTTATCTTTATATAATGACAATTTCGTCCTCACATAGACGTATTTTTCCATAAAAAAAGTCCACCTTCCAAAGGCGAACTTGGTCTTACGACTTTCGTCTTATACAATTCCATTTTTCACTGCATATAATGCCGCTTGCGTACGATCAGATAAATTCAACTTACTCAAAATGCTACTTACATGCGCCTTAACCGTCTTTTCTGTAATAACTAAAACAGATGCAACTTCCTTATTGCTCATCCCTTTCGCTAATAGCTGCAATACTTCATTTTCTCTCGCTGTTAGCACATCCACTTGAATAGAAGGTTCTTCTTCCTTTTCTTCTACAGGTAATGTTTGAGAGAGAAGAGCATTTGCTATATCCGGATGTAATTGAATATTACCTTTATATGCGCTTCGAATAGCCTCAACAAGCTGATCTGGTTCTACATCTTTTAAAATATACCCACTTGCTCCAGCCCTTAATGCAGGTAACACATGCGCCTGATCAGAAAAGCTAGTTAATACAATTACTTTCACATTTGGATACTCTTTTTTAATATATGCCGTCGCCTCAACACCATCCATTTCAGGCATGTATAAATCCATTAATATAACATCGGGAGTTGTTTCTCCTACTTTCACTAACGCTTCTTTCCCATTATTCGCTTCTCCAACTAACTCTAAATCTTCCTGTGTACTTAAGAAAAATGCTAATCCTTTTAAAACGACTGTATGATCATCAACTAACAATACTTTTATTTTCACAAACTTCCCTCATTTTCACATCATAATGGTACATTTACTTTTACGCTCGTTCGTTTATTACTACTTACAATTTTAATTGTTCCACCAACTAATTCTACTCTTTCACGCATCGTAATCATACCTAGTGATTTCTTTTCTTTTATATTCTTTTCCACAAATCCCTTTCCTTGATCAACTATTTCTAATGATACATTTTTCTCATTCACTGTAAAATAAATCGTCGCTTCTTTTATACCTGCATGCTTACTTACATTGTTCAGTGCTTCTTGGCCTATGCGCCACAAAGCTTCTTCTACTACACGAGGTAAATCACGAACACCCGTAACTTGCTCCCTAATTTTCAGTCCCAAATTTTCACCGTACTGCTTTAGAGCTGGCAATAATCCTTTTTCTAATCCCGCCGGACGAAGCTGCCAAATTAATGTCCTCATTTCTTTCAAAGCTCCTTGCGCAAGTTCACGCATCTCATGCAAAGATTGATCTACCTTTTCATTTTTACCTTTTAAAACTGCCTCGGCGCCTTTTGTCATGAAGGTTAATGAAAATAATTTTTGCGAAACAGAATCATGTAAATCTCTTGCTAACCGATTTCTTTCTTCCATTCGCACAAGTTCACGGCGCTGCTCATTTAGCCTCAAATTCTCTATTATTAACGAAACATGGTTCGATAATGCTTGAATTACGTCTATTGTATTAGCATCAAACTCTCCATTATTCAGGCTAACACATAAAACACCAAATATATGGTTTTGAATATGTATTGGTGTAGCAATAACAGCTCGATTTAGATGTACATTATGTCCTATTTGATGTTTTATTAGAACTGGTTCATCTTGTTCTAACGCCCTCTTGGCCGCCTCTTTTATATCCTCTTTTAACTCTTCCTGAACGTAAGACGCTCGCAGAGATAATTCTTTTTCCTCCCTAATAAAAAGCGCTACTTGATTCCATTGAAATACTTCACCTACGTGATTTACCACTTTTTCAGGTAGTACATTAAACTTATGAATCGTTTTTAAATCTTGAATGAAACGCTCTAATTTCACATAATAATGTGCTCTTCTCTTTTCATTTTCATATAATTTTGTTCGCTTTAAAGCCGTACCAATTTGGAAGGCAACCGATTGGAGTAATACTAATTCTTCTTCTGAAAAATGTGTTTTACCCGGACTTGCAACATTTAACAACCCAAATTTTTCTCCCCCAGCTTTTAAAGGAACCGTAGCATGATGAAGAATGCCCTCCGTATCCCCCCAATTATATTCAATTGCATTATTAATTCTTTTACATTCAATAATATTAACGGCTCTCTCTAATTTTCCATCTACAAAACCTCGTAAACACCAACATTCACCTTCGCACATCGGGCGTTTATTTTCATATGTAAGTGCCTCTGGTAATTGATAATCAATTAACTTCGTATACTTCCCATTTTCATCCGCAAGAAAAATCCATCCTGTCGTTAAACCTGTTACACTTAGTAATTTCTCTAGGACAGCTTGCAATACATGATATGTATCATTTGATGTATTTAATGTTTCTGCAATTTCCTTTAATATAACTAATTCATTTGTACGATTATCTCGAAACATACTCAGTCTCCTGCATACAAGATTTTAAATAGCTCTTAAAATAAATCATCTACTTTTCACTTTGTACTTATTCGTAACATTGATATAATGGTGAGAACATAGTTTTCATTATATCACTCGAGGGGGCTTTCATAATGACATTAAATAAAGCACTTACTATCGCTGGTTCTGACACAAGTGGCGGTGCTGGTATACAAGCAGATTTAAAAACATTCCAAGAACTGGGCGTATACGGAATGACATCTCTTACAACAATCGTAACGATGGATCCACATAACGGTTGGGCACATAACGTATTTCCAATCCCAGCTTCTACATTAAAACCACAATTAGAAACAACAATTGAAGGTGTTGGCGTAGACGCTTTAAAAACAGGTATGCTTGGATCAGTAGAAATTATTGAAATGGTTGCAGAAACAATCGAAAAGCACAATTTCAAAAATGTAGTAGTTGACCCTGTTATGGTATGTAAAGGTGCTGATGAAGCATTACATCCTGAAACGAATGATTGCTTACGTGACGTTCTTGTTCCAAAGGCATTAGTTGTAACACCAAACTTATTTGAAGCTTACCAATTAAGTGGCGTAAAGATTAATTCTCTTGAAGACATGAAAGAAGCAGCGAAAAAGATCCATGCTTTAGGTGCGAAATACGTCCTAATTAAAGGCGGTAGCAAACTTGGTACGGAAACTGCAATCGACGTCCTATATGATGGAGAAACATTCGACCTTCTAGAATCAGAAAAAATTGATACGACAAATACACACGGCGCAGGTTGCACATATTCTGCTGCAATTACAGCAGAACTTGCAAAAGGAAAACCTGTGAAAGAAGCAGTAAAAACTGCTAAAGAATTCATCACAGCTGCTATTCGTTACTCATTCAAAATTAACGAATACGTAGGTCCAACTCACCATGGTGCATATCGTAAATTTGTTGTATCAAAAGAACTTGTCTAATATATAAATAAAAAACACTCACAAAGTTCATACATTGCCTCTGTGAGTGTTTTTTATAAGCTTTATGTCTTCTGGTCATCTTATCTTTAAGATACAGAGCTGACCTTATTTCTACCATTTCGTTTCGAGTAGTATAACGCATCATCTGCCGCTTGAATAAATTGCTCCGGTGATCCTTCATATTCTGAAACCCCCACCGAAACTGTAATTTTTATTTTCGTTTCATCTAACAATTGAAATGAGTGACTTTCAACAGCTGTACGAATTTGCTCGCCCGTAAGAATTCCGTAAGCTAATCCCTTATTCGGTATCAAAAGCGCAAACTCCTCTCCACCCTTTCGAAAAGCCAAATCTGGAAATTGTGAAGTTTCTCGTAAAATACATCCTACTTGTTTTAGCACTTCGTCCCCTGCAGGATGCCCGTACGTATCATTTACATACTTAAAGTGGTCAATATCTATAAGTAGTAAACAAAACGAATCATTTTTCATGTTCTTATTACTAATATGACGATTCATCTCTAAATCAAACTGTCTTACGTTTCCTAAACCTGTCAATGCATCTATCGTTGCGTATTGTTTCATCTTTTGAAATAACTCATTGGATTGTAAAACATAATTTGCACTTATGAATGTTATGTAACCTGTAATAATACTAGAAATTAAATATAATCCCACTATGTGGATCTCTTTAATTAACCATATATATAACGCTGGGATTAGAATAGATAAAATATATGTGTGTAACCATACCCACTTTCCCCCTAAAGAAAGCTTCATGCGCGAAATAAAGATACTCCCTATTCCTATCGCAATGATTGTATAAAAAGCCACTTGAGAAGCTAATGAATAATCCATAAACAACAGCCTAGTTACTAAAATCATACCAATTGTTATGGTACTCGCTATCGGTCCTCCAATAATAACAGCTAGAATAACAGCTAAGTAGCGTAAATCCAATAGAATGGTACCAACACGAACACTGAAATACATTAATACTATACCTAGTATCCCAGTAAAAATGCCTACTACACATTTCTGCCCAAAAGAGAATCCTTCTTTTAACGGCTTATCCCTTAAAAGCTGACCTCCAATAAAAATAAAGGAAAGAATAATTGTTGTATTTACAAATAAGTCCCTTAACATAAAATAATCTCCCTACTTTTCCATCTATCCCCTTCCTCACCTTATTGTATACGAAATACCTTTAATTCCCAAATATTTTGTTTATTTTTGCTGTTCCACGTGAAACAGCAAAAAAATAAAAAGGGCGAAAACTCGCCCTTTTTCATTAACAACAGCGTGATATTTTTCCACCCTTTGCATTAAATCTTGCTTCTTGTGCCTCAGCAAAAAATTGCTTTTGACATACAACCTCTTCTTCAGGATGATGCTTTTTCATATGCTCCACATATACTTCATAACTTGGTACCCCAACGAGCAAACTAATAAAGCGTTTTCTTTCACCCCATACTTGCCACAACTTTTTAAGCATAGTTCCTCGACTCACTTTCATCTCTAGGAATATATGGTGCCTCTTTTAACGGCATTGGCTTATTTCTTAATACTTGGATCCAAATTCGAAGTGCTGAAATTAACACAGCGATTACAACTATCATAAAAATTCCGCAAAGCGCTGCATCGATATAATCATTGAAAATAATTTGCTTCATTTGAGCAACATTTTTTGCTGGCGCTAACACTTTTCCCTCATCTAATGCTCCCTGAAATACCTTTGCATGCGATAGAAATCCAATTTTAGGATTTTCATGAAATAGCTTTTGATATCCCGCCGTCATCGTTACAATCAGCAACCCGACAGTTGGAATAAGTGTTACCCAAACGTACGCCTTTTTTCTCATTTTGAACAAAATTGTCGTTCCAAGTAATAATGCAATACCTGCTAGCATTTGATTTGCAATACCGAAAAGTGGCCATAATGTATTAATTCCACCGAGCGGATCTATTACCCCTTGGTATAAGAAATATCCCCACCCTAATACACATAATGTTGTAGCGATTACATTCGCTAATGTAGAATCCGTTTTCCCAAATGGCTTATATACATGCCCTAAAATATCTTGAATCATAAATCGGCCGACACGCGTTCCGGCATCAATTGTTGTTAAAATGAATAGAGCTTCAAAGAGAATCGCAAAATGATACCAAAATGCCATCATGGCCGTTCCACCTATTACTTGTGAGAAAATATATGCCATACCTATCGCTAATGTTGGCGCACCACCTGTACGTGATAAAATTGTTTGCTCTCCAACATTTACAGCGAGATCTTTTAGTTCATTTGGTGTAATAGCAAATCCCCATGAGGAAATAACTTGAGCTGCCTGCGAAACATCTGTACCGATAAGTGCTGCGGGACTATTAATTGCAAAATACGTTCCCGGTGTTAATACACAAGCCGCAATCATCGCCATCGCTGCTACAAACGACTCCATTAACATTGCTCCATAACCGATTGGCTGTGCGTGTCCCTCTTGCTCGATCATCTTCGGCGTCGTACCTGATGAAACGAGAGCATGGAATCCAGACACTGCACCACAAGCAATAGTAATAAATAAGAACGGGAATAAGTTTCCAGAAAACACAGGACCAGTTCCATCAATAAATTTCGAAACTGCTGGCATTTGTAAATCTGGTGCTACAATTAAGATACCGATTGCTAACCCTACAATTGTTCCGACTTTTAAAAATGTACTTAAATAATCACGTGGTGCTAAAAGCATCCAAACTGGTAATGCCGATGCGATAAATCCATATACAATAAGCATAATAGCAATTGTTTCACCACTAAATGTGAACATACTTGCAAGTGTTGGATTTTCTGCTACATACTGTCCTCCAACAAGAGATAAAATAAGTAGGATAATACCAATTACTGATCCTTCTCCAACACGACCAGGCCTAATATAGCGCATATAAACTCCCATTAAAATAGCGATAGGAATCGTTGCTGCTATCGTAAACATTCCCCAAGGACTTCCGATTAGTGCCTTTACTACGACTAACGCTAATACTGCTAATAAAATAATCATAATTCCTAAAATACCTATCATTGCAATTAGTCCTGTAACAGGTCCAATCTCATCCTTAATCATTTCTCCTAACGATTTACCATTACGTCTCAT
Organism: Bacillus sp. RCC_6_1; assembly: GCF_041360755.1. Taxonomy (NCBI): domain Bacteria; kingdom Bacillati; phylum Bacillota; class Bacilli; order Caryophanales; family Bacillaceae; genus Bacillus; species Bacillus sp. RCC_6_1. The sequence goes on from NZ_JBFUPV010000013.1 coordinate 52,585, forward strand.
CGAAGCAAATAAAATGACAAAATCTTGGACAGCCCCCGCAACAACTACCCCAACAATAATCCAAATGGTTCCTGGTAAATATCCCATTTGTGCTGCTAAAATCGGTCCTACTAAAGGTCCCGCCCCAGCAATCGCTGCAAAGTGATGTCCAAACAATACCCACTTATTTGTTGGAACATAGTCTTTCCCATCGTTTAATGTATGGGCTGGTGTTTGCCGATTATCATCTAAATTAAAAACCTTTCTCGCTATAAATCTACTATAAAAGCGATAAGCAACTGCATATACACATACGGCAGCTACTAAGAGCCATACAGCATTAATGGTTTCACCTTGTGATAAAGCTACTACCCCAAAAGCACCTGCTCCTACTGCTGTAATAATGCCCCAAAGTAAGATCGATTTCAATGTCTTCACATACAATTCCCCCAATACTATTTCTTAGTGGAGATTGTACTAAATTTTCTGAATATTTAACTTGAATCCTCCCTATCATGAAGGATTTTTAGTTTATCATGTTAAAATACTCTCATTACCTACTATAATTCAATGTTATTTCGAAGGCGTTTTACATAATTACGACTGACTGGAATCGGTTGCTCATCATACCTATCTAAATACAAATTATACGTGCCATTATAATAAGGTTTCAGTTCTTTTACATATGACATATTAATTAAATAGCTTTTATGTACACGTAAAAAATCATATGCATTTAGCTTATTTTCTAATTCCTGAAGTGTATATGTTGAAATATACTGATTATTCGTTGTGTAAATTGAAACAGTTTTATTTTCTTTATTTTTACTTACATATACAATATCTTCTGGGAGAATATATCGTATACCCTCTTGACTTTCTATCGGTAGTTTCCGCAAATAACTCTTTGCTTTCTCACCTTGTTCTTTACCTATTTTATATAAAAGAAATTGTAAATCTTCTTCACGAAATGGTCGCAATAAATAATAAAATGCTTGGAAACGAAAAGCTGTAATAGATTCTTCTATGTTTTCACCTACAAAAATAAATTTTGTATAGCAATTTATTTCTCGTAATAAACTTGCATATTCAAAACCAGTACCATCTAGTAATTTGGAACTTAAAAAAACAAAGTCTGGTATATGTTTTTTCATCATAAATAAAGATTCTGTTCCTGTCTTTGCTTCAAAACATTCTACATTTCTCATATTTTCAGTGAAATTTTCAGCTAACTCTCTTCTCTCTTCTGCCTCTTCCATAATCAGTAAAATTTTCATTTCTTCAACCACCTAATTCTTTGTCCATATGTCCTGTTGTATACATTCGCTTTTATAAGAAATAATCCCTTTTTCTTACTATACCATTATTTATCTAAAAAAACAGAAAAAAGGAAACCACTTCGGTTTCCTCTCCCCTTTTATCCCGCACTAACTGCCTATAAAGATCCGAGTAGTGTAGGATAATAAACGGTCAGGGATACGTTTAAATTTTCACTTTATACTAATTCTCGTTGCTTCGTTTCCTGTCCAAGTATTATTACAGCGAATACACCAATTAAAATTGATCCACAAAAAATCGTAAATATTAATGATAGTGACGCTTCTGAGGCAACTAAATATCCCACTAATAGTGGCCCAAGAATACCACCAATACGACCAAATGCCGCTGCCATTCCTGCACCTGTACCACGAATAACCGTTGGATACTGCTCAGGTGTATAGGCGTATAATGCTCCCCAAGCACCTAAGTTAAAGAAGGATAGTAACATACCTGCCACGATTAATACTGTTAATGAATCCGCAACCCCAAACAAATAAGCACTGCAAGCTGTCCCGATTAAATACGTAACCAAAACAAATTTACGACCGAGACGTTCAATAAACCAAGCAGCTGTGAAATATCCTGGAAGTTGAGCTAATGTCATAATAAGTACGTATTGGAAACTTTTTATTAAACTAAATCCTTTTAGCACCATTACACTCGGTAACCAAAGGAACATTCCATAATAGGAAAAAACAACACAAAACCATAGAATCCATAGCATAATTGTTGCTTTACGATATTCCCCAGACCAAACTGATTTTATATTTTCAATAACAGATGGCCTTTTTTCAACTTTTTGGAACCTTGGGGAATCCGGTAAATTCCATCTTAAATATAAAGCATATAATGCTGGAACTGCACTCAATACCATCGCAACTTCCCAACCATATTTAGGAATAACAAAATACGAGATAAGAGCTGCAATTAGCCATCCACCTGCCCAAAAACTTTCTAATAACACAACAATTTTCCCACGTTCATGCGCTTCAACACTCTCTGATACTAGTGTAGAGGCAACCGGAAGCTCTCCGCCAAGCCCCATACCAATTAAAAAGCGTAAAACGAGAAACATCGCAAGTGTTGTTGTTAATGCAGTTAAACCACTACCGATAGAAAATAATAATAATGTAATAATAAAGACTGATTTTCGCCCTATTTTATCTGATAGTATCCCAAAAATAAGCGCTCCTACTGCCATACCGATTGAGTTAATACTGCCTATCCAGCCCATTTCTTGCGTACTTAATCCCCAATCCTTTTGCAAGGCTACCATTACAAATGAAAGCATTCCAACATCCATTGCATCAAATAGCCATCCAAGCCCAGCTATACCTAGTAGTTTGCGCTTCGAAATTTCTTTAACCTTGCCCACTAGAAGTCCTCCTCACACAGGTGTCTTTACACATCATTTTACATGTGTGAATTGTATAAGTAAAATACTTTTGTGTAAAAAATTCTCCTTCATCATTCCCAAAAAGTAAAACGTCTATCCCGATTGGTGAGAGCTAATAATCTGTGGGGATGCCTCACTGATTAAAGTTTCAATTTATTAAAAATGAACAAATAAAAAAAGCAGCGATATTTCGCTACTTTTTCGAACGCATTACTTCTTTTAAAAATTCCGCTAATACTAACTGACGACGCCAGCGTGTTGGATTACTGCATAATCTATAAAACCACTCTAAATGAATTGCTTGAATCCATTTTGGTGCACGTTTTACCTCTCCAGCCCATACGTCTAAACTTCCACCTACTCCAACAGCCATTTTCGTTTCTAAACGATGCTTATTGTTTTGTATAAAGTTCTCTTGTCTCGGGAAACCAAGTGCAACAAGTAATAAATCTGGTTTTGCTTCTTGAATGCGAGAAATAATATTCTCTTCGTCTTCTTGTTTAAAATAACCATCTTGTATACCGGCGATGGATACAGCTGAATATGTCTTTGTTAAATGATCTGCTGCAGCTTGTACAACATGCGGCTTTGCACCTAATAAGAAAACAGATACCGGCTTACTATCTTCTGATAACTTCGCAAGTAAATTACACATTAAATCAAAACCTGCTACACGTTCTTTTAAAGGTGTACCAAGCATCCCGCTTGCCTTTACAACCCCAATACCATCAGGTGTAATTAAATCTGTATTCAATAATGTTTGATAGAACTTTTCATCCTTTTTTGCGCACATAACAATTTCAGGGTTTGCTGTTACTACCTGAAACGTATGAGTTCGCTCCGCTTCTAGTTGTTCTTTTAAATATTGGACCGTTTCATCCATTGTCATTGTAGAAAAAGGAACCCCTAGAATATCAACTGTTTGTACTGCCATAGTTAACTATCCTCTCTATCATTACAAGTTTTTCGCTATTAATTGCTTATATGTTTCCTTTGTATCTTCATATAGTTTTTGAAGTGAGAAGTTCATAGTAGCATGCTCATAAATATGTTTACCCATTGCTGCTAACTCTCCAGTTTTCCACTTATCATACGCTTCTTCTAAAGCTAATGCTAATGCCTTTCCATCACCTGTTGGTACAATCCATCCGTAAGTTTCATCTACGATTAATGGTTCAATTTCTCCAGCCCTAGTCACAATTGATGGTACGCGTTGATTTGCCGCTTCTAATAAAACTAGTGGGAACCCTTCACTATGGGAAGTTAATAAATTTACATGTGACGACGCAAATAATTGTTTTACATCTTGACGATGTCCTAAAAACTCTACTTTATCGTTAATCCCTTTTTCAGTAGCTAATGACTTTAGATTTTCTTCTAATGGGCCATCGCCAACTAATAATACTTTAATTTTCTCTAATTTTGTTTGTTGTAACGCATCGAATAAAACTTCATGTCCTTTGACAGGATGTAATCGTGCTACTTGGATTGCCGTAAATACATCTTCATCAATATTGAACATTTCTTTTTTATTATAGCCTTCTGCTTTTTCCTTATCGTATTCAATTCCATTATAAATAACATGCATCTTTTCATTTGAAATACCTAATGCTGCCAGGCTTTTTTTCAATCTATTTGTTACAACGAAAAATAAGTCTATATTTTTTAAGGCTTTCAAATTTAATTTCGTAAAAATCCAACCTTTTAAGCCCTGTTTAGTAAAGTCTTGAAATGGATCACTATGAATAGTCGTTACCCATTTTGCCTTTATTCTCTTTTTCATTAAAGAAACATAGAAATTAGCCCTAGGGCCATGTGTATGAACTACATCAAATTTTTCTTTATTAATAAATTCACTTATATTCTTTAAAATGGATAAATCATAGCGCGATTTTTGTGAAAACACATGGACTTTTATCCCTAACTCCCTTGCTTCCTTCGCAACAATTCCATCTTCAAATACTGCTAATTCTACTTCACCAGTTGGAAACTGATCGAGAAGTGAAATAATATGTGTTTTCCCTCCCCCATCTTCTGCTCCTGCATTCATATGCAATATTTTCATATTTTTTCCTCCTTTAAATCCTCGCTACGTTTCCATCTATTTTTATTTTACTGTACTAAAAAATAAAAGCTAACAAAAGTTAGCTTTTATTTTTATCATTCAATTTCTAGGTCTACTATTAGATAAGCTAACACCACTACAAAGTAAATCCCAACTCCTGGTGCTGTTAAAATATGTCCTGCAATATAAGCAATACCTAACGCTAACAATAAGCTTGCTGAAATCATTCCATATTTTATATTAAATATGTCCTTAAATCTCGTAGCAAATGCTAGTAGAATTCTTAGCCCGTAATAAATAAATGGAATCATTAGTAATACAAAGCCAATAATCCCGAAATCATAAAACCAATCATGGAAGTCCATTTCAATTAGTTTTGGATCTGGCTGCTTTTGTTCATTGTATTTAAAGTTACCTGCATAACCCATTCCTAATAACTTTTGTGACATTGGCGCTTCTTTAAAGAACTGCTTATGTCTTTCTTCATATACTTGACGTCCACTGAAAATAAGATTTTCTTGATTTTCTTTCTTTTGCTCTTTCTCAAGCTCTTTCTTAACTTCCTCTTCTATCTTCGCCTTTTCTTCTGGCTTTTCAACTTTATGATGATTTTCTTCTTTTGCTTTAAGTTCTTGCTCTTTTTTCAGCTTCTCTTTAATTTCTTTTTCTTTTTGACCTTGCTGTGCCACATTTTGCTCTGATAAATAATTATTGTGAATACCCATATTTTGTGCTAATGGCGTTTGTTTAAACGTTCCGACTACACCAGCTAATAGGACAATAGCAATTACTGCATTAAGTGCAAGGGATTTTTTGTTCGGATTTTTTCTATCAAATAATAATTGTAGTAAAATAATCCCGATTGCTGCCGCTAGCGTAGCACCAATTGAGCCCATTCCTACTTTTGTACCAACTTGAATTAGCGAATAAATCATTAAAAGTGATGGAATCCAATATAGAATGTGTTTCCAGCTCTTTGTTTTTTGAATAGAATATAGTACTACAATAGGGAAAATAATAGCTAAGATTGAACCTAGTTCATTCCCTGCATAGAACCAACCTCGAGAACCAACCTTCATCCATTCATAACTACCAAAGTCAGTAGATGTTGAAATAGAAATAACCATAATTGCGTTAATGATTAATGTAGAATATACAATACTATTTCGAACCTTATCACTAATATTAACTGTCTTTTTCAATGATTTTAAAGCTAAAATGTATGATCCCAGCATGATATATATATATAATGCTTTCGCAACGAATTTAACCTCTTCACTAAGTACAATAGGATCCTTAACTAGTTTGTTATTAATAAATCCTATCCCTAAAACTCCGGCTAACAATATAAGATAAATTAAAAACTTTCTATTTTCCTTCTCTTTTGCCTGAATTAAAATGTAAATACCACCAACAGCCATAATAAGGAATCTTACTAAAATTCCAACGGTAGCATTTGACTTTAATAAAGTGATGCTAAGAGACGTTAATAAATCTAAAACAGGCTGTAAAATAATAAAAAAGAGCAAAAAATGCTCAAATCTAACCCTAGCTTGATTTGCTAACATTCCAAGACCTCCATACAAAATCTTAACATTATCTTTTAATCATAATTTTTTATCATTCAAACACACCTAGCAATTATAACATAACTCATATTCAAATCGAGAACTATTTTTCCAGCTAAAACTAGCCAGGACAAGTATTAATCAGTAATAGAAATTATCGTCCTTTAGCTATACTCCCCTATTTTTATAAAATCTATCTAACAACCATCCCCTTATTTTTGTCAGTATATAAATATTTTTTTATCATTTTATACAAATATAAATAACCCACCTATAATTGTAATGTTTTACCAAATAAACAACATCAAAAAATGTAAAATTAATCTTTTCATATCTTTTTCAAATTACTTTATGGCTATTTTCCAAACATTTTCAAACGCTTTCTTTATGAATTTTATCCGTTTTTCTACATGTAGCGAAAAGTAATTGTTATTTCCAATACTTTAGTGTATATTTTTTCTCTGGAACATCTTTAAGAGGAAGGGATTAAGGCCATGTTATTAATCGATATATTTACGTTTCTTGGCATTATCGCCGCTGCCATTTCTGGTACATTAGTTGGTTTAAAAAAAGATTTAGATTTATTTGGTGTCCTTTGTTTAGCTGTAGCTACTGCGCTCGGCGGCGGTATTATTCGTGATATCATGATTGGTAACCTGCCCCCTGTCGCATTTGTAAAACCCATTTACTTTTTCGTAAGTGTATTATCAGCATTATTTACTTGTATGTTTTTTGAGCGCATCAATAAACTTCAAGTCGTTATTATGCTTTCTGATGCTGTTGGCTTAGGTGTTTTTACAGCTATTGGTGCAAATGCGGCAATGTCACATCATGTTGACGCCTCATTTCTAGTTGTTTCAATGGGAGTCATTACAGGTATTGGAGGCGGTATTTTGCGTGACATTTGTGCTCAAGATATCCCTTACGTATTCCGAAAAGAGATTTACGCAATCGCTTCTATCTTAGGAGCAATTAGCTTCCTAATCACACACGCTATGGGGGCGCACGTGTTAGCTTTCTATGTTTGCTTATTAGTAACATTCATTATTCGTGTCGTCACTGTAATATATAATGTTCATTTCCCTGTTTTCTTTAAAACACATGCTAAAATTAATAAAGGCCATTAAGAGAATTCTAGATAGAATTCTCTTAATTTATATACTATTCAACGAACTAATATAGAGTAATTATATATAAGCATATATAATTACTCTATATTAGTTTTAAAATTGAAAACGTTTTATATACAGGGGGAAGAATGATGCTTGGGGTTTTCAAAAAAAATATTAATAAAACAAATGCCAGTATAATCGAATTAAGTAAGGACCAACAAATAACTTTTAATGTCCCTACTAATTCTGAATTAAAAATTCAAATGGATATGCTACACATTTCAAAAGAAGATTTACAAGTTGTAAAAGTACTACAGCCTTTTATTTATGCAGAAATTGATTGGATTACTGAAAAATTCTATGCCAACATTACAAAACAACCTAATTTAATTACTATTATTGAACGTTACAGCTCTATTCCAAAACTAAAACAAACTTTAAAAACACATATTAAAGAATTATTCAGCGGCAATATGCATGAAGATTTTATTGAACAGCGTGTTAGGATTGCCAAAAGGCATGTACAAATTGGTTTACATCGAAAATGGTATACTGCTGCTTATCAAGAATTGTTCCGCTCTATCATGAAGATTTTGCAAACAAAAATAACAACAATCGATGATTTTTCCTATTCTATAAATGTTATAAATAAATTATTTACTCTTGAACAAGAACTTGTTCTTGCAGCTTATGAATCTGAATATGAAAGAATGCAAAAAGAGCATGAGAAAGAAAAAGAACTAACTGCTATGACAATTACGCATATCGCAACAGAACTAGCTGCTGTATCTGAAAAAACAAGCTCTTCTATTCAAAAACTAACCGCCAAATCTGAAACTATTGTAGAGATTGCTAAAACAGGTACATCATTAGCTACAACATCTGAAGAAAAAGCGAATAAAGGGAAAGAACAATTAAACCAGCAAAACAAACGAATGGGATCTATTCAAATGAATATGGAGACGATTATTACAGATACTCATGAACTTCTCAATATTTCTAACAAAATTAATGAAATCATAGATATTGTTAAATCGATTGCGGAGCAAACCAATTTACTCGCACTAAATGCAGCTATCGAGTCTGCACGTGCTGGAGAATTTGGGAAGGGGTTTTCTGTTGTTGCTGGTGAAATTCGAAAATTATCAGAGCAAACGAAAGAATCTATATTTAACGTTACAAAGCTCGTCGAAAAAACAAATGAACAAATTACCCGTGTCTCGTCTTCCGTGAAACAAATTAGCTCTCTCGTATCGGAAGGAACGGATAGTATGTCGGCAACAGATCGATACTTCCAAGAAATCGTAAAAGATATGTCTAACTCAAAAGAACAGAATAAGAAAATTGAACACGAACTACAAGCTATTTCACAAGTAATGAAAGGAATTCAAGATGATTCCTCACAAATGGCTCTAACAGCCGATAATTTGCAACTAGAACTAAATCGATAAGATAAAGTGAAACTTTAATCAACGGGGGTTTTGTTCATCCCCCGTTGATTATCAGCCCCCACCTAACTTCTTTGCTTTCCCTGATTTTGAGGTGGGGGTCTTGCTGTCTGAAAAATAGCGGGATAAAATTCAAGTCAGGCATATTTTTCATCTACACTGACTACTAAATTTCATCTTCCATCAAAAAAAGAATCCAGAATGGATTCTTTTTATTTTCTGAAAAATATTTTTTGACAATACACATAACTCATATAAACACCAAAGCTCTGCAAAATGAACAATGCCGGCATAATTACATTGTAATATGCCATATCTACTTGAAAGAGCTTTAACAATACGTAGCCACTAATTAAAAATAAGAACAACATATATCCCTCATTTTGTTGTTTCTTAATAAGGAAGTGTAATAGAGCTATAGTCATAAACAATGTTACGGCTATATATATCAGTTTTTCACATTTGAAAAGAATAGAATTTATTCCTTCATCTGAAAACTGATTTATCATCGGCTCTAAAAGTTTAAATCTTTCTCCCTCAATCTCTTTTAACTTTTGATCAATATGCTCTGTTACACTTTGATTTTTCGATATTTTTTCTTCATGTTGCGTCTTTCCAATTAAAACAGATTGAACATACGTCTCATTTGAAATCGTATATTGTGACAATCCCATTGCCTTAATTCCATAATTCACACCAAAATGGGCACTATAAAATAGAATAATTATCCCTATCATTTTTAGTAACACCTTTTGTTTCGTTGCTGATTGAAATACTTCGATTAATAATACATATACCGTAATAAAAATAGGAAGAAATAATCCCATTGGGAAAACCATATTACTAAATGCAAATAAAATCGCTGAAAACACCCACATATAAGGATGATCTAATCCTTTATATAAAAGTATGTAACAAGCAAAATAAAATAAAAATATTGCAAGTGATTCAGGAGTTAATACGGAACTCATGAATATATTTGGAATATACAGAGCATAAAAGATAGAAGCAATACGACCGCATTCTTCTCCAAAAACCATTCCCGCAATACGATAAATAAATAATGCTGTTCCTGTGCAAAATAGCACATTAAATAGTTGTAAAGCGAATAATGAATCACCAAATATACGAATAATTACCGACTCATATATAATAAAAGGCAAATGAGTTACAGTCCCTATATTATTACCAATTGCAATCTGCTTTGCAGACTCATACATCACTTTCATATCACCAATTATTGGAGCATCTACAAATAACAGCATACTAATCCTCACAACTATAGATATACTTATAAGAAAAATAAGAAATTGTTTATCTGTAAAACGATATTGTAGAATTGATGCCACTAACAAAATAAGTATGACGAAAATTGCTAATATGATTGTTACACTTGTTGTACTTCCTCCAAAAAATTGCTTACTTGTCTCAAATGCTGCCCAACAACTATAAACAAAAAATGCGAGCATCGCACCGATTGTAATTTTATTGAAGAAAGATGAAAAATTTGTTTGTATATGATTCATATGTCCATTGCACCTCTATTTCCATTCATAACAAAACGATTCTATCATGAATAGGTACACGGCTGATAGGGAATTTCTATGACAAATACATAGTCATTACTTTTTACTTGCAATGTAAGCGAATCCTCTTTTACACTACATTTTAGATAAAATAAATTTTCTTTCAGTTACATGAATACAAATACAGAAGTTTAAATAATCCTCTTTTGGAATACACTTTACTTCATTAAATATCTAATATGAGTAATCTGCTTACACATATTATTCTGATTGAAAACAGACTATAGGGGCTGAATATATGGAAAAGAAATTCATGCGAGAATCTAAAGCAATTAAGACAACACGTGTTTTTCCTAACGATTTAAATAATCACCAAACACTTTTTGGAGGGAAATTATTAGCAGAAATTGATAGTATTGCTTCAATTGCGGCTGCAAGACATAGTCGTAAACATTGTGTAACAGCATCTATTGATTCAGTCGATTTTTTAACTCCAATTCACCAAGCTGATTCTGTTTGTTATGAAGCATTTGTATGTTATACAGGGAAATCTTCAATGGAAGTTTTCGTAAAAGTAATCGCAGAAAATTTATTAGCAGGCGAGCGTAGAATTGCCGCTACTTGCTTCATTACATTTGTGGCAATAAAAGATGGAAAACCTTCGTCCGTACCACAAGTACTTCCTGAAACTGAGGAAGAACATTGGTTATACACAACCGGTTCAGAACGTGCGGAAAATAGAAAAAAAGGACGTTTAAAAAGCAAAGAAATGGCTGAGGTTTTAACTTTAAATAAACCTTGGAATATTTAATACAATACTCTTCCATATACATGCACAGATTTTTTCTTCCTTGCATGTATTTTTTTATACAAAATATCACCTCTTACCATTTTATTCTCAATCTGTTCTCCTAAATCATGCACCAGCTTTTCCTTTATTTTGTTATACTGTTAATGGTATATTAAATAAAGTTCGTTTAAAAATAACCATAATATGATTAAGTATATAAGGGATGGTGCGGTAATGACTATTGAAGTACCAATTTCAATACCAAAAACGTTAATTATTATTCCAGCGTATAACGAGGAAGAAGCAATTGCAGATACATTAACAAGATTATTAAAACTAAAACAGCATTTTACAGGATTAAGCATTTGTGTTATTAATGATGGATCACACGATAAAACAGCTCAAATCGTACAAGATTTTCCTGTTCACCTTGTGAATTTACCATATAACCTAGGTATTGGCTCAGCTGTACAAACTGGATATAAATACGCATATGAGAACGGATATGATATTGCGATTCAGTTCGATGCTGATGGACAACATAATCCAGATGATTTATATAAAATAATAAAGCCAATCGCTGAAGATGAATGCGATATGGTGCTAGGGTCACGTTTTACAGAAAAAACAGCATATAAAGGTAGTATTTCCAGAAGGATCGGTATTTTTTATTTTACTGCCCTATTGAAAGTACTAACAAAACAAACATTTATGGATCCAACTTCTGGATATCGTGCTATCAATCGAGAAGTAATTAAAATTTTTGCACACAACTATCCAAAAGACTATCCAGAACCAGAAGTTCTTATTCATTTAAAAAAGAAAAAACTTCGCATTAATGAAATATCTGTAAATATGCAAGAGCGACAAGGTGGACAATCTTCTATCACACCTTTTAAATCTGCATATTACATGATTAAAGTAAGTCTTGCTATATTGATGCAAAAAATCGTGAAAGGTTGATAATAAATGCCTATAATTACCTTTTCATTCATCTTTATTTTATTATTATTATTATTAATTATTAATTCCATTCGCCGTGGAACTTTAGAAACGAAATATGCTGTTTTATGGATTTTTGTTTGTATTGCAATGGCTATTTTAAGTTCTACCGATAAAATTATAAACTGGATTGGAAAACTATTAAAAGTAGAATATCCCCCTTCCATTTTATTCTTATTTGGACTATTATTCTGTTTCATCTTAATTTTTGACCTAACAAGAAAAATTTCTAAACAACATCATCAACTTGTAACATTAACGCAAGATTATGCGTTACTAAAGCAAAAATTAAATGCAACTGAGCCAGACAAAGACTAACCTAATATTTCAAAGCTAATATAAAAAACCTCTTAATTTATCCAAAAATTAAGAGGTTTTTTTATTCTCAATATTAATTTATTCGCCTTCATAATCGTTACGATAAATACATCCTACTTACTAATAAGTTAAAATGGCATGAATAAGAAGTTATATGCAATAGACATGATAAAGCTGTTTGAAATACGACAATTAATCATAAGAATCTAACTTCCCGACACCTTTTTAATAGAAAGTTGATTTACAAAGTTTATATGCGTTAAACTTATACAGATGTTCTTGTAATCTTCTTCCTTTCAAAAGGCTTGTATATATGATGCAAGACATAAAAAACTTGAGGAGATAAAAATTCTATGATGGAACAAAAGCAACTTGTTTCTGTTGTCATACCTCTGTATAACACGGAAAAATATATTGAAGAAACGATGCAGTCAATACTAGATCAAACATATAAAAACATTGAAATTGTAATTGTAGATGATGGAAGTAAAGATCAATCACCTTCTATTGTGAAAAACCTTGCTGAAAAATACCCAGGGCAAGTAAAATACGTTCATCAAAAAAACCAAGGTGTTTCGGTAGCCCGTAATACAGGTATCGAAAATGCTAGCGGAGAATATATCGCTTTTCTTGATAGTGATGACTTATGGCATCCAACTAAAATTGAGAAGCAAGTCGAAAGTATGCATAAAAACGAAATGGACGCGTGCTATTGTGGTTATATGAATTTCTACGAAGAAACAGGCGAGAAGGTTGAACATACAACAAACTTTATTAAAGGTGATATGGCAAAAGCATTCCTAACACATCAAGTTGTTGCTCAAACAAGTACTTGGATTTTCAAACGATCCATCGTAATGGATCATTACATTCGTTTTACACCAGGATGTAGTTGGGGCGAAGATTTAGAGTTTTTATTTAAACTTATGAGTGTGACAAATGTATGTTATGTCGATGAATACTTAACTTATTATAGAATCTTATCAGAAGGAAATCTTTCTTCTAAGTATAAAGATTATGAATTAAAAACGACAAAAGAGCTAGAAGTATTCAATCGTATGAAAGATTGGGTACATAATAAATCTCAAGATTTCATTACGAAAGACCCTCAGTCACTTATTGAGATTCTTGAGACTTATTTATTCCCTTATACAGTCATCAATAACGCTTGTATATATATTAAGGAAAACTCTCAATTAGATAAATCACAAGTTCAATTAATCAAAAAAGATATTAAGAAATATTGCCGTAAAATCTATTCAAAGAATGGAAAGCGTAGTAAAAAACTATATGCAATGCTTTGGTTTGTACGAATTAAATTTCTGTTTTCTTAAACTGAAAATATAACGATACTCTCTCTTTCTGTGAACAAATCAAATTTACAAATAGGACAAGCTAACCAGGTCCTAAAGAATAGAAAGGTCTTTTCTCATGAAAACAAATAAAATTCTAAAAAACGCATCCTACCTCTTTGTAGGAAACATTACTGTCCGTTTTGTACTGGCTATTGCAACAATTCTCTTTGCACGATATGTTTCTCCAGAGGATTACGGTATGTTTACAACTGCATTAGCTGTTTCAGCTGTTATTTGTTACTTTACAGATGCAGGTTTAACACATACATTTATGCGTGAAGGAACAAGAAGCGATGCTAATATTAGCGTACTAATAAGTAGTTATTTACGTATTCGTTTAATATTAGCTATCGTAATTTCTGTACTTTTCGCTATTTTTGCCCAGTTCTTCTATCCCGACGCTTACTTACGTGCGATGGTATATTGGGTTGTTCTACCAACGATGTTCGGAGCAACCTTACAAGGTGTTGGTATGGCTTACTTCCAAGTTACAGAGCGTATGCAATTTACAGCTATTATTTCTGTACTACAAGGTGTAACAGCTGCTGCTGCCCTATTATTAGGGATGTCTTTTCAATGGTCACTTATGATGGTGGCTGCCATGTACGGGGTATCTAGTCTTGTAACAGGTGTTATTGCCTTTATAATGACAATACGCTATACGAAAGTACATAAGGGTTGGGATAAAGGTATTTTAGATCAACTACTTATTTTCACAATCAATGGAATCATCATTATGCTCTTACCACAATTAGGGCCTATTATATTAGAAAAAGTTTCAACGTATAAGCAAGTTGGATTCTTTGGTGCTGCATATAAAATACCTGCCGTACTATATCAAATACCTGGAGTAATTGCAGCTGCATTTTATCCAAGGCTTTTTGCTTTTGGTAATGAGCAAAATATTGAAGAACATAGAAAATTATCAAGTTTTGAATTAAAACTTATGTCTTTTTTAGGAATGGGAATTTCTATCCCCTTTATTGCTGATCCAAGTTTCTGGATTGTTAGTTTATTAGGAGAAAAATACGCTCCCGCTGGTGACGCTCTTGCTATTCTAGCGTTTATGGTTATTTTACAATCAATTAACTATCCACTAGCCGATAATTTAACAACGATTGGCCAGCAATGGAAACGTGCAACAACAATGACTATTGGATTAGTTGTTGCCATCATAGGTTATATTGTATTAGGTAGTAAATATGGAATGATGGGGGCAGCTGCCGCAGCCATCCTTACCGAAATTACACTATTAATTGGATTTACCCTCTTTATTCGTAAAGGCATGCAATTATTAGTTAAAGGAATTATATTTAATTCCTTGGCCTTTATTATTAGTTACGGTATATACCGAGTTGCATTAATCAACTTACCGCCACTAATTGCTTTAACTCTTACTGGTATACTATACGGTATGATTGGAATTGTAATTGATCCTCAAATACGTGGATTCGTTTTAGCGTTTATAAAACAAAAGCTCATTCGCAAACATGCTTAAAAGCAAAAAGCTTTTCCTATTTAAAAATGGAAAAGCTTTTTGCTTTTTTATATACCTCATTTTTCTTCAGTAAAAAAATGCTATATATTCCAGCTCAAATTGACTTACTTTCTGAAAATGCCTTATACTAAATTATATGTAAACTATGAACTTCAACGCTTGTAAAAATATATATGCTTCAAAAAAAATATATATTTTCTCATGTTAAAACTAAAGAACACACCTTTAAAAATTGGTGTGTTTTTATATGCTACCTAAAAACTAGTTGCTACATGTAACGACTTTCAAAGGAGGATTATCAATTTTTATGAGCATAAAGCCGAATAATAAATTCTTTTCCAAGAAAACAATAATAATTATGCCAATATTATTATTGTGCGCTTTTGCTTTTCATTATTTCTTTTTAACATCTAATCAAGCCTTTTCTGGTACAGGGGATGCGTTACGTCAATTTGGCTTTTTTACGTTTCTTCTACAACATGCCTTTAAAGATGGCAACCTTTTTTGGTCTTTTGATTATGGATTAGGTGGAGATTTATTTGGAGAGTTTAGTTATTATTACAGCACATCACCGTTTTTCTGGATTACACTGTTACTACCTAAACTAAGTCTTGAGCAAGTATATGACGTGAAATTATATATGAGTATTTTAAAAAACTTTTTAGCTATGTTATTCATGTATGGTTCTTTACGTTACCATAATAAAACAGCATTTTCATCTTTTGTTGCTGCTATTATATATGGTGGCTGTATTACTTTCATCCGCCACTCTTTACTATGGGATTTCATGGCTGATGCCATTGTATTTTTACCATTAGTAATATGGGGACTTGATAAATATATTATTGAAAAGAAGCGCGGACTTTTCCTAATCACTGCTACTTTAATGTTAGCATCAAACTTTTATTTTGCTTTTATCACAAGTATTTTCATATTTATTTATGCATTATTCCAATACTTTGCGACACAACAAAATAAAACGATTGTCTCTTTTCTAAATTATTATATTAGAATCGGTTTATTGTACGGATTATCACTCGGTTTAGCTGCCGTTTGCTTCCTCCCATCAGTTAATGCCGTATTTAGCGCTGATCGACTATCAAAAAAGTTTGAGATACCATTATTATTTGAAGATAAATTTTATAAAGATTTAATGGAAAATATTTTCTTCATGTATAATGCTGAAAATCATCAATTAGCTTTACCAGCTTTAATTTTATTCTTAATCGTATTTGGAATGTTTATACGTGATAAACTCGTTAAAAGTAAAGTATTCTTTACGTTATTCATGTTCATTCTGTTTATGCTTCCATATACATATTCTGTGTTTAATGGTTTTTCAGCAATGCAATCTAGATGGTTTTATTTATTTGTATTTGTAATTGCCCAAACAATTGCATACATTCTAGATTGGATGATTATTCATAAGAAAGACTACAAATTACCTTATTTAATAAGTTTATTAGTGTCTATTGGATTATTCATTTATGCATTTTATAGAAAGGCAAATATAAATGTAACTGATAAACCTTTACAAGACGTTGATAACATTTTACTCGGAACTGTCGTTCTTTCTGTTATTACAGTATGTTTATGGCGCTATATTTCTAAATCATTCATACAATTTTTAGTTGTATTGAACGTCCTTGTTAGCACCGTTTCTATGAATTATATGTATGCGAATAATATACTTAGCACCGTTTACGGACAGAGCCAGATTTCAACTGAAAAGTTACACGAACCAGGCTATGATAATAAAGAAGAAATTGCTGCAATTCGCTACATACAAGAAAATGATAAAGACTTTTATCGTATTCTTAATCCATATAGCGAATATAACACACCAATGCTACAAGGTTATCATGGCTTAAGTACGTATCAAAGCTTAGTTAATTATTATGTCCATGACTTTATGAAAAATAAATATGGTGTATTCCAAATGTACGATACACCTTCAATGTTTTATCAAGCTGATAGTCGACTACTACTTGAAAATATGCTAGGTGTAAAATATCGCGTATTAAGTGCTGATACAGATTCAAAGAATGTACCTTATGGATATAAACTATTACAGCAAGTAGGACCGTATAATATTTACAAAAATGACTATGCTTTACCGTTAGGATATGTATATGATTCGGCTATAAGTGAGGAAGAATTTTCTAAATTAAACTTCGCTCAGCGTGATCAATTATTATTACATGCTGTTGTCGTTAATAATACAAAAGAATTTTCATTAAACCATTTTAATAAACAAGACCTTAAATCAAAGGCAGTATCTATTAAAACGGAAAAAGCAAAATTCGAAAACATGGAAAAACAAGAAAATAAACTAATTGTTCATGGCTTTGGAAATATGATTGTACCTATCAATTATCCTGATACACCTGGTGATCTACTGATAGAATTAAAATTAAAAAATGCAGGCACATTCAATGCAACTGTTAATGGAAAAACGATAGGAAAAGGTGACGATGCTGGTGCATACTCTTATCCGTTAGAAAGGTTTGTTTACAATTTGGGCAATGAGCGTCCAGAAAATCTAACTATCTCTATTGATATGGCAGGTGAGTATGAATTAGGTGACTTGCAAGCAAATATTGTAAACTATGAAAGTGTACAAAAAGAAACAAAAAAACTAACTGAAAATAGGCTTGAAAATATTTATTATAAGAACAATTATTTAAAGGGGGATATCAAATCAAATAAAGACGGGCTTTTATATTTATCTGTCCCATATAGTAAAGGCTGGACTATAAAAATTGATGGAAAAGAAACAGAGTTTACGAAAGCGAATTCTGCCTTTATCGGTGTTCCCATTACAAAAGGTTCACATGTAATCGAAATGACTTACGTTACACCTTATTTCAAATTAGGTATGACTATATCAATCATCTCACTAATTATTTGTATAGCTTTACTAATTTTCACAAATCCAAATGCACGACGAAAACTCTCTTTTAAAAATCAATAATGAGCACTCAATGAAACATGAAGCTATCTATTTAGATAGCTTCCTATAATAATACATAAATAGTATTTTAATCCACTACAAACAAGGAGTGTCAAAAATGACCCTTTCAATAGTAGTACCATGCTACAATGAAGAAAAGGTGCTTCGTGCCTTTTATTCAGAGACTTCTCTTGAAATTCATAAATTAACTACCGATTATGAATTTGTTTTTGTTAATGATGGTAGTAAAGATGATACTTTAAATATTTTACGTGATTTAGCTAGTTCAGATTCGTCAGTACACTACATATCATTTAGTCGAAACTTCGGAAAAGAAGCTGCAATGTTAGCTGGTTTAAAATATGCTACAGGCGATGCAATTGTTATTATGGATGCTGACTTACAACACCCTCCTACGTTAATAAAAGAACTGTTAGAAGGATATAACGACGGCTACGACCAAGTCATTGCAAAAAGAACAAGAACTGGTGATTCACCCGTTCGCTCTTTCGTCTCTCGTCTTTACTACAAAGTGATGAATAAATTTGTAGATATTGAATTAGTAGACGGTATTGGTGACTTTAGACTTTTAAGTCGAAGAGCAGTAGATTCTTTATTATCTTTAAGTGAATACAACCGATTTTCAAAAGGCTTATTTTCTTGGATCGGTTATAACGAATTAATCATTGAATATGAAAATGTATTACGTTCTGATGGAGAAAGTAAATGGACCTTCTCGAAATTATTAAATTACGGAATTGATGGTGTAATTTCATTTAATAATAAACCGTTACGTCTATCTATATATCTCGGATTACTAACAACCATTTTAGGACTTTTATACGTAATCACTACGTTCGTTCAAATCATCCTTGGTGGTGTGGAAGTTCCTGGTTACTTTACTCTCATTTCCGCTATACTATTTATTGGCGGTATTCAACTCATATTCCTAGGTGTTATTGGTGAATATATCGGTCGTATTTATTATGAAACAAAACGTAGACCGCATTTTATTGTAGCTGAAAAGAAAGTTAGTGAAGTTAAACAAAAGGCATAACCAAAAAGTTACTTCTGTAGGTAGAAGTAACTTTTTTATATACTAACATTTACAAACACTTCTTTTGAAAAAATATACATTTTGAAATGATAGCATTATATGAAAGAATTTAGTATCATGATTCAAGGTACTATTTCAAGTTGGACGGAGGATACTATGAGCTTATTAACAGTTGAAAAATTAGGACATACATTTGGTGATCGTACATTATTTAAAGATGTATCTATGCGATTATTAGCAGGTGAGCACGTTGGATTAGTTGGTGCAAACGGTGTTGGTAAATCAACATTCATGAATATCATTACTGGTCAGCTTATTCATGACCAAGGTCGTGTAGAATGGACACCGGGCACACATTACGGCTACTTAGATCAGCATACTGTTTTAACGCCTGGACGTACGATCCGTGACGTACTAGCGGATGCATTTTTACCGTTATTCGAAAAGGAAAAAGCTTTAAATGAAGTTACAGAAAAAATGGGAACTGCTACACCAGAAGAACTAGAAGAACTTCTTGAACAAATGGCAGAAATACAAGATGCACTTGAAGCAGGTGGTTTCTATTTACTAGATATGAAAATTGAAGAGGCTGCACGTGGTCTTGGAATTGATGCTATTGGTTTAGATCGTGATGTTTCAGCACTAAGTGGTGGACAACGTACAAAGGTATTGCTTGCAAAGCTATTACTTGAACAGCCAGAAGTGTTATTGCTTGATGAACCTACTAACTATTTAGACGTTGAACATATTCATTGGTTAACAAATTATTTGAAAGAATATCCACATGCATTCTTATTAATTTCTCATGATACAGAATTTATGAACAAATGTGTTGATGTTATTTTCCATCTAGAATTCACAAAAATGACACGCTATACAGCGACATATGAAAAATTCCTAGAACTAGCAGAAATCAATAAAAACCAACATATAAACGCTTATGAAAAGCAGCGCGAGTTTATCAAAAAGCAAGAAGACTTCATTGCAAAAAACAAGGCTCGTTATTCAACGACAGGTCGTGCAAAGAGTCGTCAAAAGCAACTTGATCGCATGGAACTTATTGATCGCCCAGAAACAGCAATTAAACCTGAATTCTCATTTAAAGAAAGTCGCGCAAGTAGTCGCTTCGTCTTTGAAGGTGAAAATGTAGAAATCGGATATACACATCCGCTACTACCAAAGCTATCAATGACGATCGAACGTGGTGAAAAAATTGCTATTGTTGGATGTAACGGTGTTGGTAAATCAACGTTACTAAAAACAATCTTAGGTAAAATTAAGCCTTTAAGCGGTAAAACAAGCCTTGGTGACTTCTTAGAGCCTGCATACTTTGAGCAAGAAGTTAAAGCTGACAATATAACACCAATTGATGATGTATGGAATACATTCCCTGGTTTAGACCAGCATCAAATTCGTGCGATGTTAGCAAAATGCGGATTAAAAAATGAACATATTTCTCGCCCATTAAGTCAATTAAGTGGTGGAGAACAAGCAAAAGTTCGTTTATGTAAGCTAATGGGTGAGGAAAGTAACTGGCTACTATTTGATGAGCCGACAAACCATCTTGATGTTACAGCAAAAGCGGAACTTAAGAAGGCTATGAAAGCATATAAAGGAACAATCCTCCTTGTATGTCACGAACCGGACTTCTATGAAGATTGGATTACAAAAGTTTGGGATGTTGAAGAATGGTCTCAAAACAGTAAATAGTCTTTAAGAAAAAACTCCTTGTGTAGACAAGGAGTTTTTTACTTATTTTTATTAAGAATTTTTTATATTGTAGTATCCTATAAGTCGTAATCGAAATTCTTTTAATTCCGGATACGCCTCTAAATTTGCTAACATACCTCTAATTACTGGAATTCTTGGATTAAGCAATCGTATTTCCGCCTCTAAAACATCTAACGTTACTAACAACTCATCATCCTCTAATTGATCAGCTAAACTACGCTTAAATACAATAATTTCTTTTAAAAAATGCTCTTTAACTTGTTCCTTAATAAGCTCTGATTTACAAAGGAATTCTCCAAGCTTTTCTTCATGTAAAATAGGTTCTTCCGAAGATTCTACTAAGCCATCTACTAAATGATCTACTCTTTTTAAAATAAAAGCAGCGACATACGATAAATCAATTTCTGGTGCTTGTAAAATAATTAACTCTAAATAACCACGGCATATGCCTTCTACTATAATTACTAAATCCAATAAATATGGCATAACCTTTTCACCATAAATGGACAATAAACTATTCCGATAAAATGCATGAGACTCTAACTTCATCCGCATCATAAATTCTTCTACTTCTTTATTAAACGGAATTGCATTTTCTCTCGCATGCATAATAATAAATTCTTTATGCTTTTGTATATCATTAAACTGACAATGTAATTGTTTTGCAAATTTTTCACGTGGTAATAAAGACTCTTGTTCAATATCCAGCATTTTCTTTTGGATTTTGTCATAATAATATCGAAGTGTCGCTAATAAAAGCTCATCTTTCGATTTAAAATATAAGTAAAAAGCTCCCTTAGATATACCACTAGCTGTCACAATTTCCTGCACTGATGTCGCATTTACACCCTTAGTAGCAAATAACTTCATAGCCGATTCTATAATTAAACGCTCTTTTTCTTTCATATCTTCTCTCCTAAATTTAATCTCGCATCTTATTATAAATGTATTATACCATCCCTTTTTATTGACGATTGACCAAACGGTCAGTTATATTATGTATTAGACTGACCAGTTGGTCAATATAATACAAAGGGAGCGCAAACATGAACAAAATCATCAATTTCTCGTTAAAAAATAAGTTCGCAGTTTGGCTACTAACCATTATTGTTACTATTGCGGGGATCTACTCTGGACTCAATATGAAGCTGGAAACAATTCCTGATATTACAACACCGATTGTGACAGTAACTACGGTCTATCCTGGTGCTACACCAGAAGAAGTAGCTGATAAAGTTTCAAAGCCGATGGAAGAACAACTACAAAATTTAAGCGGTGTTAACGTTGTGAGTTCATCATCTTTTCAAAACGCATCTTCTATTCAAGTAGAATACGATTTTGACAAAAATATGGAAAAAGCAGAAACAGAAATTAAAGAAGCTCTCACAAATGTAAAACTCCCAGAAGGTGTTAAAGATCCTAAAGTTTCACGAGTAAACTTCAATGCTTTTCCCGTTATTTCGTTAAGCGTAGCAAGCAAGAATGAATCTTTAGCTACTTTAACTGAAAATGTAGAAAAAAATGTTGTACCGGGATTAAAAGGACTTGATGGTGTTGCATCTGTTCAAATTGCTGGTCAACAAGTAGATGAAGTACAGCTCATCTTTAAGAAAGATAAAATGAAAGAACTAGGACTAAGTGAAGATACTGTAAAAAATGTGATTAAAGGATCGGATGTATCTTTACCACTTGGCTTATACACATTTAAAGACACGGAAAAATCAGTTGTTGTAGATGGCAATATTACAACGATTAAAGCATTAAAAGAACTTAAAATCCCAGCTATACCTTCCTCACCTAACGGTCAAGGTAGTCAAAATGCTGGCGCTGGTGCACAAACGCCACAAATGAATCCAGCCGCTATGAACGGGATTCCAACAGTTACATTAGATGAAATTGCTGACATTAAAGAAGTTGGGAAAGCAGAATCCATTTCTCGAACAAATGGAAAAGAAGCAATTGGAATTCAAATTGTGAAGGCCTCTGATGCAAATACAGTTGATGTTGTAAATGCAGTAAAAGATAAAGTAAAAGAACTTGAGAAAAAGTATAAAGACTTAGAGATTATTTCAACATTCGATCAAGGTGCACCTATTGAAAAATCAGTAGAAACAATGCTGAGCAAAGCAATTTTCGGTGCTATCTTTGCGATCGTTATTATTATGCTGTTCCTACGAAATATTCGAACAACGTTAATCTCTGTCGTTTCAATACCACTTTCTTTATTAATTGCTGTTTTAGTCATAAAGCAAATGGATATTACGCTTAACATTATGACACTTGGAGCAATGACCGTTGCTATAGGCCGCGTTGTCGATGACTCAATTGTTGTTATTGAAAATATTTACCGCCGTATGTCGTTATCAGAAGAGAAATTGCGCGGAAAAGATTTAATTCGTGAAGCTACGAAAGAAATGTTTATCCCAATTATGTCTTCTACCATCGTAACAATTGCTGTATTTTTACCACTTGGACTAGTAAAAGGTATGATTGGTGAAATGTTCTTACCATTCGCCTTAACTATCGTCTTCGCTTTATTAGCATCATTACTAGTAGCAGTTACAATCGTACCGATGCTAGCTCACTCTTTATTTAAGAAAGAGAGTATGAGGGAAAAAGAAGTACATCATGAAGAAAAACCAAGTAAATTAGCAAATGGGTATAAACGCATACTTGCATGGGCTTTAAATCACAAAATTATTACATCAAGTATCGCTGTCCTTCTATTAGTTGGTAGTCTTGCACTTGTACCAGTTATCGGTGTAAGTTTCTTACCTTCTGAAGAAGAAAAAATGATTATCGCAACATACAATCCTGAACCAGGTCAAACGTTAGAAGACGTTGAAAAAATTGCAACAAAAGCTGAGAAGCACTTCCAAAATAATAAAGACGTCAAAACAATTCAATTCTCATTAGGTGGCGAAAATCCAATGAGTCCTGGTCAATCAAACCAAGCAATGTTCTTCGTGCAATATGATAACGACACGAAAAACTTTGAAAAAGAGAAAGGACAAGTCGTTAAAGATTTACAGAAGATGTCTGGCAAAGGCGAATGGAAAAACCAAGACTTCGGAGCAAGTGGCGGTAGTAACGAAATTAAACTATACGTTTACGGAGATAGCTCAGAAGACATTAAGCCTGTCGTAAAAGATATTCAAAATATCATGAAGAAAAATAAAGACTTAAAAGATATAGATTCTAGTATTGCAAAAACGTATGCAGAGTACACTTTAGTCGCAGATCAGGAAAAGCTGAGTAAAATGGGCTTAACGGCTGCTCAAATTGGAATGGGACTTTCTAATCAACATGATCGCCCTGTTCTGACAACAATTAAAAAAGACGGTAAAGATATCAATGTATATGTAGAAGCTGAAAAACAAAATTATGAAACAATCGATGACTTAACAAATCGCAAAATTACAACACCACTTGGTAATGAAGTAGCTGTGAAAGATGTTATGACTGTAAAAGAAGGTGAAACATCGAATACAGTAACACACCGAGATGGACGTGTTTATGCAGAGGTTAGTGCCAAATTAACATCTGATGACGTTTCAAAAGCATCTGCTGCAGTACAAAAAGAAGTAGATAAAATGGATCTTCCTTCTGGTGTAGATGTTTCTATGGGCGGTGTTACTAAAGATATTCAAGAATCATTCAAGCAACTTGGCCTAGCGATGTTAGCTGCGATTGCCATTGTATACTTCGTTCTTGTCGTTACATTTGGTGGTGCCCTTGCACCATTCGCAATTTTATTCTCGCTACCATTCACAATTATTGGGGCTCTTGTTGCCTTATTAATCTCTGGTGAAACATTAAGTGTATCTGCAATGATTGGTGCGCTTATGTTAATCGGTATCGTTGTAACAAACGCAATCGTGCTTATCGACCGCGTTATTCATAAAGAAAATGAAGGACTATCAACACGTGAAGCTTTATTAGAAGCTGGTGCAACACGCCTTCGTCCAATTTTAATGACTGCAATTGCAACAATTGGTGCTCTTATCCCGCTTGCATTAGGATTTGAAGGTAGTGGCTTAATTTCTAAAGGACTTGGTGTAACGGTAATTGGTGGATTAACAAGTTCAACGTTATTAACACTTCTTATTGTTCCAATCGTTTATGAAGTATTAAGCAAATTTAAAAAGAAAAAAACAAAATAACAAAAAATAACCTCGCTAACTGCGAGGTTATTTTTTATTTCCAAACAAGACTAGAAAATCACCATAGCCTTCTTTCTCTAATTCCTCTTTTGGAATAAATCGAAGGGCTGCAGAATTAATGCAGTAACGAAGTCCATTTGGTCCTGGACCGTCTGGAAATACATGCCCAAGATGTGAATCTCCTTCCTTACTTCTCACTTCTGTACGCGTCATATTATGACTCACATCCATCTTTTCTTTCACACTTGCTGACATAACTGGTTTTGTAAAACTAGGCCATCCACATCCACTATCAAATTTGTCTAGAGAAGTAAATAGCGGCTCACCTGAAACGATGTCTACATAAAGACCTTCCTCTTTATGGTTCCAATACTCATTTCGAAATGGTGGTTCTGTACCATTTTCCTGCGTTACATAAAACTGCATCTCATTGAGTTTTTCTTTTAAATGAACATTATCCTTTGGCCAATGTTGCTTAATAAAAGCATCTCGTCCTGAGCCTTTACGATATAACTCATAGCGGAATGTGTTTTTCTTATGATATCCTTGGTGATATTCTTCAGCTGGATAAAATGTAGCTGCTGGTAGTATTTTTGTCGCAATTGGTTTTGAAAAGCGCCCACTCTGCTCAAGTCCTTCTTTTGAGGCTTCTGCTTTTTTATGTTGTTCTTCATTATGATAAAAAATCACTGTTTCATAAGACTGTCCGCGGTCGTGGAATTGTCCTCCAATATCGGTCGGATCAATTTGTCTCCAATATATATTTAACAATTCCTCATACGACATTTTATTTGCATCAAATGTAATTTGTACCGCTTCATAATGTCCTGTTGTTTCTGAGCACACTTCTTTATACGTTGGGTCCTCTTTATGACCGCCTGTATAACCTGAAATAACCTGTATAATGCCCTCCATCTCTTCAAATGGAGAAACCATACACCAGAAACACCCTCCAGCAAATGTAGCTAACTCTACCTTTTCATTTACAGCCATTACTTCACCCCTATTCTATATTCTCCTTACAGTATGGCATAAGAAACATAATGTTATAAAAGAAAAAGCATCGAACATCGATGCTTTTTCTTACTTCACTTTATTTTTTCCAACATCCTTCTCCATTTCATCACTTGTCACGTCTAAAACATCTAGTAAGAAAATGAAGATTGGAATACCGATAATCAGTCCCCATACACCTAAGAAGTGCTCTGAGAAAATTAATACCATAAAAGTATAGAAAATCGGTAAATTTGTTTTTTGCGACATAAACTTCGGATTTAATACGTAACTTTCAAGCGCATGAATCACTGTTACGATAACTAAAATATAAACAACGTACATAATACCGCCAATATTGTAAGCAATCATACAAAGTGGGAATAACGAAATGATAACCCCCGCTACTGGAATTAATCCAAGCAAGAAAATCATTAATGCTAAACCTAATAATTGCGGGAATCCTAATATCCATAATGCGATAACTGAAAGAACACAGTTAACAACAGCAATTAAAAATTGTGCTTCGATTACCTTTCCAAATGAACGTGCAAATTTCTTTCCGAAGTACTCAATTTCAGTATAGAAAATTGCAAGCCTGCTTTCTTTAAACTTTGCAGTAAAACCAACAATACGAGATTTTTCTAATAAGAAAAACAAACTCAAAATTAAAGAAAGTAAAACCTGAAGGCCAAATTTACCAACATTCGTAATCGATTTATACAAAATGTCTACGCCTTGTCCTACATATTTAGAAAGCTCCATATGATTGACAGCATTAACTGCATACTTAATTAGTTCACTATCTGGTGGGTTTCTTAAAAATACATTGAATTGGTAAATCAGTTGTGAAATTTGTATCGTCAATACTGGTAAATATTTAAATAGCGTAATAGCAATTCCACCAATTAACATTACATATAGAAATGCTATAATAATTTTTCGATTAATAGGCATGAAATGATCTAATTTGCGGGAAATAAACTTTTGGAATCGATCCATTAAATACGTGAGAATAAACGTAATTAATATTAAATTCAACATACTTTGCAGCCCGTATAACACGAGAGCAAGTATTACTAATACGAGTAACCTCTGAAATCCTTTACTTTGAAACAGGTTTTTTATTTGCATAATCGACGAATACTCTCTCCTGTCCTATAAACTAAAACGTTAATAAGTAGATTTCTCTCTCTTTTCTACTTTTAATTATTCATTCATATTAAGATTTTTATAAACTCATTATATGCCTACCTTAACAGGTATATAGTAGCTTACTTCTTATTTTACAATACAATGACCTAATTCAAAACGTATTCTACATAGTATTAATGAAGATTTAAGGAAACTTATATTTTTTTAAATAGGTCTTACCACTACTGTAACATAAAAAGCAAGCTATCAGTAGAAATCTGTCCTACAAATAGCTTGCTTTTCTTGTTTTTTAAGTAAGTTTTACTATCCAATGAATGGTATGAACATTGGGATGACAACTACTGTTACAACCCCAACTACTGTTACAGCAATACTTGCCATCGCTGCCTCTACCTCACCCATTTCAATTCCTACCGCAACTCCTAATGCATGACCCGCTGTTCCAAGTGCTAAACCTTTTGCAATCGGATGTTTCACTCTAAATGTTTTTAAGAATAATGCTCCTAATGCGTATACGATAACTGCGTTGAAAATAACTGCAAACGATGTAATTGCTGAAATACCACCAATACTTTCTGAAATTGGTAACGCAATTGCTGTTGTTGCTGCTTGTGGTAGCATTGAATTCATTACTGCTGTATCTAAACCGATTGCTTTTGCAACAATGAACACGACAATTACTGAGCAAATAGATCCAACCACGATAGCTGATAAAATTTGCCACCAATATTTTTTCAACTTATCAACTTGTTTATAGAGTGGGATAGCAAATGCAATTGTTGCTGGCTCTAAGAAGAAACTAATCATTTTTCCGCCAGTATTATATTCTTCAAAAGTAAAGTTACCTACCTTTAGAAAGACAATCCCTAATACCATCGCTACGAATAATGGTGTAAATAGGAAGAACCCTTTTGAATGCTTGAATAATAATGTTCCGATTCCGTATGCGATTAATGAAACGACGATTCCGAAATATGGAGTCATTGTGCTTGCCATGTTCATTACCTCCTAACAATATATAAATGCAATGGTTACGCAACCTTTCCGTGCTTGCGTCCTTTATTTACTACTTTCAATTCTTTTGTATCTTCTGTTTCTTTTTCATCTTTTCCTAAAATAAATTGTGCAAATAACCCTGTTACAGCAAGTAAAATAACTGTTGCTACAACAATTACAGTTAAAATTTGTACAAAGTATTGCCCCATTACACCAAGAGAATTAATAACTGAAATACCTGATGGGACGAATAAGAATCCAATAATACCTGTTAAAGCTGTTCCGAGTGATTCAACTTGCTCCAATTTAATAACTTTTAAACATAATAGACTAAATAAAATAACTAACCCGATTACCGATGAAGGCATTGGAATTGGTAAATGTGTTGCAATAATATTAGAAATTAACATAATAGCTGAGAATATGAATGCTTGTGATAAGAAACTATATACTTTTTTCGTACTCATTTTGGCCACCTCTTTCGATTTGGTACCTTTATTGTATAGGATACAAACGTATAAGTAAGCGTTTACATAACAGAACGTCAAATATACAGAATCAGTTACAAATATAAAAGGATGAAATACAAAAGCTGCTTCTTAAATACGAAGCAGCTTCTTGAGTTCTTTTGCATATGTACGGCTAACAGGTACTTTCGATCCTTCTTTCATGATTAAATTATAAGTAGAATTAAACCATGGCTGAATTTCAGTAATATGATTAATATTCGCAATAAAGCTACGGTGTACGCGCATGAAGCTTGCTTGCGGTAACTTCTTCTCTAAAATTACAAGTGTATCATGTGTTACATACGTTTCCCTCATTGTTTTTACTGTTACTTTCCCATCTACAAGCCCTACATATATAATATCTTCAATATTCACAAGTACGATTGATTCTTCAATTGGTAATGCTAATTTATGCATCTCTGCTGTTACATCTGTCCCCTTTATTTCGTGCTTCGTTTCTATTTGCGCTTGTTTTTGTTTTTTATACTTCTTTAATGTCTGCACAATACGCTCTTCATCAAATGGTTTTAAAATGTAGTCTAACGCATCTACTTCAAATGCTTGCAGCGCATATTGATCATAGGCAGTAGCAAATACAATTGCAGGTGGATTTTTCATCTTCTTTAATATATTCGCGATTTCAAATCCGTTATCATCGGATAATTGAATATCTAAAAACACAATATCTGGTCTACTTTGCATTAGTTCTTCTAATGCGTCTTCCACACAATCAGCCTCACCAATTATCTCAACTTCTTTCGTTCTCTCTAATAAATACTTTAGTTCATCACGTGCTAACATTTCATCGTCAACTACTAATACTTTTAACACCCGGCTCTTCCTCCCCTACTTTTTTTGGAATAATAAAGGTAATCTCCGTCCCTTTATTTAATTCACTTTCAATATGAAGCATCGTTTCTTTCCCAAATAACCCAATAAGACGTTCATTAATATTATATAAAGCTGTTCCAGTCCCTTTCTTTGACGAAACTACCATCTTTCCTAATTGTTCTAAACGTTCTTCCTCAATTCCCTGTCCATTATCTTTTACTTCAAAGTGAACCATACCCTCTTTTTCAAAAACATGCACTTCCACTTCGCATACTGGTTGCTTCTTCGGAAAAGCATGTCGCAATGCATTTTCAACCAATAGTTGAAGAACAAATGGTGGTACTAAAGTTGTCTTTAGCTCATCTTCAATATACATCTTTACCTCATACTTATTTGGGAACCTTGCTTGTTCTAGTGATAAGTATGCCTGTACATGGTTTAATTCTTGTTCTAGTGGAATCAATAACTGACGTGCCCCTTGCAAATTACAACGGAAATACACGCTAAGCTGTAATAATAACTTCCTTGCTTTTTCTACATCTGTTCGGCATAAAGCTGATACTGTATTAATCGCATTAAATAAAAAGTGTGGGTTAATTTGCGCTTGTAATGCTTTTATCTCCGCATCTTGAAGTAATTTACTTTGCAACTCAGCTTCTCCTAACTCTAACTGCGTGGAGAATATTTTTGCTAACCCTTCTGCTAATTCCTCTTCCACACGACTTAACTGGTTAGGATTTTTGAAATAGAGTTTTAATGTCCCTATCGTATTTCCATGCGAAGTTAGTGGAATTACAATCGCCGCTTGCAAAGGGCAGCCTTCATGTTGACAATTAATAACCTCACGTGATTTCGCTTTCATTATTTTCCCTGTGTTTAACACTTCTTTCGACAAACCGGTTATTAAACTATGTGAAGGAATATGGTGATCTGATGCTAATCCAACATGAGCTAATATTTTCTCTGTATCTGTTAAGGATACCGCATCTGTTCCTGTAAAACGGTGAATAATTTGTGCCACATGCTTACATGATTCTTCTGTTAAACCTTGGCGGAAATACGGTAACGTTTTATCTGCAATACGTAATACTTTATGAGTCTGAAGTGCCTTTGCATTCTCCTCCTGACGCAAAATAGCTTGTATCATAGAAAGTAAAATAAAACTTCCAAAACTATTTACAAGAATCATTGGTATCGCTATTGTTTTCACAACGCTAATTCCATCCTCTATAATTAATAAAATCATTAGCATTTCTAAAGATACGATAAAAACACTTAAAACTGCTGAAAACTTAGGAGTAATTGTACGATTATATTTTTTGAAAATATATCCAATATAACCAGTTATAATCCCCGCTAAAATAGAAGAGATTGCGCAGCTTAGCGCTGTCGTACCACCAAGCATATAACGATGAATACCAGCAATAAATCCTACTCCAACCCCTACGATAGGGCCACCAAGTAAGCCGCTAATACCGACACCCATAATACGCGTATTCGCAATTGTACTTGACGAAGAAACACCTTGTAACCAGTTTTCATTCATAATCGTATTTCCTGCTATTTCAATCCCAGTGTAATTGCTTACAATTGTAAATACCGAAAAAATACAAATAAGCTTCAGCTTATCTACATAGCCATCCTGTTTATGAAGGAGGCGTCTGAAAGTTTTAATATGAGAGAGTAAAAATCCTAAAATAACTATAAGTCCGACTCGTTCAATCATCATGAGTACTAAATTTAGCATCTTTGATTCATTCCTTTTTATTTAGTTAGTTTTATTATGGGAAAATAATGAAGTCGGCGTCAAGAAGAACGAAATATTTTTTGAAATATTTTACACATAATAACTTCCTCTTTATTTGACAATACAATAGAAGAGTGCTAAAAATAAAGTAATATAATACAGTCCTTTAACCCAACCCCGTGAGGTTGAGAAGGAAGTCGGAATATAATATACGTATGTTCTTTTTGGGGGATACGTATGCTTTTTTGGCCTTCTCATCATATCAGGTGAGAAGGCCTTTTGTTATTCTTCCATAGCGACTGTAGAAAATAAGGAGGAGTAATAATGAACGTCACTACTGATGTACAACAAACAACAGAGGAGACGAAAGCGAAAAGATATAAAACATTATTTGGTTCTGCGCTAGGATATGCAGCAGAAGGTTTAGATATGTTGCTATTATCTTTCGTACTTGTCTATATTTTAAAAGAGTTTCACTTAAGTCCTGTTGAAGGTGGAAACTTAACATTAGCTACCACAATAGGGATGTTAATTGGTTCTTATTTATTTGGATTTATTGCTGATTTATTTGGCCGTATTCGTACAATGGCCTTCACAATCTTACTGTTTTCACTAGCAACCGCACTCATTTATTTCGCAACAGACTACTGGCAATTATTAATTCTGCGCTTTTTAGTTGGAATGGGAGTTGGTGGTGAATTCGGAATCGGAATGGCCATCGTAACAGAAACCTGGTCTAAAGAAATGCGAGCTAAAGCGACATCTGTTGTTGCACTTGGATGGCAATTTGGTGTACTGATTGCTTCACTCCTTCCAGCATTTATTGTCCCACACTTTGGATGGAGAGCCGTTTTCTTATTTGGATTAATTCCAGCTTTACTAGCTGTCTATGTCCGTAAAAGTTTAAGTGAACCGAAAATATGGGAGCAAAAACAACGCTACAAAAAGGAACTGTTGCAAAAAGAAGCTACAGGTAAATTAACAACTACTGAAGCAGAACAACTAAAACATATAAAAAAATTCCCACTTCGAAAGTTATTTGCCAATAAAAAAGTAACAATTACAACAATTGGTCTTATTATTATGTCGTTTATCCAAAACTTCGGATATTACGGAATCTTCACATGGATGCCCACTATTTTAGCAAATAAATATAACTATACATTAGCAAAAGCAAGTGGCTGGATGTTCATTTCTACCATCGGTATGCTAATTGGAATTGCAATCTTTGGTATTCTAGCTGATAAAATTGGTCGCCGTAAAACTTTTGCAATCTATTATATTGGCGGTACAGTATACTGTCTCATTTACTTCTTCTTATTCACAGATTCAACATTATTATTATGGGGAAGTGCATTGCTTGGATTCTTTGCAAATGGAATGATGGGAGGATTTGGGGCAATTTTAGCTGAAAACTATCCTGCTGAAGCTCGCTCTACCGCTGAAAACTTTATTTTCGGTACAGGACGTGGGTTAGCTGGATTTGGGCCTGTTATTATTGGCTTACTCGCTACAGGTGGCAACCTACTTGGAGCATTGTCCTTGATTTTTATCATCTACCCAATCGGGTTAATTACAATGCTACTATGTGTACCAGAAACAAAGGGAAAAGTATTAGATTAAACGTAAAAGAGGAAGCATCTCATTTAAGATGCTTCCTCTTTTACGTTTTTATTTATTTTGATTTACTAGCCTTCTGAAATAAGAATGCAGTTTTATCTTCTTCTTTTACAATACCTTGTTTTAATGCTAATTCTCCCGCAACTTTAGGCGCTAACCATAGCATTGGGAATAACAAAATTGATACCGGAACTGCCGTCACCACGATAAACGATTGTAGCGCATTAATACTTCCTTCACCCATATATAAAAGAATTGCTGCAACTGCGCCCATAATAAGCGACCAAAAAATTCGCAAACTAATTCTAGGATCTCCGTCTCCAGTCACTGCCATTGAAATGGAATACGCCATTGAATCCCCTGTTGTCACTACAAATAAAATTGTTAATAAAAGAAATGCTGGTCCAATAATATTAGAAAGTGGCAATTGTCCTGTAATTGCAATCATAGCTGCCGGCATACCAGATTCACTTAATGCGTCCGAGATAGACCCAGGATTCATCAACTCATAAAACACGCCTGATCCACCTAATATAGTAAACCAAAACGTTGTAATAATAGGTGCGATAATTCCAATTGCAACGATGATTTCTCGAATCGTTCTCCCTCTTGAAATTCGACTCACTAAAATTGCCATCATTGGTCCGTATCCAATAAACCATCCCCAGAAAAAGATTGTCCAAGATCCTAACCAACTTGCATCACCACGGTATGTGCTCATCGGTATAAATTCATTTACATAAAATCCAAACGAAGAAACAAACGAATCAATAATAAATCCACCTGGCCCAAATAGTAATATGAATGCCATTAATACAATTGCTAATCTAACATTTAAATTACTTATAATTTGAATCCCTTTATCAATACCTGTTACTGCCGATATGGTAGACACGGCCACCACACAAACAATAATTGCTAATTGAGTAGTAAACACATCAGAAATTCCAAATAATTCTTGTAATCCATAACTTGCTTGTAAACCTAAAAATCCAATTGGGCCAATTGTACCTGCAGCTACTGCAATAATTGAAGCTGCATCAATTATCGTTCCAAGCAGGCTCTTTCTTAATTTTTCCCCAAAAATAGGATATAAAAGCGTTCGAGGTTTTAGCGGCATATCTTTATGATAATGTCCATACATCATAACTACCGCACTAATTGTACCTAAAATCGTCCATGCTAAAAATCCCCAATGCATATAACTTTGTGCTAAAGCAGGCATGACTGCTTCTTTCGTTCCAGCAGATATACCATCATGTATTGGTGGCACCGTCATCAAATGATACATTGGCTCTGCTGCTGCCCAAAAAACGCCACCTCCGGCAAGTAATGTAGACATAATAATAGCAAGCCATTTTGCCGTACTAATCTCAGGTTTTTCTAATCCTCCAAGCTTAACTCTCCCATATTTGGAGAACGCCATACACATCGCAACAATAAATGTACCTAATAATAAAACTTGCCAGAAGGCACCGAAATATTTAATTGAAAAAGCGAAACTTTTATTAATCGCACTCTCTACATAATCCTTGTTCAAAAAAACTGCAATTACAAATAATAAAAGTGAACCACCACTAATAATAAATACAGGCCAATCAGTTTTTCGACTCTTCATCCTCATTTACACTTCCTCCTTCCTCAGCAATCTAAAAAAACAACTTTATTATGTTTTATTGTTTAAAACCAAAACACAATAATTATATATGCATAACATTTTATCGACTTCCCACATACTTATGTTGTCCCTAAAAATATGCCAAATCCCTTATTAAAAAGAAAGAATCTCTTCCTCTTACATAAAAAAGCAAAACAAAAGACCTTATATTTCTATAAGGTCTTCGAAACAGAAATTTGATTATAACATAAGGAACTCCTTGGTTCAAAAAGCCTCTTCCAAAAATAACCGAGAGTAAAGGCTTCCATTTGCTACATAACAGTAATTAAAAAAAATTATATTTCACAGAAAAAACCTACACTAAATATCATTTATGAAAGAAATTTGGCTTCAAAATTTCATTCGGATACGGTTTATGATAAATGTGGGTGGTAGCTGGAGATAATGGTGGAATAAGCCATACCCAATTACCTGTTACAACACGACCACAAGCAGCTTCTTGCTTCTCAAATTGCTGAAATTGTTGTGCAGCAGTATGGTGATCAACAATACTAACTCCTTGTTTTTTAAAGGAGTGTAGTACGGCAATATTTAACTCAATTAGCGCCTTATCTTTCCATAAGGTACCGTTTCTCGATGTATCTAAATCCATCATCTCCGCAACAGCCGGAAGTAAATTATAACGATCATGATCTGCTAAGTTGCGCGCCCCAATTTCTGTTCCCATATACCATCCATTGAACGGAGCGGCTGTATAAGAAATACCGCCAATTTCTAAACGCATATCTGAAATCATTGGAACACCATACCATTTTACTCCAAGTGATGAAATAGGGTATTCCGGGTGTTCAATTGGCACTTCTTTTACTTCTTCTCTCGGAATTTCTTTATATATAGGCGCTTTTCCATCTATAGAAAACACAAGTGGCAATACATCGTAATTCGTACCTTCTCCTTGCCAACCAAGCTCCTGACAAAAGTCCGTAAATGTAGCGGAATGAGAATCACCAATCACTCCCGTTTCTGCTTTATATCCTGCATATCGAATCAATTGGTGATTATAAATTCTTATATTATTTTCTTCACCTTGATATTGCTTAAAAATCGTAATGGTTGGTTTAACTTTTCCGTCGTTCGTTGCATATTTAATATGATGAATTAATGCATTATATACACCCTCTTCATCATTTACTTCGCGCGCATCTAATATGTGCATCTTACTCCAAAATAGTCTTCCAATACATCTATTACTGTTACGCCATGCCATTCGTGAACCATGAACAAGTTCTTCAAATGTATGCTCATATGTCCCTGTCTTCTCTATCTCAATTTGAATTTCTTTTATACGTTCTTCTATCAATTGTTCTTTATGAAGCTCCTTATAACAAATCGTAATAAAATTACTTGCTTCCTCTATTAATTGTTTCGTTTTACTCATAAACAATCTCCTTCTATTTCAACAAAACCCTGCTACTTTACAGTATAAGCAAAAAGGATAGGAGTCACAAATGAAAGTGAGAGTGTTACTTTTATTGTAATATTTTTCAGAAAATTAATGGAATTACTATTGACTTATATGGAAAATGGGTGTATTTTTGACTCAGGTAAAGTATTTTTACCTAGACCAACTTTTTAAGTCGAAAGGAGGGAATGTTATGTCTTCATTTCAATTGCCAAAGCTTTCATATGACTATGATGAACTAGAGCCACATATTGATAGCAATACACTTGCCATTCATCATGGAAAGCACCATGCGACATACGTAAACAATTTAAATGCTACTTTAGAAAATTATACTGAATTACATAATAAATCTTTAGAAGAATTGCTATGTAATTTAGATGCTTTACCGAAGGAAATTGTTACAGCTGTACGAAATAACGGTGGTGGTCACTATTGTCATAGTCTTTTTTGGGAAGTGATGAGCCCACGAGGTGGCGGTGAGCCTAATGGAGACGTTGCAAAAGTAATTGATTATTATTTCAATACCTTTGACAACTTAAAAGATCAACTTTCCAAAGCAGCTATTAGTCGTTTTGGAAGTGGCTATGGATGGCTTGTTCTTGACGGTGAGGAACTCTCTGTTATGAGTACACCAAATCAAGATACGCCTTTGCAAGAAGGGAAAATCCCCTTACTCGTAATTGATGTATGGGAACATGCTTATTATTTAAAGTATCAAAATAGGCGCCCAGAGTTTGTTACCAACTGGTGGCATACAGTAAACTGGGACCAAGTAAACGAGAAGTATTTACAAGCAATTCAATCACAAAAACATTAGTCGTACGTATAAGGTAAATTTGGTAATGTAAAATCAGTATTGTCGAAATCCTCCAGAATCCCCCGGATTGCCACCGGGGGATTTATGATTACTTCATTGTATTTATATAATGTTTTAAAATATTTTTTATTTCTAGTTTCAGCTCTCGGAACAAAAATCCGAATTCACGAGCCTTTCCATTATGTAACGTACAGTTAGTTACCTCATTATAAGGAGCTATATTTCCCCCAGCTTTCTGAATGAGTGCTTTTATTCCTGTCTTCTCTTCTATGAAATGAATAATTTCTTCCATAGAAACTACTCCGTTACTACAGGCGTTAATTGGTCCTCTCACATTTGCCATTCCGCACCAAGCTAGAAACTCTCCTGCCTCTTTTTCATGTATAAATGACAAAGTTCCATCTACATGATCCACAACGATAGGTTTTTGGTTCACAATACATTCAACGTAAAATTGTAACCTTTTCGTATAATCATTTTCTCCAATAACAACTGGAAAACGCACTGCAACGACCGGGAATGTTGCATGTTGAAATACAACGGCTTCAGCTAATCTCTTTCCTTCACCATAATTGAAGTCATTCCTATCTCCATACGCGATTGCATACTCGTACGGATTAAAGTCTTCTTCTGATAAGCTTAGGGCAGGTTCATAGACGGCCATTGAAGATGTCATAACATATTTCTTCGTTTTCCCTCGTAACACTTCACATATTACCTTCGCTGCATTCGAGCTATAGCATAAATTATCGTATACAATATCATAACTTTTATCTCCTAGACGCTCTGCTAGTTGTTTTTCATCTTCCCTATCTACAATAAGTCTTTTTACTCTACTGCCAAAAGAATCTTCCGTAATTCCTCTCGTCGCAATCGTTACATCGTGCCCCTCTTGCAAAAGTGCTTCTACTAAATGTTTACCAAAAAATCTTGTTCCCCCTAGCACCAATACTTTTTTCAACTTCATCATCCCCACTTTAGCAAATTGTAAAATACTACCTCTCTATTATAAGTGCTAACATATAAAAAGCATGGAATTCGTTTAACGATTCCATGCCTTTATACAGATAATATATTAACGTACTCGATATTTATAAATACAATAACAGAAGTATAAAATAGAAATTACAGATACATAAACCCATAATTCATATACGAATCCCTCTCCCCACACTCCCATAAAATAAAAGAGTGAAGGTAAAGTCAATGTTACCCATGATTGTACGAAGGCAATCCTTCCAAGATATTGATTAATGTTCTTCTTTTGTGTATTTAATACAAAGAATAAATACCAAAGTAATGCCCACATAAACCACGTTAACGCATTAACAACATCATGGAATTGAACAAATGAAACAACCATATAGAATAAGGCTATAATTGCTACCCAAATACAAAACCATCCTAGACCACTACTATCCATTCCTTTTATAAAAGTAACACCTACATATAAATAAGTTAATCCAAATAAGAAAGTAGCCGCATATGAATACACTGTCCAATTGCTTTGGTCAGAAATCATAATCAAATAAAACGGAATAATAATTTGTAGTGCACCCACAAATAAATTAAAAACACCCGCACTTTTCATCTCTGCTTTCCCTAATATAACAAGACTATTTAAAAATAAAGCTGCCCCTGAAAGTAATAATCCTACATAACCCATATATATTCGTGTGAAAATCTTTACCTTTCACACTTTTAACCTCCCCACACTATAAAATGATACTTATATTATTTTTCTTCCCATTTAAAACTACATACATAATTTTTCATCTAAATAAGTCAGACCTCCTACCTCAAAAAAAGGAGTGAACTTAAAACGCTTTCAATAATAAATAATCCTATCAAAACATGAACTAGGATTCCTTGATTATAAACGTACTCTAGCAATGATACAAGTGTTGGAATACATTTCAATAATACGCTTTCAATTCCCATAAAAAATTAATAAAATAATACATTACTCTATCTCATTCTACTACCTTCTAGCATAAGATATTGTAAAATCATATCATTTAAAACAGCGAACGTTCTTTTCTAGGTTCGCTAATAAACTTAGTAGAAAATGAATATAAAAAATGACCTCTTGCTTTTATGCAAAGGTCATTTTTTTATATTCATCCTTAAACTTCTAAATAGCCATTTTTATTATTTGATTGCCATTTCCAAGAGTCAGCACACATTTCTTCTAATCCGCGTGTTGCCTCCCAGCCTAATTCACGCTTTGCTTTCGATGCATCAGCAAAACATACTGCCACATCACCTGGGCGACGCTCTGTAATTTTATAAGGAACTTTCTTGCCCGAAACTTTTTCAAACGCTTCAACCATCTCTAGTACACTATAGCCCATGCCTGTGCCCAGGTTATAAGCATCTACTCCTGTTGTACTCAGTACTTTCTCAAGCGCCTTTACGTGACCATTTGCTAAGTCCACAACATGGATGTAATCACGGACTCCTGTTCCATCTTTCGTTGGATAGTCATTTCCGAATACGCTTAATTCTTTTAACTTACCTACCGCTACTTGCGTTACATATGGCATTAAGTTATTTGGGATTCCATTTGGATCTTCTCCGATACGCCCACTTTCGTGTGCACCAAATGGATTGAAATAGCGAAGTAATGCGATACTCCATTCTGCATCTGCAAATGCTACATCACGCATAATTTGCTCAATCATTAATTTCGTTTGACCATATGGATTTGTTGCACTTAATGGAAACTCCTCCGTAATCGGTGACGTTTCCGGGATACCATATACAGTTGCAGATGAACTAAAGATTATCTTCTTTACATTATGTTTCTGCATTACTTCACATAGCACTAACGTGCTTGTAATGTTGTTATGATAATATGTTAATGGAATCGCTACTGACTCCCCTACAGCTTTAAATCCTGCAAAGTGAATAACTGCTTCAATTGAATTTTCTTCAAAAATTGCGTCAAGCGCTTCGCGATTTAAAACATCTTCTTTATAAAACTTAAATTGTTTTCCTGTTATTTCTTTTACTCGATTTATAGATTCTACCGAGCTATTCGAAAGATTATCCACTACTATAACTTCGTAACCGCTATTT
This sequence comes from Bacillus sp. RCC_6_1, assembly GCF_041360755.1. Classification (NCBI taxonomy): domain Bacteria; kingdom Bacillati; phylum Bacillota; class Bacilli; order Caryophanales; family Bacillaceae; genus Bacillus; species Bacillus sp. RCC_6_1. The sequence continues at coordinate 92,698 of NZ_JBFUPV010000013.1, forward strand.
AGTAATTCTACACATGTATGACTACCAATATATCCTGCTCCACCTGTTACAAGTATTGCCATAATTATAGTCCTCCATATTTCATTCATTATAAACTTCTCAAAGTATATCACATATTTCTTATCCTATGTTTAACATGCGAACACAGAAACTTACATTTTATCCCATAATAATTTTATAACATATACGATTCTAATTGGGTAATAAAAAAACGCCACATAATTTTTATTATGTGGCGTTTTTTTATTAAATTACGTAACAATATACACTTAGAAAATGCGCAAGACTACCTAATAATACAAAAACATGAAAAATTTCATGATGCCCCATATATTTAAACTCTAACCATTTTGGCTTTGTTCCATAAATAAATCCACCAATTGTATAAAAAATGCCCCCAAGTACTAAGAAAATAATGCCTCCTGTACTTAAATTCTCAGCTAACGGTGCAAAGAATAAAACAATTAACCAACCCATCGTAATATAAATTGCTGTCGATAACCATCTTGGACAATTAAACCAAAACATTTTAAATACAATGCCACAAATCGCAGTTGCATAGACTAAACAAAATAATAGTAAACCACTTGCTGAATTTAATGTAATTAAGCAAAAGGGTGCATATGTACCTGCAATTAATATAAAAATCATAGAATGATCTAGCTTCCTAAAGAAGTAAATAACACGTTCATTGGCCACAACACTATGATATACAGCTGACGCCGTATAAAGGACCATCATTCCAATACCAAATAAAATAACAGCTGTAATTGCGGCAAATGATGGCATCTTGATAGAAACTTTCACAAGCATAGCTAATAACGCAATAAATGATAATATCGCTCCACCTAAGTGAGTAAATGCATTAACTGGTTCCCTTACATAAGCATTCATAATAACACCCCTCATATAATTACATGTAGTTTTGATAACTACATGTAATTATATACACATTTCTTTTTGAGGTCAACATTTACAATTCATTTGTTTCGTAATACCATATTTAAAGATATATTAAACATTAAGTTCCACTAAGTTATAAAAGTGAGGGATTCTACGTGGAAAATATAAATGAATTACTTAAGACATTACATTTAGAAAAAAACATTAAACTTGAGGATATTCCAAATGTTGACTTATATGTAGACCAAGTTGTCCAACTATTTGAGAATACTTATGCAGATACAACGAGAACTGATGATGAAAAAGTATTAACAAAAACGATGATTAATAATTACGCAAAAGGGAAACTATTCATCCCTATCAAAAATAAAAAGTATTCAAAAGAGCATATGATTTTAATTAGCCTAATTTATCAATTAAAGGGAGCTCTCTCCATTAACGACATAAAAAGTTCATTAGAAACTATAAATGACTCCTTATTAAATGATGATTCATTCGAATTAAATACGTTATACAAAAATTATCTTGCTCTTACTGAAAGCAATGTCGAAAGCTTTAAACAAGACGTAAATAACCGTGTTACAGAAGTAAATGAGATTTCTTCCTTAGAAGATACAAAGCTAGAAAAATTTCTACTACTAACATCCTTCGTCACTATGAGTAATATGTATAGACGTTTAGCGGAGCAACTAGTGGATGATTTAAAAGAATCATAAATAAAAAACTATCCACCTATTAAAGTGGATAGTTTTTTATTTACTTAATTGCTTCATGAACTTTTAGTTGTTTCCCTTTAATCGTTGTAGTCTTCATGACTTTCAAGACGAGTGGTCCTTTTCCATTTAATATTTCAACGTAAGAAACATTATCTTGTATCGTAATAATACCTATATCTTCTGCTGTAACACCTTTAATTTTAGCAATTGTACCGACGAAATCTACCGCCCTAATTTTCTTTTTCTTCCCGCCATTAAAGTACAGCTTCATAATGCCTTTGTTGATATCTGCATTTTTATCTTTCTTTATAATTGGTTTAGCATGTATCTTTTCTTCAAATGCAGCTTTCTCTTTCATAACTTCTTCTTTTGAAGGTCCAATTGCCTTTGGAATTTCAAATCCAATATACTCCTCAATCTCTTCTAAAAATCTATTTTCATATGGTGTTATAAATGTAATAGCTTTTCCACTATTTCCAGCTCGTCCCGTTCTTCCAGTACGATGTACGTAGCTTTCTTTTTCAAGTGGAATATCATAATTAATAACATGTGTAATATTATCAATATCAATTCCTCTCGCAGCTACATCTGTTGCTACTAAATAACGGAATTTTCCTTTTCTAAAATCATCCATGACTTCAAAACGATCTTCTTGTACCATACCACCATGTATTTTGTCACAAGGATAGTTAGCTCGTTTTAATTGTCTATATACATGATCTACATTTTCTTGTGTACGACAGAAAATAATACAACTATCAGGATTCTCAATCGTTGTTACATCTTTAAGTAGTGAAAGCTTCTCGTCTTCTATCACCTCAAAAAGAGTATGTTCAATTTTATCCGTCGTAATCCCAGCTGCTTTAATTTCAATATGAATTGGTGAATTCATATATGTACGAGACAATTTCTCAACATCTTCTGGAAGTGTTGCTGAAAATAACATCGTCATTCTTTTTTTAGGTAATTCATCAATAATTGCCTCTACTTGATCGATAAAGCCCATATTTAGCATCTCATCTGCTTCATCAATAACTAAATACTTCAAACACTCTAAAGAAAGGGTACCCTTCTCAATATGATCCAACACACGACCAGGAGTACCAACTACAATATGTGTCTTTTGCTTTAATTCTAATTTTTGACGTGCAAATGGAGATTTCCCATAAACTGCCGCAGCCTTAATCCTTTTGAATCGACCTATATTTGTAATATCTTCTTTTACCTGTACCGCAAGCTCTCTCGTTGGTGTTAAAACTAATGCTTGTGGTTTATTCTCTTCCCACTCCACCATTTCACAAAGTGGAATACCAAATGAAGCTGTTTTTCCACTTCCAGTCTGGGATTTCACAACAAGATCCTTCTTTTGTAATGCAACTGGAATAACCTCACCTTGTACTTCTGTTGGATGATCATACCCTAACCCAGTAAGTGCCCTTACAATTTCCTTACTTAATTTATAATCAGAAAAACTTTTTTTACTCATATATTAACCTCATTTTATTCTGTATTATTTTCTTTTTTATCTTTTGTATACGTTACTATCACCCTACTTATTATACTTGAAACCTCACATAAAAAGGTGAATCATGCCAGATTCATCTTTTTATATAGAAACAAACCTTTTCATTTCATATATTGTTCAACTACTTGATAACATCTTTTGCTTGCATTGTTAGCATTAACCTTTTCATAGTATCCTACATCCACTCCAAAAAAATAAAAAGAATACATACAACCTTGTGTAATTATCTTAATTTTTCAACCTTTTTCATAAACGAACAATAAAAATAAAAAAACGTTTTAAATTCGTTTTTAACGTTATTTTTCAGGTATAAAATCTACTTTTTCAAAAAATGTTAAGAAATTCTTTGACTTCTTAATAAAAATAATGTAAATTATCCTATGGACGAACATTTTTAATTAATAAAAATAAAATATTCGTATTTTAGGGGTGTAAATGATGGAAAACGTATTCGACTATGAAGATATTCAATTAATTCCTGCAAAATGTATTGTAAATAGCCGCTCTGAATGTGATACAACTGTCACTTTAGGAAAACATAAATTTAAATTACCTGTCGTACCTGCAAATATGCAAACGATTATTGATGAAAGAATTGCAACTTATTTAGCTGAGAATAACTACTTTTATATCATGCATCGTTTCCAACCAGAGAAACGAATCTCATTCATTAGAGATATGCAATCACGTGGATTAATCGCTTCTATCAGCGTTGGTGTAAAAGAGGACGAATATGAATTCGTACAACAATTAGCTGCTGAGCAACTGACACCTGAATATATCACGATTGATATCGCACACGGTCATTCTAATGCTGTGATCAACATGATTCAACATATTAAAAAACATTTACCAGAGAGCTTCGTTATCGCTGGAAACGTTGGAACTCCAGAAGCGGTAAGAGAATTAGAAAATGCTGGTGCCGATGCAACAAAAGTTGGTATTGGACCTGGTAAAGTTTGTATTACTAAAATTAAAACAGGCTTCGGAACTGGTGGTTGGCAGCTAGCTGCACTTCGCTGGTGTGCAAAAGCTGCAAGTAAACCAATTATCGCTGATGGTGGTATTCGTACACACGGCGACGTAGCTAAATCTATTCGATTTGGGGCAACTATGGTCATGATCGGTTCTCTATTCGCTGGTCACGAAGAGTCTCCAGGGGAAACAATTGAAAGAGATGGCAAACTTTATAAAGAATACTTCGGTTCTGCTTCTGAATTCCAAAAGGGTGAGAAGAAAAACGTTGAAGGTAAGAAAATGTTCGTTGAGCATAAAGGTTCTTTAGAAGATACGTTAATCGAAATGGAACAAGATCTTCAATCTTCTATCTCTTACGCTGGTGGAACAAAATTAGATGCTATTCGTACTGTAGATTATGTTGTCGTGAAAAACTCGATTTTCAATGGTGACAAAGTATATTAATTCTTAAATTAACTTGAAGGACAAGTATTTTCATGCTTGTCCTTCTTTTTTGTATATAAAAATGAAAAAAAATTTAATTTAACTGAATTTTTTATCATTATATTTTTAGATAGTCTTAAGAAGGAGTATATACGACTTGAAAAATGTAATAGAAAATCGTCTTAATTGCGCAGAGGTACCTGCTGAACTAACATGGGATTTATCCGATTTGTATAATTCTGATGCCGAATAGCATACTGCATTAAACGCATTGGAAAATGATATACAGAAACTTGATTCATTTAAAGGACATTTACATACTAGCTCCCATACTTTATTAAATTGCCTACTTTTAGAAGAAGAACTTTTAATGACGTTAACAAAACTGTACTCATATGCAAATTTAAAAGAATCTACTGATCGTACAAATCCAAGTATTCAAGCGAACTCTTCCAAAATTGCTGCTTTATGGACGAAAGTACATACTGCACTATCCTTTATTCATAATGAAATCCTCTCATTCGGCGAAGGAACAATTGAAAAATATTTAACTGAAGAAACAAAACTTGAACCTTTCCGTAAATCGTTACTAGAAATACTACAAAAAAGGCAGCACACACTGCATCCACTGCAGTAGCTCAAATGATTAAAGAGGAAGGACAACCTGCTATTGATCGCTGGTGGTACAATGAAACATGCCTGAGTAGATATGTCAAAACCAGATGCAATCCGTAAAGCTGTTTCTTACGTTGGTTCATTAATTGATAAATTAGAGCATTCTTATCAAGTATAAAAAATAAACCCTCGCTTTATGAGGGCTTATTTCATATTTACTTCCCAAACCGTTTGCGATATCCACATTTCCTGCAAAGCTCTTCAACCGCAACTCTTTTCGAAAATCCATCGACAATGTTTGTTGCTCTTTCACCTTCGATAATGTTAGAAAATGAATCATTATTAATATTCCCAAGGTTAATAATCCCTTCACCATCTAAACAACAAGGAATAACTGTTCCATTCGCTAAAATACCCGCTTGATTACGAAGTCCATGACAGAATCCTTTCCCATCATCCTCTTCTTCATGTAATGCTGGCCACTGGAATTCATAGTCTTGATTAATAAAGACACGTTCTGCAATTTTTATACCTTTTCCTGGTGTAAGCTTCTCTTCAATTTGATAAGATAGATCAAATTCATTTTCAATTATAGATAATAACTCTCTATTTTTCTGGATTTCAGCATTCGTTTTATTATCCTGAGTTAAATTCCATAACCTTAACGATACAATTAAATCTGATTGACTTGTCGCTTCCCTAATGAAGGAAAGTATACTCCTTACATAGCCCTCTTTATCTTGCGAACCTGGATGTCCATCAAAACTATGCAGTGAAAAATTCATTTGTCTTAACGCAGGCTTATTTAACAGCCTATGTCTTCTCTTATTAATTAACGTTCCGTTCGTTGTAATATTAACTTTAAACCCTTTTTCATGACTTAAGTCTAATAGTTGATCTATTTTCGGGTGGAGCAACGGCTCACCCTTCACGTGCAAATAAATGTAGTCTGTGTGAGGTTTAATTTGGTCTAATCTTTTAGCAAAATCCTCCACAGAAATGAATTGCTTCTGCCTTTCCGTCGGCGGACAAAAGCTACACGCAAGATTACATACACTCGTAATCTCCAAGTAAAACTTCTTAAACTTCTTCACCTTTAATTCCTCACTTCTCTAACTACTTATACTTTTTCCTCTTCATATTACAGCATATTTTTATGGAAATAGAAACATACTTATTTTAGGAAATCTACATACCATCTAATAATATTTAAAAGACCATCGGTAATTTTTGTCCAATGGTCTTTTTATCCTTTTATATGCAAAGAATAAATTTATTTATGATACGGTTCATCGTAACTATTCTAAATAAGGTTATTTTTTATTATTTTCATAATTAAATTTAACAAAAAAGGTAGTGCCTTCCGATCCTGTTTGAATTTCTATTTTTGCATTATGGCGGGCAGCAATGGCATAACATACACCTAACCCCAATCCAGTTCCATTATCTTTGGTCGTGTAAAACGGCGTACCCAGTTTCTCTAATACTTCAGGCCTGATACCTTTTCCTTGATCCCGCACTGCAAGCACCACACAATTTTGACCTTCCTTGTAAGTGCTAATGGTTAGAACTTTCCCTGTATTCATCGCTTCTAAGCCATTACGATATAGATTCATTAATAATTGCCGTATTTCATTACGATTTAAAAGTAATTCTGGAATGTCATTTGTATCGACTTGAATATATTTATTTTGATTGTACGTATCAATCTTTATTAAAGGAATAATATCGCGGATAATTGAATTTAAATCTAACATCTGCAAATCCGATTTCCTTGTATTACCCATTGAGAGAAATTCAGTAATAATAGAATTGGCACGGTTAAGTTCTTCAATCATTAAATGAAAGTACTTATTATGTTTCTCATAGGTATTCTCTTCTTTTAATAACTGTAAAAATCCTAGTACTGTTGTCATTGGATTTCTAATTTCATGGCTGATACCTGCTGCCATTTGCCCTATTAAATCTATGTTGGATAATCTTTTCAATTCCTGTTCATATTTCTTTTTTTCCGTTATGTTTTTAAAAATACAACAAATACCATCATCATACGGGTATGCAATAACTTCGTGCCAATATTCATCTGCAGTAGAAAGAAATTCGAAATGAACTGTAGTTCGCTCTGACATCGCACGATGAAATTCCTTATACATAACTGTGTCGATTTCACTCGGGAAAACATCCCATATATTCTTTCCTAATACATCTTTTGCTGTTTTTCTTTGCGGAAAATATTGGTGCTTATTTACGTACGTAAATTCCCATTTATTATTTAAAATAAAAAATCCATCCGTAATACATTCAATCACACTTGTAACTTTTTCATTAGCAGCAGCTAGCTCTCTCGTTCGCTCTTCCACTATGCTTTCTAGTTGATCCATATATGACAAATTCGAAAACGTAGGGGCTGTGGCATCAACGATAGATTTTGCTAGTTGAAGTTGAGAATGATCATAATTGTGAGCTTTTCCTTCTTTGCCAACGACGATTACCCCTAATACTTCTCCAATTGAAACCAATGGAATCATCAATAGACCCTTACTATCTATATTTTTTGTTTGAATAACTTCTTGAATCTTGGCTTCATAGCTTTTCTCTGTCCAATCCGCTTCTGTCCAATGACAGCCCTTACTTAATTTCGTTGTTTTAATTGTTGTTTTATCTAGCGGATCTAGAAGATGGGCAGTCATATTTTTACTCTCTAAAATCTGTTCTAGGTAAAAAAAGCATTTATCAAAACTCTCCTGTATCGAGGAACACATTGATAAATCACGTGTAACATTTAGTAACAGCTGCTTCTCAGCAATAAGGTTTTCCTTTTGTTTTAAATTATTTGTGTTTTGAATTGCAACCGCAGCCATATTTACATAAGCTTCAACACTTTGAATTTCTGAATCTGTTAAGTTCATCGGAATTCCATAATCAAATAAAAAAACTAGACCAAATAACTCTTGCCCAAATGAGATAGGCAAAGCTAATAAGGACTTAATTTTGAATGCATTAACCGGTCTCGGATCTGGTCGATGATCCTTTGAGGTATCAGGAATATAGATGGTTTTTTTCGTTTCAATAACCTCTTTTGCCAGTAAGTCTATTTCAGGATCAATTACTTGAGTATCGAGCGTTACGCCATTTATAGTCTCTGGTTTTCCTGCAAACCCTCTAAATGTTCCATCTTCCTGGGGTAAATAAATTCCAACAGCATCGCACCTAACAATTTCCTCTGATATCGCCATTGTCACACGCTGCAATACGTCACGTAGTTCTAATTTCGTATTTATTATTTTTGTTATATTTGCGAGTCTAGAATATCTCGTCTGATCACTTACCATTCACATAGCCTCCAATTATAGGCATAATAAAATAAATATGATAATATCAGTGTTTTACATAGAATACATTACTTATGATACGGTTCTCCACGATTAATCCGAAACGCTCTATAGACTTGCTCAAGCAACACTAATCGCATTAATTGGTGTGGTAATGTCATCTTTGAAAAAGAAAGTGATTCATTTGAACGCTTCATCACTTCTGAGCTTAGTCCAAGTGATCCACCAATTACAAATGCGACTTTACTCTTTCCGTATGTAGCAAGGCGATCTAGACTTACCGCAAATTCTTCTGATGACTTTTGCTTTCCTTCTATAGCTAATGCAATCACATGCGTGTCATCAGAAATTTTATCGAGTATACGTATACCTTCTTTTTCCTTTACAATTAACATTTCTGCTTCACTTAAATTTTCTGGCGCCTTTTCATCAGGTAATTCAATTACTTCTACTTTTGCGTATGCAGATAATCGTTTTAAGTATTCTGCTATACCTTGTTTCAAATATTTTTCTTTTAATTTCCCAATTGAAATAATCGAGATATTCACACGTATCCTCCACCTTACAAACATGTTATCCACAAAACTTATCCACATATCCACAAATACTACCCACATATTGTGTGAGAATCTGTGTTCGATACAACATATGTCGCCTCATTTTGACAAAATTCACATGTTTTTTTCTCTTTTTCTAAGTTATCCACATTGTTGATAACTGGTGCGACTTCACACTCATCCACAATAATATCTAACGCTAATTCAACATGTTCTAAACAACAAGGTAAATTCATTTTCTACACCTCACTTTTCTACAATAGAAAACAGGAGGTAGGCCCTCCTGTTTTTAATACTTTTGAATGCCTAATTTCACTGTTGTTGTTACTCTTTTTGTACCACGATAAAACGTAAGAGTCATTTTATCATTAATTTCCTTATCATATAAGGCCGTACGGAATCCAATAATATCGCGAATCGGTTTTCCATCTACCGCCACAATAACATCATGTTCTCTTAAACCAGCATCCGCACCTGGCGAAGGACTTTTCACATCCAAAATACAAACTCCCTCTGTTACAGTACCTGGTAAATGTAATGTTTTTGACCAATAATAGTTTGGAATTTCATTTAATGACCTAAGTTCAATCCCAATATAAGGTCTTCTTACTTTTCCATACTTCTCAAGTTCATTCATAATCGGAACAGCTCTAGTCACCGGAATAGCAAGGCCGATTCCTTCTACTTCTTTTGCAGCAATTTTCATTGAATTAATACCAATTAATTGTCCTGCTGCATTTACAAGCGCACCGCCACTATTCCCCGGATTAATCGCTGCATCTGTTTGTAACACTTCTACTTGCCAATCATAATGTCCATCTTGATCTAAATCTACAGGGACAATACGTTCAGTAGCTGAAATAATACCTTGTGTAACTGTTCCAGAAAATTGCAGTCCAAGTGGGTTTCCAATCGCAATGACTGGCTCTCCTCTGCGAACAGTATTAGAATCGCCAATTTCAATTATTTTTTTCACATGCTTTGCATCTATTTCTAATACAGCTAAATCTGTGACTACATCGGTTCCTAATACTTTTCCAGGAACCTTCTTACCATCACTTAGACTTACTTCAATACGATTCGCTCCAGCTACAACATGATTATTCGTTACAATATAAGCTTGACCATCTGTCTTTTTATAAATTACTCCTGATCCTGTACCGGCCTCTGAATCTGCCTCTGAAAAGTTATCTCGTTGAATGTTAATAACACCCACAACAGCTTCAGATGCACGATCAACAGCATCTACAAAGCTAATCTGTTTAATCCCTTGAGCTTCAGCCATATTACTTCCGCTTGCTTCAGCTTGCGGAAGCGTATCAGCAGAATTTGAAAATAAAGGCGCTCCAAACGCAAATAAAGAAGCTCCTACAATTGTTCCCGCTATACTCGAAAGAACTATACCTTTGTGCTTCTTTTTTCCTGCACGTTTCATACGATAACTTTCTTCATCAATAAAGGACATATTTGTTCACCTATCTTCCTGAAAACAACTATATTCACCTTTATTGTTTACTAAAATGAAGAATTATACGTATTGAATTTTTGTAGGCATTTTTGGATCTGTATCGTGAATTTCAAAGGATTCACCCACTCCAAATCCTTTTTCCTCTAGTACTTGTGATACTGACATACGCGCTAGTTCTTTCATGTTATTATCTAAGCTTAAATGGGCTAAATAAATATGCTTTGTCTCATCTGTAATTACATCTGCCATCGCTAATGCAGCATCCTCATTACAAACATGCCCAACGTCACTTAAAATACGTCGTTTAATGCTCCATGGATAACGTCCCATACGAAGCATTTCTACATCATGATTACTTTCAAATACAAAAGCATTAGCTCCCTTAATAACGCCCTTCATACGGTCACTTACGTATCCCGTATCTGTAATAAGCGCTAATTTCCTATTATTGTTATGGAAAGCATAAAACATCGGTTCTGCCGCATCATGAGAAACTCCAAATGACTCGACTTCAATATCACCAAATGTTTTCACATCACCAACTGAGAAAATAAACTTTTGTTCAGTTGGGATATTTCCTATTAAATGTTCCATTGCATTCCATGTTTTCTCATTCGCATAAACAGGTAAATCATATTTACGTGCCAATACACCTAATCCTTTAATATGATCACTATGCTCATGCGTTACAAGAATACCTGATACATCATTTATATTTAGTTCTGCTTGTTTAAATAAAGCCTCTGTTGCTTTACCACTTAAACCTGCGTCGACTAGTAATTTTTTTTCATCGGTTCCTACGTATAGCATATTTCCTGTACTTCCACTTGCAAGTACGCTAAAATGCAACCCCATTCTTTCTCACTCCAGTATGTTCATCAACCACTTGATTTTCCTTTTCTCCTAATTCCATAACTTGTCCTTCAATTGCATTCACAAAGAAGTCCTGCTTCTGCTCCGTTTTTAAATTCCACGTTGGAGCAAGTACTTGGTTATTAGAAGTAGATGCGGTAAGAGTGGCATAACCAATTTGCGCTTCTTTAACATGCGTATTTCCATGAATTTTATTTTTTAAATACAAATTTTCTAAAGCTGTTTGAGCCGTAATAATTTCTTGCTCTTTCGTTTTTTCACCTTCGCCCATTTCTTTTAAATCAGTTAGCATTGTCTGCGTATATGAAACAAGTTCATTTTTTTCATTTAATTCCACAACAATCATCGCCTGATTATTATAGAAAATAGGCTTATCTTTATATTTTTGGAAGAAATAAATTTTAGAGTCTTTCACCGCTCCAAATTCATACTTTTGTCCATCCAATACATAGTTCTTCAAAAATTCATTATACTTATCTTTTGATAATGATTTCGTATTTAAAAAAGGCTCTTTTAGCTTACTTTCTATCTTGTACATATTTTGTATATGCACCGTTTGATTTTTCAAAGACTGTATGTCTTCTTCTTTAAAGGCTTTATTTTCCGCTCTAATAAATGACTCTTTTTTCGGTTCTTTAGGGATATTTCCCATCGTAATTTTATTTGCTTTTAATTCTTGATCTATCTTTGTTTCTGCAATAAGCTCCAATTGATTACTATCTTGCTTTTGAATGAATTGGAAAATGAGAAAGAGGTCCAAAACAAAAAAGGTCACAATAAATATGGTTTTAATCCGATCCCAATCCATTTAGTCCTCCCTCACTCCACTCATAGATTTTCTGTTTACCTGTTTCATCTTCAACAAGCTTTACATACCAAATTGGTTGTAGTCGAACCACTTGCCCATCTAGTGATAACTTGTATCCAATGCCAATATCCTTAATTACTTGTTTCTTTATCTCTGGATTATTTTCTAGGGATGCTATTACAACATGCCCTGACGGAAGAGTAACCTTCTGTTCTATACCTTTAGTATTTAAAGACAGCAACGGTCTTTCATATTCCATTACTTCTTCTGATCCCCATACTTGTCTTAATTCCGCTAATCCATCTGCATTGAATACTGGATATCCATCTTCATTTAAGCGAAATACTGTCTCTCCTTTATTCATATAGTCCAAACGATATGAATCCAAACTCCCACTGTGACCACTTACAAATTCAAAGCTTTTTTGTAAAAGCATTAAATTATCTATCGTTTTCTCAGTTAAGACAGAAGAGTTTTTATACTTTAGCATGTGACGATCGTTTTCAATTTCCATGGATCTAATACCATCTGTAAATGTTTCTTTCGACATCTCGGTAATCGGACTTAAATAACGAGGATCACTAAACAGAGCATTCTTAAACGTATCAACTGCTAAATTAGATGAAATATATGTTATATTGCTTAACTCTGTCGTTCCATCTGGTAAAAATAATTTTTTCATATCATTGAGTTGATAATCAAAATAAGGTTTTGCTGATACTATAAATTGATTTTGGGCATTTACAATATCTTTTAAATACAAGCCACTTAATTTTGCCTCGTATATTTTAAAGTTATCACCATCAGAAACAAAGTTAATTTTAATTTCTTGATCCTTACTTCTAGAAGGATCAAGAAGAATACGATTAAAATGTTTAGGCTTATCTGTACTTTTCTCTTTCATGTTAAACATGGATTTAACTGCATCAAATGGGATATCGGTAGGGAAAACAAGTTCAACTTTCCCTTCACCATGCACATATGAAAGGAAATCACCCTTAGTGATTGATATCTCTCTAAAATCATGTAGTTCCCCTACTTCCAGGGGCTTATAGATTGATTCTATATCTGCCTCTCTTCTGCTCCCATAATGATTTTTATCTTTATGCACGATGATAGAAGTAGGACGGACAACATCGGAAATTTTAGTTTGGTTCATTCCTTCATTCCCCTGTACAAATTTCGCGTTTTGCATGGATGTAGAATCTGGCACATACGTCCATAGATTAAAAGTAAGAAATAGGCTAATTACAACTAGGTTAATTAAAACTATTGTTTTAAAGTTTTCCATACTCATTCCCAATCGTCCTCTTCATCTGCTGCCATTGGTAACGTGAAATAAATAGTTGTCCCTTTTCCTTCTTCACTCTTCGCCCAAATAGAGCCACCATGTGCCTCAATCATTTCTTTTGCAATTGCTAATCCAAGTCCCGTACCACCCATTTGTCTTGAACGAGCTTTATCTACGCGATAAAAACGTTCAAAGATTTTATCAACGTTTTCTTTTGGAATACCCATTCCTTGGTCACTTACACTAATTTCTAATAAATCACCGCGATCACGTAAACGATATGTTACTGTTCCACCTTCTGGTGAATACTTTAATGCGTTAGAAATAATGTTATACAGCACTTGAGTAATTTTGTCAGTATCCATATCAATAAATCTAGATTTCTTAGAGAAAGATCGTTTGAAACTTACATTTTGCTCTTTAGACATTTCAAAGCGATCAATAATATTATTAAAGAAATCAGTAAAGTCGACCCATTCTTTCATTAAACGATGCTCTGTACTATCCAGTTTAGATAGCTGTAACAACGCATTTACAAGTCTAATCATTCTTTCTGTTTCTTCTTGTGTAACCGTTAAAAATTGTGGTGCAATATTTGGATCCTGCCATGCTCCATCTGTAAGTGCCTCTAAATAACTGCGCATCGTCGTTAATGGCGTCCTTAATTCATGAGAGACATTTGCCACAAACTCACGGCGTTCCCGTTCTATACGTTCCTGCTCTGTTACATCATATAGTACAGCAATTAAGCCGTTTGCCTTCCCTGTTTCTTTTTGAATAACAGAGAAACTAGCACGTAAAATATATGGTTCATTTCTCGTACTAAAATCTAATAAAACAGAATCTGGCTCTTCATATAAATGATCGAGCGTAAATTCTTCCTGTATCCCTAATACCTCTAAAACAGATTGATCGAGCGCTGTTTCACGAGAAACATTTAACATCTTTTCCGCAGGGTCATTTAGTAAAATAATATCCCCTTTTCGATCAGTAGCAATTACTCCATCTGTCATATGTGATAAAACAGATGATAATTTACGCCTTTCACTTTCTGTAGAAGAACGAGCTTGTTGTAATTTTTTCGATAAATTATTGAAGGATAATGCCAGTTGTCCAATTTCATCATGGCTATGCACTTTTACTTTTCTGGAATAATTTCCTTTTGCCATTTCAATTGCTTGTCTCCGCATATCTGAAATTGGTCTTGTAATTGTTTGAGCCAATAAAATCCCAAGTACGGCCGTTACTAATAAAGCAATTACTGTTCCCGTAGCAAAAATTTGATTTATATCCTTCATTTGTTTATATACATCTTCCATAGATGCCACAATGTAAATAACACCAAGCGCATCCTTACCGTTATCATCTAGAATCGGAGTAAGCATAACTTGAACACGATGACCTGTACTACCATCCTTCTCAATTTTCACTTCTGGCTTTTTTTGTACTAACACTCGCTGAACAGCTATATCAGTTGATGTTCGATTCACCTTATTCTGCTTTGATTCATCTGAAATAGCCAGTAACTTTCTGTGCGAATCAAATACACTTACCTCTTGTATAACTTTCTTCTGATCAGAGGCAAATTTTCGAATTGACGTTTTAATCGTTTCATCTGTTGACTCTGTTTCTGCTTTTGTATAACTTTTTTTAAACTCTTGCTTCAAATTATATGATAATAAGTTTGTTTGCTGCGTTAAAGAATCCCTAAAACCTTGTACTAAGCTCTTCTCTAATTCCCTTACGAAATATACTCCAATAACTTGCATCGCTATTAATATTAATAGCATATATATAAGCACAAATTTTAAATGAATAGATTGAAAAAAACCAACTTTCTTCATATACTATTCCTGCTCTGGGTCACGCAAGTAATACCCTACTCCACGTCTAGTTACAATTAAAGTAGGATGGCTTGGATTATCTTCAATTTTTTCACGCAAACGACGTACTGTAACGTCTACTGTGCGCACATCTCCAAAATAGTCATAACCCCAAACTGTTTGTAATAAATGTTCGCGTGTCATAACTTGTCCTAAATGTTTCGCTAAATAATGTAGCAACTCAAATTCACGATGTGTAAGCTCGATATTTTCCTCGCGCTTCGTTACACTATATGCATTTGGATTAATCACAATTGGTCCAATAACCATTTCTGTATTTTCTTCTTTTTCCGCAGCACCACCTTGTTGATGGCGACGTAAATTCGCCTTCACACGAGCAAGTAATTCCCTCGTACTAAATGGCTTCGTTACATAATCATCTGCCCCAAGCTCAAGCCCTAATACTTTATCAATCTCAGAGTCCTTTGCTGTAAGCATAATAATCGGCATTTCTGAGCTTTTACGTATTTCACGGCAAACCTCTAAGCCGTCTTTACCTGGTAGCATAATATCTAATAAAACCATATCTGGTTGCTCTTCATTAGCCTTTTCAATTGCTTCATCACCATCATGTGCCATTACTATTTCAAAACCTTCTTTTTCTAAGTTAAACTTCAAAATATCTGCAATCGGCTTTTCATCATCAACTACTAAAATTTTCTTTCCCATCATCGTCTATTTCCTCCTTATAAAAATATGGTCAATAATCCCTAAACATATTGATGTTTACATAGTATGTCCTATATGACCGCATCCTTTGTTTAAGTATTTTCTCCTCTATTCTCATAGACTCATGTATGATCCACTTTTACACGGCATCCTATACGATCTATAGAAAAACCTCTAGCTTCAACTGCTAGAGGCTCCTCGTTCTATTTTAAAATAACTACTCAGTTTTGTAAAATTACATAAATAAAAAGGATATTAAGTGGGCCCACTTAATATCCTGAGAGTGGCTCGGGACGGAATCGAACCGCCGACACGAGGATTTTCAGTCCTCTGCTCTACCGACTGAGCTACCGAGCCAAAACTATATATAAAACCACTAATGGTGGTATAAACAAAAGTGGCGGTCCCGACCGGGGTCGAACCGGCGATCTCCTGCGTGACAGGCAGGCATGTTAACCACTACACCACGGGACCAAAAATAAGCAAAAAAAAACATGACCCGTACGGGATTCGAACCCGTGTTACCGCCGTGAAAGGGCGGTGTCTTAACCACTTGACCAACGGGCCACGAAAAATAAAATGGTGAGCCATGAAGGACTCGAACCTTCGACCCTCTGATTAAAAGTCAGATGCTCTACCAACTGAGCTAATGGCTCATACTCACCAACGTCATATTTTCGTGACGACAAGATGTATCATAACATGTATTCTGTATTTATTGCAATACTTTTTTTGTTTTTTTATAAAAGAATAAGAAAAAACTCATGCGGACATGAGTTTTTTCTAAACACTATTAATTAAGCTTCGTATACGTTACGAACAATATTTGTTTGGTTACGATCTGGTCCAACTGAGAACATAGATATTTGAATTCCTGTTAACTCAGAAACACGTTCTACGTATTTTCGTGCATTTTCAGGAAGTTCATCTAATGATTTTACACCAGTAATATCTTCTTCCCAACCTGGAAGCTCTTCATATACAGGCTCACATTTTGCTAAAATGTTTAAGTTAGCTGGAACTTCATCAATAACTTCACCATTGTATTTGTAAGCAACACAAATTTTAAGAGTTGGAATACCTGTTAAAACGTCGATAGAATTTAATGATAGATCCGTTAAACCACTAACACGACGTGCATGTCTTACAACAACGCTATCGAACCAACCTACGCGGCGTGGACGACCAGTTGTCGTTCCATACTCGCGACCAACTTCACGAATTTGATGACCAATTTCATCATGAAGCTCCGTAGGGAATGGACCATCACCAACGCGGCTTGTATATGCTTTACATACACCTACAACGCGAGTAACTTTCGCAGGACCAACTCCAGTTCCAACTGTTACACCACCAGCAATTGGGTTAGAAGATGTAACGAATGGGTACGTACCGTGGTCAATATCAAGCATAACACCTTGCGCACCTTCAAATAATACACGGTGATTATTATCTAATGCATCATTTAATACAACAGATGTATCACATACATATTGCGCGATTTGTTGCCCGTACTCGAAGTACTCTTCGAAAATTTCTTCTACAGTGAAACCTTCTGTATCGTACATTTTTTCAAATAAACGATTTTTTTCTACTAAATTGCGCTCAAGCTTCTCTTTAAATGCTTCACGGTCTAAAAGATCAGCCATACGAATACCAATACGAGCAGCTTTATCCATATATGCAGGACCGATACCTTTTTTCGTTGTACCGATTTTGTTATCACCTTTACTTGCTTCTTCTAACTCATCTTGCTTTAAGTGGTAAGGTAAAATAACATGTGCACGGTTACTTACACGTAAATTATCAGTACTTACACCACGATCGTGTAAGTATTTTAACTCTTCAAGTAATGCTTTTGGATCTACTACTAATCCGTTTCCGATTACACAAATTTTCTCTTTATAGAAAATACCAGATGGAATTAAGTGTAATTTATATTTAACTCCGCCGAAAACAATTGTATGTCCCGCGTTATTTCCACCTTGATATCTTGCAACTACTTCCGCATGCTCAGAAAGAAAATCAGTGATTTTACCTTTTCCTTCATCGCCCCATTGTGTTCCTACAACTACTACTGAAGACATTATTAAAGCACCTCCGCAATTTTCAAACGATCTATTCAAACAATATAATTGTACCAAAACCGAAAGAGAAGTCAACCGAAAAGCGAACATTTTTTCACAAAAAAACATTTTCGTTCGTAAGAATTATATATTTAACTTATGAAAGCCTTATCTTTCTTATAAAAAAAAAGAAACACATCTTATTATAAGAAATGTGTTTCTTTTTTATACTGCCTTTATGCCGGTGGAGCATGTCCATCCTCAAAACGACGTTCTAAGTTAACGAACTTATTGAACTCTTTGACGAATGCAAGTTCCACTGAACCTACTGGACCGTTACGTTGTTTTGCAATAATAATTTCAATTGTATTTTTGTTTTCCGTTTCTCGATCATAGTAGTCTTCACGATATAGGAAAGCTACAATATCAGCATCCTGCTCAATACTTCCAGATTCACGAATATCAGACATCATCGGGCGTTTATCTTGACGAGATTCTACACCACGAGATAACTGTGATAAAGCAATAACAGGCACTTGCAATTCACGTGCAATCCCTTTTAAGGTACGAGAAATCTCAGATACTTCCTGCTGACGGTTTTCTCCTGATTTCCCACTTCCTTGAATAAGCTGCAAATAGTCAATCAAAATCATACCAAGACCTTGTTCTTGCTTTAATCTACGACATTTTGCTCGAATCTCATTTACTTTAATACCTGGCGTATCATCAATATATATACCAGCATTTGAGAGACTCCCCATTGCCATTGTTAATTTTGCCCAATCATCGGAAGTTAATGAACCAGTACGAAGTCTTTGTGCATCAATATTCCCTTCTGCACAAAGCATACGCATAACAAGCTGATCAGCACCCATCTCCAAACTAAAAATCGCTACATTTTCATCCGTTTTCGTCGCTACGTTTTGTGCAATATTTAATGAAAATGCCGTTTTCCCTACTGATGGACGTGCTGCCACGATAATTAAATCATTTCGTTGGAAACCTGCTGTCATCTTATCTAATTCAGTAAACCCAGTTGGTATCCCAGTAACTTCACCCTTTTGATTATGCAAAAGTTCAATTTTGTCATAAGCATCTACAAGAACATCTTTAATGTTTTGGAATGCTTTTGCATTCGTTTGATGGGATACTTCTAATATTTTTTTCTCAGCCTCATTTAAAAGACCATCCACATCATCTTCTCTCTCGTATCCATCCGATACAATATGAGTCGCCGTGCGAATTAAACGACGTAAAAGCGCCTTTTCAGCGATGATGCGTGCGTAATATTCTACGTTAGCTGCAGTTGGCACAACTTCTGCTAACTCTGCTAAGTAAGAAACCCCACCAACTTCTTCTAGTAATCCTTGATCAGCCATTGCTGATGTCATCATTACTAAGTCGATCGGCTCTCCCTTATCAGATAGCCCAAGCATGACTTCAAAAATCTTTTGATGTTTCGTTCGATAGAACGAATCAGGTACCAATAACTCTGATGCTGAAGTTAACGCATCTTGATCAATCAATATGGCCCCTAAAACCGCCTGCTCAGCCTCTATATTATGCGGAGGGGTACGATCAGCAAGTACATCACTCATACGCAATCCTCCTTGCTTAATTTATTTTTATTGTTCACTAACATGAACTTTTACTGTTGCTGTTACTTGTGGATGCAATTTCACAGTAACGTTTGTATAACCTAACGCGCGGATTGCATCGTCCATTTCAAATTTACGTTTATCAAGCTTAATCTTGTGTGATTTTTGCATTGCATCTACGATTTGTTTGCTTGTGATAGAACCAAATAAACGGCCACCTTCTCCAGATTTCGCCTTTAATTCTACAGTTAATTTCTCTAAAGTCTCTTTTAACTCTTTTGCATTTTCAAGCTCTGCTGCTGCATCTTTTTCTTCTTTACGCTTTTGAGCTTCTAAAGTTTTCATACTGCTATTTGTTGCTTCAGCAGCTAATCCTTGTTTTAGTAAGAAGTTATTTGCATAGCCATCTGGTACGTTTTTTACTTCTCCTTTTTTACCTTTACCTTTTACGTCTTTTAGAAAAATTACTTTCATGATTGTGTGCCTCCCTGTAAATAGTCATCAATAACAAATCGAAGCTTCTCCTCAGCTTCATCTACTGTAACATTTTTCATTTGTGTGGCTGCATTCGTCAAATGCCCGCCACCGCCTAAGTTTTCCATAATTAGCTGCACATTCACTTCACCTAAAGACCTGCTGCTAATTCCAATGAGATTCTCGCCACGTTTCGCAACAACAAATGATGCAATAATCCCTGTCATCGTTAATAACGTGTCTGCCGATTGCGCAATAAGCACTTGATCGTAGTAATCATCACTATCAACTTTAGCAATCGCAATTCCATTTTTATAAATGTACGCATTTTTTATAGCTTTTGCAACCCGTAAATACTGATCCATATCTTCCTTTAAAAGTTCTTGTACAAGTACAGTATCTGCACCATGTGAGCGTAAATAAGAAGCAGCATCAAATGTACGAGCCCCTGTCCGGAATGTGAAACTTTTCGTGTCGACAATAATACCCGCTAACAATGCCGTCGCTTCTAACATTGTCATCTTTAAATTTTTAGGTTGATACTCAAGTAATTCTGTAACCAATTCTGCTGTTGAAGAAGCATATGGTTCCATATAAACTAGCAATGGGTCTTCAATAAAATCTTCTCCACGGCGATGATGATCAATAACTACTACATTTTCAATTTTATGTAACAGTTTTTGCTCCATCACCATAGAAGGTTTATGCGTATCGACAACAACAAGTAACGACTCATCATTTGCAAATTCCATCGCTTGCTCTGGAGTAATAAAACGAGACCATAACTCCTCATTTTGTTTCACTTTGTCCATCAAACGCTTAATTCCTTTATCGGAATCATTTTCATCTAACACAATATATCCTTTACGCTCATTTAATTGAGCCACTTTTAAAATACCAATCGCAGCACCAATTGCGTCCATATCGGGAGCCCTATGCCCCATAATAATGACATTACTACTTTCTAATACTAAATCCTTTAACGCATGCGAAATGACCCTAGCGCGTACACGGGTACGTTTTTCAACCGGATTTGTCTTACCTCCATAGAACTTAACTTTACCTGTCGCTTGTTTAATAGCTACTTGGTCTCCCCCACGCCCAAGCGCAAGATCTAAACCAGATTGAGCCATTGCTCCAAGCTCTGATAAAGGTAAATCACCTGATCCGACACCCACACTTAATGTAAGTGGTATATTCCTTTTAGATGTTTCTTCACGCACCTGATCTAAAATGCTAAATTTCCCTTTCTCCATCTGCGTCAAAATACTTTCATTTAGCACAACGAAGAATCTTTCTGAAGATGCACGTTTTAAATACGCACCATACTTAAGTGCCCATTCATTTAGTCGCGATGTCACAAGACTTGTTATATTCGTACGTAATTGATCATCTAATCCTTGTGTAACTTCATCATAATTATCCAAATAGATGACAGCTAAAACAGTCCTTTGATCCTCGTACATCTTTTCGATTTCTGTTTGTTCCGTTACATCAAAGAAATAAATTAACTTTTCTTCTTTCCTTACAAAAACGCGAAACTTTCGATTATTTAAAGAGACTATATCATCAGAAGTTTCTCCTTTAATGAAAAGAAGTAATGTTTCTGATACATCGTAAAGGTGCCATCCAGCTAATGCATGCTGTCCCAGACATGAAGATAAATAAGGATTTGCCCAATCAATCCCATAATCCTTATTGTATAACAAAATACCAATCGGCATTTGGTTAAATGCTTCATTACTTACTTTCTTTACTCTTGTAATCATATCTGTCGTATGCTTTTCGAAATTCCTTTGAAAATTAAGTTCAAATCGTATAACGATAAAGAATACGATACAAAAAATGACAAAAGCAGCTATCCCCATAATTAAATGAAAATAACAGAGAATTGAAATGAGCACAAACACAAAAAATGCCAATACATAAACAGGATATAAAAACCACTGTTTCTTATCAAATTCAGGCATGTATACAACTCCTATAAAGTAAAACTAACTCACCTTCCAGTTAGTTAAACAGATTAAAATAGTATAAGGAATATTATTTTATCCCCCTATTTTAGAACGCAATGAAATCCCTAAGTCAATTATACCTAAGATTGTCACAAGAGGAAACAGCATCGGAATAAACATGCATGCAATAAAACTAATAATAGGAACCCCTTTAGTAAAACCTTTTCTATACGCTAAAAAGGCGATAAATGTCAGACCTTGCAGTACAAGTAATAGTGCAAATATGACATTTAGGTTAGAAAATACCATATGTAAATATGATGTTGGTTCTACTTTTATAAAAGTTGCTAACAAAATAAATATAACGTAATACCAAATGATACTCTTTGGTAATTGTATATCTTTAAATTTAGGCCAAGATATAACGTCATATTTTAACTTTTTCAAAACACTACCTGATATTATCACTGTAATCCAAGAAAAACATACTGAAACTAGCACAAGTATACTCGGAAGTAACGATTGTAATATATCATTCATTTGTGCAAGTAACTCTTTTTGTTCCTTACTAATCGGCATACCTGTAGCACTTACTATCTTTTCGCTTTTCGCTATACTTTCACTAAATACACTTTGCATTTGCTTCATTATATCTATGTTGAAAAACTTTATACTCGCAACATAAATAAGTACAAAACCAATTAATTATGCAAGCGTCCCAGCTATTAAGATTTCCACTGGCTTTTTTCTTGTTTTATACATATATCCTAAAACAATCCCTATCAATCCAAACATAATTGTCTTCACTAAATTCATCGGTTGACTCACAATAATAGTAACAAAAAGTGCCGCTACAAAAACCACGAGCACATTAGATAGTTTATGTCTTATCATTAATAGTATAAATGGTAACGGCAACGCAAAAGTTACAACTGTACCCAAAATCGGAACATACATAGATATAAACAATAACATTACATATATAGTCAACAACGCGGCACCTTCAGTAATAAATCTTGCTTGTTTCACATTTTAACCTCTCTTTCAAAAAAGAAAAGCATAGCAAAATGCACAGTAGAGTCCGACTCTACTGTGCATTTCATACGCTATTATTCACCAACATATGGTAAAAGTGCCATTTGACGAGCACGTTTAATTGCAACTGTAAGTTTGCGTTGGTATTTCGCGCTTGTTCCTGTTACACGACGAGGTAAAATTTTACCACGCTCAGAAACGAAACGTTTTAATAAATCAACATCTTTATAGTCAATGCGAGTGATGCCGTTAGCTGTGAAGAAACACACCTTACGACGTTTCGCACGTCCACCTTTGCGTCCTGCCATGTCTATTTCCCTCCATTCTTTGTTAAAACTAACAAATTTACTGTATTAGAACGGTAAATCGTCGTCGGAAATGTCGATCGGTTGACCTACATTTGAAAATGGATCGTCATTCTTCGTAAATCCAGAGTTACCTTGGTTACCTGAATTACTAGATTGACCAAATGGGTTAGAGCCTTGGTTACCGAAACCAGCTCCTGATGGTTGCTGATTAAATGAACCACGTTGCTCCCCACCGCCATTACGCGGCTCTAAAAATTGCACGCTTTCCGCAAGAACTTCTGTTACGTATACACGTTTACCATCTTGTCCCTCGTAATTACGAGTTTGAAGACGTCCATCTACGCCTGCTAAGCTACCTTTTTTCAAATAATTTGCTACGTTTTCTGCTTGTTTACGCCATATTACACAATTAATAAAGTCAGCTTCACGCTCACCTTGTTGATTGGCAAATGCGCGATTCACAGCTAACGTAAAAGTAGCTACTGCAACACCATTGGGCGTGTAACGTAAGTCAGGGTCCTTAGTTAAACGACCAACGAGGATAACACGATTCATCAATCGAACCACTCTCCCTTATATATCAATTATTTTTCTTCTTCTTTAACAACGATATGACGAAGGATGTCTTCGTTGATCTTAGCTAAACGGTCGAATTCATTAATCGCTTCTGCGTTAGATTTCACGTTTAAGATCATGTAGAAACCTTCACGTAAGTCGTTGATTTCGTAAGCTAAACGACGCTTACCCCACTCTTTCGTGTTAATGATTTCTGCACCATTGTTTGTTAAAACACCTGCAAAACGTTCAACTAAAGCTTTTTGAGCTTCTTCTTCAACGCCAGGACGAATGATGTACATAATTTCGTACTTTCTCATTACACTTTCACCTCCTTTTGGTCTAAACGGCCCGTAATGGGCAAGGAGCAATTAATTTATAGTAATTACTCACGAGTTTAGATTATATCATAGTAAGTTATATGAATCAACTCACCAATACATAAAAAACTTGGCAAACATATAATATATTTGCCAAGCTCATATCTTTATTTTTCCTAGGAAATATTAAATTAAACGTTAAAACGGAAGTGCATAACATCTCCGTCTTTTACGATATATTCTTTTCCTTCTAAACGTACTTTTCCAGCTTCTTTTGCAGCTGTCATAGAACCGTTTGTCATTAAGTCATCGTAAGAAACTGTTTCTGCACGAATAAATCCACGCTCAAAGTCTGTATGAATAACACCAGCACATTGCGGTGCCTTCATTCCTTGTTTAAATGTCCAAGCACGTACTTCTTGAACGCCAGCTGTAAAGTAAGTAGCAAGTCCTAATAGGTCATATGCTGCACGAATTAATTGATCTAAACCAGACTCTTCAATTCCTAATTCTTCAAGGAATACTTTTTTCTCTTCTTCGTCTAATTCAGCGATTTCTGATTCGATTTTTGCACATACAACGATTACTTGAGAATTTTCATTTGCTGCAAATTCTTTTACCATTTGTACGTATTTATTTTCCGAAGGATCGATAACATCGTCTTCACTTACATTCGCTACGTATAACATTTCTTTTGTTGTAAGTAAATGAAGGCCTTTAACAACCTTCATCTGCTCTTCTGTAAATTCAACAGTACGAGCTGGTTTTCCCTCTTCAAAAGCTTCTTTTAAACGAACTAAAATTTCATGCTCATATACCGCTTCTTTATCTTTTTGTCTTGCTAATTTCGCAACACGCTCGATACGCTTATCAACAGACTCTAAGTCCGCTAAAATTAGCTCTAAATTGATTGTTTCAATATCATCAATTGGATCTACTTTCCCTGAAACGTGCGTAATATTTTCGTCTTCAAAACAACGAACAACTTGGCAAATTGCATCTACTTGACGAATGTGAGATAAGAATTTATTTCCTAAACCTTCACCTTTACTAGCACCTTTTACAATACCTGCAATATCAGTAAACTCGAATACAGTCGGAACAGTCTTTTTCGGTTCTACTAATTCCGTTAATTTATTTAAACGCTCATCTGGTACTTCTACAATCCCTACGTTTGGATCAATTGTACAGAATGGATAGTTCGCAGATTCTGCTCCTGCTTGTGTAATTGCATTAAATAAAGTGGACTTCCCTACGTTAGGTAATCCAACAATCCCAGCCGTTAATCCCATATTTTTCACTCCTATGTCTCAATCTTTCATCATTATAGATAGTAACGAAAAAAATGACAAGTTTCCGCCAAACGAAAAAAAGTAACAGTTACCTACTGTAACTGTTACTCTCCCTCTATTCTTCGTGCTTCACAAGTATTTTTTTCACCTTACGATCAAACTCTCTTCGAGGAATCATTACTGAATGGTCACACCCCTCGCACTTAATGCGGATATCCATTCCCATACGAATAATTTTCCAACGATTCTCGCCACATGGATGGGCTTTCTTCATTTCCACAACATCATACAAGTTATATTCCTTTTGCTCCACTCTCCAAACTCCTCTCCATACTAAATTGCTTTTCCACTAACTAATTCTTCACGATTATATAAAACCATACGTGGATATGGAATTTCAATTCCATGTAAATCAAGACGATTTTTAATCTCTTTACGAAGTGCCCTTGCAATAACTGCATGTTGCATCGGTTCTACTTCAGCAATAACACGTAATATAACTTCTGATGCAGCTAATGTTTGCACACCTAATAATTGAGGTGTTGTTACCATTTTTTCGTACTTTGAAGGTAATTCTACTAATAAATCTTCAATAACTTGCTCTGCTTTCGCAATATCAGCCTCATATGAAATAGATACATCAACAAACGCTACACTATTACTAACTGAGTAGTTAGTAACTTGAACAATACTTCCATTTGGTAAAGTATGAATTTCACCTGTCCAACTCTTTACTTTCGTTGTACGAAGTCCAATTTCTAAAACGACTCCTTCAAATTGACCGATTTTAACATAATCGCCAACCGAAAACTGATCTTCTAACAAAATAAATAAACCTGTAATAACATCTTTCACTAAACTTTGAGCACCAAATCCGACTGCTAAACCAATTACCCCAGCACCCGCTAATAAACCTGATGCATTAATATCAAACACACCTAAAATCGCAATTAGCATAATGAACATAACAACGTACGCTACAATATTTTCAAGTAATTTCGCTACTGTAACTGTACGACGTTCTGAAATTTGAATTGGAGAACGACTTCCCATGCGAAACGCATTTCGTACAACCGCTCTTGCAATTCGCACAACAACTGCACCAATTGTTAAAATAATACATATTTTTAATGTCGCAACTCCAATATGAGCCCAACGATCAGCATCTAATAAATACTGTTTCATAGAATTAAACCACTTCGCTAATAAATCCATGTACCTCTACCTCTCTAGCTAAAATTTCTTTTTAGTTACCCTTATTATTGTATCAGAAGTCCCCTAATTGCTGAAAAAATTTTATGATTTTAATCCTATTTTATCCCCGACATCCAGGTATAAAATGGAACGAATATATATATACTAGTACTATTATTTCCGTTTTCATTCACATTTTGCAAAAATTACGCACTTATAACTTTCCATTTTCCTCACCATATAACATATATTGAAAATTTATTAAAAGGATGGGTGCTTCATGAATATTGGAAGTTTTCGCTTACCATTTTTTGAGAAAGAAACTCAAAACGTTATGCACCAAGATCTAGAAGCCTCCGAGATAATCAGTAATTTCTTACTTACCCATATTCCTATTAAAACTAATATACCACTCATTCTCGTTTGTATCGGCACAGATCGCTCTACGGGTGACGCACTCGGCCCATTAGTTGGTACAAAACTTGAACAAATAGACATCCAAAACCTCCAAGTATTCGGTACACTAGATGAGCCAGTACATGCGCTAAATTTAGAAGAGAAAATTCAGAATATACAGAAAGAACATCCTACTGCATTTATAATTGCTGTTGATGCATGTTTAGGAAAGTCCCAAAATATCGGATCAATCACTACTGGAAAGGGACCTAGTAAACCTGGAGCTGCTATGAATAAGAAATTACCTGCAGTTGGTGATTTGCACATACACGGTATCGTCAATCTAAATGGGTTTATGGAGTTTTTCGTTCTTCAAAATACAAGATTAAGTTTAGTCATGAAAATGGCTGATGTAATCGCACAAAGTATAAAAGAGACGGATCAAAAATTATCCGCATTAAAAAAAGCAAACCATCTATAAATAATAAGATGGTTTGCTTTTTAATTTTTCTGTGCTAATAGTTCTAAAATACGATTTAAATCTTCTTTATTAAAAAATTCAATTTCGATTTTACCTTTTTCTTTTTTCGTCTCTTTAATTTTCACATCTGTGCCAAACTTTTCTCTTAAGAACGTTTCACGTTCTACGAAAAATATATTTCGCTCTTTTTTCACTTTTTTTGTTTCACGTGAAACGTGTTGATTAATCTCTTGGACGATTTTCTCTAATTGACGAACATTTAATCCTTCTTTTTCAATGCGTTTCAATAAGGACTTCAATTGTTCTTCATCTTTTATCGTAAGTAAAGTTCTCCCATGAGCCATTGAAAGTTGACCATTTGCAATCATATCTTGTACGAAAGAAGGTAGGCTTAATAACCTAGTATAATTTGCAATGTAAGGTCTGCTTTTACCAAGACGTTTCGCTAATTGTTCTTGCGTTACATTTAGCTCATTCATTAACATCTGGTATGCCATTGCCTCTTCCATAGGATTTAAATCTTCTCGTTGTAAGTTTTCTAACAAAGCAAATTCCATCATTTGCTGTTCATTTAATTGTCTTACAACCGCAGGTACTTTTTCTAAACCAGCCTCTTTCGCAGCACGAAATCGTCTTTCACCTGCAACAATTTCATATCCTTTAATGCTCTTCCTAGCAATTAATGGTTGTAGAATACCGTGTTCCTTAATCGAAATTGCTAATTCCTGAATCGCCTCTTTATTAAAGTGTTTACGCGGTTGATATGGATTCGGCCTTAATTCAGTTACAAGAATCTCCTGAATTGTTTCCTCTTCTTTCACATCTAAATCAGGAAAAAACACATTAATTCCTCTTCCTAATCCTTTAGCCACCTGCAATCACTTCCTCTGCTAAATCTATATATACTTCTGCTCCTCTTGATTTAGCGTCATACTGCATAATAGGTTTCCCATGACTTGGAGCCTCGCTCAAGCGTACATTACGCGGAATAATCGAGCGATATACTTTATCCCTAAAATACTTTTTCACTTCATCTATAACTTGGATTCCTAAATTTGTACGGGCATCCAACATTGTTAACAATACACCTTGAATTGCTAAATTTTTATTTAAATGTTTTTGTACAAGTCGAACTGTATTTAATAGCTGACTTAACCCTTCTAGTGCGTAATATTCACACTGTACAGGAATAATAACAGAATCTGCTGCTGTTAATGCATTAATCGTTAATAACCCTAAAGATGGGGGACAGTCGATAATAATATAGTCATATTCATCACGAACTGGCTGTAATGCTCTTTGCAAACGTACTTCCCGGGAAATAGTCGGTACCAATTCAATTTCAGCACCAGCTAATTGAATTGTAGCGGGTAGAACATCTAAGTTTTCAGTTGCGGTTTTCTGTATAACCCCTTGAACATCTGCATCTTCCACAAGAACGTTGTAAATACATTGATCTAATTCAGATTTTTCAATTCCCACACCAGTCGTTGCATTTCCTTGAGCATCAATATCTACAAGAAGGACTTTTTTACCTACTTGCGCCAATCCAGCCCCTAAATTAACAGATGTTGTTGTTTTTCCAACACCGCCTTTTTGATTAGCAATAGCAATGATTTTTCCCATGATGTCACCTACTTTCAACCTTTCTATCTTATTCTAGTAACAATTACGTTTATTGTAACATGAAATAAAACTTTTTCTTTTACGTCCTTTATTAAACTTCAAAATTTATTTCTAAACTCCTTCTTCATTTAACAAGAAAATATAGTAAAAGAGACCTCTCCAATAGGATAAGGTCTCTAGCACGTCATTATTATTTTTTCTTTGGAATTTTAATTGTAATTTGATAGTACTCATCAAATTCTTCTTCCTCAGAATTAACATTCAAACCACTTTCAGTAACCATTTGTAAAGATTGTCTAATTGTATTCATAGCAATCCTCGTATCTCGACTTACTGCTTTTTGCTTTGCCTTACGCTTCGGTTTCGCTTCCTCTAGTAACTTCGCAATTCGTTCTTCTGTTTGCTTTACATTTAGTTGTTTCTCCACAATTTCCTGTAAAACTTTCAGTTGTAATTCCTCATTTTTTAAAGGAATGAGAGCGCGGGCATGACGTTCTGTAATGCTTTTTTCTAATAATGCACTTTTTATTTCTTCAGGCAACTTTAACAATCGCAACTTATTTGCGATTGTAGATTGTCCTTTTCCAAGTCGTTGTGCCAATGCTTCTTGTGTTAAATTATGTAACTCAATCAGCTTTTGATATGCCACAGCTTCCTCGATTGCCGTTAGTTCCTCACGTTGCAAGTTTTCAATTAAAGCTACAGAAGCTGTCTCTGTATCATTTAAGTTCTTTATAATTGCAGGAACCTTTTCCCAACCTAACTTTGTTGCCGCGCGAAAACGTCTTTCTCCAGCAATAATCTCGTACTTATCATCCTCATATTGCCTTACAACAATCGGCTGAATAAGTCCATGTGTACGAATTGTTAATGCTAGCTCATCAATACGCGCATCATCAAAAACTGTTCTTGGTTGATAACGGTTAGGGGTAATATTTACTATCGGAATTTCTTGTATTTCTTCATATACCTTTTTATCTATCTCTTCATGGCTTTCGTCTTGTAATTCGAATTCGCTCTCTTTATCTCCAAAGCCAAATAAACGAGAAAACGTATTTTTCATACATATTCCACCACCTTTTAGGCCTATTGACTATTCTCCATAAAATGTTTCCTATGAAACATTTACGTTTTCATTTATATAATTTAATCTTACGTCTAATAAGATTTATTTTTCAATAGGTAATTTATTGGGTGTTCCCGGTTTGCGTGGATATTTCTTTGGTGTCTTGCGCTTTTTCTCGATTAATAAAATATTACGTTCACTCTCTTCAAACGGTAATTGGAACGTAGACATCTCTTTTAACTCTCCGCCTAGCACCTCTAAAGCATACTTGCCATTTTCAATTTCTTCGTTTGCTGCTGCACCTTTCATTGCAATGAATGTTCCTCCAACTTTTACAAGCGGTAAACATAGCTCACTTAATACAGAAAGACGCGCAACTGCACGTGCCATTACAATATCGTATGATTCACGTACACCTTCTTTTTTCCCAAACGTTTCAGCACGATCGTGACAAAATGCAACATCACTTAATTCTAACTTTTGTGCTAAGTGATTTAAGAAATTAATACGTTTTTGCAACGAATCTACAATTGTTACTTTTAAATGCGGGAAACAAATTTTTAAAGGAATACTTGGGAATCCAGCCCCTGCACCAACATCGCAAATTGAGAATGGTTTTGAAAAATCATAATAAAAAGCAGCTGTAATGGAATCAAAAAAGTGTTTTAAATATACTTCTTCTTTTTCTGTAATAGCCGTTAAGTTCATTTTTTCATTCCACTCTACTAATGTTTCAAAGTAGATTTTGAACTGCTCTAACTGTCTAGAAGAGAGGGTGATTCCCTTCTCTTCTAGCATAGATTGAAATTGTTCTATGTTCATCTAGCAATATCTCCTTACTATTTATTGGTTCGATACGCGTGCAATTTTTCCTTGTTCTATATACACAAGTAAAATGGAAATATCCGCTGGATTTACGCCAGAAATACGTGAAGCCTGCCCCATTGAAAGTGGACGAACATCTTTCAATTTCTGTCTAGCTTCTGAAGCAATGCTAGAAATCGCATCATAATCAATATCTACAGGGATTTTTTTATTCTCCATTTTCTTCATACGCTCTACTTGCTGTAAAGATTTTTCAATATATCCTTCATACTTAATCTGAATTTCAACTTGTTCTTTAACTTCATCACTTAATTCTACTTCACTTGGTACTAAAAGATGAATATGCTCATATGTCATCTCTGGACGACGTAATAAGTCACTTGCACGTATTCCATCTTTCAATTCACTTCCGCCAATATTGCGAATTAATTCTTGAACTTCAGGACGTGGTTTAATAATAATGCTGCTTAAACGTTCCTTTTCCTGTTCAATTTGTAATTTTTTATTTGTAAATCGCTCATAGCGCTCTTCTTTAATTAATCCAATTTTACGACCAACTTCAGTTAAACGAAGATCAGCATTATCGTGGCGTAATAATAGACGGTATTCTGCACGAGACGTTAATAAACGATATGGTTCATTTGTACCTTTCGTTACAAGATCATCAATTAAGACGCCAATATAAGCATCCTCGCGACCTAAAACAACTTCTTCTTTACCTAAAGAACGGCATGCTGCATTAATTCCAGCCATAAGCCCTTGTCCGGCCGCCTCTTCGTAACCAGAAGTTCCATTAATTTGTCCTGCTGTATATAAATTTTTAATCTTTTTCGTTTCAAGTGTTGGCCATAGTTGTGTTGGCACAATTGCATCATATTCAATTGCATAACCTGTACGCATCATTTCAACATTTTCTAGGCCTGGAATTGTTCTAAGCATGTCACGTTGTACATCTTCTGGTAAGCTTGTGGATAAACCTTGTACATATACTTCTTGTGTATTACGCCCTTCTGGCTCTAAGAAAATTTGATGACGTGGTTTATCATTAAATCTTACTACTTTGTCTTCAATAGAAGGACAGTATCTAGGACCTGTTCCTTTAATCATACCAGAATACATAGCTGAACGATGTAAATTTTCATCTATTAAACGGTGTGTTTCTGTACTTGTATATGTCAACCAACATGGAATTTGATCCATAATAAATTTCGTTGTTTCAAAAGAGAATGCACGTGGCTTATCATCACCTGGTTGAATTTCTGTTTTACTGTAGTCAATTGTATTACTGTTTACACGAGGAGGTGTCCCTGTTTTAAATCTCACAAGATCAAATCCAAGCTCCTCTAA
The DNA here is from genome assembly GCF_041360755.1 of Bacillus sp. RCC_6_1. Taxonomy (NCBI): domain Bacteria; kingdom Bacillati; phylum Bacillota; class Bacilli; order Caryophanales; family Bacillaceae; genus Bacillus; species Bacillus sp. RCC_6_1. Next base: position 125,277 of record NZ_JBFUPV010000013.1, read on the forward strand.
ATGCTCAGATAATGTAATAGACGGTTGCTGGTTATTTGGACCACTTGAATATTTTAAGTCGCCCATGATAATCTCGCCGCGTAAAAATGTTCCAGTTGTAATTACAACTGTTTTTGCTGTATATTCTGCACCAGCTTGTGTAACTACCCCTTTACATACACCTTCTTCAACGATTAAACGCTCTACCATTCCTTGGAACAACGATAAGTTTGGTGTTTCTTCAATTGTTTTCTTTAATTCATGTTGGTAAGAGAATTTATCAGCTTGCGCTCGAAGTGCACGTACGGCTGGTCCCTTACCTGTATTTAGCATACGCATTTGAATATGAGTTTTATCAATATTACGTCCCATTTCTCCGCCTAATGCATCAATTTCACGAACAACAATCCCTTTTGCTGGTCCACCAACAGAAGGGTTACATGGCATGAATGCTACCATATCCAAGTTAATTGTTAACATTAATGTTTTTGAGCCCATTCGTGCTGCCGCAAGACCAGCTTCACATCCTGCATGACCTGCACCGATTACTATGACATCGTATGAACCGGCATTGTATCCCATTGTTTATTCCTCCTAATAATCTCTATCTTTCTACAACTTCACTATATTATTTTCCTAAACAAAATTGAGAGAACAACTGGTCAATTAAGCTTTCATGCACTGTGTCCCCAGTAATTTCACCAAGTATTTCCCACGTTCTTGTTAAATCAATTTGTACCATATCAATTGGTACACCATTTTCAATCGCCTCAACTGCATCACCGATTGTTTTTCCTGCTTGTGTTAATAATCCAATATGTCTCGCATTAGAAACATATGTCATATCTGCAGAATCGATTGTTCCTTCAAAGAATAAATCAGCTATTGCCTTTTCGAGTTCATCTATTCCTTGTTCCTCAATTAAGGATGTTGTAATAACACGATTTCCCGCGGCTAACTCTGTAACACGTTCCATATCAATCGCTTGCGGTAAATCAGTCTTATTCACAATAACAATAAAGTCTTTTCCTTGTACCGCACGGAATAGATCTTCATCCTCATTTGTTAAAGCCTCACTATAGTTAACAACAACTAATACTAAATCCGCTTGGCTCATCATTTCTTTTGAACGTTCCACACCAATTCGTTCAACAACATCTTCTGTCTCCCGAATACCGGCTGTATCTATAAGTTTAAGAGGTACACCACGCACGTTAACGTACTCTTCAATAACATCACGAGTTGTTCCTGCAATATCAGTTACAATTGCCTTTTTCTCCTGAACAAGACTATTTAATAACGATGATTTCCCAACGTTAGGTCTACCGATAATTGCTGTAGCAATACCCTCACGTAAAATTTTCCCTTGTTTTGATGTTTCTAATATTTTTTCGATTTCCGAACGAACATGCGTCGCTTTCTCAATTAAAATATTATGTGTCATCTCTTCTACATCATCGTATTCTGGATAATCTATATTTACCTCAACATGAGCTAATGTTTCTAATATTTCTTGACGCAAAAGACCAATTAATTTAGATAATCGCCCTTCTATTTGATTAATTGCTACATTCATCGCACGATCTGTTTTTGCTCGAATCAAATCCATAACAGCTTCTGCTTGTGATAAATCGATACGTCCATTTAAAAAAGCACGTTTTGTAAATTCGCCCGGTTCTGCCAATCGTACTCCTTGTGCTAGAATAAGTTGCAATACTTTATTTACTGAAACAAGTCCACCGTGACAGTTAATTTCCACTATATTTTCACGTGTAAAAGTCCTTGGTGCGCGCATAATAGACACCATAACTTCTTCAATAACTTGATTTGTATCTAAATCAACAATATGACCATAATGAATAGTGTGAGAAGGAACCTCTGTTAAATCCTTCCCCTTAAAAATACGATTAACTTTCTCAACCGCATCATCCCCACTTACTCGAACAATGGCAATTGCACCCTCTCCAAGCGCTGTGGAAATCGCAGCAATTGTATCAAATTCCATGTCCTTTCACCTCACTTGCTTATTTATCTCTATTTCAACATGATTATTTCTTTCACTAAATTATTAGGATACCATAACGAACCTATCTACAAAAGAAGAATAACTCATTTTATTATATCCCCATGTAAAAAACACTAAACTTATTCACAGTGGATAAGTTTAGTGTTTTTTAGTTATCCACATCTATTTTCCGCTCAAAAAAACCGGCACTCATTTGAGCAACCGGTCATTTAGGAGATATTACAACATGCCGATGTGGTTCATTTCCTTCAGAAGTTGTATTGATACCTTGATGATTTGATAATGCCTGATGAATAATTTTTCGTTCAAAAGATGGCATCGGTTCTAAAATAACTCTTTTTTTCGTATTAAATACTTGTTTCGCTAATCGATAAGAAAGTGATTCTAACGTACTTTTTCTTTTACTACGATAATTTTCAGCATCTAGTGTAATACCGATATACTGCTTCGTGTTACGATTCGCGACAAGTTTTGTTAAATACTGTAAAGAGTTCAATGTATTACCTCTTTTCCCAATTAAAACACCTACATTATCACCAGAAATTGTAAATTCAATTTCGCGTCCTTTTACAATTTTACTAATCTCAACTTCCACACCCATATCGTGAATAACATTTCTTAAATATTCTTCACATTCTTGAATTGGATCATTCTTCAATACAACTTCTACTACTGCAGGACGATTCCCAAATAAACCTAAGAATCCTCTTTTACCCTCATCGACAATATTTATATCTACTCGATCTTTTGATGTATTTAATTGCCTTAAAGCATCCTCTACTGCCAGCTCGACTGTTTGTCCTTTAGCAGTAATTACACTCACTTGCTTGAGCCTCCAGCTTTGCTAGCCTTAATTTCTGGCCCTTTGATAAAGTACATTTGAGCAATACCAAAGATATTACCAACAACCCAGTAAAGTGATAATGCGGCTGGGAAGTTAATTGCAAAGATTAAAATCATAATCGGCATAAGCCAAAGCATCATTGCCATTTGCGGATTTTGACCAGCTGTTCCTGCCATTGCAAGCTTTTGCTGAATAAATGTCGTAATTGCTGCAACGACCGGTAAGATATAGAACGGGTCTGCATGTCCTAAATCGAACCATAAGAAACTATGTTGTTTAATTTCAGCTGTTCTCATAATTGCATGATAAAAAGCGAACAGAATTGGCATTTGAATAAAGATTGGTAAACAACCAGCTAATGGATTTACACCATTTTTTTGATATAACTGCATCATTTCTTGCTGCAGTTTTTGCTGTGTCGCTTGATCTTTAGAGCTATATTTCTCTTTTAACTTCACCATTTCCGGTTGTAACGCTTGCATCGCTTTCGTACTCTTCGTTTGTTTAATCATTAGTGGTAATAATGCAAAACGAATGATAAGAGTTGTAATAACAATTGCTAAACCGTAATTACTGTTAAATAAGTCGGCAAAATACGTGATTAACTGAGAAAGCGGATATACGAAATATTCATTCCAAATCCCAGTACTTTTCGATGTAATCGGCTGACCCGTTTCACTACAACCGGTGGCAATCGCCATTAATGCAACGACCATGGCTAGTAAACCTAATTTCTTTTTCAAAGCCTACTCCTCCTTGTATCGGTATGTATATAGTGTAATTCATTTCCTTACGCTACTTTTTTATTCTTTTCATACCAGAGCGTTTAAAGACATGAATTAAGCTTTTCTTTACTTCTTCATATGTCATCTCTGCACAAGGCTTCCTTGCTATTATAACAAAATCTTTCCCAGAATCTATCTCATCTTTTAACTCTGTAATAGCCTGACGGACCATGCGCTTAATTCGATTACGAACTACTGCATTTCCAATTTTCTTGCTAACAGAAAGGCCGATGCGAAAGTTTGGCTGTTCTTCTTTATCTAATTGGTATACAACAAACTGACGATTCGCATTTGATTTTCCTTTTTGAAAAACCGCCTGGAATTCATCATTCTTCTTTATACGATGTTTTTTCTTCATATCAATTGACACTCCTGTATTTCATCAGCGGAAATTCACTATTATTAGAAAAAAAGACCACTGAACGATCAGTGGTCTACGCAGATAATACTTTTCTTCCTTTACGACGACGAGCTGCTAGCACTTTACGTCCGTTCGCTGTGCTCATACGGCTGCGGAAACCATGTACTTTGCTGCGCTTACGTTTATTTGGTTGGTAAGTTCTTTTCATTATATGACACCTCCCTGAGGAATATCTGTTAAAGACAGTCCTATAAATTATAGTTAATCAACTAGGAAAATGTCAATGGTTCTAGAAATTTTCATCAAATATTCATTTTGAACCTATTCACATACTTTTACACAGCACCTATATTTCCTTGTGGATAAATGTTTTTTCACGTTTTTTATATCCACAAACTTTTTTCGCACTTTTACACAGTATATCGTGTTGTGGACAAGTTTATTCCACAAGGTATTGATTTTGTGGATAACTTTCTTAAATTCATTGCTATAGCCACTTTTTTTTGATATTATAGTTGTGTTTTCACTTTGAATAAGTTTTCCATACCTTTATTTTATCCACAGTTTGTGTATAACATGTGGACAGTTTTAATCACATGTGGGTAAATAGTTGTCCACATTTGCTTTTTTTGTCGAAAACCCTATCTCATATACAAACGACGTTTTTAGGTTTTAAAATACGTTTCGTATAAATATACATTTTATATTTATTGGGTTGTACATTTGTTGCGCAACCTTATTCTTTTACCATCTTAGTAAAGGAGGGACACCTTTGGAAAATATCTCTGATTTATGGAATAGTGCCTTAAAAGAATTAGAAAAAAAGGTAAGCAAGCCTAGTTATGAGACATGGTTAAAATCAACAACGGCTCATAACTTGAAGAAAGACGTATTAACGATTACAGCTCCAAATGAATTTGCTCGTGACTGGCTAGAATCTCATTACTCCGAACTAATTTCAGAAACACTATACGATTTAACAGGGGCAAAATTAGCAATTCGCTTTATTATTCCCCAAAGTCAAGCTGAAGAGGATATTGATCTGCCTCCAGTTAAGCCGAATCCAGCACAAGATGATTCAGCTCATTTACCACAGAGCATGTTAAATCCAAAATATACATTTGATACATTTGTTATCGGCTCTGGTAACCGTTTTGCCCATGCAGCTTCATTAGCTGTAGCCGAGGCGCCAGCTAAAGCGTATAACCCACTCTTTATTTACGGGGGAGTTGGGCTTGGAAAGACACATTTAATGCACGCAATTGGTCATTATGTAATTGAACATAATCCAAATGCAAAAGTTGTATATTTATCATCAGAAAAATTTACAAATGAATTTATTAACTCTATTCGTGATAATAAGGCTGTTGATTTTCGTAATAAATATCGCAACGTAGATGTTTTATTGATAGATGATATTCAATTTCTTGCTGGAAAAGAACAAACTCAAGAAGAGTTTTTTCATACATTTAATGCATTACACGAAGAAAGTAAACAAATTGTAATTTCTAGTGATCGACCACCAAAAGAAATTCCGACTTTAGAAGATCGTCTTCGTTCCCGCTTTGAATGGGGGCTTATTACAGATATTACGCCGCCAGATTTAGAGACACGAATTGCGATTTTACGCAAAAAAGCAAAAGCTGAAGGGCTTGATATACCAAATGAAGTTATGCTTTATATCGCAAATCAAATTGATTCAAATATTCGTGAATTAGAAGGTGCACTTATCCGAGTTGTAGCTTATTCATCTTTAATTAATAAAGATATTAATGCTGATTTAGCAGCTGAAGCACTTAAAGATATTATTCCAAATTCTAAGCCAAAAATTATCTCTATTTATGATATTCAAAAAGCTGTCGGGGATGTTTATCAAGTGAAATTAGAAGATTTTAAAGCGAAAAAACGTACCAAATCAGTTGCGTTTCCTCGCCAAATTGCAATGTATTTATCGCGCGAGCTTACAGATTCCTCTTTACCAAAAATAGGTGAAGAATTTGGTGGACGTGATCATACAACAGTTATCCATGCCCATGAAAAAATCTCTAAACTACTAAAAACCGATACGCAATTACAAAAGCAAGTTGAAGAAATTAATGGTATTTTAAAGTAGTAGCTGAATAGTGTGAATAACTTACCTTGTTTTACGCACAGTCTATCCACATGTAGATAGACTGTTTTTACATCCTTTATAGGGGTTATCCACATATCCACAAGCCCTATTACTATTACTACTATTTTTTTATCTTTATTAATTAAATAAAATCTTATACTTACCGGAGGTTTTTCTTTATGCGTTTTACAATACAAAAAGACTATCTTGTAAGAGGTGTACAAGATGTAATGAAGGCAGTTTCTTCTCGTACAACAATCCCCATCCTTACGGGAATTAAAGTTGTAGCTACTGAAGAAGGGGTTACATTAACAGGAAGCGATGCTGATATTTCTATTGAATCGTTTATTCCAGTCGAAGAAGATGGAAAAGAAATCGTAGAAATTGCTCAATCAGGAAGCATTGTTTTACAGGCAAAATATTTTAGTGAGATTGTAAAAAAACTACCTAAAGACACTGTCGAAATTTCTGTAGAAAATCATTTTATGACAAAAATAAAATCTGGAAAATCAGAGTTTAACTTAAATGGTTTAGATTCTGCAGAATATCCGTTATTGCCACAGATTGAAGAACATCATGTATTTAAGATACCAACAGATTTACTTAAGCATATGATCAGACAAACTGTATTTGCAGTTTCTACTTCTGAAACAAGACCGATCTTGACAGGTGTAAACTGGAAGGTATATAACAGCGAGTTAACTTGTATTGCAACAGATAGTCATAGACTGGCACTTCGAAAAGCAAAAATTGAAGGACATAACATTGCAGATGAATTCCAAGCTAATGTTGTTATTCCAGGTAAGAGCTTAAATGAATTAAGTAAAATTTTAGATGAGTCTGAAGAAATGGTAGATATCGTTATTACGGAGTATCAAGTATTATTCCGTACAAAACATTTATTATTCTTCTCAAGATTGTTAGAAGGAAATTATCCTGATACGACACGTTTAATTCCAGCAGAGAGTAAAACGGATATTTTTGTAAATACAAAAGAATTCCTACAAGCAATTGATCGTGCTTCACTATTAGCAAGAGATGGCCGCAATAACGTTGTTAAATTGTCAACTTTAGAGCAAGAAATGCTAGAGATTTCTTCGAATTCACCAGAAATCGGAAAAGTTGTCGAAGAAGTACAATGTGAAAAAGTAGATGGAGAAGAGTTAAAAATATCTTTTAGTGCAAAATATATGATGGATGCATTAAAAGCTTTGGATAGTACAGAGATTAAAGTTAGCTTTACTGGAGCAATGAGACCGTTCTTAATTCGTACAGTAAATGATGATTCAATTATTCAATTAATTTTACCGGTTCGTACTTACTAGGTAAGGAATAAGGGTTGCTAGTTTAAAGATGCTAGTGGCCCTTATTTGATTTTTGGGTATTACTTTCCTAATGCTAGTTTATTTAGTACAATGAAAGAATGAACACTTTCAGAAAGTGAGCGATTTTATGAAACGTATTAAAATTTCAACAGAGTATATTACACTAGGACAATTTTTAAAGTTAGCTGATGTAATTGATACAGGTGGCGCTGTAAAATGGTTTTTACAAGAATATGAAGTGTACGTGAACAACGAACTTGAAAATAGAAGAGGTCGCAAACTATATGCGAATGATGTTATTGAAATTCCAGGAAGCGGAACTTTCCAAGTTCAGGCATAAAGGGGGAGCCCTTTGTTTATTTCAGAAATACAATTAAAAAACTATCGCAATTATGAAAAATTAGAGCTTTCCTTTGAAGATAAGGTAAATGTAATTATCGGCGAAAATGCACAAGGGAAAACAAATTTGATGGAAGCTATTTATGTTTTAGCGATGGCGAAATCTCATAGAACCTCTAATGATCGCGAACTTATCCGCTGGGATGAAGATTTTGGTCAAATAAAGGGGAAATTACAAAAAAGAAACAGTTCTTTGTCTTTGGAATTAAATATTTCGAAAAAAGGTAAAAAGGCAAAATTAAATCAACTTGAACAACAAAAGTTAAGTCAATATATTGGCGTGATGAACGTTGTCATGTTTGCCCCAGAAGATTTAAATCTTGTAAAAGGAAGCCCTCAAGTAAGAAGACGCTTTTTAGATATGGAATTAGGACAAATAGCTCCTGTATATTTGTATGAATTAAGTCAATATCAAAAGGTGCTCACGCAACGAAATCACTTGTTGAAAAAAATGCAAGGGAATAGTAAGAATGAGGAAACGATGTTGGATGTATTTACACTTCAACTAATTGAGCATGGTGCGAAAATACTGCAAAAACGTTTTGAATTTTTGCATTTGCTACAGGAATGGGCAGCTCCAATTCATCGAGGTATAAGCCGTGGATTAGAAGAGTTAGAAATTGTCTATAAACCAAGTGTAGATGTATCAGAATCAATGGATTTGTCGAAAATAAAAGAAGTATACTATGAAAGTTTTCAATCTGTGAAACAACGTGAAATTTTCCGTGGTACGACTTTAATTGGTCCTCATCGTGACGATTTACAATTCTTCGTTAATAGTAAAAATGTTCAAGTCTTTGGTTCGCAAGGACAACAACGAACGACCGCACTATCCCTAAAATTAGCTGAAATTGAATTGATTTATTCAGAGGTTAAAGAATATCCAATCCTTTTGTTGGATGATGTTTTATCAGAATTAGATGATTATCGTCAATCACATCTTTTAAATACAATTCAAGGAAAAGTGCAAACATTTGTTACAACGACGAGTGTCGACGGAATTGAACACGAAACATTAAAAGAAGCGAAAACAATTCATGTAACGAACGGCACTGTAGATTGTGAAATAGATAGGGAATAACCCCTGTTTAAATGGAAAAGTAGGTGATCTTTGTGTCAATGGAACAAAAGCAAATGCAAGAAAATGCATATGATGAAAGTCAGATACAGGTGCTTGAAGGACTAGAGGCAGTTCGGAAACGCCCTGGTATGTATATTGGATCTACAAGTGGAAAAGGGCTTCACCATCTTGTGTGGGAAATCGTAGATAATAGTATTGATGAAGCACTTGCAGGTTATTGTGATGAAATTAATGTTAGTATCGAAGAAGATAATAGTATTCGTGTAACGGATAATGGGCGTGGTATTCCGGTTGGTATACAAGAAAAAATGGGACGTCCAGCTGTAGAAGTTATTATGACTGTTCTCCACGCCGGTGGTAAATTTGGCGGTGGCGGTTATAAAGTTTCTGGTGGTTTACATGGTGTTGGGGCATCGGTTGTAAATGCTCTATCAACAGAATTAGAAGTATTTGTACATCGTGAAGGTAAAATCCATTACCAAAAATACGAAAGAGGTATTCCGGTTGCGGATTTAAAAGTCATTGGTGACACAGATCAAACAGGAACAATAACTCGATTTAAACCAGATCCGGAAATTTTCCAAGAAACAACAGTATACGATTTTGATACGCTAGCAACTCGTATGCGTGAATTAGCGTTTTTAAATCGTAATATTAAATTAACAATTGAAGATAAACGTGAACATAAGCAAAAGAAAGAATTCCATTACGAAGGTGGAATTAAATCATACGTTGAGCATTTAAATCGCTCAAAACAACCGATTCATGAAGAGCCTGTGTACGTAGAAGGTTCAAAAGATGGTATTCAGGTTGAGGTTTCTCTTCAATATAACGAGGGATACACAAATAATATTTACTCATTTACGAATAACATCCATACGTATGAAGGTGGTACACATGAGGTAGGTTTTAAAACAGCTTTAACTCGTGTAATCAACGACTATGGTCGTAAAAATAGCATTTTAAAAGATGCGGACAGTAATTTAACTGGTGAGGATGTTCGTGAAGGTTTAACAGCAATTGTATCAATCAAGCATCCAAATCCACAATTTGAAGGACAAACGAAGACAAAACTTGGGAATAGTGAAGCGAGAACAATTACAGAGTCTGTATTCTCAGAGGCGTTTGAAAAGTTCTTACTAGAAAATCCTAATGTAGCGCGAAAAATTGTAGAAAAAGGTACGATGGCTGCACGTGCACGTGTAGCTGCGAAAAAAGCGCGTGAATTGACACGTCGAAAGAGTGCGTTAGAAGTTTCAAGTTTACCTGGTAAATTAGCTGATTGCTCTTCGAAAGATCCAGCAATTAGTGAAATTTACATCGTAGAGGGTGACTCTGCGGGTGGATCTGCAAAACAAGGACGCGATCGTCATTTCCAAGCAATTTTACCGCTGAAGGGTAAAATTATTAATGTGGAAAAGGCACGCTTAGATAAGATTTTATCAAATGATGAAGTTCGTACAATTATTACGGCGATTGGTACAAATATTGGTGGAGACTTCGATATTGAAAAAGCACGCTATCATAAGGTTATTATTATGACCGATGCCGATGTTGATGGTGCACATATTCGTACCCTATTATTAACGTTCTTCTATCGTTATATGCGTCAAATAATTGAGTGTGGTTATATCTATATTGCACAGCCGCCGTTGTTTAAAATACAACAAGGTAAAAAAATTCAATATGCTTACAACGATAAGGAACTTGAAAAAATCTTAGCAGAATTACCGGCCCAACCTAAGCCAGGGATTCAGCGTTATAAAGGTCTAGGGGAAATGAATCCAACTCAGCTATGGGAGACGACAATGGATCCAGAAGTACGTTCATTACTTCAAGTTTCCCTTCAAGATGCAATTGAAGCAGACGAAACATTTGAAATTTTAATGGGAGATAAAGTAGAGCCACGTCGTAACTTTATCCAAGAGAATGCAAAATACGTGAAGAACCTTGATATTTAAATGAGTAATGACAGGAATCTAAGTATTCCTGTCTTCTACATATAAATCAATGTATGTGTAACGGAAATGTAAGAGGAGGTGCTCGTTGATGTCAGACAATCAACAACAAGCACGAATTCGAGAAATTAATATTAGTCATGAAATGCGTACCTCATTTTTAGATTACGCAATGAGTGTTATCGTATCTCGTGCATTACCAGATGTTCGTGATGGATTAAAACCTGTGCATCGTAGGGTTTTATATGCGATGAATGATTTAGGAATTACAGCTGATAAAGCGTATAAGAAATCAGCACGTATTGTCGGTGAAGTAATCGGTAAGTATCACCCTCATGGTGATTCAGCCGTTTATGAAACAATGGTACGTATGGCGCAAGATTTTAGTCAACGTTATATGCTTGTAGATGGGCATGGTAACTTCGGTTCTGTAGATGGAGATTCAGCAGCTGCAATGCGTTATACAGAGGCAAGAATGTCTAAGATTTCTATGGAATTAATACGTGATATTTCAAAAAATACAATTGATTATCAAGATAACTATGATGGTTCCGAAAGAGAACCGATAGTACTACCAGCGCGTTTCCCTAATTTATTAGTAAACGGTACAACAGGTATTGCTGTTGGTATGGCAACAAATATACCGCCGCATCAGCTTGGCGAAGTAATTGATGGTGTGCTGGCATTAAGTCATAATCCTGATATTACTATCGCGGAATTAATGGAATACATTCCCGGTCCAGACTTTCCGACGGCAGGTTTAATTTTAGGAAGAAGTGGAATTCGAAGAGCTTATGAAACAGGTCGCGGTTCCATTATGCTTCGTGCTAAGGTTGAAATTGAAGAGAAGTCAAACGGTAAACAATCTATTATCGTAACTGAACTACCTTATCAAGTTAATAAGGCACGATTAATTGAAAAAATCGCAGAATTAGTTCGCGATAAGAAAATTGAAGGTATTACAGATTTACGTGATGAATCAGATCGTAATGGTATGCGTATTGTCATGGAAGTACGTCGTGATGCTAATGCAAACGTACTATTAAACAATCTATATAAACATACAGCGCTTCAAACAAGTTTCGGTATTAATATGTTGTCTCTTGTAAATGGGGAGCCACAAGTACTAAATTTAAAACAAAATCTATATCATTATTTAGAGCATCAGAAGGTAGTAATTCGTAGACGTACTGCTTATGAATTAGAAAAAGCAGAAGCACGTGCTCATATTTTAGAAGGATTACGAATTGCTTTAGATCATCTTGATGAAGTTATTACGTTAATTCGTAGTTCAAAAACGGCAGATATTGCCAAGCAAGGCTTAATGGAACGTTTTGGTTTAAGTGAGAAACAAGCGCAAGCGATTTTAGATATGCGTCTGCAACGCTTAACTGGATTAGAACGTGAAAAAATTGAGCAAGAATATCAAGACTTAATGAAGTTAATTGCTGAATTAAAAGCGATTTTAGCAGATGAAGAAAAAGTTCTTGAGATTATTCGTGAAGAATTAACAGAAGTAAAAGAGCGTTTCAATGATAAGAGACGAACAGAAATTACAATTGGCGGTATGGAATTTATTGAAGATGAAGATTTAATTCCTGAACAAAACATTGCGATTACGTTAACTCATAACGGTTATATTAAGAGGTTACCAGCTTCTACGTACAAAACACAGAACCGTGGGGGACGTGGTGTGCAAGGAATGGGTACGAATGATGATGACTTTGTTGAACATTTATTAACAACGTCTACTCATGATCATATTTTATTCTTTACAAACAAGGGTAAAGTATACCGTACGAAAGGATATGAAATTCCAGAGTATAGTCGTACTGCAAAAGGACTACCAATTATTAACCTATTAGGGGTAGATAAGGGTGAGTGGATTAACGCTATTATTCCGATTCGTGAATTTGGTGACGATCAGTTCTTATTCTTTACGACAAAACAAGGGGTTTCTAAGAGAACGCCACTTTCATCATTTGCAAATATACGTACAAATGGTTTAATTGCAATTTCTCTTCGTGAAGAGGATGAGGTAATATCTGTACGTTTAACATCGGGTGATAAGGATATTATTGTCGGGACAAGTAACGGTATGCTAATTCGTTTCAATGAACAAGATGTTCGTTCTATGGGACGTAATGCTGCAGGTGTTAAAGCTATTACGTTGGGCGATGAAGACCAAGTTGTAGGTATGGAAATTGTCGAAGAGGATGTAAATGTTCTAATTGTAACGAAAAATGGTTACGGAAAGCGTACACCGATTGATGAATACCGTCTGCAAAGCCGCGGTGGTAAAGGTCTGAAAACTTGTAACATTACAGATAAGAACGGTAAATTAGTAGCTGTTAAATCTGTTACAGGTGAAGAAGATATTATGTTAATTACAGCGGCAGGCGTTATTATTCGTATGCCAGTTGATCAAATCTCTCAAATGGGACGTAATACACAAGGTGTTCGTCTAATTCGATTAGAGGAAGACCAAGAGGTAGCGACGGTAGCAAAAGCACAAAAAGATGAAGAGGAAGAAACGAGTGAAGAGGTTTCTTCAGAAGAATAAGAGAGGGGATTTTCCCTCTCTTTATTTTTTTATAATAATACTTGCATAGGGAAGAGAAAGCCTATATAATAGGCAGAGTCAGCAAATGAGAGATACAACCTATCTAAAAAACTTGTTGACGAAAATAATATACTATGATATATTATAAAAGTCGCTGAAACGCGATATTGAACTTTGAAAACTAAACGAAACAAACAACGTGAAACGTCAATTTTTATTTTAGATGCTAGACAAACTAACTTTATTGGAGAGTTTGATCCT
>NZ_JBFUPV010000014.1:0-129293 GCF_041360755.1 Bacillus sp. RCC_6_1
CTCCAGATAAAACAGTATTGAGTCCATCATATCAGATGGACTCTTTTTTTACTGTCTACCTATAGGGGATAATACCAACCCGCGTCCTCTTTTTTATTGGTGATTTTGTTGAAATTGACTCAATAAAATAATACCAAATATTATTTTACTTTTAAATAGCGTTATATTGAAATTTACAAATAAAATACATTCGTCTTATTCTTTTAATATATTTTTTACAAATATCCATATAGTATTGAAAAAACAGAGAAGGGGAAACTTCTCTGTTTACTTTTGTATGTTTTTTTCGACTTGTTCTCGAACTGTTTGAATGTAATTCATTTTATGATCCCAGCACTCTTGGCTTAAATCGACAGGGTATTCTTCAGGATTTAAAGTTCGCATATATTCTTCCCAAAATAGAGAGAGACTCTGTTCATTATATTTTTGAATATCTAATATACTTGGTAGTTCATATGTTCTTTCACCGTTAACGAAAATATCTTTATGCAGTTCACGGGCTTCAAAGTTTGTTACGAATTTACTTATATATGTGTGAACTGGATGGAACATTTTTAAGCGCTCTTCTTTTCCAGGTTCTTCAGAATCTAATGCAATATAATCGCCTTCTGCATGATCGTTTACCCGATTGATAATACGATAAATTCGTTTCAGTCCTGGAGTGGTAATTTTTTCAGGGTTAGATGAAATTTTAATCGTATCATTTAATTTTCCGTCAGTATCTTCAATCGCAACTAGTTTGTAAACAGCCCCCAATGCAGGTTGCTCAAAGGACGTAATTAATTTTGTCCCAACGCCCCATACGTCAATTTTTGCTCCTTGAGATTTAAGGTGCATAATTGTGTATTCATCTAAATCGCTAGAAGCGATAATTTTTGTATTTGTAAACCCTGCTTCATCTAATAGTTTTCGTGCCTTTTTCGATAAATAAGCCATATCACCACTATCAAGACGTATGCCATAGAAATCAATACGATCCCCAAATTCTTTTGCAACACGAATCGCATTTGGAACACCAGATTTCAATGTGTCATATGTATCAACGAGAAAGACGCACTTTTTATGAGTTTCAGCGTATTTTTTAAACGCGACGTATTCATCGCGATATGCTTGAACGAAAGAGTGAGCGTGTGTGCCAGCTACAGGAATCCCAAAGCGTTTCCCAGCACGAACGTTGCTTGTAGAGGAGAAACCACCAATAAAGGCAGCACGCGTCCCCCAAAGGGCAGCATCGAACTCATGGGCACGTCTTGTGCCGAACTCTAAAAGCTCATCATTACTTGCAGCATGTTTCATACGTGCTGCTTTTGTGGCAATTAATGTTTGGTAATTCACAATATTTAAGAGGGCAGTCTCAATAATTTGTGCTTCACCAAGTGGTGCATCAACACGTAATAAAGGTTCGTTATTAAATACAACTTCGCCTTCTTGCATACTGCGAATCGTCCCAGTGAATTTCATATTTTGTAAATAATGAAGGAATTCTTCTTCAAATTGTAATTCTGCTAAATAAGCGATATCGCTTTCAGTAAAACTGAAATTTTCTATGTACTCTACAATTTTCTCAAGGCCAGCAAAAACAGCGTAGCCGTTCTCAAATGGAAGCTTTCGAAAATATAAATCAAAAACAGAACGGCGATTATGAATACCATCTTTCCAATATGTATAAGCCATGTTGATTTGATATAGGTCTGTATGTAAGGCATAACTATCGTCTTTATAATGAGTCATCGCGAGAACACCTCCATAATTTGGTTATAGTATACCAATTTTTCACCATTCGTAGCAAAGAAGAGATATTGATGTGAAGTCAAGAGAGAAAAAAATGAAATTATGCATATTTTTTAGAAAATTTATATTTATCAATTTATATTTCTCCAGATTTTATGTATTATTAGAGTAATGGGGGTAATGAGAATGGAGGAGGACAATGCAACAAACATTAGAAAAAATAGGCAAACAAGTCTTTTATAAACGGCTACAGCAAAAAATGACACAAGAAGAATTATGTCAGGGCATTTGTTCTGTCTCATACTTAAGTAAGATTGAAAATGGAAAGATTGAAGCATCAGAAGAAATTCTACAATTGCTCTGCGCAAGATTAGAAATTGCCGTGACGGATTTGAGGGATGTAGAAGAAGATGTGAAGGGGAAGCTGGATGAATGGTTGAATGCACTAGTTCATTTAGACAAGCAACAAGTAGAACGTATATATGAAGAGTTGCAAGGTGAAATGAAGCATGTGTTGGATTTTGAAATTATAAATTATTATAAACTGCTGTATACACGTTATTTAATTATGAAAAGGGATTTTCCTGCTGTCGAAAAAGAGTTAGAGAGCTTAAAGAAGATGTACAAAAAGTATTCACCATTCCAAAAATTATTATATACGTATAGCAAAGGGTTATATTATTTTTTACAACATAGATATAAGAAGGCATTGGAGTATTTGACTCGAACAGAAGTAATGGCAAAGGAACAAGGTTATCATGAGAATGGAATATATTTCAATTTGGCTCTTGTTTATAATGAATTAGAAGTTGAACATATGACTTTACATTTTGCTAATGTAGCAATGGAAGGATTTAAGAATGAATATAAATTCCGTTATGTGATAAATTGCCAGTTACTTATTGCGTTGAGTTATATACAAAAAAAGCAATATAATGAAGCACTATCTATTTATAATAATATTTTGAGGGAAGCAAATTCTTTTGCTGATAAAGAAAGTATAACAGCTATTGCTTTAAATAATTTAGGCTTCTTGTACTATAACTTAAAAGATTATGCAAAAGCAAAAGATTATTATTTACAATGCCTAAAGTACAAAAAGGAAGAGGATTTAAATTATATTGATGCAGTGTATGAGATCGCTTTGCAGTGTATTGAATTAAAAGAATTTGAAGAAGCGAAAGATTGGATTAATAAAGGGATAGATGTTGCCAAGAGGGATGAAAAGTATAAAAGTATGCTATATATACTTTCAATGCTTAAGAATAAATACTTTGAAACGAAAGATGTTTATAAAAGATTTTTAGAAGTTGAGGCAATCCCATTTTTTAGAGGCGAAGAAAATAAAAAGGAATTAAAAATGGTGTATTTAGAACTAGCAGGATATCACGAGGAATTACTAGAATTTAAGGAAAGTAATAACTACTATAAATTAGCAATTAATTTATTAGAAGAAAAGGGAGGAAAATAATATGAAAAAAATAATTATTGGTGCTTTGGCTTTGGTAGCTGTATTAGTGGTATTGGAACCGCAATATGCTTGGACATCGGATATTTATGGTCAAGGAGAAAAAGTAGTAGAATTAATAAATTCTTAACAGAAACCCCTTTCCAACAGGAAAGGGGTTTTTCAATATTTGTTCCTCAAAATTCTACAAAACTTGAGAAAAAAATTATTTGAATTTTTAGTATATTAATAGTGGAAACATAATGCTAATATGAAACTACTCTTTTTCAAAAAAAATTTTTATTAGGGGGAAGGTTCATGAAAAAGAAAAGTTTAGCGTTAGTGTTAGCGACAGGAATGGCAGTTACAACGTTTGGAGGGACAGGCTCTGCATTTGCGGATTCTAAAAATGTGCTCTCTACGAAGAAGTACAATGAGACGGTGCAGTCACCTGAGTTTATTTCTGGTGATCTAACTGAAGCAACTGGCAAGAAAGCAGAATCTGTTGTGTTTGATTACTTAAACGCAGCAAAAGGTGATTACAAGCTAGGGGAAAAGAGTGCACAAGATTCTTTCAAAGTGAAACAAGTGAAGAAAGATGCTGTAACTGATTCAACAGTAGTACGTATGCAACAAGTTTACGAAGGAGTGCCTGTATGGGGTTCTACTCAAGTAGCTCACGTAAGTAAAGACGGTTCTTTAAAAGTATTGTCTGGAACAGTTGCACCTGATTTAGACAAAAAGGAAAAGTTGAAAAATAAAAATAAGATTGAAGGCGCAAAAGCAATTGAAATCGCGCAGCAAGATTTAGGGGTAACACCGAAATATGAAGTAGAACCAAAAGCGGACTTATATGTATATCAAAACGGTGAGGAAACAACATATGCATATGTTGTAAATCTAAACTTCTTAGATCCAAGCCCAGGAAACTACTACTATTTCATTGAGGCAGACAGCGGTAAAGTATTAAATAAGTTTAATACAATTGATCATGTGACGAATGATGATAAGTCACCAGTTAAGCAAGAGGCTCCTAAACAGGATGCGAAAGCTGTTGTAAAGCCTGTAACAGGAACGAATAAAGTAGGAACTGGTAAAGGTGTATTAGGAGATACGAAGTCGCTTAATACAACGTTATCTGGATCATCTTACTACTTACAAGATAATACACGCGGGGCAACGATTTTCACATATGATGCGAAAAACCGTTCAACATTACCAGGAACATTATGGGCAGATGCAGATAATGTTTTCAATGCAGCGTATGATGCAGCAGCAGTAGATGCTCATTACTATGCAGGTAAAACATATGATTACTATAAAGCTACGTTTAATAGAAATTCTATTAATGATGCAGGAGCACCGTTAAAATCGACAGTTCATTACGGAAGTAATTATAACAATGCATTCTGGAACGGATCACAGATGGTATACGGAGATGGTGATGGTGTAACGTTTACTTCATTATCTGGTGGAATTGATGTAATTGGTCACGAGTTAACGCATGCTGTTACGGAAAATAGTTCAAATCTAATTTATCAAAATGAATCTGGGGCTTTAAATGAAGCGATTTCTGATATCTTTGGTACTTTAGTAGAATTCTATGATAACCGTAACCCGGATTGGGAGATTGGTGAAGATATTTACACACCTGGTAAAGCAGGAGACGCACTTCGCTCTATGAGTGATCCTACGAAGTATGGTGATCCAGACCATTATTCTAAGCGTTACACTGGTTCAAGTGATAACGGTGGTGTTCATACAAACAGCGGCATTATTAATAAACAAGCTTATTTATTAGCAAATGGTGGTACGCATTATGGTGTAACTGTAACTGGTATCGGTAAAGATAAATTAGGTGCGATTTACTACCGTGCAAATACACAGTATTTCACGCAATCTACTACATTTAGTCAAGCTCGTGCTGGTGCAGTACAAGCTGCTGCAGACTTATATGGTGCAAATTCTGCTGAAGTAGCAGCAGTTAAGCAATCATTTAGTGCTGTTGGTGTAAACTAAGGCTTTAAGGAAGAGCTAGTAATAAAATACCTCAAAAATAAAGAAGGAGCATAGGCTCCTTCTTTATTTTTTTCTCCATTTTTTCCACAAATAAAACAATCCAATAACGCCTGCGATTGTTACAACCCACTTCGCTTCATTTGTTCCGTTCATGACTTGGTATGCCGAATATACTTCAATCAATAAGGCCGGTATTTTACCTATTGTACTGGCAATACTGAAGGAGAGTAATGACATTTTCCCTAGAGCTGCAAATAAAGTCACGATACTTGATGGGATGAAAGGTATCAATCGAAACGATAGAACGAGTAGAAAGGCCTCTCTACCTTCTACATAAAGAAGACGCTCTACCTTTGGGTACTTATTTACTTTATCGTGAGTGAACTTTTGAAGGCCCAGGCGGTAAATATAAAACGAGATAATAGCCCCTAAGGCCTCACCTGTGATCGAAATGATTGTGCCATTTGTTACACCGAAGAGCTGTATATTAATGGCGGTTAAAAAGATGCTAGGAATAACACCTAAAAGACTAATGATGATGTTAATTAAGATACTAAGTGGAATTGCGATTGAATAGTATTCTGTTAAGAAATTTTGAATCGTTTCAGCCATTGTTTAAAATCCTTTATCTTTTTTTGCATTACACCATATTTCGATTGTATAGGCAAGGGAAAATTTACATAATGTAGAAAAACGTTGATAAGAAGGGGTCTTGATACCTTATATAGGTATTAGGTATATAAAAATAGGGGTATTTTAAATCGTTTTGAAAAACAGTATAAAACCCTTTTTATAAAAGGGTTTTATAATTATATTATTGGTGATTTTATTCGGGAAATAATTATAAAATATAGGGGGTATATATTATAAAAGGCGAAAAATAGAGGGTTGATGAAATTGCGCGGGTAAATATGGAAAAATAGATGAAAAAAATGAAAACTGATAGATTTTTTCGTTGTGAAATTGACTTTTAGTGAAGTTGCGATAATAATCATGGAAGAGGTGATATGATGAAACGAATAAGTAGTCTTTTCTTCAGTAGCTTATTGGCATTAATGCTGATCTTAAGTGGATGTGCAGGAAAAGAACAAAAAACAGAGAAACAGACAGGTAATCAAGCTACATCGGTAGAAAAAATTAGTGATAATATTTTAGATGAAATGGAAGGACCACCTAAAAATGGTCATACGATTGAAAGACATGTAGGCAAGTCAGAAGAGGATTTGAAGAATCGCTTGAAGACAGATAAAGTGTCAGCCGCAAGTACATACTATGATAAAGAAACAGCGACGAAAGCTGTAAAAGATAGCTTGAAGCAACATGACAAGGAAATTCAAGATTGGTTAAAAAATTCTAAAGAGGCTCGTCTCGTAGTAAATACAACTCATTCATTCCCTGTTGGAAAAACGGTAATAAAGAAAAATATGAGTGTAAAAGACAAGTTGGTAAAAACTGTTACTGTTTTAGCAAGAGATAAGTCAGGGGAATTAGGGTTTAAGATTATTACTTCTTATCCATCTGATAAATAAGAAGGGGGAGTACATTATGTATATGACATTACAATACTTTCTTAAATCGTACTGTACGTTAAGTATTCATGAGGATGAAATAGTAAGCGTGATGGAAGAGTTTATTGAACAAGAAGACGAAGAAATTGTTTTGAAATTACGTGATGAATTAATAAATATGAAGAAAAAGAACGCGTGGGAAGAGGCGTGTGTATTAGCTGCGAAGCAAGGAAATCGTATGTGGTCTTTAGAAGAAACGAAAGACCATCTTGAAACTTTTTTACTATTACTGCAAAAGAAAAAGGCGTGATTTAATCACGCCTTTTTCTTTATGTTATTCGGTTGATATTATCTATTCTTTTGGGGCGCTTTTATATACACTTTTTGAAATTTGTCCATTTGATATTACTTCCCCGTTTTGTGTTACTTTTTTATACGTAACCGCTGTGATTTTATCACTAGTCCTACTAATTACTTGAGAAGAAACTTCAACATTTTTACCAGTATTTGTACCGAAAATGCGTGTAGTAATACTACCTCCATTTGAAAATGCTTGAATATAAATATGATTGCCTGTATTATTTTTAAATTTTAAATCTGGACCATAATCTGCTACTGCTGCATCTTGCCCAAGTGGTAAATAATTTACTGGCATAGAATGATTGCTTCGAGAAACAATTCCTAAATCAGCCCTTAAAGCTGCGCTGTATAAAGTACTACTGACTTGGCAAACTCCTCCGCCTGCACTTTGTATTACTTTACCTTGTGAATATACTGCTGCAGATTTGTAACCATGTGCAGCATCAGTTACGCCAACGCGGCCGTTAAAACTAAATGTTTCATCAGGTGCCACAATAACCCCACTTAAAGTATTAGCTGACTTATTTACGTTAAATGATTGATTTCCGTTACGGCCAGCCATTGGAGTAGAATATTCAGCAATGACTTCTTTAATACCCATTTTCTGTATATCTTCTGTAGAACGTTCTGGTTTTATGAATGTAACTGGTAATGTAACATCTGATTTACCAGTAGTAATAGCTTCGTTTGTTAAACTGTTTAGTTTTCCTTTATCAATTTTTTCTCCGTTTTGGCTTTGACTAACATTTACTGTTGAGCCTTCAATGCTTAATTCTGCATTAACAGGATTTTTTAATGTTTCATTATATTTATCTTTTATAAAGGTTTCATAAGCTGTTGCATTTAATTGTGGTGTTAATTTATAGTCACGTTTTAATTCACCGTTTTCAGCTTGCTTGCGCATTTTGTAACGATTCATTACGTTTCCTTTTTGTTCTTTGAAGATTTTGTCAATAATATCTTTCTCTTTATAATTTACCCCTAAATCTTTCCATGTGTAAGTTTGTTTATCGTTTTGGAATATGTAGGTAAGGGATTTTTGATCTAATTCAGTTACCCTTTGATTAATAATTGCTTGAATATCTTTCTTATTTTTTCCATCGAGAGAAATACCTTCAAATGTAGTATTTGGTAATGCAGTAGTATCTAATTGATTATTTAATTTGGATACATATTGATATCCCCCAACACCGCCTACACAAAGTAATATGCCCCCAGCAATTGCAGAACCAATCAGTATTTTACTTAGCTTCATTTATTTCCCCCCAGAAATTTATGTATAAATATATGTATTACATTTTTTGTATAAAAATGATGAAAATAACATTATGTACGTACTAGTATACTATTATTTTCACTGTGTGTGTAATGTTTTCATAAAAAATGTTACATAACTGTAATAATTGTCACTTCTTGTCACAATGTGTATGAAAAATATGTTGAAAAATATAATAAAAAGGCTGTCTAGAATGATCTAGCAGCCTTTTTATTATAATTTTTTATGTTCATTTTTATTCGTAACACCGAGATGTTTTTGAAGGGTAGTTGAAATAGTATCGACGCTTTTTTCATTTGGCACGTAATAATAAATACCACCTATATATTTATCTGTACCTTCTACTTGCATTTTTTCCATCTTTAAATTTGAATCCATTGAATTTTTTGTAATTGTCATCATATCATCAAAAGTTAAATTGGTTTTTAAGTCTTTATCGACAGCGTCTAGTAGGCCACCGATTTTATTAATGGAATTAAGAGATAGTGCCTTTTCAGCAATGGCCTCTAATACAAGCTGTTGTCGTTGGCCACGCATATAATCACTATCGATGTGACGAGTTCTAGCTAGTGCCAGTGCCTCTTCTCCATTTAAATGTTGACGTCCTTTTTTTAGATGAATTGCATCTGCTTCATCTTTACTATTTTGCTCTGTGAATTCAACTGGAACGTCCACAGTAATGCCACCAAGAGAATCAACAATTTTAATAAAGGATTTAAAATTGAATTTTACATAATAATCAACTGGAACATCTAAAAAGTTCTCTACCGTATCAATTGTGCTGTCTACACCACCGAATACGTGCGCATGTGTGATTTTATCGTATTTATCACGTGATTTAATGTAGACGCGTGAGTCACGTGGAATGCTTACAAGTTTAACGGATTTATCGTTTTTATTAATTGTTGCAAGTAATAACGCATCTGTTCGAGTTGCTTTTCCATAATCTTTTTCCCTAATATCACTTTCATCAACACCCATAATTAGTACGGAAATGTTGTCGGTCATAGGTTTAACAGCTTTTTCACGTTTACTGGACTTTTCTCCTCGACCTAGTTCAGCATAAGCATTATTTAAGACGGACTTTGCTTTACTGTATATATGGAAGGAGTAGCCTCCTGCTCCAAGTGCTACAATTAGTAATGGAATAAGAAGGAACCAAAGTAGGCGTTTTTTCTTTGAGCGTCCTTTTTTGGCTCGCGTATCGTTGTTCGTGTCGGATTTCATCATTTTTTCTCCTTTAAAACTATCAAAGTGTATACATTTAGAAGTGTATTCAAACACATAAAAAATATTTTACGCTAAATAAAAGCGATTGTACATGTATAAAAAATAGATGTCTTGATTATTTATCCCGTATTAACGAGCAGTAAAACGCCCACCTCAAAGTCCAGTGAATACAATGAAGTTAGGTGGGAGATAACTGCCCGTAAATACCCGATTGATGAAGGCTAATAATCAGAGTGGGGATAGCCCCACTCTGATTAAAGTTTCACTTTATAAGACACCTATTCGTTATTGTATACAAAAGATAGGGATAAGAAAATGATAAAATTTTACCTAATTACAACATAATGCTTACGATAATTGCAGATAAAATACTAACGAGAGTAGCTCCATATAGTAATTTAAGGCCAAACCTCGCAACAACGTTTCCTTGTTCTTCGTTTAGTCCTTTTACCGCACCTGAAATAATACCAATGGAAGAAAAATTGGCAAAAGATACAAGGAAAACAGAAATAATACCAACTGTACGGGGAGAAAGGCTATTAGAAATTTTACTAAGGTCCATCATTGCGACAAATTCATTCGTTACAAGCTTCGTTGCCATAATGCTACCAGCTGCTACAATTTCAGAGCTTGGTACACCGATAAGGAATGCGATAGGTGCAAATACGTAGCCAATTAATTGTTGGAACGTAATACCGAATATAATGAGGAACAAGTCATTAATACAACTAATTAATGCGACAAATCCGATGAGCATAGCGCCGACAACAATGGCTACACGAAAACCATCAAGAATATATTCTCCAAGCATTTCAAAAAAGCTTTGTTTTTCACCTTTGATTTCTAAAATATCTTCGTCATCTTTAACGTCGTAAGGGTTAATGATGAGTACGATAATAAAACCGCTAAATAAATTGAGAACGAGTGCAGTTACTACATACTTAGGTTCAATCATTGTCATATAGGCACCTACGATAGACATAGATACGGTTGACATAGCGGAGGCACAAAGTGTATAAAGACGGTGTTTTGGAATTTGAGCTAATTGCTTTTTCACTGTAATAAAAACTTCTGATTGGCCGACAATGGCAGAAGCGATAGCGTTGTAAGATTCTAATTTCCCAAGACCATTTATTTTACTAAGAAAGTACCCGATCCAACGAATGAAAAATGGTAGTATTTTGAAATGTTGTAATATACCAATTAAAACAGAAATAAAGACGATTGGTAATAATACAGTAAGGAAAAATGGCATTTCACCTTTATTTGCAAGACCACCAAATACGAAATTTATTCCATTAGCAGCATACTCGAGTAGCTTTGTAAACAAACTGGAAATGATTCTAATAAGTATGAGGCCGATTTCTGTATTTAATAGTAAATAGGTTAAAATTAACTGTATAATAAGCATGATAAAAATTGGTTTAAATTTAATATGCTTCTTATTATTGCTAGCAATATAAGCGAGCAAGAAAACAACAATTAATCCGACGAAAAAAGTAATGAATTTCATGGTAAGCCCCCTAAAAGAGATATTCTGCTATATATGTTTTTCATTTCAAGGGAGAATATGCATCTTTGGTAAAGAAAGGAATAGAGAGAGTATGAATATATGTAGAGTGCATCACGTTGCAATTATTTGTTCGAATTATGAGACGTCAAAGGATTTTTATACTAGAATATTAGGGTTTAAAGAAATGAATGAAGTATATAGAAAGGAACGAGATTCTTATAAATTAGATTTATGTGTAGGAGAAGAGTATCAAATCGAATTATTTTCATTTCCAAATCCGCCTGAGCGCAAAAGTTTTCCAGAAGCAGCCGGTCTTAGACATTTAGCATTTGCTGTTACAAATATAGAAGAAGCTGTGAAGCATTTAAATCAATGTGGTGTTGAGACCGAACCGATCCGTATTGATGAAATAACGGGGAAGAAATTCGTCTTTTTCCAAGACCCTGATGGTTTACCTTTAGAATTGTATGAGGTTTGAAAATTGGTGGATTTTATATAGAGTTGCTTTCCAATAATTGAAGAAACTAAAGTGAAACTTCTTTTTAAAAGGAGGTGTAACTTTAGCTAAGAAAGCTAAAGAGCATATGTGGATATTTTAAAATTATTGATGGTAGTCATTCTTATTGGGTTAACAGCATTTTTTGTGGCTGTTGAATTTGCAATTATTAAGGTACGTAGCAGTCGTATTGATCAACTCGTTAGCGAAAAAAGACGAGGTGCACTGGCCGCTAAAAAGGTAACTACAAATTTAGATGAATATTTATCGGCCTGTCAGCTAGGTATTACAATTACTGCTTTAGGGCTCGGGTGGTTAGGGGAACCAACCATTAAACATTTACTCGAGCCGTTGTTTTTAAAATTGCAATTCTCACCTACAATTTCCAGTACAGTTTCATTTATTATTGCCTTTGCAGTAATTACATTTTTACATGTTGTCATTGGGGAACTTGCTCCAAAGACATTTGCTATACAAAAAGCAGAACAAGTTAGCTTATTGTTATCGAAACCACTTATTTATTTTTACCGAGTTATGTATCCGTTTATTTGGGCTTTGAATGGTTCAGCGAGGGTTGTAACTGGTTTATTCGGATTACATCCAGCTTCTGAACATGAAGTAGCTCATTCAGAAGAAGAATTAAGGTTAATCTTATCTGAGAGCTATGAGAGCGGAGAGATTAACCAAAGGGAATTTAAATATGTAAATAATATTTTTGAATTTGATAATAGAGTAGCAAAAGAAATTATGGTACCTCGTACGGAAGTTGTAGGCTTATATGAGGACGAACCATTTGAAACACATATTAAAGTAATCGCGCAAGAAAAGTACACGAGATATCCTGTATTTGGTGAAGATAAAGATGAAATTATTGGGATGGTTAATGTAAAAGATTTATTTATTCGTTATATGGATGGTAATCGGGACGAGGAGTGCTCGATTATGCCATATACAAGGCCAGTTATTGAAGTGCTAGAAAATATTCCAATTCATGATTTACTATTACAAATGCAAAGAAAACACATTCCATTAGCTGTATTGTATGATGAATATGGTGGTACAGCAGGGATTGTTACACTAGAAGATATTTTAGAAGAAATTGTTGGAGAAATTCGAGATGAATACGATGAAGATGAGAATCCACCTATAGAGCATGTAAGTGAAGGCTATAAAATCGTAGAGGGAAAAGTGCTTATTAGTGAAGTAAATGATTTGCTTGGCATACATTTAATTGCTGATGATGTAGATACAATTGGTGGCTGGATTATGGTACAAAAACAAATCGTTGCTGAAGGAGATATTATTGAGAAACACGGTTTTTATTTTAAAGTCCTTGAAAAGGATATGCATCAAATTAAACGAGTGGAAATAAGGAAAGTAGGAGAATGATTTTCTATAAACTTTAATAAAAAGGATATACAGAAAAATAAATGTTTGCGCTTTCAAAAAAGGTACTATATAGTGAAGGTGGATACTGAAAAATTCTTCTGAATGATACTCGTGTTTTTAGAGGGCGGATTTTTTGGATAAGGATTTAGAATGAAAAAGTATAGGTGATAAAAATGATAGCAACGAAGGATATACGTATAGAAAAAGATTTTTTAGGTGAAAAAGAAGTACCAAGTGCAGCTTATTATGGTGTACAAACATTACGTGCTGTAGAAAACTTCCCAATTACAGGATATCGCATTCATCCATCACTCATTACAGCAATGGCAATTGTGAAAAAAGCGGCGGCACTTGCGAATATAGATACTGGTTACTTAGCTAAAGACATTGGACATGAAATTGCAGAAGCAGCGCAAGAAATTGTTGATGGAAAGTTTCATGATCAATTTATCGTGGACCCTATTCAAGGCGGAGCCGGAACTTCTATTAATATGAATACAAATGAAGTAATTGCGAATAGAGCGTTAGAACGTATGGGATATGAAAAAGGTGCGTATGCGAAAATTAGCCCAAACACTCATGTGAACATGGCCCAATCAACGAACGATGCGTTTCCAACAGGGATTCATATTGCAACTCTTATGATGTTAGAAAAGCTTCTTATTACAATGGAAGAACTTCATTCTGCTTTTCGTAAAAAAGCAAAAGAGTTTGATCACGTTATTAAAATGGGACGCACACATTTACAAGATGCAGTTCCAATTCGCCTTGGACAAGAATTTGAAGCGTATAGCCGAGTGCTTGCGCGCGATATAAAAAGAATTAAACAGTCTCGTCAACATTTATATGAAGTGAATATGGGGGCGACAGCTGTTGGTACAGGATTAAATGCAAATCCTACGTATATTGAACAGGTGGTAAAACATTTAAGAACGTTTAGTGGGTTCCCACTTGTTGGTGCAGAGCATTTAGTTGATGCAACGCAAAATACAGATGCATACACAGAAGTATCTGCAGCACTTAAAGTATGTATGATGAACATGTCTAAAATTGCAAACGATCTTCGTATTATGGCGTCTGGGCCACGTGTTGGGTTGGCTGAAATTCAATTGCCAGCACGTCAGCCAGGTTCATCGATTATGCCAGGTAAAGTAAATCCAGTTATGGCAGAAGTGATTAACCAAGTCGCATTCCAAGTAATTGGAAATGATCATACAATTTGCCTAGCATCAGAAGCGGGACAATTAGAGTTAAACGTAATGGAGCCTGTGCTTGTATTTAATTTAATTCAATCTATTAGTATTATGAATAATGGATTCCGTGTATTCCGTGAATATTGTATTGAAGGAATTACAGCAAATGAAGAATTGCTGAAGCAATATGTTGAGAAAAGTGTTGGAATTATTACAGCAGTTAATCCTCATATTGGTTATGAAGCAGCATCTCGTATTGCACGTGAAGCGATTGAAACAGGAAAATCTGTTAGGGAGTTATGTTTAGAGCATGGTGTACTGACAGAAGAGGAATTGGATATTATTTTAGATCCATTCGAAATGACTCACCCTGAAATTGCTGGAGCTTCTTTATTAAAAAATAAAGAAATGTAATGTGAAAAACACCGATCCATTTGGATCGGTGTTTTATTTTTAAAAGATATTAAATACAGCGTTTAATTGAAGTAAGCTAATAACAGCTAAGAAGATTAAACTGTATTTCATTGCTGTTTTAAATAGAGCAGATTCTTTACCAACTAGTCCAACTGCGGCACAAGCAACTGCTACAGATTGTGGTGAAACCATTTTTGCCATTGTACCACCTACTACGTTTAAGGCAACGAGTGTAGAAGGAACGATGTTTAACTGGTCTGCTGTTACTGCTTGAAGTGGTGCGAATAAAGAACCACTTGAAACTACTGAACCTGTAATGAATACGCCAATCCATCCTAAGATTGGAGAAAGAATTGGGAATGCATTACCAGTAGAAGAGAATGCAAGTCCAAGTGTAGATGACATACCAGAGTAGTTCTCTACGTAAGCTAATGCGATAACGCTACAAATTGTATATACTGGAGCTTTTAATTCTTTCATTGTTTCAATCATTAATTCTTTAACCATTTTACCTTTTACGCGGTAAACGATAAGTGAAACGATAATTGCTAGTACAATCGCAGTAGTTGTAGAAGAGAATACATCAAATTTGAAAACAGCTGCGAAAGGTGTATCAGCTTTTGTAATTGGTGTAGTTTTCATAACAGCATTATGAAGACCAGGGAACTGAATGTTAAATACTAAGTTTGCTAACGCACCATCTGGAGCAAATAAAGCTTTAATCGGTTTTAAGTTAAAGATTGTTACAAATGCAGTTAAGAATACGAATGGAGACCAAGCATATAAAATTTGATTGAATGTATGTGATACTTTAGTTTCTTGTTTTTCTTCTTTAGTAGAAGATTTTGGTTGCCAAACACGTAAGAATAATGCAAGAGAGATCATACTTACAACGGCTGCGAAAATATTAGTAAGTTCTGCGCCTAAGAAGTAAGTTACAGCGAATTGAGTAATAGCGAAAGAAACACCACTTACAAGAATACCTTGCCAAGTTTCTTTAATACCTTTAATTCCATCGACCATTGAAACAAGTAAGAAAGGTAAGATAACACTAATGAAAGGTAAAATAAGAACAGTTTGACGACCAATAGTTAATGCGTCAAGTTGAGTTAATTGTGCTGGTACTGTAACTGGAATACCCATAGCACCCATAGCACCACCAGCAATATTAGCTACTAAACAAATACCTGCTGCTTTTAATGGATTAAAGCCCATACCTACAAGTAGTGCGGCTGTAATAGCAACTGGAACCCCTAGACCAGCTGCGCCTTCTAAGAAAGCACCGAAAGAATAAGCGATTAATAATACTTGTAAACGTTGATCATTTGTAATGCTTGAAATACTATCGCGAATAATATTGAATTGCTCTGTTTTAACAGTTAATTTGTAAAGGAAAATTGCAGCGATAACGATAGTACAAATTGGATAAAATCCAGATAAAACACCGAATCCGGCAGATGCTACAGCTACTGTTGCTGGCATTTTATAAACAAATATTGCAAGGATAATAGCGACAATCACACTATAAAGACCAGCCATGTAACTTTTCATTTTGAATCCCATTAAACAAATGATGAAACAAAAGATTGGAAGTGCTGCGATTAGTGCAGATAACCAAATATTGTTTAACGGGTCATAAATTTGTGTCCAAGTACTCATAATAATGACAACTCCTATCTATTATATGTGAAGAAATTCACATTATTTGTGAAACTATTCACAATCAACTTACATGCTTAGTATATTCTCCTTCAACACTATTGTCAACGTAAAAAAGTATAATTATTCCATAATAGTGTTAAAAGAAAAGCTTTGTTCATAAAGTAGACAAAAAACACACTCAAATGAATTTAAGTGTGCTGTATAAACTATGTGCATATTATTTTGCTTATTCAGATGGCATGTTCCTTATAGGCGTATATTAGATGAAGTCTTTTATATTAAGTATAAAGTTTGATATATGCAATTATCTGTCCTATTTGATCTAGTGGGGGGAACGGTGAGTGGATTTAATAGGAAGTTTTGCACAACAATCCAACCGCTTGCAATACGAATAAAAAATAAGAAACAAATTTTTAATATCACATCATCTCTTTTTACTGAAAATTCCTTTTAGCGTAACAAAGAGGTTAATTATAGTTCAACTACATTACGATAGGTTATCAATTATAGACGGTATTTTACAATACCGTTACTGTGCATTTCAATGAGGTGAAAATATAACAAAAAGCCTGATAAAACAACGTTTGCAAGCAAAGTATTCGTAGGCCATTATTTTGCTTTTTCGTTATATCATATAGTATAATATTCAAAATCAGCAAGGATTTTTTCCTGAATTTTTGCTGATGAAGATGGAAAAATTTTTCGGCTTTATAGGTTGATAAAGTTATGTCGTAACAGGAAATATAAGAACAGATATATAAATAAATAAAAAGAACATAAAAACGCAAATAAAAACGAAAATGAGGGGAACTTTATGAGCCAAAATCAATTCGAATGTCGTATTTCAGAAGAAGATGTACAAATGTTAAGAGCGTTAGCTCACCCACTTCGTCTACGTCTAGTAATGGAACTTATGCAAAGAGGAACATGTAATGTAACACAGCTACAGGAAGTATTAGAAATTCCACAATCAACTGTTTCACAACATTTAACGAAGTTAAAGCAAAATAAAGTAGTACGCTTTGAAAGACGAGGATTAGAAGTGTATTATCAAATCCATAATGATAAAGTAAGTGCGGTAGTAAAAACATTATTTTCTTAAAATTTGAATATTATGGAAAAAGACGTGTAGAATATACGTCTTTTTTTATTTGTCAGAAAGGTAGCGAGAGAGTAAATATTAGCATGTTAGGAAGAAATGACTATCAATCAACATGCTGCCTTACGGAATATATTCTAAAAGGAAAAGAAAAAATAAAAAGGAGTGTAGTAAGCAAAAGGAGGGATAGTAGTATGGATGTGAAACGTGTGAAACAAATCTTATCTTCTTCAAGTAGAATTGACGTTACATATGAGGGCGTACCAGTATGGATTGAGAGCTGTGATGAGCAGAAGGGGAGTGCTCAAGTGTATGATGTATCTAATCCTGGTGAGAGCGTTCATGTGGACGTGACAGCTTTAGAGGAGAAGTAATAAAAAAGACGCTTCTAATTTTAGAAGCGTCTTTTTGTTATTCCATCATATGTGCAATTTTCTTAGAGAACATAAGAAGTACTAATCCCAGTACAATTACGATAATACCGATGCTTGCGAATACTTCTAAATATCCTAAAGATTGAGTGAAAGCGGCTAATTGTCCTGCTAATAAGTTTGCGAAGCCAGTACCAGCTAACCATACACCCATTAATAATGATGCTAATTTAACAGGAGCGATTGCACTTACCATAGATAATCCGATTGGTGATAAGAATAACTCACCGATTGTGTGGAACATGTAAGTGAATACAATGAATAGTAAGTTTGCTTTCATTGTAATGTTACCTTCATCGCTACCAGTTTTTAAAACAGCTAAAGTTAGAACTAAATATCCAATCCCTAGTAAAATCATACCTAATGCCATTTTTGTTGGGATTTTCAAATCGCCATTTTTTGTTTTTGAAAGCTTAATCCATAACGCAGAAACAGGTAATGCTAGTAAGATAATGAATAGTGGGTTTACAGATTGGAACCAAGGTGTTGGAATTGTAAATCCACCAATTGTACGATCTACGAACTTATCTGTGTAAAGTGTTAAAGAACTACCAGCTTGCTCAAATCCTGCCCAGAAGAATACAACGAAACAAGTTAAAATTAAAATTGCAGCAGTACGTTTTTTCTCTTGTGTTGTTAAAGGTTTTTTCTCAATTGCTTTTGCATTTTTTTCTTTAGATTTTTTTCCTACAACAGTTGTTCCGATAGACCCTAAGTAACGAGGTGCTAAGAAATTAAAGGCAAGCTGCCCAATAATCATACCGATACAAGCTGTTAAGAAACCGTATCTATAATCTGCGAAGTAACCGCAAATGAATGGAGCGATAAGAGCTCCTAAGTTAATCCCCATGTAGAAGATAGTGAAGGCACTATCACGACGAGAATCGTTTTCGCTATATAATTGACCTAATAAAGTCGAAATATTTGGTTTGAAGAATCCGTTACCAATAACTAATAATCCTAATCCTAAGAAAAGTCCAGTTTTTGTGTTCATTGAGAATAATACAAAGTTACCAATTGCCATGATGATACCACCAATAGTAATGGCATGTCGCTTCGTAATGAAATGGTCAGTTAACCAACCACCAATAATAGGTGTGAAGTATACTAACATTGTGAAAATACCGTAAATTTGAACTGCAACTGCTTTATCAAATCCTAAACCGCCGCTTACTAAGCTCGTTGTTAAATAAAGAACTAATAAGCCACGCATTCCGTAATAACTAAATCTTTCCCACGCCTCTGTAAAGAACAACAAGTATAACCCTGGTGGATGTTTTTTTGGTGATTGTTGCTCTCCAGCTTTGTCTAATTTTAAAGCTGCATCCATTTTTGTTTCCCCCTAATCCTGTATAACGGATATTTATGTAATCATTTTAATTTACAAAATATTTAGAAGTCAATAGAATTATATGGAAATAGAAAGAAAATTTCTGAAAAAGTTCTATTTTTCTTCGACCGTTACTGTATTTTGCCCTGAAAACGAGATGATAAGCGTTTTCAAATGTAATAATTGAATTCTAAAAGAAAATAAAATAGTGATTAATCAGAAAATTTAGATTAAAACATTTATTCTGATATAAAGAAAATATATTCTATTTACTTTCTCAATATAACATATTGGGAATAAAAATACAAAACGAAATAATGTGACATTTAAGTGAATTGAAAAATAACCAGCTCCACAGAAGGGAGCTGGTTAAGGAAATATTATTTAACAAAGCGTTTTTCGATGTCATCTAATAGTAGGTTAGCGGCCATTACGCCACCAGCTGTATTCCAAATAACGTCATCAACTTTGTATGCTTTACCATTTTTTACTGCATTTAAATTTTTAAATAGAGGATCGTTTATATACTCTTTTTCTAGTTCAGATCCTTTTTTCTCATTTCCTTTATCGAATGTGAAGTAGAATAATACGTCACCATCCATAGCAGAAATACGCTCTTTAGATACGTTACGCTCTGCAAAATCATCTTTATTTTGATCTCCAGGACGTTTAAATCCAAGTTCTTTTAAAATAACACCAGAGAATGTATCGCCATGATAAATACGAACATCACCAGGCATGAAACGAACCATAGAGATTTCTTGGTTTACTTTATCGCCAAGTTTGCCTTTTAAATCTTTTATACGTGATTCGTAATCAGCTACAACTTTTTGACCTTCTTTTTCTTTATTTAATGCTTTTGCATAAAATTTGAAGTTATCTTTCCATTCACCACGTAATGTTTCTGAGAACACGGTAGGTGCAATTGCTTTTAGTTGTTCGTACACTTTTTCGTGGCGCATTTTATTACCGATAATTAAGTCTGGTTTTAAAGAAGCAATTGTTTCAACGTTAACTTGTCCTTCATCACCAACAACTTTTACATCTTTCATTTTATCCTTAATATGTGGATACCATGGGTCACCAGTCCAAGACTTTACAGCACCAACTGGTTTCACACCTAATTCAAGTAAAGCTTCAGTTCCTTCATTTGTTAAGATAACTACACGTTTTGGATTAGCAGGAACTTCTGTTTTACCCATTGCATGTTCTACAGTAACCACTTCTTTTTTATTATCTTCTTTTGTAGATTCTTCTTTGTTATTTGATTTTCCACAAGCGCTTAAAAGCATTGAAAATGCTAGTAAAAATACAAATACTGTAAACGATTTCTTCCGCATGAAATTCATTATGTACCCCCTACATGTTGAGAATATTTTTCAATAGCAAGCATGATATTAAGCCTTTATCTTTTGATTGTCAATACATATGGGTGAAAATAATTCTCATTTCCGTTGACAATGAGAATTAAGTTGAAATACACTAACAACGTATCATTATACATTGAAGGGGAAACGCTGCATGTTATTAAAAACAAATCGAGCAAAATGGATTGGATTATTTGTTGGAATCATTGCAGTCGTTATTTGTATTTGGGGAAGTATTATTTTCGGGTATACAAATACGAGTTGGAAACTAGCATTGGATGCTTTTTTCCATTTTAACGGTTCCAATGAACATATTATTATTCAAAATGTACGTCTGCCTAGGGCGTTAATTGCAGCTAGTGTTGGTGCTAGTTTAGCCATTGCTGGTTGTCTTATGCAAACTTTAACTAAGAATCCACTTGCTTCTCCAGATTTTATTGGATTAAATTCAGGTGCTGCGTTCTTCATAGTTGTAGCAATTGTAATCTTTTCAGTAACATCATTATCAGCTTTCACATGGATTGCCTTTTTAGGAGCGGCGGTTGCAGCTGTACTTGTATTTGCTTCTAGTTCTTTAGGAAAAGAAGGAACTACTCCTCTTAAGTTAACGTTAGCAGGGGTCGCAATTAGTGCGTTATTTTCATCATTAACACAAGGATTACTTGTGTTAAATGAAAAAGCACTTGAAGAGGTATTATTTTGGCTTGCTGGATCTGTGCAAGGGAGAAAGTTAGAAATTTTACAATCTGTATTCCCATATTTATTAATAGGATGGATTGCATCTCTTATGATGGCAGGGAAAGTAAATACATTGATGATGGGAGAAGACGTCGCGAAAGGACTTGGACAACGAACAATTTTAATGAAATCATTCGTGTTACTTATTATTGTACTGTTGTCTGGTGGTTCGGTTGCGGTTGCTGGCCCAATTGGATTTATTGGAATTATTACTCCGCATTTTGCGAGATTTCTTGTTGGAGTTGACCACAGATGGAGAGTGCCTTATAGCGGATTGTTAGGTGCAATACTACTAATATTGGCTGATATAGCAGCAAGATATGTCATTATGCCACAAGAAGTACCAGTAGGAGTTATGACAGCATTTATTGGAGCTCCATTCTTTATTTATATTGCACGTAAGAGAGGGCTTAGCAAATGAAGAGATATATTCCGTTTCGTATAGGAAAAGGTGAGCTCTCGTTTTTAATGTATAAACGAGCTTGTCTCGTCTTGTTAAGTTTACTAGTTGTTTTAATAGGATTATTCTTTGCGAGCGCAGGTATGGGAGACATGAAAATTGCTCCTTATGATGTATGGCAAGCGATCACTGGAAATGGCGATGCGATGTCAAATATGGTTGTAAATAAGTTTCGTATGCCGCGTATTTTAATTGCCATCCTCGTAGGAATTGCGCTTGCTGTAGCAGGATGTATTTTACAAGGTCTCGTTCGAAATCCACTTGCTTCTCCGGATATCATCGGGATTACGGGCGGGGCAAGTGTTGCAGTTGTATTGTTTTTAGCTATATTTAGTGATAAAAATAATGCGCTAACTGTAAGCATTCATTATATGCCGTTAGCAGCCTTTGTTGGGGCAACGATTGTGGCGCTTTTTGTATATTTATTTGCATGGAGAAATGACGGGTTATCGCCGATTAGTCTTGTTTTAATTGGTGTGGGGTTTTGGGCATTAACGAAAGCGGCAACGACTTTGTTTATGTTGTTAGCACCAATTTATCAAGCGAGTCAAGCGAATGTATGGATTACAGGTACTGTTTATGGTTCTTCATGGCAAAACGTTATGGTGCTTGCACCGTGGGTTCTCATTTTAACGGTAATATCATTTATAGCTGCTAGACATTTAAATGCGCAAGAGCTAGGGGATGATATTGCGGTAGGACTTGGTGTTCCTTTAACGAAGTCACGCGTATTCATGTTATTACTTAGTACGGCTTTAATTGGGGGAGCAGTTGCCTTCGCCGGAGGAATTGGATTTGTCGGTTTAATGGCACCTCATATTTCACGAAGGCTAGTTGGTTCTTTATACGGTGCATTACTCCCAGTTGCAGCTATTGTTGGTGCAATTCTAGTACTTGCTGCAGATTTAATTGGGCGTACAGTTTTCACACCACTTGAAATTCCAGCAGGGGTATTTACATCAGCAATTGGTGCACCTTATTTTATTTATTTACTTTATAAAAGTCGGAATTCATAAAGGGAGATGAATATGCAAAAAGCATTGGAGACGAAACGTTTGACGTTGTCTTATGGTGAAACAATTATTATTGATGAGTTGAATTTAGAAATTCCAAAAGGTGAAATTACAATCTTTATCGGTTCCAACGGTTGCGGGAAATCAACTTTATTACGTTCACTAGCTAGATTATTAAAGCCAACAACTGGTGACATTTTGTTAGATAATCAAGCTATTCAAAGTATGCAAACTAAGCAAATTGCTCGTCAAATGGCAATTTTACCGCAAGGACCGCAAGCACCTGAAGGGCTTACAGTATTGCAACTTGTAAAACAAGGACGCTATCCATATCAAACATGGCTGAAACAGTGGTCAGAAAAAGATGAGGAAATGGTACAGAAGGCACTTGCAGCAACAGGTATGACAGAATTTGCTGAGCGTGATGTGCATGCTCTTTCAGGTGGACAACGACAACGTGCTTGGATTGCAATGACGCTTGCACAAGATACAGATATTATTTTACTGGATGAGCCTACTACATATTTAGATATGACTCACCAAATTGAGGTGCTAGATTTATTATTCGAATTAAATGAAACAGAACAAAGAACAATTGTCATGGTATTACACGATTTAAATTTAGCATGTCGCTATGCAGATAACATTGTAGCCATTCAAGATAAACAAATATATGCACAAGGTAAACCTGAAGAAGTGGTAGATGAGAAACTAGTACGTGATGTATTCCGAATGGAGTGTCAAATTAGTACGGATCCGTTGTTTGGAACACCGCTTTGTATACCTCACGGAAGAGGAAGACGTGTAGTTAAAGAAGTTGCTCAGGTAATGAGATAAAAAAACGATGAGTGATTCATCGTTTTTTTATTTGGTACAAGAAAATAAGAGGAAGAGAGGAATACGTAAGCGACGTTTATACTCTTCTTCATTTTGAAAATAGGTTGGATTTGGTGTAGCTTCTTTTAATGATGTAATGGTAAATCCAGCTTGCTGTAATAATGTGAAATAATCTTCCGTTGTACGATGATATTTAATAACTTCTTGGTCAATCCATGGTTCAACCCGTTTGCCTAGTTTAAAGTAATCATCGACGAGCCAACT
This sequence comes from Bacillus sp. RCC_6_1, assembly GCF_041360755.1. Taxonomy (NCBI): domain Bacteria; kingdom Bacillati; phylum Bacillota; class Bacilli; order Caryophanales; family Bacillaceae; genus Bacillus; species Bacillus sp. RCC_6_1. The sequence continues at coordinate 23,778 of NZ_JBFUPV010000014.1, forward strand.
CGTTCTTTTACCACTTGTTTGTAAGCTTTCAAACGAAGAAGTAATAACGGGATGTTGAACGCTAAAGGTAAAGGTGCCATTTGTTTTTAAAGTTTGAAACACATTTTGAAAAATGGCATCAAGATGTTCAATATAATGTAAGGCGAGTCTAGATGTTACTAAATCAAAAGTGGAAGAGGGGTAGGTATAATCTTTGAGGTTTAAAAAATGAACAGATCCATTTTTATTTTCTAGTTGTTTTTTAGCTTTTTCATACATAAGTTCGGAGCCTTCAATGCCGGTGTAAGAGTAGCATCCCTTTTCTAATAATTCCGCGCCAAACTTAGCATCACCACAGCCTAAATCGAGAATTTGTTTTCCTCGTACATGACCAATGAGCTGAAAGAATACTGGTTTTTCAATGGATTCATTTGGGCTATTTTCTCGGTATCTTCGTTTCATATATTGTTCGAAAAATGCTGTGTTATTGTATACATCAGATTCTGTAAATGCCATGTTTGAAACCTCCCGAAATATTTTTTTAATTCTATCAAATATGAAAAGTAAATAATAGATTTATTGTAATGAATCATATATAATCTAAAATTGTAAGCGGTTACTTTAAACTATTTTTCTATAATAAATTCTGAAAACGTGTTAAGCTAGTAGAGGGATTATTAGAACTATTAAGACAATAATCCGCTTACATGAACGATGGGAGGCTTCACGATGTCTAGTAAAACACTTGCGAAATTTTTAGAAGAAAATTTAGAGGATTTAAAATCAAAGGGGCTTTATAACGTAATTGATCCGCTTGAGAGTTCAAATGGACCGATCATTACAATTGGCGGAAAAGAATATATTAACTTATCTTCAAACAACTATCTTGGATTAGCAACAGATAGCCGTTTGCAAGAAGCAGCAATTGGTGCTATTCATAAGTACGGTGTTGGAGCAGGGGCTGTTCGTACAATTAACGGTACTTTAGATTTGCATATTAAGTTAGAAGAAACAATTGCAAAGTTTAAACATACAGAAGCAGCAATTGCTTATCAATCAGGATTTAACTGTAATATGGCAGCGATTTCAGCTGTTATGGATAAAAATGATGCAATTCTTTCAGACGAATTAAACCATGCTTCTATTATTGATGGTAGTCGTCTATCAAAAGCAAAAATTATTGTTTATAAACATTCGGATATGGAAGATTTACGCCAAAAAGCAATTGCGGCGAAAGAATCAGGTCTTTACAATAAATTAATGGTAATTACAGACGGTGTCTTTTCAATGGATGGAGATGTTGCAAAACTACCAGAAATTGTTGAGATTGCAGAAGAGTTAGATTTAATGACATACGTAGATGATGCACACGGTTCAGGTGTACTTGGAAAAGGTGCAGGAACTGTAAAGCACTTCGGTCTTTCTGATAAAGTTGATTTCCAAATTGGTACATTATCAAAAGCAATTGGGGTAATTGGTGGATATGTAGCAGGGAAACAAAACTTAATTGACTGGTTAAAAGTTCGTTCACGTCCATTCTTATTCTCTACAGCATTAACACCAGCTGATGCAGCAGCTTGCATGAGATCAATTGAAATCTTAATGGAAAGCACAGAGTTACACGATCGCTTATGGGAAAATGGCCGCTACTTGAAACAAGGATTAAAAGAACTTGGCTTTAACATTGGAGAAAGTGAAACGCCAATTACACCTTGTATCATTGGGGACGAAGTATTAACACAAGAATTTAGTAAACGTCTAAATGAAGAAGGGGTATACGCAAAATCTATCGTGTTCCCAACTGTAGCAAAAGGAACAGGGCGCGTTCGTAATATGCCTACAGCAGCTCATACGAAAGAAATGTTAGATGAAGCAATTCTTAAGTATGAAAAAGTAGGAAAAGAAATGGGCATCATTTAAGTAACGACATCTTTTGAATAGCTTGCAAATGAGGAGTGGGGAAAATGAAAAAAATTCTAGTAACCGGTTCTTTAGGGCAAATTGGTTCTGAACTAGTAATGAAACTTCGTGATGTATACGGCGCATCAAATGTTATTGCAACAGATATTCGTGAAACAGATAGTGAAGTAGTAACGTCTGGTCCATTTGAAACGTTAGATGTAACAGATGGACAAAAACTACATGATATCGCAAAGCGTAATGAAGTAGATACAATTATTCATTTAGCAGCTTTACTTTCAGCAACAGCAGAAAAAAATCCGTTATTCGCATGGAACTTAAATATGGGCGGACTTGTAAATGCATTAGAAGCAGCTCGTGAATTAAACTGTAAGTTCTTCACGCCAAGTTCTATCGGTGCATTCGGTCCATCGACGCCAAAAGATAATACACCGCAAGATACAATTCAGCGTCCTACTACGATGTATGGGGTAAACAAAGTGGCAGGAGAATTACTATGTGATTATTATCATCAAAAATTTGGCGTAGATACGCGCGGTGTCCGTTTCCCAGGTTTAATTTCTTACGTAGCTCCTCCAGGAGGCGGAACGACTGATTATGCAGTTGAAATTTATTATGAGGCGATTAAAAAAGGTGCATACACCTCATACATTGCTGAAGGAACGTACATGGACATGATGTATATGCCTGATGCTTTACAAGCGATCATTTCATTAATGGAAGCTGATCCAAGTAAGCTAGTGCATAGAAATGCATTTAACATTACAGCAATGAGCTTCGAGCCAGAGCAAATTGCAGCGTCAATTCGTAAACACATTCCGACGTTTACAATGGATTATGCAGTAGATTCAGCTCGTCAAACAATCGCTGATAGCTGGCCAAACTCTATTGACGCAACTGCAGCAATGAAAGAGTGGGGCTTTAAAGCAGAATACGATTTAGACAAAATGACAACTGACATGCTGGCTAAGTTAAAAAAAAAGCTCACAGCTGAGTTAGTGATGAATTAATAGGAAGAGTCGATTCTTAGGAATCGGCTCTTCATTATTTTTGGGAGGAGAGAAGTCTTATGCAAAGAGTTGATGTCGTATACGCACTAATACATGACGAAGAAACAGATAAAATATTAATGGTACATAATGTAGAACAAAACGTTTGGTCATTGCCAGGTGGGGCTGTGGAAAAAGGTGAAATATTAGAGGAAGCACTAATAAGAGAAGTGAAAGAAGAGACAGGTTTAACCGCCTTGGCTGGGGGGCTTGTTGCGATCAATGAAAAATTCTTTGAAGAATCAGGTAATCATGCACTATTTTTTACATTCCGAGCGAATGTAGTAAAAGGGGAACTTATTGCGGAAGATGAAGGTGAAATTTCTGCAATAGAGTGGGTAGATCGAACAATTGCGAATGAGCGTTTCCCATACTATGACGGAGGATTTGAATCTTTATTAGAAGTAGCCATTCCATACAAGTTTCAACCAGAAACAAAGTAATTGAACGAAAAAACAGGAGCCACAAGGCTCCTATTTTCTATTCAATCGTCTTCAGTAATAGTTTTTTCAGCAATGGTTTAATCTTCAATCGTAAATCTTCAGCATGATTTGCAACTAAGAAGTGATGGTTATAAATGTTTTTCATCAATTGATAAGTTGCTTCTTTCGCTTCGCCTTCTTCGATGAAGATACCGATTACTTCCATACCACTTTTACGCGCGAGTTTAACAGCTTCATGCGTATCTAAAATTCCGTCTTGTTGATAGTCTAGCGCAGAAGGCTCACCGTCTGTGAAGACTAGTAAGAATTTATGTTTCTCAGGTCTTTTGGCAAGTTTTTCAGAAACGATACGAATAATATATCCGTCGCGGTTATCTTCTTCTTCACGAAGTTGCATAATTTCTGGACCAACGTTTGGCAACGTTGAGTTTTTATAATTTACAACTTCATGGATAACGTTCGGCTTATCTTCAGGTTTAGCGCTAGAGGCATCTTCCCAAAATCCGCTAATAGCGTGCGGGATTTTTAAAGACTTTAAAGCTTCATGGAATAGTACAACACTCTTCTTCGTTTCTTCCATTTTGTTATACATAGAACCAGAACAGTCAACTAATAGTTGGAATGCAACATCGAGTTCTTGTGACTCTTGTCCTTTTTTATAAAACATACGCGGTTGTTTTTCGGTATAAATACGAAGGAATTTCTTACGAAGTCTTCCGTAATATTTATCACTATTCGCATTCGTTTTATTTTCAATTGTTTTTTCGATAATTTTCTTTAATTCTTTTACATCTTTATTGACGACTGATTTGATAGCTTGGTAATCTTTTTTCTCATCTGAGTTTGGTTTGCGAGCTTCTTTAAATGTATGAGAAGCACCTACATTATACTTACCGTATGCACCGTCGTGCTGGCTAGAAGCGTGTGAAGCCCTTGCTTCTTCTGTATCAGCGCCATCAAAGTTGGATTGTGTACTTTTTTGTGAAGTACCTTGTACAGAACCAAGTGCTTGGTCGCCATCTTCTGATTCACGGGCAGTATCACCCATCATATTAGTTTTTGTTCCGCTTTCTAATTCAAAGCGTAAAAAGTTCTCGTTTTCGTTATTTTTATTTTCACGATGCCATGTGGAGAAACTTTCATCCATTTTGTTTTTATTTTCATCGTCATCTATAAGCTGCGTATCATCATTTGCTAAATCTTCGACGCGACAGTTCTTTTCGTCTGCAAGGACAGATAAGTAAAGTGGAGCATGTCCGAAATAGTTGTTAAGCATATCGCTTTCAAGAAGCGCCTCTAAGCGATAGCGAATTTTCTCAACGATATACATAATATCTTCTGTATTACGTGCTTGGAATGTTTCATGTAAAATCGCTTCAATTTGCTCAAAATATTCATTATTAAACATTTCGTATTTATCGCTAGTTAATGAAAGATAGCATAGGCAAAATAGACGATCACCGTGATAATTACGAACACGGTTTATTTCATTTTGAGAGCCGAAATAATTGCGGTACATTTCTTTTCGACGTTTAAAAACATGCTTCGTGCCAGGACGTAAGTTCTTTACGATTTCCTCAACGCGTAAATCTTCTAATAGAACAAATAATTGTGTTAAAAACTTTTTTAGGGGCGATTCTTGCAATTCAATCGCATAAGAACGAATTAAAGTCATGTCCGAGTAATGTTTATTACCAAGTGCTTTTAAGAACACTTCGCTTTTTAATCCGATTACTGTATCTTCTTCTTTTCGATCATCCCAAAAGTGACTAATGACAACTTTCTTTTCAATTTCGTCGTAGTATGCTTTATAGCCATATTCAAGATAGGCATCGTCTTCTTTTAGAAGGGCATACATTAAGTTTTCCATTTGTAGAAACAGCGACGCATCAATTTTTTTGTCACTAAAAATTTGTCTCATAAATTATCCCTCAAAGAAATAACTTTCTGCTAATTCACGGACAGTCATTTGTTCTGTTTCATCATTAAGTTTTGCAATTATGCTTCGTTCAATCGCTCGCATAACAGGAATATATACACCTAAATCACATGCGTCGATAATACCACGAATACTTGCTGCTTCTTCACTTACACGTCCATCGCGAGCTAAAGGCATAAGGTCGCTTGCAAATGCAACAAACTTTTCAATTGTTGCAACATCATTTAATTTTGATTCTGCTAATAATAGTTCTTTTAATGTATCACCTTGAATGTAAGGAACTTCAATAATAACGAAACGGTTTTTTAACGCTTCATTTAGTTCACTTGTTCCAACGTAACCTTCGTTAATCGCAGCAATTACACGGTATTCGTCATCACCGTATACAACCTCTTGTGTAAATGGGTTTGTAATCATTTTACGGTAATCTAATGCGCCGTGAAGAAGTGGTAACGTTTCAGGTTTTGCCATATTGATTTCGTCAATATATAGGAAGTGACCGTTCTTCATTGCTTTCATAAGAGGACCGTTAACGAATGAAACTTCAGATGCACCATCTTTCGTTTGTAGTGTGTTGTATCCTAAAATACCCTCTACATCTAAGTCGACAGAGCAGTTAATGCTATGCATTGGTTTTTGGAATAAAGAAGAAAGAGTTTCCGCTAGTACTGTTTTACCACTACCAGTCGGTCCTTTTAATAGAATATTCTTGCCAAGAAGAAGTGCTGTAATCGCATCTTCAATAATGCTATTATCAGACGCTTTATATATTTTCGTTCCGATTAAATGTGCATTTTCACCAGCTTCTTGTTTATTCTTTTCATGAATCGTAGAAAGCTGTTGTTTTAAATCAGCATGTATATGAAATTGTTCTAACATGTATTTCCCACCTAACATTATTTTCATAAAGTAATACATCTTATGATAACTTGTTTTAATATGGTATGCAAAGAAAAGGAAGGAGGATAAAGGGAAAAGAAAAAGCAATCAAGATGAAGTTGATTGCCTACAGTAAAGGAGAAATGAGCCTCATGAAAGACTCCAATATGCGTTTTTTTATACTTCTTTTTTGGAAAGAGTTCCATTTAATTTCAGTTGAATGTTTAAAATCTTCTTCAAAATCACGTTTAATGTCGTGAACTGTTTTTGATTCATAAAGCACGCTAATAATTTCGTAATTCAATTCAAAGCTACGTACATCCATGTTCGCTGTTCCAATAGTTGCAATTGTATCATCAACGAGTACAATTTTTGCATGCATAAAACCATCTTTATAACTGTAAATAGAAGCACCAGCTTTTAAAAGTGGAGTGAAATAGGATTGAGATGCTTGATCACTAATGATGCTATCACTTTTACCTGGATATAAAATCCGTACATCTATTCCGGCAATTGCACTTAAGCGTAATAATGTTAAAGTTTCTTGATCTGGAATAAAGTAGGGTGTAGCGATCCAAATGGATTTTTTTGCAGAGCCCATAACAGCTAATAATGTATTACGAATACTTTTATCATCGGAGCTTGGTCCGCTTGCTACGATTTGAACAGCACCTTCTGCATTTGAAATCTCTTTACCTGGGAAGTATTGTCTATTCATGAATTGATCCCAGGAATAAGTATTTAAACCACTAGAGGCATAGAGCCAGTCTTCTAGAAAGATTGCTTGTAATTTATATAATGCTTTTCCTTCTATTTTTAAATGACTATCACGCCAAACAGGAAATTTCTTGGAACGGCCAAGATATTCATCACCGACATTGAGTCCTCCGGTAAAACCAATTTTTCCATCTACAATAACAATTTTTCGATGGTTACGATAATTGACAGTTTCAAGTAACCAAGCTGAAAAAATAGGGTCAAATTCTACAATTTCAATCCCAGCTTCTTTCATAGGTTGCAAAAATCGTCGTCGTAACGTATTACTTCCAAGGCCATCATAAAGGAAGCGTACAATAACACCATCTTTTGCTTTTTGTATTAAAGCATCTCGAACTTTTGTACCAATTTCATCAGATTTATAAATGTAGTATTGAATATGTATATGATGCTTTGCCTGCTCTATAGCTCGCAAAATTTCTGAAAATGTTTGATCTCCGTTTGTTAAAAGTTTTGTAGTTGTTTTATCTGCGGCAGGACCACCTCCAAATTTTTGTATGACTTCTGTTAAATGTATGGAACGTTCATTTAGTGGGACTGTGAGTAATAACTCTAGTCTTCTTCCTTCTAATATTTCACGGAATAATTTTCTTTGTTCTTCTGAACGATGGAGATGTTTTTTTCTTCTCCAGCGGCTGCGTCCGAAAATAGCGTATAAAAGCACACCTATAATAGGAAGAAGTGCTAATACTAAAAACCATGCTAACGTACTTTGTGGAGATCTATTTTCTATAAAAATAACGAATGAAATTCCGACAATTGTGATGGACCATAGAGCACCGACAAATGTATATAACGAAATATACGATGTATTTAATAGGAACAGAACGATAGATACAATTGTAAATATTAATAGTAATTGAACGATAGGCTTCTTCATTTCTATATAATTCCCCTAATCTTTTTTCAATATAGACTTCTTAAATAGAAGATGTAATATGACATCTTTATTATAAGGTGTTTTGCTTTTTTTACAAAATATAGACATTTCACCTATACTTTCCGCATTTGTCCTACATACAGTGTACTATCCCATTTTTTATCCCACTCTTAACGCATATGAAAATGAAAAAATCGAAAAGGAGCGGAGAAACATGAATTATATAGAAAATAATGGATTGTACTATCGAAATCATCATCATGGAGGACACAATCATGGTGGACATCATCACCATGGAGGACACAATCACTATGATCACCATCATCATCACGGAGGCGGATGGGGCTGGGGTGGTGGTAGTTCATGGGGAGGCGGATTTTTCCCTGGAAGCTTTGCAGGAGGAGTGTTAGGCGGACTGACAGCTGGTGCATTAACAGGTGCAACAAGTGGAGGATATTATCCGGCTCCATATCCAGTAGCTTATCCATCACCATACCCTGTAACGTATCCAATGCCATACCCAGGTTATCAGCAAATACCATATTCGTATTAAACTAAAAAAGAGGCTATCCTCTTTTTTAGTTTAATACAGTATTTATTTATAAAATAATTCCAAAGTTAAGGTGGAAATATGTTAATATTTTGTTATTGTAATTCAAAAACATGCACATTAATGTAGATTTTCATATTATTATTTGTGAATAGTTATGTAGTATGATCTAATTTCTATTTCGTTATTAAAAGCAAAGAGATCAGATATGAGTGGTATTAGTTGGAAACAAGGCTTGCATAGAGCTACTTAAAAGGATTGCGGTATAATAAGGCGCGAAGTAATTAGAGATATGGGAAGCTACCAGTTATAATTGAAACGGTATAATATTGCTTTTTATTACAAATAATATTATGTTATTTTAATCGGTTTATTTAAAAAGATAATTTATGTAAAGGGCTAGTATTAGAAAATGAAATATCTCTATTTCTATGAAGAGAAACAGGTTGTGTTTTAGTCAGATAGAAGCAAGGAGAGATGCGCATGCTAGAACAGAGAGGTCATGCATTATATGACTCTTCGTTGCGAGATTTAAAGTTAGCATTAGATGAGTCTTCAATTGTTGCAATTACAGATCGAAAAGGTCTTATTACATATGTAAATGATAAATTTTGTGAAATCTCTAAATACAAAAGAGAAGAATTAATTGGAAAAGATCACCGTATTTTAAATTCAGGTCATCATCCGAAAACCTTTTTTCAAAACTTATGGAAACGTATTTTGAATGGGAAAGTATGGACAGGTGAGATTCGGAATCGAGCAAAAGATGGTACATATTATTGGGTCAAAACAACAATTGTTCCATTTTTAAATGAAAAAGGAGAGCCTTACCAGTTTATCGCAATACGAAATGATATTAGTAGTAGAAAAGAAGCGGAACAGAGGTTGCGGCTAAGTGAAAGTCGTTATAGGGAACTTGCCTATCATGATGCTTTAACGAGTTTGCCGAACCGTTTGCAATTAATAACGACCGTTAATAAATTGATTGCAGATAAAAAAGAATTTGGTATGATTTACTTTGATTTGGACCGTTTTAAATTAGTAAATGATACGTTAGGTCATATGATAGGGGACTTACTTTTAAGCGAAGTCGCTTCAAGGTTGCATTATGTACTAGGAGAGAAAGATGTTCTGGCTAGGCTAGGTGGCGACGAATTTGTGCTGTTAACAAAAAATCATAGACAAGATGATATGAGGCAGTTAGCGACATCTGTGTTGTCATGTTTCCAGGCACCATTTATTCTTGAAGGCCATGAAGTATATATTTCAGCTAGTCTAGGACTTTGTTCTTATCCACAAGACGGACAAGACGTGGAAACATTATTGAAAAACTCCGACTTAGCTATGTATAGTGCAAAAGAACAGGGGAGAAATGCTGCATGTTTCTTTACAGATGAGCTACGCGCGAAAATAAATCGTAGAATGAAAGTTGAGTTTGCTTTGCAAAAGGCAATTCGTGATGAAGAGTTAGATGTAGTATTGCAGCCTATTATTGATTTGAAAACGAAGAGATATTCTGGTATAGAAGCTCTAGTACGCTGTATGACAGAAGACGGACCTATTTCACCAAACGAATTTATCCCGGTAGCTGAAGAGTCTGGACTTATTATAAAGCTAGGAGACTGGGTATTAGAAAAATCGTGCCGATTGTTTAAAACATTGCCCAATTATCAAGAAGGACTAAAGTTATCAGTGAATTTATCTATACAACAATTAATGCAGAAACGTTTTATTTTCTCTGTACGTAGCATTTTAAAGAGAACTGGTTTTCCTCCGAACCGTTTAATATTAGAAATAACGGAAAGCATAGCAGTCCGCCATTTTGATTATATTATTGCTACATTACAAGAATTAAGAAATATGGGTGTTTTAATTGCTTTGGATGATTTCGGAACTGGCTATTCTTCCTTATATTATTTAAAACAACTACCACTGGATATTGTAAAAATTGATCGTAATTTTATTCGTGAATTTCATTATGATCACGCACAACCAGAACGAACGATTGTAAAATCCGTTATTGAAATTGCTCATAGTTTAAATTTAGCAGTAGTTGCTGAAGGAGTAGAAACAGTAGAGCAAGAGAGTTTGTTACAATCAATGAGCTGTGATTATGTACAGGGATTTTATTATGCGAAACCTTTATCTGTAGGAGAGCTAAAAGAAAAGTTAATTACAGATTTTTAATAAAAAAGAGAAGCCAGCAGCTTCTCTTTATTTAATCCGTTTTTTGTGAGTCTTTCATTAGTACTGGATAAAGAATAAGACCTAATACGAACAATCCAATTCCTAAGAAGAATGTTTTTAAATCAGCAGTTCCCGTTTTGATAACCCAAATAGAGTATACCAACGCTAATGTCGTAATGATTCCATCTTTTACTCGAGATCCGGGCAGTATATCATACGTTTCTCCTGTAATAACTAATTTTAATTGGTACAAGGTAGAAACAAGGTATGGAATTAAATAGGCTAATGTTGCTACGACGATAGCGAAACTATACGCTTCTGAAACAGTACCAGAAATCGTTGAAAATAAGAAAATTTGCGTCATTATATTTGTAATCAATAGTGATTTTGAAGGACTACCTTTTTTATTTGTTTTCCCGAAAAACTTAGGGAAAAGTCCATTTTTTGCTGCCTGGTAAGGTACTTCTGAACTAACAACAATCCAGCCAACTGTAGATCCAAATAAAGATATAAGAGCGAGTAAGGCCATTATATATGCACCTTTATTTCCAATTGCTAAATTTAATGCATCTACTAACGGTTTTTGAGACTCCTTTAAAGCATCTTGCGGAAGAGCTCCCATTGTAAGTAAAGTAATTGACATGTAAATAAGAAGAGCGATAATTAATCCGAAAATCGTAGCTTTTTTTACATCGCGCTGTGATTTTGCACGGTTAGAAAGCATAACCGCTGATTCAATACCGATAAACGCCCAAAGTGTTGCAATAGCAGCTGAATTGATTTGGCCACCTAACGAGATAGATTGTCCTGCTTCATTCATAAAGGTTTGACCGTCTCCGAAATTAGAAGCATTGAAAATGAATAATGTAATTACAATAAACATTGTAAATCCGATAATTTTTGCAATAGTAGCAAGTAGATTCATATTTCCAGCTCGATCAATATTTTGAGAAAGAATATATTGAATTCCCCATAGCATAAGGCTACATACAAGGAAAGTTAACCCTTTTCCGAGTTCTAGTGAAAATCCGTTTATTGAAAAAAGAATTTGCTTACTTTGTAAAACTGGAAAGAATGTTGATAAATATCCAGCAAAGGAAATAATAACAGATGCTGTTGCAGCCCAGTTAGCAGCCCAATATCCCCATGCCATACTATATCCTGCAACTTTACCAGCTTTTTTTGAAGGAAACATCGCTTGAGCATAGCTTTGTGGTCCAGCTTTTAATTCTGGTTTACGAATCGCTAAATTTCCAAATACAAGTGCAATCATAAATACGCCAAGGCCTGTAATACTCCATGCGAGTGTAGAACCCATTGGACCTGATACTTGTGCTAAATTTGCTGGAAGCATAAATACGCCACCGCCAACCATATTCCCGATAACAAATGCTGTTAAAACCCATAATCCCCATTTTTTCGTTTCCATTTTTGTTAACTCCTTTGTAGTAAGTTTTGCTTAAACATCATTTTTTACTAGCTTTTTGACAATAAAAAAAGAGCCATGTAGATAAAAAAATACCTACATGGCTCTTTTGCCAAAGCGTAGGTACAACGGGAATAACCCTTGTACCTACGCGTAATTTTTCCGCTAGGTTTCAAGGGTTACGTATGATGATGATGTTTTTGTGCAAATGTAACTACAGTTGTTGTATAAGTAAGCATAGTTCTTTGCTCCCTTTCTCCTCTGATTTTGAAGTTAGTATACTACATGTTTTTTTGAATGAAAAGAAAAATATAAAAATTTTTATAAAAATACGTTTTAAAGATTAAATATTTACCTATATTTTTCTTGTACTGGAAAATAAGTGAGAGATTGGCAGAAGAGTGAAGCATGTTATAATACATATAGAATTAGAAGGTGACAAGGGGCTATTGTAGATGATGAGTAAGTATGAACAAATTTATACAGAAATCAGTAAATCTATTGATAATAAACAATTAAAAGAGGGATGCAAAATCCCATCAGAAACAGAATTAATGAAGCAGTATGAGGCAAGCCGAGGCACGGTGAGAAAAGCTGTAGATTTACTGCAAGAGCGTGGATATGTGCAAAAAATTCATGGAAAAGGTGTTTTTGTTTTAAAGCGAAAAAATATTGAATTTAATTTTGGCGGTATTGTAAGTTTTCAAGAAGAAAATGAACGTTTAGGACGTCATTGTATTACAGAAGTTGTGGAAATGGACAAAGAAAAAGCCACAAAAGAAATTGCAAAATTATTAAATGTAAAAGAAAAAACAGAGATTGACCATATTAAACGTGTACGAAATATTGATGGAGAAAAAGTAATTTTAGATATAAATCATTTTGTATCTGAGTTTGTTCCAGGATTAACGAAAGAAATTGCAACTGCATCGATTTATAAATACATCGAGAAAGAGCTTGGGCTACATATTAGTTATTCGCAGAGGGTAATTGAAGTACAGCCATGTACAGAGGATGACAGAAAGTATTTAGATTTAAATGGAACAGACTATGTTGTCGTTGTGAAAAACTTTACACATTTGTATGATGGAAGTCAGTTTGAATATACAGAATCACGCCACCGTTTAGATATTTTTCACTTTTCGGATGTGGCACGCAGGAAGTAAAGAGGTGGAACAAAATATTGTTTCATCTCTTTTTTTTATAAAAAAAACACAAACTCGTATATACGAGTGTTGACTAACTTATATATACGAGTTAATATGTAATTGTAAACGGTATCAAAAAAAGAAAAGAGGGACGGGAATATGGGGAAAGACTATCGTAAAACAGCAGAGGAAGTGTTGCAGTATATTGGTGGGAAAGACAATATTGAACAAGCTGCACATTGTGTGACGAGGCTCCGTATCGCTTTAAAAGATGAAAGTAAAATAGATAATGATAAATTACAGTCTGTTTCATTAGTGAAAGGAGCGTTTCATAACGCTGGTATATTTCAAGTTGTAATTGGTCCAGGAGATGTAGATCGTGTTTACGCTGAATTGATAACGCTTGCGGGTATGAAAGAATCGACTGTAGCTGACGTAAAAGACTCTGGAAATCAGAAGTTAAATCCAGCTCAAAAGTTTGTAAAAATATTTTCAGATGTATTTATGCCGATATTACCAGCGATCGTAACGGCCGGTTTACTAATGGGTATTAACAATCTATTAGGCGCAAAGGACTTATTTTTTGATGGGAAAAATTTATTAGATGTTTATCCGAACTTAGGCGGGCTTTGGGATTTAATTAATATGATGGCCAATACAGCATTCGTATTCTTACCAGCACTTGTCGGGTGGTCAGCAACGAAGCGTTTTGGTGGTAGTCCAATACTAGGGATTGTTATGGGATTAATGCTTGTGCACCCGGCCTTATTAAACGCTTGGGACTATGGAAAAGCAGCGACTGGTTTAGACGGACAAAAGATTGAGTACTTCGATATTTTAGGACTGTTCCAAATTGAAAAGGTAGGGTATCAAGGTCAAATCTTGCCGGTTTTAGTAGCTGCATTTGTGTTAAGTAAAGTAGAAATTTTCTTAAAGAAACATGTACCAAATGCAATTCAATTATTAGTTGTACCAATTACAACAATCGTTGTGACAGGTGTGTTAGCATTAGGAATTATTGGTCCGGTTACACGTCATATTGGAGATTTATTAACAGTAGGATTAGTAGGTGTATATGAAACAGTACCAGTAGTTGGAGCAGTATTATTTGGAGCGTTATATGCACCACTTGTAATTACAGGTATGCATCATATGTTTATTGCAATTGATTTACAATTGATTGCACAACATGGCGGTACATTTATTTGGCCGATGATTGCTCTTTCTAATATTGCGCAAGGTAGTGCGGCACTTGCGATGTTCTGGATTTCTAAAAATCAAAATGATAAAAGTATGGCATCAACATCAGCCATTTCAGCATACTTCGGTATTACAGAACCAGCGATGTTTGGTGTGAATTTACGAAATAAGTTCCCGTTTTATGCAGCGATTATAGGGTCTGCTGTGGCAGCGATATTCATTACATTAAATGGTGTATTAGCACCTGCTATCGGAATTGGGGGATTGCCAGCATTTATTTCTATCATTCCGAAATCGATTCCAATGTTTATTGTCGGAATGATTATTGCAGTTGTAATCCCATTTACTTTAACATGGTTATTTGCAAAAAGAGTGAAACAGAAGTAGGAGGAAGTTAAACATGAAGGATTGGCATAAAAGTGTAGTCTATCAAATTTATCCGAAGAGCTTTAATAGTTATTACAATAGAGAAACCGGTGATATAAAAGGGGTTACAGAGAAACTAGATTATTTAAAAGAACTCGGAGTGGATTATATTTGGTTAACACCGATATACCAATCACCACAAAATGATAATGGATATGATGTAAGTGATTATTACAGCATTGATCCATCTTACGGAACGATGGAAGAGTTTGAAGAACTTTTAGCAGAAGCGAAAGTACGTAACATTGAGATTATGCTGGATATTGTTGTAAATCATAGTTCGACTGAACATAAGTGGTTTAAAGAAGCGAAGGAAGATAAAAATAGTCCATATCGTAATTACTATATTTGGCGTGATGAAAAAAATAATTGGCAGTCTAAGTTTGGTGGATCTGCTTGGAAATATGATGAGAAGACGGAGCAATATTATTTACATTTATTTGATGAAACACAAGCTGATTTAAATTGGGAAAATGAAAAACTTCGTGAAGAAGTATATGATATGATGCGTTTTTGGCTGGATAAAGGGGTAACAGGATTTCGATTAGATGTCATTAACTTAATTTCAAAAGACCAATGCTTCTTAAACGATGAAGGTAGTACTGCGACAAGTGATGGACGCAAGTATTATACAGATGGTCCGCGTGTTCATGAATATTTACAAGAGATGAACCGAAATGTTTTTGCAGGAAAAGATGTCATTACAGTTGGAGAAATGTCATCTACGACAATTGATAATTGTATTAAATATTCTAATCCTGAGCGTAATGAATTAAGCATGACGTTTAGTTTCCATCATTTAAAAGTAGATTATCCGAATGGTGATAAGTGGACGAAAGCAGAGTTTGATTTTATTAAATTAAAAGAGATTATGTCTAACTGGCAAATTGAAATGCAAAAGGGCGGAGGATGGAATGCGTTATTTTGGTGTAATCATGACCAGCCTCGCATCGTGTCACGCTTTGGTGATGATGGAAAGTACCGAAACGAATCTGCAAAAATGTTAGCGACAGCCATGCACATGCTGCAAGGAACGCCTTATATTTATCAAGGGGAAGAAATCGGTATGACGAATCCTAAATTTGAGTCCATCGAGCAATATCGTGATGTAGAATCGTTAAATATATACGATATAAAGCTAAAAGAAGGGCTATCAAAAGAAGAGATTATAGGGATTTTAAAGCAAAAATCTCGTGACAACTCTCGCACTCCGATGCAGTGGAATGAAGAGATGAACAGTGGTTTTACAACAAGTACACCTTGGATTTCAGCGGCTGAAAATTTTAAAGAAATAAACGTAGAGAAGGCATTAGAAGATAAAGAGTCCGTATTTTATCATTATAAAAAGTTAATAGAGCTTAGAAAAACGTATGATGTAATTACAGAAGGAGAATATGCTATTTTGGATAAAAATGATCCTAAAATTTGGGCATATACTCGTACTACAGAAAGTGAAGTACTACTTGTTATAAATAACTTCTATGGAGAAGAAATAACGTATTCAGTACCAGCGCACGTTCAGTTAGATGGAATGAAACAAGAAGTACTACTGTCGAATTATAAAGATGCCAGCAAGGATATTGCAAAACTTAACTTAAGACCATATGAATCAATTGTGTATCGATATACGAAATAAAAAGGTTGTATGCCCGAGCGGCATACAACCTTTTTATTTTAAGACACCACTATACAAAATGCTTACTTCTACTTCAGGTTTGAATTTTACTTTTGCATAATCTTTATTCCAATTTTTTTTCTTCCATAAGTTAGGATGATAAGCGATAAGATGTCTTCCAATACCGAAAGCATCACAATTTGCTTTTTGTAGTTTTTGTGTTATTTTTTTCGCTTCTTTCGTGAGTTGCTTAGAAAGTTCTTTATTTAGTTTTTCTCTATCGTCCATTGTATACATATTATCTCTTGGAGATTCAAGTGCTATAACTTTTAATTGGAGCTTAATGTGAGCATAAACATTTCCTTTTTTATCTGTTGTTATTTTTAAGTCGCGTTTTAATTTTCGATTACTAATTTCCATTGTTAAATAATCAGATGTCTTCTCAGATTCATCACTAGTCAGTTTTTGGGTTATACGGGCACTTGTTCCCATTTTTCCGGTTAATAACACGAATAAAACAGATTGTTGCAAAGGTAAATGCCCAGTTAATTTATCATTGTTAAATAAAGCTAACCCGTTTGTAACTACTTCTTTTCCTTTTATTTTTATAGAAGGAAGGGTAAAGTCTTTACCGGGATCTAACATTTTTGTAGCAGCTGTTTCTAAAGTTTCTTTTGGAAATACACTCATATCTTCTAAGCTTTTCACTTTTTTCTTTAGAAAATCTCCAATTAGTAAATTTCCTATTTTCTTTTTTTCGAGTATCTCCGATGTTTCACCATCTACTGCAATAAGTTTTACTAAAGCAGTTGGGTTTGTTGGATCTCGAAAGCTGACATCTAAATAGGGGAGTATACCCTTTTTTAGAATTTTGGTTCCGAGTAATTGAACACCATATTTAAAATAGCGAATATTCCCAGTCACATTTTTTTTTAGGGCATCGCCTGTATCCATTATGTTATGCCCGGTTGCTGAATATATTTCATTCTCAAATGAAGATTGCTCTCCGCTTGAACTTTTTACGAGCTCGATTGTTTGCTGGAGTTTATTCTCTTCCGTAATATCAGCTCCAACGCTATAAGCTAAACTTGCCTCCCTTAATGGTTCTTGATCCCAACAGCCAGAAAGGAGGGAACTAGCACATAATATTAAAAGTAATTTAACTCTTTTTGGGAACATACTGTTCTCCTTTCTTCTTTCTTATTATTGAATAAAGTAGAAATAAAAGAGGGAGAACAACGATGAAAATATAGGTGAACTTATCAGTGAAAGTTGAAATTACTTTTAATTCTTCAGGTGTATCTATAAATAAGGCTACACTAAAAGCAATAATACCAACGATTGGAACAGCCTTTTTATGATTAGCAAGGTTGAATATATGTCCAATTCCGATTGAAGCAGCGCAGTAATAACTAGCAATAGAAGCGACAACTGTTATCATCCAAATTGGGATGAAGATTAGGTCCGTTCGATCTATAATTCCAATATGCAAGGAGCGTAATAAGTAAGCAACTGGCTCTGGAATAAGCTCAATTTGCTTTGGACTAAATACGATAAAGCAAATCCAAACGGTAAAAGTATAAAAAAGAGTTACAAATCCATTGGCGATAGAAATGGCCTTCAGTTTTGCAATAGAACTCCCATTTACTTTTGGGAAAGCGATAAGAATAATTTCAAAACCATACATGGCTGTAATTGTTTCCTTGGATGCTTGAATTATATTCCACCATCCGGCTTCTGTAATAGGAAAAATATAAGAGAAATCAGCTCGTGAAAGCCCTAGGGCAATTAAAAGAGCCATTGGAATAATGAGAATAGAGGCCATGACATAAAATCGTACGATGACTTTAAATGTGTTATAAGCTACATAACAACAAGCTACTGTACATAATATGAGAATTGCAGACCACGGAGTTGCGTGTAAAACCCATACTTTAATGACGTTACAAGCATTCAACATAACCGTCATACCGATAAGGGTAAAATAAAAAACATAAGAAAAGCCCAATAGTTTTCCTAACTTATTACCAAATAGCATACAAACACTTTTATACATATCTGCATCAGGAAATCGTTTTAAGAAAAGCCACATAAGTAAAATAATAAGTTGAATGGCAAGCCCCGCGATGAGCGCAGAAATCCAACCACCACCTTTTGCTATCGGATGAAGCCGGTTAGGTAGAGATAGTATACCGACCCCAATTTGGCATTGAATAACGAAAAAGGTAAATTGAACAAGTGAAATTTTACTTTGCGTGTTTGTCACCGTCCTCATCCTCTCTCGTTACATGTTGGCGCTGCATTTTTTTCGGTTTTGGATCATGTGGTCTTTCCCAAAATGACCAAATTGGTAGTCTTATGAAAGAATCTTTCATATCTTTAATCCGCATCGGGGCAACAGGAGAAAGATATGGTGTATGAAATGAATGAAGCTGACATAAGTGAACGAAAGTTATAATGAGACCGAATGATATTCCTACATATCCGAATATGGCAGCAAGGAGCATTAATGGAAAACGAAGAATCCGAACTGCTGAACTCATATCGTTTGATGGAACGAGAAAAGATGAGATTGCAGTTAAAGCTACAACGATGATCATTGTGTAAGAAACGAGTCCAGCTTTTACAATTGCATCCCCAATTACTAAACCACCTACAATACCGATTGTTTGTCCAACGCGGCTCGGCAAGCGAATACCAGCTTCTCGTAATAACTCGAAAATTAACTCCATTAAGAGAGCTTCAAAAATAGGAGGAAGCGGTACTTTCTCTAATGAAGCTTTAATCGTATACACAAGTTCGAGCGGTAACACATCAGGATGAAAAGCAACAGTTGCAATATATAAAGCTGGTAAGAGAAAGGCAATTAAAAAACTTACTAAGCGAATCATTCGGACGAAAGAACCGACAATCCAACGGTTATTATAATCATCTGGTGATTGATAGAAAGCAAATAATGTAACAGGAACGATGAGCGCTGTTGGATCTCCATCAGATAAAATAGCAACACGCCCTTCCATTAGATTAGCAACAGTTCTATCTGGACGCTCTGTATTTAATTGCTGCGGAAATGGGGAGAAAGACGTGTCCTCTATAAATTCTTGTATGTATCCTGGTGGCATAAGTGCATCCGTTTTAATGGTTTCCAATCTTCTTTTCACTTCTATAACTAAATCGTCATTCGCTATATTTTGCATATAAGTAATTGCCACTTTCGTGTGCATTTCTTCACCGAGTGTAAAATACTTAACAACTAAATTTGGACTCTTAATGAGTTTACGAATAGAGGTTAAATTAGTTGCTAGATCCTCTACAAAACCAGTATGTGGACCGCGCACAACTCCTTCATTATCAGGCTCTGCTATATCTCTCTTTAAAGATAAGGTTGTTTCGAAAATACAAAAACTGTCGACGTGTTCATGAAAATATAAGGATTTACCTTGTAATAAAAGTTGTATCCCATAATTTAAATTCGTTTCTTTTTTCATATTTAACGTAGAAAAAGCTTTATCTAAAGATAAATCTGATCGCGTTAATAATGGCTCAAGGACTAACTGATGAATTAGATTTGGATCTGCTAAAGATTCGATATATAAGATTGCTCCTTTTCCGTTTTGAAAAGGGAGATCTAATTTTTTTATATCATCAGAATGAGAAAGTTTATTTTCAATGTAATTAATGTTCTCCGGAAGTGATGGAAACATATGCTTTTGGTTTTTACTCTCTTGTTGTTCTTTTTGCTCTGTCATAATTTCCACCTCTCTTAAAGTGCAATTGTTTCTGTTAATTTTTGTCGTTTGTGAGAAATTTATGCTTGAATTATTTTAAAAAAAGAGGATTGAAGGTTACGTTACATTGTCTTTTGTGCATTATTCAATTTCATAGCAGTACTTCTAACATTTGTGTCGAATTAAGAAGATATATAGGAGGGATATATATGGAAATAGCTGTAGAACGTGTTTTTACGAAAGAGATTTTAAAAAGAGCAGCGAATTTGTTTCATGTAACAGTGGAAGAAAAGCCACTTGGAGATTTTGAGAATTATATTTTTAAGGCGAAGGGTGATAATGATGAAGATTACGTATTACGTTTAACACATTCTTCTCATCGTTCTAAACAAGAGGTAGAGGCCGAACTAGATTTTTTACGATATGTTGCGGAGAATGGGGCAAAGGTAGCAGGACCTCTTTATTCAACGTCTCGAAATCTCGTAGAAAAAATCGTAGCAGAGGATGAAACTTTCTTTTTCGCTTCCTTATTTACATATGCAAAAGGTGAGCAAGTAAAAGGAGAGGAATCGCCTTATTGGGGCGAGCCTCTCTTTGAAGCATGGGGAAAAGCGATTGGGCAACTGCATCGCCTTACAATGGAATATCCTAAAACAGACTATCGTGATACGTGGGAAGAAGACGAGAGTGGGATTGTTAATGAACTAGAAGATGATCAAGTGAAAAAAATCGCTGCGGTATTAATGGATGAGATAAAGGCTCTTTCAATTGAAAGAGAAACGTTCGGCCTTATGCACGGGGATATTCATCCAGGTAATTTTCATTATGATGGTAAAGAGTTAACAATCTTTGATTTTGATGATGCAGCTTATAATTACTTTATACATGATTTAGCGATGGTTCTTTATTACTCTGTTCTATTTACACCGTGGACAGCAGAAGAGAAGACAGATTTTGCTCGTAAACAGTTACAAGTGTTACGAAAAGGATATGAGTATGAGCACAGGCTGGCGGATAGTTGGTATGAATCGTTGCCACTATTTTTACGTTTACGTGATATAGGTTTATATGGAACGCTTCAGAAGAAGTTTAAAGGGAAAGATATGCCTGATAACTTCTTGAAATTATCAGAAGAGCTATACGAAAGAATTATTAAAAGAGAAGCAATTGTGAATATATAATACATTTAGTTTAAAACAAAGTATATAAAACAAATATATACTTTGTTTTTTTATACAAAAATATGTTTACTTTATTAAAATAATATTGTCCTAGATTCGGTATGCACTTATAATTTTATATATATTCTGAATATTCTTTATAAAGAAGGAGGGGGAATGTTGGAAACTTTCGTAAATTGGTTAAATAATATTGTTTGGAGTCCAGCACTTGTTTATTTATGTTTAGGAGTAGGTTTATATTTTTCTATTCGAACGAAGTTTTTACAAGTAAGGCACGTAGGAGAAATGGTGAAGCTGACATTTCAAGGAGAAAAATCAGAGGCTGGTGTTTCTTCATTCCAAGCGTTAGCACTTTCGTTATCAGGACGTGTTGGGACAGGGAATATCGCTGGGGTAGCAACAGCGGTTGCATTCGGTGGACCAGGAGCTGTATTTTGGATGTGGGCAGTAGCCTTTTTAGGGGCAGGATCAGCTTATGTAGAATCAACACTCGCGCAAATATATAAGACGAAACATCAAGGGCAGTTTCGTGGTGGACCTGCTTATTACATCGAAAAAGGTCTAGGAGTTAAATGGTATGCTTTAGTATTCGTTGCAGCGACAATTCTTGCAACAGGACTTTTACTACCAGGCGTACAAGCAAATAGTATTGCTGTAAGTTTAGAAACGGCTTTTGGTATTAATACTACCGCATCAGGGGCTATATTAGTTGTCGTATTAGCTCTTATCATTTTCGGTGGAGTAAAGCGAATTGTTAACGTAGCGCAAGTTGTCGTACCTTTTATGGCAATAGGCTATATTTTAGTAGCTTGCGTCATTGTTGCTATGAATATTGAAAAATTGCCAGAAGCATTTATGTTAATTATAAGAAGTGCATTTGCATTAGAAGCTGCTTTCGGTGGTATTATCGGTTTAGCAATCTCTTGGGGGGTAAAACGTGGTATTTATTCCAATGAAGCAGGACAAGGGACTGGACCACACGCAGCAGCAGCAGCCGAAGTATCACATCCAGCTAAGCAAGGTTTAGTGCAAGCATTTTCCGTTTACATTGATACATTATTTGTTTGTTCAGCAACAGCATTTATGATGATTATTACAGGCATGTATAACGTATTTGATGCAAGCGGAAAAAACTTTATCGTTAATAAACTAAATGGTGCTCAGCCAGGACCAGGATATACACAGGCGGCGGTAGAATCTGTTTTCCCTGGATTTGGAAACGGTTTCGTTGCAATCTCGTTATTATTCTTCGCGTTTACAACAATTATGGCGTATTACTACATTGCAGAAACGAATATTGCGTACTTAAATCGTGATAAAGACCGTCCTTGGATGTCTATGGTACTAAAGTTTGTATTTTTAGGAGCTGTATTCTATGGATGTATAAAAACAGCAGCAACGGCTTGGGCTTTAGGCGACATTGGGGTAGGAATTATGGCATGGGTAAATATCATTGCGATTTTACTATTACAAAAACCTGCATTAGTCGCATTAAAGGATTATGAAAAACAGAAAAAAGAAGGAAAAGATCCAGTATTCGATCCAGGGCCATTAGGAATTAAAAATGCTGATTTTTGGGAGCATGAATACGGGAAAGATAAGAAAGAAGAAGTATCTTAACAGAATAGAAATGAAGAAGCAAAGGGGAAACTCTTTGCTTTTTTTTATGGACAAATTGAAGCTAAAAGTTATTTTTGGGACTATTTTTGAATATAAAAAGAATGTACATGCATTGTTAGGGGAAGGGGGAGTATGTTGATAGAATTTCGTAATGTAAATAAATATTATGGTAACTTTCAAGTTTTGAAAAATATTAATGTGCAAGTGAAAAAAGGGGAAGTGGTAGTAGTTGTCGGGCCTTCAGGATCAGGAAAAAGTACATTGCTTCGATGTATAAATCAATTAGAGGCAATTACAGATGGAGAATTAATTGTACAAAATACAGAGGTACACAATAAAAAAACGGACATGAATGAATTGCGGCGAAATATTGGGATGGTCTTTCAACATTTTTATTTATATCCACATAAAACGGTTCTTCAAAATATTACATTAGCACCGATTAAAGTAAATAAAGTTTCCAAAGAAGAAGCAGAGAAAACAGCAATGTTTTATTTAGAGAAAGTAGGAATCCCGGAGAAGGCTAACGTATATCCACATCAATTATCCGGAGGACAACAGCAACGGGTGGCAATTGCTAGAGGACTTGCAATGCAGCCGGAAATTATGCTATTCGATGAGCCTACGTCTGCTCTTGATCCAGAGATGATTGGAGAGGTACTTGATGTTATGAAAGCACTGGCTAAAGAAGGGATGACAATGGTCGTTGTCACGCATGAAATGGGATTTGCTAGAGAGGTAGCAGATAGGATCTTATTTATGGATGATGGTCAAATTATTGAAGATACAACACCGGCGCACTTTTTTGCAAACCCTGACCAAGAAAGAGCTCGTTTATTTTTAAGTCGGGTGCTAAATCATTAGAGGAGGAATTTCATGCTTAAAATGAAAAAATTATTTACTTTAATCGTATTTTCATGTTTATTTGTGCTTGTTGTTGCTGGTTGCGGAAGTAAGAAAGATGAGGCAAAGGAAACAAATACGAAGCAAGGCGGGGCTGTTGAGCAAATTAAGAAACGAGGGAAATTAGTAGTTGGGGTGAAGAATGATACGAATTTATTTGGATTAAAAAATCCTTCAACAGGGCAGGTAGAAGGATTCGATGTTGATGTCGCGAAGGCACTTGCGAAAAAGATTCTTGGAGATGAAAAGAAGCTAGAGCTGAAAGAAGTAACGTCTAAAACACGTATTCCAATGCTGAAAAATGGTGATATTGATGCAATTATTGCAACAATGACAATTACGGAAGAACGCAAAAAAGAAGTGGATTTTTCAGATGTATATTTTAAAGCAGGACAATCGTTACTTGTGAAAAAAGGAAGCAATATTAAGAGTGTCGATGATATAAAACAAGGCGTTAAAGTATTAGCTGTAAAAGGGTCAACATCTACAAATAACATTCGTCAAAAGTCACCAGAAGCGACTGTATTAGAGTTTGAAAATTATAGTGAGGCATTTACAGCGTTAAAGGCAGGTAAAGGTGATGTGTTAACGACAGATAATGCGATCCTTTACGGAATGGCAAAACAAGATTCTAATTATGAAGTAGTAGGAAAAATTTTCACAGATGAACCGTATGGAATTGCAGTGCAAAAAGGGGCAGATGATTTAACGAAAGAGATTAATACTTTAATTAAAGACATGAAAGCAAGCGGAGAGTATGACAAATTATATGAGAAATGGATTGGACAAAAACCAGAAAAGTAGATAGTAAAAGTGAGAGGATGAGAGTACTCATCCTCTTCTTGTAAAGAAAGAGGGGAGAATATGTGCCTGATTTTTCTATATTAACGAATAACATTGATATGTATTTAGAAGGATTTAAATATACAGTTATGTCTAGTGTAATTGCATTGATAGGTAGTTTTATTTTAGGAGTAATTTTGGCAGTAATGCGTATTGCACCTATTCGTATTTTAAATTGGATAGGATCAGCTTTTGTGGAGTTTGTAAGAAATATTCCACTCGTATTAATTGCATTTATATTCTATTTTGCTTTACCTGTAATAGGAATTACTTTAAATGGTTTTGTAGCAGGAACAGTTACGCTTACGGTATATACGGCAGCTTTTATTGCAGAAGTAATTCGCGCTGGTATTTTATCAGTTGCGAAAGGGCAGATGGAAGCTGCTCGCTCTTCAGGGCTAACGTATGTGCAGGCGATGTATTATGTTGTCTTACCACAAGCTGTGAAAATTGTAATTCCCCCTTTAGGAAACCAGTTTCTCAATTTAGTTAAAAACTCCTCAATACTTGGAATCATTGCTGGTGCTGATTTAATGTATCAAGGAGATTTAATTTCAACGAAGACGTTTGTTACGTTTGATGTTTATATATTTGTCGGGATGTTTTATTTAATATTAACAATTCCGCTCAGTATGCTAGTGCGTTATTTAGAAAAACGCTTAGCAAAGGAGGCGGTGTAAATGGATTTCAAGGGAGCAATTACAGGAGATCATATTCTATTTTTATTAAAAGGATTACTTATAACATTAGAGGTAGCGCTCATAGCAATTGTACTTAGTTTTATTATTGGAAGTGTAATCGGTATATTGCGCTACACGAAAATACCTGTCGTCTCACAAATATTAGGAGTTATAGTTGAAGTGATTCGAAACTTACCACTACTGTTAATTATATTTTTCACGTATTTTGCACTTCCAGAAGCAGGCTTGAAATTAGAAATTATAACAGCTGCAATTGTTGCTTTAACAATATTTGAGGCAGCAATGATATCTGAAATTGTTAGAAGTGGTTTATTGTCTATTGAAAAAGGGCAGGTTGAAGCCGCAAGATCTTCGGGATTAACTTATGTGCAAGCGCTTTGGCATATTATTTTGCCACAAGCATTAAGGAGAATGGTTCCGCCGCTTGTCAGTCAATTTATTTCATTGCTGAAGGATACGTCGCTAGCGGTTGTTATATCACTCCCTGAGCTTATGCATAATGCTCAAATTATTAGCGGGCAAAATGTGAATTACATGATTCCAACATTTATATTAGTAGCTTGTATGTACTTTATCGTAAATTATAGTTTATCAATTTTATCGAGAAGATTAGAACTTCGTTGACTCTTACAATATATGTAAGAGTTTTTTCCTTGTTTCTCCTTATTTTCCTCTAAATAGAATCTAAATCTTGCAATAATTCGATTTTTATATTATTTTATCAGAAAAGTTTTAATTTTATATAGAAAATGTAATCGCTTTCGTGTATATTTTTATTATCAGAAAATTTTAACAAGATATAGGGGTATTGGTAGGGGGAGGATTTAGATGCAGCAACCAACGAATGAGAAATTACATCGCACGATGAAGAGTAGACATTTATTTATGATCGCACTTGGTGGTGTAATCGGAACTGGTTTTTTCTTAGGTTCAGGTTACACTATTAATCAGGCTGGACCAGGGGGAGCCATCCTTTCATATTTAGTAGGCGGATTTATTATGTATTTAACAATGCTTTGTCTTGGAGAGTTAACGGTAGCGATGCCGGTTTCAGGATCTTTCCAAAAGTATGCAACGAAGTTTATTGGACCAGGAACGGGCTTTATGATTGGCTGGTTATACTGGCTTGGCTGGGCAGTAACAGTGGGTCTAGAATTAACGTCAATAGGTTTAATGATGAAAAGATGGTTTCCAAATGTTGATGTTTGGGTATGGTGCCTTGTATTCGGTGTTATTTTATATGCTTCAAACGCAATTTCGGCAAAAAGTTATGCTGAATTAGAATTTTGGTTTTCTAGTATTAAAGTAGTTACCATTCTTGCCTTTGTCGTTCTTGGTGGTAGTGCATTATTAGGGTTTATATCATATGACGGAAAAGAAGCAGCACCTCTTTTCTCTAACTTTGTAAGCGATGGTGGATTATTCCCGAATGGACTAGCTGCCGTATTACTTACGATGATTACAGTTAACTTCTCGTTCCAAGGAACAGAGTTAATCGGGATTGCAGCGGGAGAAAGTGAAAATCCAGAAAAAACAATTCCACGCGCGATCCGTAATACAGTATGGCGCATTATGTTATTCTTCATTTTAACAATGACGATTTTAGTAGGGTTAATTTCTTGGAAAGAAGCTGGCGTAATTGAAAGTCCATTCGTAGTCGTATTTGATAAAATCGGTATTCCGTATGCAGCTGATATTATGAATTTCGTTATTATTACAGCGTTACTATCTGTAGCGAATTCAGGATTATATGCGGCAACTCGTATACTATGGTCACTTGCAAATGAAGGAATGGCACCAAAGTCTTTCCAAAAAGTAAATAAACGTGGTATTCCAATTACAGCGTTAGTTGTAACAATTGCTGTAGCTGCTTTATCTTTATTAACAAGCTTCCTTGCAGAAGATACAGTATACATGTACTTATTATCTATAGCTGGTTTATCAGCTGTTTCAAGTTGGATCATTATTGCTTTATCGCAACTTCGCTTTAGAAGTCAGTATATAAAAGGCGGAGGAAAGTTAGAGGACTTAAAGTATAGAACACCACTATACCCAATCGTTCCAATTTTAGCTTTAATTACAAATAGTATCGTTGTTATTAGTTTAGCGTTTATTCCAGAACAAAGAATGGCGTTATACTGTGGTATTCCATTTATCATTTTCTGCTATATATATTATTATTATATTAGTAAGAAACGGCAGAAACCGATGAAAGTGGAGATGGAAAAAACAAATGAAACTAACAATCAAACACGATGATATAGAAGCAGATTTATCGTATGGTCAATTAGCGATTGGAAAAGAAAACGGTTATTCACCGTTACAATTACTCGTTTCTTCTATCGCAGGGTGTAGTGCAATTGTCTTTCGAACGATTTTAAAAAAGAAACGTATTCCATACGATACGTTTACAATCGAAACTGAAATTGGTAGAAGTGAAGCGTTATCGAAGCCAGTTGAAAGTGTTCATTTGCACTATAAAATTAAAGCGCAAAATATTACAGAAGAGCAGCTGGACAAGGCGCTGCAACTTGCAGTGAAAAATTGTACGATTGTTCAATCTGTAAAAGATAGTATAAAGGTTACGGAAACAATTGAACTAATAAAATGAAACATAAAAACGTGAGAATACGGCTCTCACGTTTTTATGTTTTTAATAAAGGGGGAAATATGATGGAATGTTTAGGGTGTAAATTAGCAGGCGGAGAGGAAATTATATATAAAATATATGAAGATGATTATGTAACTTGCTTTTTAGATCATGCGCCTTTCTACCCAGGACATACTTTAATTGTGCCAAAGCAACATGTTGTAGAAGTAGATGAATTAAATGATGTTGTAGCAAAATCCGTTATGGATGCTTCTAAGCTTATTGCAAAAGCGATTAAGATAGTATATAAACCTGACGGAGTTACAGTTTGTCAAAATGGTGGAGTATTTAACGAGTTAACACATTATCATATGCATGTCGTACCAAGATATAAAGAGCGTTCGTTTGCTGAGTTTTATATGGTACAACCAGCAGAAAAGCAGAATCATAACTTGGAAGAGACAAAGAATTTGTTAAAAGAAGCGATAGAGCAAATACTGCATATTGAAAAGGTGTAAAAGAATTTTTCTTAGAGATACAGTCAGGAAAATTCTAATATTAAAAAGCCCAATTTCTCAGTTACAATAGAGAAATTGGGCTTTTGTTTATTCTATTATTAAATTTTATCTATAAAAAGATTTTGCAGTGTCACAAAGTACAGTGCTCATTCGTTATATAGAGTGAGAGGAGGAATTATATGAAAGTTACAAACAACGATTATGAAAAGATGGAAGAGCTATATGAGTTGTATGAACAAAAAATTTATTATGTAGCTTATTCTATTTTAAATAATATTCAACAGGCTGAAGATGCGGTTCAAGAGACGTTTATTACTCTTTATAAGAACTTGGAAAAGCTCCATAGCTTGGCTACTCAAGAGCTTAAACGCTATATTTTGAGGATCGCGAAAAACAAGGCGATTGATAGTTACCGGAAAAATAAACGACATGAAACATTTTTAGAAGAATATGAAAGAGAATCAATAGAAGCAGTAGATGAAAATATTGAAGAGTGGGAAAAACGTAAAATGTCTGAGGTTCAAATTGATACATTGCTAAAAGAGTTAAATGAATCTAACAGACAGGTGTTTAAGTACAAAGTCTTCTATAACTTAACGTATCAAGAAATTTCAAGTGTAATGGGGATTAAGGAGGCTAATGTCCGCAAGCAGTTTGAACGCGCTCGAAAACGAGTCCAAAATATGATAGGAGGTATACAACATGACGAATTCAAAGAACTCCAAAGAAATATATGAACTTGCTGAAAAAATTGCTTTAGATGATTTTGATAAATCCGAAGAACAACATGAATTTTCACATACATATACGCGCAAAAAGAAACTGTTTATGGAGGAAATAAAGCTGAAGGGCGAGCGACCACAGAAAAAGAGTAAAAGACATCGTATGTTAATCGCTGCTGCCTGCTTATTGATTGGTATGCCGACAACCGTTTTTGGTGCAGTAAAAGTCTATAATATGATTGTTCAAAAACAAAATTATGAAGTAAATGTGTCGGTAACAAATAAGGACACGAAAAAGGCTGATAAGTGGTATAAGCTGAAAATTGATAAATTACCAGAAAATATGGAAGCAATTGATGACTCTGCTATGAAATATTCATTTAAAGATAACGACGCAAATGGAGGCTTTTCATTTAGTCTTTGGAGAGTAGGGGAAAATGCGGACTTTCAAACTTTATATTCAAAAAGCTACGAAGAAAAAGAGATAGGTGGCAAGAAAGCAGTAATTGTTCATAAAGAAACTGGAAACAACAATGTAATGTTTGATAGGAAGGTCTTTCTCTTTTTTGAGAAAGAAGGGATTATGTTAGAAAGTTTTATTGGATCAGATATAAATGAAGAACAAATGATAGATGTCTTAGGGAATATTTCACTTGAGCCCACGTCAAAAGAAAAGGCATCACATATATCAAATTATGATAAAAAGTATTTTAGCCAAGCAGATGAACCTAAAAAATCTAAAGTGATTCCTTTGAAAAAAGATAGCAAACGACTATTTCATATAGGGCAAAAGGTTCCAGTAACGATATCTATGGATAACAGCCAAATTGAATATGTGATAGAAAAAGTTGAAGTTTTTGATTCGATTAAAGATTTTAAACAAGAGAACTTTAATGAACTTGGCCTAGGGATATTAAGCAAGAAGAAGGCTTTAGATCAGACGGGAAAACTGCTATCGTACAGACGGGATGTATATAAATTAGGGAATGGTAAAGATTCAATTGATACATTAGTAGATTCGCAATTAGTTAATGTTAAATTTGTCTACTTGACAACAACAGTGAGAAATATTGGTAAACAGGAGACAGAAGAAATCTATATGCATCCATCCATAAAGCAGCTTAAATTTGAAGGGAATGCATGGAAATACGCTAAAGAAGAGGGAATGGATGCAACGCGTATTATGACGGGAGAAGTTGATTATTTAGAGCCTCACGGAGATGGGAAAAGCTTCTACAATATTGGCAGTATCACACCAGGAGAAACGGTAAAAGTTAACTTAGGTTACTTTGTAGATGAAGATAAACTAGATTCAATCTTTTTGGATGCTTTCCATTACAGAGGGAATGGAAGTACTGAAAATATGAATGCGTCATATCGTTGGTGGATTGATATTCGTCAACAGTCAAAACGATAGGAACAAATACACAAAAAGCTGCTTATATTTAGCAGCTTTTTTCGTCTTCATACATATGTAAAACTTCTTTCGCACGCATACGTAAACCATCTATCAATTCTATCGGTTCTAAAACTTTTGCATCTTTTCCGAGTCTATAAAATAAAGGGGTAATAAAATTGATTTCTCCTTTATCAATTGTTGAATGTATATATCCTGTCCCGTTTTCGTTTGTTACAACGAATTCTTCAAGGTAAGGCACGCTTTTACATTGGCGTACGCCTTCTGTTGACAGTAAAACATGTAACTGAGTAGGATTATGTACTACGTGAGAGTTAGAGGCAAACCACTCTTCTAAATTCATGAATGTATCTTCATTTTCTTCCGTTGATAATATAGAAAGAATACGATCGACGCGATACAGTAATGTTTTTTCTACATTAAAATCATAAGCAGGTAAATACCATAAACCATCATGCGCATATACACCGATAGGATGAACGTGTTTTGTTTTGATCCTTGATTTAGATTCGTATTGAAAGTGTAAATTTTTATTTTCAATAGCCGCTGTTAACACTTCGTTTAAAAGTGGTGTCTCAATTGTTCTTTTCGGATTCCAAAAGGCGATATAAGAACGTATTTTGTCAACTTTAGCTTTCGCATCATGTTGTAGGGAGCTATATAGTTTATGTGTAACGGAATTTATTTCTGTGTTAAAAGGCAAGTCTCTGTAGTAGCTTAAAGATTGAAAGGCAAAAAAGATAGAGACTGCTTCTTCTTCGGTAAATAAAATAGGTGGAATTACTCTATTCGTTAATACTTTATATCCTCCGTTGCGACCTTGTTCAGCGTAAATGGGTAATCCCATATCACTTAAATCTAAAATGTATCTATGGACAGTACGAACAGAAATATTAAATTCATCGGCTATTTCTTGAGCTGTAAATGCTTTTTTCGCAGAAGCAAATATAAGAATATCTAATAAGCGTTTAGCTTTTGACAAATGTATCACCTTTTTTCTTTTTAAACATGACATAAATTGTCGTGTTTTATTGTTAGTATATTGTTTACATCATAATGTTATCAAGATGAGGTATAAGGAGGAAAAAATATGTCACGTGAAATAGTTTTATTTATTGCGGCGAGCTTAGATGGATATATTGCGAAAGAAGATGATGATTTACAGTGGTTAATGGAAACCGAAGGAGAGGGAGATAACGGTTATACAGAAATGTACGAAACTATTGATACAATAATTATGGGAAAAAGAACGTATGATTATGTAGTAGAGCATATAGAACCATTCCCGTATTTAGATAAAAAATGTTATGTTTTTTCTAACTCAGAAAAAGGTTCAAACGAACACGTGGAGTTTGTAAATGAAGATGTAGTGGAGTTTACAAAAAGGTTAAAAGCACAAGAAGGATCTAAAATATGGATGGTCGGTGGAGGGAGTCTCTTAAGAGAGTTCTTTAAGAATAATCTAATTGATGAATATGTTGTTACGATTACACCTCACATATTAGGTTCTGGAGTTCCGTTATTTCAAGACAAGAACCCGGAAATTAATTTAACTTTAACGGATACGAAACGTTTTGGGCAATTTGTAAATTTATATTATAAAGTAAAGTGATAAAAAACACGACTATTGATGATAGTCGTGTTTCTTTATGGATGGTAATGAAATTATAAAGCAAGACCCATAATCGACTTCGCTCGTTACAGTAATATTTCCGCCGTGTAGTTCTACAATTTCTTTTACGATAGATAGTCCTAAACCAGTTCCGCCTGTAGCTCGTGTTCTCGCTTTATCAACTCGATAAAAACGATCGAAAATGTGAGGGAGGTCTTCAGGCGGAATACCTTCGCCTTCATCTTCAATTGTAATGAAAATACGTCTATGTTCTTCTGTAACAGAAATGTTTATATGAGAATGTTCTTCTGTAACAGAAATGTTTATATGAGAATGTTCTTTTGAATGCCTATAAGCGTTATTTAAAATGTTTATTATAACTTGTTCAAATCGCTGTTCATCTAAGTTTACTACCAGTGTAGGAGGACAAGAGAAAGAAACTTTAATGTACCTTTCTTTATACATAGCGTTAACTTTTTCGGCTATGCGAGTAAGGAAGGTGTGTAAATGTACTTCCTTTACTTGAATAGAAAAGTTATGTTGTTCCATTTGTGCAAGTGAAAATAAATCTTGAACTAAGTTTGTAATGTAATCAGACTCATCTTTTATAATAGATAAATATCGCAAACGTTGCTCAGGAGATGTGGTCTCTTTTAAAGCAATGTCAGCGTAACCTCTTACGTATGTTAATGGTGTTCGTAATTCGTGAGCAACACTTGCTAGAAATTCACTTCGCTCTGTTCTCATATAATGTAAATCATTTGCGAGCGTTTGAATAGATGATGCTAGTTCACCAATTTCATCATTTCGAGTAGTCGTTAATGAAACGGACAAATCGCCTTTACTCATTTTTTCAGTTGCATGTTTCATGTGTAACAATGGTTTTGTTAATAAACGTGATAATAGGAAAATTGTGATGACTGTGAGTAGAAACGTGATGGCGCCAGCAATAATGAATTGTTTCGTTAATCCATTTACCAACTTTTCAATGGATTTTGTTCCAAGAAACATATACACATACCCTTCATGTTTTCCAGCTACTATGATAGGACTAACTGTACATATATAATTAGATGTTTTCCAATGATTTTCTATAATCGCTCCGTTATGGTCTGTTCGAGTCTGCATGCTACTAATGTGATTTTTTATAGTCGTGTTTATTTCGTTAGATTTAGCTAGCACTTCTTTATTTGTATTTGTAATAACGACAGTTGTTTCAGCTTCAGATTCCATTAATGCTACGTGAGAGATGGTTTGCTCATCGTAATATTTTTCAAGTACATCTCGATGACTATTTCCTCGCTTTAATAAAGCTGTCATTTCTTCATTTACTCTAGTGTTTACGAGACTATAATAGAGCAAAATAAAGAGAACACTTTCAATTAAAAGTGTAACAATTAAAAAATAAAATCCGAATTGAATTGAAATTCGTTTCATCGTTTTGCCCCTTACTGTTCAGTATCAACCCATCGATAACCTACTCCATACACGGTTTTTAAATGATGATCAATAGGGAAATTTGCTTTTCGCAATTTATCACGTAAATTACGAATATGCGAATCGACTGTGCGATCTTCTGTATTTGTGTTTAATCCCCAAATTCGTTCGATGAGCTGATCACGGTTTAATACGTAGTTCACATGGCGTAAAAATAATCCGAGTAAAGAAAATTCAATTGGTGTGAGAAGGAGTTCTTCACTATGGACAGAAACGAAGTGTTTTGTTTCATCCCATACAATACCGTGATATTGGATTTGTTTATGTTCATTTGTACGTCTTAAAACGGCTTCAATTCTTGCGAAAAGTTCTTCTTCATGGAAAGGTTTCGTTACGTAATCATCGGCTCCAAGTTTTAATCCTTGAACGACATCTACTGTTTGATCACGAGCTGTAACCATAATAATAGGAATGTTACTAAAAGATCGGATTTTTTTGCACGTTTCCCATCCGTCCATCTTTGGCATCATAATATCGAGTAAAACAAATTTAAAGTTTCGATTTTCTATATGTAAAATAGCTTCTTCTCCTGAAGTCGCACATACGCAGTTATATCCAATTGGGGTAAGATAAAGCGTTAATAATTCAAGCATTCTCGGTTCATCGTCTACGAGCAGTATATCAATCATAGAGAGCCCTCCATATTTATAATCGTTACTTAAAGTGTAATGCAAAATCATGAAGAAATGGTGCAGATTATGATGCGTCTGCATAATTTCTTCAGAATTGCTTGTTATTGTGGAGTTGAAATTACATTTTAGGTAATCATATTGGCTCAAAAATGATTAATACGGAGGCGGTATAGTGAAAAAAATGACCCGAATTTTTGGGATAACAATAATTACAGCAGTTGGTCTTGCTGCATGCGGACAAACGAATACAGACCATAAAAACCATGAATCTACAAAAGAGAAGAAAACAGAGCAAAAGGAAATGAAAATGAATCAGGAGGTAACGGCGCCAAAAGAAATGAACGAAGGTGCATCTAATGATTTATTAACGACAAGTCTAAAAAATGTGACGAGGTTAAATACAAATGACCCCCTAAAAATGGCAGTATTAACTTCGCAAACGATATGGCCAGCAACTCATAAGGAGAACCAGCCAGGTGCTGTTATTTTAGTACCAGCAAGCGAGTGGCAATTAGGTATTGCGAGTGCAGACCTTATTCATCATCCGAATAACGGGCCGATTTTATTTATAGAAAAAGAAAAGATACCGGAAATGACGTTAAAAGAAATAAAACGATTAAATCCAATCGGAACGAAAGACGGAACACAAATTATGGTGATGGGAGATGTAGGTACTAGCGCGCTTGAACAATTAAAAGGTTATAAAGTAAAACAAATAAAAGAAACGGACCCAGCTATATTTGCGAAGGATGTTGATAAGGAGTATGCCGATATAACAGGAAGCTACCCAAATAGTGTTATTATTGGTTCGTCTGCAGAAGAAGGCCGTTTATATACAACACCCGCTGTAAATTGGATTTCTCATATGCCGGAACCACTACTCTATACAGAAAAGAATAAAGTGCCAGAAGCGACAATAGAGGCATTAAAAATGAGAAAAGACAAAGCAAATATATATGTATTAGGGCCAGAAAAAATTGTTTCAAAAGAAGTGGAAAAAGAGCTGAGCAAATACGGGAAAGTAACGCGTATTAGTGGAGAGACTCCAACAGAAAATTCGGTTGCGTTTGCGAAATTTAAAGATGAAAAAACAAAATTTGGCTGGGGATTCACAAAACCTGGTCACGGTTTATCATTTGTTTCAAGCAAAACACCAGATTTAGCAGTTGCTGGGGCACCTTTTTCACATATGGGTAAACACGCACCTGTTGTCTTGTTAGAAGAAGGGAAAGCTTCACAACCAGTGTATGACTTCCTTGCAAGCATTCAGCCGAAGTTTAAAGATAATCCAACACTTGGACCATATAATCATGGCTTCTTATTAGGAAGTACGAGTGATATTTCATTTGAAACACAAGGAATACTAGATGAGAGGTTAGAAATTGTTCAGGAAAGTGGTCAAGGACACGGTGGACATTAATGAAATGAGCAAAGACGCTACTGATATAGCGTCTTTTTTTATTTTCCTCGACAAAATATGACAAAAAAGTTGTAACTGTTTCTGTTATGATAGTTTCGGAAATCTTACATTTTACATAATCGGAGGAAAAGAAATGTATAAAAAATTGGGTACTATTGCTTTAACAGGTGCACTTGCTTTTAGTTTATCTGCTTGTGGTGAAACTGAAGTTAAAGAAGTGAGTAAAAACGATGCTCCTAAACAGGCTGAAAAGAAAGATAAAAAGGAAAAAGCTGAAAGCAAGATTTATAAAATTGGAGATACGGTAGAAGTTAATGGCTTACAACTTACTTTCAGTTCAGCTAAATTCGTTGAGCCTAACGAATACGTAAAAGCTGAAAAAGGGAAAGTACTAGAAATCGCTTTTAATGCTAAAAATAATGGCAAAAAAGATATATATTTTGGAACTTCTGAATTAAAAATTGCTGATACTAACGGCAACCAATTCAAAGAGTACTTTGGTGGGGAAAATACGTTTATAAACGAAAATATTGCGCCAGGTAACCAAATTACAAACAAAATGTTATTTGATGTACCAGAAGGCGATAAGTTTGTTGGTACATTTAAACCTACATTTACATTTGACGAGAAATCAGTGAAATTTGAATTTGAAGTTGCTAAATAAGGAGAGATTAAAATGAAGAGAACAGCTGAATTTGTATTAGGTCTTATTGGAGGTATTTTTGGTATTATTTGTGCATTTGTTGCTTTATTGATCGGCGGTATGGGAGCTGCTTTTGAAGCTGATGGAGCGAATACTGTTATTGGTTTAGGTTGGGGAGCTGTGGCTCTATCAATCTTAGGAATTGTTGGATCTGTTATGGTAAGAAGTAAAGCGAAGGTTGGCGGTATTATGATGACTGTGGCTGCTATCGGTGGATTTATTTGTATTTCTATAATTTACTTATTACCAGGCGTATTATTATTAATCGGTGGGTTAATGGGCATATTCCGTAAGGATAAAGCAACTGTATCTGCATAAAATGAGCACTCGAAAGAGTGCTTTTACTAATTTCATTAAATTAGCATAAACTCCTCTAATCCTAAACCCTCAAAACTAAACCTCATATATGAAGTGGAAATATCTATAGAACTGTAAATGAATTTCCTTGGTAGCTAATATCTTGATCCTTGGACTATTCAATTAAATGAGCTGAATTACATGTGCATTTTGCATCCATCCAAACAAAGTTCTCTTCATTTGACATACGGTAGAATCCGAAATCATTGTACGATAAGTCAACAATAGGTAATAGTATATTTAAAGTCTTCCTGATATTCTCAGAAAAGAAGCTACGAAGGTAATATCTTTTTTAGGAAACTTTTACATAGTAAAAAATCTTCTACTCGTTATATAATAGCTTTCGTGCAGTCGGCTGATTTTCTTATGGAGAAAATCAAATGATAAAGGAGTAGAGGAGTGGTATTTTGTTTCAAACGATAAAAAATGATTGGTTTTCTAATGTGAGAGGGGACGTGTTATCAGGAATTGTCGTTGCTTTAGCATTAATTCCTGAAGCGATAGCCTTCTCTGTTATCGCTGGTGTGGATCCGACCGTTGGGTTATACGCAGCCTTTTGTATTGCAGTTACCATTTCATTTGTTGGCGGAAGAACTGGGATGATTTCAGCTGCAACAGGTGCAATGGCATTATTAATGGTGACGCTCGTTAAAGATCATGGTTTCAATCGGAACGTTTGATTGGAACTCTGTAACAACAATTCATAAAGTACCAAAAGGAAACGCATTTGTTATGATCGTAACAGTTGTGATTGTCCTAATTACACATAATTTAGCATTAGGTGTAATTATCGGAACAGTAATTAGTGCGGTTTTATTTGCATTCAATATGGCAAAGATTCACGTGAAACATTTATATATTGAAAATAAGAAAATATATGAAATTCACGGTCAACTTTTTTTTGCATCTACAGCCGACTTTATAAATAATTTTTCATTTAATGAAGATGTAAAAGAAATCGAAATGAACTTTACTCATGCGCACGTATGGGATGATTCGGCAGTGGCATCAATTGATAAAGTTATCATGAAGTATGAACAAAGTGGTGTGAAAGTAACTATAACAGGATTAAATGAACGTAGTTCAAAACTTGTTGCAAATTTAGCTACTTATAATAAAAGAATTGCTAGTTAAAAGCCTCCTTTTTAGGGGGCTTTATTATATAATACGAATAGGATAACGAAAAGGGGATTCAGCATATGTACAAACAAATTATATTAGCATGTGACGGTTCTGAACATGCACTTCGAGCAGCGGAGCATGCAACCTATATTGCGAAATGTAGCGAAGAAACAAATGTTGAAGTTGTGTACGTAGTAGATAATAGAACGGCAAAATCAGATATTATACAAGGTCAAACAGATTTAGAAACAATATCGGCTAGTCGAAAAGATAAATTAAAAGAGATTGAAGGTTTATTAAAGAAAGAGAACATTTCTTATACAATTACGATATTACATGGTGATCCTGGAGATACAATTGTTCAATATGTAAATACAGGAGATATAGATCTTGTCATTGCTGGAAGTAGAGGGCTCAATACACTGCAAGAAATGGTGCTTGGAAGTGTAAGTCATAAAATAGCAAAGCGTGTGAAATGTCCAGTGATGATTGTAAAATGAAATAGAATGTAACGAAGACCTTAGTATAACTGAGGTCTTTTTTTATGTATAAATGACTCTTATTTGTGGAAATACTAGATATATAAGTTGAAAAGATGTTAACTTACAAATTTGTAAGTTAGTTGTTAGAGAAATCGATGTTATGAAATTTTTCCCATTGGTAAAATAAAAGTATCAAAGGGGAGATAGGGAGGATGGAAGCAATGAAATCATTTCAAAATTTGTCATATAGCCAAGGTGTCAGTCTTATTTGTTTAGGGGGATTTGCTGCATCTGTTACGTTAGCTGTTTTAATAAAGGTGTTTCATCAAATCTTTTAATCTTATAGTAGGGAAGGAATTGGTTGTTATCATTAGTAGGAACAGCAATGAAAATAAAAAATAGCTCTTAGCATGTATGTAAATGCTAAGAGCTATTTTTATGCTTGTTATATATTATTTAAGCTTGCTTTTGTTTTACTGACCCTGTATTTAAAGTAAGAGCAAGGAAGAACATTGCAAGTACACAAGATGCAAGTAATAAGATGAATCCGCCATCCCATCCGAATGCATCCACGATAAAGCCCATAGCTGCACTAGCGAAAGCGGCTCCGCCTAAGTAACCGAAGAATCCAGTTAAGCCTGCTGCAGTTCCAGCAGCTTTCTTTGGTGCTAAATCTAGAGCGTGTAGACCAATTAACATAACCGGTCCGTAAATTAAAAATCCAATTGCGACAAGTGCGATACTATCAACCATTGGATTACCAGGAGGGTTTAACCAGTAAACAAGAACTGCGATAAATACACCGACCATAAATAGAATACCAGCAGGTGCACGACGTCCTTTAAATAGTTTATCACTCATCCATCCGCAAAGAAGTGTACCTGGAATACCAGCCCATTCATATAGAGCGTAAGCAGTACGTGAGCTACTATGAGTAAAGCTTTTTTCTTCTACTAAATAAGTAGGAGCCCAGTCTACAACGCCGTAACGTACGAAATATACGAAAACGTTCGCAATAGCGATGTACCATAAAAACTTATTGTTTAATACGTATTTAAATAAAATTTCCTTTACTGAAAGCTCGCGTTCGCGGTCTTTTACTTTTTCATCTGGTGGATATTCTCCAGTATGTTCTTCAATAGAAGGTAGTCCACAGGATTGAGGCGTATCTTTCATCGTAATTAATACATAAATACCAACTAAAATTGAAAGAATACCTGGGAAGTAAAAAATACTTTTCCAGTCATCTGCGAAGAAGTATAAGCCTAATGTTACAAGTGAAGGCATAAGCGCTCCGCCAACATTATGAGCGACGTTCCAAATAGACATTTTTGTACCACGTTCGCTAATAGAGAACCAGTGAACCATCGTACGACCACAAGGAGGCCATCCCATACCTTGTACCCATCCATTTAAAAACTGAAGTACAAACATAAGTATAATGCTCGTTGTAATGAAAGAAAATGAGCCGAAAATAATATTAATGATACCTGATAAAAATAGCCCAGCTGCTAAAAAGTAGCGAGGATTACAACGATCGGATACGATACCCATAAGAAATTTACTTAATCCGTAAGCGATAGAAACTGCTGAAAGGATAACCCCAAGTTCCCCTTTACTAAAGCCTTGCTCGATTAAGTATGGCATTGCTAGTGAAAAGTTTTTTCGAACAAAGTAGTAACCTGCATAACCGATGAAGATACCTAAGAATACTTGTAAACGTAATTTACGGTATTCGCTATCAACGCGATCAGCTGGTAAGCGTTCCGCGTGGGGCGCAGGTTTAAATAATTGTGTGAAAAACATAAAATGAAAATCCTCCCCTAATTAATTCGAAGCGTTTTAAGACAGAGAACATAAAAAGGCCATGAAATATAAAAAAGTTTCCTTTTTTATGATTCATAGCCGTGTACTCCGTTTCTCCGTGACTGTCAATATTAACTTCGTCGAAAATTATACAACTTTGTGACAAAAATGTAAACGTTTTTATGAATAAAAGTATTGACGGATTTTGTTCGTGGGATTAATATTTAAATACATTAAATATTTTATTGTTTAAATAAGAGGTGGATAACATGCCAAATGATATGACGCATATCGATAAAATTCAAGCTCTTGCCTTTTCGATTGGAAAGAAAATGCAGACGGAGTTATTAGAACAAATGCAAGCGACAGGACTTACACCACCGCAGTTTTATATTTTAAAGATTTTAGATCATTATGGGGCTTCAAGAGCGACAACATTAGCGAAAAAGATGTATGTGAAGCCTAGCGCGATTACAGTGATGATTGATCGTCTAATCGATCAAGAACTTGTAGAACGCTATCACGACAAAGATGACCGTCGCGTTGTCATCATCGAGTTAACAAAAAAGGGGAAAGCTAGAGTAGAAGAGGCAATGACAGCTCGTAACGAGCATATTGCAAAATACTTTTCACATTTAGAGTTGCAAGAAAGAGAAGATTTATTACGTCTCTTTGAGAAGTTAGAAACCATTATTTGCGGGACACAAGAGAAAAAAGAGAATAACTAAGAGGAATTGAGGAGATTACATGGAGCAACAAGAAAATCAAAATAGAAAGTTGTTGTTAATCGGTTTAGTAATCGCGATGCTATTTGCTGCATTAGATGGAACAATTGTTGGTACAGCAATGCCACGTATCGTCGGTGACCTAGGCGGATTAAGTTTAATGACATGGTTAACGACAGCTTATATGTTAACATCAACGACAGTTGTACCAATTGCAGGTAAATTAGCGGATTTACTTGGTCGTCGTAACGTATATATAACAGGGCTAGTTATTTTCATGATTGGTTCGGCGTTATGTGGTATGGCGAATGGTATGACAGAATTAATTATTTTCCGTGGTATTCAAGGTCTTGGTGGCGGTATTATGATGCCAATGGCTATGATTATTATTGGAGATATGTTCACGGGAAAAGAACGTGCGAAATGGCAAGGTATTTTTGGTGCGTTATACGGTCTTGCTTCTGTAATTGGACCGCAAGTTGGTGGTTGGATTGTAGATGCAGTGAACTGGAGATGGGTATTCTACATTAACTTACCGGTTGGTATTTTAGCAACAATCTTTATTGCAATGGGATTAAAATCGCATAAACAAACAGGACCAATTAAAATCGATATCGCTGGAATCTTTACGATGATTCTCGGTGTTGTAAGTTTATTACTTGCGCTAACGTTTGGCGGAAAAGATTATGCATGGGATTCTTGGCAAATTATCGGTTTATTTGCACTAGCTGTAATTGGTATCGTTAGCTTTGTTATCGTTGAAACGAAAGCTGAAGAGCCAATTTTACCAATGCATTTCTTTAAAAATCGCACATTTACAATACTGAATGCGATTGGATTCTTTATGAGTATTGGAATGTTCGGCGCGATTATGTTCGTACCATTCTTCATGCAAGGTATTGTAGGAGTAAGTGCTGCTGAATCAGGAACAATTATGACTCCAATGATGATTACAATGATTGTGATGAGTATTATCGGTGGGCAACTTGTATTAAAAGTTGGTGTAAAACCACAAATTATCGCAGGTATGCTTATTATGGCCGGTGGTTTCTGGTTATTAACAACGATGGATATGCACACAACGAAGCTTACAGCTACTTCTTATATGATGGTTATCGGTTTAGGAATGGGTCTTGTAATGCCGACATTAACATTAGCGTTACAAGAAAGCTTCCCGAAAAAAGACCTTGGTGTTGTAACATCATCAAGTCAGTTCTTCCGACAAATCGGTGGTACATTTGGTATTACAATTTTAGGATCAATTATGAATAACACTTCAGGTACGACATTAACAAAGAATTTAGTACCTGTATTAGATACATTCCCGAAAGAAGCGGGACAAATGGTAACGAAATTTAAAGATATGATTCACACAGATCCACAAGGTTTATATTCGATGCTATTTAGCCCAGAGGCATTAAAACAAATGCCAGAAGCGTTCGCTAACAGTATTGTACCTATTTTGAAAAACTCTTTAGTAGACTCGCTTCATACTGTATTCTTAACAGGATTAGTATTTATCGTAGTAGGTGCCATCTTTACGATTTTCTTACAAAAAATTAAATTATCAGATCGTAAAAAAGATGCTAAAGAGCCTGTTGTAGAAGAAAAAGAAAAAACTGTATCATACTCGTAATGAAGAAGCATCGCCTTATGGCGGTGCTTTTTTGAGTATAACCTTAAAAGCTTTTTAGTGAGAAATGATTGACGTATTTTTAGAAATACGTTATATTATTTTCTGTAAACGGTTACATGAAATGAGGAGAAAAGAGAATGAGTACGATCAAAGACGTTGCGAAATTAGCGGGAGTATCTGTTGCGACCGTTTCCAGAGTTCTAAATAAAAATGGATATGTTCACGAAGATACATTAAAAAAGGTAGAACGTGCAATTGAGATGTTAGATTATAAG
Organism: Bacillus sp. RCC_6_1; assembly: GCF_041360755.1. Lineage (NCBI taxonomy): Bacteria > Bacillati > Bacillota > Bacilli > Caryophanales > Bacillaceae > Bacillus > Bacillus sp. RCC_6_1. The sequence continues at coordinate 66,686 of NZ_JBFUPV010000014.1, forward strand.
CCTAGTACAGTAGCGCGTTCACTGTATAATAAAAAGTCTCGTTTAATTGGCTTAGTTGTTCCAAATATCGTGAATCCATTCTTTCCGGAAGTTGCACGTGCCGTAGAAGATGTAGCACATAAACAAGGTTACACAGTTGTCCTTTGTAACTCTGATGAAAGTTTAGAAAAAGAGAAACAATATATTGATGTACTTAGACAAAATAATGTAGATGGATTTATTGTAGCAACGAATCCACAAAATAGTGTTAATTACATGAATGTATCTGTTCCAGTTGTTGCGATTGACCGTATGTTTAATGAGCGTATTCCTACTGTATATGCAGATAACTATGCAGGAAGTCAGGCTGCGACAAAGTTGTTACTAGATAAAGGATGTAAACATATTGCACATATTCGCGGTCCACGTGATGTGAGTACTGCAAATGAACGCTTTGAAGGTTTTGTAGACGTTATTACGCAAAATAATCTTTCGTATATGATTGCAGAGAGTACGTTTGATCCAGCAAATAGTGAGCGTGTAGCGATGGAATTATTAGAAGAATACCCGCATATTGATGGTATTGTTGCTGGGAATGATTTAATTGCGATCGGTATTGTAAAGGCTGCACTTCAAAAGGGGATTGTCATTCCAAATGATTTGCAAATTATCGGATTTGATGGCATTTCTTTAACGGAAATGATGTATCCATCTATTACGACAGTTGCACAACCAATATATGAAATGGGGAAAATTGCAACAGAATTGTTGTTAGAGCAAATGGAAGGAAATACATTAAAAGAGAAACACTATCGTTTGCCGATTGAAATTATAGAACGAAATACAACGAAGTAAGGAGATGAAACAGATGCCAAATATTGCAGTAGTAGGGAGCATTTCAATGGACTTAGTGGCTGTTTCAAAAAAACGGCCGAAAGCAGGAGAAACAGTAATTGGTGAAGCGTTTCATACAATTCCAGGAGGGAAAGGAGCAAACCAAGCAGTTGCTGCAGCTAGATTAGGAGCAAATGTAGCAATGGTTGGAGCGGTAGGAAATGATGATTATGGAACAGTAGTTAGAAAAAATCTAGAGAACGAACGCATTTTTATCGATTATGTGGTACCGGTTACAGATAGAACGACAGGAATTGCTCATATCGTTTTAGCAGAAGAAGATAACAGTATTGTTGTCGTACAAGGGGCGAATGCTCTTGTAAATAAGTCAGTTGTAGATCGCTCCAAAGACCTTCTTGTAAAAGCGGATATGGTTGTTCTTCAACTAGAAATTCCACTTGAAACAGTAAAATATGTATTGGCTATTTGTGAGGAACATAATATTCCTGTTATGTTGAATCCAGCGCCAGCACAAGTTTTATCAGAAGAAATTTTAGAAAAAGCGACTTATATTACGCCAAATGAACATGAGTGCCGCATCGTATTAGATGATTTTACATCACCAATTGAAGATTTATTGGCGAAGTATCCCAATAAATTATTGATGACAGAAGGTTCTAACGGTGTTCGTTTCCATAATGGCACGGAGATTGTACATGTTCCTAGCATTGCTGTTGATGTAGTGGATACAACTGGAGCTGGTGATACATTTAATGGTGCGTTAGCAGTTGCACTTTCTGAAGGAGAGACACTTCAAAAAGCAATTCGTTTCGCGAATATTGCCGGTGGTCTTTCTGTAACGAAACTTGGGGCGCAAGGCGGCATGCCAACGAGAGATAAAGTACGTGAAGTGCAGGTGATTGTTGGATGAAGAAACACGGCGTATTAAACAGTGAGATTGCATCAATCCTTGCTTTACTTGGGCATACGGATACGATTGTAATTGCTGATTGCGGTTTACCAATTCCTGACGGAGTAAAAAGAATTGATTTAGCTGTTGAAATTGGAAAACCTAGCTTTTTAGATGTATTGCAAGTGGTAGCTGATGATATGGCAATCGAAAAAGTGACGTTAGCAGAAGAAGTCATTATAAATAATGCGGAAGTAAATAAAGAAATAGAGCAGAAATTAATAGAGCCAGCATTTGAGTATGTATCTCATGAGCAATTTAAAGAGCATACAAAGAAAGCGAAGGCGATTATTCGTACAGGCGAGGCTACGCCTTATGCAAATGTAATTTTACATGCAGGCGTGATTTTTTAATAAAGGGAAGTGATGGGAATGCATATTGAAATGAAAAACATTTCAAAGGCGTTCAATGGAAATCCTGTTTTGAAGAATGCACAGTTTATGATTGAAACAGGAGAAGTCCATGCATTGATGGGGGAAAATGGAGCGGGTAAATCAACGCTCATGAAGATTTTAACAGGTGTATACAAAAAAGATGGTGGGACAATCACAATTGATGGGCAAGAGCGCACCTTTAAAAATGCGAAAGAAGCTGAAGAGTACGGCATCGCATTTATACATCAAGAACTAAACATATTGCCGAATTTAACAGTAGCTGAAAATATGTTTCTCGGTAAAGAGTTAATGTATGGGAAAACAGGTATTTTACGCACTCGCCAAATGAATGCGATTGCGCAGCAGCAACTAGCGGAGTTAGGGTTGCATGTAAGAGGCGCTATGTTAGCAGAGGAATTATCGGTTGGACAACAGCAAATTATCGAAATTGCGAAAGCATTAATGACAAACGCGAGCGTTATTATTATGGATGAACCTACTGCGGCACTGACGGATCGTGAAATCGAAACGCTCTTTACAGTAATCAATAAGTTACGTAAAGAAGGTGTTTCATTCGTGTACATTTCGCATCGTATGGAAGAGATTTTCTCAATATGTGATGCTATTACGATTTTGCGTGATGGAGAATACGTCGGAAAGAGATTAATTCCAGAAACATCATTTGATGAAGTAGTGAGTATGATGGTGGGGCGCAGCATTGGTGAACGTTACCCAGAGCGAAATAGTCAAATTGGTGATGTCATTTTTGAAATGCGTAACGGAACGAAGAAAGGGAAATTTGAAAATGTTTCGTTTCAAGTGAGGAAAGGTGAAATCCTTGGTGTAGCTGGTTTGATGGGGGCTGGTCGCACTGATATTATGAAAGCGATATTTGGTTATGAACCTTTAGACTCTGGACAAATTTTTATAAATGGACAAGAAGTAAAGATTGATAGTCCAATAGATGCAATTAGACAAAGAATTGCTTTTATTACAGAAGATAGAAAGTCTGAAGGATTAGTGTTAGATTTTTCAATTCGAGAAAATTTAGCTTTACCGAATTTAGAAAGTCTTTCAAAGGGAAGTATTCTAAGCAACGAGCTAGAACAACAGTTTACAGAGGATATGATGAAGCTTCTTAATGTGAAAGCATCTAGCGGAGAGCAGGCAGTGAAATCTCTTTCTGGTGGAAATCAGCAAAAGATTGTAATCGCAAAATGGCTAGGCATTCATCCGCAATTACTCATTTTAGATGAGCCAACAAGAGGTGTTGATGTTGGAGCGAAAAAAGAAATTTACTCTATTATGAATAAGCTTACAGAGCAAGGCGATGCCGTTATTATGGTATCATCTGAGCTTCCGGAAGTTTTAGGGATGAGTGATCGAGTTCTTGTTATTCATGAAGGAAAAGTCGGCGGAATTTTAGGGAAAGATGAGGCATCACAAGAGTCTATTATGGCACTAGCTACAGGGGGAGAGTAAGGATGGCTAAGAAGGGGAATGTATTACAACAACTCGGTTCTTTAATCGGTTTAGTATTAATTATCGTCGTAATTACAGCTTTAAATCCAGCGTTTATTGAAATTCCAAATTTATTTAATATACTGCGTCAAGTATCGATTAATGCGCTTATTGCATTCGGAATGACCTTCGTAATTTTAACAGGGGGTATTGACTTATCGGTAGGTTCTATTTTAGCATTATCAAGTGCACTTGTTGCTGGAATGATGGCAAGTGGCATGGATCCGTTCCTTGCAATGGCAGTTGGATTATTAGCAGGTCTTGTAATGGGAATTGTAAACGGTATCATCATTGCGAAAGGAAAAGTAGCTCCATTTATTGCAACTTTGGCAACAATGACTATTTTTCGTGGGTTGACGCTTGTTTATATGGACGGACGTCCGATCACTGGTCTTGGTGATCATTTAATGTTCCAAATGTTTGGCCGCGGTTATTTTCTTGGTATTCCGGTACCAGCTGTTACAATGATGATCGCTTTCGCAGTACTGTACTTCATTTTGAAGAAAACGACATTTGGTCGCCGTACATTTGCAATTGGTGGAAATGAAGAAGCAGCAGCACTATCAGGTATTAATGTTACGAGAATTAAAGTAATGATTTACGGTCTTTCCGGAATTTTGGCAGCGCTTGCAGGTATTGTCTTAACATCACGATTAGATTCTGCACAGCCGACTGCAGGTACTTCTTATGAATTAGATGCAATTGCAGCAGTTGTATTAGGCGGAACAAGTCTTTCTGGGGGAAGAGGATGGATTGTTGGTACATTCATCGGTGTACTTATTATCGGTGTATTAAATAACGGTTTAAATTTATTAGGTGTATCTTCTTTCTTCCAACAAGTTGTAAAAGGACTTGTAATCTTACTAGCTGTATTAATTGATCGCAGAAAAGAAGCGTAATGGAGGGACAGTTCATGAAGAAATGGTTACTTATACTCGTTGCATGTATTATGGTCATTACTGCTGGTTGTTCAATGGAACCGCCAGAATGGGCAAAGGATTCTAGCGATAAAGGTCGAAATAAAACTATTAAAGTTGGATTCTCTGTTTCAACTTTAAATAATCCCTTTTTTGTAACTTTGAAAAAGGGTGCAGAAAAGAAAGCGAAAGATAGTGGCATCGAATTAATTGCTGTTGATGCACAAAATGATGCAGCAAAGCAAACGAACGATGTTGAAGATTTAATTCAAAAGGGTGTCGATGTAGTTGTTATTAATCCGACCGATTCAGATGCTGTTGCTTCAGCAGTAAGTGCGGCAAATGCAGCAAATGTTCCTGTTATTACAGTAGACCGCGTTGCGAATTCAGGTAAGGTTGTTTCTCACATTGCTTCTAACAATATCGAAGGTGGTCAAATGGCTAGTGATTACATTCGTGAATTAGTTGGCGAAGGAGCAAACGTTGCTGAGTTAGAAGGAATCCCTGGATCTTCCGCTGCTCGTGAACGTGGGAAAGGATTCCATAACGTAGCCGATAAGTCTTTAAAAGTAGTTGCAAAACAAGCAGCTGATTTTGATAGAGCGAAAGGATTATCTGTTATGGAAAACATTTTGCAAGCAAATGGTGATATTAAAGCCGTGTTTGCGCATAACGATGAGATGGCATTAGGTGCACTTGAAGCATTGAAGTCTGCTGGAAAAACAGATGTAGTCGTTGTTGGATTTGATGCAACAGACGATGCAGTGAAAGCGGTTAACGATGGGCGTATGGCTGCAACAGTTGCTCAAAAACCGGAATTAATCGGGGAGAAGGCGATGCAAACAGCAAAAGAGATAACACAAGGTAAAAAAGTGGACAAATCTATTCCGATTGAATTAGAGCTTATTAAGAAAAATAAATAAATATAAAATGAAAATTAGGAAGGAAGAACAACAAATGAAATTCTTTATTGATACAGCAAACGTTAACGAAATTAAAGAGGCAAATGAATTAGGTGTATTAGCTGGAGTAACGACAAATCCATCACTTGTAGCAAAAGAAGGCGTAGACTTCCACGAACGCATTCGTGAAATTTGCAACGTTGTAGAAGGACCTGTAAGTGCAGAAGTAATTAGCTTAGAAGCTGATAAGATGATTGAAGAAGGAAAAGAACTAGCGAAGATTGCTCCAAACGTTGTAGTAAAAGTTCCAATGACAACAGAAGGTTTAAAAGCAGTAAAAGCGTTCTCTGATTTAGGAATTCGTACAAACGTTACATTAGTGTTCTCAGCAGTTCAAGCATTACTTGCAGCTCGTGCTGGTGCAACATACGTTTCACCATTCTTAGGTCGCTTAGACGATATCGGTCATAACGGTATGGACTTAATTCGTCAAATCGCAGAAATCTTTGCAATTCATGGCATCGAAACAGAAATCATTGCAGCATCTGTACGTCACAGTGTTCACGTAACTGACGCAGCATTAAACGGTGCACATATTGCAACAATCCCAGCAAACGTAATTGCTTCATTAGTGAAGCACCCATTAACAGATCAAGGAATTGAGAAATTCTTAGCTGATTGGGAAAAAACACAAGAGAAATAATAGAAAAGCAAGAATCCTAGTTTAATTGACTAGGATTCTTTTTTTTATTTAAAAGAATTTTCATGCAATTTTGCATATTGTCTTTTAAATTTGTTATATAAGATATTTAATATATATCACATAACTCTTTATTTTTCATATTTCGACATAAAGTGAAACTTTAATCAGTGGGGGCTTTGTTCATCCCCCCACTGATTATTAATTGAACCAAGGGATAAAAAGATAGAGGGTCTGACCAGAAAACTGGAGGGCATGATTCTATAACAAAAAGCTTAATGTTTATAGAATTATGTCTTTTTATATAGGGAGGGTAGTAAACAGAGATTTTGACAAAAATGCACCAATTTATCTGAATTTTAAGTTTTATAAAAGGGGAGAAATGGAATGAGAAGAAAAGCACCATTTAAAGTGTTGTCATCATTAGCAATTGCGGCAATTATCGGATGTACATCTGTAATGAGTGCTCCGTTAGCATATGCAGAAACGGCAGCAAAAAAGAAAGATAATGTATCTACAACACCAATTGATTACAATTTAATTCAAGAAGATCGTTTAGCGGAAGCACTGAAAGAAAGAGGAACAATTAATCCATCATCTTCTAAAGAAGAGACGAAAAAAGCTGTTGAGCAATATATTGAAAAGAAACAAGGAGATCAGGCGAATAAAGAAATTCTTCCAGATGCTCACTCACAAGAAACGTCTGATTTCACAAAAAAAGTAAAAGAGAAAAAGATGGAAGAAAAGGAAAATGTAAAAAAGGCTGAAAAAAATGTTAGCCTTGAGCAAAAGCCAGAACCAAATAAAAATCAATTGAATGGGCAAGTTCCAACTTCAAAAGCAAAGCAAGCTCCATATAAGGGATCTGTTCGATCGGATAAAGTATTAGTGCTACTCGTTGAATTTAGTGATTATAAACATAATAATATTGATCAAACACCAGGTTATATGTATTCGAAAGACTTTAGTAGAGAACATTATCAAAAGATGTTGTTCGGTAATGAGCCTTATACTTTATTTGATGGTTCAAAAGTAAAAACGTTTAAACAATACTATGAAGAGCAGTCTGGTGGTAGTTATACGACAGATGGATATGTAACGGAGTGGCTAACTGTTCCAGGAAAAGCATCTGATTATGGAGCTGATGGTAGCAGTGGTCACGATAATAAAGGTCCGAAAGGTGCACGTGATTTAGTGAAAGAAGCTTTGCATGCAGCTGCTGAGAAAGGACTAGATTTATCCCAGTTTGATCAATTTGATAGATATGATACAAACGGGGACGGGAATCAAAATGAACCTGACGGTGTAATTGATCATTTAATGGTAATCCATGCTGGTGTTGGTCAAGAAGCTGGTGGCGGTAAATTAGGTGATGATGCGATCTGGTCACATCGTTCAAAATTAGCAGTAGATCCAGTAGCGATTGAAGGTACGAAATCAAAGGTAGATTACTTTGGTGGTAAAGTAGCAGCACATGATTACACAATTGAACCAGAAGATGGAGCTGTAGGTGTGTTTGCACATGAATTTGGACATGATCTTGGATTACCAGATGAATATGACACGAAATATACTGGAAATGGTTCACCAGTCGAAGCTTGGTCATTAATGAGTGGAGGTAGTTGGACAGGGAAAATCGCAGGAACAGAGCCGACTAGTTTTTCACCACAAAATAAAGACTTCTTACAAAAGAATATGGGTGGCAACTGGGCAAAAATATTAGAAGTAGATTACGATAAAATTAAGAGTGGTGTGGGAGTTCCTACCTATATTGATCAAAGTGTTACGAAATCAAATCGTCCAGGCGTTGTACGTGTTAACTTACCAGGTAAAAGTGTTGAAACGATTAAACCGGAGTTTGGAAAGCATGCATATTATAGTACAAGAGGCGATGATATGCATACAACGTTAGAGACACCATTCTTTGATTTAACAAAGGGAACAAATGCAAAATTCGATTATAAAGCAAATTATGAGTTAGAAGCAGAGTGCGATTTCGTCGAAGTACATGCAGTAACAGAAGATGGAACGAAGACGTTAATTGATAGACTTGGAGAAAAAGTAGTCCAAGGAGATAAAGATACAACAGATGGGAAATGGATTGATAAATCATATGATTTAAGTCAATTTAAAGGCAAAAAAGTGAAACTACAATTCGACTATATTACAGATCCGGCTGTAACATATAAAGGTTTTGCGATGGATAATGTAAATGTAACTGTTGATGGACAAGTTGTATTTTCTGATGATGCAGAAGGACAGTCTAAAATGAATTTAAATGGTTTTGTTGTTTCTGATGGGACAGAGAAGAAAGCTCATTACTACTACTTAGAATGGAGAAACTATGCGGGATCAGATAATGGATTAAAAGCAGGAAAAGGTCCAGTGTATAATACAGGTCTTGTCGTTTGGTATGCAGATGATAGTTTTAAAGATAACTGGGTTGGGATGCATCCAGGTGAAGGATTCCTTGGTGTTGTTGACTCTCATCCAGAAGCGCTAGTTGGTAATTTAAACGGGAAACCAGCATACGGTAATACGGGCATGCAAATTGCAGATGCTGCATTTTCATTTGATAAAACACCAGCATGGAGTGTAAATTCATTAACACGTGGTCAGTTTAACTATTCTGGATTACAAGGTGTTACAACTTTTGATGATTCAAAAGTATATAGTAACAAGCAAATTGCAGACGCAGGAAGAAAAGTTCCAAACCTTGGACTTAAATTCCAAGTTGTTGGACAGGCAGAAGATAAATCGGCAGGTGCTGTTTGGATTAAACGTTAATAACATAAAAGCACATTCTTCATATGAAGAGTGTGCTTTTTAATTTGTACAGTAAGTTATTATTTTAGTTTATGTAATACAAGTTTTTATTCATGTGTAGTGTATCAAATTATGTGGGGAAAGGAAATATTTCCGAGGAAATTGTCGAAGTATCGTCAGTATTTATAAACTTTCTGTTTAAAAGAAGAGATGTATTATTGCCTTTACGGCTCAATTTATTTACATTGTTATTTGGTTATACACAAAAGTAATATATTCGGTAGTAAAAGAGCGCTATTGGATAGTGTTCTTTTTGTAGATAGAAAGGAGTTGAGTTAAATGAAAGAAATAATTGAATGTCCACAGTGTGAAGGAGAGATTACTGTGCAACATATTATTGATCTCCCGCATCCTTTTTCATTCAGATGTCCACACTGCAAGGTGAGGTTAAAAGAAATGAGAATCACACCGTGCTTAATATTAGCAGCAATTTGTATCATTCCACTGTTTATTATAATTGGAGAGAGTATTAAGGAATTACTAGTAAAATATTTTTCTATTATAGATGATGTACCAACTGTACTTATTTTCTTCTTATTTTGTTATCCATTGTATTATTTCTATGAAAAATATAATGCTATATTGTTTATTAAATACGGCTTATTGAAAGTTAAAAGTTGAATTGAATAGGAGATTATCATAATGCTTTGGAAAATATATTTAGTTATTGTAGCAATGTTAGCTATTATTTCGTTAGTAAGGGGCATGTTTCAAACACCAATTCAAAAGTTTGACTTTGTAGTTTCTATTATTACGTGGATAGGGCTCTTTGGTTTTGTATTTGATATACAAATATTAACCTCAATTGTTTGGAAATGTATCTTCTTGTTTAGCGTCATTTGGACTTTAACTGCAGTTTTTGTTTTTCGTTTATATGAAGAGCGAGATGAGCCGTTACCTTTTATATTTAAAGTAATTGGAATTATTCCAACGCTTCCATTATATTACGGATTATATCAATATGCATTTTAAAAAAGACAACGATGGATTATCCCATCATTGTCTTTTTTACTTTGCTTCTTACATAAATCATCCCAGCAAATGTTAATAAAAATGCTGTCCCGATAATGAAGCTGATGCTAGGTGATGCTCCGATTGCGCCGACTGTAAAGGAGCCAGCAACAACTCCTAATGAGAAGAAGGCATAAAATAATCCGAATGCCTTTCCGCGATTATCGTCTGTAGTATTTTCAACGAGTAAAGCGTTAATAGACGGGAAGAGGATTGCGAATCCAATTCCATAAATTATCATTACGATAAAGAGCATACCTTTTGTAGCAAATAATCCGAGTAAAGATAATGCGAATGCCATAACTGCAATTCCGATTAGCATTAGTTTCGAACGATTAAATCGATCGTAAATACGATTTGTTGGAAGCAAGAAGAAGAGGATAGCAGTTATACCAAATACACTTAACATCATGCCTGTTGTGGATGCTTTAAGCGCTAATGCCTCAACTTTTACTGGTAACATATAAGTGACAATTCCTTGTGAAAACATTAATGTGAAAGCACCAATATATGCTTGTAATAACGGTTCTGATTTTAAAAGTTCAACCATATCTTCTTTGTTCATCATTTGCGTTCTTGATGTATCTTTTCTTGATACGTTATTTGGTAAGAAGAATAGAGATACGATCGTACCAAGAGCCATTAAAATAGAAATAGTAATGAAGACCCATTCTACGCCAGCTGTTGCTTTCATAATACCGCTGAAAGCCGGTCCTACGATTGCGGCTGTTCCAACAGCAGCACCAGATAGAGCCATTGCTTTTCCTTGTCTTTTTGCATTTGTTTGTTTTGATAAAAATGTAAAGGCAGCAGGAATTAAAAAGCCATCACTAAATCCATGCATAAAGCGAACAACTAATAGTTGTTCACCACTTTGAACAACGGTGTATAACAAGACTATGAAACTCGTAATTCCCATGCTTATATAAAGGATTTTTTTTGCACCAAATTTATCGACAGCTGCTCCAGCAATAATATTACCGATCATATTAGCGAATGAGTACATACCGACAACTAGCCCGATAATAAGAGGGGTTCCTCCAAGGCTTTGAGCGAAAGTACTCATAATAGGTAATTGTGAAAATGTATCTAAAAATGCCACGATAACGATAAAGTAAATAAAATATTTCAAGCGATATTCACCTCTCCTATGCTATTATGGCATAATGCTAATTTCACCTGCAATGAAATTGAATTAACAGATGTGGAAAAAAGTACAAAGTGACAAAATATTGAACGTTATTTGTAAAAAATTAGTAGAGATGCGATTGTTTTTTTGAAATATATGGATAGAAGTATTATAATAGAATTGTAAACTTCACCAGGTTAAGTATATACATAGAGAGGGATGTATAAAATGAAAGCACTACTTTGGCATAATCAACGTGATGTACGAGTAGAAGAAGTACCAGAACCAACAGTAAAACCAGGAACAGTGAAAATCAAAGTTAAATGGTGTGGTATTTGTGGGACAGACTTGCATGAATATTTAGCAGGGCCTATTTTTATTCCAACAGAAGAACATCCATTAACACATGTGAAAGCACCTGTTATTTTAGGTCATGAGTTTAGTGGTGAGGTAATAGAGATTGGTGAAGGAGTTACATCTCATAAAGTGGGAGACCGCGTTGTTGTAGAACCAATTTATTCTTGTGGTAAATGTGAAGCTTGTAAACATGGACATTACAATGTTTGTGAACAACTTGTTTTCCACGGTCTTGGCGGAGAAGGCGGCGGTTTCTCTGAATATACAGTAGTACCAGAAGATATGGTTCATCACATTCCAGATGAAATGACGTATGAACAAGGTGCGCTTGTAGAACCAGCAGCAGTAGCAGTTCATGCAGTACGTCAAAGTAAATTAAAAGAAGGGGAAGCTGTAGCAGTATTTGGTTGCGGTCCAATTGGACTTCTTGTTATCCAAGCAGCTAAAGCAGCAGGAGCGACTCCTGTTATTGCAGTTGAACTTTCTAAAGAACGTCAAGAGTTAGCGAAATTAGCAGGTGCGGATTATGTATTAAATCCAGCAACTCAAGATGTGTTAGCTGAAATTCGTAACTTAACAAATGGTTTAGGTGTAAATGTTAGCTTTGAAGTAACAGGTGTTGAAGTTGTACTACGACAAGCGATTGAAAGTACAAGCTTCGAAGGACAAACTGTAATTGTTAGTGTATGGGAAAAAGACGCAACAATTACTCCAAATAACTTAGTATTAAAAGAAAAAGAAGTTATTGGTATTTTAGGATACCGTCACATCTTCCCAGCTGTTATTAAATTAATTAGCTCTGGTCAAATTCAAGCAGAGAAATTAATTACGAAAAAAATTACAGTCGATCAAGTTGTTGAAGAGGGATTTGAAGCACTTGTAAAAGATAAAACACAAGTAAAAATTCTTGTTTCACCTAAATAAGATAGAATCGAATAGAGTAGCCCTTTTCTAGAAATAGAAGAGGGCTACTTTTTTTCTATACTGAAAGGTGATAGACTTTCCTTTGACTAAATGTATTTTTGTTTGGAAGGGAGAATCTAATGCTTTCATTTTTGTTAACTTTAAAGCGAATGTTAAGAGCCTGTTTACGAGCGTGGAAAGATAAAGAATTTCAAGTATTATTCGTATTAACAATTTTGACTTTAATATCGGGTACGATTTTTTATAGTACAGTTGAAGAATTACGTCCTATTGACGCTTTATATTTTAGTGTGGTCACGTTGACGACTGTCGGTGATGGGAATTTTAGTCCGCAAACTGATTTCGGAAAGATATTTACAATCTTATACATATTTATTGGGATTGGATTAGTGTTTGGATTTATTCATAAGTTAGCAGTTAATGTACAATTGCCAAGTATATTATCGAATAGAAAAAAAGAGTAAAGCGTTCAGATGCTTTACTCTTTTTTTACATTAGTTTAGACAAGCCTTAATAATAGTTTATTAAAATGAAAGTGTATTCATTCATTATATTCACTGTGTATAAAGTTATAATGATATGAACATTTGCATATTTTAATTTATTGATAGAAATTTCGTGAAAGGTGGGATATTCTAGTCATAGGTTAACCGGACGACATCATAGGATCCTAACAAAATGTTTACAATAATTCAATTATAAAATGGAGGATTTTATATGAAAAAGAAAGTACTTGCTTTAGCGGCAGCTATTACATTAGTTGCTCCATTACAAAGTGTTGCATTTGCTCATGAAAATGATGGGGGACAGAGATTTGGAGTTATTCCGCGCTGGTCTGCTGAAGATAAACATAAAGAAGGCGTGAATTCTCATTTATGGATTGTAAACCGTGCAATTGATATTATGTCTCGTAATACAACACTTGTAAAACAAGATCGAGTTGCACTATTAAATGAATGGCGTACGGAGTTAGAGAACGGTATTTATGCTGCTGACTATGAAAATCCTTATTATGATAATAGCACATTTGCTTCACATTTCTATGACCCTGACAATGGGAAAACTTATATTCCGTATGCAAAGCAGGCAAAGGAAACTGGAGCTAAGTATTTTAAATTAGCTGGTGAGTCTTACAAAAATAAAGATATGAAACAAGCATTCTTCTATTTAGGATTATCTCTTCATTATCTAGGGGATGTAAACCAACCGATGCATGCAGCAAACTTTACGAACCTTTCGTATCCACAAGGGTTCCATTCTAAATATGAAAACTTTGTAGATACGATAAAAGATAACTATAAAGTAACGGATGGAAATGGATATTGGAACTGGAAAGGTACGAATCCAGAAGATTGGATTCATGGAGCGGCAGTAGTTGCGAAACAAGATTACGCTGGCATTGTAAATGATAATACGAAAGATTGGTTCGTGAGAGCTGCTGTATCACAAGAATATGCAGATAAATGGCGCGCTGAAGTTACACCAATGACAGGTAAGCGTTTAATGGATGCACAACGTGTTACTGCTGGATATATTCAGCTTTGGTTTGATACGTACGGAAATCGTTAAGTATTTAAAAAAGGTCAAATCTCAGAATAGAGTATTTGGCCTTTTTATCACTATACAATACATGGAGGTATGAAACGTGAAAGGTAAATTGCTAAAAGGTGTACTTAGCTTAGGTGTTGGTCTAGGAGCTTTATATAGTGGAACGTCAGCTCAAGGAGAAGCGTCTACAAATCAAAACGATACATTAAAAGTGATGACGCATAATGTATATATGCTATCAACAAACTTATATCCGAACTGGGGACAAACTGAGCGTGCTGATTTAATCGGGGCGGCAGATTATATAAAGAATCAAGACGTAGTTATATTAAATGAAGTGTTTGATAATAGCGCATCAGATCGTTTATTAGGGAATTTGAAGAAAGAATATCCAAATCAAACAGCAGTATTAGGTCGTAGTAGTGGAAGTGAATGGGATAAAACGTTAGGAAACTATTCATCTTCAACTCCTGAAGATGGTGGCGTTGCGATTGTGAGCAAATGGCCAATCGCTGAAAAGATTCAATATGTATTTGCAAAAGGATGCGGGCCAGATAATTTATCGAATAAAGGATTTGTATACACGAAAATTAAGAAAAATGATCGCTTTGTTCATGTAATTGGTACGCATTTGCAAGCGGAAGATAGTATGTGCGGAAAAACTTCACCTGCATCTGTACGTACAGACCAATTAAAAGAAATTCAAGACTTTATTAAAAATAAAAATATACCAAATAATGAGTATGTGTTAATTGGTGGTGATATGAACGTAAATAAAATAAATGCAGAGAACAAGAATGACTCAGAGTATGCATCTATGTTTAAAACATTGAACGCTTCTGTACCATCTTATACTGGACATACAGCGACTTGGGACGCAACGACAAACAGTATTGCAAAATATAATTTCCCTGATAGTCCTGCTGAGTATTTAGATTATATTATTGCAAGTAAAGACCATGCGAACCCATCGTATATAGAGAATAAGGTGTTACAGCCGCAATCTCCACAATGGACTGTTACATCATGGTTCCAAAAATATACGTATAATGATTACTCTGATCATTATCCAGTAGAGGCGACTATTTCTATGAAGTAGTTTCAAAAAGTTTCTTCGTAAAGAAGAAACTTTTTTTATTTGCAAACAGGAAAATCACACTTTCTTTCCAATATGTATAAGACATATTGAGAAGAGGAGAGAAAAATGTGGATCGAGGAATTTTTAAAGAAGTTCCATTACCGTGTGCATTTTTGGATGAAGTGGCTTTAGATAGAAATATTCAATCGATTATAGAGTTAAGTGGAAATAAAAAGATTCGTATAGCGAGTAAATCGTTACGCTCTGTTCCGATTATGCAAAAGATACTAGCTGCAAATGATCGATTTCAAGGTATTATGTGCTTTTCACCTAGAGAGATTTTATTTTTAATAGAACAAGGATTTAATGATTTATTGCTTGGATATCCTGCTTACGATGAAAGAGCTCTGTATGAAATTAGTTTGTTAACAAAGAAAGGTTTCATTATAACTTGTATGGTGGATTGTGAAGAGCATATTGTGTATTTAGAAAACATTGCTGAGCAATCTAAAGGATGTTTTCGTGTTTGTTTGGATATTGATATGAGTAGTCGCTTCTTTCAATTTCATTTTGGTGTACAAAGGTCCCCAGTAAAAAATGTGCAGGATGCGTTGAAAGTAGTAGAAAAGGTGAGAAGGTCATCATATTTAATGTTAGATGGTGTAATGGGATATGAAGCTCAAATTGCCGGGGTGGGCGATTATATACCGAATCAATGGTTGAAAAGTAAAGTGATTTCGTATTTAAAGCAGAAATCAGTGCTAGAAGTTAAAGAAAGAAGAGAACATATTGTAAAAGCAATACAAAACATTGGTATTGAGCTAAGGTTTGTAAATGGAGGCGGAACAGGAAGCATAAAAACAACCGAGAAAGATAATTCAGTTTCAGAGATTACAATAGGTTCTGCTTTTTATTCTCCGAAGCTGTTTGATTATTATAAAGAGGTGAAATTTCATCCAGCGGTCGGATTTGCCTTACCAGTTGTGCGTAAACCAGTCCCGTTTATTTACACTTGCCTAGGTGGTGGATATATTGCTTCAGGAGCAGTTGGAAAAGATAAAGAGCCTGAAGTTTGGAGACCGAAGGGTGCAAAATTATTAGCTTTAGAAGGTGCTGGCGAGGTACAAACGCCAATTTTTTATAACGGCAAGGAACGAGTGGATATAGGAGAGACCATTTTGTTTCGTCATAGTAAGGCTGGTGAATTATGTGAACGCTTTCCTTTTTTGTATCGTGTTAAAAAAGGAGAGATTGTCGGGGAGTATTCAACATATCGGGGGGATGGCCAATGCTTTCTATAAAGGGACAAAAGTGGAGAAATTGGACAGGGAATGTAGAAGGAACGCCGCATTATACGATGTATCCAGAAAGTATACAAGATGTAGTAGAAGTTGTGGGGCTTGCGCGAAAAAAGGGAAAGAAAATTCGTGTTGTCGGTTCAGGACACTCGTTTACCCCCCTTGTGAAAACGGAAGAAGTTTTAGTTTCTTTAGATGAATTGAAGGGTATTGTGAATATTGATGCAGAGAAGATGGTTGCTGAAGTATGGGCAGGAACAAAGTTATATGATTTAGGGAAGTTACTTGAGGAAAAAGGTTATGCGCAAGAAAATTTAGGGGATATTGATTCGCAATCTATTGCAGGAGCGATTAGTACGGGGACTCATGGAACGGGTATTACCTTTGGGAGTTTATCAACACAAGTTATAGAGATTACGGCAGTTCTATCTAATGGTGAGAGTATAGTTTGTTCGGAAGCTGAGAACGTAGAATATTGGAGAGCGTTTCAGTTGTCACTTGGAATGTTAGGTATCATTGTAAAGATAAAATTGAAGGTTATTCCAGCGTATTCACTCGTTTATGAAAGTGAAAAACAGTCATTATCCACTGTAATGAACAAACTAGAAGAATATAAGAAGCATCGTCATTTTGAATTTTTCGTTTTTCCTTATTCTGATGAAGTACAAGTGAAACTTACGAACGAAACAACGAATAAAGGCAGTGATTTGAAATGGCATAAACTAAAGGTAGAGTTACTTGAAAATAGGATGTTCTCTTTACTATCTAAAGGATGTAAATGGTTTCCTTCTATAAGTAAAGGAGTGAGTCGATTATCAGCTAAAGCTGTACCAAACACAAAAATAATTGGCCCGAGCTATGAAGTATTTGCTACATCACGTACGGTGCCATTTTATGAAATGGAGTATAGCATTCCTTCAAAGTATATGAGGACGGTTGTAGAAGAAATCTCAAATCTTATTGAAAAGAAAAAGTATAAGGTGCACTTCCCAATCGAATGCCGCTATGTGAAAGGGGATGATATATGGCTTAGTCCGGCCTATGGAAGAGATTCAGCATATATCGCTGTTCATATGTATAAAGGTATGAAATATGCTGCTTACTTTGGCGAAGTGGAAAAGATTTTTCTGAAGTATGAAGGGCGTCCACATTGGGGGAAAATGCATACATTATCGTATGAGCAATTACAATATATATATCCAGAGTTTCATTCGTTTTTACAGGTGAGGAAATCTCTAGATGAACTTGGAATGTTTTTTAATCCTTATGCGGAGAAGTTATTTATCCCGCTATTTGTCAGGCAGTAAGACCCCTACGTCAAAATTCAGTGGAAGCAAAGAAGTTAGGTGAGGGCTAATTAAAGTTTCACATTATGTATATGAAAAAGCTGACAAATAATTATTTGTCAGCTTTTTTTTAGTGTAATTGCATTTCTTGTATGACTAATATGTTCATAAAATAGTAGTTTATCACGGCTAAATACATGTAGTAAAACATGAATAATAAATAGGCCGTTAATGATGAATAGGAATAATAATGTAACGAGTAATACTAAAGGCTCTGTGTGATTTAAAATAGAGCTACTAGAAAGAATATAATTGATTCCACCTAACGCAAAATAAAATATACCGTAGCGAATAAATAGTTCTTTTAATGTAATACGATTTGATTTTCCTTTCACGTGAATGCGAAGCAATGCTTTCCCAATTGTTTTTCCGTTAGTAAAGTATGGAATAATAATAAAGTAAATAAGGATTGAACACGTAATGAAAATGAGTTCATACATATTGGTGTAAGATTGCATATTAGAAACGAAGAAAGAATTTCCTTTGTTTTTAACGACAGGTACAACGATAGATAAGAAAATCCAATCAATTTGCATCGCGATAAGGCGACGAATGAATCCGACTGGTTTCGTTTCCAAATCAATATGACTATCTAACTCGTTTGTCTTCGGAAGGAAGTACGTAAATATTGGTGCAATGATAAAACCAATTACGCCACCTAATGTATTTAAAAACAAATCATCGATATCAAATAATCGGTATGCACAATTGTATATACCGTATAATCCAGTCACTTGTGTTAGCTCGAAAAATAGTGAAAGGAAAAAGGAAATGCAAATTGTTTGTAAGAAACTACGTCGGAAATAATAACGTAAGTAAATACCGAATGGAACAGTTAATAGAACGTTAAAGGCAACTTGTAAAAACGCAGACTCTTTTAATAAGTAGAAATAAGTAGCTGGTTTCGTTAAAACTGCCGATGTATGACTACTAATCTCTTGTATGAAATAAAATGGTGCGAGTTGCATGTGTTGTGTATTAGCCGGTTGTAGGCTACAAGTATCAAACGTTTGTGGCAACGGCAAAATAACAAGAAAATAGGCATTTAATAAGTAAAGTAATAATGAGTATAAAATAAATGAGCGCCATTTATTTAAATAACCGTATTTTCGATAATTAAATATTAAAAAAGGGATTAAAAGAAACATTGCTAAAAAAGGAAATAAAATAAATGCTGTTTTCACTGGAAATAAATATGCAGTCAAAGTAAAACTCCTTTCAATAAAAATTCGTTTATCATTATAGCGCTAAAAATATTTAAATACAAAGTTAAAACCTTTCGAAATAGAAAAAATTACTAATTTGATAGGGATTAAGTTATAATAAATTTAATATAAGGATATTGTGATTATATAAGTTGAGAGAGGGTACAAGAGATGCGATATGAACTTTTTTCTGTAAGTGGGGATCATATTACGACTTTTGAAAGTGCATGGCGTTTTCAGGAGGGAGAACAGATTTTTGTTCATGATGATCAAACAAAACGAAACTTTATTATTATTCGGCTGACGCATGATGTATTTCAACAAAATAAACATGTTATTCGTTTGTATTGTCAAGAGAAGAAAGTGTATGCATAAGAGAAGCCCTCTTACAGTATGAAAAGTAAGAGGGTCCTTATCTCGTTATTTGTGAACAGCCCAATTGATGAGGGCTGATTAATTTAACTTTATCATTTTGGCCCTCGTAAGGAATAAAAAGAGAAGGATTAATGCACATAGGTAGCATTTGATTTGGAAGAAAGGATATAGCCTTGTATTTTGTGCTTCAAAGTTTCATTGCCTTCTTTTTGAGAAAGCCATGTATGGTAATCTTGTTGTGTTTTCCATAACATACGAATCATATACTCTGCCTTATCATTTGTACGATGAACAGGTGAAAACTCTATGTTAATACAACCGTTCGTTCCGGGGAAAGGATAATATTGTTTAAGCCCATAAAGTAGCTCATTTTCATATTCGTACTTAATGTGAATGAGTTTAGTAACTATAAACATATAAACACCTCTTTTACGATAATAGTAGGAAAGATAGAATTACTGTAATAGTGAACTCGATAAATATTATACTATTCTGAAAATTATAAGTAAATAATAGGTTTTAACTGAATAAAGGTATAAAAAAGCGAGTCATTCTATTACACTAGATGACTCGCTTTTAATTTGTAAGTTTTACTTTATAAGAAAATAAGAGTAAGTACACCTACGATAATACAATAGAAAGAGAAATATTTTAAATTTCCTTTTGCCATAATGTTCATAAACCATTTTAGTGAAATATACGTCATGATAAATGTTGCGATGAATGCAACGACATATGGTACGAATAATGTGTCTAGATTTGGGTCATTTGCAATGTCTGTAATGCTTAACAATAAGCCACCTAAGCTAACAGGAATGTATAGTAAGAATGAGAAGCGAAGAGCTGTTTCTTGCTTCATACCAAGTAACATTGCTGCTACGATTGTGGCACCAGATCGGCTTATTCCGGGAATCAGTGCACAAGCTTGTGCTAATCCGACGATGATTGCATCTTTCATAGAAAGGTCGCCATCATTTTTACGACCGCGTAAATTTCTAATAATCCAAAGGCCGACAGCAGTAATAAGAAGGGAAATCCCAACCATCTTCACACCTTTTAAGTACTGATCGATGTAATCTTTAAATAAAACACCAATAACACCTGCTGGAATGGTTGCAATAACAAGATAAATAATAAAGAAGAAATCTGATTTTGCGTCTTCTGCTCTTGTAAATATATAAGAGAGACCATTCTTCGTTAGACGAATTAAATCATTTCTATAAATAAGTAATACAGCTAATAATGAAGCTGAATTAACAAGTAGTTCGAAGCTAAACCCTTCTATTTTTAGTCCTAGCAAATGTTGTGCTAAAACGAGATGACCACTTGAAGAAATCGGAATTGGTTCTGTTAGTCCTTGGAACAGACCGAGAATTAAATATTTTAAAACGTAGTAAAATTGTTCCATAATAACCTCCTTGTTTATTAGTTGAAAGAAACAACTTTTCCATTATAACAAAGATATGGATGAATATTGAAAAGAAATAAATATTCAAAATAAAATAAAAATCCCTTATAGCAGTATAAGGGATTCTTAATTTTAATTAAGAAGTCACTGTTCCTTGAAGACTTTTAGACAATTGAACATCGACTTTTTCAGCATCATGAATATGATTCATAATAGTAGTATTTAATTTTTGGAACATTTGTTGTGTGTTAGCAAATTCTCGTAATATGTCATCATTACAAGACTTTTGGTTTTCGATAGCCTTAATAACATTTGTAGCACCATTTTGTAACGTTTGAATCATAACTAAAATATTTTCAATTCTAGCATTTGTATCGGCGCTCATTTCTACACCTTCATCGACTAAATGTAAATTATCTTTTGTGTTATCATATGCTTTTTCAATTTCTTCTTGAATTTTTTTCGTTAAGTTGCCGATGTTTTTTGTACTTTCTGCTGTACTTTCCGCTAGTTTTCTTACTTCATTGGCAACGACAGCGAATCCTTTACCGTGCTCTCCAGCACGCGCGGCTTCAATACTCGCATTTAATGCAAGTAAATTTGTTTGTGCTGCAATGTTTTGAATGACTTCTACAATTTGCTCGATTTCCTTTGAGCGTTCGCTTAGATGATTCATACTATTAGACGTGCGTTGAGATTGTTCACCTAATTTATTAATTACAATAAGTAAGCGGTGAACGGATTCTTTTCCTTCATTAGAGCAGTCAATAATTTCTGCAATAGACTGAATTAAGCTTTGTTCCTTTTGTAACATTTCATTATTTAACTCATTGGAATGTGTCGTACGTGTTGAAACATTTTCGAAACATGAACTTAATTGTTGAACTAAATTTTGAAGTGTATTATGTTGGTTATTTACAAGTTGATGCTCTTGGATAACGCTTTGTACACGATCGTGGATAGTAGAAATAGTCTCCTGCTTTTCGATATCTTTTTGTTTTAATTCTGCTTCTAATTCTTGTATACGCTCTTGTAATTGAGCAATTGTATGTTGGAGTGATTTTTTTTGAGTAAACATGTATTTATTTCAACCGCCTTCGAAAGTTATATTTTCTCTATATTTGGATTTTAGCATCTTTTGTATTTTTTAAATATAGGAATTGTTAAATATTTAAGAATCTATTACATTTTATTCATAATTCTCTTTTTTTCGTCACGAAAAATAAACTGTATTTAATCGTTTTGTAAACAAACTGTAAAATAAATCATGTATAACTGTATAAGAAGGGAGTCGGATTATGAACTATTTTAAGCGAATCAGCTGTCTAGTATTAGCAGGAATTATCGGTCTTTCTAGTACAGTCGCTGTTAAAGCAGAGTCAAACGACGAGAAACTTAACAACATGCAACAGCAATTGCAACAAAACGATGCAGAAATGCAAAAGAAAGAGCAAGAGAAGCAAGCTGTTAGTAAAGAAATTAAAGGTATCGAAAACGAACTACATAATTTAAATAATACAATTGCAAAAAATAAAGAGGATCAAGCTGCTATTCAACGTAAAATCGATGAAACACATAAGCAGATTGAGCAAAAAAAGCAAGAAATTGTCGTTTTGGAGGATAAAGTCCTTGCTCGTAAAGATATTATGAGAAAACGTATGGTTTCTGTTCAAAACAGTTCAAATACAAGTTTAGTAGTAGAAGTTGTAGTAGAATCAAAAAACTTTGCAGACTTCTTACAACGTATGAACGCAGTTTCTACTATTCTAGAAGCTGATAAAGAAATTTTACGTCTACAAGAACAAGATCTTCGTCAAATTGAAGAAGATAAGAAAACAATTGACGAAAAAGAAGCATCTTTAGTAGTAGACAAACAAAAATTAGCAAAAGCGCAAGCTGAACTGCAAGATAACTTGAAAAAGCGTCAAGATAACTTACAAACAGTTCAAGCTAAATATAATGAAGTTGCAAGTCAACTTAATTTAGCAGCGGAAGAAAAAGCTAAAATTGAATCAAATATGAAGACAGTACAAGAAACGATTGCTCGTGAGCAAGAAGCAGCAAGAATCGCAGCGGAAGAGCGTGCAAAAGCAGAAGCAGCTGCAAAAGCAGAGCAAGAAGCTTTAGCGAAAGCACAAGCAGAAATTGCTGAAAAGCAAAAGCAGGAAAAAGCTAGTAAACCAGCTGAACCAGTTGCTAATAATAATTCGAAGGTAGAACCTGCAAAACCTGCACAACCTGAACCATCTTCTAAGCCAACTGCTGGTGGGAAAGAAATTTATGTAGAAGCTACAGCTTATACAGCTGATCCAGGGGAAAATGGTTATGCACCAGGTCAACAAGTATTTTCTGCATGGGGACCAGGTGGTAAAGGTTATAATCTAACTGCAAACCCAGGAATGAAATTAATTGCTGTAGATCCAAATGTTATTCCATTAGGTAAGACTGTAAATGTTGAAGGTTATGGAGTAGCAATTGCAGCCGATACTGGTGGGGCTATTAAAGGGCATAGAATTGATGTTTTAATGCCAGATAAAGGTTCATCAAGTAGCTGGGGCAGAAGAACAGTTAAAGTTACAATTTTAAACTAACAAGTAATCCAACTTTACAATACGTAGAGTTGGATTTTTTTATAATAATAATGTTAAGTTGAGTTTACATTTTGTTAAGAATAGCATACAATAATGGTGAGAGGTGGTAAATTTGACCATTTTAAACAGAGTAAAAGAATTAAGAGCTCGTTTTAACTTTACGCAAAGCGTATTAGCAGAAAAGGTTGGAGTAACGAGACAAACAATTGCAGCAATTGAAAAAGGGGATTACGTTCCTTCGTTGTTATTAGCACTTACGATTTGTGATGTGTTCCAGTTAAAGATGGAAGATGTGTTTGTTTTAAATAAGGAGGGAGAAGAGGATGAATAGAATTGTTTTTTCTTATATTATAAATGTACTCTATACTGCACTAGCATGTTGGACATTTGTTGAATTTTATAGTGTTATTACAGAGTTAGCAGATATAATTAAAAACGAGAAATTCCCATTTGAAGTATGGTTTAATGGAGTACCATTCATTTTATTATTTATTGGAGCAATTATAGTTACAATTTTTTATAGAATTCAAAAGAAAAAATATAAGAATTTATCTTTTTGGATGTATCCATTATTATTTCCGCTAGAAGATGAACGTGAAAAAGCGATTACGGATAAAGCTTGCCGAACAACATTTGTATCGTTATGGTTTGTGTTACCTTGTGCAGTTGGATTTTTAACTTTTTCGCCTATTATTAATGAATATCTTCCTGGATACCCATTATATATTCTATTTTCTATTTTCTTTATTCAAATGACAGTATTTCACGTATCACTATACAGAAATAAATTAGCTTAAAAAGAAACCTTCTTGCACCGGCAAGAAGGTTTCTTTTCAGCTAATACTTGTACATATGACGATATTATTTTATCATTTTATATAGAGTAAGATTTTGTAAGGGAAAGGAACTGTGTATGAATAAGCAAAGAATTTATAGTATAGTAGCAATTCTGCTATTTGTTGTAGGTGGCGTGTTAATTGGAAAGCCATTTTATGATGGATATCAGGCTGAAAAGAAACAGACTGAAAATGTGCAGGCTGTTCAAAAGATGGATTATGAAAAGCATGAGACGGAATTTGTAGATGCTTCCAAAATTAATCAACCAGACTTGGCGGAAGTAGCGAATGCATCATTAGATAAGAAACAAGTAATTGGTCGTATTTCGATTCCAAGTGTTTCAGTAGAACTGCCTGTTTTAAAAGCTTCTACTGAAAAAAACTTATTATCAGGTGCAGCGACAGTAAAAGAGAATCAAGTTATGGGAAAAGGAAATTACGCATTAGCAGGACATAATATGTCTAAAAAAGGTGTTTTATTTAGTGATATAGCTTCTTTGAAAAAAGGCGATAAAATTTATTTGTATGACAATGAAAATGAATATGAGTATGCGGTTACTGGTGTATCTGAAGTGACTCCTGATAAGTGGGAAGTTGTAGAGGATCATGGGAAAGATGAGATAACGCTTATTACATGTGTATCTGTAAAGGATAATTCTAAGCGTTATGTTGTTGCTGGTGATTTAGTAGGAACGAAGGCGAAGAAGTAAAAAAGAAGGTGAACTCTTTAAAGAGTTCACCTTCTTTTTTACTAATGTTGAGAAATAATAGAATATTTCGGTTCGTATTTAAGTATTCTTCTATTTATGTATAATAAAGTTAGAATTCTATATTTTGGGAGGAACAAGAGTGAGACAACAGGTGAAGAAACTTCTTTTAACAACGAGTATAGCGTTATTGGTAGCTCCAATTTCAGCTTATGCGCATCCAGGGCGTACAGATGCTAATGGCGGACATACGTGTCGTACAAATTGTGAGAAGTGGGGATTACAGTACGGGGAATATCATTATCACAATAAACCAGCTTCTAGTAGTGGCGCAACGAGCCCAGCTCCTAGTCAGAATAATAATAGTGCTGTAGAAGCTGAGAGACAAGCAGAAGCACAGCGCAATACTGAGGCTGAAAAACAACGTGCTGCAGAAGCACAGCGTAAAGCTGAAGAAGAGAGACAACGTGTAGCCGAGGAACAAAGAAAAGCTGAAGAGGCACGTAAGCAAGAGGAAGCGCAGCGCCAAGCTGATATGGAAAAAGGTCAACTTGAAGGTCAAAAGAATGGAGAAACTGATTTTAAAGCAGGAAAAAATGATGCAGAAGTGCATGTAGCTGGAAAATCTGATGCATATAAACAAGCGTTTAAAGCGACTTATGCAGCCGCATGGTCTTTAGAAGAGCAGAAGAAAACGCATTTTGAAAAAGGAAAAGAACAAGGTTTAGTACAAGAGACGATGGACGATAGTCAAGTTGCTCCAGAGTTTAAGGTAAACTTTGCAGACGGGTTCAAAGTAGGGAATAAAGAAAGAACAGAAAAAATTGAAAAAGAGCAAGCTGAATTAGGGGAAAAGACAGGGAAAGAACTAGCTGAAAAGAATCCTGAAAATAGAGAGAAAGAAGTATACGTGAAGGCATATGAAACAGCGTATGAAAAAGGCTATAAGTCTACAAAAAAGGCAGTAGAAAAGGCTGGCTATAAGTATGCATTTGAAAACTATGATTTAAAAGTTCCTGCTAAGTATGAACGAAATGAATTGTTAAAGAAGTGGTTTACTGAAGGATTTAAATCGAATAAAAAAGCAGCGGAAATTCGAGAAGAAGGGTATAAAAAAGGAGACAGCTGGTTCTCATTCTTCTATAAGAGTTTCGTACCAAGTGAATATAAAGAACATAAAGAGCTGTACGAACAAGCAATAGAAAAAGGTAAAACAGCATAAAAAAGATGAGGAGAAATTCCTCATCTTTTTTAATCCATCCATTTCACTAATTTCTTAGAAATTAATAATAAAACACAGCCTAATACAATTGCCACAGCGCCAATAACTGTGAATACTTCAGCGTATCCAAGTGAAGTTGTGAAGCTTGCGAGTTGTCCGCCTAAAATGTTGGCGATACCTGAACTTGCTAGCCATACACCCATTAATAAAGATGCTAATTTTACCGGAGCAAGCGCACTAACCATTGATAGTCCGACAGGTGATAAGAATAGCTCACCTAACGTATGGAAAAGATACGTAAAGACGATAAACAGTAAGTTTGCTTTTTCTGTAATGTTATGTTCATCACTACCTGTTTTTAATGTAGCGATAACGAGAATGATATAACCGATACCGAGTAAGATCATACCAAGTCCCATTTTAGTTGGGATTTTTAAATCACCCTGCTTGCGAGTTGCAAGTTTTGCCCATAATGCAGAAATGACTGGAGCAAGTAAAATAATAAATAATGGATTGACCGATTGGAACCAAGATGTTGGAACTTCCCATCCGAACACAGAGCGGTCTACAAATTTGTTTGTATATAATGTTAATGAGCTACCAGCTTGTTCAAAGCCAGCCCAGAAGAAGACAACGAAGCATGTTAAAATGACGATAACTGCGGTACGTTGTTTTTCTTTTTTTGTTAACGGTGTATCTCCTACTGATGGTTGTCCAGCAGCTGTTTGTAAATCACGAGTTGGTTTTTTACCGATATTACCAAGGAAGCGATTTGATAGTGTTGTAAATAAAATTTGTCCAATGATCATTCCGATTGAAGCGGCTAAGAAACCGTAACGGAATCCGTAATGTACAACGCCATCAACTGTTGTTTTGAATAAATTTTCTGATAAAAATCCGCAAACGAGTGGAGCTAAAAATGACCCGACGTTAATACCCATATAGAAAATGGTAAATGCACTATCACGTTTTGGATCGTTCTCTTCGTATAATTCTCCAACCAGTGTAGAGATGTTCGGTTTGAAGAATCCGTTACCTATAATAATAAGCGCTAATCCGAGGTATAGGCCTAATTGGTTTTGCAAGGCAAATAGTGTAAGGTTACCGATTGCCATTGTTATACCACCAATTGTGATTGCTTTTCGTCTACCTAGAAAACGGTCTGTTAAGTAGCCACCAATCATTGGTGTGAAATAACAGGCTCCAGTATAAAATCCGTAAATAGAGAGTGCCCATGCGGGACTAAACCCAAGACCACCGCTTACTAAAGCTGTCGTTAAATATAATGTTAATAATCCTCGTAATCCATAGTAACTAAATCTTTCCCACATTTCTGTAAAGAAGAGTAAGTATAAACCTGGAGGATGTTTCTTTTTTCTTTGTTGTTCTCTTTCTAGTTGTATCGCTGATTCCATGTTATTTTCCTCCTGACACAAACAAAAACAAAGTTAATAATTTTGTACATTTAATATTTTACCTTATTAACTATTATAAGTCAATAAAGGTTGATTTTTCAGAAGAAATTGGAAAAGAGGAATAGCTATAGAATGGGTGTTTCTTTTGTGATAGACTATGGACTATGTTTTCTTTGTAAGGAAGCGGGTTATTGTACTTTTTATATGTGAAATTGATTTCATAAAAGATGAAATTAAAGAAGGAGAAAGAAATGAAATTGTTACAGAAAAAAGAAATTTTACTTATTAGCCTTATGTTATTCTCTATGTTCTTTGGAGCAGGGAATCTGATATTTCCACCTTTCCTTGGATATGAAGCAGGAGAACATGTTTGGATTTCATTAGTAGGATTTATTATATCAGCAACAGGTCTTCCTATATTAGGTGTTATCTCTATTGCAAAAGCAGGAAGTTTTCAAACGTTAGCGGGTAGGGTTCATTCTTCATTTGCAATTATTTTTCCATGTATCGTGTATGTATTTATTGGACCTGGGCTTGGTATACCACGTGCGGGAAGTTTAGCTTTTGAAATGGGGCCAGGTCAGTTATTCCCTGAAGCAGGAAACGGATTATTATTGTTTTACACAGTTATTTTCTTTAGTATTGTTTACTGGTTAAGTTTATCTCCATCTAAATTAATGGGGTTGTTTGGAAAAGTCTTGACGCCGTTATTATTATGTATGATTGCACTCATTTTTATAAAGAGTATGTTTACAACGGTAGGAGATATGAAAGAACCAATAGGGAACTATGGACAAGCTCCTATGTTTCAAGGGTTTTTAGATGGATATTTAACAATGGATGCGTTAGCTGCTTTAATCTTTGGAATTGTTATTGCAAATGCATTACGTGCAAAGGGTATTGAAGATGATAAAGGTTTAGCGAAATATATGAGTATTGCTGGCATTGGGGCAGGATTATTATTATCGATTATTTATGTCATCCTTGGATATGTGGGGGCAATTAGTGGCTCATTAGGAACATTCGATAACGGTGCGAAAGTGTTAGCACAAGTTATGATTACATTATTTGGACAGGGCGGAGTCGTTTTATTAGGTCTTATTTTTACTATCGCGTGTTTATGTGTTTCAATTGGACTTGTTACGTCTTGTAGTCAATTTTTTGCGAGTGCATTTCCGAAAGTATCTTATAAATTGTGGGCATTTATAGTAAGCGTTGTTAGTATGATTTTAGCTAATTTAGGGTTAACGCAAATTTTAAAAGTATCAGTACCAATTCTTGGATTTATTTATCCAATTGCGTTAACGCTTATTATTCTAGGGTTATTCCATCAGTATATTGGAAAGTATGCATACGTATATGCAGTAACTGTTTTGGTTGTAGCGATATTTAGTGCAATTGATATTTTAAATAAAAATGTAATGATGAATCAGTGGACGTCAGCATTAAAATACATTCCGTTTTATACAGAAGGTGTTGGGTGGATTGTTCCAGCTATTGTAGGCATGTGTCTTGGTTTCATCGTTAGCATTGTTTTAAATAAGAATAACTGAGTAAAAAGGTGTTTTCCGATTTTGGAAGACGCCTTTCTTTTTTTGGAAAAAATACTATTGAAAATGAATAGACTAGGAGTATGATAAAGATAATTGGTAATATATAGGTTTAATGAGAGTTACAAATGAGGGGGGAGCGTATGAATAAGGATTTGGATAAGAAAATAGAAGCACTCGAAACGGCAATTGAAACAATTCAAGAAGCACTTGCTGAATTAAAAGTGAAGCAAAGGGAAATAGAAGTAGAAAACGCTCAGCAACATGTTAGTAAGAACAAGAAAGAATATATTGAAACGGTAATGGAGGAAAAGCCAAAAGAAGAAATAGTTAAGATAAAAGAGCCTTTGCAAGAACGTCAGGTAAAACAAGTAGATATATCTGCTTTTAAACCAGAGCCATTTAATATTATTAAGTTTTGTCAAACATGGTTACCGCGTGTATTTGTCGGTATTATGTTGCTTGGAGTGATCTGGTTATTTAAAGCAGGGGTAGATGCTGGCTTATTAACACCAGCGATACGAATTGTGTTTGGTATCGTATTATCTATCGGATTGTATTATATAGGAGATATTCAAATTAAAAGAGAGCGGCAGGCGTTAGGGTTAGTATTAGCTGGAGGAAGTATTACCGGGATTGTTCTAACAACGTTTGCAGCACATTATTTATATGGATTTATTCCGGCAAGTGTCGCGTTTCTCTGTAATATTGCATGGGTTATTTTAGGTATTTATTTAGCGAAAAGATATCAATCGGAATATCTCACTATTTTCGTAGCGGTCGGAGCGTTCTTCGTACCATTCTTGTTAAATAGTACGACTCCTAATCCTTATATTTTCTTTGGATATGAGACAGTATTAACACTTAGTTTATTATGGTATGCGTTGAAAAATCGTTATAAATACTTATATATGATTTCTTACGCTGTTGCTGCCATTGTCCTTTTCGTTTTCTTTGCTGTTATGTCAATGTTAGTAGAGAACTTGCAAATACAGTTAACGATTGTATATGGTTTGATTCATTTACTATTATTTTGGCATATGTTTACGGAGAGAAGTTTTATACTAGAACCACGTTTGGCGATATTTAGTGCAAATGCAGTGTTCTTTATACTAGCTATTTCAAAAATACCTGATTTTACAACATGGGGATTAATTATTAGTGCAATCGTGCATGCCGCTATGTTCGTATTTGAATATAGGAAAAATAGACATTCTACATTTACAAATCTCTTATTTGGTTTCGCAATGGGAGCATTTAGTTTAGCAATTTTATATGAGTATAGTTTAGTGAATGCAGCGATTGTACTATTATTACAAGGTTTCCTCGGCATGGTCACTTCTATTAAAGTAAAACAACAGATAAAATTGTATGTTAGTGCGACGGTTTACGCAATTGGAATGATACAGACTATTTTTAGCCCGTTTGATCAATTTATTTCGGCAGGCTTTGTTGCTCATCTTATTTTAATAGGAACGTTCTATTATTGCATGAGAGAAGCGAAAGAAGTATTAGCGAGC
This sequence comes from Bacillus sp. RCC_6_1, assembly GCF_041360755.1. Taxonomy (NCBI): domain Bacteria; kingdom Bacillati; phylum Bacillota; class Bacilli; order Caryophanales; family Bacillaceae; genus Bacillus; species Bacillus sp. RCC_6_1. The sequence goes on from NZ_JBFUPV010000014.1 coordinate 97,229, forward strand.
TTCGGCAAATATATGTATTCTATAGTGCTCTATTGGTTTATGATAATTGTATTTATTACAATTACGAGAATCGGTGAAGTTTTATCTACAGATGGAAGCGTAATTAGTGTATCAGTATCGTTATTATGGATGGTATATGCATTATTTGCGGTTTGGTTTGGAAGAAATAGAAATATGAATGAAATATTATATGCTGGTTTAGTCGTTTTAGTCGTAACGGTAGGGAAGTTATTCTTACTTGACTTACCAGAGGTATCGATGATGATTAGGGCAGTGTTATTCCTAATCGTCGGTAGTATAGGTATCGTTATTTCAAGAATGTTTTTCTCGAAGGAAGAGAAGTGAGAAGAAGGCAATCCATGTATGGATTGCCTTTTTTATTATTTCTTATTAATTGTTACAGTTTCATTATATTTCGTTGTTGTATTTTGGCGTAGACGAAGCGTTGCTTGTCCAATTGTATTTGAATCAATCTGTACATTTACAACTTTCTCAGCAGAGCCTAAGCTGTTTGTTGTGAAAGAAAATGCACTGCTATATCCAAAAGTAGATGGCCAAGTGCCGTTTGCATTTTGTACTTTAGCCACTTGTGTTCCTCCAGTAGTGAAGATACCTAAAGAATAGTTGTTATAAGTTGTATTAGGTAGTAAGTTGTTTACTTGAATCTTCATTTGGAAAATTTCATTGTTTGGTAGAATGCTAGGGTGTGTAACGACGTAGTCGCTTGTTGTTACCGCACCATTATAACCGTATGAACCTGGTTTGAAAGTATTTGTATTAAACCATTGATAACCTGCATTTGGTGCACCCCAAGGTTCAGGTTGTGGTTCTGTTGATAAGCTTGGCTGTTCAAATGTCTGTAGAGCTGTAGGTGAATCAAGTTGTAAACCATTTACTTGATCTAAACTTGTAAATGTCTCTTTATTCGATAACCAATTTACGATGTTTTCTAATAAGATAGCATCGTTTTCTTCTTTATAACCATCGTAAGTTTTCTTTGTTTGGCCAGAATCTTCACGAACGTACTTTGGCGTAGCATCTTCAACAGGAGAAGAGTCACCAATAAAGGCAGCTTTTCCAAGTCCTACTTTTGCAATTGCAGCATATGGGCCTTCTGCAATACCACCGCCATTATAAACGCCACTATCAACAGCGTTATTCCATTTTGATGGATTTTCTGGAAGGTAAACAAGTCCTTTTGCTAGTTTTGGGTTTGTAATTGCTAGAGTAGAACCAGCATGCATTGCTACAGACGAAACACCTTTTGTAATTCCGAAAGATTGTTCAGGTGATACAATTGTTTTCGCTGAAACATCACCAAGTGCATTGTAGCGGAAGCGAATACCGAAGTTGTCAGAGAGCCAATCAGAGCTTTCTACTCCTTGCATAGCTTGTGAATTTGCTTCTTCATTAGACATTCCTTTTGCTGGATTATCCCAAGCACCGCGTCTATATCCATTAAATACTTCAGAAGAGTCCCAGCGATTTTTATTACGATCTGCATTGTAATGATCAGCAATAAAGAAGATACTACCACCATTTTTTACATATTGTAACATAGCGTCCTGCTCAGATTTTTTGTAAGGAATATTAGCTTCTGGAACGATAAATACATTGTAATCTTTTAAATCTTCGTACGTAATAGGTGTTGATTTACGAAGTTCCTTTACGTGATATCCGTTTTTTGCAATGCCGTTTCCGAAGTCAGAAAAGCCGCCGTCAATAACCCAGTCAGCTGTCCCAGCAGTTTGACCGTGTGTATTATCAAATAATACTTTCTTCCCATTGTTTTGATTTACAACTTTTGCAGCAATTTCAGGAGCTGGGTCTACAGAGCTTTCGGCATAAGTAGACGGTATGAACGAGGTCCCTATACTTAGTGTAATTGCTGTTGCTAAAGAAAATGTAATCCATTTTTTATTCTTCATAGAAGAATCCCCCTAATAATAAATATATGTGCTTTAATAATGTAATTTATTTTTCTGTAAAAATAAAGACGGAAAACATAAAAAATATTAAAAAATTGTAAAAATACCGTGAATTTTGTTGAGAAATATTTATATAGATATAAAAACATCCCTTCCAAGTAATAAGGAAGGGATGTTTTGCTTAACTAATTTTTGAGTTAGGTGTTTCATCAATCTTATGAAACCCTTTCATGTAATATACGATTGCTAAGCCGATAAGCCAAATTGGGCCGACAATCAATGCAATTCGTGTATCTTCTGAATACGCCATTATACATAAGACTAGTGCAAGGAAGGCAAGTGAGAAATATGAGCTTAATGGGTATAAAGGCATTTTATATGATAACTTTTGTTTATTTTGAGTAGGCAAGCTTTTACGGAATTTAATTTGAGCGACTAATATAATGCCCCAAGTCCAAATTGCACCGAAAGTTGAAATGCTAGTAAGCCATGTAAATACCTTTGCAGGTACAAGATAGTTTAATATAACACCAATTAGTAAAACGATAGCAGTTGCTACAATTCCTTGGCTTGGAATGCCATTTTTATTTAAACGACCAAATCTTTCAGGAGCTTTTTTCTGCTGAGCTAATGTATATAGCATACGGCCTGTACTAAATAAACCACCGTTACAAGAAGAAAGAGCTGCTGTTAATACGACAAAGTTAATAATACCTGCTGCTTTTGCGATACCAATTTGCTGGAATGTTAATACGAATGGACTGCCTTTCTCACCAAGTTCGTTCCATGGATAAATTGCCATCATAACGAATAATGCCCCAACGTAAAAGAGTAGAATTCTCCAAAATACGTTATCAATTGCCTTTGCGAGTGTTTTCTTCGGATTTTGAGCCTCACCAGCTGTAACGCCGATTAATTCAACGCCTAAATAAGCGAATAGTACCATCTGCATGGAGAGTAGTAACCCAGAAAATCCATTTGGGAACCAGCCACCATGTGACCAAAGATTTGAAATACCAGTAGCGATACCACCGTTTCCGAATCCGAATAAAATAATACCAGCTCCGACTACTATCATACAGATAATTGTGACAATTTTAATGAGAGCAAACCAAAACTCAAGTTCTCCAAATACTTTTACCGATAAGAAGTTAAAAGCGCTCATTAATAATAGAGCAAGTAATGCCCAAGTCCAGCGCGGGATATCAGGGAACCAGTACTGCATGTAAATGCCAGCTGCTGTAATTTCAGCCATACAAGTAACAACCCATAAGAACCAGTAATTCCAACCAGTAATATAACCAGCGAGTGGTCCAATATAATCATATGCATATTTACTAAAAGAACCAGCAACAGGTTGTTCAATTGCCATTTCCCCAAGCGCTCGCATAATGAAAAAAATAACGAGACCGGCAATCATATAGCCTAGCAAAATAGAAGGACCTGCTAGTTTAATGGCGGAAGCGGATCCTAAAAATAGCCCAACGCCAATAGCTGAGCCCAGTGACATTAAAGTAATATGTCGTTCTTTTAAACCACGATTTAAAGTTCCAGATTTGTTTGTGTGCTGCATAAGAAGAATCCCCCTTGTAGAGTGAACGATATTTGAATGCGTTTACTAAATATTTAACTATTTCAAATTATAAAACATTTCTATCTGTTATGCTACAAAAATAATCATAATGAACTGTACTACATCTGTACTTGTCAGACTTAAACTTAAAATTCGAACTATTAGGGAATATATTGACTCTTCTTTTTATTGATTGTTAAGATTAAGTATTATAATTTCTCACATACTAGTAAGAAAAAGAATGTGTGATAATAATTCAGGTGTAGGAAGGGTACATAAGCATGTTTCAATTACAAAAATATAACACTTCTGTGAAGCAAGAGTTTTTAGCTGGCATCACAACTTTTTTTACATTTGCGTATATTCTTGTCATCAATCCAAAAATATTATCTGATGCAGGTGTACCATTTGACCAAGCGTTTACAGCAACAATTATTGCAACCGTTGTTGGAACAGTAGGTATGGCGATTTTCGCGAATTACCCGATTGTTATTGCTCCAGCTATGGGAATGAATGCATATTTTGCTTATTCTGTTGTACAGAAGGCAGAAGGGATTACATATGTAGTTGCCTTTTCAGCTGTATTTGTAACGGGGATTATTTTTCTTTTATTATCTTTTACTTCGTTTAGGCAAAAGTTAATTTTAGCAATTCCTGATAGTTTAAAGCATGCAATTGCAGGTGGAATTGGACTATTTATTGCTTTTATTGGATTGCGCCTTTCTGGAATTATCGTGGGTCATCCGTCTAATTTAGTTACGATTGGTGATTTTCATTCTCCAGCTGTTATTTTAACTTTAATTGGTTTAATATTAGCGGCGGTATTAATGACATTGCGTGTGAGCGGTGCATTATTTATTAGTATGATTGTGACAGGAATTATTGCCTTCTTTACAGGGCAATTGAAGTTTGCTGATAAAATTGTGGCGATGCCTCATTTACCAGAGGGTATCATCGTTTCAAACCCAATCAATGCCTTTTCAGATGTAATTGAATACGGATTATACGGCGTTGTATTTTCATTTTTACTTGTACTTTTATTCGATACAACAGGTGCATTACTCGGTTTAATTAAACAAGCAGGTTTAATTACAGACAATACAGAGAAGCGTTTTGGTAAAGCGTTTATTGCAGATGCAATTGGCGGGACTACAGGTTCTATCTTTGGAACAAGCCCAACAGCAGCGACGATTGAATCGTCAGCAGGTATTGCTGCAGGTGGTAAAACTGGATTAACAGGGATTGTAGTTGTTGGTCTAACAATTATAACGGCATTTTTTAGTCCTGTTATTGCTTCTTTATCAAGTGTAGCCGCTATTACAGCTCCTTCATTAATTATAGTAGGTAGTTTAATGGCACAAAGCATTCGAGATATTAATTGGAATGAATTTGAAGATGCGTTACCAGCATTTTTAATTTTTATAGGTATTCCGTTAACATCTAGTATTGCAAATGGAATCGCAATTGGATTTTTAGTATATCCAGTCTTGAAAATTGTGAAGGGTAAAGGGATGGAAGTACATCCATTACTATACTTATTTGCATTCTTATTTGGATGTCATTTATTCTTATAATATAAATATAGGAGAGGGCCTTCTTATGGGAGGCTCCCTTTTTGTGTATAATAAAGTGAAACTATAGGCAGTAGGGGATATCCTCACTGTGTATTAGCCCGCACCAATTGGGATAAGGTGAAAACTTAATTGGTTTCGTAAAATATAAATTACATAATGCAATATATATGTTACAATAAAGGTGGAGGAGGAACATGAATGGCTGTAAGTAAAATAAAAGTCGCGCGTGTTCAGTTAGATTTAACACAGCAACAATTAGCAGAAAAAGTAGGCGTTACAAGGCAAACGATTAGTTTAATTGAGAAGGGGAAATACAATCCATCTTTAGATTTATGTTTAAAAATTTGTTATGCAGTAGATAAAACGTTGAATGATTTGTTTTGGGAGGAAAAGGAGTGGTAGGATGAAAATCGTGAAAGATGAACGTTTAATGATTGAAGGGTTAAAACATATTAGATTAGCTTTCATCTTACAAAATATCGTCATACTAGCTATCGTCTTTTACCGCTATGTCTTGCAAGGGGCAGGATATGAAAGTGTTTCGGATTTATTAATGGTATTTATGGGCGGGATAATAATTATTAACTTTTTAAATCTGAAAAATTCAGTGGAAGTGTATGAGCATACGGGCGGAGTGTCGCGTCGTTATTTTATGAAGCTATTATTCATTCCGGTGGGTATTATTATTGGGATTTTAGCTATTTGTATCGTTGTAACACCAGATATTTCGATAAAGGAAATTAGTATGACAGGACTTATTATGTTTGCTTGTTTTTTAGTTCCTAGTTTGTTTATATACATATATATGAAAAAAATAAAAAGAGAAGATTGAAATATAAGAAAGGCTTTCCCGTATTGAGGAAAGCTTTTCTTATATCTTTTTATACAAAACTTTATGAAGGCCAATTGGTTCAATTTCAAAAATTTCACCATGCTCCTGAAAGCCTAATCGCTTGTAATAGTCAGCTACAGTAATTCGGCCATTACACCATAACATATTTGCTTGACGCTCTTGTAAGATTTGTTCTGCATTCTGAATTAAGGAGCTTCCAGCGTGGTTGTTTCGAAACTCAGGTAATGTGGCCATTCCTCGTAGACGATAATGAATACCGGCTGGTAGGTCAGGGTATATTTCTTTTGAGAAGGAAGCGATACTAATTAGTTCATCGTTTATAAATGCGCCTAAGTGGAAGGTGTCTGTTTCATAATCGGAAGGATATTTACAATCTGCTAATGTTTGATTGGGGCGTAAAATTTTTTGACGTAATACGTAAGTTTCAGATCCCTCAATATTTTTCACGATAATCATATTAACATCCTTTCTTATAAGGCCTTTTCTGTTAATTGTATAAAGAAATAAGCAGGTGCGGCGAGAAGTCCGAGTATGCTAGCAGTTCCGAGAAGGAGTGAAAGTAGGAGGCAAGAATATTTTATTCCATTCGATTTTTTCCATCCGTAACTACAAATCTCAATACTAACACCGATGAGAATAATGGCAACGAGTATTTCTGCTAATAATAAAAGAGCTAAAGTTACAATAGACATAATGTGATCCATCCTCATAATATGTGATAGTAACATTTTACCATATGAAGTTAAAAAAATGCCCCTCAATTATGTGAGGGGCATTTTTTTACTCTAATATGTTTTTTAGTGTATCGATATGTTCTTTTGAACCTGTTACAAGTAATGTGTCACCGTGTTGTAGTCTTGTATCACCATGTGGTATTAATGCTTTGTTACCGCGGTAGATTTGAATGACAAGTACATCACCTAAAAACGGGAGGCGGCGAAGCGCAACGCCGTTATATTTATTGCTGCGCAGTTCAACTTCACGTACTGTTTCGTTTGCTGTTGTAATTAAGCGAACGAGACTAGGTTTATCAATAAGTGCACGTAATAAAATACGTGTAGAGTTAATTGTTGAGAATACAGCGATATGTTCTTGCGTTGCTTTTTCTTGTAGAAGTGGATCTTCTACACTTGCAATAACATGTTCAACACCTAGCTCTTTTGCATGTTCTGCCAATAATAAGTTTTGTTCATCATCGCTTGTTGCAACAACGACGCGATCTGCATCAAATGCTGTTTGTTCAGTTAATGATGCGATTGTGATGTCATCTAATTTCACGATAGGGAAGTCATGTGATTTCGCTTCTTCATCATTTATTTTGTTTTGACGCATCATATATAGCGTTACGTCATAATCTTCTCGTTTTAAATCTAGTGATAACGGAAGGGTAATTCTGCTCGCGCCAATAATAGCTACTTTTGGTTTTGGTGTTTCTACTTTTGGGAACATTTTTTTAAACAATATAGGTGCAAAAATACAAGTAATAACTGCGCTTAAAATAAGAGAGGCAGATAAACTTGGACTGATGATCTCCAGTTTTTCACCAATTTGTGCAGCCGCAATAACTAAAGAAAGTGTCGATGTTAATAAGATTGCACTTCCAAGTACGATATTACGTGGATACCATTTTCTTAAGACGAGTGATGGTAAGAGTTTCGAAATAAAGAGTCCTACAATTAAGATTGGAATCATTAGCATGCTAGAAGGTTCTTTGAAAATAGACCACACCTCTAGATTTACACCAACCATTACGAAGAAAATAGGGATGAAGAAACCATAGCCGATAGAATCAAGTTTTTCCACCATATCTTCATTTGGTGATAATAACGATACAAGTACACCTGCTAAGAAGGCACCTAAAATATTTTCTGCTCCAACAGATTCCGATAACCCAACTAAGATTAAAATGAGTGCAAAAACAGCTCGTGTATCAATTTGTACACTACCAGCTTTTAAACTATCTAAGTATGGAATGTTTTTAAAGCGTTTTGCAATAAAGTAAATGACAATACCGGCACCGAATAGAATAAGTAAGAGCCACATACTTTGACCGCTTTCGGAATTTAATCCGACGAAAACAGCGAGTAAAATCATTGTAACTAAGTCTGCGATAACAGCAACTAATAAAATGATTTGTCCGATTGCAGTTTTTCCTAGGTTGTTTTCTTTTAATGTTGGTACAACAACACCTAAAGAAATAGTTGAAATAATTAAAGTCATGAACATTGCATTATCTACAAATCCTAGCCATACGAATAGTAATGATAGGGCATAAGATAAGATGAAAATAAATAAGAAGATAATGCTTGCTACTTGAAATGTATTTGGCTCGTTTGTCGTATTTTTTTTCCCTTTTTGTTTAAAGATAGAAAAATCAATTTCTAAACCGCTTAAGAACATGAGGAAGATAAATCCTAATGTTGATAAAACTTGAAGCCATATATCTGGCTCAATAATATTAAACCCACTTTTACCTACAAAGATTCCTGCAATAATTTCTGCAACGACAACAGGAAGTGCTTTTAATTTAAAGCGTTGTAACAAAAGGGGAACGAAAAACGCGATTGCAACGACAACCATAAGTGATAGAACAGAAGTATGATGTTCCATTGCGTTCTCTCCCTTCAAATAAATATAGTACCTATTTAGCCATATAATAGGTAGAAAAGCAACGCATATGGATTCGATTTCATAAAGAAAGATTTTTCTTAACATTTGTCATAATAAGTATATTTTTCATGATTCTGTTGTTAATTCCGTAATGTGGATGTAATAGGGGAGGGGATAAAAAAAGACTGCTGAGGAATCTCAGCAGTCTTTTTCATGTACATTACATTGAGAAGAAGATCCATACAGTTAAACCAACTGTTGCAGTTGCAACGAAGAAACTGTATATCATTGTAAGAATTTGAACTCTTCCTTCTCCTTCTTTTAAATGCATGAACATAATTAATTGTAACAATGCTTGCGCAACAGCCATTATGATAATAGTTGTTAAGACTGTTGAAAGTGGCAATGTTGTGTAAAGTGCCACGTATAACGCTAGAAACGTTAATGCAAGCGATAAAATAAATCCGAAAACGTGTGACCAAGGGAATCCGCTATGCGCATGCCCGTTTGCTTGATTGTTGTTTTGAGCCATTTACGCCACCATCCCGTTCAAGTAAACTAGTGTGTAAATAAAGACCCAAACTAGATCAAGGAAATGCCAGTATAAGCTGATAATGAATACTTTACGAGCTGTAACTGGTGTTAAACCTCGTTTTAAAATTTGGATAATAACACAAGTTGCCCAAATGATACCGCCTGTTACGTGAGCTCCGTGCGTTCCAAGAAGAACGAAGAATCCAGATAAGAAAGCACTTGTTTGAATTGTTGCGCCTTCACCAATGTACATAATGAACTCTTCGATCTCAAAGAATAGGAAACCTGCACCTAAAAGTAATGTAAGGACGAACCATCCAAGCATCGCTTTTTGGTTATGCTTACGCATTTCATGAATTACGATACCGCATGTAAAACTACTTGTTAAAAGTAGTAATGTTTGAATTAAAAGCGTTTTAAGTTCAAACAATTGCGCTGGTGTTGGGCCATCTGCCGTACGACCAGCAAGGACTAGATAAGAGGCGAAAAGTGTTGCGAACAGCATAATTTCAGCCCCAAGAAAAATCCAGAATCCTAGGATATTCAATCTGCTTTGTTCGGATTGATATTCCAAAGGTAAGCTTTTATCTAAAGCCGCCATGTCATTTCACCTCTCATGCTATATGTTCTGTTTTTTTAATTTCATCAACACTGATATAGTAACCTTCATCATAATCGAATGAACGATAGATTAAGCAAGCTAAAATACCAACTCCACCGATTGCTGCAAGCCAGAACCAGCTAAATACTAATGCGAAACCTGCAAGACCGAAGAATCCAGACGCAATAATAGGCACACCAGAGTTACTTGGCATGTGAATTGGTTTGATATCTTCTGCTGCTGGTGTAACTGTTTCTCCGCGTTTTTTCATGTACCAGAAAGCATCAGCTTCTTTAATTTCAGGAAGCTTCGCGAAGTTGTAATGTTGTACAGGAGAGTGAGTTGCCCATTCAAGTGTACGACCATCCCATGGATCTCCAGTTGTGTCACGTTCACCGTGACGTGCACTCCAAATTACGTTGTAGCAAAGAAGTAGGAAGCCGATACCCATCATTACCGCACCAACAGATGCGATTTGGTTTAGCCATCCCCATCCAAGACTTTCAGAGTAAGTGTACATACGACGAGTCATACCGTCTAAACCTAAGAAGTACATTGGGAAGAAACAGATGTTGAATCCGCTCATAAAGATCCAGAATGTCCATTTACCTAGGCGTTCATTTAACATATGACCAGTCATTTTTGGATACCAGAATGTGAATCCAGCAAGCATAGCGAATACTGTACCTGCGATTAATACGTAGTGGAAGTGAGCGATTAGGAAGTAGCTGTTATGGTATTGATAATCAGCAGCTGCCATTCCAAGCATAACCCCTGTAACCCCACCGACTACGAAGTTTGGAATAAATGCCAATGACCAAAGCATTGGAACTGTAAAACGAATACGTCCTTTATACAGTGTAAACAACCAGTTAAAGATCTTAACCCCGGTTGGAATCGAAATCGCCATTGTCGAAATCGAGAAGAATGAGTTAACCGCTGGACCTGCACCCATCGTAAAGAAGTGGTGAAGCCATACGACGAAACTTAGTAAAGAAATTGCAACCATTGAGTATACCATCGCACTGTAACCGAATAGACGCTTACGTGAGAATGTACTAATGATTTCAGAGAAAATACCGAATGCCGGTAAAATAACGATATATACTTCAGGGTGACCCCATACCCAGAACAGGTTGGCCCATAACATCGGCATACCGCCGCTCGCCATCGTAAAGAAGTGAGCATCGAATAGACGGTCAAATGTCATTAATGCAAGAGCAACTGTTAATACTGGGAAAGCGAAAATAATGATAATTGTTGTAATTAAGATTGACCAAGTAAACATTGGCATTCTCATTAAAGTCATACCAGGTGTACGCATTTTTAAGATAGTAACAAGGAAGTTAATACCGGTCATTAGCGTACCGAGACCTGAAATCTGTAATGCAATTGCGTAGTAGTTATTTCCTACGCCCGAAGTAAACTCTGTACCTGCCATTGGGAAGTAAGAAGTCCACCCAGCGTCTGGAGAACCACCAATTACGAAAGCGATGTTGAATAACATTGCTCCGACAAAGAATAACCAGAAACTTAAAGCATTTAAGAACGGATATGCAACGTCACGAGCACCAATTTGTAATGGTACTACAAGGTTCATTAATCCCATAACGAATGGCATTGCCATGAAAAGAATCATTACTGTACCATGTGTTGTAAAGATCCCGTTATAGTGTTCAGCGTTTAAATAAGTTGTTTCTGGGAATGTTAATTGTGCACGGATCATTAAACCATCCATACCACCACGGAATAACATGATAACCGCAGAAATAATATACATAGCTCCGATTTTTTTATGGTCAACAGTTGTTAACCATTCGTCCCAAAGCCATTTCCATTTTTTATACTTTGTTAGTACGAAAATGATTGCTAATGTCACAAGAACGATAGAAGCGTCTGCACCGTAAATAATCGGATCACCTGTGACAAAGAATTCATCAAGCTTCACTGTGTTCACTCCAATCTGTTGGAATAATAGCTATTATTTTTTGTTTTTGTAGTAGTTGTAATCACAATATTCAAGTGATTTTGGATCTACATAACTTAAGTGGTGACTAGAGAATGTCATACGACCAACTACACCAGGTTTAACAATTTCGTTGTACTTAGCTTCTGTTAGTTTAGGAGCAGTTTCTTGTACTTCTTTAACCCACTTGTCATATTTCTCTTTAGTTTTCGCTTCAACTTCGAACTCCATGTGAGTGAATCCTTCACCAGAGAAGTTCGCACTACGACCTAGGTAAGAACCTGGCTTATCAGCTTGTAAATAAAGATCCATAATCATGCCATCCATTGTGTACTTCATACCACCAAGTTCTGGTACCCAGAAAGCATTCATTGGGCCGACAGAAGTCAGTTTGAATTGAATTGGTACACCAGCTGGGATGTTTAAATAGTTAACGGTTTCAATTTTTTCCTCTGGGTAACTGAATAACCATTTCCAGTTTGCAGATGTAACATAAATTTCAACTGGTTTAATATGTTTGGACTCTTTCGGAACCTCTTCCGAAGCATAAGTTGCTTTTACTGTTGGAATCGATAATGCGATAACGATAATAACAGGAACAAGCGTCCAAATAATTTCTAGTAATGTGTTACCGTGTTGTTCAGGTGGCTCATAGTCCATATTCTCTGGTTTTTCACGATAACGAATCAAGATGACTGTAAACAGAATGAATACAATTGCGATAATTAATGACATAAGCAAGAATGACCAAACAATTAAATCATACTGTGCTTTTGCAACAGGTCCTTGCGGATTTAATACTGCGAGTTTTTTATCACAGCCACCGAGGAACAGAAGTAATGATAACGGAAGAAGCGAAGCCAACTTCCAAAACGCTTTCTTTAGTTGCACGATTGAAAATCTCCTTTCTCCTTGGATTGAAACTATGCCAATAAAACAATATAAACCTATTAATTTATAGAAGGCAATAGTTTTTGATATATTGTTAAAAAATAGACACAAATGCACACTTTTTAAGGTGAATATCATTTGTAACTTGATTACATTGTAAACTATTTTCCAGAGAAAAACGTGATTGTGAAAATTTTAAGATAAATAAAGTTATACCAGGATATCCAAGAAATAGAAAAAAGCTATCTTATTATAAGAAAGATAGCTGAATATTTTGTATATTTAGTTTATTTCTCGTGTGACAGTTCGTGGCTGTTCAAGTGTGACAATTTTTTTATATTTAACTTGGTATAAAATGTAACAAATAATCATAAATGGAATGCCGCAATAAAGAGCAATTCTTTGATCTGGAATGAAAGCCAAACTAACAAATGTAATGAAATTGAGCGAGAACGCTACGATTGGAACGAGTGGATAGAGCGGTGTACGATATTTTAAATCATTTATGTCGCCACCATTTTTCACGAAATTTCTACGGAAGAAAAACTGTGAAGCGGCGATTGACATCCAAACTACAACGGCAGCCATTGCTGCAATAGATGTTAAAACTAGAAAGACAGTATCTGCCGCAAATACACTTGTTAGTAAGGACAGGCTAGCGAAAATTAGGCTGAAAATTAATGCATTTAGCGGTACACCTTTTTTAGTTAATTTCGTAAATGCTGGACTTGCCATTCCTTGTTTTGCCATCGCCCACAGCATACGAGAATTTGCGTATAGACCAGAGTTAGCAACGGATAATACAGCTGTAATAATAACAAAGTTCATAATGTCTGCTGCATATGGGACACCGGCTACATCAAATACAAGTACAAAGGGACTTTCAACTAGATTAGCCTCTTGCCATGGGAGTAAACCTACAACAACTGATATCGCTAAGACGAAGAAGAAGAGAGTTCGCCAAATTGTATTTTTTATTGCTTTTGGAATTGTTTTTTCAGGATTTTCACTTTCTCCTGAAGCGATTCCAATTAATTCTGTTCCTTGGAAGGAGTAATTTACTGTAATCATCGTAAGAAGAACAGCTAATGCACCGTTGGGAAATAGCCCGCCATTTTCAGTGAAATTATGAAGCATTGGAGCTGGCTTTCCATTAAAGTCTAGTAGACCGAACATAACAGCGCCACCAAGCACGATGAAAATGACAATTGTCGCGACTTTTACACTTGCGAACCAAAACTCTGCTTCTGCATATGCTTTTGCTGATAAAGCGTTTACGAGGAAGAGTGCTGCTGCAAATGTAACGCACCAAATCCAGGAAGAAACTTCTGGAAACCAGCGTTTCATTAAAATACTTACAGTTGTTAACTCTACGCCAACTGTAACAGCCCAATTTAACCAATACATCCAACCGACAACAAATCCAAAACCAGGTGAAATGAATTTGCTTGCATAACTTTGGAATGAACCTGCTTCTGGCATAGCAACGGATAATTCACCAAGACATAACATCGTTAAATACATAACAAATCCACCGACTAAAAATGCAAGAATAGCACCACCAGGTCCGGCATTATGGACGATTTGACCAGATCCCATAAATAGCCCGGTTCCGATAACACCGCCGAGTGCAATCATAAATAGGTGTCTACTTTTCATTGTTCGTTTTAAATCTGTTTGTTCAATTTGTTGATTCATATGCCCCTCACCCCGTATTTTTTTGAATGTGTAAACTTCGTTTTATTCTGAGTTTTTAATCATTAGTGGGGGATGCAAAACACACTCGGTTTATTTGCTATGAAATGAATGGAGTATGTAAAAAACGAACTATGACTAAATACTCTAAGAATGTTTGTTAACATGGTGATATCTTCACTATGTTAACAATTTTGATTTTAGCAAAATATTCTGGAAATGTATATTTATTTTTCTTTTTATTAAAAATAATTAGAATTTTTATAATTCATTCTATGAGCGATAATTCACATGATCTTTCTAGCAAACTAGTAAGAAGAAGGGTACAATGATAAGAGTTGTGTCTGTAAAATAATAATTAATGGAGTTTTGTTTATAATGAAAAAGTTAAAATATCTTTTTGTTTTTGGGATTATAATTGCTGCTGCGTTTTTTATAGGGAAAGATAAAATCATGCAAAAGGCGCAAGTTCTACGCCTAGAATTTCTATCTGAAATGAAAGAAGCAGCTATGATTGAAGATGTTCCGTTTATTAAACAATTACCAGAATTACCTCGAGGATGTGAAGTGACAAGTTTAGCTATGTTGCTGCAATATAAAGGTGTACAAGTAGATAAGATGCAACTTGCTAGCGAAATTCATCGTGTTCCATTTGAACAAAATGGTTTGCGTGGAAATCCTTACGAGGGATTTGTGGGAAATATTTATACAAAGGCAGAGCCTGGATATGGTGTGTACAATAAACCAATCTTTGATTTAGCAGAAAAATATGTTCCTGAAAAAGTAATTAATTTAACAGGTAGAGACATGCAAGATATATATAAAGTAATTAGTTCAGGCTCTCCGGTATGGGTCATTATTAATACGACGTTTAAGCCGCTAGCTGAAAGTAGTTTTGAAACATGGAATACGAGTTCAGGCGAAGTGAAAATTACATATTATGAGCATAGTGCAGTAGTAATTGGATATGATCAAAACTTTGTATATGTAAATGATCCTCTTAAAAATAATCCACGTTTGGCTGTTCCGCGAGCAGAATTTGAGAAAGCTTGGGAGCAAATGGGAAAACAAGCAATTACTATTTTATAATAATGAAAAAGTCATCTTTTGGATGGCTTTTTCTTTTTAGTTTATCATCACTGAAAATTCAGAATATTCTTTTAAAAGTTAACAATTCACGTTATAATAACATTTAACTTGGTGAAGAAGGGGAGAAGAGAAATGGATGTTGCAAAGGAACTTGTTTTGTCAAAAAATCAGTTAGTTGAGTGGAGAAGGCATTTTCATAAGTATCCAGAGTTATCTTTTCAAGAAGAAAAAACATCGCAGTTTGTGTTCGATATACTTCGGAAATTTCCATGTTTAGAAGTGTCACGGCCGACTAAATATAGTGTGATGGCAAAGTTAGTAGGTAAACATCCGGGCAAAACAGTTGCGATTCGCGCCGATATGGATGCTCTTCCTATTCATGAAGAAAATGAGTTTGATTTTATTTCTACATATAAAGGTGTAATGCATGCATGTGGTCATGATGGACATATAGCGATATTACTTGGGGTTGTATATAAGTTAGTAGAAGAAAGAGAGAAGATTAAAGGGGAGATTCGTTTTCTATTCCAACATGCTGAAGAGAATTTTCCTGGTGGTGCAGAGGAGATGGTTGCTGCAGGTGTAATGGAAGGTGTGGATTATATTATTGGTGCTCACCTTTGGGCGTCGTTAGAGGTTGGGAAAATAGGTGTTATTTATGGTCCTGCAATGGCTGCACCGGATGTTTTTAAAATTAAGATAGAGGGAAAAGGTGGACATGCTGGAATCCCTCATGAAACGGTGGATAGTATTGCAATCGGAACACAAGTCGTTTCGCAACTTCAGCAAATTGTATCTCGCCTCACGAATCCATTAGATTCTCTCGTAATATCTGTTACGCAATTTCATGCGGGGACAACTCATAATGTAATACCAGAGCAAGCCGAGATTGAAGGGACAGTGAGAAGTTTAAGACATGAATTACGAGGTGAAACAGAGAAGAAGATTGAGCGGATTGTGAAGCATATTACGGAATCTTACGGAGCGAAATATACATTTTCATATGAATATGGGTATCGACCAGTTGTAAATGACTATGAAGCTACAGAGCTTATTGAACAAACGGCATTACAACTTTATGGAAGGGATAGAGTTGTTCGTTTACAGCCGACGATGGCTGGAGAAGATTTTTCAGCGTTTTTACAAAAGGCACCGGGGACATTCTTTTTTATCGGAGCGGGAAATAAAGAGAAAGGTATTATATATCCTCACCATCACCCTCGTTTTACGATTGACGAAGATGCATTACCGATTGGAGTGGAAGTCTTTGTATCAGCCATTATGAAATTTATAAGTAAAGGAGAATGAGATGAAGAAAATACACATTCTAGCGCTTATCCCAGTTCTTTGTTTAGTAGTTGGGCCAATATTTGTGAATTCAGTTACTCCTTACGTATTAGGGATGCCATTTTTATTATTTTGGGTATTATTATCAGTGTTTATTACATCTTTTTGTATGGGGCTTGTGTACGTGTTTGATCCTGCTAATAAGGAGGATGTAAAATGACTGCATTACTTATCATTATTTTATTTTTGTTTCTCGCACTATTTTTAGGGATTCGGGCACAACATGGAAAAGATATGAATTTAGAGCAATGGTCAGTTGGGGGAAGAGGGTTTGGCACTATTTTTGTTTTTCTCCTTATGGCAGGTGAAATTTATACGACGTTTACATTTTTGGGAGGAAGTGGCTGGGCGTATAGTAAAGGAGCACCTACCTTTTATATTTTAGGCTATGGCGCTTTAGCTTATCTTTTATCGTATTTTTTATTGCCACCGATTTGGAAGTATGCGAAAGAGCATAACCTTGTTTCACAGTCGGATTTTTTTGCGAAGAAATATAGAAGTAAAGCGCTTGGGATTATTGTTTCAATTGTTGGTGTTGTTTCCATCATCCCATATCTTGTTTTACAGTTAAAAGGACTGGGAATTATCGTTTCAGAAGCTTCTTACGGAAGGGTGTCACCTGTTGTTGCGGTTTGGATTGGTGCTATTGTTATAACTATATATGTAATGGTTTCAGGTATACATGGTTCGGCTTGGACGGCCGCTTTGAAGGATATTATGATACTGTTTATCGTTATGTTTTTAGGTATATATTTACCTTATCATTATTATGGAGGATTTCAGCCGATGTTTGAGGCTGTAGAGGCAGCGAAACCGGGATTTTTATCTTTACCTGAAGAAGGAATGAGTATTTCTTGGTTTGTTTCTACTATTATATTAACGGCCCTCGGTTTCTATATGTGGCCTCATACATTTGCTTCTGCTTTTTCTGCAAAAAATGAAAAAGTATTTCGTAAAAATGCAGCAATTATGCCATTGTATTCTTTAGTTTTACTTTTCGTATTTTTTGCAGGATTTGCTGCTATATTACAGGTTCCGGGATTAAAAGGAGCGGATGTAGACCTTTCATTGTTCAGACTTGCTCTTCAAACGTTTGACCCTTGGTTTATTGGAATTATTGGTAGTGCGGGAGTATTAACGGCATTGGTTCCAGGTTCGATGCTTGTTATGGCGGCTTCTACACTGTTAGCGAAAAATATTTATCGAACGATAGTTCCATCTGCTTCAGATAGACAAGTTGCTAAGATGGCAAAATTATTTGTGCCTGTAGTAACGCTCGTGGCAGTTTTATTTACATTTAAAGGAGGAGAAACAATAGGAGCACTTCTATTAATGGGATACAGTATCGTTACACAACTTTTCCCTGCACTTGTATGTAGCTTGTTTCCACGTCAAATTATTACGAAGCAAGGGGCGATTGCAGGAATGGGAGTTGGGCTATTAGTGGTCGCATATATTACCTTATCTGGTTCAACTATAGCCACGATGTTTCCGAGCTTCCCGCAGTATATAAAAGATTTGAATGTAGGTATAGTCGCATTGTTAATTAATATAATTGTGATGTTTGTAGTTAGTGGATTTACAAAAGGTGTATCTATAAAGAAAAACAATACAATAGTAGAAAAGTAATTCGTTTATCCCGCATTAACGGGCAGTAAGACCCTCAACTCAAAATTAAGCGGAAGCAAAGAAGTTAGGTAGGGGCCCTGCTGCCTGTAAAAGTCCGATTGGTGAGGGCTGATTAAAGTTTTACTTTATTAGAGCTATCTTTGAAAAGAGATAGCTCTTTTTTGTATATATTTTCTTCAATTAGCGGAATCTAACTAAAAACTTGTTGAAAAGGAAGTTAGGTGGGGAAATTGTTAGAGCTTGAAGGTAACTTATTTGAAGTTATGAAAGAAATTAGGGATGAGTTAGGTTCACCTAATGATTTAACAATTAGAGAAGTTGTTCTTGCTGGGAGTTTTACACGTTGTGCGGTTGTGTTTTTATGTGGGTTAACAGACAAGGATAATGTTTATAAATATGTAGTTCGTACTCTTCAATATGAAGAAGTGCAAAATGAAGCGGCTGTCGTTCAGACGTTATTGGATCGTTTTATTTCTATTGCGGAAGTGGGTAAGAAGACAACGTTTCCGGATATTATAAATGCGATTTTAGCGGGAGATACAGTTATATTAATTGATAATATTCAAACTGCTATCGTTATTAATAGTAGGGCTTGGGAGAAGAGAAGTTTAGAGCCACCAGTGACAGAAGATTTAATACGCGGACCGAGAGTTGGATTAAATGAAGATATTAATGTGAATAAAATGTTAATCCGACGCAGTTTACGCGATCCAAAGTTGAGGTTCCAATCTTATATTATGGGGAAGCGATCGCAGAAAGAAGTAACCCTAGTATATATAGAAGATATTATTAATCCTCACATTGTAAAAGAGTTAGATCGCCGTCTTCAATCAATAGTGACAGATGTTATTTTGGAAACAGGTACGATTGAACAATTAATTCAGGATAATAATTTATCTCCATTTCCACAGTTTTTGAATACAGAGAGGCCAGATAATATTATAGCGTCATTAGCGAAGGGAAAAGCGGCCATTTTAGTAGACGGATCTCCGTTTGCTCTTATTGCACCGCTTGTGTTTGTTGATATTTTTCAATCTGTAGAAGATCATTACGAGCGCTGGGTGATTGGAACGTTACTAAGATTTTTACGTATGGGTTCAGGTATAATCGCGGTTTTGTTACCAGCTATGTATGTAGCACTTGTATCTTATCATCAAGGACTTATTCCTTCTAAACTGGCTTATTCAATTGCAGGTGCGAGGGAAGGTGTTCCGTTCCCAGCATATATTGAAACGTTAATGATGGCCTTGACTATGGAATTAATACGAGAAGCTGGAATCCGATTGCCCAAACCAATGGGACAAACGATAGGGATTGTAGGAGGTCTTGTAATTGGAGAAGCTGCGGTAAATGCAGGGATTGTAAATCCGTTTTTAGTTATTATTATTGCAGTTACTGCGATTGCTACGTTCTCGCTTCCTGTATATAGTATTACGATTACGTTCCGGATTTTACTTTTCGTCTTTGTATTAGCTGCAACGGCTTTTGGGTTGTATGGGATCATTCTAGCTCTGATTGCACTTGCTGTTCATATTACAAATTTAACAAGTGTTGGTATACCGTATACAACTCCAATTGCTCCTGCATTTTATAAAGATTGGAAAGAAGAATTTATTCGCATACCAAAAGCGATGTTGAAAGATAGACCGGAGTACTTACAAACAAAAGATTCTACAATACGTCCAAAGGAGCGAAAATAATTGAAACCATTTGAGTATGGCGATGAAGAGATTGGATCTCGGGAAATTGGGTTTGCGGTATCATCGACCATTATTGGTATAGGGGCATTGTCTATGCCAAGAGATATTGCTAACCAAACTTTATTTTCGGACGGTTGGATTATCTTGCTTTTGGGTGGACTGATTTGCGCAGTTTTAGGCTGGTTTGTGACGAGAGTGGCTATCTTATTTCCAAAACAAAATTTTGTTCAATATACGAGTGCGCATTTGACGAAGCCTGTTGCATACACAATTAGTAGTATTTTAGTATTAACGTTTGCTGCTTTGACAGCGTATGAATCGCGAATGATTTCAGTTATTTCTCAAACATATTTATTTAGTGATACACCAATACAACTACTGTCTTTTTTCTTCTTATTAGTTGTTATTTATGGAATAGCAGGATCAAGAGCAGCCTTATTAAGGTTAAATGTTTTATTCTTGCCTATTGTTTTAATTGCGATAGTACTTCTTTCTTTATTGAATATAAATTTAATGGAAATAAATAATTTACTACCAGCTTTTCAAACGAAAGTAAGTCAATATGCTGTTGGAGTTAAAAATTCTATTTTTACGTTTATTGGATTTGAAGTAGCTTTATTTTATGCGGTGTTGCTGAATGATAAGACAGCGAAAAAAGCGCCAATGGCAGTCGCGAAAGCGGTGATGGTAAACGTGCTGTCATACATTTTAATTTATGTAACTTGTATTAGTGTTTTTACGTATATGACAACACGTGGATTGACATATCCAACAATTGAATTAGGGAAAGAAATTGAAATTGGTGGAGGATTTTTAGAAAGGTTTGATGCGATTTTTTTTACGACTTGGATTATTACTATTTATAACACGACAGCAATGTACTATGATGTCGCATCTTTATTGTTTTGTGCTATGTTTCCGAAAGTGAAGAAACATATTTTTATTTTCGTAAGTGCCCCAATTATTTTTATGGCGAATATGATACCTAGTAGTTTGAATGCTTTATCAAGTTATGGGACTTATTTAGCTTGGATAGATATGGGGTGTGTTGTGTTAGCACCTTTGCTTGTTTTAATTGTATATAAAATAAAAAGAAGGAATGGTGGAAATGAAACACCTTCTTAAAATTATAATGGTTATGGCTTTAACTGGATTTATGAGTGGGTGTTCTGAGTTAGAAGAGATAGAAGAAAGAGGATTTGTAGTAGGAGCGGCTTACGATATCGTGAAGGAGAAGAAAGCGAATCCAATTATGAAAGGGACCTATCAGATGGTACTCCCCAGTAAATTGTCTCAACAGGGTGGACAAGGGGGTGGGGATAGCGAAAATTATATTAATGTTAGTGCAAAAGCAGATAGTGTATTTGAACAAATAAGAATAATCGCTAAAAAAATTAGCCGTACATTATTTTTCCCTCATATACAAGTGATTATTTTCTCTGAAGAATTACTTTCACATCCATACATTTTACAAAATACGTTAGATGTATATATTCGCGATCATGAAATGAGAAGAAATATTCGTTTGTTCGTTTCTAAGAAAAATGCAGAAGCTATTTTAAAACAAAGTGCCAAGCCTGAAAATTTACCGGCGCAGTATATTGATATGTTAGCTGAACACCCTCCGAAAAATGCCCAAATGATTGAGGCTGCAAGAATTGGGGAGGTACAGGAGAAGATGATCTCTAACCGCAGTTTTGTATTACCTATTCTTGAACTGACAAAACAAGGGGTACAAATGAACGGTGCAGCATTGTTTCGTGGAAAGGATAATAAATGTGTAGGCAATTTGAGTGGGGAAGAAACATTAGGGATGAATTATATAATAGGCAAAAAAATTGGAGGTTTTTTTACGATTCGTAAAAAAAATCAACTTATTACATATGAAATTCATAAGTTGCGTCGAAAAATTAAAGTATCTACAACGAATGCTACAAAACCAAAGTTTGATATTCATTTATCTCTGGAAGGCACATTGGCTGAGTTGCATTTCAGTGATCATAAAAAGGTTTTGAATGAAAAGCGTTTAGAGAAGGATATATCGGAAGAAATGGAGGAGCGTATTCAAAAATCGATTAAGCTTGTTCAAAAAAAATATAAGGTAGATGTATTAGAGTTAGGGGAAGTGTATAAGCGACATAATTATAAAGAGTGGACAAAAATAAGTAAGAATTGGGATCAAGGCGAAAATTACTTTAGTAATGCTGAAATTACTGTTCATGTTCATCCAACAATTGAACATTCAGGTTCAGCTTTACCGAAAAGAGTGAAATAAGGTGATGAAAGTTGTTTACTGGATTAGGAATTAGTTGCACGATATTAATGGCAGTTCTTCCAGGAACTATATATTTTATTCATAAAAAACTCACAACGTATGGAGCACAGCCGTGGAATACTGATGTGCAAAAAAAGAAACCTGAATAATTTCAGGTCTCTTTCGTGCAAAGCATATGTGAAGGGGGATACCTTCTATGTATGCTTTGCTTTATACAAGCTCTAACCAATGTACCAATTGTGTAGAGAGGAATGTAACAACAATGGCGATAACGGTAGGGATTGCAAACGATAAGAATGTCCATTTTGCACTTTTTGTTTCTTTGTATATATTAACAAGTGTTGTTCCGCACGGGAAATGAAGAAGTGAGAACAACATTGTGTTTAACGCTGTTAACCAAGTCCAACCATTTTCTAGGAATAGATTTTTAATTTGATTAAAATCATCTATTTCAGTTAAAGCCCCAGTTGATAAGTAAGACATTAATAAAATTGGGATTACAATTTCATTAGCGGGTAGTCCAAGAATGAATGCAGCTAGAATAAACCCGTCAAGTCCTAACATTTTAGCAAATGGATCTAGGAAGTTTACAAAATACATAAGTAAGCTTGTGTCACCGATAAAAATGTTAGCAAGTAACCAAGTTAATGCAGCCGCAGGGGCAGCAACAACTATAGCTCGTTTTAAAACATAGATTGATTTATCGAGTGTTGCGCGAACAATGGTATTCCAAACTTTTGGCTTGCGGTACGGAGGTAACTCAAGTGTGTAGTGAGTTGGAATCCCTTTTAAGGCTGTCTTTGATAGTACCCAAGAAACAGTTAATGTCATAATAACACCAATTACAACCATTCCAACTACAACGCCAGCAGTAACCAATGTTTGCATACTGCCTGTATAACCAGCAGCCATAAATAGTGAAGCCATTAAAATTAACATAGGCCAGCGACCGTTACAAGGAACGAAGTTGTTCGTTAAAATTGCTAGCATACGTTCACGTGGTGATTCAATGATACGTGTTGACATAATGGCTGCTGCATTACAACCAAATCCCATTGCCATTGTTAAAGATTGTTTCCCGTGTGCGCCGGATCGTTTGAATAAGCGGTCCATATTAAACGCGACACGTGGTAAGTATCCGTAGTTTTCTAATAGCGCGAACATAGGGAAAAAGATTGCCATAGGTGGTAACATAACGCTAATAACAGCACCGATACCACGGAACAAACCAAGTATTAAAATGCCATGTAACCATTCAGGTGCATGCGCTGCTTGGAACCAAGATGTTAAATATCCTTCGGCCCATCCGAAGAATTCGGCAATCATATCAGATGGTACGTTAGCGCCTGCAATTGTAAGATAAAAAATAATAGATAAAATACCGAGCATAATTGGGAATCCCCAGATTGGAGATGTGAAAATTTTATCTAGTTTTTCAGAACGATATAATTTATCAGTATTTGTATATTGGACAGATTCTTTACATATGCTTGCAGATGTTCGGTAAATATCTCCGACTATATCATCTCGTATATCTTCTTTTGAAAGTGTTTGTGCATGTTGAATAATATAGTCTAATGGAAGACCTTTACTGGCTGAGTGAGATTCCATTAATTACGACCTCCCTTACAAGTGGTTCATTATGGTGTTTTTGAAGTGTAGTTAAGAAATTTTTATCTCCATCTAATATACGTAACGCAATCCAACGTGCTGGATACGTATCACCGAACACTTTATAAATTTGTGGTTCTAATTCCTGAATCATATTTTCAATTTTTTCGCTGTAAGTAATTTTAATTGGTGTTGGAATTAGTTTTTTATTTGCTACTCTTGCAATAACATTTAGCAAATGACCAATACCTACTCGGTTACGTGCTGAAATTTTAACGACAGGTACACCAAGTGATTTTGCTAATTTCTTTTCATCGATAACAATCCCTTTTTTCTCGGCTTCATCAATTAAGTTAATGCAAATGACTACATTATTTGTCATCTCCATCACCTGGAGTGCTAAATTTAAATTTCTTTCCATAGCAGTTGCGTCTATAACAACTACAGTTACTTCTGGTTTTTCAAATATAATATAATCCCTCGCTACTTCTTCGTCTGCGGAATTTGAGTATAGTGAGTAAGTTCCCGGTAAATCTATTAATGTATAATTACTTCCGTTATGTTCATATTCTCCTTCAGCTTTTAAAACAGTTTTTCCCGTCCAGTTTCCAGTATGTTGTTTTAAGCCTGTTAAAGTATTAAATAATGTACTTTTCCCTGTATTCGGGTTACCAGCTAAAGCGATACGATGTTTGCTCATCTGAAATCATCTCCTATTAATACCCCGAAAATAAGGGAGCTTTCTTCTTTACGCAGTGCAATAGTTGTGTTGCTCACTTGATAAGCGACCGGATCTCCAAGTGGACTGCGTTGCAATACTTTAATCGTCGCCCCCGGGATAAATCCCAAATCTAATAAGCGTCGTTTCATAGTTCCTTCTAATTGTATCTTCTCAATTTGTACAAACTCTCCTATTTTAAATTCGGAAAGTGGTTTTATATTAGCCGATACCATAAAAGTTACCTCATCTCTATATTTTTAGTTTGAGTTTAAAAAGTTTCCTAAGGTAAACTTTTTGTTAGTAATATAGTAGACTACATTGGATTATGTTGTCAATTAGTACTTTAAAAATATTCATTTATTTTTAGAATTGTTCCAATTTATTTAGTTGTACTAAAAAATATTACTGAAATTATTTTTAATGTGCATAAATTAGGTGTGTAAAAATTACAAAATACAGCGGAATTGTAAATGTAACTTTAACGAAAAGGGAAAAAGAGAGAAAAACATTTACATTGAATTTACATTGTTAAGAATATATTTACATTGCAGCGTAGTTAGTGTGGTTTTTGTTGGGTTATTTAACTATAAATGTTGGGATTTCTAGCTTTTAAGGATTATTATCGTCATTTACTTAAAATTAAAAATTGCTTAACACTCACATAATATTGTTGTCCTACAATGAATTTGTGTTCGAAAGAAAATGAATTCGAAAAGTGATAATCCAAATGGGGGTACAAGACATGGTTATGAAAAAAGGTATTAAATTTTCTTTAGCAGCTTTAGTGGTAGCAGGAGCATTAGTTGGTTGTGGGAAAGCAGAAGATACAACTAGTAAAGAAACTGCTAAAGGAAGCGATAATACAAAACAAGAATTATCAGGTACGATTGCAGCGGCTGGTTCTACAGCTCTTCTACCTCTTGCGGAGGAAGCTGGAAAGAAATTCATGGAGAAAAATTCAAAAGTTTCTATTCAAGTTCAAGGTGGCGGTAGTGGAACTGGGATTAACCAAGTAGCATCTGGTGCAGTGCAAATTGGTAATTCGGATGTTCCGTCCGGAGATAAAATAAAAGATGCTGAAAAGGCGAAAGAATTAGTAGATAACAAGGTAGCGGGTATTGCATTCGCTCTTGTCGTAAATAAAGATGTAAAAGTTGATAACTTAACAATGCAACAAGTACAAGATATCTTCACTGGAAAAGTAACAAACTGGAAAGAAGTAGGCGGAAAAGATGAAAAAATTAATGTAATTAATCGTCCGGCTTCATCTGGTACACGTGCTACATTTGAAAAAACGATTATGAAAGACGCGAAAATTAATGATGGAACTGGTACAACACAAGATTCTAACGGTGCAGTAGAGCAAGCGATTAACTCTACTCCTGGTTCGGTGAGTTATTTAGCAATGTCTTACATGGTCGGCGAGAAAAAAGGCGCACTACAAACAGTGAAAATTGATGGTGCTGAACCGAAAGTTGAAAACATTGCGTCTGGTAAATATCCATTCTGGTCTTACGAATATATGGTAACAAAAGGTGAAGCGAAGGAAGCGACGAAAGCTTACATCGATTATGTAAAAGGTAAAGATTTTGAAAAGCAAGTAGAAGATATGGGCTACATTCCAATGTCTAAATTAAATAAGTAATAAAATTTTATGGGGCTGGCTGCAAGGCCAGTCCTGTTCATTTCAATCTGTGAAGTGGGGTCTGTCCTGTGATGAAGGGGAAAAAACAAATTAATTACGTAAAAAGTGAATATATAGGAAGATCACTTGTTACGTTTTGTGGTATTTTTATTGTTTTAATTACATTAGCTATTATTGCGTTTATTTGTGGGAAAGGTATTCAATCTTTTACACAAAGTGGTATCTCATTTACTGAGATGTTAACATCGACAAAATGGAATCCAAATGCTGATCAAGGATCCTTCGGGGCTTTAATTTTCATTGTAGGTTCAACGGTGGTTTCGTTAGGTGCGGTTATTATTAGTGCACCAATTGCTATAGCTCTTGCTATATTCATGAATTTAATTTCGCCAAAGTTTGGAAATAAAGTATTGAAGCCTGTTCTAGAATTGTTAGTTGGTATTCCTTCGGTTGTATACGGATTATTAGGTGTTACGATTTTAGTACCACTATTACGTGATTCGTTTGGGGGAGTAGGCTTTAGCTTAATTGCAGGTATTGTTGTATTAAGTATTATGATTTTACCTACTATTGCTAGTATCGCTTCTGATGCAATACGTTCTGTTCCATTTGATTATTTAGAAGCTTCTTATGGTCTAGGATCAACGAAATGGCAAGCGATTAGCCGAGTAATTGTTCCTGCTGCGAAGAAAGGGATTTTAACAGGTGTTGTTTTAGGTTTAGCGCGTGCTTTTGGTGAAGCGCTAGCGGTTCAAATGGTAATCGGGAATACGATTAAATTACCAGAAGGAATATATAGTCCGACAGCGACGTTAACTGGTATTTTAACAATGGACATGACGAATACATTGAACGGAACTGCTTGGAACAATGCGCTATGGACTTTAGCGATGATTTTACTTGTTATTTCATTCCTGTTTATTTTAGTAATTCGAGCGATTGGGCAAAGAGGTGAGCGATAATAATGAATGCAAGAACGGTAAATAAAGTTTGGACAGGTATCTTTTATGCGGTTGCAGCTTTAGTTGTAGCTTTGCTAGTGTTCTTAGTATTTGAAATTTTACAAAAGGGATGGGGATTTTGGGATCCTAATTTCTTGTTTGGAGAACCAAGCAATACAAGAGCTGGTGGTGGGATTGGTCCGCAGTTATTCAATTCCTTCTACATGCTTGTTATAACGCTTATTATATCTATTCCTCTTGGATTAGGTGCTGGAATATATTTAGCAGAGTACGCAAAACAAGGACGTTTTTTAAATTTTGTTCGTCTATGTATAGAGACGATGGCGTCTTTACCTTCTATTGTTGTTGGTTTATTTGGTTTGTTAGTGTTCGTTACAATGACAGGTTGGGGATACACAGTAATGGGTGGTGCTCTTGCTTTAACTATTTTAAATTTACCAGGTTTAACGCGTGTTTGTGAAAATGCGATTTCAGAAGTTCCTCATAATGTAAAAGAGGCAAGTCTTGGATTAGGTGCAACGAAGTGGCAAACAATCGCTCGTATTATTATCCCATCGTCATTACCACAAATTATTACAGGGATTATTTTAGCGGCGGGTCGTATATTTGGGGAAGCGGCAGCATTAATTTACACAGCGGGTTTAACATCCCCGATTTTAAATTCAGCAGCGGATTTATCAAGTCCTGCGCATCCTTTAAATCCGTTTAGACCAGCTGAAACATTAGCGGTTCACATTTGGAAATTAAATTCTGAAGGAGTTATTCCAGATGCGAAGTTGATTGCGACAAAATCTGCAGCTGTATTAATTATTATGGTATTACTATTCAATGTTATTTCACGCTTGATAGCATCTATATTACACAAGCGCTTTACAGGAACGAAAAGAAAAAGTAAAACAACGAAAAAGGTAAAAGCGGCATAAATTATAAAGAAGAACTCTCTATTTATAGGTAGGGGGTTCTTTTGTATTTTAATATAGAAGGAATGGATGTAATGATTGTTGAATTTGTGATTAATTATAAAGAAGAACAGATGTAATTTGGATTGTGGATTCTAGTAAACCTATAGAGCAATATGTGGAAAAAATGATGGATTTTATGAATAAATAGAGAGAAGGCGTTATCTTCATTTGTGAAGGTAACGCCTTTTGTTTTTAAATATCAGGTGTTTCTGTAGAAGTGCTTATTTTCCTACGGGAGCGTCTTTTTCTCCCGATTTTATCTAATAGTTCATACATAACTGGAACGACTACTAATGTAAGAGCAGTTGAGACTGCCAAACCGCCGATGACGACGACGGCTAAACTTTTTGATACCATACTTCCTGCTTGGGATTGGCCAAATAGGAGTGGGAGCATAGCAACGATTGTTGTAATAGCTGTCATAATAATTGGGCGTAGTCTAGTAGAACCTGCTTCAAGTAAGGCTTCTCTAGTTTCCATTCCGTGTTCCCGATTTTGTTGGACTCTTTCTATTAATACAATAGCGTTTGTAACAACAATCCCGATTAACATTAATGCGCCGATCAAGGAATTTACATCAACAGGTGTTCGTGAAATGATTAATCCTAAAATACCACCGACAGCAGCTAACGGTAAGGAGAATAGGATTGCAAAAGGAGCACGTGCTTGCCCGAAGGTGATAACCATAATTAAATATACAATCCCGATTGCAATCCCCATAATTTTGAATAAATCTGTAAAATTCTCTTGCATAGATTCAGTAGCTCCTGCGATATTTACTTTTGCACCACTAGGTAAATCTAAGTCAGTCATCGCTTTATTTACTGCTGTGTTTACTTTACTCAAATCTTCATTTGAAGCTTCGGCTGTAATTTGGATTGTTTCTTTTCCGTCTTTATGGAAAATTTCTGTTTGCGTTTGCTTTTCTGAAATAGTTGCGATGTCTTTTAAAGGTATTGGTCCATTAATAGGTGATAGTATGTTTGTATTTAAAATATCTTCTTGTTTATTAATGTTTTCTTTTTTGTGTTCTATCATAATAGTAGCTTTTTCGTTATTAATTGTAATTTCGCCAATAGGTGATTTCTTCATAAGGAATGCTACTTGTTGCGCAGCTATTTCTGGTGTTAAACCTAGTTGTTCAGCCTTTGTTTGATCAATATGAATTTGCCGTTCTTTTTTAGAGTCTTCTAAATTTGTTTTTACTTTAGAAAGATCATCCATGCTTTTTAGTTTTGTTTCAACGATAGTAGCCGCCTCTTTTAAATCCGCTTCGTTAGTAGCTGTTACGTTAAATTGTAAGTTATTGCCGCCGCCAGAGCTTGAATAACTTGTTTTTATATAATCAAGTTCAGCAGGCTCAAAAGTTTTATTTTCCTTTTTTAACTCTTTAATATATTGATCAATATCAGAACCTTTTTTAAAGACTACGAATATACTAGCGAGGTTATTTTTAGTTGTTTGCCCCCATTGTGCATCTTCTGCGCTAGATCCCATTCGTAAAATAACGTCTGTTATATCTGAATTAGAAAGTAATTTCTTTTCAAAATCAAATGCTTTTTGTTTTTGAGATTCAGCATTATAATCGGCTGGAAATGTCATGTTAATAGATAACATTGTGTCGTCTTCAGATTTTATGTTTGCTTTCGGTAGTAATATATAAGCTGCAATTGATCCTACAAATAATAAAAATGCAGTAAGTAGAATAATGAATTTATGAGAAAGAGCCCACTTTAATGTAGCGACATATCGTGATGAAGAACTTGGCTTTCGATGCTTTGTTTTTTTGAGTAGTAAAAAAGCCATAAGTGGAACAACTGTTAGTGCAACGATTAAGGATGATAGTATAGAATATACAACTGCTAATACCATAGGTAACATTAATTTTCCGATTGCTCCCGATACGAGGCCGATAGGTAAAAAAACAGCGACCGTTGTTAAAGTAGAAGAAGTAATTGCGACTGCGACTTCTTTCGTTGCATCGAGAATGATATCTTTAGAGAAAGAATCTTTTTGTAAACGGCGGAAAATATTCTCGATGACAACGATACTATCATCGACGAGACGTCCAACCGCAACAGCTAAACCACCGAGGGTTAAAATGTTAAGCGTAATGTTAGATTGATGTAGTAAAAAGAGTGTTAATAAAATAGATAATGGAATACTGACAACAGCGATGAGTGTTGTTCGGAAGTTACGTAAAAAGATTAAGATAATTAGAGTTGCAGCGATTGCTCCAAGTATTACTTCTTTTCCCATGCTAGTAACAGCATTTTCAACTTGTTCATGGGTTGAAGCCAAAAGTTTAATAGAAAATTGATCTTTATATTCCTTATCTATCTCTTTAACTTTTTTATCAATCTCTTTTCCAATGGCAACTGCATTTTTACTCGGTTCTTTCATGATGATTAATCCTGTGCCTTCTTCTCCGTTTATATGTGAGATTGTATCGTAGTGTTGTTTAATTTCAATTTGAGCAATGTCTTGCAATTTCACTTGGGGTGCCACAGTGATGTTTTTAATGTCATTTACATTTTTTATGTCCCCAATGACGCGGAGGTTGTATTCTTCCTGATTAACAGTAATTGCCCCAGCTGGAGTAGAAGTTTCTTTTCCTTGTAAAACAGTTAGTACCTGCTGTGATGTTACGTTTTTGTTTTTTAATTGGTTCGGATCAAGTACGATAGATAATTCAGAGGTGGATTTTCCGAAAAACATAACGTTGGCAACACCATCAATGTTTTCGAGTTGTGGTACGATTTCTTTTTCAATTTGTTTTTCATCTGCTTTTGAAAAACCGTTTTGTTTCTGGATAGTAATTTGAGCGAGTGGAATCATAGAAGTGTTTAATTGACTAACTACGGGCTTGGTTACATTTTTAGGTAATTTAATTGTATTGACGGCTTTTTCGACTTCGCGTGCTGCATCTTTCATGTTTGCTTTTGATGTATACGCAATGTCGATACGTGATAATCCCTCGTATGTAGAAGAAGTAATGGTGTCGACGTGTTCTAAATTGCGAAATTGTTTTTCGAGAGGATCAGTTACATCCTTTGTCATCGTTTCAGCGTCGAGTCCTTGAGATAAGGTTGTGACGGTAATTGCCGGATTGTCGATACTTGGTAAAAATTCCATAGGTAATTTAGAGCCGGAATAAACACCGAGTATGGAAATGAGAAAGATCATGATGATAATGGCAGCTCGGTTTTTTAATGAAAACTTTGTTAACCTATCCATAAAATAATTCCTCCATTGGTTTATTTATAGTTGAGTGCGTCCTTTCTTACTATATAACAAAAAATGGATATTTTTCATTAATTAAATGTAAAAAAATTCTAACAATATACTTAAGTTTATATTAGGATTGGAATGTTGTTAATTTGTAGGGGGGAATTTTCGAATGAGAAGGAAGGGGATAATGCGTGCGAGTGGCTGTTTAATGTAGATGGGATTTTTTCTTACGGCTAATTTGTATAGTTATTTTATAGAAGGATAATTATTATAAACCTTAATATAGAAGAGAATGAAAATTTGGGAAGGTATTGTGAAATTCAATTTTGTTGAATGAAGTGTAGTAGTATACAATCAGAATAACTATTTTTAGTAGAGAGGATAATAGTTATTTCTATAGAAGAAAGTAGGGTAGATAATTTTTTTATATTTTTATAAAAAAACACTTGTTATTTAAAAAGTGTGATGGTATATTAATAAACGTCGCTGATGCGGAAACGCAGAAAACGACAAAAAAGAAATTTTAAAACTTAGTTGACATCGAAAAATGAAGATGTTAATATGATGAAGTCGCTTCTGAAGCGGCGGACAAGTTCTTTGAAAACTGAACGAAACAAACAACGTGAAACGTCAATTTTTATTTTAGATGCTAGACAAACTAACTTTAT
>NZ_JBFUPV010000015.1:0-119538 GCF_041360755.1 Bacillus sp. RCC_6_1
GAGGTTGGTGTTGTATATAACAGGGAACTTCCAGCTATTAAAAGGGCCAGACTTGCACATGTAATTTGACTACGTATTTTCATAAGGCATTCCTCTCCTCTATTCATATTGTATAAGTGTTTGCCTACTGTTCCTTACTTCCTGACAAGACTTAGGGAAAGGCCCTCACGCATATAGATAAAGCCCCAGTACAAAGGTATCTATCAATACCAACAATTTGAGCCATTTAAATCTCCATCCCTCCTATAACAAAATTATTCAAAGGTATGAAAGCATATTATGTACCCTTAGTTATTGTTAGGATTAACACAACATGAGACATAACCCCAACCCATATTTTACTTTATTTATCCATAATATGTATTGAGAAAGAATGTAATTTCGAATCCTTTCCGTAACCCAACTATTGATCGTTTTTTCACCTATTATAATTAGTTATTTAGAATTTCATAATAAAAAACTGTAAAAAGAATAACGAGTCCCTTAACGTACAGGAAGCGGTTGAAAAATATGTCTATATGTCGCTTGTAAATAAAGTCACGATGTTTTTAAAAAAGATGCGATGTTTTGAATAAAGTCGCGACGTTTATAAAAAAATTGTGATGTTTTTATAGTGAATAGAAGATCTGTACTGAAAGGCGGATTAAGGAATCGTTGAATAGCAATAAAGTTCCTGCACTAAAGGACTATATTGTGGAATAAGAGGAAAGGTCTCAATCTCAATTTTGATAGACATTTGGATGCGCATACTGATAGAATAAGCAGAAATATAATAGAGGTGGAATGGAATTGAGAAAAAGATTAGGGTGCTTACACGCCCATTATTCAAATATAGAATATATAGAAAACGCATTTTCCCTATTTAACATTGAATTAATACATTTTGTTGACCCAGCTTTAATGTATCGAGTTACATTAAATGAAAATTTTCAAGAATCAGATGCTCAATTTAAAGTTAAAGAGCAAATAAAATGGATTGCCCAATGTAATGTTGATGCTATCCTTATTACTTGCACAAACTATATTGCAATTTTACAGGAAGACCAACTCTCAATTTCAGTGCCAATTATTAAAATTGATGAACCATTCTTTGATTACCTCTGCAATATACAGCAGCCTCAGACCATTCTTTTTACAA
Organism: Bacillus sp. RCC_6_1; assembly: GCF_041360755.1. NCBI lineage: Bacteria > Bacillati > Bacillota > Bacilli > Caryophanales > Bacillaceae > Bacillus > Bacillus sp. RCC_6_1. The sequence goes on from NZ_JBFUPV010000015.1 coordinate 1,139, forward strand.
ATCCTGCAACTGTTGAAGGTACGGTAGAACGCCTTAAACATCATGCTAATAATCATCAAAAATCTTTAGATTTAGAGGTTATTGTTATAAATAGTACTTTTGAATTGATAATGCAAGGACTAAAAGAAGAATACGACCAAGAAATTGCAAAGTTCTTAAATCAAATCATTAAAGATACAAAGAAAGTTATCTCCGTTGCTCAATTATCTATGGTTGATGCATCTCAGCAAGTTGAGTATAAAACATCTAAGACTATTATTAATCCGTTAATTACATTAGTATCTTACATTGTTAATCAATTAAAATTAGAAAAGAAAAATCAGTGATAAACTGATGTGCCCTTCTTCAGCCAAAGGGCGCATTAATTGAGTAAGGATCGCAAAAATTATCAAACTTTTTCTATTTGCATCTTTTATCAGGGTTTATTAAGTTAATTTAATCCAACTTTATTCCAAGGCTACACTATACGCACAATTTTCTTTTTTTGATATGGTGACCACATCGCCATCAAGCTAAGGTTTTGAAGTACCCCATGCCCATCAAGCTAAGCTTATATAAGTTTAATTTCATGTGAGATTTTTTCTTTTTTCTAAAGATCTAGTGTAAGTTCTTTAAAGATTTGCATACCAAATAAACCCTATCGGGTTTCAATTTTTTTGATTACGATACATGATTGTGAGACATAGAAAAGTTATATACGACGCCTAAGATATCAAAGACTGTTTTCTTCTCATACCTATGGGATTTTCGTCCGTTTTTCTGTAAGAGATTAAACAGCCGAGACAATATCTTTGTTAATTCTTGGGTGTCTTTTTGTAGAGAGTGATAAATAAGTGGAAAATAATCTTTTATCATATAAATCGCTTTATATTCGCTTAATTCTCGTTTCTTCTTGCTGAGGAGTAATTGGCGCATTTGAAACATAGTGGAGGAACAAAGAAAGATGCTAATTAATTGTCCGTATAAGTGACATTCTAGTCGTTCTAATTTTACAGAATTACAATGATGAATACGAAAGAATGATTTCCATGTTTTAAAGATAAGTTCAACTTGCCATCGTAAGGAGTAAAAATCGTATACTTGTTCCTTTGGTAGATATTCCAAAGGAATATTTGTAATGTAAAAGTTAATTGCACTAAGTCGCTTACTGCGTTCTTTATAGGTAATTTGCTTCTTATGTTCTTTAGATGCTAAATCCTTTTGTCTACGTTTCATTTGCGTTTCAGTTAATTTGTACAGAATTAGTCTTGCAGGAAGTTTTTGATACATTCCAATATAAATCTCAGGAATTTCATATGTTTCACCTGACTGTAATTGGTCAATGAATTGCTCCATATCTAGTTGGATGTATTCAGATTGCTTTTTTATTGTTCCATTTTGAAAGTATTCAGGTTCTCTATTCTTCTGATATATACGAGTATTGAGCTTTAATCGTGAAATAAAATAAGCACCACACTCGTCTATCGTATGTAGATCTCTTAAATCGAAATATCCTAGATCACGTATACATACATCGTGCGGTTGAAGAGACGTTAAGCAAGTAGAACCATAAATTTTATCATTTTGCTTTCCCGAACCTACATGAACATGTAAAAATTGACCACTAAGCAAATCGTACTCTAATTGAATTTTCACACCAGCGCTATGACCACTACCTCCTGAACCTTGATATGTAGAAGCAAATTTATCTGGAACCTGAAAATGTGTAGAATCCAATACACGAATACTACGAAAATAGTTTGTATACAAAGTTGGAATCTTGTTTGAGTTGGAGGAATGAAATTGTTGGTTAAGTAAATACGCTAATATTTGTTGTAAAAACTGTACAGCCCGAGAATTAAAGCGTTGATTGAGTCCTTCCGGATTCATGGAAATGCCTGTGTTAGCTTCTAATCGACTACATAATTGTGTCAATGAAGTATGAGCTATATTTTTGCTTAACCAAACACATAAAGCCACTAAGTCTTGTGCACGATATTTACTTTTTCGTTGAACAAATCCTATCTCTCTAGCTAACTGTTCCAAAGCATACGGTGACATATATCGTTGTAGTTCTTTAGAGAACAATTCTAGTTCATCTAAAATCGATAAATTCATAACAAAAACGCCCCCTTTCTGTATTGGAGTGAACCCTTAGAATGAGACGAAAAAAAACACCTCTCTAAATCGTAAGTATCAGTTATGATTTTAATGGAGGTGTTTTCTTATGGGGAAAAAGACGCATTATCCCGCCGAAATAAAGTGGAAAGTAGTTGAAATGAAACACCAAGGATTCAAAAACAAAGAAATTATGGATGCCTTAGGAATTAAACATGTGGCTCAAATTAAAACTTGGATGAAATGGTATCGTGAAGGCGAAACCTATCGGTTTGAACAGTCTATTGGAAGACAATCTGCACATGGAAAAGGCTTAAAAAGGTTAACAGAACTTGAACAAAAAGAATTAGAAATACGTTATTTAAAGGCAAAAATTATATTGCTGGAAAAGTGCCAAGAAATCTTAAGGAGGTGGGAGGAAAAGAAGAAATAATGAAAATGATAAAGGAATGGCAATCAATTTTTACAATTGCAGAACTGTGTTCCATATTTAATATTTCACGTGCTACTTATTATCGTTGGAAAAAGCAGGAGAAAACAGTAATTAATCATGAAGAAAAAACCGTAATAGAAATATGTCAACATCATAAATATCGGTATGGATATCGTCGGGTTACAGCTTGTCTACGTGATCAATTTAACATCGTAATGAATCATAAAAAAGTATTGCGTATCATGAGAAAATACAACGTATTATCTCGGGTTAGAAAAAAGAAAAAGATATTTGTGCTCGGTCATGAACCAGTGGTAGCTAAAAATCGAATACAACGGAGATTTAAAGCTACCAAGCCTAATGAAAAATGGTTCACTGATATCACGTATTTGATGTTCGGCAATAAGACTCTTTATTTTTCATCTATTATAGATGGGTTTAACAATGAAATTGTAAGTTATAAAATAGCTGAGACACAGGATGTTTCTCTTGTATTAGATACTCTAAAAGAGGCTTTAAGAAAGCGAAATGTGATTGATACGATTTTACATTCGGATCAAGGAAAGGTGTATACATCAAAACAATTTCAAACATATGCCACAGAAAAAGGCATTATCACAAGCATGTCTCGTACAGGAAACTGCCATGATAATGCCCTCATAGAATCTTTTCATTCTCATTTGAAATCCGAAGGATTCTATGCGCAAAATATAAAACAATCGAATAATGCTAGTATAATACAAACTGTGGATGAATACATCCACTACTATAATAATGAACGGATTCAGAGAAAATTAGATAATATGTCACCTATAGCTTATAGGAAACATGTTATCTAGGTGTTTTTTCTTTGTCTCACCAAATGGGGTCAGACCATGTATATTTCTACAAAAAGAATAGCGTTTTTTTCGTTTTATGGATACAATTTTCTAGCTTGATGGCGATGTGACGCTACCCTTATATTAAATCGCAATAAAAGGTGTTTTATGAATATACTCTTTATTATCAATCTGGCTAATTATAAAATTTGCTATTTCTTTATTTGAAATCATTGCCCCAGGCATATCGATAAGACTTTTTTTGACTGCTCTTACTTCAACACCCTCCTTTACAAAAGGCAGTCTTATTAGTGTCCAATCAAGGTCTTTATTTTTCAAAAGAATATTCAGCTCTTCTCTTTTATCTTTCATCATTTTGGAAAAGAGCACTTCAAACATTTTTGCTCCAATCTTATTTAAAAGACCTTTTTTATCTCCTATAATGTTGAGAGAACCTCCTGTAACGCCAATATATCTCTTAATATCCTTTTCTTTCATTACTTCAAGTATATCTCTGGTAACTTTGCTATATATAGGTGTATCTCTCATAGGTTGACCAAAGCAATTTATAACAATATGACAACCTTCGAGTAGTTGTCTTATTGCATCTACATTCTCCGCAGTACCTGTTACAATCTCAATTTTATCATCGTTATACTTTAATTTTTTAGGATTCCGAACAAGCATACGAATTTGGTAGCCATTTTTTAACGATTCTGAAGCTATATAACGACCTACCTTACCAGTGCCACCAATTACAGCTATTTTATAAGGATTATCCATTCCATCACTCCTAAGAATATATAAATAAACTCAATCCTTCCGAATTAAATTCTAATTTTATAATATTTCCCTTTTCATAATTAATAATATTTATCATTTTTCTTTATATTTTAACATAAATTACCTATTTATTCTGAAGTTTTCTTTTAACGCCTTAAATAACAAAATAGATCGTAACCGAAATGGAAGTGTGACAATAATCATTGTCACATTGTTAAAAGCAATGCTAATTATAATCCTATTTTAGGAGTCCCGCCACGTTATCATCAATCTAGTAATTTGAAGTGTCCCCAAAACAAAAATTTTATTATTTTGCAGTTATTTATAAGAATTCAGCTCATTTTTATCGTTCTGAGGGTATTATGAGATCTTAAGTTGATGGATGTGTGGTACTACTCTAATACACCAAAATTTTATTACAACCTATCTGTTTATAAAGGTATATCTTTACAAACAAAAAGGGTTTATATACGAAACATTGAAATATCCAGTTTATAAAGGTGATTAAGTTTATTTTATAAACGTTTTTTCAATGAATACCTTTTACAAACGTTCATCTTTAATTAACTCCAATATTGTATTCATAATCTTTTCTTTCATTGATATGTTTTCATTTTCCATCAACTTAACTCCCCCTTCTAGAATGCATAAATTAAGCAATGTTTTAAATGTCATTTAACTTCAAGCTTTCACCTTCGATTTTTAATATTAATAAATAAATTTCTAAAAATAATTTAAAACTATCTATCAAAAACTTTTCAATTAAATATCAAATTTATTACTTTAAAAACGCATAATTGTATATTCATATTTTCAATAGTGCGTTCCCAACCCTATTGAAAAGAAATCTATTCCGTACCACTAAGTAGATCTCTTTCCAGAAAAAGAACCTGTTCTCAATGGAAAACAGGTTCTTTTTTGTTCAAAATCGATAAATTATACTACAACAGTATTGGTTCTTTAATTAATGGTAAATACTCTATACTCATAGCATAATTTAATAACAAATTAATATACTCTTGATTTGGCTCTAAACAATGTATGTTCTTCAAATATCCTTGCGTGTATAAACAAGATGGTATAGCTACTGATAGCTCTTCTACAGATTCTAATAAAGGCATTATGAGCTCTAAAGCTTTCTGTTCATCAGTAGTTAAATTCGTATTAAAAAACTTCTCTATATATTTTTCTTGTTTCATTAACAGGATATCGTATCCAAAAGCTTGTAAACTATTAATAAATTGTTCCCATTTTAGCTGAATTGTATTACAAATATGCATGGTTTTATTTACTGTATTGGCCTTATAAGATAATTCAGTAATAGCTAAACTTCCATAGTCTACAGGCGTTAAATCTACATACGTATTGACGTCAGGAGCTATGCTAGATAGGCATATCCCTTTTAATAATCTATAAAATGCGTTTTCATTAATATTGTATTGAAATTTACCTGTTTTAGAGTTACCCACTAAATTCCCTACACGGTATATTGTGGCACGAACTTCTTTTTCCATTGCTTCTCTGACCATTTTCTCGCCTTGAAACTTACTTTCTAGGTACAGATTATCTAAATTTTGTCCTCTATCAAAATTAGACTCAAAAAATTCAAATTCTTTTGGATCGCTTTCAGCCTGACCTACTACACTTAAAGTCGATATATAATGAAAACGTGCATTTGTGTTCTTAGCTAATTCCAATAAGTATTTTGTAGACTGAACATTTACCTTTTGAAAATGCTCACGTTCTCCATAGTGTCTAACTTCTCCACCACAATGTATGATTGACTCTACCTTATTCTTTAAATGGTCCAGCTGCTTTAAATCTAGACCTAGATTCATCTGAGATAAATCTCCTTCAATTAACTCTACTCTCACCTTCAACTTTTGGAGAATTTCTTTACCGAAATAAAACTCCATTCTTTCTTTTAACTTTGCACCAATTACTTGATCTTCATTTTTTCTTACTAAACAGTAAATAGTCGTAGATGGTAACTGTAATAATCGTTCTAAAATATGTGCTCCTAAATATCCTGTTGCCCCTGTAAGGAAAACTGCTTTTGGATAATTCACCATATCTAACTCACATTCTTCTAATTTAGTTGTTTCATAAACAGGAGTCGTTTTCGTTTCATTTTCCCTACATGCTACATTCATATTTTTCTCTTTCTTGAACGACATATCTTCCATCTCTTCAATATGAGAGGCTAATTTTTCTATGGTTCTATACTTAAAGAAATCTTGAATTTTCAAGTTAGGATATAACGGTTTTAATTTGACTAATGCCGGCATAACTTTTAAAGAATGTCCACCCAAATTAAAGAAATCATCTTTTAAACCTATAGATTTTACGTTTAGAACTTCAGACCATACCTTTGCAATGTTTTTTTGTACTTTAGTTTGAGGCTTAAGTATACACTCATCCTTTTGCTCATGATCAAACTCTATTTCTGGTAGTTTTTCAAAATCAATTTTCCCATTCGCCGTTATTGGTATTTCTAGCACATGAGAGTAATATTTAGGGATCATATATTCTGGCAATACATTTGATAAATGTAAAGCTAACTTATTTTTCTCTATCCCTATACCGTCCACTGTTTTATAATAAGCTTGCAGTAACATTCCATCTTTCGTTTGTGTTACCACAGCCTGACTTATCCCATCAAGTTGTAACATTGCATCTTCTATTTCCCCTAACTCAATTCTATGCCCTCTAATTTTAACCTGCTTATCTTTTCTTCCCATAAATTCTATATTTCCATTTGGTAACCATCTTGCTAAATCACCAGTTCGGTATAATCTTTTGCTATTGTCTTCTGAAAATGGGTTTGAAATAAATGCCTGTTTTGTTTTCTCTTCCTGCTTCCAATACCCTTGGGCCAATCCTAAACTTTCAATATATAATTCACCAATGCCCCCTACCGGACAATGTTGCATATATGAATTCAATATATGAACCTTTGTATTAGAAATTGGAATACCTATCGGTATGCTTCCTAAAAGATTATTTTCATCTTCTAAGACTGGTATGAAATAATACATTGCTGAGACAGTTGCTTCAGTAGGACCATACTCATTTACCAGCTGTACTTGGTTTTTAAAAGTATTTTGCCAACTTCTAATGGCATTTGTTGATGCAGCTTCTCCTCCCATTATTATAAATCTTAAAGAACATATCTTTTCGCTATCCAGTTTCGTTAATGACGTTGATAATTCATTGAAAAATACTGTTGGTAAGTCAGAAATAGTTGCTTGTGTTTCTTGAATGGCTTGAGCATATGCGACAGTTGAATAGCGCTGTTCATCACTTAATACATATAGTTCTGCCCCATTTAACAAGGTAGAAAAAATTTCCGATACAGAAGAATCAAAACTATGGGAATAAAACTGTGTTACTTTATCATTTGGAGAAATCTGAAATACTTCATTTCTCCATTCAACTAAATTTAATACTCCTTTATGCGTTAATAATGTACCTTTTGGTTTTCCTGTTGATCCTGAAGTATAAATTACATATGCCAAGTCATCTGATTTATTTAAAATTTTCACATCATCATTTATAGTCGTACGATATATATCCTCTATTATTGAAACCTTATAATCACTTACATTCAAATGACTTTTGTATTTAATATTCGTTATAATTCTACATGCCTCACTATCACGAACTATATAATTTATTCTATCCTCAGGGTATTTTACATCGATTGGTATATAGGCAGCACCGGCTTTTAATATTCCAAGCATAGAAATGATACTATTCATACTTCTATCTAAAAATATGGCTACCTTATCACCTCTTTTTATACCTTTTTCGAGTAAATGTTGAGCTACTTGATTAGAGCTCATATTTAATTGTCCATATGTTAAAGATTCCGTTTCAGTCGCTATAGCAATCCGATTGGATTGTCTATCTACTTGCATATAGAATTGCTCTTGTATATTTTGAAAATAAGGATAGGGTCTTTCTGTATGATTTACCTTTTTATATAAAGATTCTTCTTCCTGTGATAGGAATGAAAGATTTTCATATGCTACTGTTCGTTGATGAATAAATGCGTCCAGTATAGTAAATAAATTTTGAGTAAACCTTTTAATTGACTCTTCCTTGAAAAGATTAATATCATACTCAAATGAAATGCCTACATAATCCAATCCCTCTTCAACAGCTAAAGAAATGTCAAACTTACTAATATCTTGTTTATTAGGTAACAACTGAAGCTTGTATGCATCATGTTGCTGCAGAATATCTTTCTGATAACTAAACATAGTAGAAAAGATCGGGTTATTCCCAAAGCTTCTATCAGGATTTATTTGCTCAATTACTTTATCAAATGGGTACGATTGGTTTTGGAATGAATTCAAACATTTCTCTCTCACTACTTTTAATAGCTGTGTTAAATTTTTCACATCATTCAATTGTGTTCTGATCGCTAAGGTATTTACAAAAAAACCTTGTATTTTTTCAAATTCTTGATGATTCCTTCCAACAATCGGTGTACCTACAATAATATCTTTTTGATCCGTTAGATAATGTAACAATTGAATATACGCTGCTAAAAATAGCATATACATAGAAACATTCTCTTGTTCACATACTTGTTTCAAAGACTCTTTCATTTCATTATCTAACTTCATTTCAAATACTGTACCCTTATTTGTACTTTGACGATTCCTACTAAAATCTAAAGGAAGATTTAGTATAGGAAGAGGTACTGCAAGTTCGGCCATCCAATAAGATTTTTCCGTATCCCACCGACCTAAATTTAACTGCTCCTGTTCCCACTCAGCATAATCTACATATCGATTAGAGATAGTTGGCAACTCAGGATTTCTACGTTTTGCAAAGGCACTATATACCTTCATTAATTCATCTAATAAATGCCTTACACTCCACTCATCTGTAATAATGTGATGTAAATTGATATATAAATAAGAATTTTTCTTATTCAGATTAAAAATTCTAATCCTAAAAAGAGGGCCATTTTCTAAATCAAATGGTGTATGATCCGTTTGATTTATTGTTGTACGTATATATTCTTGTTGTTCTTTTTTAGACATGTGTTCAATCTCATCGTGAATCAAATCAATCGCTATTGAGTTTAAGATGACTTGTCTAGGCTCCCCATTTCTTTCAATAAACACTGTTCGTAGCATTTCGTGTCGTTCAACTAAAAATCTTATGGTATCTTGTAAAATATCCTTTTTTAAACTCGGCTCAATATATATGTGTAGTGGTGTATCATATACTCTATTAATGGCGTTATACTTATTTAAAAACCAGATTCTTTTTTGAGCACTTGATAATTGATAACTTTCCTTATCTGCAACTTTTAATACTTGCGTCCCCTGTTCTTCCCTATCATGATTTACTGCCATTAATTTATCGATGTAAGCAGACAGACTAGCAATCGTTGTATGCTCAAAAATATCTCTAATTTCAATTTTTAGATGAAACTCTTTTTGAATTTGATTTAACACTTGCACAGCAATCAATGAATGTCCCCCAAGTTTAAAAAAGTCATCATCTCTGCCGATTCTATATTTCCCTAAATTTAAAATCTCTGCCCATGTTTTTGCCAATCTTTTTTCTGTTTCACTTATTGGTGGGACATATTGCTTCTGCATGTTTGCAAGTAAAGATGGGATTTGTAATTCTAATTTTTTTCTATCTAGTTTCCCGCTTGGTGATACAGGAAAACTTTCAAGGTGAAATACATAATTTGGCATCATAAAATCTGGTAAACTTTCACTTAAGTATGTTTTTAATGCCTCTTGTTTTAGTTCTGTATTGTCTTTTGATAAATAAAAACTAACGATTTTGTCGTTTTGATAAGTGAATACTACAGCATCTCTCACTTCTGGATGTTTAAATAATGTTCCTTCAATTTCATCCAGCTCAATTCGATACCCACGTATTTTTACTTGATTATCTTTCCTTCCGATAAATTCTAAATTTCCATTCGGTAAAAGACGTACTAAATCTCCAGTACAATACATCTTTTTATCATGATTATAGGATTTATCGAAAGAAATAAACGCCTCTTTTGTTTTTTCCTGTTGATTTAAATATCCGTTGGCAACTCCATCACCGCCAATAAATAACTCACCTACTACACCTGACGGACATAATGTATTGAACGGACTAACCACGAAAACTTCACTATTAGCAATTGGTTTACCTATTGGGATATTAGAGATTTCTTTTTGTATCTCACCATTTACTTCATACATCGTTGCACATACAGTAGTTTCAGTAGGACCATATGCATTAAGAACTGGAATCTTTAACCCTAATTTACTTTGCCATTTACGAACTGATTCAGCAGGTAAAGTTTCCCCTCCTACAAATACGCGTTTTACAGAATTTAATTTAAGTAACATTTCTTTTGGCATATCAGCTATTAATTTAAAAAACGCAGTTGGTAAAACCACATTTGTAATACTATTCTTCTCAATTACATTTATAAATGCCTCTGCTGAACGTTTTTCGATTTCAGAAATTAAATGCATTCTCCCTCTACATAGCAAAATCGGAAATATTTCCATAATGGAGGCGTCAAAAATGATCGTTGCAAATTGTAAAAATACGTCTTCTTTGCCTAAATGAAATGTATTGATTACTGAATATGATAAATTAATTACGCCTTTATGTGGTACAACAACTCCTTTTGGTAAACCCGTTGAACCTGACGTGTAGATAATATAAGCTGCATCTTCTATGGTATGTGTAGGTGCAATATTTTCTATAGAATTAGCATAATGAAAATCTTCTAGATAAATTGTATGAATCGCAAAACTTTCAACCAATTCCCTGTATTCTTTCTTCGTAATAATCATTTGACTTTCGCTATCTTTTAAGATGTATTCTATTCTTTTTTTAGGAAACTTTGGATCAATTGGTACATAAACTCCACCTGATTTTAGGATACCTAGAATCCATACAATGGTATCAATCTCTCTTTCCATAGTAATACTTACACGCTGTCCCTTTTTTATATCATTTTCACACAAATAATTCGCTATTTGATTTGACCTTTGCTGCAATTCATAATAGGTAATGGATTTATCCCCCATTGAAATCGCTATTCGATTTGGCGATTTTAATGCTTGTAGATCGATTAATTGATCTAGTGTTTTTGAATGAGGATATGTAAGAGCATTTGAGTTCATTTCTTTGTATAGACGATGATCTTTCTCTAAAAGTAAATCCAATGAATGGATAGGTTCGTTCACATTCTTCATTAGTTTTTGTAACAAATATATATATCTTTCGACTAAATCACTAATACTCCCTGGTTTATATAATGCTGAGTTATAGTCAACCTCAATTTTATTCTCTGTTTCCCCTTCATATCTCATTATTCTCCAAGTCATGTTAAAAGGATTTACTCTTTTACAATCTGTTAAAACTGTTGACTCAATATCAGGAATTTTTAATTCCGGTATCTTCATCGTATTAAATGCTGTGGAATATACCATATTATGATTTGTATTTGTATTTAGATTTAAATCTTTTACTATATGTGAATAAGGATTATGTTTATACGTAATAGCTAGATGAATAGATTTATTAACTTTATTAAGTATCCCCTTAAATGTTTCTCCCTTTTCTATTGTTATACGTATAGGTACTGTATTAACAAAGTAGCCAAAAGTATCTCGTTCTTCTGTATGTGGTCTAGTATTAATTGGAATACCAACAATTATCTCTTCAGCATTTGTCATTTGATGAAGTAATGTACAATAAGTACTTAACATTACTCGATAAATACTTATATTATTTTTTTTAGCAAAACATTGTATTTGATAAAATAGATCCGAATTAATATTCTTGCTTATATTTTGATCTGTATATCTCTTTTCATTCATTTTATTAAAATCAATAGGAAACTCTGTAGGAGTCAATTCACCTTGTAAATAATCTTTCCAATACGATGATCCTTCTTTATATATTGCACTATTAATAAAACCCTCCTCATACTCTACGAGGTTCTTATAAGGAGATTCAAATTCTACATTCGTCTTCCCTTGAAGAAATTCACCATACGTATTGGATAATTGTCGGATGAAAACTCCTAAACTCCATCCATCGTAAATAATGTGATGAAACATTAAATGTGAAACAAATCTATCTTCACTGAATTTAATAATGTGGAATTTAAACAAAGGCCCCTCTTCTAAACTAAATTTCTCATCCACTATAGATTCTAAGAAATTTTTAAAAATAGTTTTTTGTTCGGTGTTTTTAAAAGCAGTTAAATCCTTAATTGGTATATCAAATTCTACATTCTTTTGAATTAATTGCTTTATTTTTTCATCTCTCTTCTTAAATATTGTACGTAGCGCCGGATGCGATTGAACTATTACAGTAAGCGCTTTCTTAAAAGCCTCTATTTGAAGATTTCCTTTTAACTTTATTATAATCGGTTCATTGTTCATTCCTTTTTCTATTTCCATTTGATGAGCTATCCATAATGCTTCTTGACCTACTGTTGCATCCAATTCTTCTACAATTTCATATTTCTCTTCTATTTCTTTCATATGAATTTCTCCTTTTATAAATATTTAAAAACGGATAATATTTACAATTACAACTATATGTACATATTCTGCAATTTGTAAATCTATATTTTCCGACTAAATTCAACATTTATTTCACTTATTGCATAGTTATTAAAATTATGAATAAAACTCATATTTATACTGTAACAGTTCATACTTTTATTCAATTTAAGCATAAAAAACCATTTCACTAATAATTCTAATTTCTTTTTATACAGTATTCTTGCATATATTTATTAAAGTAAATTGCCTAATTTATTCTCCGAAAATAAATTCAAGAATATTCCAACTGGTCACTATATATACTTCTTATAACATAAACTGTAAAGGAGGAGTCCGTACATAATGGAATATAGATTATTAGGTAACACAGGATTAATAGTTTCAGAGATAGGATTCGGTTCTTGGGCAATTGGTGGAGATGAATGGGGTGCAGTAAAAGATAATGAATCACTTGATGCAATTGAGAAAGCAATTGACCTAGGGGTCAATTTTATTGACACTGCTGATGTTTATGGATTAGGTCATAGTGAAACGTTAGTTGCAAAAGCCATAAATAATCGCCGGCAGGATATAATTCTTTCTACAAAAGGTGGATTAATTGGTCATCATTATGACCCAAATCAACCAGCCGTTTATGGAGATCCTCAAAAGATCATTGATGCGTTTGAGGCTAGTTTACTACGGCTTAAAACGGATTATATAGATGTGTACTTTTGTCATATTTGGTGGGATAAACATGAAGAGACAGAAGCCTTTCTACAAGCTTTCCAAACCTTAAAAAAATCTGGCAAAGTGAGAGCCGTTGGTGTTTCTACTAATGATTTAGATTATATAAAACATTTTAATCAAGATAATGATTTAGATGTCGTACAATTCGATTATAGTATTTTGAATAAAGAACCTGAAAAAGACATCCTTCCTTATATTGAAAAACATAATTTAGGTGCTGTGATAAGAGGTCCACTTAAGATGGGAATTTTAACTGGGAAATTTAATCATGAAACTCAATTTCCAGACGATGATTTAAGAAAAGATTGGCCAAAAGAAAAGTGGTTTAAAGATAGCTTAAACAAAGTAGAAAAATTACGTTCACTTGTACGATCAAATAGAAGTTTAGCGCAAGTCGCCTTACGTTATGTTTTAAGTCATCCAGCCGTTTCAGTTGCTATTCCTGGGGCAAAAAATTCTACTCAGGTTGAAGAAAACTCTTCACACTTAACTCGTCCATTATTATTAGATAATGAAATTGAATTCATTAAACAACTTTGATCAAATAATTATTCTTCCATAAAAAATTATGCTGATTTTTCTACCAAATCCATACTACTACTTCTTCTCCACTAGAACATATCTTTAGCACTTCCACCCTATTTTTTATCTTTTCCCAACAATATCTACAGTTTATAAGGTAGTTGAACCCTTTTATTCAACTACCTTATAGTACGTTCTACATTATATTAAAATATCTACTACACTAGTTGAATACATGCTAAGGCAACATGCAAACCGAATAAACAATTAATTCAGAAATATTTTTAGAAACTTCATTATCTCACAATTACTTTTTTTAAAATAAATCAAAAAATTTTTCTTTACTTTAAATTCCATAATTCATATAATCTTCTATGGAATTACATTTTTTTCTAAATAGCTCCTCATTTCTAAGTATTCAAAAGGGCAATTACAAATTATTATACCCTTATGTTTAACCAAGTAAAATAAAAATCCAGTTTTTCACAAGGAGAAGTGACTGCATGCAAGATATTTTAAAACTATTTCCGAGCGTTGACGGAAATGAAGAAAAACAACAACTTTTATTAGAATCTATGCAGAAAATAATTAAAAATCTTGACCAATTAAAAAATGAAGAGCGAGCTACTTTAGGTAAATGTGAGGAAAAATCAGAAGGATACTACAATGGCTTAATTCACCAAAGTCATATTCCACTAGCTGGAATCACTATGTCTGAGGTTATAGAAGAGCTAAACCAATTTATGAATGGCCATCCTTATCCAAATAAATACTACTTATCGAACGCCGTACCACTACCAAGTATTCCGTCATTATTGGGTCAACTAACCATGGCTCTTTTAAATGGTAATGGTGTTTGGGATGTCTATGGCCCAGGGGCAGCAGAAGCAGAAGTAAAAGTTGTATCCATGCTTTCAAAACTGATTGGTTATAATCCGCATAATAGCGGCGGTTATACAACATGGGGTGGACAAGGTTGTGTATTTTCGAGCTTGCGCTTAGCAATTTCTAAACAATTCCCATCAGCAAAAGAATATGGTGCTCCACAAAATGTATATTGCTTTGCTTCTGAGAATGCACATTATAGTTTATTAAAGTCAGCTGAAGCAACTGGCATTGGATCAAATCACTTAATTAAAGTGAAAACTGATCCTTATTCAAATTCTATGGATATAGATGATTTAGAGGCAAAGATGATACAAGTTATTAATAATGGTGGTATCCCCCTTTATATTCTAGCTACTATGGGGTCAACAGATACTTTTACCATTGATGATATAAAAAAAATTAAAGAGAGCGCTGAAGCAATACAAAAAAAATATAAATTAAAACCTATTTATATCCATGCGGATTCTGCAATGGGCGGATTCTATAGTTTCTTTAATAATTATAGTTTTGAAGAAAATTCACTCTCATTTGAACCTAATGTGAAAAATGCCTTACAATACGTACAAGATAAAATGCAATATATGTCCCTTGCAGATAGTGTATGTTTTGATTTTCATAAATTAGGACAAACACCTTACGCTTCAAGTATTTTAATCGTAAAAAATCATACTGATTTACAACTGATGGACATTGAACAAGATGATACACCTTATCTTGGTAATAGATCATATGGGAGTTATCATACAGGATATACTTTAGAATGTTCACGAGCTGGTAGTGCTATTCCGATGTATATCAATCTATTAGCCTTTGGAATTGAAGGATATCAAAAACTACTAGCAAATTATATCCGTGTAAATCTATTATTTAGAGAAAAATTGCGCAAGGCCCTCCCTCAAGTCGCAATCACAAATGATTTTACATATGGACCAATTACAACTTTTCGTTTCTATACGAATGGAGATGGCCAAGAAAATTGGGAAAAAGAACGAATAGGTCTTGCAACAAAAGAAGAAATTGAGGATACAAACCGATTAAATATAGAACTATTTAATTACCTAGGAAAAAATCGAGATCAAGTATTTTTTGGTGATACAACTCGTTCTTGTGTAGTAGATGTAATAAACAGTTATGATAGAAATCCGATTTCTACATTAAAATTCTTTTCTATCTCTCCATATACAACTGTTGAATGTATAGATGAGATCGTAGAATTTCTTTATGAACATATTTCGATTGCTACTAAACAGATTCATTCATATGTTTCATAACCATATTTGTTAGCGCTTTAATAGTTAAACTTAACTAGATGAAATAAAATTTTTAATCCTTTTAATTACTATTCACTATATCAGGAAAGAGGAAAAACATATGAATATAGAGCTACTTGATACACACCATGTGAAAGATGCAGCACATTTACTTGCACATTCTTTTGTGAATAATGAACCTCTTGTAAGCAGTTTACAAATTCCTTTTGCTCCTTTTCACAAAATGTGCGAAGAAATGATGAAACAAGCTGTATCTCAAGCTATGTCATTTGTAGCAATAGAAAATTTTCAAATTGTTGGAGTTCTTTTAACCAAAAAATTAACCCAGCCACTAATAGATACAGAGAAAGCGATTGAACTATGCCCGCAAATGGAACCTATTTTTCACCTTTTAGATACATTAGAGACAGAATCTATTGAGTTTTCTCATTTAGATAAAGAAAAATTGGTCTATCTAGATATGGGCGCTTGTCATCCAGATTGGATGGGAAGTGGTATAGTCACTACCCTGCTTTCACATGCCATTCAAGAAATAAGTAAAAGAGATTTTGATTTTATTGCTGCTTGTACCAATAAAATTTCTCAAAAAATCCTAAAAAAACTGTGTACGACCTATGAAATGAATGAAATAGTGTATAGTAATTTTCTTTATAAGGAAGCATACCCATTTGCTAATACAACAACTTCCTTAACAGCTCAATTACTATATATACCTCAATCTCAATTTGTCATTAAAGCTATATAAATTTGTGAAGAAAACTAGCTGTACTTTTGTGCAGCTGCTTTTTTATATAGAGTAAATTAGTAATAGATATTCTTATATAAATGATACCTTTCAGACTTTAACTTCTTGGCATTCAATAGCCACTTTCTCAGCATGCCTTATTTCTTTGCTTAGCCTACCTAAAGATCCCCTTCTATTTATTTCAACATGTTTCATCATGCTTTAATTTCATATGCTCCATTATTTCATCTATACAAGTAACTTAGACACTTCTCCCTATTTAATAACTAATCTTTTACTTTTTAAGTAACGATTGATACACATCTTCCCACTCTTAAGTACTTTAAAATTTATTACCTAATAACCCCCTTAACAATCCCTGTAATTCTTACAATTCTCTTTCATTTTATTTATCTATTCATTCATCCCCCATATCCTTTATCTACCTAATATTCCCCAAAAAATCCAATGTAAAATTAATGATAAAAGGAAACAACCGTTTCATATTTAGCATTTAAGAAAAAAGAGTGAGAATTACTGGATTCCCCTTTCTTTTCATCCTTTTTAGAAGCTCTTTAAAGTATAATTCTATTACATTCCTGCTAGGTAACATGTCTACTAATCATTAACAATTTGTATAGCTATATAAAGATTCTACTAATTCATTAAAGGAATCTCCTTCCCCCTATCGAATTATTGTAGAGGAAAGGAGAGGAATACATGGAAATTCTAGGATTAGATCCTCGCGCATTAGCGACCTTAGGTGCACTTGAATACACCAATCGTCGCAATAAATTAATCGAAGACTCGGAGAATAACATATACGAGTGTAAAGAAATAAAAGAAATACTTCAATCACTTCCTAAAGAGAAGCAGATTGAGGTTCTTGAGAATCAAGCTCATTTTGAAGCTGTGGCAAAGATGATTGAACAAAACAATTTAATTCTTTTAGAACAGATGAAAGCTCTACAGCTAATTCAGAAATAACAAACTTATGATTAATTAATTCTACATACGCTTCCATAAACAATGTATCTTCATTTATACCATTAGCCTCTGTTTTTACAGGGGCTTTTGTTATGTGTTGATTCATATTTTGAATTTGAATGGTTTCTTTCACATGTATGAATAGATCCTCTAATAAACCTGGTGTAGACTCTAATTCCTGCTTTTCAATTTCCTCTGTTACAGCACTTATAAATTCCCATAGTACTTTTGCACCTAGTAGTTCGGCTAATCGTTTTTCACGCATTTCAAATATTTTTATATCCATATATAGAATTACTCTTCCCCTCTCCCGACTTATTTATTCTACAAAAACCATAATTATCCTCTTATATAAATAACACAAAAGTCATCACCGAAGTGCAGCTTTAAAATAAAGTTTTTGTTTAGCTATCTTTCATTTCCGAATAATATTTTTAACCCTGTTGATACTATTTCTGTAACTTAAAGTTACAAATTATTTCTGTAAGCGTAGCGTTTCTTTTGTACAACGAGCAGTTAGTTTTATTAACTAGCTGCTTTGTTGTGCAAAATGAAGTTTTTGTCCAAGTTTTTCACCATTCGATAAAATAAACATAATAATAATTAATGAACAGACATTTATAATCAATCTCCTAAGGAGCACTTTAATTAGGTGCTCCTTTCTACATATACAATTTAGATATCGTTGCGATATGTAAAACTTTGAAGTTATCTCCATCTTTTCCCCGGCTTACCACTGTACGTGCGACTTTCATTGCATACAGCGTCCCATCTTATCCTTTTATACTAAAGCAACTAGATTACAAACAATGTTTTACTCACCGATGTATTCATTCCCTTTTCTTACGAAAGGTCCCATCATATTACTCGATCCTGTGAGTTACATATAGTTGATTTAGTTTTCAACAAATAAGACTAGGGACTATCCCTCCACATTTGTTACATGCTTCGTTGATACTGTGTCCCCACCTTCACAAGAACAAATTAATTTCGGTTCGTTAAAACCGTATATGCACCTGTCTGCTAGTAGGCTTTGGTGACATTTTCTTGCTTACCACGTTCCGATTGACTTAGCTATACATAAATCCTTAGGTGCTTGCTGTAAGCCTGTTATCTTCACATCCTTATAGTTAGATGCTCCGAATTTCATATCATTTACTCTTACTTTTCGGTAGATAACATCGGCATTAACGACATACACATTTCTAATGTATTAATCCTTTAGAGCCGTACATTCGCAAGTTCGTCAGTCCTTTATCGTACATTCTCACCATAGATATTTTGTAGCATCCCGACCTATCCATTACCATATGATTTCTCACTTAGGTTTTGTTCAGCTAACTTCACCTATCTTCATACAATTTGTGACTACTATCATGCCTTGCATGTAGGAGTATTAGATAAGTAGTTTAAGCTCAACCTGGCGTTTTCCATTCCTACCTTCAGTCAAACAGTTGTTGTCATCAAATTAATAACCCTCCTATTTCGTGTTTGCACACTTATAAGGAAACGTGTCGCGCAAATAAGAATTTTATTTAGTTTTCTAGATACTCTGGATTCCCATAAATTCTACCGAAAACTTAAACCTTCTATTTCATCCTAATCAAATACCATATAGCATAGCTTGATATACTCGTTATCTCCCACCTCATAATTCCGATCCATATTATTTGGAACTTTGAATAACTGATCACTAAATCATACAATATCTCCTTCATAAACCTCCTTACCATTTTTATCTTTTAAACGTGTGTATAGTAGTATTTCACAATGATCCTGTTGATCATGAAAGGATAAAACCAGAAAGTGACTTTAAATTGTCCAAGCACTTTATACTGCTACCCCATACAATATAAAATGTTTGGAATTTACTACATTATTTGAAATTAGAGTTAGGAGGATTTAATATGGCAAATTGTACAGGTTTAGCTTGTTTTTTATTCTCTTCGTGGCCAACAGGTACAGTTGTTACAGTTACTACTAGATCAGGTCAAATTATTGGACCTGCTACTTTTTCGCTGTTCTTTCCAAATCTTTGTGCGGTGGTATTGGTAGAAGAAGATGTGCTAACCCCCTCTTCAACTAATACTATATTCATAAGTTGTGAAGATATAGAAAGCGTTACATTAACCACCCCTTAAGATGATTCATATGGTTTTAGTTCGATCTATAATTAAGACATTCATTAGAATGTCTTTTTTCATTTCAATACTATTCTTTAATTTAAATTTTCCCCCTTCTAAAGGTTACTTATCTACACATCCTTCTACATACTTTCATATGATACAGTATATTGTTTAAAGGAGGGACAAATTTGTTCTTATGCAATTTATTTCGTTGTTCAGGTGGAGTATGTAGTATTTTTAAAAATTTACAACCAGGCGAAGTCGTTACAGTGACTGGAAAATCTGGAAATATTATTGGACCTGTTGTTTTTACAAATTTTAACCCTAATACTTGTATCGTCACATTAGAAGAGGAAAATTCAATTACTCCTCCTACTATAAGTATTACTAAGATCAGTTGTAAAGAAATAGAAAGTGTTACGTTTAGCTCATAATATATTTTATACCTAAAAGCAGGGATTGAAATATGAAACTCTTATACATTACTTCTGGTTACTCAAAAATCTATCAATATCTAGATCAAAGCATACAGGAAACACTTATCAATCAAAATTTCGAATGGTTAGCAGTACAGCCGAGTGAATTAATAGAGCAATTGGATTTCATTACAGCAACGTTTCATCCTAATATTGTTTTCACCTTATTAGGTAATTATCTACCGCAAAAAGCAATTCAATATTTTAAAAAAAGGAATATTAAATTAGCTGTCTGGTTAACTGAGGACCCATTTTATATAGATACTTCTCTTCCTCTATTAAATAACTTTGATTTTATATTTACTATTGATAGCGAAGCACTTAAATATTACACAGCTTTAGGATATACCAATGTATATCATTTACCCTTAGCAACTAATATAGATGTATTTAAACCTGGTCTAAAAAATTCAAAATATAAAAGTGAAGTATTATTCATTGGATACCCTTATCCAACCCGAGTAAAATTGATACAGTTTCTTTTGGAAAAAACTCCTTATCACTATACTATTATTGGTAAAAACTGGAGAAATAAGTTAATTAAAAAATGGAAAAATCACCGAAGAATTAAGATTATAGAAGAATGGATTCCACCTCAAGAAGTTGCGTTCTATTATAATAACGCTAGTCTTATATTAAATCCTCATCGTAGTTATCTGTTTCCACAGAATAAAAATAAAAATAGAGTAAAAAGTAATACCATTAATAATCGTACATTTGATATCGCAGCTTGCCAAGGCTTTCAAATTATTGAGGAAAAAACCGATCTTTCATCTTTCTTCAATAAAGATGAAATTATATCCTATAACAGCTTTGATGACTGTTTAAATAAGATATCCCTTCATTTGAATGACACGATTTCAAAAGGATTAATGATCGAAAAAATTCACACAAAAGTTATTACACAACATACTTTTCATGAGAGAATCAATTTTATAACGACTATATTACAATCACAACTTTATTGATTTATTAAATTAAAAATTTCTTTTATAATCATTCTAAATAAATTAAAATGCCTTTTCAATTTTATGAAAAGGCATTTTAATTTATCTTTTTTCTGCCAGAAGACTCCCTCCTTAATTTTCCTGAAGGTGTACTAACACCAACAAATAGATTGGAGATACATGTCGGTTAGCACAAGCTAAACATGTTTGCTACTATATACTTGAAATGAATTCCTATTAGTATTTCAGTATACTCTATCAAATTAAATCCCATGAAATAGGTGTTCCTTTTTTGATATCCTTACTCGCTTTCTTTCCGAGAATTTTGGATAAGTGTTTTGGCAATAAGCCATTACCTGGTCTAATAGCTTTAATATTTTCATTCGTGAATACTTCTCCCGCTTTTATGTCTTCTACAACATATAATGACCTTCTAAACTTTAAAGAGTCTTTTTCTAAATTAGTTGGTCCATAATATACACTCCCTAAAGATTCCCATGCTTTTTCAGTTTCACTTACTAATAATTTAAATTCAGCAGGTTCCATTGAAAATTCAGCGTCTACACCTCCGTCAGACCTCGAGAGTGTTAAATGTTTCTCAATTACTGTGGCCCCCAAAGCAACACTTGCTACAGATACCCCTACTCCAAGTGTATGATCAGATAAACCTATTTCACATTTAAATAACTCCTTCATATGAGGTATGGTAGTTATGTTTGTAGATTTTGGTGATGCAGGATACGTACTTGTACATTTTAATAGAATTAATTCTTTACATCCCTCTTCTCTCGCAGCCCTTACTGTTTCATCTAATTCAGCAATCGAAGCCATACCTGTCGAAATAATTATTGGTTTTCCTGTTGCAGCTACTTTACGTATGAGGGGAATATCAGTATTTTCAAAAGATGCGATTTTATAACAAGAAACATTTAATGACTCTAGAAAATCTACAGCAGTTTCATCAAATGGCGTACTAAATGGTATCATTCCTAATTCTGTACAGCGATCAAAAATTGGTTTATGCCACTCCCATGGTGTATATGCTTCTTTATATAAATGATAAAGTGATTTACCTTTCCATAAGCTGTTCGTATCCTGAATTAAAAAATCACCATTTTCTATATTTAAAGTCATTGTATCAGGTGTATATGTTTGAATTTTAAATCCCTGTGCTCCAGCCTCTGCAGCTGCTTCTACAATTTGCAATGCTCTACCTAATGATTGATTATGATTCCCTGACATTTCTGCAATAATAAATGGTGGCGAGTTATTGCCAATCTCTCTACCGCCGATATATACATTACTCATGTTTTTCACCTTCAAGTTCTTTTTTTATAGCTTTTTTCCTTTCCATCCATTGCTCATAAAACAGTGTCATTTTAATGACATCGATATATTCATTACCCTTGCAAATATGGTTCACATATCTTCCATTTTCTACAAACCCAAGTTTCTGATGAAAGTTTAAACTAATCCGATTTAATTCTAATATTTCTGCACACACTTTTTGTATGCCTTTTGTTTCAAAAATAAAATCTAATGCTAATAAACCTAATACAGTTCCAGCACGTCTTACGCTTTGTTTGTCACCTATATAAAATCCCCAATAACAAGTCCGATTCATTTCGTCTATTTTTGTAAAATTAACAAATCCAATTGGTTTTTCTTTATATATTAATAATCTTGCAATCTTTGTATCATCCATTTCTAGTTTTTTATACCATTTTAAATGTTCGTCTATTGTAATTTCATGATCTTCATACATAACCGTACGTATTTCTTTTGTATTCCTCCACTGTAAAATAAGTTCTAAATCTTTCTTTTCTAGACTTTTCAATTGAAAATCCCCTATATCTAACATGCTATCCTCCTAAAATAATTTTTGCTATTTCATCTGAATTACTGGCACACTGTATAGAAAGAGCTTTATTAGACATTTCTTTCACTATATTAGAATTTGATAAAAGCTTGCTTAGACATTTCGTAATCGTTTCATCCGAAACACTTTCAGCTGTACCAATATTCCATGTAGCTCCAGCTTTCGACACAGCCTTGGTTACTTCAATTTGATTTGGAGCAGTTGTAATTGTTATAGAAGGTAATCCAAGAAAGCAGCGTTCCCATGTGGTTGTGCCACCAGCTCCTATCCCTAAATCTGCTCGTACGATAAACTCTTCCATATTCTCTATTTGACAATAGAATGAGGCATTAGAAATATTCCTGCAATAAGATTCAATCTCTTCTTTATGGGGATTTTGAATTCCTACTACTACATCTACTTTTAAAGTATCGCTACTTATATTTTGTATAGCTCTTAATGTTTTTAATGTTTCATTCGTTGCATCATGCCCCCCAAAAAATACAAAGATGCGTTCAATCTCGCCTGTTCTTTTTCTTAAAAATTTTTTAGCAGCATGAAACTCTGGTCGTAATATGGCATATTTAGGTCCTAATTTCAATAATGATTGCTCTGGTAATAAATCTTTATAGCGAGTATTAAGGTTATCATATAAATTTTGATCTAGTAATAAATCACAGTCATGCATTCGATTTGCAAGGTCATCGATCACCATAATCTTTCTTACAGTTTTTCTTAAAGCAGACTCCCACTTTTTATCTAATCCATAATGATCCACGATTAACCAATCAAAGTTGGGAAGTTGCGACAAAATATCATTGGTCTGTTGTGCATCAACAAACCAATGATATTTTAGCCAATTTAAATAACTCCCGTGTACTGTACTTAAGAAATTCGTATTTTCACCATCTGCATCTAATAAAAACACATGAAATCCTTTATTTAAAATATATTGATGCAAATCACCTTGCAGTTTACGACAAATGAAATAAATTTGAGCGCCTTTATCCCGTAACACCTGGGCCAGTGTTAAACAACGCATAATATGACCGGTACCTATTTCAATAGATGCGTCGGCGCGAAAGGCAATTTTTTTCTCAAGCAAGTTACTCCCTCCTCACTAAAAGCGCTACAATTTATTAATTTATAATTTCGTTTCTCTATTTAGCTCATCTACTAATGATTGTTGATTTATATATTTCAGTTTCACATGACTATTGATTTGAATAAGTTCAGGATTTCCTAGGATGTAATCTTTTATTTGATGAAAAAATAAAGGTTTAGATTTTACATTCAGACTTTTATAAAGTTCATTGAACATATCTAAATCTGGTTGTTCATCTAATGTTAGCCTCCAAGTAGGGTAACGAAATGGAGGAGGGAGTTTTACTATATTGACTTGGAATAAATGGGGATTATTTATAAAATACAACGGAAGGTATTCTGCATAGGTTAAAGCTTTTTGGGTTTGTAGCAATCGTTCGATTGCCTCTAATGTAAAAATATCGCCTGCTGTTCCAACAGGTAACGTACTTAACTCTGCCTGTGTATAATCTGCACCGCTTTTCAAATGTTCATCTAGTAAAAAAGTATTGATTTCTGGTGACACAACTGGGCAATCTCCTGTAATCCGCATTACAATATTTGCATTTTCTTGTTTGGCAGCTTGGAATATGCGATCAGCAGTATTTTCTGGATCACCTCTGAAAATTTTAATCTTCCCGTCTAAATCAAATTTTTCCAAAGGATCATCTTGTGCTATATCTGAAGTAGCAAGTATAACCTGATGTTTTCCTGGAATAGCTAATGTATTTATAAGACATCTTTCAATGGAAGGAATTCCATTTATCGGTAATAACGCCTTTAAAGGTAACCTAGTAGATTTTAACCGGCAAAGTACAATTATTACTACTTTTGGAGGTTCCATAACCTCTTTTGATAATGGGGTACCTGCAGACAAATTATATAAAGCTATCTGAGGTAACAATTCCTCTGCTTCAAGCTGGTTCAGTGCATTTTCAACAACATCTAGTTCCATAGCTATTTTATTAGCTGTAATAATCTCTCCTTTTTTAATATCGATTTTTGTAACAGCTCTTAACAATTTTTGATTTTGCAATCTTAATAACACCCCTTTCATTTAATGTTTAGCAACTCTATAAAACGAAAGAACTTTTCTCACCGCTTTTATTACATCCCATACATCAGCTTCTGTCATTTTCGGAAATAGAGGCAGTGTAATAATTTCCTCATATACATTTTCTGCTTGTGGACAAATACCTTTTTCATAACCTAATTTTTGATAAAACGGTTGTAAATGTACGGGTATATAGTGCACATTTACACCGATATTTTCTCTTTGTAATGCCTCGTAAATTTCTTTTCGATTGCCCTTTAATAATTTAGTATTTAAACGAATAATGTAAAGATGCCAACTTGATTCGGTTTGGGGCAATTGCTTTGGTATGATGATTTCAGATAGACAACTAAATTCTTTATTATAAATATCTACATATTTCTTTCTAATCTTAATAAAAGAGTCTAATTTATTTAACTGTGATAAGCCAAGAGCAGCTTGTATATCCGTTAATCTGTAGTTGTAACCTAAGAATTGCATTTCATAATACCAAGGCCCATGATTTTCAAGAAGTTTTTGAGGATTCCTTTCAATTCCATGCGTACGGAATTGAACAAGTTTTTCATAAAACAGTGGATTATTTGTAGTAATTACTCCGCCCTCTCCGGTAGTAATATGTTTCACCGGATGGAAACTAAACATTGTCATATCACCAATAGAACCAATCTTTTTATTTTTATATGTGGCTCCTAATGCGTGGGCTGCATCTTCGATGATAATCAAATTATTTTCTTTTGCGATTTTCTTTATTGCCTCTAACTCTACAGGCTGCCCAGTAAAATGTACGGGAATGATAGCTTTTGTTTTGTTTGTAATCTTTTCCTCAATAGATTTAGGACTAATGTTATATGTTTCATTGTCAATATCTGCGAATACTGGCTTTCCTCCCTGATATAAAATACAATTTGCACTTGCTACAAATGTCATTGGAGTTGTAATTACCTCATCTCCCTCAGTTATGCCAGCTGCATAGCAAGCAGCATGCAGAGCAGCTGTACCATTTGAAAAAGAAACAGTGTATTTTGCTCCCACATATTTCGCTATAGCCTCTTCAAACTGTTGAATCGTTGGCCCTGTTGTTAAAAAATCCCCTTTTAATACATCTACAACCGCCTGAATGTCATGTTCATCAATTTGTTGTTGACCATATGGTAAATAAGTTTCTCTAACAGGCTTTCCTCCATGTATACCGAGGATTTCCCTTACCATTATTCTTTCTCCTTAGGGTTACTTTTTAAAGATTTAATCCACTCTTCTGTTTTAATAACTCCATCTTCTAAAGAAACTTTTGGTTCCCAACTCAATATTGTTTTTGCTTTTTCATAGTTACATAATAATTTTTGAATTTCACTTTGGGGATGGATATGAGTTACATGTTGAATACTTACTTTATTTCCTGAAATCAATTCTGCTAATTTATTAATGGATATATCTTGTCCTGTTCCTGCGTTAATAATATGACCATTTGCTTTTGAAGAGTATCCTGCTGCCACAACAAAATCCGCACAATCTTCAACATATAAAAGATCTCTCGTTTGTTTCCCATCTCCATAAATATTTAGTGGTACATTATCTAATTTATTATTTATAAAAATAGCAACAACCCCACCTTCACCACCAGTTTTCTGGAATGGGCCATACGTATTAAATGGACGAATAACCACAACTGGCAGCTTGTAAGCATAATAGTAAGATAAAACCATGTTTTCAGCAGCAATTTTTGACCCAGCATATGGAGAAGCTGGTTTAATCGGGTCTAATTCTGATATTCCTTGTATATTAGTAGCTTTATCGTATACCATACACGTACTCATAAAGACCATTTTGACATTATGCTTATGACATTGTTCTAACAAATTAAAAGTACCTACTGTATCATTTTCAAAAGTTGTTCTAGCATCGTCTATACTATCTTGAACATTAATACTCGCTGCTAAATGATAACAAAGGTCAAATGAATTATTTTCAAATAATTGAGCAACTAATTTTTTATCTTTAATATCTCCCTGAATGCATTGTTTTAAATTTAGATCGTGTGCAAACTCGGTAATATTTGCAGTAGTTGAATTTGCTAAGTTGTCTAATATCCATACTTCATGCTTATCCTGCAATAATCTCTTTACAACCCACCTACCAATAAAACCTGCACCACCAGTTACTAATATTTTCATAGTTTCTCCCCTCCTGTTAATAGCTGCTGGTTTAATATTAAATTTCTAAGCTCTTCTTTTGAAATAGCATTTTGATTATCAGAACGGTAAAACCCTGCCTTCGCCCTTTTTGCATTTTCATATTGAGCACCCTTTTTTAATGGGCTAGGAATGATAAACATATCTGGTAATTCAAAAGCCTGTAAAGATTCATCATGTGTCATAAGTTCTTCATACATTTTTTCACCAGGTTTTAACCCAATTTCTTCAATTTTAATATTCTCCTTGGGCAATCCATATAACTTTGTAACTTCTTCTATCATCACTTCACTTAAATCGTTTAATGAAATAACTGGCATTTTTAATATAAAAGTTTCACCACCCTTTGCTATTTTTATTGCTTCGATTGTTAACATAGTTGCTTGCTTTAATGTCATCATAAATCTACTCATACTAAGATCTGTTACCGTTATTTTTTGATTTTCTTTAATTTGGTTTTCAAATAAAGGGATGACAGAGCCTCTTGACCCCATAACATTTCCGAAGCGAACACTTGCAAATATCGTTTCACTTGAACCTTTTGAATATTCCGCTGACGTAATCAATCTTTCAGCAGTCAATTTTGTTGCACCGTAATTATTTGTTGGTGAAATCGCTTTATCAGAACTTGTAAAAACTACCTTTTTTACTTTCTGAGCAATTGCCGCTTTTATTACATTTTGTGTTCCAAAAATATTGGTCAAAACTGCTTCAAACGGATTATATTCACAAAACGAAACATGCTTCATCGCTGCCACATGGAACACATAATCAATATTTTCCATTGCACTATATAATCGATCGTAATTTCGAATATCCCCAATTAAATAGCGAATATTTTGATTTCTCCCCCTGAGTTCTTCTTGTAATATAAATTGATTATATTCACTTCTACTAAAAATCCTTACAACTTTGGGCTTTTCTTCTAGAATATTAGAAAGAATGCTCTTTCCAATTGTTCCTGTTCCACCAATAATTAAAATGTTTTTATCTTTAAAAAACATATAAATGCATACCTCCTCTTATTGAAATAATTTTTAGTCAAGAAAACTCTTTTCTCAATTTGTATGTAGTGCTATTGCACCAACAAATAGGTGGGAGATAAATTAGCTTTTTGAATAGCAAAACATACGATGCTGTTTTATATTTTTTGTACAGGTTGCTCATTGAAAACTGAAAATATGAGGTTGTTAAAGGAGTTATCTTTGGTTGAAATGAAGACATTTTTTTCAAACTCTAACTACAACTTCGTTTCTTCTATTGGCTCAATGGACAGTTGTTTATAAAAATTATTTACTTTCATATTATTTTTTACATCATCGTCTAAATATTGATAAAAATTACTCAGTAATGGCAAACGGATATTATAATGGTTTAGCTCAGAAAAAACATTTATATATTCTAGATTTTGCGCCCAGTAATTCCCAAATAGATATCACTCAACATTTCACCCTCTTTTTCTTCTTAAGTCTTCTCTTAATTCTTTACATGTTCTTTGTGGCGGTAATAATTGTACAAATTCATTTTTTTCTTCTGCAAATAACTGCGAATGTATTGAATGTGAAGTAATATAATTGATATCTAAAATTTCATCTAAAGGATGAAAATCCCAATAATGATTTAATCTCCAAAAAAAGCGTGCATCTCCTATACGATAAAATTGAGGATCTTCATCCCAGTATGAATTCCACCTTTTTTCAAGAATCGGTAAAACAGAGGCTCTATGCATAATAGAACAATGATCAATTGTACATGGAGCATTATTAGTAATTTTTTTGGCAGCTCTTTCAACAGTTTTAATAGGCAAATCTGATTCATCTAGATGAATCGTTTTTGATGCAGAATAAATAATTTGAACATCTTTATTCTCATCAAGATAACTAGACATCTTTTTGAGTCGTTCTTTTTCATATTGATTATCATCAGTAATATAAGTAATATACTCCCCCTTCGCATGCTTAAGAGCCTCATTAATTAGAGCCGCATATCTGACTTTTTTTGTCCGTTCAGAAATATGGGCCACATTACTTTTATAAAAATGTATATTTTCCTTATTTATAAATGGTTGAATTACCTTCTGGGTCATTTCATTAGAATTATCATCCATGATAAAAAGCTCAAAATCTTGAAAAGTTTGGTTTAATACACTTAATATCGATTTTTCAACAAACGTAGGCTTATTGTAACTTGTCATTATAACTGAAATTTTAGGCAAATATTCCTCTCCTCCTTATAACCAAATATAAAAACAGTTACGTTATTATATAAACAGAAAGGACAATCCGTTCCGATAATTTTTAAAAAAATTTATATATATATTAAAGTCTATAGCAGCGTTTATATTTATCTATATATCTCTTTTTACTCCACTATAGTCCATACCATATCTATGAAAAGGTAATAAACTATCCAAGTACAAAAAAGAATGTATCAATAAAGGTTTATTATTATCTATTAGACTTCGCTAGAAAAAACATTCAATATTCTCAGAAGAGGTGACGATTTTGCAACCCCTAATTTCAATTATCCTTACTAGCTATAATAAGCCATCATTAATTAATCAAGTTATTGAAAGTGTCCTAATGCAAACTTATAAAGAATGGGAACTTTTTATTATGGATGATAACTCTTGTCCAGAAACTATAAATATTATAAAAAATTATTTAGATGACCCTCGAATTTATTATGAAAATAGTTTTATACAAGATAATGAGAGATATAAAACCACAAGATATGCAACTCTCATCAATAAGGCACTTCCATTAACACGTGGGGAGTATATTTGCTATTTAACGGACGATACTATGTACGTTCCAAACAGATTAGCTGAAATGTTATCTTTCTTAGAAAAACAACCTGAAATAGATATAGTGTACTCTTCTCAACACGTAAAATATGTTGATTATAATCTACAACCTATTCATGAATATGTAAGAGAAGCTTCAAAAATTTTATATACAGCTGCAAATGTTGTGGATCACTGTTCAGTTATGCATACTAGAAGAATATTATTAAAGGTTTATGAAAAATACTGTGAATATTGGGATACAAATCCTTTATATTGGTTTGTTGGAGATGCGATGTTTTGGAAACGCCTAAATACATTCCATCCTTTTTATCCCATTAACAAAGTGCTCGATATTACTTTTAAAACACCATTTTCCTTCCAAAATTTATATGCTAACCTCCCTTCCAAAGATTTAAATGGTATTTTGTTTAGCAATTCACAAGGTGAAGTATTTTTAATTGATAATTATAAACGTAGGCTTATATCGAAAGAAATGCTTTCCTACTTCAAATATAATCAAAATGAAATTGTCTCAATCCCTGATCCCTTTATCTACAAATATACTGAAGGTCCTCCCATAACCCTTACTGAATCAATCCCAAATCTACGGGTTGTGCAAAACGAAAAAGAAGAATTATTTTATATAGAAAATAATCAAAAACGTCCATTCATTAACACCTTAGCATTTCGCAAATTAAAATTTTCAAATCAAGAAATTATTAAAGTTTCACAAAGTAGTTTAGATAAATTTTCAGATGGACCACCTATTTATCCGAATTTATCTCATTACACGATTCTACCCGAAGGAAAAGTATTTATCTATCATCACAATTATTTCATAATGACAGATTACATGCTTCATCCAATAGATAAAGACATATTGCAAAAACTATATTTATTAAAGAACTGTATACCGATTTCAAAAACTAGTTTATCCTTCTTTAAGATTGGTCCTCCTATTTCATCATACCCCTCTCACTTAGCTAAAGAATACCAAGAAGAATGATATAAGAGGATAGTACCAATAAGAGATATTGCTTCAAAAAATAAACATGATACAAATTGTATTTTTTCATTTTCCATTAAAATTTTGGTACTATTTTGGAAATAACCTTCTTAAAATACCTAAATCATATTAACAAAGGTTTTCAATGAGTTGCACTAACTCAAAAATAAAAGTCAGTCTCAATAAAGAGAAATGACTTCTATCTATATCAAATACTTCCTTAAAATTAGGAAATCTCACAGAATAACAAAGTATTTGTAACGATAAATTTATCAATATAATCTAATATGATATTATTAATGAA
This sequence comes from Bacillus sp. RCC_6_1, assembly GCF_041360755.1. NCBI lineage: Bacteria > Bacillati > Bacillota > Bacilli > Caryophanales > Bacillaceae > Bacillus > Bacillus sp. RCC_6_1. The sequence continues at coordinate 32,786 of NZ_JBFUPV010000015.1, forward strand.
GGCTCTTTTCACTCCTAGATTGTCAAATTCTCACTATAACTAAAAAATCTCTTCATCTTATATAAAATGAGAAGATTTTTTCAGTGGAAAGGTTTCTTGTTACATCCTTGACTTTCTAGTGATGTTTTACCACGATGTCCAACCACCATCAATGCAAATATTTTGCCCCGTTACATAACTTGAAGCATTAGATGCAAGAAAAACAATCAACCCTTGTAATTCCTGGGGATTTCCAATACGACCTAGCGCTGTTTTTTTATTTAAATTTCGAATAAATTCTTTATTTTTCTGAACTTCTGTATTAGGAAATGGACCTGGAGAGATAGAATTAGCTCTAATTCCTTTTAAACCATAGTGACACGCAAGATACCGAGTAAACTGTATGATAGCAGCTTTTCCTGCTCCATAATTCGAAGGATTATTGAAGCCTGAATCGCCGTAAATAGAAGGGTCTGGGGAAACAACACCATACATTGAAGAGATATTAATAATATTTCCTTTATTCTTCGGTAGCATATATTGTAATGCCTTTTTAGTAACCCGAAACACATTATTTATGGAACCATCAATCCCTGTTTCCCACTCCCAATCTGTCATTTCTTCAATAGTCTTTCCTGCTCCAAAGTAAGCATTATTAATAAGAATATCTATCTTATTAACTGAATTATAAATCTCCTCAAATGTATGGTTTATTGAATTACTATCTGAAACATCTAGAGCATATCCCTGACATTTCACATTATATTTTTGATTTAACTGATCAGCTAAATTCATACATTTTTCTTTGCTTCTACTAACTATCATAACGTTTGCACCATACTTAGCCAGCCCTTCAGAAATTGCAGAACCAAGATAACCAGATCCACCAGTAACAATTGCATTCTGGCCTTTTAAACTAAATAATTCATGTTGATTCATTACTCACCCTCCATAAGTTCGGATTAATAATTATCTCAGGTATATCCTTAAATAATTTCTTTGCAGTATTAAGAACTTTCTCTTCTAATAAGGGTGAATTACAGATTTGAATATTTTCTTTTAATTGGTCTACTGTTTCACACCCAATAATAATCTTATCAATTTCTTTCAATTCTCGAACAAATAATAAAGCCAATTGCGCTCTACTTAAATTGCACTCCCGAGCTAAAAACTCAAATTCTTTTATTGGTTTTTTAGCGATTTGTAAATAATCAGGGATTTTTTCCGCATCCATTAATAGCAACCCTTGAAGATATGGACTTCTAGCATGTATTTCTATTCCTTTTGTTTTCAGTTTTTGTAGTAGGCCTGAATAAATTAGACGTTGATCAAATATATTTAAAGGGACTTGAATCATATCAAAACAATCAAATTCCAAAAAATTCTTAACTTCATCAGGTGTATAAACGGACACACCTATCTTTTTGATTGCTCCCTTTAATTTCAATGTATTTAATTTTCGAATGATATATCCATTATGTGAAACCATATTTTTAGAATCATGTAACAAGCAACAGTCTATACTAATTGTTTTCAAATTCGTCATAGATTGTTTAATATATTTATCAATTAAGCTATCTAAATGCTCAATACCAATATTTTCAGAATCAATCGTAGGAATTTTAGTTACAACCTGAAAATTTTTTTCTGTTGTTTTACTTGAGATATATTCACCTATAATAGCCTCACTATTTCCATAAGAAGCCGCTGTGTCTAACACATCAATACCATTATTTATAGCATATTGAATAATATTTAAAGCCTCTTCCCTATCAGGCTTACCCATTATATTTCCTATTCCATAATGAAGACCCAGCTGAACAGTACCTAATGCTAATTTCATAAAGCACCTCCATAATAACCACTTAGACTAGTTAGATATTTTAAACAGAATGACGATACATATTTACATTGAACGCACATAATACACTAATGGAAAACTACTAATTGATATTTCTCTGCTGGAAATTAAAACAAATATTCCCCCCATTTATTCAATAATTATTTTGAAAAATACTTATTTCACGTTCTAAATTCGTTTATTAGTTCATACGTTATTAAAGTTGCTGAAAAATATAAAAGCGAAAGATTTAAAATATCATAAAAAGATTCCAGATGATGTTTAAAAAAGGTAGGTATGTCTTCTCCTAAATAAACACTGCAGCTGTTATAGAATGTAATTATTTGTACTTCACTTCTGTTTAAACATTTCTCAATAAAAATCATGCTAACAATCCCTTACAAATTCACTTAAAAATTACATTCTATACAACTGCTGCAATGTTGTAGTTACCTTAAGAAGGGACAGATTGCTGATGCAGAAATTTAATATTAATAGCAAGCTAATTGGTGATGATTCATCAGTTTTTGTAATTGCCGAGGCTGGGATTAATCATGCAGGTTCATTTATTGAAGCGAAAAAAATGGTCGAGGTTGCCAACTCAAGTATGGCTGATGCCGTTACTTTTCAGCATATAGCCTATAATGACATTGATTGTAGAAAATCTTCTAAGACCAAATTAGATTGGGATAAATGGAGATTATCAGACAAACAGATTATCGAATTGTTTGATACTGCACATAGATTGGGATTATCTACGACGGCTTGTGTTGTAGATTTTAAATCTCTTGAGTTTATTGTCAAGTCAGGTGCTGATTTTCTTAAAATAGTTAGCGGGGATATTACATGCCATCCCTTTTTGGCTGAATGTGCAAAAACTGGTTTACCTATATTTCTTTCTACTGGAAGTGCATTGTTACCTGAAATAGAAGCTGCTTTAGAAGTTATTGAAAAATCTGGTGGAAAAAATGTCGTTGTATATCAAACGAATACTAAATATCCGACTCCACCTAATGAAGTTGATCTTAGAGTAATGGAGACACTAAAAAAATTTAATTATCCAGTAGGTTTCTGTGATCACACTGCAGGAACAGCTATCTCCTTAGCAGCAGTAACGTTAGGTGCTCACGTTATAGAAAAGCACTTCAGTTTAGACGCTACAATAAAAAGACCTGACTATGAAGTTTCTATTAATCCTCATGAACTAAATCAATTTGTAACTGATATACGTAATATTAAAAAAGCAATGGGTGTGCCGATAAAGCGCCGGCATACGGATGATGCAAATTTTATATTAACTCGTAGGTCCTTGGTAGCTTGTAGTGATATGACTAAAGGTACAAAAATCCAATGGAGTGATTTAACATATAAGCGCCCTGGAACAGGTACCCAACCTTCAGAAGCTAAGAATTTTATAGGTAGAACTTTAAAATATGATGTAAGTAAAGATGATCAATTATATGAAGATATGTTGGAGGAGATTTAATGAATAAAATTGAAAGACGTACCGCATTAGTGTTAGCTAGTTCTGATGGACTTGGCTTAGCAGTTGCTAAAAGATTATACTTTGATGGACATAATGTAATTATTACAAGTAGAAGTGAAAAATTAGAAAAAGCTAAAAAAGAAATTTGTAATATTGGTAGTAAAGGAGAAGTTCTAGCAATCCCATCCGACGTAACTAGCATCGAGGATTTAAATAAACTTATTATGCAAGGAAAAAAGCAACTGGGAAATATTGATATTTTATTTACAAATGTGGCTGGTCCTAAAGCTGGAACGATAGAGGATTTAACTATTGAAGATTTCTGTAAAGCACACAATGATCTGTTATTGCCCGTCATTTATTTAACTAAACAATTAATTCCTGATATGTCTTCTCGTAAGTGGGGAAGAATTATTATAAATTCTTCTCTTACTGCAAAAGAGCCTTCAAAAATGCTTACCTTATCAAACATATATAGGGCTGGACTAGCTTCTCTTTCTAAAACTCTTTCTCATCAATACGCTAGTTATGGAGTTACAGTTAATACTGTTGGACCTGGTTCTTTCAAAACTGCTCGCGCATTAGAATTATTAAATGAAATGTCTAAAACACAAAAGCGAAATGTTGAAGATATCGAATTAGAAATCACAAAAAATTTACCAATGAAGAGATATAATGACCCAATAGAATTTGGTAATGTTGTAGCTTTTTTAGCTAGTGATGCTGCAAGTGCTATTACAGGTACTTTTATTCCAATTGATGGTGGAATTTCTCATGGGATATTCTAGATAAGTAGATATTTTACTATTATCCCAAAGTACTAAATGCTGAGATCGAGTTTTTTTATATTGTGATCTCTTCTATTGGTAAAGCAAGTTTTTTATAAAATTCAACTGGAACCATTCGATCAGGTGTTAAACCCATCTAAAAAGAAAAATAACGATAAAAAATTGCTGTTTTTTCATAAGAATACTTAATCATTTAACCATTTTGATATAATTATCTAATTGTATCAAAGCCAAAAAACTACTTACTTAACAAATATTAATGCACTTTTAACTTCAAGACCAAAAGAAGAGCGAACTGTATTGCCATTCCCATCAGAAAAAATTAGGAAACGCACTGATTTCATAATAATAAACTTCTCCCACACATCTTGGCCCACAAGAAATTTCATATTGTAGTGAAATTTCAATCCAGACGAAGTACTAGATTGGAAATATTAGTTCTGTTGCAAAATTAACTAAAATGTAAAAGATCTGTGGTTGAAGAAAATAAATTTTATACAGGCAGCAATAATTTCTATAATTCATTGTATATCGAAAAAACGGAGTTTGGTTGAAGACTCCGTTTTTTTATATAAGGAATGAATGGCTTCAATTCCTTTTATTGTACTTGAGGCTTGAAGAGAGTTTTAAAATCTTGAGGATCTAGCACAACGACGTTTTACGTGTCTATGGCCTTGTTCGATACGATTTTTAGATGTCTAGCTGTATAATCCATGGTGTTTTATAAAGATTTTTCACTCTTACATGCTTCGAGATAAATCCTGTAATTTTTGAGTAACTGTTGTTTGAGGGTAATTTTTCTGTATGAAGTAATCCCTTAATTGCTTAGCAGTTACAGAATATGAAGAATCATATAAAACTTTTTCGATTGTCTGTATCATGTTTTCAATAGAATGAGTCACAAGCCAGCTTAATTCATCGTAATATTTATAATCTCTCTCCTCTGACTTAGATTTATAAACAACTACCGGTGTATCCAATAACATAGCCTCTAATCCTACTGTTGAATTAGAAATAACTACAAGATCTGAATTAGAAATGACATCATAAATACTTACTTCAGTTGTAATATACTTGACATTAGGGTATACCTTACTTAAATGAATATATTCGCTCACTAAATTACGACCTTTTTCCCAAGGGTGAGGCTTTATAATAACTGTAATATTTTTGTCTTTCATCAATTGTTTTGTTAGTTCAACATAAACTTGGGTTTTAAATGGTTGCGTTGCTATAAAGATTATTTTCTTAGAGGGATCTATATTTAGTTTCTTACAAAGTACTTTTTTTTCTAAATGCTTCTTTTCAAAGATATCATCATATCTTGGGTGTCCCAATATCTCGATTTGAGAATCCGCTCCACCTCTTCGAAAATACCACTCTCGTTCATACTCTCCATATACAATCTGTTTCGTAGCGAAAATTGGAAAAAACGCTTCTTCTCCCATTATGGCCCCATGCTGAAGACAATAACTTGGAATCCCCTTACTTTTAGAGATAAGAGTAAGTACTCGGTTCGTTATATCTTCTGTTGTACCAACAATCACACTCGAGATATCATGTTCTTCAAAAATAAAATATGCCATATTAATTTTTTCAATCATGATAGGAAGATCATTGAGTAGTTTTGTTTGAAAAAATTTATTAGAAAATAACGGATGTTCTTTACATGTTGAAAAAATTTTTTGAGCTTTTTCAATGAAAATATGAGAACTATCAGGAACTTTATTTGTATAATCCAGTGTGCAAATCGTAGGGAGACCATAAAGCTCGCTTTTTTTTGCTCTTGTTAATATTTTTGTATACTTAGGGTTAAAATGCGAAAAATTACCTGCTGAAAAACGAAGATAATCAGTATTAAGCAATACGACTCCATCTGATCCTCTTTTCTTTGTTGTTTGCTCAAGCAGAGGCAACCATTTTTCAAATTCTGACTGCAATTGTTTTTCTTCTATTGGTGCAACAGACAAATATTTATAAAAATCCTTACTTTTCATCTTACTTTTAACATCTTCTTCTAAATATTGATAAAAATTACTTAATAAAGGTAAAGAAATGTTATGATGTACTAATTCAGAAAACACCTTTATATACTCTAAATTTAATAACCAATAATTTTTCAAATAGACTTCACTCAAGGTCTCACCCTCTTTTTCTTCTTAAGTCTTCTCTTAATTCCTTACATGTTCTTTATGGTTTAATAATTGTATAAATTCATTTTTTTCTTCCGCGAATAACTAAAAATATATTGAATTTAAATTAATATATTTTTTATCTAAAATCTTATCTATCGGATAAAAACCCAAAAATGATTCAATCTCAAAAAAATAGCATACCTCATGCAATAAAATTCGGTTTCTTATCCCAGTAAGAAACCTATTTTTTGAACGATTGGCAAAATAGAAGCCCAATACATGTCGAACAATGATCCATTATATATGGATCATTGTTTGTAATCTTTTGTGCAGGTCTTTTTACAGCTTTAATTGGCTGAGATGCTTCGTTAATTAAAACTGCGGAACATTGACAATTCTAATTTAATACGCTCCGTATCGATTTCTCTACAAACAATGGCTTGTAATAACTAGTCATAATAACTATAATTTTAGGCAGCTATTATCCCACTCCTTATCAATAAATAAAGTTCAGTTATATTATTATATAAACAAAAAGAACGAACTGTTCCGGTAATTATGATTTTCTTTTTGTATACACTAAAAGATAAAGGCGATATCTTGTTTGTCCATGAATTTTTATTATTTTCCGTAAAAATCTATTCCATAAGTAACTTCAATCACAATATGACTTGCTAACTAGAAAATCTTCTAATGTGAAAAATAAACCAGGAAACTCTAATCGCTTTCTAGACTTACTCCCCCTCACTCTTAAGCGTCACAATCCTTATTAGTGGTACATATGCAATTTCCGTTTCTGCCATAGCGCTGTGTCACCTTTCATGCTTTGACTTCTTTGAATTCAATAGCGCTTTATCAGCATTAACCTATCGAGATCAATTTTATATTTACCTCAACGTGTTTTACTATTATTGGATCAAATATTATCCCGATTAAAATAACCACGATATGTACAAGCATTAGAAAATAGGAAGCATAATATAGAGCATTGCCACCTATTGGCATGTCATATCAACAAGTAAATGCCTTTCAAACATGATTATTTCATAAAAAGGCATAAGTTCTAAAATTATTTTTCTTAATACGGTATGTAATCAACTTTATATACCACATGAAATAACACATAATTTTTGATAAAGGAAGTGAAGTACATGTTACCTTGCCAAGGTACGTGCAATCAATATGTAGATTTTGAGGTTTTAATTACAGCTCCTGAAGGATATATAATTAATGATACGAATTATACCGGTGCTGTCACTTGGAATACAAACCGATTAAAATGTGCATTTGAACCATGTACGCTGCAAGCACCGAACCCTTGCCTTCTTCAAACTGATCTACCAGATGGTTCCTATCCAGTACACAGTGTTCGCATATATGGAGTACTTACAATGCTTGTTAGTATTTCCCCTGTTCAAAATCAATATGGACAAGGAGATGCAGCTTTTTCTAAATGGCATAAATTCTCTATCAATCAGATTGTTTATTATACAATTGATTCGAATTGCTGCTTTGATTTTAGTAGCTTTAAACTTAAGAGTTTAACAGTTACGCCACAAGATAAAAATACATTTATCTTAAATGGCACCCTCTCTGTTTTACCAGTACCACCAAATCCTCCTATTTATGCTTTTACAGCAAATAGAGATGATAATACTCTTTCAGTAATTAATACAGCAACAAAGACTGTCCAGCATGTAATCAATCTTCCATATCAGCCAATTAAAGTTGCTGTTAGTCCAAACAAAACATACACTTTAGTTTTGCACTCAAATGATAATAGTGTTTCTACAATTAATAATGAAACACTTACCATTATCTCTACTTTCTCGATAAACGACCCAATTGATATTGGATTTTCTCCGGATAACCAGTTTGCGTATATACTAAATTTTTTAACTGGTTCAATGGGCATTACTGTTATTAACCTCTTAACTCAAACCATCTCTAATACTATCTCGCTTGGAGGATATGGATTTTCAAGTATAGCAATTGATCCGAATGGACAATACGCCTACATCGTAAATTATACGACTTGGAGTATTGTAAAGGTTGATCTAAACACAGGAGAAATTGTAGCAGAACGTCCTACTTCAAACGATTATCCAAATCTCATAGAAATCAGCTTGCTTGACGGATTCGCTTATGTTACAGAAGAGTTGGTGGCGTCTGGGACTACCCTTACAGTTATTGACTTGTCCACTTTCCAAGAGATTGGGGATATTCTTACTGGAGCATATTACTACTCGTTCCTTGCTCTTTCACCTAATCAACCTGTAGCATTGCTAGGAGAAGAAACTACAGATGAAATCAATATTATTGATACAGCACAACATCAATCCACAGGCACTATTTCCATAAATGGCCCAAAAAGCGCTGCGTTTACCCCTGATGGAAAATTCATCTATATTGCACAGCCAGAACAAAACACAGTTACTATTCTTAACTCCGTTGACTATACCGTAAATACAATAGTAACAGTTGGAGCATCACCTGTAAGTGTTGCAATATAAAGTTTAATGCTTATTAACATTCAAGAAATACTGAGGATTGCACTCTCTACTTATATTAATTTCCTACTCTCCGGTATTCCATTTATACAAATAACTAGTGTCCTTCTCTCTATTTAATGACTAATCGTTTATTTTTATATGTAATAATTTATACATGGGACTCTTCTTAAATACTAAAAAACATATTATCTAATAACTCCTTAAATATTTCCTATAGTTCTTTCCATTACAATTCTCTTTAATTTTGTTTATCTATCCATTCCCTCCGTCGATCAAATCTCCCTCAAGGAATCCAATTTAAAATTCATTTTACAAGTAAACAACCGTTCCATAAGTAGATTATTTAAGGGAAAGGAGTCAGCCTTACTGGATTCCCCTTTCTTCTCATCCTTTTTTGAAGCTCTTTTAAGTCTAATTCTATTGTATTCCAGCTAAATAACATTCCCACTAATAAATAACATGTTATATAACTATATAAAAACTCTAGCAAATCATTAAAGGAATCTCCTTCCCCCTATCGAATTATTGTAGAGGAAAGGAGAGGAATACATGGAAATTCTAGGATTAGATTCTCGCGCATTAGCGACTCTAGGTGCACTTGAATACACCAATCGTCGCAATAAATTAATTGAAGACTCGGAGAATAACATATACGAGTGTAAAGAAATAAAAGAAATACTTCAATCACTCCCTAAAGAGAAGCAGATTGAGGTTCTTGAGAATCAAGCTCACTTTGAAGCTGTGGCAAAGATGATTGAACAAAACAATTTAATTCTTTTAGAACAGATGAAAGCTCTACAGCTAGCTCAGAAATAACAAACTTATGATTAATTAATTCTACATATGCTTCCATAAATATTGTATCTTTATTTATACCATCAGCCTCTGTTTTTACAGGGGCTTTTGTTATGCGTTGATTCATATTTTGAATTTGAATAGTTTCTTTTACATGTATGAATAGATCTTCTAATAATCCTGGTGTAGATTCTAGTTCTTGCTTTTCAATTTCCTCTGTGACAGCACTTATAAATTCCCATAGTACCTTTGCACCTAATAGTTCTGCTAATCGTTTTTCACGCACTTCAAATGTTTTCATGTTCATGCAAATACACCCCTTTAATTTATATATAACGATAAAAACATTACCTTTTTATGTAAAATCGACTAAAACACTTTCTAAACTTACATTTCTAAAAAATCACTACATCATCTTAAAAATCCAACATTATTCAACACACTTCGTGTTGTTCTGAATCAAAAAAAATTGTTTGAACTGTAACACCATAAAAATTCGCTAATTTTATTTTTATATTATCTCGTGGGATTCTCTGTCCATTTTCATACATCTGCAATGTACTAATACTGATTCCGACTGCTTTTGCCACCTCTTCTCTAGATCTCCCATTTCTTAAATTAATTAGATTTTCAGCTACTCTTTCATAATTCATACATTCTCACCCCTAAAACCACATTTCGTGTTGTTAATTAAAATATAAACCGCACAAAGTGTGTTGTCAATAGATTTCAATTATCAATTTTTAAAAGTTTTAATATATTAACACATATTGTGTTAATATATTATCAGGTGATAGAATGAAAACGTTTGGAAATATAATTCGTGATTTAAGAAAACAAAAAGGAATTACGCAAAAAGAACTAGCTCAATCCCTTCAACTAAGTGAAAGTACAATTGGTATGTATGAACGTAATGAACGTCAACCTGATTACAATACCTTGATACGTATAGCAGATTACTTTAAAGTATCTACTGATTTTCTTCTAGGGAGAGATTTTGATGCTGAAGGGAAAAGAAATGATTCAGAACTAGATCAATGGTTAAATGATATAAAACTTGCTCCATCCCAAAAACGTGAAGAATTAAAACGTTTTTGGAAATTTATAATGCAGGAAGAAAAGTAATAAAATCCCCCCCCACCTTTACAGTGTGGAGGTCTTGAGTTCGAGCCCTTTCCGGGCCATATATTACGGTAAAATGGCGTTCTACCCAAAGTTAGAGCGCTTATTTTTGTCCGATAATTTATTCATTAAATTAGCCGAAATATTTGCGTTACGCCGCCAAACTTTATGAAATGGAAGCCTCCTATTTCATACATTCAACGTACACCATAGATTTCATGATACTGGAGTTTAGTCTGCCTTTAGACATGGAAGTGTTAACTAGTGATTATCAATACACATGAGCATTTAATGCGTAATATCTACTGGAAAAGAACGCCTTACACCACTTCGCATAACTATCTTCTCCATAATATTTGATTTTTTCAAAGTATAATCGGTAAAAACTACTTTTATTTGCAGGTATTCGACTCTTTTTAGTTATAAATACGAAGGAGCATTGTAAAGTTTGCTTTCCCATCTCATTTATTTCTCTATTCCCTATAAATAAACAAAAGAGGAAAAAAGTAATAATAGATTAAAATGCAAATTGATAATAAAGTTATTTAATTTTAATATAAAAAATATAAGAGCCTTGCTACATTTTATTGTAGCAAGGCTCTTTAAAGTTTTTTAATTTCTATTCATTTAAATACATCTAAACTCAAAAATCAATAACATAGTTGTTTAATCTTATTCAACTAAAGCACCTGTTTGTTGAACAAGAGGCGCTTTAATTATAGAGCCGTTGACTTTTTAAACAAAGGTATGTAACCTCCACTGCCTATCAACTGAATGTTTTGAAAGTACCTCCAAACTTTATCGACATTTAGTTACTTATGTAGATAAAGCTCATTTTGTACATCTAGCAGTTTATTTTTTAATCCATGTCGGACTTTTGCATGAATGTACATTAAATAAGTCAAATTCATAAAAAAACCCCTCTGATTTCCATAATATATATGAAATCAGAGGGGTTTTTCAGTAGATCAAACTTCAATATTTTCAATAGGTCTTGTTTTAAAATATAAATGGCCAAATACATGAAAAAACTCCGCTTTTAATGTCATCCCTTATTTTCTATATAGAGGTGCTATTTTATCAATGCGATTTGTCCAAATTCCACCTGTATAATCATCTGGAAGGCGTTTTATATCTTCAGATGAGTCAAATCCACTTGAAAATCCAAGCCCATTTCCTCCTACAACGATAATTCGAGTATCTGCTTTATCCATTCGATTAAGAAAACGATTAGGCCATCCCCAAAGCAAAGGAGCTACTTTATCTGGTATATGTAACTCTCCATGCTTCATGCTTGAAGGTATGTAACCAGTCCACCCTAACGCCATATAAGTAAGAATATCCTTTTTCATGGTTGCTTTTGACATCGTTCGTAAACTAGGGATGTGCTCTCTTATCGAAGCAATCGGCTTATCACCACCATATACTGTTAGTTGAGCAAGACGTTTCGCTGGTAGTTTCTTGAGGTAAGTAGCCAATTGGATTCCTTCATTTTCATCATCACTTTTAATATGAATAAGAAAAGAACGATCTGGAAAATGGTTAAGTACTTCATCAAGTGTTGGCATAAGATTAATCCCTTTTCCACGAAACGGGAATGTTTTTCCCCCGTCAGCTGTATACCCGTAACCAATATCAAGTGCTTGTAATTCTTTAGTTGTAAAATCTCTTGTAACACCTTTACCATTAGTACGGCAATCAAGAGTCCAATCATGAAAAATGACAAAATTATTATCTTTAGTTGGTTGAACATCAAACTCTACTAGGTCAGCTCCAGCTTTAAATGCCGCTTCCATAGATGGAATTGTATTTTCTAAATAAGAATGTTCAGGTTTATTTATACGTTCTGCTGTACACGTATCCCCCTCAATTCCCTCCATGCTAAATGTTTGCGAAAGTCCTCGATGAGCAAGAAGAAGAGGATTTCCCTCGTCCCTCTTCGCAAAAAAAGAACTGTTATTTACATAAACAAGTACGAAAAGAATAAAAATTATCCAAGTCGTTTTACGTTTAAGTAACTTTTTTATTTTATTCATTGTATTCTCCTCTTAAGTATTAGTTAAAATGATTTAAACAATATCCGGCATTTAAATACTTTTAAATTCTATAGCTTATCTTATTCCTTTGCAATGGAGATTATAAACAATTGCATGTTGCTATTTTTATATAAAGCAGGAGCGATACAAAGGTATTTTTTAACTATTATGTAGTATCATTTTTAAGAAATTATGTCCACTTTAAGGCTATCTTAGTGACGATGGACATGTAGTGCTCTCAATAATAAGTTTTCTTCCACAAACAAAAAGAACCATAACCTTACCGAAACGGCAAATTTATGGTTTAAATCACAATTTTATCCGCACAATTCTTTAACTTTTTGCAACCTACTAGTAATCTTATAATATACCCTTACACACACATGTCTTTGTTTATTTTTTTGAGATAATTTGCAGCGAAATCTTTTAACGACTCAGGAATTAATGTTTTTTAAAAATTCATTTTCTAATTCCACTATCTTTCTTTTACGAGCTTTTATTTTTCTTACGGGCACCCCAACATACACATACCAATCATCTAAACTTTCTTTTACCATACTCATCGCGCCAACTGCCGCTCCTTCTCCTATTACTACATTGGGAAAGATAATAGAATGCGCACCAACAATGGCATGCTTTTTTAAAATAACTTTTCCAGCTTTCACATTTTTATATTGATGTGGAACAGTCGGTCCCATTAATGTATTTCCGCTAAAATCATCAATTGCTGCATATACAATTGTTTTTGATGAAATATTTGCAAAATCATGCATTTCAATCCCCATTTCTCCTCCAAATAACGCTGTATATGCCGCTATATGCGAGTAACTTCCAATTGTAATTTTGCCACTTAAAATGCAAAAGTCATCGATTCTTACATTATTTCCAACAGATATAGCACCTGGATTATATATGCTGGTTTTTTTACTTATTAATACATTTTCCCCGACAGATAGAAAGCCAATTTCGCTCAACTCTTCTTGACTATAAAAACTATTCATCTGTGGACACCACCTTCTGTATTAAACACATTATAATTTTCTCTACGATTTCTTTTGTCATTCCTTCCCATAAAGGTAGACTAATTATTCGTTTTTCTATTTTATTTGTATTTGTTAAATCTGTAGACTTATATTTTTTAAAAAAATCTTGTTGATGACAAGATGGTGAAAAATATGATCTAGCTTCTATCTTTTGCTTTTTCAACTCTTCTATTATCTGCATATTGTTAATTTTTTCTGAACAGAGAATAGGCATAAATTGATGAATAACTGCTTTTGTCTTTTGAACTTGCCAGCCTTTTTTGATTAATCCCGTACTTTGTAATAACTGTTTATACCATTCAGAGATACGAGTTCGTTCTTGCATTTTTTGATTCCATTTATTTATCGTTGTAATCCCAATAGCTGCTGCATATTCAGTCATTTTACAGTTAAACCCCATCATCGTACATTCACGATTATGATCAAATCCAAAATTCCCCATTCTTTTAATTTGATTTATCTCTTCCTCATTATGGCTATATATCATACCACCTTCACCAATTCCGAAAGGCTTTGTTGCATGAAAGCTATATACAATCATACCACTAAAATTCTGACCGTAATGTACACCCTCATGCATTAATCCAAACCCTGGTGCCGCATCTACAACAACCGGAACGCCCTTTTTCTCTAATTCTTCATAGTCTTTCAAGTCCATCCATGATCCGAATGTTGCATATGGAACAACAACTGCAACCTCTTCTTTTAATTCATCAATCTTATCCAAAAGTACCGTTTTATCCATACACCAATCATCTAATGAAATATCAATAAAATAAGGCTCCAAGCCACACCAAATAGCTGCCAATGGAGTAGCAGGGAATGTAAAACTAGGCATAAGAGCATACTTTCCTTTTTTTCTTTTCTTACATTGAATTGCCGCCATTAACCCTAGCGTTGCGTTTGCTACTGTTGTAACTGCTCCCCTGTTCTGAAAAAATTCCGACATAATTGTTTCTTCAAAACGTTGATTTATAGGTCCATAATTTGTATATATGTGGGAAATATCAATTCGCTCTAATTCATCTAAGTACTCGTTTGCAGGTACAATTGACGCACGTAAAAAAGGAATATTCTCCATATGCACCTATTCCTTTCTATCATTTTCGGACAATATAGAGCATATCCGTTTCAGATAATCCGAATTTCCTAGCAATTTCTATTCCTTGTTTCTGAGCTATGTTATACAATTCCACCTTAAAGCCCGCATCTGTTAATCGTTGAATAAATCCCGATCGATTATAAATCCTAACATGATCTTCTTGACCAAAGGCTATTTTTCTCAATAATGGCGTTACAATAGATTTATCCTCTATAATAAAATCTACATTCATTACGATTGGCACTTGAATAATTCCCCATCCATTTGGCTTTAGTACCCTATATAATTCTCGCATTGCTTTTTCATCGTCAGGCACGTGTTCTAATACATGACTACATAAAATAACATCAAAGGTATTATTTTCGTATGCAATTCTCGTAATATCAATTTCCTCCATTAAAGAATCTTTTGGTTCTAAATCCCCACATGTATAAGTAATGTTTTTAAACTGGTTAAGCCACCCTCTTACCTTCTCTTCAGGTGCAATATGAAGCATAGTATAATTCCTACTTAACAAATCCGTCTCTGTTTCAATGTACGCACGATACAACCTGTCACGATCCATCGAATAGCAAACTGGACAGATACCTGTATCTTTATTCCACATCTCAAATTCATATTTTAGAAAATCATAATGTGCTGGCCAAGGAGAAAAACTTTTAAATTCTTGATTGCAATATTGGCAATAACACATATTTTTCTCAAATATATGAGTAACTAGTTTAATTAACCCGTTTTTTATCTTTTCATTATAAATTTGATCTAGTTCTCCACTTCTTACTGCATCCTTAAGTATAAATCCCGCATTCTCCAAACAATAAGATAAACTCTCTTTATAATCTTGTTCAGTATTTAAAAACCCACTATTATGTGCATCTGTAATTAATTCAATCCATTCTTCAATTGTCATTAATATAAAGTACATTTGTTTTTGATTTTGTCCACTATGTTGTCTAAAGTAGCTAAGAGGTTCCTCTATATAAACTACTTTTCCTTTCCTCATCATATCTAACCAAGTTGCAATGTCATTAATAGAAGAATACGCTTTCCCCTTAAAATAACCAAATTTCCCTCCAAAAAAATTGCGATTAAACAAAACCGTTGTCGGTTCTCCAACTACGTTTTTCAAGTTTTTCAACATATAATTCCCTAGTGTTTCCCCTTCAAAAATTGTAGTTTCTATGGCAATTTTCATATTCAATGTTGAGGGGGGTAATACCTCTCCATTCTCATCAATTAGTTCACGGTACGACGTCACAAATGCAATGTTTTCTAATTCAAAAAAGTATTTCATCATTCTCTCAATCTTTTCAAGATGAAATAAATCATCATCTAATAAAAAATTTATATATTCACCAGTAGCAAGCTCTATACATTGATTAAAATTTTCAGCCACCAATGGATTTTCATTTTTAACATATGTTATACATTCATGTTCTTTTAAGTATGGCTGGATCATTGTTTTTACTTCATCATTTGTACTATCGTCAGAAATTATAATTTCAATATTTTCATAGGTTTGATTCAAAGCACTTTTGAGGGCTAATTCTAAGTAATGAGGTCTATTGTAGGCAGGAATTAGTATACTGACTTTTGGGAGGTGCGAGTTGATATTCATACGCTGTTTTTTCTTTTCAATATTTATTTTCTTTAGCTTGATTTTTTGATAGTAGTCCAATGAATATAATATGGATGATGGAACAATTCTTCTTGCATAGTCTAGAAAATTTGTAATAGCTCTGTCTAACTCCTCCTCGGAGGATAAGAAACCATATTTTTCTCCAGCTATAATAATACTATGAGAAAAATCCTCTAACCCATCCATCATTTTATTAGATTCATTTAACTGCTGATTTGAATGTAATCGAAAGTAACTGAGTGTCTCCGCTATATATACTGCTTTCCCTTTACTTAGTAAGGATAACCATGAAGCTACATCTACGTTGCAAAGATACCGCCTTTTATCAAATACACCATACGGTTCTGTTAAATCACTTTTACGAAATAAAACCGTTGTCGGTTCTCCTATATAATTCTTTTGATTCATAATCACCATTTTTCCTAATTGTGACCCATCTATAATTGTATCTGTATAAAATAAACGCATCGTTGAATAAACATCTGGCAATAGGTTTCCTTCTGCATCCATTACTTGGCGATGGGATGTTACAAGTTTAATTTCATTATCTAGGTCATTTAAAAAGTATTTCATCATTTTTTCAATTTTATTTACATGAAATAAATCATCATCCATTAAGAAGTTTATATACTCACCTTTCGCTTCATGAAATAACATACGTGAGTTCTCAAATTGTCCAAGAGTTGACCTATTTTTTATATAAATAATATTTGAATGATCATACAAGTACTTTTGTAACACTTTCTCTGTTTCGTCGTTTGTACTATCATCCCCTATTATAATTTCTATATTAGGATACGTTTGTTCTAATACACTACATAAAGCTTTTTCAAAGTAGTGTGGACGATTATACGTAGGAATTAATACACTTACTAAAGGCGTTTGATTTATTTCCTTTTCATTTGTACCATTTTCCATTCTATTCCTCCGCCTTTTTATTTATTTTCACTTTTGAAATAGACATGCTACTACAAATCTATTTATTAGACGAACTAGATCTGAAAGGTGTTGCGAAAAACAAATAAATAGCTTTAAAAACAGCATCTATGTTGACATAGTATAGAATAAACCTGGATTACTTTTTTCGTCCCATTCTATTTATTTGTAAAATGCGGCATTCTTTTTTCAATAAATGCCTTTACCCCCTCCTTCACATCTTCTGTTTGAAATACTTTTCCAAAGTAACGCGCTTCAATTTCAAGCCCTTCTTGTAAAGGTACTGCTGCCCCTTCGCGAATTGCCAACTTCATATAGGCGAGAGCCGGAAGAGAAAATTTACTTATATCCCTTGCAATCTCTTTTGCTTTATTTAACGCCTCTCCTCGAGGGGTAATGTAGTTAACCAAGCCTATTTCTTTTGCTTCTTTAGCTGTAATCGATTTCCCTGTGAACATCATCTCTTTTGCTTTCCCTTCTCCAATTAATCTAGGTAAGCGTTGGGTTCCTCCAGCCCCAGGAAATAAACCTAACGTAATTTCCGGTAATCCAATTAAAGACTGTTCCTCTATTATCCTTAAGTCACAAGCAAGTGCTAATTCACATCCACCACCTAGTGCTAACCCATTAACAGCAGCAATAGTCGGTTTAGACAGATTCTCTAGTTGCTTAAGAGGTTGGTGCAATTCTAATGATTTCATCTCGGCATATTTTTCACCTTTGCCCATCCAATCTGGAAATTCTTTTATATTCCCTCCTGCTACAAAGGCCTTTTCTCCACTCCCAGTTATAATTACGACTGAAATATCATTATCAATTTCTATTTCCTCTAATACATCTACTAACTGTTGAACTACTTCTAAACTTAAACTGTTGACTGGTGGATTTTGAATTGTAACGACTGCAATACTTCCTTTTTTATTACAAGTTACTACTCGTTCATTCTTCATAAAAAATCCCCTTTTAAACTACCTAATTTTTCACAACACCAAGCATCTTTGCTTCACTCACCATCAGCCTAAATTTCCGAATATGGTTCCACTTTTAGAAATTCATCAATTTATTGTATGAACTGTAGAAGCATAAAATGATCAATCCTTTCTTGGCACCATTTTATCATTTTAGCCAAGAAGACTTCTTCCTCAAGGAGCGTGAAGGGTCACAGCCCAGTGAGTAGGTGGGAGATAAATTGGCTTCGAACAAGGGATGGCAGGAAGCCATCTTAATTGTTCGATATACATAAAGTGTTACTTCACTATCCACCGAATATATGTTTGGTATATAATAGTCATATATCGAAATGGAGGTGAATCAAATGATAATTAATAAAGCATATAAGTTTCGTATCTATCCAAATCAGACACAAGCAATTCTAATTAACAAAACGATAGGTTGTTCTCGCTTTGTATTCAATCATTTCCTTTTCCTATGGGATCACGCATACAAAGAGACTGGAAAAGGTTTAACATATGGTACATGCTCTGCCAAACTTCCTGCCATGAAGAAAGAGTTTGTTTGGCTCAAAGAAGTGGATAGTATTGCGATTCAGTCTTCTGTTCGCAACCTTGCGGATGCGTATACACGATTTTTCAAAAAACAAAATAGTGCCCCGCGTTTCAAATCCAAGAAGAATAACGTACAATCTTACACTACAAAACAAACAAATGAAAACATTGCCATCGTAGGAAATAAATTAAAATTGCCAAAACTAGGTCTTGTTCGATTTGCCAAAAGTCGCGAAGTAAAGGGACGTATTGTAAATGCTACGGTTAGACGGAACCCTTCTGGTAGATATTTTGTGTCACTATTAGTTGAAACAGAAGTACAAGAACTTCCGAAAACACATTCTTACATTGGGATAGATGTAGGACTAAAAGATTTCGCCATTTTGTCAGATGGAACACCCTATGAAAATCCGAAGTTTTTCCGATTATTAGAAGATAAGTTGGCGAAAGCACAGCGTATTCTTTCTAGAAGAATGAAAGGATCTTCTGGCTGGAATAAACAACGGGTAAAAGTAGCTAGAATTCATGAATACATATCAAATGCTAGAAAAGATTACTTGGACAAAATCTCAACTGAAATCATCAAAAACCACGATGTTATCGGTATAGAGGATTTGCAAGTATCAAATATGTTAAAGAATTATAAGTTAGCAAAAGCAATTAGTGAAGTATCTTGGTCACAGTTTCGAACCATGTTGGAATATAAAGCAAAATGGTATGGCAAACAAGTCATTGTCGTATCGAAAACATTTGCTTCCAGCCAATTATGTTCTTGTTGTGGATATCAAAATAAAGACGTTAAAAATCTAAACCTACGTGAATGGGACTGTCCTTCTTGTCGTACACACCATGATAGGGATATTAACGCAAGTATCAATATAAAGAATGAAGCGATAAGGCTTCTAACCGCAAGGACTGCGGGGTTAGCCTAATCAATTAGAGTTCGATAGAACTCTTTACTTAGGAATCCCTCACTTCTAAACGAAGTGAAAGTGGGGGTAGTTCAAAATCTCAACATATTTTTAAATTGTTCTTTTACTGTATTAATTGGCTTCATGTTTCTTTGGTTTCCGTTACACAGTTTCTGAAGCTGGGATGACTCGTAGAAAAAATAAGATAAGAAGACTGATACATGAGGTACATTAAAGGAGAACAATTTAAAAAAGACACTACTTTAGTAACCACTTGTATTTAAGTCTTCCTTAACTAATTTGTTGTAATAACAAATAAATCACTTTATCACTTGTTTGCTCTCTCACTATATACCTAACAGTCACTTCCTTTAAATGACATTCCTTTTTTCACGTTTTGTTTCTGCTTGGATTTCTCCTCTTATTTGTTTTATCTGCTCTTTCAAAAGTAACAATCTTTTTATTTTGTGGGTGAATTGTGGGTGGGTTCGTGGGTGCCCCACAAAATAAAACAAACCTAAATAACTTAGGCCTATTTTATTTTTTCATCTGTTCTTTCCTATTTAAAATATCCTTTTTAAAAAACAACCTATCTCGAACCATCTCTTTAATGGGTACTAACGTCCCCGACTTCACCAACTTATTTAAATTCTGCCTTGAGCATTCTAAAATCTTCAATGCCTCTGAAGTATTCACTATTTCATCATTTACGAATTTTATTAGTTCTTCCTTAGATTCAAAGTTATACATTTTTCTTCTCCTTTATATACAAAATAATCATGTTGATTATCATTAGAATTATCGCTAGTATGGTACCAACGATACAGATATAATCCCAAGTGTTTAAATTATTATAATCAAAAATTGAGATACAATAAACACTAAAACAATGACTACAGGTAGATTCGTCCAGATAAATTTTTTCATAATAATATGGAATGTGATATAATCTTAAATGCAGGAGAGGCTTCCCTCCCCTGTGTGCTTATTCTGAGTCGTTTCCTTGGTCGGGGCGACTCTTTTGTTTTTCCTCTTTTATCTTGTAGTATGTATCTACGATGTTTTTAACACCTGCGGTTACTTGAGAGAAAACCGTTGCTGTTGTAGCTATACACCTAAGATTATTATCCAATCCCCTTTGCTCACCTCCTATTCTTTATACTCTTATAACACACTATAAGTTGACTTAAGTCGACAACATTCAAGAATATTTTTCCTGTAAATCTAATTTTATCCTACGAAATCGACATATATCTGTTATACTTAATATCGCAATATATTTTAGGAGGAACTAATTTGAAAAAGTATCTATTATTACTTGTCTCTGTATTTTTCTCCCTAGCACTTGTGGCTTGTGGCTCAGAAGAAAAAACAGAAGAAAAGAGTGCGCCTACTGCCTCAGACCAAAAAGGTATTAAAGAAAGCAATTCGAAAACTAACGAAAAAACATTGCTAACTAAAGTTGGAGAAAAGCAAAAATACAATGCTCAGGGCGGAGTTATTGAGCTTATGAAAATTAAAGAAATTAATCAAACTATTGATGTAGCTCCAATTAAAATGACTGTTCAAAACATCAAGCTTTTTGAACTATCTGACCTTTCAGAACAAACGTTAAATGGGGCTAAAGAAGTCTATCAAGCTACACCTACTAACGATGGAAAACTACATTATATTCAAGTTATTTATACTGTGGAAAATACCTCAGATGAGAATATTAGCTTCTCTAATTTTGATAAGGTAGTACTAAGTAATGGCGAACAATTAGAAGCAAATCGTAATTTCATTACAGAAAAAAGCACTTCCTTTGATTACTTTGGGAAAGTTAAACAAGAACGTGTCCTAGGTTTGTTCTTTAATGGAGATCCAAAAGATATTACTAATGTCAAATTCATTACAAGTTCAACATACCAGCAAAAGTCGTATGATACGATTACTGATGGTCAACAAGTTCAATTTGATTTATAAAATAGCAAAGCCCTCTCATTCGAGAAGGGCTTTTTTATTTTATGGTACCTCTACATATGTTCAATTAGCTGTAATATAGAAGACACTAATTTTTGAGTTTTTCACTTTATATTGCGGTGAATCATTCACCGCTACCTTATCAATAAAAGATGAAATATTTATATATCTTATTTACGTAATTTATGTTATGGTTTCATATGTTAATTAATTACAATTCTTTCAAAAAGGAGTATACATAATGAAAGCAAAGAAACTAATAACGTTAGCTTTACCTGTTATGTTAATGGCAGGCTGTACTACTGAAACATACGGACTAACGCAATCAGAGTATAAACTGGTAGATAAACATTTTAAAGCTGATAAATTAATAGAAGATATGAATAGAATGCACTATAGCGATGAACAAATTGAGCAACAACTAAGGGGTGCATTAGCAACAATCAAGTCTGAACAAGAAGAAGCGAAAAAGAAGTCTAAGCCAAAAGAAGAAATCCAATTAGACTCCTATAGTAAAGAAGAGAAATCCGATACAGGCAAATCTAAGAAGGATATAGATAATGTTGAGGGGTATCCTACAGATACGGTAGGTAAGAAAGACGTAAGTACAAAGAAACTATCAGAAAAAGAATATGTCACTCGTTTATTTGAGTTACGTCTGGACTTACAACAAGAATTAGATCGACTAGATAAAGAAATTAAAACAATGTTTGATGATGGTGGAGAACTTACAAAACCTACTATAGATGCGATCACAGATACAAGACTGGTACTAAATGAGTTAGAAGCTGTAAACCCACCTAAGAAGCATGAAGAATTCCATGAGTATGTTATAAAATCGGGTATAAAAGATAGTAGAGAAGGCTTAAACCGAGTAGAAGAAGATGTTAGAAAGTTTATGGTTGGTGGTATTAGTACTGCAAGACTAAAAGAAGTTGTAGAAAAAGGTATGCGTGATATAGACTCTGGACCTGAAATGTGGGAAACATCATTCGAAGATTTTGAAAAAGAATTCCCTGGAGTACAACAGAAAGTAATGGATAAGAAACAGAAAGAAATAAAAGACGCTAATGAAGGAACTGTTAATATCTCCGCAAACGGTAAAGAGTTAGTCGCTGATTGGGGTACATATAGAAATGGTGAATTTAATTTAGGTTTTGACTTAAAGAAAGATGGTACATTCTTAATGTATGAGAGTGAAGACAAAGAAGAGCGTAAACAAACTCATATGTTGGGTGAATGGAAGTACGATGGGATTAAGAAAATAATGACTTTCACGTATAAGAAGTTTATAGAGCATGGTTCAGAGAAAGAAGGTATAGACTTACCACCATATGCGGAATTCAAGATAAAATCCTTTAACGGTGATACATTTGAAATGATGGAATTAGAAAGTGAAGTAGTTATGAAAGCAAGGAAACGCTAAGAAAACAAGTAAGCAGGATAAAGACGTAAACAATAGAGTATAGAGTGAATCTATTAAATAAGAATTAAAGGAGTAGGAGAAATGAAGAACAAGAAACTAATATGTATAGCACTCCCAATCATGTTATCAGGGATAGGTTGTTCAAATAATGACATAGAAAAAGAAAAGAAAACTGATAGCTTACAAGTAGCAGAGTCAGAAAAGAAAACTGAAACAAGATCTGATAAGGATGTTATAAAATCGTTAAATGAAGAAGTAGATAAACTACATAAAGAGAAGGAAGAGTTAGAAAAGAAGATACAAGATGAAAAAGCTAGTAAAGAAAAAATAAGTAAAGAGAAGGACGAGTTAGAGAAGAAAATACAAGATGAAGAAGCTAGTAAAAAAGAAGCAAGCAAAGAGAAAGATGTAATTAAAAAGGAAGACAAGATAGAAGACAATACGAGATTCAGTACTATAAAAGAGTATCAAGAGACAGTGTATAAACTTGCTAATAAGTTTGAATCTGAATTACGCGCAACGAAACCAATAATTGAAAAAGATAAAACACTATTGACAAATAAAGACGAATTAAAAGCGCAGTATGATAAAGTACAAATACAGGCTGACAAGATAAAATCCCTTCACCCACCTCAGGAGTACACAGATTTACAAATCGGACTGATAGATTCCTTAATAGTATATCAAAAGGCAGTAGACGGCATGTTTTCAGGTTTAGACGAAAGGGATAAAGAAAAGGTTAAAGGGTATGAACAATCTGTAATGGATGGTTTGACATACTTTAACGATTCACTAAACGCAATAAAAGAAATAAAGGAATAAGATATGTCCTTTATTTTAGGAGGTTCATCTTCATGAAGTTTGTACGCTCTATATTTAACGCATTTCGTTTACTGAGTAAAATCATAAATCCAATACTTAAGGCATTATCTAAAAGTAAATTCTAAACATCCTAATAAAAAAAGCCGACTCCTTTAATAGGAATCGGCTCTATTTATTCAAAAGGACGAAATTTTTCTCTTAATGGCGCTAACTCTTCCGCTAACTTTTCTACATCAGGACGAAAATAAACTGCAATTCGATTTGATACTTTCAAAGGTGTTATACGACCTTGTTTTACAAGCGTGTGTAATCGCTGAGTTGTAACACCTAAAACATTTGCAGTTTCAGGAGCTGTTAACACAACTTCTTGTGCTATCTTACGCTTATCTTCCTCACTTACATTATCCATATTATTCACCCTTTCCTTTCATATATATAGCAATTAAATTAATAATCAATGCTACACTTAAAATCACCGTAGCCATAATGCCTAAGTAGGTGGTCATCTCTGTTGCTCTATAATCTGTCACTGTAACCACTAATATTAAAAATAATACTAATACGATAGTGTTTCTATCTAATTTCATTTTTACATGGATTGGATTTGTGTTATAATTTTTTTAAGGTTGGGGGAATTTTTTCCCCCGTTGTGTTATTTGCGTCTAGTCTTGCGGGCTAGGCTTTTTTCTATTTCTTCTTGCTTTTTCTTCTCCTTTCTGTCTTTCATATCGTTTATGTTTTTCTTTGTGATTGTGACTCCTACCACCATGCCTACTATGTAAGCTAGATTTTCAAGAACCTTTTCTGTTAAGTCCCAATCCATGTTTCTCACCTCCCTTACATATATAATTATACCATACCTGTTGTTTGTGATTAACAGGTATAAGTTAATTAATTGCTATAAAATAAAAAAATCCGTCATTTGACGGCTCTTGTTTTTACTTCACATACACATAGGCTTCATTTGCTGTTACATAGTATGTTTTGCCTTTGCTATTGTGAACTGTATATTGCGGTGACCATTAACATTTACTTTTGCATCAATCATAAATCCTAATCCTACATCAACAGAACCCGCCACCTGCAAGTACCCACTCACAGAGTTAAGTGTTAATTTTAATATCTTCCCTTGCTGTATCCTTTCATGATTCCCACTATGTCTAACAATCCTATCTAAACTTTTAACTCTGCCTAAACTACTGAATTGATATTTACCTTCGTAATCCTCTATATCCTTCCACCCTTCAAGTTCATTACTCACCCTTGCCATTCACCCACCACCTTCTATGTTAATAGAAAGTAATTTGTCTAGCCCCTCCCTCCGTTAATTCCTTTATAAAATAAAAAGTAGCGGATTCGCTACTTTGATAATCACTCATTCCATTCATTTAAGTCCTTATATAGCACTTTATATACCTTTTCAATAACGTTTCCATGCCAAGAATTTTGTTTTCTATCCTCTTTAAAGTTAAATTCACTTATATCACCATTTATATTTAACCACTCCGGATTCTTATGAGCATATTGATAAATGAACTTCCTAGCTTCTTTTAATGAATTGAATTTTTCTTTGAACGGAACTTGCTCATTCCCTTTATGCCTAACTACTTCGTATACTCCGTTTTCTTTTTCCCCTCTCGTTTCGAAATACGGATTAGTAAAACGACTCAAATTCCTCACACCAACATCTCCCCTTTTCTAATTAGATTCATTATACAAAATAAAAACGAAAAATTTTGAAAGGTTTCATAATTTTTCGTTCATTGTATTCTTTTGTTTTGTTATCTTCCTTTAACAACAAACAAGACGCTACAAGAATGACCGTAGTGCCTACAAAGATTTATATAATTTATTACCCAATACGGTAAATGAAGTTTTATATAACATAATTGTAATTAATCACCATCTACTATTAGTTGGCTTTTGTACGACAAAAATGAAGCTTTTACCTCTATTGAACAAACTTATATTGAATGAAAATACTCTCAATAACTTCCCTTTCAACATTATATATCCTTATATTATTTTATAAAAATATAAATTATTCAACCAAATCACTTTCACACGTGTTATAACACGTGTGAAGAAAGGAGGGAATAAGGGAGATGGACATTCTAGATATTTTAGACAAAGTAAGCGGGATTTCTTCATTCATCTTAGCGATCTACATACTTCTGAAAGAAAGCAAAGAAGAAAAAAATAAGCGTCCTCAACGCAAAGGTTCCAGCCGACCAAGCAGAAAACCTAAGCGAAGAAAACGCAAGTCACCCAATGGGAAACTCAACCAACTGGTTGGGTTTCCCAAAAAAATATTATCATCTCCCATATCTATATGTCAAAAACTTCATTGATTTTAAATACTATTTGTTTGTTTTTAACAATTCGTTTCTTTATTGTTACAGACTTTCCTAATTTACAAATGTTAGACACTATCTACTTAATAGTGATTATTTTATGGATTCTGGTCTTTACCATTTCGATTATCAAGAAATTTAAAAAGTAAATCCATTACACCATATTTAGCAGGAGGAAAAAAAATGAGCACTTACCAAGATCGCTACATCTACCCATCTATTTTTGATTTTTCTAATGAACAGGTTACTGTTACATTTCCCGACTTAGCAGATTGTCATGCTAATGGTACTAACTATGAAGATGCCTTTGAAATGGCTAAAAAGACGTTAGCAACTCATCTATACGAAATAGAAGAGCAAAAAGGAAGTATTCCATCAGCTTCTAATCCAGCTTCTATTCAAACTAAAGAGAATCAAGTAATCGGATTAATGGAAGTATGGATGCCACCATTCCGTAGTGAAATTGAAAATAAAGCAGTAAAGAAAACATTAACTATTCCCCATTGGCTTGATAAAATGGGAAAAGCTAATAATGTAAACTACTCACAAGTATTACAAGATGCATTAAAAAAACATTTAGGTGTTACTGAAAACAAGAACGTATAAAAGAGATGATGTATCTTCATCTCTTTTTTCTATCCCTATAATAAAAGAAATAACCCTTTATATTAGGATTATTTCTTCAACTAACTTTATTCAAATGCCTTTTTAATAATTTTATGAGTCCCAATTAAAGAAAGACCTAACAAAACTGTCCCAAGAAGAAAATAAACTATGAAAATGAAATAATACATATACTCGTTAGAATCTATCGGTAAATACGGGAACCAAAAAATAGTTAGTAAAAAGAGTAGTGCAATAAGCATTAACGTCAAATAATTCATATAAAAGTTTTTGTTCTCTTTTCTAGCTTCTAGACTTTGAAAAGATATACAAGCAATTGCAATCGCAATTAAACCTATTATTATGGTTATCCCTAACTTAGAAGTCTCCTGAATCATCCCTACTAACATTTCCATATTTCCTATAGCATTAAATACTACAGTGATTAATGTAAAAACCGCCAAAAATATAACTAATTGGGCGATTACTTTAATGTCTTTACGCAATTTTCTCATACAAATCAACCTCCTCTATACAAGAATAAAAGGAGGTTGAAATAAAATCAATAAAACTTAATATAAAGTTAAGACATTTAATATTAATGTTTATCATAATTAATCTTTGTACAAAAATGACTTTGCCTCTTCATATGGTCTATATTTATTACGCAAGACTTCTAATTCCTTCTTCTTCTCTTCAATGTCTTCACGTAGAAACAAACTTACTCGTTCCATTTTCTTAAATGGCACAAGTTTACCATCTTTAATCATTTTACTAATTCTCGCTTTACTAATGCCTAAAACATCCATTACCTCTGGTGTCGTTAATACCTCATCATGTAAAAAAGAAAGTAGTTTCTTTTTATCCTCAAACTTGTACACTTTATTCACCTCTTTTTTCTTTAAAAATCCCATAAAGTCGTAATGACGTATTTATTATATAAAGAACTAAAAGAATGATTAACACGATATCCAAAACAGTTTTAAAAATACTCGCTTCAACTGAATCTCGAAAATATGCAAAGTAAAACAGTGTAACAAAAATAATTAAGAAGTTCGATGAATTACTTGGTTTCTTCATATTGTTTACAAATTGGCAAGTTGTTATAATGTGTATAGAAGAGAGAAGGTGCGCTTCTCTCTTCCGCTCAAAATCATTTGCGTTTACGTCTGGCTGGGCGTTTTCGTTGGTTTTGAGCTTTTTTACTTTTTCGTGGATGACTAGGACTTTTTCAATGATTGTTAGTGCTGTAAGTATCATTCCTAGTATCAGTGCTAACTTTGCCAATTTGTTTCCCCCCTTTCGTTCTTTCTATATTTATTAGACCACTACTATTTACCTAAGTAAATAGATTAAATGAATTTTCTAATTGTTTTTTTGATGTTTTTACCAATTAAAATTCTAATCAAATATGCATTACCCGGAGGAATACCCATGACAAATAACAACCCTTGGTTGAATGAAATCATAGAAATATTAACAGAGTTAGGTGGAGATGGAACACTAAGTCAAATTAAAACCAAAGTTATGGAACGTAATAAAATAGACCTAAGTAAATATCAGCATGAAAAATCAATAAGTGCACAAATTAGAAAGACCATCTATTATCATTCTAGTGAATGCGATATTTATAAAGGGGAACAGGACTTATTTTACGCTGTAAATGGTAAAGGAAATGGATGTTGGGGATTAAGGGACTTCGATAACAATAATGATTGGGATTTAATCGATCTTGAGGAGGGTTTTTCTGAAGGTAAACAAATACTTAGAACTCACCTGTCCTATGAACGTAATAACCAAGTCATTCCATTGGCAAAAGAGCACTTTAAACAGCAAAATGGAGGGAAACTCTTCTGTGAAATTTGTGGCTTTGACTTCTATAAAACATATGGTGAATTAGGAAAAGATTATATTGAAGGACACCATATAATACCTGTATCTCAACTAAAAAAAGGAGAAAAGACTAGACTTGAGGATATTATAATGGTTTGCTCTAATTGTCATAGAATGTTACATAGACGTAAACCATGGTTAAGTATCGAAGAATTAAAACTATTATTAAAGAAAACATATCTATAAAAGCCTAATACCGCTTCTTATGGATTAAGGAGCGGTATTACTAACTTATTAGGTATATTTTATTCCGAATTCTTGAGTAATGTCTCTTGTTAATTTGGATAAAACTCTTTTATCTAATTGTGCAGTATCAACATAATTAGAATATACTACTCTTACTACATCATGTTTTGAAGGAAACAGATTAGGGAATTCATGACATAATGAATCAATTTTAGCGTCATTGTATTTTAAAGATTTCAAAAGTATCTCTCCTACATAATCTGTGTGAGAGTTATATAATGAATTTAATTTAAATGTTTTTTTATTATTGCCTATTCTTTTAAGTAACAACTCAATTTCCTTATCATCATACTTTTGTTTTTCAATTTCGTTCACTTTAAACCCAATAGAAAATATATCAGGATTTGAGTACCAGGCTTTTAAATAATCTAATTGCCCATTTCCTCCTTTAAATTGGAGAGTAAATTGAACCAAATCTCCAAACCCCTTTTCATATGGATGTATATGAGTGTCTATTGAAAATTCTTGATTTCCTTTTAAATTAGAATTACAAACATGACAACAAGGTATAAGATTAAAAAAAGAAACTGCTAAAAAAGGAAATCTAGACTGACTATAAAAATGATCTAATTGTGGTCTTGTTCTACCTTTTTCTTCTTCATTTGGCTCAGATACAGTGATAAATTGCCTATTACAGTATGGACATACCTCAACCTTTAATTGCTTAACTAATTCATAAGCTCCCCATTTCTTTTCATTCTCATTGCTATACTGTCTACAAAAGTGATCATAATCAAATATAGTTCCTAATGTATCTATTAAATTCGTTCCTTCCTGAATGTAACGGTTAACTAACTTAATCATACAAGCCACTTTTTTATCCTCTTCTTTAACAGTGGCAATTTGAGTCACAGACTCCTCTTTTCCACGAATAACCTCAAATTCTTTCCACCCTTTTCCCCACTCCAACATATCATTAACACTTATACAACACATATATATTTATGCATTTAATTATTCAAAACAGTTATATTAAGATTTTCTCTCGAATACCCCTTCAGCTGTTCAAGAGCTATCTTCTGTGCATGACCTTCACTATCTATCAAAGAAAACCCTTGATTAATAGAACTCCAAAACTCATATCCACAATCCTCCATCCACCTATAGACTTCCGTCGTATACAAAACATCTTTTCGTTTTATTATTTGAACTTTATATGTAGGGATCAAATATTCCCCACCTACTATTTGTAAAGAAACCATGGGATAATCTCCTTACATAATATATGTGGAGTTTTTTATGAAAAGGTACCTATTAAAGAAAGAATGGGAAACTTATTCAAAATTAGTTTAGTACTAATTGGAGAGTGATCACTTGAAAGTTGAGCAAGCATTTGGAATTGTATTGCGTAGGCGCCGAACTAATTTACAATTAAGTCAAGAAAAATTAGCATTTCAATCTAGATTAGATAGGACATATATAAGTCTTATTAGAAAGAGGAGAAAGAAGCCTATAATAAATACTCTATTTCCCTTAGCTAGAGCATTAAAAGTTAGACCAACTCAATTAATTGAAGAATGTTTAAACTACTAACAAAAGAGCAAATCTCTTGGAGATTTGCTCTTTTGTTGATACAGATACTTTATACGCGTATCTCGGTTGAACCACATGTTAATGTAGATGTGGTCGAAGAAAAGAAAATTTACAATATAGATCTCCTGTGCGAAGGTCTGTAGCACATAAGTTAGTTCCACCAGCATAGATACTCCCTGCTGGACCACCAATCTGTATCCATTGATTCGGATTAACTGAAGTTCCTGTCCATTGGTATACACCACTTTTATCAGGTGATAAACCATATATTACCCCCAAAGTGGAATCACTAGTAGCAAACATACTCCCAGGACCACCAATTTTTGTCCAGCTCAAAGGGACTCCGTTATATCGATAAATATCGCCATTAGTCGGATTTGTGGCATAAAAGGTGTCACCAGCATAGATACTCCCTGCTGGACCACCAATCGATTTCCATTGATTTGGATGATCTAAAGTCCCTGTCCATTGGTGTACACCACTTTTATCAGGTGATAAGCCAATTATTAGATTTGGATTAGCTGTAGTTGCAAATGTACTACCAGGACCGCCAATTTTTGTCCAGCTCAAAGGGACTCCGTTATATCGATAAATGTCACCAGTCGTTGGATTGGTAGCGTAAACTGTATTACCATTCGCAAAAATTTTATCTGCTAGACCACCAATCTGTATCCATTGATTTGGATTAGCTGAAGTCCCCATCCATTGGTATACACCACTTTTGTCAGGTGATACCCCGTAAAGGGTATCTTCGCCAGCAGAAAACATACTCCCGGGACCACCAATTTTTGTCCAATTGTTCGGGGAGTTATACTTATAAATATCGCCATTAATTGGATGAGTAGCAAAGATTGTTGTATCAATATTGTTAATCCCTAACTTTCGTCCCATGTAAACATTTCGTACAGGTCCCCAAATTTTCGTCCAATCAGTTTCTCCACCAAATTCATATGGGTGTCTTAGGAATCCATTCATTTTTTGAAAATTCTCCTTTGAAATTTTTTATATTAAATATAATATTCTGATTGTTTTTTGAACATTGTACTAATTAAAATTTTTTCGATTCCTTTAAACTAGAGGGAGAGGAATTAACCATTCCGTAAAGCACAAAGAAACTTACAGAAAATATAACAAACAATGAATAAGAAGGTATAATTCACTACTAACTCCTAACAAAATAGACCACAAATTGTGTATTCTTTTTCTTGCTTTATTTACAATCAGTAACATATTATTAACAATTAACTTCCTAGATTAGGATTTAACTGTTTCTCTGTTAAAAATATATAGAACTCATCAAAATATTTCTTATGATAGGATCCAAAAAACACATCAATTTTCTCTTCTTTAGATTTCACTTCTAATTCTGTAACTAATGCCTTTTCTTTAACATCAACACTCTCTATTTTATTATAAGGGATGGATTTAAAAGCCTTTTTAGTTAATCTAATACCGTAATATATGTATCGTTTGTCTGTCAAAACGTAAACGTTCATGTCCTTATTTTGATACCTTGGTTGGGCGAATGAATAACAAATTGTTTCCTCAGGTAATAGTCGGGATTCAACTGATTCAACAGACAATTTTACCATTGAAAAATCTCCTGGTTGAGAATCGAAAGCACCCTTATATTTTTCATACATCTCAGGATTTTCTTTCTTAAATACATCTAATTTATTCATATCATGATTGCTCATCATTAAGAATAATATGATACATGCTACACCTAATCCCAAAATAATAAAAAATGTCCACATTTGCTTCTCATTCCCCCTCGTAAAATTCTATTTCTTTATTAATATGCGGAACTAAATTAAGAAAGAATTTACATTATATAAATAATAAATAAAAACCGCTACAACAAGCGGTTCTCATCCTTCTACCTCTATTCCCAACTTATAAGCAAGCTCACACAAAGCCTTATTTCTCTCCCTATAATAATCTGGCTGAGACATATTCACTATCCTACACATCTTTACCCAGCTAGGCTTCTCTTTCCCTAGATAAGCTATAATTCAATAAGCTGCTTATCCCATGCATTCAATTTCTCTACGCCTTTTCTTATTTCTTGAATATAGTTGATTCATTCTAAAGCTGTTTTACTCATGCGGATTACCTTACCATCTTGTACACGCTCTATATCCCTTTCATCTATACTTAATAAAAATAGGTGATACTTTTTCAAAGCTTGAAGCACATTCTTTTTCGTCTGCTCTTTGTTAAGAACAGGTAGGGCAATATCCAACATACTCTCACTCCTTCACCATTTTCAAAAATGTATCCAACGGCATTACTACCAACCACGGTTTTCTATCAGCCTTAATCGCTAATGCATCTGGCTGTCCACATTCATCCTCCAACCAGTTATATAACGTCTTGAATCCTTCTTTCCTCGCTTTCACTTCCCATTCAAGACCTTAAAACCCTTTACATCGTTTGAATACCCGTCCATCGCACCAGAGAGCGGTACACGAGCATCACCTATCAAACTAGCAAATTCTCTTTCACGTCTCATTCCTTTATCTCTTTGACTTTTCCCATTTATAAATCTCCATTTCTTTAAAAGGATTATTTTGTTAAGAACTTTATTCCAATTTATAACCGCTATCTTTTCCTTGTATTTTCCATTAAAATTATAGAAAAAGATTTTGATAACATAGGAGAAGGCTATGAAACATAACATCAATCTATGGTCCTTTATTTGTTCCTTAATTTGTATTGGTTTATTTCGTTTATATTTTGAAATCCCATCTGGAATATTCAAATTTTTTACGGTTTCACTACACATTCATCCTTTATTTATTTTACTAGTTTTAACAATAGGAACTTTTATTGCTGGCATTAATGGATTTTCTAAGATGAATAATTGGGTTGCGATGCTTAGAAGCATAGCAACAGTCTTAATAACATTGTTATTATCAGTGTTTTTAACACTAACTTTGATTGTGGGCTATGCATTAAGTTAATCGTAGTTCTTTATGAATAAAACTCAATATTCCACCAATACTACAAATGACACGGTGATCTTTTCTCCGATTTTCTTACGCGAGCAGTTAGCCTTTGCTAGCTGCTCTTTTATTTGTAATCTTGCTAGGCTTCTGTTACTTTCCACTTCCGAAGAACTCGTCTACCCACTTTTCAACTTTTACAACTTCTTGCCTTAATTGTTCTGCCAACTCTGCGATTTCAGCTTGAGCACCTTTCCCTTTTCGACGCTTATTATAGAAATCTAAAAGTCCCTGTAAATTGACTGTTTAGACTAGGTTAGTTATAACTCGTTTGGAAGTACGCTACGGGCATCCTCAGCAGGAATTCCTAATGTTCTAAGCAGATCATAATCACTTTGTAGTTTGTACATCATTTCGTTGTAAGCTTTAACTACTTGTTCTCCTTTAGCTTTAACCGTTTCAGGCACTACATAATCAAACCCACCTATCTTATCGTCACTTCCCATGCGTACATATCTTTGAGACTGGACTGAATAACTGAATCCTACATGGTGACGCGTTAACTGAGAGAGTAATGCTCTGCTAACTCCTTCTACTGCAAAGGTATATGTTAGATGCTCTAGTGTTGAAATATGCCCCGAACCCACAATATGTTTAATGAGCCGATCTACTTCTTTTCCACCTTTTCCATCAGTTGCTTTTCCCTTGAAGTATTTCTCTCCCTCTAAAGCTACAATGGAGTTATTTACGTTTAAAAGTTTAAACAAGTATAGCCCCGTTCTATAATTAGGACGAGGTTATACTTAAAATCGTTTAATTTTTGATGTAGGATATTCACTACCAAAAAATATAACAATAAATTCGTTTAAAAATGAATTCTTTGGCTCTTTATATATTTCTTCTTGAACGTTTATACATTTTCATTGTAACTAACCAGCTAGTAATTGTGATTCCTGCAAAAATTAATAGCAAATTACTATACAAATGAGTAGACAGATCAGCATTTATAGGTAATAATTTTCGATTTAGCAAATGTATCGATAATAATCCACCTACAATCGCAATACCCATTCCTTCTGATAGAAAGCTTGTAAAATTAAGCAAACTCATTCCAGCACCTGTTTCCTTTTGTTCCAAACTACTTGAAACGATGGTAGAGATAACTGTTTTCGTAAACGAAAGCCCGCCAAAAACAAAAATTACTATAATTGTTATGAGCCAAGGCGTTGTTTCTATAAAAAGGGCTGCTACTAAAAAGCTTATAGAAAGAAATGCAACTCCAGTTGTTAATACAAATAAAGAACCCTTCTTATCAACAAGCACTCCCCCAATATAGCCGAAAACAATAACACTCATTGCTCCAGGAAAAATAATCCCACTTCCAATTGTGGCAGTACTTAATTGGTAGACATCTCTCATCATATAAGGAACCATAGAAAGAAATCCTGCTACAGTTCCTAATATAAGTCCTCCACAAATGATTCCAATCATAAATGATATATTTTTTCCTAGTGAAGGATTAACAAAAGGATTAGACACTTTCCTAATATGTTTAACAAATATCAAGAAACATATAATGCTCACGACTAGAAAGGAAACGCTATAAGATGTCGTAAACATTATAAAAAATACAATACCTACGGACATATATATTATTCCTTTAACATCAATACTTCCTTTTATTACATCTTCCTGTTTCAATAGTTTTGCAAGGAAGGGAACAGTGATAATCGTTACAACAGGCAAAAGTAGTATATAAGACCAATGAGCATATTCGGCAATTACTCCACCAACAGATGGTCCGACACCTTCTCCCATTGCTACAATGGACCCAATAAGCCCAAATGCTTTACCGCTATTTTTTTTTGGAATATAGCGCGCAACAACAACCATTACAAGTGCTGGAAATGCAGCTGCGCCAGCTCCCTGAATAAACCGAACCATAATAAGTACAGAAAAGAACGAATGTCCAACAAACCCGATAACTGATCCGAAGCAATTCACTATAATTCCAAATAAGAGTAGCTTTTTGATGCCTAACTGATCTGATAGTTTTCCATATACAGCTGTTCCTATAGAAAAAGTTAATATGAACGCTGTGTTTATCCAGTTTATACTTGCTGGCTCCTTATTAAAATCACTAGCGATATCAGGTAATGAAACATTCAAAACCATTTCGTTTAAAACACTGAAAAAAGAAAGAACACAAAGCCATAATAAAATTTGATTATGGCGTAATATTGAATGTGAATGAGATGAATTCACACCTTACCCTCCAATAATAAGGGTAGACGTAGTTTATAGGGTCATTGATACGCTTTCCCTCTTTAAATGTACCCAATTATATTTATTGCACTTCATAAATAATTCCTCCCCAAAAATGATTTATAAATTATATCACACATATATAATTTAAAATAAAACATATTCTACAATACGTTGTGCATAGATAATAAATTAATCCGACAATCCGGAAATAACATATTTGAGCATAAATAAAATCCCTTAAATAGAAGCAGGTTGAGATTCATGAGAGTCAAGCTTATTTTGAAGCTGTGGCAAAGATGATTGAGCAAAACAATTTAATTCTTTTAGAACAGATGAAAGCTCTACAACTAATTCAGAAATAATAAACTTATGATTAATTAATTCTACATATGTTTCCATAAATAATGTATCTTTATTTATACCATCAGCCTCTGTTTTTACAGGGGCTTTTGTTGTGCGTTGATTCATATTTTGAATTTGAATCGTTTCTTTTACATGTATGAATAGATCTTCTAACAAACCTGGTGTAGACTCTAATTCTTGTTTTTCAATTTCCTCTGTCACAGCACTTATAAATTCCCATAGTACTTTTGCACCTAATAGTTCTGCTAATCGTTTTTCACGCATTTCAAATGTTTTCATGTTCATATTTAAACACTTCCCTTATCTAATATTTTCTTAAAAATAATTAATAATTTATTTCGTTGTAGGACAACAATATAGAAACATAACTTATCACGCCTCTAATTACACGAATCGTGACATTAATCTTCAAAAAAAAGAGTCCAATCAAAATTTAGTACCTTAGCTATATTCTTTGCGACAGGAACACTTGGATTTCTTTCACCACTTTCAATCATTGCATACATACTTCTAGATATTCTTGCCTTATATGCAATATAATCTTGTGTTTTCTCTTTATTTTTACGTTTTTCCAATAACCAAAACCTCATTATTCCCCCTCTTTCATTGTCACAAAATGTGTAACTAATGATTATATTACATAATAACAAGTTTAAAATCAATATTTTTTACACATTTCGTGTACTTTATTAAATGTTACATATTGTGACGTTATAATTGATTTAGAAAACACCTAAAAGGAGGTAGTATATGTTTGGGACTAGACTACACACTCTTCGAAAAGAACGCAAACTGCGTCAAGAAGACATGGCAAAACAACTAGGGATTGCTCGAACTACATATGCAATGTATGAACAAGGAAATCGAGAACCTGATTATAATACATTGATAAAATTAGCCACCTTTTTTGAAGTATCTATTGATTACCTCCTTGGTACAACTGAAATAAGACAAATTACAGACGTACAAGATCCTGAGCTTTATCAATGGTTTGAAGATATAAAAAATGCGACTCCTCAAAAGCGTGAGGAATTAAAAAAGTTTTGGGAGTTTATAATACAAAGAAAAGACTAGATTATTTAAAAAACCTCCACCTTGACAGAATGGAGGTCGTGAGTTCGAGCCTCTCCGGGGGTATACAGTACGGTAAAATGGCGTTCTATCAACGGAGAGAGCGCTTTTTTATTTTCCGTTGACTTGACGCAGGGTGGCGGTTGCCTTCCAAACACGATGGCGGTCGACTGCAACAGGTAGATATACGTCTCTCATCTCGTTTTCAAAAACAAAATAGGAGGCGTTTTTTCTATGACATTTAATAAGGAAGAGAACTGAAAGGGTGTGTGGATGAACTAATCCATACTTCTTTCCAAGAGTAATCTCCATCTATATATTATTCAAAAAAATTTGTTTTTTTACATTTTCTTTGTTAAGAAAATACTCCTTATAAAATGCCCTTAAAATATAACTTGTGTATTCCCTAAGATTAATTAATGATACTTGTACAGGAAAATCACATCCATTTTCACCATCAATATCAAGTAAAGGAATTAGACTATTTGTCGGCGCATCGTCTGTCAGCATGTAACCTCTATGTAAGTACTTTAATCTCTTATCGTAATAATTATTAAGTTGACTAGCTATATTTGAATTTAATTTCTCTTTTACTAACTTCCTTACTCTGCTAGCAATACCATACTTCTCCTGATTGCACACCCCACACTTCTCACTATGAAAACCGATCAGTGTAACAACTTCCAACGCTGACATGTAAAGTATTGTTGCTATCTCAGTCTGTAAACTACCTATATCAAGCGCTGTCCTTAAATCTTGTTTTTTTGTGTAAACCTCCATCTTTACACCAGAACCATCTTCAAATGGATGTCTAATATATCCCTGATGGTCATGAATTTGCGCATCATACTTTCTTGCAGTGTGGAAATGATAACAGGTATTTAGAAATATTTGTAATTCCCTTGTCTCTCCATTACTTTTGATTAAATATTCTAAAAAACTCTTTTGCCTCTTCAGAAATCGTTAAATAACCATTCTTAACAGATAAACCATCAATAAAATCGGGTTCTTGATATAATTCTTCAATTAATTCTGTTTTCTCCTTATCTTCTTTATAAGTAGTTGAGGCACTCCAAAAAGGTGCATTAGTTTCTACCGATAAAAAGTCTATAATTTGGTCTGTCTTCTGAATAATTTTACCTTTAACTTGATTTTTATCATAAGCAGCCATTGGAAAATAGATTCTTGTTTTATTATCACCAATATATTCCACTTTAAAATTATGTCCCTCATAATTAGACAATGGAAGTAAAGATTTAATGATTGGAGAAGCACTGTAATTTTTATATTTCCCCATACTTTTTCGTGCCTTTTTCACAACCTTTTCTAGCCTTTTCCCTAATTGAGATTCCTTTTTCAACTTATCTTTTTGTCCCTCTATGTATCCGTAACCGTAGATATCTTAACTGTATTCAAAAAACAATTTTATAATTGAACCTTTGTTTTTATAAGTAACTCCAGCTATTAAAACAGACTCTCCAATGTCCATAAAACCAAATGTTATTGTTTTTGCCTGTTTGATTTTATATAGGGTATAATACCAAGCACATTTCCCAAATTCTTTAGCCACCTCTGCCCATAGACTTCTTAAAAATTCATTGGATTTTTCTACTTCTGTAATTCCAATATCCAATATCATTTATGTTCTCCTCCTTACAATTTATTCAACTATATATCACTAATTGTAATAAAAAAAAGGAGGTGTCTCTATTTCCCCTCTACAGAAATATCCAAAAATAAGTCTAAGTATCTTCTTCAATATAGCCAAAAGAGATATCCTTAATTATAGAATTCTGATTACGCCGATAATCTAATGTCTGTAATATACTATTACTTTCCCTTTATTCTTATTTTTTGATGTTTTTATTCATTGTAACCCCCCCTTAAAGTCCTACGCTTTACCTTATATTTTAGCTTTATAATAACTAATAATCCAAATTTATTATGCTACACTAGTAGAAAACATTGAAAAGTTTAGTACTTTAAATAACTATTTCTAATGAATTATATTATATAAATTATACTAATAATATTTCGTCTCTTTTAATATACACATCTATATTTCATTTGATTTTCTTGAAGTAACTAATCTGATTCTCTTTATCGCCAATTAAATTCAGGGAATTTTCAGTCTATCTAATTCCTTATATTTGTAATTTAATTATTTATATAATAAAATTATAACCATATAAAATTATATTCTTATATTTGGGGGTTAACGAATGAAAATTTATTATGATAATGAAGTTGACTTTGAAACACTTAAAACTTTAGAAAGTATTATGAAAACCAATGGTGATACCATAAAAATAGAAACATATGGTAATAGAAAAGGTGCTTTAGATTTAATAACAAGTATTGAACTTTTTGGAATTCTTTTTGCAACAAAAATGGTAACTAAAATAACGGATGGATTTGTAGAAGGGCTAATAAATAAAGAATACTTTAACCAATTAGGTGAAAAAGTACGAGATAATTTATCAAATAAATTATCTAAACTATATACTAAAATAGTAAGTAATTATAAAGATAAAAAACAGGCGATAGTAATAAAAGAATACTATAATAATACATGTATTTTTGCTGTGATAAATCACTATGAAATGACTCCAATTTTATTAAGTAAATTACCATTAGCATTCACACACACTTTCAATTTAATTGAAGATAATAAAATTCCTAATGACAGCCTTGGAATAATTCAACTTTTCCCTAACTTCGAAGAAGAAGAGTGGAATTACGCCTTTATACCAACTATCAACGCTTATGGTAATTATATAGATAGGTATTACGATTTTAATGAAGACTGTATTTATAGACTCTCTTCGGCAGAAGAATTTATAGTAAAATTCAATCCTAATCAGCTAGATTCCAATAAATATATGATAGATTTTAATAGAATCACTAATAAGAAATATGTTACGTCCAATACGAATACTGATAAATCAGACATTTAATACCGAAAAACAGTATTATATAACTATCAAGTATTTATGCATTGATATTCCTACCTTCTACAAAGTTCCATTATTTTTAAATCATACATTTTATTATGATTGTGCTCAAAAGGGATAGTATTTTTATAAACTATCCCTTTCATCCAAATATCAATTATAAATTTATTATCACTTACTAAATTCTTGTAACATTCCATTCACTTTTCTATATACAGTACTACACTACATCTAATACTTCTTTAACATTATATAAATTGATATAAATCTATATAATTTGCCATTAGACATACATATTAAAAATATAAAGGTCTGAAATATCTAACACAATGATATTTATTATATTAACCAGTACGGATGGATTCTTTAATAAAAATGATGTAATGATAAGATGAAAGATAATTGAAGTTATCCCCCTATAAATATCCATATGTATAAACATACATAAATATAAAGTGCAGAATTTAACATTCATTTACTCTCACAATAAATTGCTATATTATATT
The DNA here is from genome assembly GCF_041360755.1 of Bacillus sp. RCC_6_1. Classification (NCBI taxonomy): domain Bacteria; kingdom Bacillati; phylum Bacillota; class Bacilli; order Caryophanales; family Bacillaceae; genus Bacillus; species Bacillus sp. RCC_6_1. Next base: position 73,565 of record NZ_JBFUPV010000015.1, read on the forward strand.
AGTATGATAATTTTATTTTCATACTAATATATAGAGCGGAAAAGGAGTTGGAATTAATGAAAGTAAAAAATACAGTAATAAAAGCTTATGAATTTAGTACACCGAAATTCGGTGGAGACATTCAATATGAGCATGTATATGATTATGAACTTATTGACATATTATTTAATGCTATACTTAGATTAAATAAATCCCAAAGAAAGTATAAAGACGAAACAGTTTCAATTAACTTAGGAGATTTTAGACAATCTAATGATCCTAATATAGTTGAAGGCTACTTCATTACTGCAAAACACGGAATTAAAAGAAATCATATTGATATTGAAACTCAAGAAGAAATTGGAACAATTGAAAAAACACATGGTGTAGAAAATAACGTATATTTTATGATTGATCGAAGAACTGGTTTACTCTTGGTACAAGATGATTTTAATAAAGTTTTCTCTAGAAAATTATTATCTACTTTTCTACATTCACACAAAAAATTAATTTATCCTTATATTGATAAATTTAATGATAAAAATAAAGATAATAAACTCATGATTCACAAAAGATCTTGCTATAGACTAACAACTTTACCTCCTGTGGACTTTTTTGACAAATTAAAAGAATTTACAAAAGTAAAAACTGCAATATTAACTTTAGATAGTACTACAGAAAAAAGAGATGTAAGTGAAGTTCTGGATTCGGAATTAGAAGAAAACGGAATAAAAGGTTATGATTTAGAAATAAAAATAAAAAATAAAACTGGAAGATCCACAGTTAGAATTTTTGAAAAGTACTTTACATCAATCATAGAACAACAAAAATACGATTCTTATGCGATTGAAGGGGTATTAACGAATGGGAGATCAAAGAAAATAACTCCAGACACTATAACTAGAGACTTTTATATTAATGTAAAAGTCAATTCTAATGGTGAGCCTTCAATGGAGGAAGTTTTTAATGGAATGTCTACAATTATCCTTAAGAAAAACCCCATTAAAAATAAGATTGCAACACCGAATCTGACAATGGTAGGTGAAGATAAAGATGTTGAAGCGGCCATGGAAAAAGAAATCTTACAAAGGAATCAAGATCAAACCGGCCAACACAAAACCTCATGATTCATACCTAATATTCCAATCATATTCTGAGGGTTTTAATAAGAAAAGAATTTTTTCAGAATTTATACTACCAATAATCTTTTCTTTATTAGCAATTTTTGTATTAATCCAATCGAATATTATTGTTACAGCAATACTTTTAAAAATTAAGGAAATTAATTCCCAAATAGCTCCTATGGTGGCTATTCAAACTGGTTTCAACATGACTTGTTTATCCTTAATTACATCTTTTAACAAAGATAAGAATACCTTTTCTAAAGTTCAAGAAAACGAAAAAGACTCCGTTTTAAAACAATTAATATCATCATTTGCATACTGTGTCTTTATTCAAACTGGTATTCTTATTTTTGGTGTTTTTTATAATGTTATATTAGACGGTCTTTTTGGTTTAAATTACTTAAAAGAATTAAATATATTCGTCAAGAAACTTATAGCCTTTGTATTTTTTGCACTTTGGTTATCTTTTATTATTCACAGTTTCATGGTTTTTCTTAGAAATGTAATTTTAATTTACAAATTTATTCTTGTATCTATCAAGAAATAGCCAATACTAAAAATCATTGGTTATTTCTTGCTTTTTTCTCTTCACATTCAATATAAAGATGAAAATGTAACTATACATTCCTCTTAAAGTTTTGCAGAAAACCCCATCGATGCTATTAAGTATCAATTTACAAGTCAACTTTTGTTAAAAATTTTACAATTTGCTAGTTACAAAACACAATAAACATTTTTCTCTACTAACTATAAAAAGAAGCTGTAAATAACACTTCAATATTTCCTCTTACCCTATCTAATTTATGTTAAATTGACATGTCCTCAGTTTATTAATTTAAACATCCAACAAAATCTTATATTGTGCTTAAATTTTATATAATATATTTATTATTTTTCCATCCAGCTTTTCGGTTATTGCAGCATATATCCCGTAATTAAAGTTCTTCCTCAGTTAATTTAAAATAATGCTACACACATTATGTTTAAATTCCCCTTCTATATGAGCTTAAATTTAATAAAGATATCATCACTCCATAATACTATGAAATTTCCAGAACCAATGTTATGTAGCTAAATCAATTATAGCCTTGTTATAAACAAAACAAGATGGGGCACTTTTAGTTTTCAGATCATATTAATTTTATAAAAATCCACATTAATATATATTACAAAAACAATAAATTCCATATCTAGCTTTAAAATATTTGAAACTTAAATATTTTTTAGATATAATAATTCATCGAACTATTATATTTCATATTAATAATTACTTTCTTAATGTATAAAGAAAGTAATTAACAACTATAGATCTTTCTGCATAAAGTTGATATAATATTTTATATAATAAGTTAGGGGAAGGATTTACAAGATGGCAAATATCAACAAAGAATTTATAAATATAAACCAATTTAATCAGTACATTACAGGTAATTCAACGGATATTCTTTCTTTTTTACCAGAGAATATAGAACCATTTATCGACTTAATTGTTACATCTCCTCCATATTGGGATATGAAACAATACGGAGATGTTCAACAAACAGGATTTAAACAAACTTATGAAGAGTACTTAGATGATATTGAAAGTACATTTGATACACTATATAAACTTTCCAAAAATACAGCAACCCTCTATGTAAATAGTGATACTTTAAAACGCAATGGGCAACTTATACGATTACCAGATGACATAGCAAAAAGACTAGAAAATGTTGGTTGGATCCATCAAGATGTAATTATATGGGACAAAGGAAAAACCCTTCCATGGTCTCGAAAAGGCCAGATGAGGAATACTTTTGAATATATACACATGTTTACGAAATCGAAAAGCTATAAATACTATATTGAACGCATTAAAACAGTAGATGAATTAAAGGAATGGTGGGTTGATTATCCCGAAAGATATAGTCCTGAAGGAAAAGTTCCAGATAATATTTGGGAATTCATTATTCCTACACAAGGTAGTTGGGGAACTAAGAAAGATTTTGGTGAGAAAGAATTTAAACACGCATGTCCTTTCCCTCCTGAAATGATGGCAAGAATAATTAAACTTTCATCAGATGAAGGTGATATGATCTTTGATCCATACGCAGGTACAGGTGTTTTACTTGCTACAGCCGAGCTATTGAATAGAAGATATTTAGGATTTGATACCAATCCAGAATATAAACAAATATTTGAACATGTAACACAACCACTTATTACAGAACAAATAAAGGAAATCAATAAATATTATGAGCAGCAGAAAAATTTAAAAATACTTTTAACTAATGCAATTTATAAATTACGGATTTTAAAATTCCCAAAATCAATGATCAAAAAAATAATTAAATTATCTGATCCAAATAAAGAAAATGTAGTTCCCCCATTTGTCGCTGCTTTTGCAATTGAAGAAAATATGGAAAATGGAGAAGAAGAAAAATACAAAATAGGTAAGGCTAGTTATTATTTTGTATTAAATAATAATTTTAATAATACAAAAGAAATTCACCTTATGTTAAAAGATCTTAATATAAAAGCACCATTCTCGAAATACGGATTGAAGACACAAGTTCATTTAATTACAGTTGAAGATGCTATTGATTTATTTAAGTCCTATCAAAATAATTTGTATTTATACAGTAATGGTATTGTCAATAACTTAAATAAGAAAATAAGTATCAATGAAATAATTGATCTAATCCAGAACAGAAAAACAAACTCTAAGCTTAATTACAAGCAATCCCCCCCTATTTTTAGTAATATAGGCATTAAACTATCTGATTATGAAGAAATACTACCTGAGAAGTATAATAAAAAGGAATGATTGTTATTAATCATTCCTTTTTATTTATAATTTGCAATGTCTTTATATCCAAAATCACCTTAATATTCTCCCAATACCCACACCCCTGATTAAGTGGGATATGATCTACTAAATCCACTTTATCAATAATAAATAATTCTGGTTCGTTCCCTAATATCCACAAATGGAAATAATAATGTTGTGATAATTCTGCTACATTCCACTCATTTCTTGTTACGTAAAAAGTAAATAACTCGGAAGAAATAGTAGTTGTTTTTACCTCTATTTTAAGGGGCGTCATATCTATTGAACTAACGCAAGAGAGAATATCAAACCCAGATAAATTAGATTCAACAGACTGCCATACCGGGTTTTTTCCAATCCTATTTCTCTCATATTCTAAAGATAATTTTTCGCCTATCCTACCTACCTCAAGCTGAGTGTCCTGTTGCTTTCCTCTTGCAATTGATGCAAGAATATCCCACCATTTAATTACATCTGGATCAATAGAATTGATCAGTTCTGCTTCTTTAAAACATTGTTTTACGTTTTCAGGAAAATATTGGATAGCTTCTTTTCTGCCCTTGTGGATGAGATAAGACCACGACGGCTTAAACTCTTCAATCAAATATTTCAACTGAACTCGTAACGCGTCCCTCATATTGTTTTGTGTCAGTATCTCTTTTCCTTGTTCAGATAACCTTATATTACCTTCCAAATCTAAAGTAATCCAGTTACAACCATCCGCCACTTCTAGTACCAATTGTGAAGAAGTTGTTTCAAACCTTTTAAACAATGATGAAAACTCAGTGGCTTTTATTGTTGTTTTATTGATAAATTCCAAAAACGTTTGAGTAGAATAGAGAATACCTACTGAAAACTCCATAATCTATTCGCCTCGTAAATGATTAATAAAATCAAGAATATCTTGCTCGCTTAACTCACTTGCAATTTCTTCATCAGCGTATTCAGGTTCAATCATAATTGATGGATCGTTCAATACTTGTGACATTCTAGTAATTTTAGAGGTTAGCCTTCGTTCTACTGATTGATCAATGCTATCGGGTGTAACTACCAATTCAACATTTGTATCAATATCTTGAGACAAGCCTAAACGGTGAATACGATCCACTGATTGTAAAAAGTGCGCTGCATTGTAGCTACGATCTAAATAAATAGCTTCGTGACAAACCGTATGCAAACTAATCCCTTCCCCAGCTGCTGCAGGATTTGCTACTAACACAAAGCAATTAGGATCGTCATGAAAACGTTTAATTTTCGCTTCCCTTGTCTCACTATCTTCTTCATTTCCAGAGTCAACTTGACCATGAATATAATCGGCGCCTAAATCACTTAAGCGATTCGATATTTGTTCAATACTCTCTACAAAAGTTGACCAGATAATAACTTTTTTCCCTTGACTAGCTAATTGTCTTGCACGAGCACAAACATAATTAATTTTTGGACTGTCTCCTTCCATCAACACATCCTTTAGTAACTCGTGATGTTTAAAATCAGTTTTCGCTAATAATGATGGGTTTGAAGTTACTTGCAGTAACTTCATAACACATTTACCCATAGACCGTAATTTATTCCGATCACGCGCTTGAGAGAGCTCAATTTGTCTTAATTCTTCATCTCTCATTAAGTTATAAAGCCTACGTTGTGCTGGGCTCATTTGCACAGAAACCACATGATAAATAGGTGTTGGCAATCCGAGCTCGTTTTTTGTTGTCCGTACATACACCGGACGAATGTAATCCACAACAGAGTTTTTATCCACTCTAACTTCTGGATATAAAAAATTAAATTGTGAAACAAGATCCTCTGTAGAATTAGGAAGTGGTGTTCCTGACATAATTAATTTCTGTTCTGGTAGATGTGATAAACTTAGGACAGCTCGCCCATATACTCCACTGTTTCCACGTTTAATCCGATGGCTTTCATCTAAGAACATAAAAAACGGAACTGTACTCAAATACGACGCTATTTCTGTTAATACATTGGGCAGCTGCTGATAGTTAATCACCATAATTTCTGGGTTACATCGTAACAACTGACTAATTTTCGAGCTACCACGTAATCTAACAACTGGTGGACTTTCCGGCATGCAGACACTTAAAGTTTCTTCCCAAGCTGCAAAAGCATTCTTAGGCGATACAATAAGTAATCTTGTGTTTTTTGCTTTCTTTAAGCAAAATAAAGCAAGTGCTTCAGTTGTTTTGCCAGCACCAGGGACAGAAAAAGTTGCACCTGATGGAAGTGACGCTAGCCTTGCTACATTACGAAGTTGTTGAGGCGTGAGCTGACGCTGAAAATTTTTTTCAGCTAGTAAGCGGCTTACATCATCCTCAGTGTATTCTTCATAGCCTTCTTTTGCAAGATTATATGTATTTTCCCTTGAAAGAGATAATCTTAATAACCTTGTTGCTTCTTCATCAGCAGTAAGCTTTAACCGATGTTTTTTTATAATTCTATTAATTAAAGGACGAATTGATAAAAAAGCCCACCAGGGCATTGTCAGTGTATTTGTTGTATTTAAAGATACCTCTTGACCTGTTTCTTTACAAGTTCTACATATTTCATGCCAACCGATATGCTTCTGATCTTCTGTTATAATATGAGCAGCATGTTTATCTGCTAAGTACTCAATGTGCAACATTTAGCAGTTTCCCCTTTAATTCTTCAATATGAGTTTCGATGGCTTCTAATTGAGATTGTATACCTTCAACTTCTGTATCATCATCAAACATGTTTACTGCATCTTGCAAAAAACTATTGGCACGCTGAATTTTTTGAATTACAGTAAATCTTTGTTGTCGATCGTCTTCTGCATCAATAACATCTTTTGTGATATGCACCACATTTTCTCTGTTTTCTTCTTTATCTAGTGTTTGAGCTAAATTGATTAGATTTACTTCGAAATCACTTCCACCGAGCAAGCCACCATCAAAATCTTCATCATCAATCGACATTTGCTCCTCTGGAGGAAACTCTTGCTGAGCTCGTTCAATAATAGCATCGATATTATCTACAATTTTTGGTAAGAAACTATACAACCTTCCCATGCCAGTTAATGGTTTCTCAATAACTGAAAAGGCTATGGTTTGGAAGATATCTTTCTTATCTTCATCATTTAATTTTTTTCTTCCTTTTACAATTGCTTCAAATGCCAATTGATCTTCCTGAATATCATGATATTGTTTTGGAGTATTACGAGACGCCAGATATTGATCCACGTAGGTCAATAATAAAATAAGCTCTTCTACATCCTCTTTTTTCTTTCCCTCATATAAACTAGCAATTTTTTCTGTAGTAAATCCCTTTTTATCCCTAAGTGATCGGTACATGCATCCTTCTGCTGTCCAAACATAATCCGCTTTAATGTCTTGAGTAATTTGCAATTTCCCTTCAAGAGCAAGGATATCTTCTTCAGAACAAGGTGGGAGTATAATTACTTCAATATGAGAAAATCTAGGTGATTGCTTTCCAGCTGCTATGTCTTTTTGGCGTAATTCTCTCATAGTACATAAACGACGGTTACCATTCACCACAAAACCATTATTGTCTAAAATCAAGGGTTCTTCCTGCTTGTTCTTAGTGAAATAATCAAGCAAATCAATTCCGCTGGACTTTAACTGTTGTTTTAGAATACCATGCTGTGCTTCGTGAACTTCTTCTAGTTCTAGGTCTCTTTCAAAATAATCTTCTGATAAATTTTGTTTCGTATAATATTGCTCTTGGGCATCTTGTGTACGTCCGTTTGATAAACGATATTTTGGCATCCCAATTTCAACTTTAAAAATCGGAAAAAATGTTCTTTCATTTTGAAAATTAATTGGGTGCTTATGTTGATTAGCAGATACATTACTAACTAATCGATCAATTAGTTCTCTCCTCTTTGGGTATGCCCAACCTAGTTCCATTCTCCATCTCTCCTTTAGATATCGATTCCTATTACATGAATCGGTATAGTAATGATTTTTTTATATAAATCTAATTCTTCAACAAAACGATCATAATTTGCTATATTATCGCCCATAATAAGAGCGGCTTGCTTTGTTGGAAGAATATAAATACCCGCATCTACTTTTCCATTTAAATACATCGTTTGAAGTTTAAGCATATCAGCATAAAATCTTCCTACATTACCGGTTTGAAGACATAAACCAATATTTTCTTTCATAGATGTAATGGTAATGCCCCTTGATTTATCAATTTTTATTTTGCCCGACCAGCCTTGTAGTTGCATTAACCGCTCAATTGTTTGACGCAAGTTACGTGCGCAGCCTTTTTTTAATTTAAATTCAACAGCCTCCAATGAATCTATTAGAGATTGTACTATTTCATCTTTAATAGCTTGTTTTCCCAAATGATGATTATATGTAATGAGTTTCATAGGTGCACCTCTATTGTAATAAATAAAAAATCAAGACTCTAATAAAATTTTACCACATATACTCTACTTTGGTTATATATTACTATATATTTACCTATATTATTACAATATCTTTTAATAACAGAATAATTCTAAAAACACACGAAAATAAAAAGGCCCTCGTTAAGAGGACCTTTTTTTAAAGGCTATTTATTAAGGTGTTCTTTCCATCGCTCTTCTATGAAGAGGGGCAATCACAGTGTATGACTATTCAATCCTAACGAATAAAATCATCTTATGTGTAGTTCTATGAAGTTTTTACGCTTCAGTAAGTTGCATCAAAATGGGATTAGACCCTATGCATACAAAGTTAGCAGTAGTCGGTGATGTAAATAGAAGCGGTTCAATTGTTCTATCCGCAACTCCCCCCTTAAAAGCATTGGGTGTAAAGAAGAATGTAAATCAGACTATATTTGGTACTATGGAACATTATCCCTTATATTTTCCATTCCTACTGCTACTTATGTTATTTCTAAATTAATATGTTCATAATTAAAAAAGAGGGTGCTCGCAGCTCCCTCTTTTTTTAGATAATTAAATATGCTCTCCATGATCCATAAACACTTCAATAGTTTCATTTTGTGATACGTCTTTTACATTAGTAAGACCAAAAGTAAAAACAGCGGATAACATCATCATTAATAAGATTGCTTTTTTCATTTTAGCGCCCTTCTTTCTATACTCTTTTTGTCTGCATCTAAAGCGATGTGTAAATACTTGCTGGCTTTTTCGTGATTTTCTGAACCATAGAATATATTACCTAAAAGATAAGCATATTCTTTTACCCAATCATATAATTCTTCTTTTTCAAAATACGAAATACCTTCCATGACCACCTTTTCTAATTCTTCTTGTGGTGCATAGTTATGTACTGCTTTTAAAATTTGAAAATGATGACGATAACATAAGTCACTAATCTTATAGCCATTCTCAATATATTCATTAGCATTATGATTATGACCTAACTTAAAATGTTCTCTTGCTAAAAGAAACATCGTTTTAGCGTTGTTTTCTAGTGATTCCTCTAAATGCTTAATTGCTAACTCTGACATGTTTTGACTTGCATATAAAAGTCCTAAATTGTGCTTTACACGTTTAGTAAGACTTTCGTCATGAGATTTTTGGAAAGTACCCAATGCTGAAAGTAAATATTCTTCTGCACTTTCGAAATCACTTAAGCGAGTGTGTGCCATCCCTAAAGTATTCAAACAAGCAGCAGTTTTTAATTCATACCCTGGACTAATTGAAAATACTTCATTTGCCTTCGTAGCAAATTGAACTGCTAGGATTGGTTTCAATATGTGATAGTAATGAACTGCAAGCCAATAATTAAATTCAGCTTTTTCGATTTCATCATGCATGTACTCTAAATACTTTTCAGCTTCTTCAAATTGCATTCTTGCTTCACTATGGTTTGCTGTATTAGTAGCATAAATTGCTTTAAATAAATGATGATAGTACTCTAAAAATGTTTCTGTAGGCTCTTGTAATGGCTCAATTTTATCCAAAATATCTTTTGAACTATCCATATCACGAATTAGCAGATTATACCGCGCATTCATTAAAGCATAGTAGACTAATATTGTTTGGTCTTCCTTAATATTATTGATTTTATCTGCAATCTCTTCTTTTATTTTATTAGACTGTAATACACGTTGTGAAATTATAGCTTGATACCAGTCGTTTAATAATTTTGTGATTTCTTCTTTAGAAATAATTTCAACATTCATATACGCTACCCCCTTTTATTAAAGATTACCATAACATACTTGTTTATATAAATGATTTTTCGAATATTAAAACTTGATAAAATTTTTCGAACACTCATATTAAACAATGTTAATTTCAGATTTATTGAACTACCCCCACTTTAAAAAATTATCTGTTAATCTTACCAATCAAATTAGTACAACAGTTAACATGATACACAGGGAAGCTTTAATTGAATAGAAAACATATTTTGAATAACTTTCCTTAAAATTAGTATCAGTATCTCTCATTCCCTCGTCTACCGATTTTAATATCCATATTTCTTTAAGTACACGTATATATGATTTGATTTTATACGAAAAACCATAAATTATTAAAAATTTAGTTTCAGATAGAAGACGTAGACCATAGGAGTTGATATCCCTTAACCCGCAATACATTCCTGTTTTTTTATTGATACAAGATATAAATCGTCAGTTTTAACTATATAGTTGAGAAGGAATGCTAAAAAAAGAAGGAGGATCATGATGAAATATCAAACAATATTTCCCTCATTAAAAAAATTACTTTTTATCTTTATCCTTTCTTTCAGTATGTTAATTTTCACACTCCCTGTCTCTACCTTTGCACAATCCAATAACAATGTAATTTCTGTTACAAATTACTATGTATCTCCAACAGGAAATGACCTCAATCCCGGCACATTAGATCAACCTTTCGCTACCTTTCAAAAAGCTGCTAACATGTAAATCATTCTGGTGCCTCAGGGGCACCAATTACTTTTCAAAATTACCCTGACGAAAATGTCATTCTCGCTGGTTCTAAAAACAAAATAGAAGACAAAAGTTAAATCTAAGTAAAAAGATTAGAATTTTACAATTTAAAATCTACCAAAATTATTGAAACCCCTATTGGTATTTATATCACCGGAACAGGAAGTTACATTGATAATAGAAGAAACTCACTCATTTAGAATCCTTTAATCAAAAAACAAAACGATATAATTTTCTTATAGACAGTGCAACTTTATTACAAATGGTTAGACTTATTTTAAACTTATAACCATAAAAACTACACCTTTAATTGTTAATCAGAGTTAAACAATTAAAGGTGCAGTTCAATTAAATCGACTTTTTTCTTTTTAAAAGTTGCTACGTACATAAAATTCACATTTTCTTTATGTAGTAACCTACCTATTTAAAATTGCTGCAACTTGTGTATCATATAATTCAGCATACACTCCTTTTTCATTAAGTAACTGTTCATGATTACCAAACTCTACAGCATAACCATTTTCTAACACCAATATTTTATCTGCAAAGCGCACTGAGGAATACCGATGTGAAATGAAAATCCCAATTTTTTGCTCCATCAAATGCTTAAATGTTTCAAATACTTCTTTTTCTGAAATAGGATCCAATGCTGCACTCGGTTCATCCAATATACATAGAGTAGCATTTCTCATAAAAGCACGCGCAATTGCAATACGCTGCCATTGCCCTCCAGATAATTGGTAACCTTCAGCAAACCAACGCCCTAGCTGATTATCTAGCTTTTGTGGCATAGATTCAATAACATCTTTTATTCCTGCTTTCTCTGCAGCTATGGAAAGTTGTTGATCATCTTGCATATTACTGATATTACCAAATCCTATATTGTTTCTTACTGGCATTTCATATTTTTCAAAGTCTTGAAACACTGTACTAATTTCCTTATATAATATCTCCTCTTTAATATTCTGGATTGGAATATTATTAATAAGGATGTCTCCTTCATATTCATGATACATCTTCGTTAAAAGTTTGACGATTGTACTTTTCCCTGATCCATTTTTTCCTACAACAGCAAGCGTATCCCCTTGTTCAATTTTAAAGGAGACATTCTTTAAGCTAGGCGTATCCATTCCAGGATAAGTGAACGATACATTTTTAAACTCTACAGATTTTATTTCTTCAAGATTATCTTCAACTTTATTTGTAAGTAACATAGTTGAATTCTTTTTCTTATTGTTCCAATTTAAAAAATCAAATAGGACTTCTAAATACATTGCATTCTGGACAAAGCTTATAATACCTAAGATTGTTGATTTTGAGGTAGAGTGCGTTTGCCTGATAGCTTGTATGTAACCAATTATATTTCCGATTAGAAATTCTTTTGAATAAGCCCCTTTTAAAATAAGAAATGTAAGAGAAAGAATTACTGTTAGATTGATTATTTCAAAAAGAAGAGTTAATTTTAGTTTTCTTTTTGCAATAAAACGGTCTTCGGCATAAAATGAATCAAGAATTTTCTTAAGTTTTTGGAATAGGTATCCACCTATATTGTATAGCTTTACTTCTTTAAAAGTCTTATCATTTGTCTGCAAATATTTATAATACCATGCTAGACGAAACTTTGAAGCTCTATTCCAATTGATTTCAAATTCTGCTTGACTCAATTTGATAAAAGAAATAAAAGAGGTGAATGGAATAACCATTAACAATAGCGCTACCCACCATTTCCAAGTGATGAGGTAAGCTGCAGCTGCACAAAGTGTAATAAGGTTCGTTCCCATCCCTAATATGATTTGAAAGGTAGCATATGGACGATATGCTGCCTCTTCCTGTGCTCTTTTTAACTGATCCTGTAACTCTGCATTTTCAAAGTCCTCCAGTTCTAAAGTCTTAGCTTTATTCACTATAGACAAGGTTACTTCGTTCGATATTTTCGTTTCATATAGACCAGTTAAATAAGTGTGAATGGTATTTACTAACTCATTTACTACTGAAAACAAGGAAAAAATAATAAACATTTGAATTACATATTTAAAACCGCTTTCCCAAGATATAACTACACTGTTTATAAGCTCTTGTGTAATATAGAGCATCACTACAGGACTTAGTCCCTGTAGAACTGTTAAGACGATAATTGCTATAAACATCACTTTGTTAATTTGCCAAAGTATACGAGTAATCTTTAGGGCATGACTTATAGATTGACGTATTTTATTGAAGCTAATTCCTTGTTCCACGTTTTCCAACTCCTATTTTACTAGAAATACACTATCCCACTCTAATTCACTTTTACTTATCGCTTGGAGCAGAACCATTGCAATACCCGCAGATCCACTTAAAAGTCCAGGTTTATCAAATGAATATTGTTCTCCTTTTACTATTTCAATATCTTTAGCTCCAAAAGGAGTATCTATGTCGATATGCTGTAATAGCAGATTTAATAGAAATTCTCTGTATGCTAAGATGTCTGCTGTTGGGCATTCCTGAAGCATAAGTTGTACTGAGTGAAGGGTTCCAGCAATTCCATGACAATAAGTTGGTGAGATAAGAGTATACTGCCTTTTTGAACGATGATACATTCCCGTAAAAGTTTTTAAGGATAGATTTTTCCATTCTTCGTTCTCTAAAGCCATGCCAGCTAACCAAAGAGATCTTGCTATTCCAACTTCTCCATAACACCAAGCCTCATATATAGATGCTTTATTTTGAGATTTATTAAGAGCATGCTCTTGCCAGCTGATCCTCTTTGGCCATAATGGTCCAAAATCATCTTCTTGTGACCATTTTACTAACCAATTAGCAATTGTACTTATGGCCTTGTCTTGCTTTTCAACTTCACAACCTTGCAGCTTAGCAATGGAAAGAAGTGACAGACAACCCGTTATACCATGTGCAAATCCTAGATTAAAGTTTCCATTAGGATATTGAATTTTCTCCGATTCTAAGAACTGGTTTTCACTTGAGATGTACCAGCCAGGTACTTTTACTCCGTTCACTTCTTTATCTTCTGTAAGAATAACTAGATATTGTAGGATGCAATCAAGTAACGCTCTCATATCAGATTGATGTTTATGGTACACTAAGTAACGTCCTATACCGGCTAGTCCACCAATCACATCATAATCTGTCATCTCAACCCCTTTTGATAGCTGCTCCATACAACGATTAATTTCACCAGGAAGGTTTTGTAATAAATAATGATGTAATTGCTCCAAAAAGTTTTGGTATCTTGTACCATTTTTTGAAAGAGCTAATGTAGCAAAACAGATACCTGTCAAACCACCCCAAAGAGATAATGAGTGTATCCCTTTAGATTCTATGTGACTTTTAATTTCTAGAAGATATGTGTGTCCAATTATGTCCCACTCTTCGTTTGGATACATTTTGTCTAATTCCGCAATTAAACAACAGATTCCAGAAAAACCGTTTCCAAGATCACTTCCGGACCAACCATAATAATATGCGATCTCCTCTATGTCATGCGTTGATATTTTATTTATAACAGTTGATTCAACTTGCTTAGGATCTCTTAGCCTATCTGCTAATACTTTTACCGTCTCCTCTAAATGACTGAGTAGTTCTTTTTTTTCTAATGACACATCCATTTTTCATTCTTCCTCTCATTTAACATACATTCTATAAGCATTCTAGTTACATTTAAAAATAAGAAGATACATACTATTTACAAAGATCGCTAATTTAGCGCATCTAAAAATTTCATAGGCACAATTATCTAGTACTTATCTTTATTTTTAAGAAACCAGAATATAATGCCGGCTATTTTTAGATAGCTAATATGCAATCTTGTATCCTAATATTTTCGAACTATATTTAGATTATTTTTTTGTAAAGAATAAGCTTTGAACAGTATGTTTAGTAAGTTTCATGATATGTTCTTCATCCGTTGAATGAATGCCAAGTCTATTAAGATGTAAGTGAATTACACTAGCCAATATATCATCAGGATGATTTGTTAAATCGTCTATATTGGTGCTATACACGGTTTTAAAATAATTACTTATAGTGGCCTCACGTAGAGAAAAAATATTGTGAAGCTTAACTAAATTTTCATGTTCTTTTAAATTACTCCATTCATTTCCAGTGTCGCAAAGTTGTACAAAAAGTTGTTTATTTTCCCTAAACTCCTTAGGATGTTTCTGATTAGGAACAATCATATTTAACCAAGCTAGTTGTCTTTCCATAGATAATCCACTGGCTTCAAGAATGTGTACTATACTCATTACAGCCAATAAATTCTTATTAAAATTTACACCCTCAAATTCTTTCCATAAAAGAAGCTCTGCGGCTACTCTACTGTCAACAGAGAATAACTCCTCAGCAATCCCTATAAAGTCTGATCCACCATACCTCTCAATTTCTGGATTATAAGGATCTAGCTTCATTTCATCTACCAATCCCTTTTTCATCAATGCATTTACCCAGTTATGGATAAGGGGGAGTAGACTATTCAAAAGAACCTGAGGATCTCCTTGAAAACGCAGTCGAATATGAGACTGTGGATCGGCATATCTCATAAAGAAACTACGCTTAACTATTCCTTCTGCTTGTATCGAACTACAAAAACTTCTTATTTCGTTATATATAAGTTCATCAATTCTATCAGAAGGTCCATATAGTTTTAAGTACAACCAGTCACTACCTATATTTTTAAAACGATCTATTTTAGGAATATAGTTCTTCCTTGTATTAGGTAATACTAATGTTCTTTTTACTTCTTTTTCTTGATAACTAGAACTCTTTACTATTGGGAAAATTCCTTCCATTAGAAACATTTCATTCTCGTTATTCTTGGAGGTTACCCAATTTTCATCCAAAGAAAAACCTAACTCGGTAAATATTAGGAAATTACCTTCCCTTAACTTCGAGAATTTTCGGAATATAAATTCTTGATGAATCTTATTATCTAAATCCAAAAGTATTCTATTATCAAAATCAGTAAGATTAATATAACGTGGTACGTTATATGTTTCTTTCCATTCTTTCAAAGCATTTCCCCAATCCTTTTCATTACACACCTTGGAAAATGGACTAACAAGCTTGTTAAACCGCCAAGTAGCAGGATATAGGACGATATTTTCATATTGGACACGGGGTAAGAATGGCAGTTGATCTGCTTCTCCCCAATTAAATGGCTCCCATATACGCTGTCGTTCAAACCCAATATCCATTAGAAAACGATAAATATTTGGCACCCCATTCATATGATTGACCATGTGACCTGTCACTGGAATTACTTCTTTACCAAGAGACTTTGATTTTAAATATAATCGGTTAGAGGAGGCTCCCACGACAAGATCTGACATATCTAAAGTATGAGAAACATCTTTCGAGGAATTTGTACCAATTGGTATTTCATATTCTCGAATTGAAGGAGCCAACATTACATTTGCAACTCTACTGGGGCTCGATAAATAGGAAACTTCAGCGAATATAGCATCAGGGTTTAATTCTTGTTCTAAAATATGTATATCTTTTAGTTTTTCTACATTTTCATTACCTAGCATATTGACAAATCTTCCAAAAGTTTTACCTGCCCCAAAGGATCCTCCATTTGGTCCAATGACTAATGTATATTCCTTACAATCAATGGCTTTCTGAGATTTAGAAGCAATTGTAAAATAAATATCAAAAGAATCTGGAGCATCTATTAAATCTTTTGTTTCACCCTCTAATTCTTTGATCATTTGATCTGTAAGTTGTAGGGTATTCTTACCTGATGCTAAGCAATCTGTAACCCAAGACAAAAATATAAAATCCTTCTTAGTATTCTTATTATTTGAATTAAATGTTTTTAGACTTGGAGGGTTAGCGTATGTTGGAGGTGCACCAATTCCCAACCCATTATCAAGTAATTCTAAAACCGGAACCTCACTGTAGTAACCATACATCTCTACAAATTCATCGTAGTACATTTGAATATGCTCTGAACCTCTTGTTCTTGAAGAAATCTTAACTAAAATTTCTGCAGCCCGTTCAATATCCTGCTTAACAGACTTATTTAATTGAGCTTTTTCAGTGTTTATCTTAAGGTCAACTTGCAGTGCATACTTTGTTTTAACCACATTCATCATTTCTTCTGTTAGACTTATGTATTGATCTTCTCCCTGTCCCAACTCTGAACAATTATATTCTTTAATAGTTTGATAAATGGAATTTACTTGTTGATAGAGTTGGCTTTGCATCGGATTTGGATGTAAGGATTCTACTTTTTGTAGAACATATTCAAAAGGAGAAGTTCCTAGAAATGGTGGTCTTAATTCCGTGATAAGAAATTCCTTCTCAACCATACTATTTAAGTATAGAGCGATTTTTTCTTGTGGCACGTCCTGATATTTATTATGAATTTTACTGATTAAATCTTTAAATGTAATTGGAGAACTTGCAAAATTTAATACATCCTCAATAACTGGAGTAATTTTAAAGCTAGCATTGTCTATAGTAGAATCCTCTTTAACTCCGTGACTAGATAGATAAGGGAGAATTAACACATCCCCGTGTCTATAGAGCAAATGATTTTTTTGGACAAGAAGGTTTGATAGCAAAGTATAATCTTGTTCAAAAAGCTTGACAACGTTGCATAACCATTGCATATCTGGTCTACTTCTTTTTTCAAAATGTTTATTTAGGATAACTTCTGTATTCTCTTTAAATGTTCCCATTGTAACACCAGAAAACAGACCAAAAGGTGTGGGACGTACAGACATACGAATATAATAGCTAAGCAAGCTAAAAAGAATTTGTTCAGATTTTTTAGAGCTTCCTTTTTGCAATTTGTCCAGTGATTGATATAAAGGCAGGCTCGCAACTGCTATAGCTTCTCTGAAAATAGGATTATCTATGGCAGCCGTTATATATTCTTTAAACTCCTTAAAAATCTCTTGTTTATTACTCCCCTTCTTAGTACCAATTGAGGAAAACGCCATATAATTTTCCAATGGAAAAACTGGGGTTCGTAACATAAAAAAATCAAGAGCTTGATAAGGTGACACGTCAGAACTATACCGAGTTTGATCAACTACTCTTTCTTTTGTCGTTTGCATTTAAAGATTCCCCTTTGATTCTTAAAATTAGTAACTCTAGTTCTCTGTAACTATTACATTTTACAGAGAACTAGAGTAATTAAGATGTCACTATACAACTATCTTTCACTAACAAATCAACATTGTACAATTAAAAGTACAAGCACAAGTACAAGTAGACTTGCAAGTAACACAAGAAATGATAGTCCTCCTTGTGTCAGGCTCTACACTTCCATTCTGGCTAACTTGACTTACTTTAACTTCTAAATCAAACATATCTGCCAACGAGAGCACCCCCTTCTGAGATTGATAAACTTATTAGAAACAAGAAATTGTGCAATAAGATGTACAAACACAAGTGCAAGTAGATTTGCATGTGATACATGTTAAAATTGTACGTCTTGTATCGGGTTCCGCATGATTTACGCTACCATGATTCACCTTAACTTCTAAATCAAACATGTTTGTTGTTGCTGTAGCCATGTTTGTTCCCCCCTTTCAATATGTATATAAAACAATTGTTGAAAGTTAAAAATTTCTAATTATTCATTAAAATACTATAATTGGAAAGATTAATCTTTCAACGATTTTTATTTTATTACATTATTCAGTTTTTTTCAACAAATTTTATACAAAATTTTCAGATAAAAAGAAAATTTTGTATAAAATTGTTTTATTTATGCCTTTTAGATATCTAAATACTTGGGAGCATTCGCTTTAGAGCAGGTGATAAGGCCATCATAGCAGACACTAGGTCTAATTAGACTTAGATCTTTACCTTCATTCATTGTATACGTATAGTTAAAGAGCCATGCGTTTTCCGGTACTTTCTTTTGCCCGGAAATATCTAAAAAACTAATATTGTGTCCTGTTTTCTGCATCCTAAATTCTATACTGTCTTGCTCAGGCCTAAGTACTTCATATACATTACGAGTATTTTCTGCAGCACATCCGCTGTACATGAACATTCCAATTGAATAAGAGCTTTGTTTTAAATATGACGGTACATATGAAAATGTCGATTTAAATCCAATCAATCCTTGCATCCTCTTAGCAATATGGTTATTATGGGCCCAGATTATAATTTTTTCCTCTTTAAACATCTCTTCACTCAACCAAACAATGTTATCAGCCATTATTTTGTTACGAATCTTTAAAGCTTTCATAAAATTAGAAGCCATCATTTCTATGAGCCTCTCTCGATTTTTCAGGACTCTTTCGATAAGTAATAGTGTTTTTTGATTAAAACTCTTTTGCAAATGAGTATGATTTTGTTTTAGTAGGAGTAAAAGTTGTTTGTAACTTTTTTGCAGTTCTTTATACTTTGCTTTCCGCTCTTTTTTGTTCAATGTACTACTACGAGAATGTATATACTGATACAGCATTTCTTTTTCTAACTCCTCTACTTGTTTTCCATAGTTTTCCCCAACACAAGAAAATATGGAAATAAGTTCCTTACTCATTATACTTTCTTGGAAAGAAGGCTGAATATCAATACCTGTAAAAATAAGAGGAGAATTGTATGAATGCGTACCTTTTATCCATGTGAAAAATTCTGCCATTTCTTCAGTGTGCCAAACTTTAAAAAGGGATTGTTTCATAAGCTGAACCGCATTTACATCCATTTGATGCTTAGAAGTAAAGCTACAGTCTCCTAGACTACTCTCAAATGCCAGAACTCGAAAATTTAACTCGTGGTATAGATATTTTATAAGTTTTATCTTAATCTCTGTATGTTCTCTAACACCATGACCATTCTCGCCTAAAAGAACTATTTTTTTGTTATGTAACAAAGGCTTTAGAAAATCAAGTTCTGAATAATCTTCTAATCCACCTAAATCAATATGTTTCACCTTATCATGTAACCAGTTATTTTCTTTTTTCACATCATTTTTGCGCCAAAACATTCATCATTCCCCCTATAAAATAAAACATATGATTCATTGACAACATGTTCTTCCCTAAAGATAGAATAAGAGACTTTATAACCTACAAACACAGATTTTAATATACATTTTTTACATAGTTATATATATTTTAACATATTTATGTTAATATTTCTCATGTATCCCCCTTGCTTAAGTATGAACAGATAGGAATTTTGATATTTATATCGTACATACCAAGCCAATACAAAAAGACTTCTTTTTAAAAGTTTATTTGGAGGTGATAGCTACCTATATTCCCATCTTGCCTACATGTCTACAAATCCCTTATTCCATCTTAGAAACTGCCCTATTAGATTAATGATAAAAAAGGAGTTATTCACTATGCCGATTAAAAAAATAGGACGAATTCTTTGCACCATTACCCTAACTTTCCTTGTCTTTTTTACACTTTTTCAAGGTAATTTATTTATTAATAAGTCTGTTGCCTCCGAAAAACAGATAGATAATATTGTACAAAATTCCATTTTAATTGTAGTTAAGGATCAAGCAAGTGTGGTTGAACTAGAGCAATTAATCAACACACATTATAAAGACTGTATTATTAGTATAGAAAAAATTGAGGAAGCTAATTTGCTAAAGGTAACTTTAACGAATAGTTTGTCTTCTAAGAAGCTATTACAGGATTTAAAACATTCATATGAAAATCTTATACAAGATGTAGGCTATGAAAGAAACATTGATGTAAAAAACAATAATCAAATAAAAGAACAACAAAGAAACAATATACTATATTCTATCCCCCCATCAACTGGTACACTTTCTAAGTTTGGCATGCTACAAAGTGAAAGAAATAAATTTCATAGCTTTCAGTGGGACATTAATGCAGTAACAAACAACGGTGAGAGTTATAACTTACAAAAGGGGAATCACAACATTAAAGTCGCGATTATAGACAGTGGTATTGACTTCAATCATCCTGATTTAAAAGAAAATATTATTGGCAAGGGGAGGTCGTTTGTTCCCGGTATTAATGATACTCAGGATTACCTTGGTCACGGTACCATGGTGGCTGGAACAATTGCTGCAAACGGAAACTTAGTTGGAATTGGTCCTGAATTAGGAATTATTCCATACAAAGTTTTCCAAAACGAGAAGGCAGAATCTAGTTGGATTATACAAGCTATTATCCAAGCAGCAAAGGATGACATGGATGTAATAAACTTAAGTCTTAGTGCATACTTGTCTAAAACTAGCAAACAAGACAAAGTTTTAATAAGGGCATATCAAAATGCTCTTCACTACGCAAAGCATAGAGGCAGTATTGTCGTAGCTTCAGCGGGTAATGATGCCCTTAATTTAAAAAATCCAAAGGAAATTGCTGAAAGAAGAGGATATCCTGGGGATTACCAATTACATCTCCCCGGCGGTAGCAATGAAGTCATAACAGTCTCATCGACAAGTAAAGAGAACACCTTAGCATCATACTCCAATTATGGAGAGATTACCTTTGCTGCTCCAGGAGGAGATTATGGTCCATCTTTTAATGAATTAAAAGAATATGATATAACTTCCTGGATACTTGTAACTTATCCAACTAATCTTCCTCAAACACCTCTCAGTATAAACTTAGGGCTACCTAAAGGATATGAATTAGAGGTTGGTTCAAGTTTAGCAGCTCCTAAAGTTTCTGCATTAGCAGCATTATTAATTGCTGAATATGAAGAGAAGTACAAAAAAAGCCCTCCTTCTTCTCTCATAAAGAATCTTTTAAAAAAGGGAGCCATAGATCGTGGAGTTAATGGATTTGATAACGAATTTGGGTATGGAGAAATAAACGCAGTCAATTCGCTTAAAAATGTAAAATGAGTAAGCAAAGAAATATTTAGAATTAAGTCTATTCCCTATTCAACCTATTATTGAATACTGAGAGTACTTTATATACAATGGGAAGACTCTTGCGCTGAAAAAAAGTAGTTTTAAGTTTTTTGACAATAGAGAAGGGAAAGACTACAAAAAAATACAATAAAAATTTGGTTACAAGATGTTACGGACTTAGTCCTAATCTTGTAACCAAATAAGTAAAAGTTGTCTAAGAAGATAACCTTCTCAATATTTCCGTCCTTTCTTTTTAGAAGTGAAGCAATCATAAAAAAGTAAATTCAATCCAAAAAGTTTTTAAGAAAGAAATTTGGTAATCTCCGTACAAAAAAATCTGCAATTACAGTAATAGAAGTAGCGGATAAGCGAATTTCAATAGGGTATGTGATCCAAAGAAGTATTTGAACATTTATGTGTTTTTCTTTCGCATATATTACCAAAACCAATTATTAATATATGTATAACATTTCCTAACAAACCTAAATATAGAAACAAGGACTTATTATCTCAAGTATTATAAAAATAAAGTGTTAAGAGCTCCATAATTGCTAAATTTAAAAGGTATATCCTTCACAAAAGGATATACAAATTGCTTCCTACCTGTAAGAACTAATAATAGATACATAGAAAAATACTAAATGATTTACAAATAGACTTATAAACTACCTAATCATAATATAAACTGTTGCAACTCTTACAATAATAAGTAATCTTTGACCATTATTGTATTAAAGACTCTAGTCCTTCTTTTTAACTTTGTCGTTATCCCTACCATACATAAAACCTATCCCCATTAAAATCACACCTGCAAATTGAAAATAATGTTTGTAATTAAAATCTTTGAAGATAGTAACTGAACTAATGATGGCCACGAACCCAATAAGAATAAGGATGGTTTCTAAACGACTACTCAATAAAATCACCTCACTAAACATTTTGATTCCCTTACATTATACACCTTATAATAATAATTTTTCCAGTTTAACAAAATAGAAAGTTCAGACTAAATAAAAATAATATCCTTGTTGAAAATATAGAAACTGTAACTTGTGACAAAAAATCTATTGTGATATCAATAAGGAAATATATAGAAATGAATGTCACCTATTATTTCTACAAGATCATGAATAATCGGGTTGGATATATTCAAAATTTAACTATAAAATACAATTTAGACATGAAACATCTTCAAGATATAACTCTAGTCGCTCCTCAGGCATAGGAAGATGGTTTTATTAAAGATAATAATCAACATCCATTAGCCATTTTATATTTGAGAGAATAATAGAAAAAAAGGGACAATAAATACAGGAAGGTCATTTATAAGTGATATATCGGATGCATCATACTCCTCAAGTACTTTTGGCTCTAATTCAAAAAAATCAGAAAAATAAACTTTTACATCCACTATTCTGCCTACTTGTTATATAGAATATTTTTAAATTATTAAATTCATATTCAATATGTTACAGTAAATATTCTAATTATGAATTCCATTTGTTTGTAACATCCCCTCCAATATTTTAATTAGATATTTTTATTGATACAAGATATAAATCGTCAGTTTTAACTATATAGTTGAGAAGGAATGCTAAAAAAAGAAGGAGGATCATGATGAAATATCAAACAATATTTCCCTCATTAAAAAAATTGCTTTTTATCTTTATACTTTCTTTCAGTATGTTAATTTTCACACTCCCTGTCTCTACCTTTGCACAATCCAATGACAATGTAATTTCTGTTACAAATTACTATGTATCTCCAACAGGAAATGACCTCAATCCTGGTACATTAGATCAACCTTTCGCTACCATTCAAAAAGCTGCTAACGTCGCCAAAGAAGGAAGTACAATCTACATAAGAGGCGGAGTTTATAACCAAAAGGTTCGTGTCGCTCATTCTGGTGCCTCAGGCGCACCCATTACTTTTCAAAATTACCAGGATGAAAAAGTCATTCTCGATGGTTCTAAGGTCAAGTTAGAAGATGATGGGTTATTTACAATAGAAGACAAAAACTATATTCAAGTAAAAGGATTAGAATTTCGTAACTTAAAGTCAACGAAAGTTAACGAAACCCCTATTGGTATTTATATCACTGGAACAGGAAGTTACATTGATATTAGAAATAATTATATTCACCACATTGAAGCAAATGTTAAGGATGGAAATGCACACGGTATTGCTGTATACGGTACTTCATCTAGTGCTCAAAATAATTTAAATCATATTGTCATCGATCATAATGAAGTAGCAAATTTGAAGTTAGGACTGAGTGAAGCAATTGCTATGAATGGGAATGTAGATTCCTTTGAAGTTACCAATAACAAAGTGCATGATAACAACAACATTGGAATTGTTCTTATTGGACATGAAGGCGTATCTCCAGTAGCTGCTTTAGATCAAGCACGGAATGGAGTTGTTCGTAATAACATTGTCCATCACAATTCATCCATCAATAATACTAGTTATAATGAATATTCAGCTGATGGTATTTACGTAGATGGCGGGAAAGAAATTATCATTGATCAAAATCAAAGCTATGAAAACGACCTTGGTATTGAAGTAGCTAGCGAACATGCAGGAAAAAGTGCAAGCCAAATTACGGTTAGAAACAATACGATATCCAATAATATCATGAGCGGCATTGCAATTGGTGGGTATGACAGTCAGCAAGGATATGCTGAAAATAACACAATTACGAACAATGTAATTTATAAAAATGATACAAAAGATCAAGAGAGTGGCCAAATCGAATTAAATTACGATACCCGGAACAATGTAATTACCAATAACCAAATCTATGCAAGTAATAGCCGTATTTTTATTAGCAATAATTTTAATAAAAACACAGGAAACAAGCTTGATTACAATCATTACTATGGTGAATTCGATCAAAGTAATGGCTTATGGCAATGGAAAAGAAAAACATATAAAGGATTTTCATCTTATCAAGCAGGTATGAACCAAGAAGGAAATGAACAACATAGTGTATTTAACAAATTATCACCTGCGTTCAAATTAATTGAAAAAGAAAGCAAATCTACTAAAACAGCTGTATCTTAGCTTATTTCATCTCCCCTCTTCTATAAAAGTGAACGTAGAGGAGCTATCAATCTCCATTATTAACAATAGAATTGGCACCTTTTATATATTGCATACAGATGTTTGCGGCTCTCTTTTATCTACAAACCAGGTATTCGCAAATTGATGTTGATTTGTAATGAAATTTAAACAAAAAACCACAAACCCATAATTAATGGTAAACAAAAAGACTCCACTTTGAAAAAGGTTTAATCAAAATGGAGTCTTTTGTTAGAAATCTGCATTTAGTTTTTATAAAAAAGATTGTTCAAAACTCATGAACATATCTATCATAATCATTTACTCATACATGAACTATTCTTCAAACCAAAACAAAACTTCAAGAGGTGCTTTTAAAACCTTCGCAATATCATAAGTAAGTTTGAAGGAAGGGTTATATTTTCCATTTTCGAGATTGCCAATTGTTTCCCTTCTAACACCAACCTCCTTGGCTAAATCTTCTTGCGACATATTTAGCTTTACTCTATATTCTTTCATTCGAGTCTTAAGTGGCATCTTGCATCCCTTTCTTTTCTCTACGCTCAAATATTTCTAAATTGATTAGAAATGTTCCTAAAGGAAAGAACACTGAAATTATAACGAAGAACCGAATTATATGTAAACTTTCAAAAATAAAAACACTTAATAGCAGTAGACTACCTAATACTATCGCTACGAAAAAAGCCCTTGTAGCAGCGATGCGCACATGTAGCATAAAAAGCTCATCTGGTACTACTTTTGCATATGCGAAAAAGAAAAAGAAACCGAAAAAATAATATGCCCATGAAATATTGCCTAAAAGTGTAAATGGACCTAAAAAACCCAAAAAACCAAGAAATCCTAAATAAGACAATTTATTTTTCATAAAAACCTCCATGTGATATATTTCGCTCTTTATGTTATGAATATATCACATTAACTTCAAAATAAAAAGGACTGAAAACAGCAAAATTTTTATAAACGATATGTCTATTCAAAAAAAATACAACTTTATTATATAGGAATAGTAACACCCACACATATTATATGACAAATAAGAAGAATCTGACATAAGCTTATTCAAAATGGATTCTTTCTTTGTAAACTAGTATGCGATTTTTATAAAAAATTTGATCGTTTTGTTAACTTTTATTTTGTTTAGTTCTCCGTAAATTTAAGTATCCTTCTTCACTAATAAAGATAAATATAGCGACTGTTAACCATTACATTTGTGATACTATATATAATAATACACTTAATACAATGGAGGTCTACAACATGAAAAACATAAAGAAATTCCTCAACGAACCGTTTATTAAATACCCATTAGCTATCATTTCAGCTATAGCTATTATAAAAACAGGCTATGATTTAGGTTCCTTCATAATAAAATTTAAACATATTTAAATCGTAAAAAGGAAATTGATCTATTTTAACAAATGGTCCATTTCCTTTTTATATTTTATTGCATCTTTTTCAAAACATAGTGACTTTATTTAAAAGTGATAATTTGTTAATAATATGATTTCGTGCGCTAGCTAAGAAACTATATTTAAACATAAAATATCTTCATCTAAATCAATTCTTTTGTTATCAATAGCCCTCAACATATAAAGAAAATCTTTTATTACCACAAAATTCCCCAGAAAAAATACAACTGAACTCTTTTCTTATTCCAAACTAGTTATTTCATTTCGTATAATAGAAATATACATATATCCTACTACACTTCAGGGGGGCCTTTATCTTGAACTATGGCTGGGCTGGAACTATTGAACAATTTAAGCAATTAGATGTACAGTTTTTTATTAAACAATTGTTAGATCATGTTTATAAAACCAATACAAATGATCCAAAAATAGATTCTCAAAAGAGAGCATGGATTGATAGTTATAATAAACTACAAGATTTATTTAATCGATTTTCTAATTTAGATGCATCACTTATTTTTGAATATGAGATTTTACGCGGAGGCGGTCGTCGCCCAGATGTACTTTTACTGATCAATGGTTATCTGATAGTCCTCGAATGTAAAAGTTATAATAGCGTTTCACCTTCTGAATATATCCAAACATCTCTTTATATGCGTGATCTTGAACATTATCACTCAGCTATTCAACAATCTAACATGCAAGTCATAGGTGTTTTGCTGCTTACAAACTATGAAGGTGAACGCTGGGTTTTCCAAAAAGAATATCAAGTAACCCTCTCCACTGTTGATGGATTGGAAAGCATTCTTAAACGAATCATCAATAAAACAAAAGTACCAACTTTGACGCTAGAGGAAATAATCGATGGTGTCTATGAACCCTCACCTTCTATGCTAGAAGCCGCTCGATCCATTTTAAATAATGAACCGCTACCAGACATTAAAGCTGTATCAAGCAGTAACTTTCCAGAAGTACAACAAACTGTACGCTCAATTATTGAAGAAGCTCAACGTACAAATACCCATCATCTCATTTTAGTATCTGGTGAGCCGGGAGCAGGTAAAACATATTTAGGTTTAACTATTGCACACGAGATGAAAAATACAGTTTATTTATCTGGTAATGGACCATTAGTAGACGTATTACAAGACACGCTGAAAAATAGAACCTTCGTACAAGGTCTATATGGATATAAAATGGATTTCCTTGAAAAGAGAATGATTCCAAAAGAACAAATAATCATTTTTGATGAGGCCCAACGAGCATGGGATGCAAAAAAAGTCGACCAATCACTCACTCGAAGAAATCGAGAACCTCAAAACTTAAGCGAACCGGATATTATAATGAATGTCACAACAAATAATAAGCCGTGGAGTGTAACAATTGGTTTAATTGGTGACGGACAAGAGATCTATTCTGGTGAAGAAGGCGGTCTCGCTCTATGGAATACTGCGATCGCTGGAAAAAACGTGACTGTTCACTCTAAACATCCTAATTCTTTATTTACAAATGCAGCACATTATAGAACTCATTCTCAGCTACATTTAAACTCATCTTTCCGTGCTCATGCAGCTTTAAAATACTATAAAATTATTAATACCTTATTAGATGCTAATTTTGAACAAACAAAACAGCTTATTCATAAGCTACCAAAAGAACATTATCAACTTTTTATTACGCGTGATTTAGCCAAAGCCAAACACACTTTACATCAGCTTTATCAGGATGATACAAAAACAGTTGGCGTTGTCTGTGCTGGTGGCGCTGATCATCAAAAAGAAGTCCCTGTTCTACCAAGAGATGAACGATATGAACGCCCTAGTAAGATCGCTCAATACTTTAACTATGCCGAATCCCAATACTATTGTAGAGCGCTCAACTACAGCTCAACTGAATTCCAAACACAGGGTCTTGAACTAGATATGACGCTTGTTCATTGGGATGATGATCTATATCTACAAAATGGGAATTGGAAGGGGCAACACTATCAATGGGGTGTTGAAGATCCATTCCAAATTAAACTCAATGCATATAGAGTTATTTTAACAAGAGGTCGGGATGGAACAATTATTTACATACCACCAAAACCCATTCTAGATGAGACTTGGAACTTATTAAAAAACCATTTACATATTCCTGAATTAACGTTTTAAGGCTTATAATAAGAGACGATATTCTAGACTCCTTTAGAATATCGTCTCTTATTTTTTTATTTTATAACAACCAGAGAATTGTTCTTACATGCCTTAAAACATTGCAAGAAGGAGTTTCTTTAAACAACTAGTATTATAAGAAATTGTCACTTAAAAGTTGCTGTTTCTTTTATTCCCCTAAATACTGAATCGCTTTGCGATACTTCTCCAATCGTTTTAGGTCTTTATCTGTTATCCTAGCAAGTCTTGAGCGATCAGAATTATGTTTTAAGTCTGCAAGTTTAACTGTACGGGCAAGAGAATTTTCTTTCACTCTGCACAAATACTCAAAATAAGGTGTGTATTTCTCTTTTGTCAGTACCTGCACTGCCTCAACTACGTTATGAGGTATACCAGCACTTAACAGATCATTAGCAGTTATCTCTGTATCTTCCAGAACATCATGCAAATAAGCAGTGGCCTTCTCTTCGTTCGTATTTACAAAGCTAGCAACCGCCTCAGGGTGTTTGATATAATCCATACCTGCTTTATCTACTTGTCCAGCATGGGCTTTTTTGGCTATCTCATGAGCTATCTTTATATAATCAGGTAACATCGCAAAATCTCCCTTTCTTTAAACAAAATCTCCCTCTCTAGCCAGCTATTCTAAAAGTGAAGGAGGAAAATATTGATATAATCCCTTAGCAAATCATTGGAATTCATCTTGAAACAAAAAATTTATAAAAAATGCCATCCTCTCTGTATATTTCTACAAAAAGAATAGCGTTTTTTGGTTATACGGATACATTTTTATTTTAATTTGAATTACACCCTTTTCTCTTACGGGTATTTACTATATTAATGAAGAAAATTAGTCCGAAGATAAGGAATAAAAATGGGTGTACCCATGTTCTAAAATTAACAAGACTTATAATAAACATTATAATGCAAAGGATACAACCTATAATATCAATGCTAAAAGATAACTTCCCCTTTATTTTTTTCATTTATAACTATTCCCTTACAGATGCCACCTTTAATTTATAATTCTCAATATAATAATAACATACGTTTCGATTTTTAACTTTTTTACATTTAATTACTTTTTTGGTTCTGGTGCAACAAATACCTTTATTGTGTGCACCAGGGTAGCAAGATAGCAATTACCGATGAAATTAAAAGTAAATCTGAACAGGTTGAAGAATCCATTACAAAAAAGCTAACGAAGCAAAAATAAACAACATATAGATTTGAATTATATTTCTCAACAACCAAAATTACTTAATGTGGTAAAATAATAATTGGATTGGCATCCAATACCATATTACGTTGGTTCAAGTCGCAGAAAGGCACCTTAGGGTGTCTTTTTTTTGTTTGAAACACATTCTGCCAAAATACCTGTATCTTTTTTGAATTACGACTCATATAATCCAACAAACTTCGTATATATAATTTGTTACCCTAAATGGGTTGACAATACGAACAGTTATAGGAGGATTTTGTGAATGGTAAAAACAGCATGTGTAAGTATGATTACTGGCATTCTTTTAATATGTTCAACAGGATGTGCCACTCAAACTGATTCTATTACAACTAAAACTCAATCAGTAGATGATGGCGCATATACAACAAAAGAAATCACAGACGCATTTCCTGTAGGAACCCCCATAACTACTTACATTCAAAAAGAAGATAAACTGAACGTAAAACATATCACCAGTATTACACTTACAGATGGTGGCGTCGGTAGAGTTTTGGAAGCAACAGATGGTTTTGTTGTTGTATGTGGGAATGAAAAAGGAGTTTTTGATGTGTTAACATTTAAAACTCTGGAAGATGTAAAGAAATATGAACAGAGTTTAAAGCGATAATTAATATCCTCCTTATGCCTTTTACACAGACATTGTCCTCTTGCTCTTGCTATGGCCTTTTCTAAGTACAGTATAATTGCGTCATGAATACACACACGTTATAATAGTCACCTAATTACATATTAAGAGGTGCAGAAAATGAATAAAACTGAATTAACAAAAGTAGTAGCAGAAAAAGCTGAACTTACACAAAAAGATGCTGCAGCAGCAACACAAGCATTATTAGATACAATAACAAATGCGTTAGCAACTGGAGAGAAAGTACAGATTCTTGGTTTTGGTACATTTGAAGTACGTGAAAGATCTGCACGTACAGGACGTAACCCACAAACAGGTGAAGAAATGCAAATCGCGGCTTCAAAAGCACCTGCTTTTAAAGCTGGAAAAGAATTTAAAGAGGCAGTGAAATAATTACACATAGTCAAAAGGCTTTCCACACCCCAGCTTTGCCCCCTACCCTTCGCATATCCTGTTTTGGCTAGCTAATCTGGTTTGTTAAGGGGGGAAAAGAGAAGGAGAGCAAAAAAAAGAATCCTTTAAAAATCAGGATTCTTTTTTTTGAAGTATCGCCTATTGTAAAGTATTTTTATAAGAATGTGTAGTAGAAGGTTATAGCAAATCCGATTAAAAAGAGTAATGATACGAGGAGATAAACTCTTTTTTTGTTATCTTTTGCTATTATTTTATCTAGTGTAATAAAAATACCAACAATACCTGCGATCAATGCGAATTTAGAGAATTCAGATGGATATGTGAAGGCAACTACTGCGAAACAAGCAATAATCAATGTTAGTCTATAAAACAGTATTCCTTTAGACATTTCCATTTGAGGAATCACACCCTTCTTTTTATATTTGACTAGCAGCGCAACCTATTGCGTAACCAGCTAGACATCCAAGACAACCACCACATGCATATGGACTAGCAAATAAACATCCTCCACATGCACCTTCGCAAGCCCATTTAGCCCATTGAGGCATAGTTTTCCAGTTGTTTTTAATACAACGTTGAACATCTTCCCAGTAACCTGCTTTTGCATTGTTTTCTTTTAAGATTGATTCACTTTTTCCATCAGTGAATAATTTCATCTGATTAAGTTTTCCATCTTTTGAATTTAGGTCTAAAGTCCCTACATTTTCACCATCTAATGTTTTTACTGTTAAAAGAATCGTATCACCATTATTTGGTGTTTTCAACTCTAAAAATGTAGGGTCTGCAAACTTACTTTCAGATTCGTTAAATCCTACAGTTAGATATTGTTTTGTATCATTAGATTTAGGGTTTTCTTTTGAAGGAATTATGATAGCCGATGTTTTATTCTCTTTATAATCGACTTTAACAGCTTCTTTCCATTCAAAATCTGCTGTGGAATAAATACTTAATTTGTTTTGTTTAAGATCAGTTAATTGTTTTTTTACTTTGTCCAAAATTTGTTCGTCAGCAAATTTATTTGTTTCATTTTTCGAAAGATTTTCTGGTTTTTTACAAGGTACACAATCGATCTTTTTTTCTTTGGTATTATTATTAATATTGTTACTAGTATTATCTTGTGCAAAAACTTTTTCTAAATTTAGTGAGTATGGTTGAAAAACTCCAAAAGCTAATATAACTACGACAAAAACTAATCCTAAAAATTTTTTCAAACTAATACAGCTCCCTTATAAGTATAATTTCTCCTCACCTCCATAATAGAACAAAAAATGAAAATTTTTAATATTTTTCTAATAATTGGAATATGCTGTTAGCTTAGAGAACTTTGATATATTCCGTTTTTCATTTATTTAAAAATCAGATTATAAAAAAACACCTTCAAGAATGAAGGTGTTTTTTTCTTATAAGTCAGCGTGTGTTTGTAATAAATAATCTGGTCTTGCTGGTGCACCTCCACCGTCTCCTATATTTACAGCTTGATTTTTAAAAGAGTCGTTTAACCCTAACGATAGGATACTAATTAAAGATATTCCAAGTATAGTTAGATAGATTTTTTTCATTATTTTAACGCTCCTTTTTCTAATTCATTTTTTTGAGCTGTATTGCTCATATAAAAATATTGACTTGCTTTGTTATGGTTATTTTCTTCATAAAACTTTAGAGCTAAGATATCAGCATATTCTTTTACGCATTCCCATAGTTTTTCTTGTTTGAAATAAGTAATACCTTCTGAAATAAATATTTCTAAAGTTAATGTAGGGACATTGTTGTTGAGGGCTCTTAAAATTTTAAAACGATGTTGGAATTCTTGATTGTTAAAATCGTTACTAAGTTTTAATCCTTTTTGAATTAGTTGATCGCTGTAATTATGGTCATTTATCTTATAGTATTCATATGCTTCTACGAAAAATGCTTTGAAATGGTTTGGATTGTTCTTTGTTACTTCAGATACATGACGAATCGCGAGTTTAGATAAATTTTGTTTTGAATATAACCAAGCTAAATTATGTCTTACCATAAGGATAGAATTTTTATGGTTATTTTTTTGGAATGTGTCTAGTGCCTTATTAAATGACTCCTCAGCTAATTCGAAATGTTTTAAATCAATACAACACAGACCTATAAAATTGTCACATAGTGCTACATTTATTTCATAACCTTCATGTTTTAAAAACTCTTCTTTAGCTAATTTTATATAATCAAGAGCTATTACTTGTTTATAGATTTGATAATAAAAATACCCCATTCGATAATTAAATTCAGCATGTTCTATTGGATCAGGAATGTGTATTAATAGTTCTTTAGCTTTTTCATAGTGTTCACTTGCTTCAGTGTAATTGGATGTTAAAGTAGAATGGAATGCTTTAAAGAAGTGATAATAATAAGCTAGGAAGTCATCTGCTGGAGTTGTGAAATTATCCATTTCATCAAAACTGCTTTCGTTAATACTTATCCAATCTGTTAATGCTTTGTATCTAAAATCTAATAAAGAATAATATAAGAGTACGTTTTGATTTTCCTTGACATTGTTAATTTCATTTTCTATATACTCTTTTAATTGTTTTGCTTTAACTAATTGGTGTTTTAACATGGATTGATACCAGTCGTTTAATAATTTTGTTATTTGTTCATTTTCTAGTTGAACATTCATAGAATCTTCCCCTTTTCCAAAATTATCTATATCTAATGTAAAACCATGGTATCATGGTATTACATTAGATTAACCTTTAAATAAGTTGATATATATAATTTTAAATATTCTGTTCATTTTACCTTTATTTTTATTGCGGCCTTTATTTAGTATGGTTTTAGCAAAAAAATACTAATAAATCCAGGGCACATTTATGGACATAATGAAGGATATTACATACGTTTATCATACACCTATGCTTTAATTTTACATTTATTAAATTTGATATATTAATTAATAGAAATCACCCATACACTTTAATGTTAGGTCATTGCCATCAAGTTAAGAAATTCATTATCCTAAAAATGAAAAAAATGATTTGTCATAAATTGGTGTAGAGAGATAAAAATTTTCTTTTTGTGGGTATGTTAAAATTTTAGCTTGATGGACATATGTCACGCCCCCTATTACTGATTGTTGTTAGAACTGCTGCTCCCACAAGAAGAATATCTGAAAAAATTATTTTAAAACAAAACCTCTTTATAAAAGAACACAAGCTCGTATATAATAAGAACAAACGTTCTTTTGTTTAGGAAGGAATAACAGTGTATGACTATTCTATCTTACCGAATAGAATCATCTTATGTGTTGATTTACGTAGCTTTTACGCTTCTATAAGTTGCATCAAAATGGGGTTAGATCCTATGTATACACAATTGGCAGTAGTCGGTGATGTAAATAGAAACGGTTCTTTCGTATTAGCTGCCACTCCCCCATTAAAAGAATTGGGAGTAAAGAAGATGGCCAGATTATACGAGATTCCTTGAAGAAAAGACATTCTTATTATAAATCCGATTATGGGAACATACATTAAATGCTCTAATTACATAACAAAGTTAGCTTTGCAGTACGTTCCTATTGAGGATTTTCACCAATATTCCATCGACGAGTTCTTCATGGATATTACGGATAGCATTCATTTATTTACTAACGATCCCTATGAATTTGCGTTGAAATTTAAACGTGAAATATATGCAAAAACACAGATCGAATGCACAATAGGAATTGACCCTAACCCTTTAATGAGCAAAATAGCTTTAGATATAGATGTAAAATAAAATAAATTTACGTAAACATGTTTAAATCATTATAAAGGAGCATAAAAGAATGCAAGAGGTTCAAATAAGAAAGAATGCAGTAGGAGCAATTATTCATAATGATATTAAAAACTATCCCTATTTAAATATACCTATGGTTATTAAAGAGAAAGATGGACAGATTTATGAAGTTATAAACACTGGTTTTCACACTAATAATGCAGTAAGAATGATAACAACGGACGATTTTGCTACAACCAGAGTAAATACACCGATTGTAACTGTAAAAAACAGTGATGGTAATATTCAAGTATACCGCTTGCCTTTAGAATTGGAATCTTGGGTAATTTCTTGTATGCAGGCTGCTTCTGCAGGAAAAATTTCATTTCCATGTAAAGTTTCCTTTGGGATTATAGATACAAAATATTATGTTGAATTCATTTAAAATTAGAATACATTTAACATTTGATGTAAATAAAGACGGAACACCAACATTTTGCAAATTCTGTACGTCAAGACTAAATCTCTTAATCAAACCATATTTTATTATACGTACCAAAACTAATTACCAACAACAAAATAGCCTAAAAAATATTAAACATACTTTATTAACGATATTATTAATGTCAAATAAAAAAAGAAGAGAGAAAACATTCTCTCTTCACCAATAATATTTTACAGAGTAAGTAGGGTAAAAAACTATATAGAGATGAACCACGAAAATACTTTACCTAGTGAATTATATCATAAATCACTCTAAAAAATACATATCACATACAATTTTGTTTTATTTATGACAAAATTGTTAAATATTTGAATGCAGAAAGGCTTTATATCTAAATGAATAGAAAGGTGTTGGTGTGGTAATAAAATTTAAGGAGGCTTTCTATTATGTTTTCAAAAAAACAAAAATTATTAACAGTAGTTACAACATTAACATTAGGGTGCGGATTTACTTTTGGCTTAACACCTGCTTCTGCGGATACAGCCAATAACACTTCTCCAATTAAGGAGGAACAGGTACGAATACAAATACCTTTCACGGGCTATATTATTTCAGCAGACGATAATTACTTAATTGTTGCTGATACTTTTACGAAAGAAGAAGCACTTTATTATCAGAATAATTGGTGGGAGCTAGTTTCCCAAAATAAAATTTTAAGAGTACCTGTATCCAATGGTGAAAACTACAAATTAGGTGAAAAATTAAACGTATACGCTGCTGCTTGGACGTACTCTTTACCACCAATCGCTATAATGCCAACAATTGAAAAAGTAGTTGATTAAATACTGCTTATCTAATAAAAGAAACATTGCCCTAATTAGAGCAATGTTTCTTTTCCTCATTTGACATTAGAAATTGAAATGGATGAGAACAGATTTGGAACGCTATTCTCAAAAGCTAACGTAAAGGAAGGGATGAGTTCATGTATTCTTTCTTGCATTGATTTCTTATTTACTTCTCCAAGTTCGTTCAAAAGTTCATTCTCTTCTGAAGACTCATCTCCATTGATTAACATCCTTAACATATCTGAGTTAATGATCTCATGAGGCGAATGAACTAGCCCATTCATCATTATATATTTTTGGAGCTTGGATGAATTACCCTCATTCGCTTGCTTTACAGCTTGTTTAAGATATAAATCAAAATATTTCTGTGCAAATTTCACACCTTTTAGTGGAACAGCTCCTACATGTTCAACACCTTTCCAACGTAAATCCGCAATTGAACTCAGCCACCATGCCGGCTCAATAGCTTGTTGCATACGTTGCAGCACCTTGCGTTCGAATCCAGGTTTATGAGTAGAATGTTCTTTTAAACAAGTATCTAACATTTCAGCTTCAATAGCAGCTACGGTCATCCCCTGTCCATAAATGGGATCAAAGTTACAAAAAGCATCACCTAACACTAATAAT
Source organism: Bacillus sp. RCC_6_1 (assembly GCF_041360755.1). Lineage (NCBI taxonomy): Bacteria > Bacillati > Bacillota > Bacilli > Caryophanales > Bacillaceae > Bacillus > Bacillus sp. RCC_6_1. The sequence continues at coordinate 109,749 of NZ_JBFUPV010000015.1, forward strand.
CCAGATGGCCAATTTTCCATTTGTTCAAAATGTTGACGAGTTGACTCCTGCGCTCTAAATCCTCTTGGGACACTAATTGGTTCTAACTCTTTAATTAACTCTCTCATCATAGGAGTAACTAAAGAATCCAGTTCTTTTTCATATTCTTTTGAATTGGTTGGTGGATAGTGCGTACCTCCAGCAACAAATAGTAGCGCTTGAGCTATGTTATCTTCAATATATAATAGCCCTACAGCACCAACGTTTTTAGCAGGATCTCCTTCAGAAATTGCACTCAATTTCTCTTTGATATGTGAAGGTACTTTATAATATCTCGTGCTATATCCAAAATTCACCTTTAAACGTTCTGGTTCTGGAACATCATATCCCATAGATGTAAGCCATTTATTGAGTTTAGATTGACGACCACATGTGTCAACTACCAAATCGGTTAACACAGTTCGCTTTGTTTTTAATTCGTCTCGTTCTTGAATATTAATTCCAATAACACGCTTGTGATCAGACGAAGCTAAAAGGCCTGTCACCGCTTGCTTTGAATAAAAATGTACATTAGGAATTTCTTGCACACGTTGGCGGATTGTCCATTCTAACAATGCTCGACTGCTTGCTGCACCTTTTCGTTCTATAACTAGTTCCAGTGCCCCATACGGAGAAAATCGAATCATTTTATCATTCTTGACATTATGGGCCCCTAGATTTAATAAATCATCAACATATCCAGGAAAGAAACGGTTCATAATTATTTCTCCGCGTGGTAATACACGATGAGGATGAAAGTCTTGGGGTGTACCTGGACGTTCAGATGGTTTTTGAGGTAACTCATCTTTTTCAACAACTATCACTGTCTCAAAATAACTGGAAAGCACGCGTGCAGTAAGCAATCCTGCAATACCAGCTCCAATCACAAGTGCATTTTCTCTTTTTTGCTGTTGATATAGTAATTGATTATCCATCAATAATCTCTCCTCTTTCTAAAAAGTATGTTTGTTCAGCATGAAACTATTAAAACTTTTCCAGAAATCAGAATAAACAAATGATGATTCTTCATTATTTTAATTAAGTTGGTTCAAATCAGAAAGTACACTCAAATGAGTATCATTTTTTAACAAGATTCAGTTTCATATACTGTATAACTGCTCACCGTTTATAATAGCCCTTTTTAAATACCGCTTTATTCACCCTCCTTTTATATTTTTTATAATTTGCACCTTAAATGTATCACTTTTGTTACCCTTATAAATATTTAGGGTTTTTAGAAACATTTATTTGATTTTTAGTAATATTAGGATTCTATTTTATCAAATAGAATCTAGAAGGTTTGAGAGAAGAATGTAATAATGTATAATAACTCAATTGGATATTATGATATTTTTTCAAAGAACTGATACAAAATTTCTTTAGATTGGAAAACTAAAGTCTTATCTACCTAATTGCGGGGACGCCTTATGGCGTCTTTTCTTTCTTTATTATAAAAACCCCTCAAGCATTCATATACTTAAGGGGTTATCGATTGAAAGATAGAGCTGTTTGAAATTCTTTAAATTAAGAACAAAGTGGGATTACTCCTAAACCAATTAATAAAGCTGCAGCAAACGCTGGAATTGGCGCAGGAATCTCGATACCTTCTACAACTAAAAAGTATTGTCCATTTACTACTTTAAAACAAACTAATTGCATGGCTAATCCTCCCTTCTGCTAGGATTAATACATTACATTAAAAAATCCTATCATTTATATAATTAAGTAGTTTGTTTTCCTGGAAATGTGTAATTTATCAACGTTCAAGGGAAACACATTAATTTATCTTCCCTTATTTTCAAAAGGACCTGCTCAATTCACACATAAAAACATAAGGTAAATTGAACCCATTAAAACACATGGAATACCCCCTAGTTTTACCCTCTTATCTAAAGGAGGAACTATTATTATGGGATATGGTGGTAGTTGCGGCGAAGGCTGCGGTTTTGCTGGAGGCTTTGCTTTACTCGTTGTACTCTTTATACTATTAATCATTATCGGATGCAGTTGCTTCTGCTAAAAAACTATTAGAAAAGGCACCTTAGGGTGTCTTTTCTTTATGCGTAAGAACCTCGCCATCTTATGGAAATGGCGAGGTTCTTATCTATATTATTTATTATCTTGTTCCAGGCTTTTATCAAGATTAGAATTACCATTATTATGGTAACGTTGATAGTTCTCTTCATGTAGCCTTTGTTGTTCTTGTTCAACTTTATTATCATGATCAATTACCTTAATAACAAAAAATAATATTACGATTACAAACACTACAAATGGGATGAGAGCAGTTTTAGAAAGCTCCTTTAAATCCTCTTTTGCTTGTCGCTTTTCTTCTCCTGTTGAAAAGAGATAAGCAAACAAAGCTATTATAAATGCGAAAAAACCTAAGAGTATTTCTACAACTGCAAAAATAGCATCTAACATTACTTATGTATCCCCCTAATATAACATATATGTATTACTAATTAACCAATAATTCCCTTACACATTATATCAGCTAGAATACATGAAAGTATAATATATTATTTGTATAGTTAATTTTATTAATTACCATGCATTACTATACGACAATTCGAATCGTCGGAAGACCCCTTAAGTTTTTTTTATGGAAAAATCCCCACACATTGTGTAGGGACCTTGTTTTTCTTACCATTTAATTTTTGTTGGATTTAGCTTGGAAATATATCCACGTACTAATTGTTTTTTGTTACTGTCATAGATACCGATATCACCAGAGAAATTTTCCCAATATTCCCCTAAATAATCTTTTGATGGTACTTTCAAATCTACATTTAATCCCATTGCCCCAAAACTTGCCACCTGGCGCGCTGCTATGTCGCCTACTTGTTGCGCTCGTTCTTTCGTTGTTCCAGCTGGAACTATAACAACAATTCGAGTTAGATTGTCTTTTGCTTCAATATGGACGTCTTGCGCCTGTGCAGCCACCTTTATTCCATCCTTTGCTGTTTCGATGCCTAATTGGCTTAATTTCACATCTTTATTACGCGCTCCCTGGCCTTGTGCTGTCATCGATTGTTCCACTTTTTCTTTTGCTTGTGCCTCATTTAACCCGCTGACTTTCGGTTGTTCAACAGGCGTTGACTCTGCTTTTTGTTCTTCTTTAACTGTTTCTTTTACTACATTTTCATGCTGTTTTGAAGTATCCGTCGATTGTTGCACAGTTACTTTCCTATCTTCTTGCTGCTTTTCTGCCTGAAATGCTTTAACTTTTTCTTTTTGTTCCTCTTTCTTCACATCTTGCTCTATTTTCGCTTCTTCAGTACCACACGCTGCCAATAATAAACCTGCTGCAATTGTTAAACCTGCTAATTTAATTGCTTTCATAATAAATACCGCCTTTTCATAATTTAATTCTTTCATATGTATAAACGAACTCAGCTACAAATATTGACTTTGTACTACATATTTGAATTATTTAAATGATAACATATTAATATTCAAATTCTTTATATTTAAATATTAATTTTATAATCTATTTTCAATCAAAACAAATTAATATTTGCATAAAACGTGGCAGTCATTCTTTTAAATCGATAGTGATAGGGTACCGCCACACATCCATCAAGCTAACAGAACAGATTACCCCCTAAACGAAAATTTTGTGTCTTTTTTAGCGCAGAAGTTCATTATTATCGTTTTTTATGTTCCTTAACTTGATAGAGGTGTGGTGGATCCCTTTTTTAGAAGTAAATACTTCTAAAACCTTGAAGTATTTGAAAATCAATTTTATCTGCTTTTGTCCTTTGAATTATAAAATCTAATCCATTTTTGGTATTGTCCGCATATTTAGGCATGGCTTCAAGAGTATCTGTCAATGGTTTGTTGAAATCGTCCCAATGTATTGGAATAACAAGCTTCGGTTGTACTTTTCGTACAGTTTGCTTGTAATACGTATTTTGGAAAGTACTTTCCTGCTTTCCTAATACCCCTATTCCTAAAAACAAGACATCAGCTCGAATATCATCTAATACTCCTTCTATATAGTTAGCACTTGGTTTAACAAGGAAAGTTTTATTATTATGTGTAATCAAGTAATCATAAGAAGAGTCTTCATGATAATCTAGGGCTTTAGCAGGTTGTTTAAGTGGCTTTTTTATTTTTTCTCCTTCATCAAAGGTTGGTGAATGTTTCGATGGAAGGACAGTAACAGTAAAATCACCAAACTTCATAGCCTTATTTACTTCATATACAGACATCTGGTTCTTATTTATATCACCACCAATACCTATGTTAATTGCTGATTCTGAACCATATACATGTGTTCCAGTTCGTTTAGCTATATAAGCTAAATCAAACGCATGATCATAATGTGTATGTGCAATAAATAATCCCTTAAGTTTATTATTATCAACCCCTATTTGATTAAAAGCTTTATCCACAGTATCTTCATCTGTTTTTATATTGCTGAACAACATTTTTGGTAAGGATGGCCTAGAAATAAAACCATCAATCATTAATTGTGTATTTCCATCATCAAATAGTAAAGATGATGTTCCTAAAAATGTGACCTTTACCTCACCTTGATTCAATACTTTTTGTGTTGTTTTTGGAGCATAATACTCCTTGTATTGTTGAATATCTGCTGAAGGTGTTAAAAACTTGTAATAAACAAAAATAGAAGCGATTATTACTAGTACTAGTAATCCTATAAAAAACACCCTTAATTTTTTTCTTAATGTGTATTTCAAAAAACATTCTCCTTTCTAGACAAAAGATATTATTGTTTGCCTGTGCTAAATCCTCCTACTTGAGGCTACCACAAAGTATCTATAAAATTTAAAAAACGCCATCCTTTCCTATGATTCTACAGAAAGAATAGCGTATTTTTTCTTTTTATGGATACATTTTTTAGCTCAATAACGATGGGTTGTTACCTCGAATATAATTATTTTATTTAAATGTCTCTTTTAAATTTGTTTCATATCTTTTCATAGGTTGGTATACAAGAACGTGTAGTGATAAACCTATCACTGCAGCAATGTTTAAAATAATACTTATAATCATTAAAGACCCTTCTATAACTGGAGAAAAGTATCCATTCGTACTTAACGTAGAAGAACTTATACCAAGTAGTAAAATCACTATTAGTAAAGGTAAGTTTTTAACCAATTTGAATCCCCCTTTAAATGTAATATCTTTATATTATTATATCACACACTAGTTTATGTAATTACTATAAGATAGTTATCTATGGGCAATTTCACATGTTTTTTTGTTACAAGTTAGCACGAAATTTTGTTCTGGAGTATTATAAAACTTCCGCTTAATGGCGATGTGGTTCTATCCCATCGCTATCAAGCTAAGAAATTCATTGTACACCCAAACGAAAAAAGATGAAAAAATAATAAAAAGCTTATCATTAAGTGCTAAAAGATAAGCTTTTTTGTCTATACTTATTAAATTTTATTTGATTTCTTCCATGCTAATACTGTAATAAGATATTGAATACCAAATAGGAAAGCAAAAAGTATAATAAATCTTGCTATTACTGATAACCATCCAACGAAATCTTCAGGTAAGTTATATTTGTATGTGGTAGCACCTATTGCGACAAAACATAAAATAAAGGTATTACTCATTTTTTCTTTTAACTTTTCATTTAATTGTTCTTTATTATTAATATCTGTTTCATAAATACCAGTCAAAATAGATTTAATAAAAAAGAATATCATATAAAAAATTATAATGGCTAATGAAGCAGCCCATTCTAAAAATGGACGGTGTAGATATGCTCCTCTTATTATAAAATCAACAAAAGCTATAAGTAGGACAATAATTCCAGATTGAGCCCAAATTTTCATTTCAATTTGTTGGATTCTTTCATCTGGGTGTGTACTGAGTGAAAACCATTTTTTTAGTTTTTCCATTTTAAAATTCCTCCCAAAATAATTTATCTAAACTTTTATCTAGTGTTTTAGCTGTATGAATGCAAAGTTTTAAAGAAGGGTTATAATTATTACTTTCAATAATACTAATGTTATGTCGTGTAACATTTACAATATTGAACAACCCTTGTTGGGTCAGACCTTTTTCAACCCTTGCAATCTTCACTTTACTTAAAGACATTAAATACACCTCACTTGTAAAGATAACTTCACACCGTAAATCTTATATTTTATATATTAAATTATTAACAACATTAATGCAATATATATTTTACATTTAGTCATGTATAGGTTGCAAATTCCTGTGTTTTTGTATCTAAAACTATCCTACAAATATAAAAAAATTCTTTCTGTAGAATCATAGGAAAGGGTGAATTTATTATATCTGTTTCTATATATAATAAATTAGAAGTATTTGTTCAAGAGATTCAAAGTTACTTGTACTTATCTCCCAATTAATTGTGCAATCTAACCTTTTCATCTACTAAGTTCTTTTACTAAGGAATAGAAACTAAAAAAGAAATAGAAATGAGCCTTTTTATTATTTTGTTCATCTTTTTTCGTTTTAGGAAAGATTTTATTTTTTAGCTTGATAACAATGTGGAGAAATCCTAGGTTTAAAAATCCCTTTAGTTACTGCATACTAGCAACAACCTTTTGAAATTTAGGTTACTGCGATGTATAATTATCAGAAAATCTAAGGAGTTTTATATATCGATAATATAAAAATAATAGCTGAGGTTCTGAGTATAGGGTTACAAATTGGTTTATTTTCAAAAACTGAAATAATTGATTGGGCTGATCAGACAATTGAAGCATTAGATAGCCCTTCTATTGAAATTATAGAAGTTTCTCTATCTAGTAATGATAAGTTGGTTGACATCGTACCTAAATTAAAAAACGTAAAAGGAACGTATGATAAAAAATTACCCGTAAAAATAATACTGGGGCTGTTATGGGATAAATTTATCCTAAATGAAGAAAATGTATTGAAAATAAAACCATTTATATCTAATTTGATACATAATGATTGCTGTGAGGGATTCAGTTATGTAGATGAACAGCTATATAATTTTAATGAGGACATTAATTTAGCAGCAGATAATATATATGGGCATCTAGAAGATATTAGTCAAGAATTAAAAAGCTTTCTATTTCCTTATAAAGACTTTAGTAATTATTTCAGTTTTTGGGAAACTTGAAAAATATTAAATTGATGGTAATTGTATTCCCTAATGTAGTTGGTGGAAATGTTAGTCTTGGATTAGCGCCAGTTGCAGCTTCTCAACTTTCACCTGGTGGTGCTGATGGTGGGGTCATGTTCCCCCAAGTTGCCCCTATGCAACCTGGATTTGGTGGTAGATAAAAAAATTTAACAAATATTTTATTTCAGTATATAAAATTAATTAAATATAGAAAAAACTACACTTAATATAGAAATGGACCAAATTTTTTTTAAAAAAAGATCCTTTTTCAGTATCAATAACGAATTTCATGTCAACTAGCACCTCTTACGAGGCGCTAGTTGTTATTTTTGTTGTATACATATTAGAAGCATACGTTGACCGCAAACTAAAAAGGAATAAGTTGATCAAAACGGCCATCTTATGCTTCTTGTTACAATTTTAAACATAGAGTATACAAATTTATTACACTTACTTTTCTTCACCGCTTGCTTGCATGGAATTAAACGTTCAATTTAATTTCAATGCATCTCCCTGAAATACATTTTGGTCTTCACCGCTATCTACGAATGTGAACATTACATAAAATGTATCATCATCACCTGGAGTAAATCCATTTCCTTCTCGATCTACAATACCTTTCTTTACAAGGTCAGGAATACTTCTATTTTTCGTAGCTACCTTTAATTCAGATAATGTAGAATAGTACGTTTTTGCTTTACTCGTTGTACTCTTTATACTTTTAATCATTATCGGATGCAGTTGCTTCTGCTAAAAAACTATGGGAAAAGACACTCTTATTTGGGTGTCTTTTCTTTATTTCTCAATATAAGAACTATAAAAATATGCTATGATTTTAATAGAAATTCCCTTGTGTGCAATGAGATAGTAATACCCAACAAAAACCCACCTATTTCCGTAGGTGGGCCTTATCTTTATTACACAATCCAAATTATACTCTGATTTTCCCATCAACTTTATGCAATTATACATATCTGGAAAAAATACACCGAATGAATTTTATATATAGTAAAATAATAAACGTGGATACATTCTATAAAGCAGATTCTTTTGAAAGGCGTAACATACCAATCATTATGGAAGGTGTCGCGTCACTCTAATACTGATCTCAAATCTCTTGTACTTTGTAAACTAACAATCTGGTGTATATAGACGATTCTGTTTTATAGGGTGTGTTTACACGTATAACAAAGGGATAATACGGATAAGTTTATACTAAATGAACGTGGTTCAAGTCGGAGGAAGGCACCTTAGGGTGTCTTTTTTTGTACATAATAAAAGCCTCACCATCCTATGGAAACGGTAATTCCTTTAAAACAAATAACAATTGTAAATATATTAATTTTACATTACATTAAAAGTTAGAGAAAGCTCTTATACTAATACAGTGCTAAATAGTAGGTGAAAAAATGGAATTTAACGATTTGGGTATTACCATTAAAGAACTTAGAATAAAAAAAAACATATCACAATCCGAATTGTGTCATGGAATTTGTTCACAAAGTCAAATTAGCAAGATCGAAAAAGGTGTGATTTATCCATCTAGCATATTGTTATATCAATTATCAGAAAGACTTGGCATTGATCCGAATCATATATTTGCACTAACTCAAAACAAAAGATTAAAATATACAGAAAATGTAAAATATGTAATAAAAGATTGCTTAAAGCAAAAACAATATAAAGAACTTTATGAAATAGTAAAAAAAGAGAAAAACTTAAATAATTTTCAAACAAAAGAAGAGAAACAATTTCTAATATGGCATGAAGCGATCGCTATATTTGAGGTAAATAGATCAACAAAAACTGCTTTAACTCTTTTAAATCATGCATTAAAACTAACTTTAACCAATTCTGATTTTTTATCAGAAAGAGAAATACATATTATGCAGACAATGGCTATATTTCATGGAGAAAACAAAGAATATGAAAAAAGTATTAAGATATTAAAAAGATGTTTAACTAATTTTAATAAGTTAGATCTTCCTAGAGATAAAGAAATTAAATTAAAAATCATTTTCAATTTAGCAAAATGTTTAGACTTCATATATCAACATGAAGAGGCAATAAAATACATTGATAGGGGCATCAAATTAGCAATTAATCTAAATACTTTATACCTATTAGGTGAACTATTCTATTTAAAAGGTCAGTGTTTATTAAAGATTAAACAACACAATGTAGAAGATGTTGTTTATAACTGGAAAAAAGCATTATTTATATTTGAACTAACAGAAAAAGAATATTATATAAAAATGGTACAAGATGAACTTATTGAAATACAAAATAAAAAACACTCATAATTTCGTAAAAACTACTTAAAAAACCCACAGGAAAAGTTTCCGTAGGTTTTACATTTATAAACATATTATTATTTTTTATAAAACCGCATCTCCAATTATTAGATAACTATCTAATCCATTGGAAATGCGGTTTACTTAGGTCATTAATGTTTCAGCTATTCTCTTTATTTGAAAATTACATCTACCATACTAATTTAATATTATATTCCTGAAGCCAACTATTAACTTGAAGTAAATAATCTATTATACCTCTTGCATCATTACCTGAAATTACTTCGTCGTTTCCTTCTGCAATAGCACGAACTCTTTCTACATTAATTAATGGCAAAATAGGTGATTCAGGATTGTTCAACACATG
>NZ_JBFUPV010000016.1:0-109123 GCF_041360755.1 Bacillus sp. RCC_6_1
TCTTTTGAAGAAAATTTAGCCATAAAAAATGCACCTCCAATTGTTAATTATGTGTCTAACAATTGGGGTGCACTTCACTTATAAGGTGGTCTTTTTTAATTTGTATACAAGATTGGAGATGAAAAGGTGATGTGACATGAGTAGACGAAGCCCAGAACGAGATAAAGCGTTTGAGATGTACAAGAATTCGAAAGGCGAAATTCCTATTGAAGACATAGCTGGTGATTTAGGAAAGAGTGTTTCTTTAATTAGAAAATGGAAAACGCTTGATAAATGGGATGAAAACATTACTGGTAATATTACCGTTGGTAAAAAGGTAATTACCAATGTTAAAAACCCCAAGACAAAAGCCAAGTTAAAAAAGATGCTAGATGATGAAGAGCTGACAGAACAAGAACGGCTCTTTTGTTTGTATTACGTAAAGTATTTTAATGGTACACAAGCTGCACTGAAAGCTGGCTATGCAAAGAGTAGCGCGCATGTTACGAGTAGCCGGTTACTGAGAAGAGAACGTGTAGCATCGTACATTCGAGAGATTAAAGGTGAAATGGTTGAGAATATCTTTGTGGAAGCGATGGATGTATTGAATGAGTACATCAAAATTGCTTTTGCAGATATTACGAATTACGTAAATTTTGGCCAGAAAGATGTAGAAGTGATGGGCCCGTTTGGACCTGTAAAAGATGAAGACGGAAAACCAGTCATGAGAACCATTAGCTATGTTGATTTTAATGAATCGGATATGGTTGATGGCTCTATCATTGCGGAAGTGAAAAAAGGAAAAGAAGGCGTGTTTATCAAGCTTGCTGACAAGATGAGAGCACTTGATAAATTGGCGATGTACTTCGATTTAGTGCCTGATAACTTCAAGCGAAAAATTGAAGAAGAACGTCACAAGATGCATATGGAAGTACAGAAAGCGAACATAAAGAAAGCTAATGCTGAAATTGCAAATTTAACTGGTGATGAAGATGATGATAATGCAGAAGCAATTCAAGATTTCTTACAAGCAACTGCTCCTGATCCAGAAAAGATGAAAGAAGTATTTGGTGATGCAGATGGCGAGGATTAAAAAGCGGAAAACCAAATCGTTTAAGTTCCAGCCGTTTTCAAATAAACAATTACAATTATTGTGGTGGTGGCGAGATGGTTCGCCATATGAGAATCATGACATCGTTATTGCAGATGGAGCAATTCGTTCTGGTAAAACAATTTCGATGATCTGTAGTTTCTTGCAATGGTCACAAGAAAAGTTTAAAGGTGAGTCATTTATCATTGCTGGTAAATCAATTGGCTCATTAAAACGTAACGTAATCAACCCTATGATACAAATACTTACCGCATGGGGTTGGCGATATGATTACAACCGTTCTGAAAACTATCTGCAAATTGGGTGGAATACGTACTACTTGTTTGGAGCTAATAAGGAGAATTCACAAGATACATTACAAGGTTTAACTGCTGCTGGTTCATTAGCGGATGAAGCTGCTCTATTTCCTAAATCATTTATAGATCAAATGATTGGGCGTTGTTCTGTTGATGGCGCAAAGATATTTATGAACTGTAATCCTGGTTCGCCATATCACTTTGTAAAAACAGAGCTTATCGATAAGAAAAAAGAGAAGTTAGTTTGTCATTTGAAATTTACAATGGATGATAATTTATCTCTTTCTGAGAAAGTAAAAGACCGCTTTAAACGTATGTTTAGTGGTGTGTTCTATCAACGCTATATATTAGGTTTATGGGTAATGGCGGAAGGTTTAATATATAGTATGTTTAATGAAGAGGAACATGTTGTACCGTCGCATCCAAGAAAATACGAACAGTACTATATCTCCTGCGATTACGGTACACAAAACCCTATGGCTTTTGGTTTATGGGGCTTATGTGGTGGCATTTGGTATAAGGTGAAAGAATACCATCATGACGCTCGTAAGAAGAATTTACAAAAGTCAGATGAACAATATTATGATGATTTAGTTGAGTTTGCAAACGGTCTAACCAAGCGTATTATCGTGGACCCTTCGGCAAGCTCATTTATTATTTTACTGAAACAAAAAGGTTGGAAAGTAAAAAAAGCAAAGAACGATGTATTAGATGGAATACGAAATGTAGCAACTGCATTAACAACGGAATTAATTAAATTCTGCGATTGTTGTAAAGAAACGCTGCGTGAGTTCTCTTCTTATGTATGGGATGAGAAGGCAATGGAGCGCGGTGAAGACAAACCGATTAAGCAGAATGACCATCAAATGGATAGTGATCGTTACTTTGTGAATACCGTAATTATGTCTAATAACAAAGCAAAAGCTGTTAAGTCAATTTATTAAGGAGGTGAGACGATGTTTGAACACTATATCCCATTACTAGATGAAAACAATGGGGAGCCTACACCCAAGCTGCTCAAAAAGATTATTGATGAATTTGAGCCGTTAAAAAAACGAATGATTAATAGGTACGAACGATACAAAGCAAGTGAGACAGGCTTACCTATCTTTACTCGTGAGTTTAAAGGTGATGGAAATAAGGATAAGGTTAACAACAAGCTGAACAATGACTTCTTCTCTGAAATTATTGATACAAAGATAGGGTATATGTTTGGATTACCTGTTTCATATAGCTTAGATCATGAAGATGAGGAAGTATTAAAACGTATCCAAGATTTCTTAAAGGCAAATCATACTGAAGATGCTGATGCGGAAACAGGAAAGTTTGCTTCTATTTGTGGGTATGGGGCAAGACTGCTTTACCATGATAAAGATGGTGAAGAAAAGGTTATGAATATAAAACCTTATGAAGCTATCTTCCTTACGAATACAAGCATTGCAGAGCCTAAATACGCCATCCGCTGTTATCCAGTCAAAGTAATTGACGGTGATGACTTTAAAGATGGATATAAAGTGGAATTTTACAATGGTACGCAAATCATTGAGTACACTGGTGAAGATTTAGATAAGCTGAAAGAAACAAATCGAATCACTAATTTATACAAAGGTGTACCACTTATCGGATTTCCTAACAATGAAGAATTGCAGGGGGATGTTGATAAAGCTATTGCGCTTATTGAAGGGTACGACAGAGCACTTTCTGATGTGAACAGTGAAATTGAGCAGTTCCGCTTGGCTTATATGATTTTTAAAGGTGTTGATATAGATGATGATACTATTGAGAAGTTAAAGCAAACTGGAGCTCTTGATGTAGGTGAGAATGGCGAGGCTACATTTTTAACTAAGGATCTTAATGACAACATCTTGGAACACCATCTAGATAGATTAGAAAAGAATATATGCCGTTTTACAAAGCATGTTAATCTTTCTGATGAATCATTCGGTGGTAACCTCACTGGGGTTGCTATTCGTTATAAGCTACTAGCATTAGAAACGAAATCAGGAACGTTAGAAATGAAGTTTACCAAGTCATTGCGACAACAATTCAAGTTACTATTCGACGCTTGGAATTTACGTTCAAACAAAGCTGAGCTTGATTATCTTTGCATGACATTCCAATTCACTCGTAATCTTCCAGCTAACTTATCTGATGAAGCTGACGTTCAGTCTAAACTACAAGGTTTAATAAGCGAAGAAACACGATTATCTATGTTATCTGTTGTTCCTGATCCAATGGCAGAATTACAAAAGATGAAGGAAGAAGAAGTTGATTCTATCGATTTAGACACTGTACATAAAGGCGGTGAAAACGATGGAATGGGACAAGAAGCAGAAACACCTCCACAAAATAGAGGACGAACTGGAAAAGGCGATTCTCTACCTGTATAAAGATGCTTTAGAAGAAGTCAGAGGAATACTGGCTTTTTATTATGCAAAATATGCGGTGAATGAGCAGTTAAGTATGCAGGGAATGCGTCGATTCAATCGATATAAAAACATGCAAAGCGAACTGCAGAAAGTTATTAATGAAATAACATATGAAAAAAAGAAAACTCTCAATGAAAAACTCTCCACTCAGTATGGAGAGTCTTTTTATTACACGAGTTATCTTATTGAGAAAGAGGTTGGTGTATTTCTTTCATATGGGCTGATTGACCCAAACGTCATTAAACGTGCGGTACAAATGCCAATTGATAAAATGACGCTCAATCAAAGGTTAAGTATACATCGGGCACAGATAATTAGCCGAATACGTAAAGAACTATCCATTGGCCTTAGAAAAGGTGAAGGGTATGTGGTAATGGCTAATCGTATTAAGCCTATTCTTGATGGTGATGCGAAGAAAGCACAAATGGTTGCTTGGACAGAAAGTGCTAGGGTGCAAAACTTAGGTACTTATGACAGTGCATCTCATGCTTTTGACGAAGGTGTATCAATGGAGAAAATTTGGATTTCTACATTAGATAAACGTACAAGGCCAACGCATCAAGCAGCGGATCATCAAAAAGTACCGTTTAAAGGATTATTTAAAGTCGGTGGTTATAGTTGTGAATATCCACACGACAGCAATTTACCTGCTAAAGAGGTTGTACGCTGCCGCTGTACTTTTATTACTGAAGTAGCGGAAGTTAGCCCATTTATTGAGAGGAGGGCTAGAAACCCGACAACAGGCAGGAATGAAGTCATTACAGCAGTTAGTTATGAAGAGTGGAAAGACTCTCTCAAATAAAAATAAAACACTTGAGGGCTTATAGATTACGAACTAAACAGGGCGTATTCATAGGAACTCAAAGGAGGAAAAATGATGAAACAATATTTAGTTAAAGATTTGCCAGTAAAGTTTGTTAAAGAAACAATAAAAGCGCCATTACGCTTGAAAGGTATGCAGTTCTTCTCTGATCCTAATACACCACCATCAGCAGAAGATACACCACCGACCGAACAAACGCCACTTGCAGATGATAAAGAGGAGGTGCCAATTGATGGACAGAAAGAGCCGAAATTAGATGATGCAACAAAAACATTTATTGAGAAAATGGTGCAATCAGCAGAAGATAGAGTTCGTTCGAAATATTCGAAAGAACTTAATGCAACCAAGAAGGAACTAGAAAACTACAAAACCGCTTCTATGACCGCTCAAGAAAAAGCTGAGTATGAGATGAAGCAACTTCAGGAACAGCTAGAAGAGCGGGAAAGAATACTTCATCAGAAAGAAATGCAAAGTGCGGCAGCAGATGGATTATCAACGATTGGATTAGATCTTAAGTTTGTAGATTTTGTTATCGGTTCAGATGTAGAGGATACAAAATCTAGAGTATCAAAGTTTAATGATTTGTTCTCTTCTGCGTTAGAAGCAAAAGTAGTCGAAAGATTTAAAGCAGCGGGTCGAGAAATTCATGTTAGTGGCGGAACTGGGACTGGATTTACAAGAGAACAAGTAAATTCAATGAGTCAGGATGAAATTAATGCGAACTGGGCACAAATTCAGAAGGATATGCGCAGTTGGAGTAAGTAGTAATAGAAAAATTAAGTAGTATGGTTAAAAAAATATAAAACGAATAAAAGAGATTGCTATTTTAGCGGTCTCTTTTGTTATGGAAGAACATTAAGGAGGAATTAATATATGTCAGTAGCAACTTTTATTCCAACAATTTGGGAAGCTCGTTTAATGGCGAATTTCCACAAGCGTTCAATCGCGGATTTAATCACAACAAAACCAGCTAAAATTGAAGGTAACAAAATTAATTTTAATCGTGTCGGTGCAGTGAATGTAAAAGACTATTCAGGTTCTGTTGAATGGGATGATACAAATCCTTCTAAAGTAGAAATCAATATGGATCAGAAGAAGTACTTTGCGTTCAAAGTAGATGATGTAGATGCAGTACAAGCAGCAGGTAATTTAATCGATCCGCATACACAAGAAGCTGGCGCGGTACTTCAGGAAACAGTTGATACCTTTATTTTAGGTAAGTATGCAGAAGCTCTTAAGGAACACTTAATCGGTAGCGATAAATCTCCAATTGAATTAACACCGAAGAACGCTTACGACTATATCGTTGATTTAAATACAATTTTAAATATTAAAAAAGTACCTAAAACTGAACGTTTCACAATTATTAACTCTCAAGTTCTTGGATTGTTATCTAAGGATGACCGTTTTACTAAGCAACCTGTCGTGTTAGAAAATGGTATTGTTGAAGGTCAAATTATCAACGGTTCACAAATCGTTGTGTCTGAAGAAGTTCATGGATCTGGTGGTAAATATAAAATTCTTGGACTTCATAAATCCGCTATTGGGTATGGCAAACAATTAGATGAAACAGAAGCTATGCGTCTACAAGGTGCATTTGCTGATGGTATCCGTGGCCTTATGGTTTATGGTGGAGATATTCTTCGTCAAGAGTCCTTAGCGGTGCTTACAGCTACAATCACACCAACTACTCCGGAAAAACCAGGTGAAGGGGCTTAATAAGCCTTCTTTACCTTTTTCATTTACACAAGCAGGTGATTAGATGGACATGAAAGCAGAAATTCTAAAACGTGTACAAACTAAACTACCTAATATAAGCCCTGAGAATTTATTAGTAGACATTGAAGATACAATATTGATGGTTGCTGAGTACACAAATAGAAAAATTCCTGAGTTCCCTCCTGCTTATCCTGGTATTATTTCCAAAATGGTGATTTATCAGTATAAGGAACAGGAGAGAGAAGGGAAAAAAAGTGAATCATTAGGTAACTACTCTGTTACTTATGATGATATTGGAGATTACCCTACTAGTATTACGAAAGGGCTGAAAGTGAGGTTACGTGTCTTATGATTCAATCATTGATTCGTAAGTTTGGTAAAGATGCTTCAGTACTTCGTAATGACGTTTCTGACGATGATGGACCTTATCCAAATGAAGAATGGAAAGAAATTAACACTGTTAAAGGTGTACTAGATGCCATTCAAGGAACAAAGGACGCCCGTAATAAGAAAGTAGAGGAGAAAAGCACGCATTTCTTTTATTGCTTACCATTCGATGTAACTATTCAAGATAGATTAGTTATTGATAAGAAGGTATACAGTGTTACTTATCCAGGCGATCCAATGAATGCGGGTAGATTCTTTCAAATAGAATTGGAGATGTTGCCATATGAGCATGAAATTCCAGTCAAATAGAGCTGCAGTAATGGCAAGGCACTTAGCCGCAAAGAAAGCAGCGCATACCGCTGTCGGTCAATTTGTTAGTTCTAAAGCTAAATTACTAGCTGCTGTAGATACTGGAAATCTAAGAAGAAGCATTAGTTCCAAAGCAGAGCAAGAAAAGGTTGTTATTGGTACATCTTCTGATTACGGCATTTACGTTGAGAAAGGTACAGGAATCTATGCAGTTGATGGGGATGGCCGTAAAAGTCCTTGGATGTATCGCGATCCCAAAACAGGGAAGATGGTTAGAACTCAGGGACAACATGCTCAACCATTCCTTAGACCTGCAGCAGAGAATAATAAACCGATGATTACACAAGTCGGCACACGAACCTATTCGTCATTAATGAGGTAGATACCATGAATGACTTTATAAATATACTACACGGTGAATTGAAAAAGGTTCATAAAGAAACGTACTATGAAAATGCAACTACTAAAGCCGTTATGCCGTATTTGGTATATACGGTTGGTGATGATAAAGAACCATGGGGACGAAAGAATATTATGCTTACAATTGATATTTACGGTACTTCTGCTTATTTAGCAAAGATTGACCGGTTAATTACTGATTTAGAAAACAGCCTTCATAGAAAGAGATTAAGCAGCGCTGAATTTGGTGCTGCTATTTCTTATCTTTCGAGTCAGAAAGTACCGGATCCAGACCCGAATATTAGACGTAAAGAAGTACGCTTCATTTTACGAACTTATTTTAAACAATAGAAAGGATTGAGTATATGGCAGCTCCACAACCAAAACCAGAAAATGTCCTCTTCGGAGATTGGGGTGCATTCTTCTTTAATTATGGAGAAAAAGACGAACTTCCTGTAGGCGCTACGCAAGGTGGCGGTTCTTTTAAGTATGAACCAGAGTTTAAAGAAATTGAGTATGATGGTTCTCCAGGTGACACTATGGGGATGAAACGTATTACAAAATCAAAAACTCAAATCAGTTTTAAAACGCTTGAATTCCTTGATAAAGATAAAATTAAAAACTTTATTGCTGGATTAAAAGTTTCTGAAGAGAGTGTTACTAAAGATGGCAAAACGATTAAATATGATGTAATCGAAGCGACAGAACGTCTTACGAAAGAAAGCTACCTTAAAAATGTAGCGTGGGTTGGTGAAACGTTAGGTGGCGATATCGCTGAGATTATCGTATATAACGCGTTATCTGATGGTTCTTTAGAAATGGGATTTGAAAATGAAAGTGAAGTAGTTCCAGAGGTTACATTCACTGGACACCGTGACCCAGAAAACATTCGAAAAGTACCATGGAAGATGCGTATTTTAACAGCGACAGAAGCAGCTAAATTAATACCAGCAGGTTAAAGAGTAGGGGCAACCCCTGCTCTTTTTATTTTAAGGAGGAATAAATGTGACTATTGCAATTCAAGAAAAAGAATACAAAGTGAGACAAATTCATGGCGGAGATTTATTTTCTGTAGTTCGTATTTTGAAGAAATCGAAATTCAAGGTTGATATTAATTTACTTAAAGATTTAATGATGGGCTTACGAAATAAAGAAGGAGCAACACAAGATGATGTATTAGCTGCACAAGAGACTTTTGGTTACGACATCATCATGAAGTTTATCTTCGGATTAGAAGAAGCAGAACAAGAATTTTTCGAGTTTGTAGCCGGGCTTTTAGTTCATGAAGAGGAAGGTGGCAAAAAAACATCACCAGGTTGGGAAACGATTCGAACTTTAAATCTAGAAGAGTTGGTTCGATTATTTATTGCAATTAAAGATTCAGAAGTTGGGCTGGTTAAGCTTTTTTCCAATGCGGTGAACTTGATGAAATAGACTTCATCGATACGTTAGCTTCTCGCTATCCAAATATGGAGTATATAAGGAGTTTGGATGCAGAGATAGTTATTAACTTGTATCTCACCGCAAAGAAGAAACAGATGGACCGCATGTTATGGGAGGAATGGTGTGCCCTACAACCGTACTGCGATGAAACATTTCCTCAATTTAAACATAAGCGCGAAAATCCAACGCAAGAACAGGTAAAACAATACAACGATTCAATCGAACAAACACCGAAGCAAAAACTTACAAAAGAAGAAGTGTTTGCTCGTGTTGCTAAAATCCGCGGAAAGGCGGGTGAATAGATGGAACTATTTAAGATGTTTGGGTCAATCTTCTTAAAAGATGATCAGTTACAAAGAGGATTGGCTAATGCGGAAAGAAGCGGGCAAAGAACTACAGGTATCTTAGGGCGTGGATTTGGTCAAGTTGGTGCTGCGGCAGCTGGTTTAGGTTCTTCTGTTGGTGGAGCTGCTATAGCTATGGGAGGATTAGTCGGCATCGCTGTCGGTGTTGGTGCCGCAGTTGCTGGTGTAGTTCATGTTGGTTCTGAGTACACGAAACAAATGTCAAAGGTAGAAGCTCTTTCGCGTTCGAACGGACTACAAATGGCTGAGCTTGGAGCTAACGCTCGTAAACTTGGTGCTGATACCAGATGGTCTGCTACCAACGTAGCCGAGGCCTATGAATATATGGCTCTCGCAGGTTGGGATGCTAACCAAATGATTGCAGCTAGTAAACCACTACTTGATTTAGCAACTGCTGGTGCATTAGACCTTGCAAAGGCTTCTGATATCGTAACAGATACAATGACACCATTCGGAATGAAGGCTTCTGAAGCAGGAAGAGCGGCCGATGTATTCGCGTTAGCCCAAGCGACTGCCAACTTAAATGTTGAACAACTCGGCGAGACCATGAAATACGCAGCTCCTGTAGCTGCTACATTCGGTTTAAACATCGAACAAACAGCTGCAATTGCTCAGATATTTGCAAATAACGGTATCAAAGCTTCTATGGCTGGTACTGCATTACGTGCCGGATTATCTCGTTTAGCTGCCCCGCCGAAAGAAGCTGCTAAATCGTTATCAGCATTAAATGTAACTGTAAAGGATTCACAAGGTAATTTAAAACCAATGAATGAGATTATTGGTCAATTACACGATGGGTTTGGGAAGTTAACCGACGCTCAACAAATCGCTGCTGCAAAAGCAATCTTCGGTGAAGAAGCGTATGCAGGATGGATCCAAGTTATTAAAGGTGGTAAACCTGCCTTTGATGATATGGTAAATACCCTCGAAACTGCTGAAGGCTCTGCAAAGGTTATGGCTGAAACAATGGCAAATAACTTATCAGGTGCAGTTGATGGCGTTAAATCACAATTAGAAAATTTAGGGCTTGTTGTTTTCTCGCATGTTGAACCAGCACTTGTTGCAATGACAAACGGAACAAATAGTGCTGTTAAATCTCTTACTGACTGGCTTGATCCATCTGGTAGAGCTGTTGAAGCAGCTAAGCTAATGCAACAAACTGATCAGCAGTTAGCTCAATCTAAAGCCATTCTTGATATGAATCTCAAAAAAGGGAAGATAACGCAAGAAGAGTATAATGAAAAACTTGCTTTATCTAAGAAGCACGCTGAAGATATGATGAATGCCGATGGTATGTTAGCTCAGAAAAAAGAAGAGTTAAAAATGAAGGTCGAGGAAGGGACCATGACTCAAGAAGAAGCCAATAAAATCCTCGACCAATCTGAAGTTGAATACCAGAAACTCCAACAGGGTATTGAGCAAACTCGTCAACGTCAAGAAGCGATGAATAAGGTATTTGAACCACTTCGTAATGCTATCGGTATTATCCAACAAGTCGGCGCTGCTATCGAGCAATTCTGGATTGCTGCAACTGGAGATAGGAATGCACTAGTTGAAGGTTATGACATCCTTACTAAACTAGGGTTTTCAGCTAATGCAATTCAGTTTATACAAGAAACTACAGCGGCAGTGCAATATGGTGTAGAAACTATGAAAGCTCTCGTATCTGGTGATTGGGGAGCTGCTAGTAATTTATTGGATAAGTTAGGGTTTTCTCCAGAACAAAAAGCGGATATTATCATGTTCGTTCAGGATGTACATGCCCAATTAAGTAGTTTTATAGAAAATGTACAATCTCTAATCTCAGCTGCTGCTCCTGTAATTATGGGAATAATCGGGGCTACTTGGGATTTTATTAAAGGTGTATTCAATACAATAGCTCCTTACTTAATACCTTTGCTAACAGATGTGATGTCGTTTGTGAACGGAATTATAGAAAAAATCGCGGCATTTTGGAAAGAAAACGGAGATCAAATTGTTCAAGCTGTAAAAAATGCATTCGATATTATAAAAGGAATTATAGAATTTGTAATGCCTGTTGTTCTATTCATTATTGAAGATGTCTGGGGAAACATAAAAGGTGTCATAAATGGGGCCTTAGATATCATCTTAGGGACAATTAAACTATTTTCTTCCTTGCTGACTGGTGATTGGACCGGCGTTTGGGATGCCATTAAACAGATTTTATCAGGAGCATGGGAATTCATTTGGAATTTCATTCAAATATGGGGAGTTGGAAAGGTACTTGGCATCATTGGCAAAATAGGCAGCAAAATGAAGGGACTGTTTGGAGAAGCTTGGGAAGGTGTAAAGAAAATATTTTCTGATATGTTCGAGGGTATTTTTAAAAGCTCAGGAGACACCCTTACAGTGATAAAAGAAGTATTTGGAAAAGTGAAAGATGCAATCGCAACCCCATTTAAAAATGCTTGGGAAGGTGTTATGGAGTGGATTGATAAAATCAGAAAAGGCGTTTCGAATATGTTTAGCGGTGTGCATATACCTGTTCCGAAAATCAGTGTGAACGGTTCGTTAAACCCTGTTAATTGGGCGAGCGAAGGCCTACCATCTTTCGATGTTAAATGGGCTGCAAATGGCGCGTTAATTAAACCTGGGAATCCTACATTAATTGGGGTTAAAACTAGCCCGGCTGTTGAGAAATCAGCAGCATAAAATATCGTGTGAATTCGGGGAAACCTAAGTTTTATCAATGTATGGTAGGCACTCTATTATAAGTGTCTTTTTTTGTTAGTAAAATATGGCAATCCCGAGCCGAGCCTGTGCGGAAACGACAGGAAGGTGTAGAGACTAGGTAGAGTAACCTAAGTGAGAATATGGTGAAATACCCAAGAGCGCACGACACCCGAAGAATGGGTGATGATATAGTCCGATACTCCAGTGAAAACTGGAGAGTTAAGGATAAAGAGCCTTAACATAACAAATGTGGTGACGCGAGAGGATACGATGAAACAGTTTTACCTCTTCGCAAACGAACCTTCGATGCAATTGCTAACGGAATAATAGGGTCGCTACCATTTACTCAACAAGCTGGAGCACAACAATATGCATCACAAGGCCCAACTATTTTGCAAGTTAATTTAAACGGCAGAGAAGTAGCGAAGGAAATCTACTCAGATGTTAGCAAGTTTCAAGAAAACGAGAAAGAAAGATTGAAAGTTTTTTAGGTAGGTGATGATATGACTGGAATTAGTTTTAACGGGAAAAGGAATCCAAATGTAATTCCACTGCAGGGTAAAAAGCGCCCTGCATGGGCTCCTTTGGATCGTATGTTTCTTGAAGTCTCGCATTATCCAGGAGGTAGGTTACTACGCACACAAACTAAAATGAGAAAGATTTTAGTTCCTATTGCACTATTATATGATTCAGCTGAAGAAGCTGAAAAACTAAAAGAAGAAATAGCAGATTGGCTCGTTACGGATCAACCGTGCGAGCTTATTTTTGATGATGAAAAAGATCGTACGTTTTTAGCTGTCGTAGATGAAACTTTAGATTTAGACCAGTTAGTTGATCTAGGTGAAGGTACTTTAACTTTCATTTGTCCAATGCCATATAAGTTAGGAAAAGAGCAAATGGTTGACTTTAAAAAAGATGTTAGTGGGTTAGTTGCGAGTGTTCAAAATAAAGGAACGGTTCATTCTAATCCTATCATTGAGATTGATATTACAAAACCAAATACTTTTCTAGACGTATGGTTTGGCGAGACATCTTTAAATGATCGGGATTATTTTCGTATCGGAATGCCGTTAAAAACTGTGGAAACACCTGTAGAAAGAAATCAAAGGCTTATATGGGATGAAATGGCTACCACTGTAGGGTGGAGTAAGGTCAGCTCGACGGAAGATGGTGAACCAGTAGGTGAAATGAAATCAGATAAATACCAATTCTATTGTTCTGATTTTGGTACTGCGGGTAAAGGTTGGCACGGCGCAGCCGTTAAAAAGAGTATCCCTGGCGGTCCAGTACAAGACTTTATTATGCAAGCCTACGTTACATGTAAGAGTAAAAAAATCAATGAAATGGGACGAGTTGAGATAGCGATACTGGATGAAAATAGCAAGGTACTTTCAAAAATTGCTATGAACGATCTCTTTTGGCAAGCTGAACAAAATTTCGGGACAATGGTAATTGGATATGACAATAAGCCAGGGAAAACAGGTTTAATTTATGAGAGTGGCGATTATCCGAATACATGGAATCAGTATTTTGGTCGATTGTGGATAGCTAGGACAGGAAATGTATGGGAAGCGTATATTTCAAAATTCCTTCCAGGTACAGAAAAAGATGATTCAGAACGATTTGCACGTTGGACGGATGAAAAAAACTATCATATGGAAAAAGCAGCACAAATTCAGATTAGCATCATGCAGTTTCAAGACGTTCCACCAGTAGAAGCGATGTCAGTTAGTGATTTGAAGTTTTGGAAAGTGAATTTAAATACGAAAAATACACCGCCTTATATAGTAGATGTTGGTGATAAAGTCGTGATCGACACAGAAAATAGTCATGTAACAATTGAAGGAAAGAATGCGATTAACATTAAGGACATTTTCAGTAATTTCCCTGTTATCAATAGAGGCACTAATAAACTTGAGATTATGCCTTCTGATATCGGAACAGCAAGGGTCAAGTACAGGGAGCGATTCAGATGAGAACACCAAGCGGAATACTTCATGTTGTTGATTTCAAAACAGATCAGATTATATCAGCTATTCAACCAAAGGACTACTGGGCTGATAACCGTCATTGGGAAATAAAAAATAACATTGATATGTTAGAATTCAAAACTTTTGACGGCACTCTACATGCAGTTACTTTACAGCAGCAGAACTTAGTTTTAAAGGAAGTGCGTGTTGGTCGCATTGTTCCATATGTTATCAATAATGAAGTAGAAAAAGACTCTGATGATAGATCGCTCACTGTACATGCTTCTGGTGCCTGGGTTCAAATAGCCAAAGATGGGATTATTAAACCTCAACGTATAGAGGGCGAAACAGTTAATACGTTTATTGATATCGCTCTTACCGATTCAAAATGGCAACGTGGAATAACGGATTATTCTTCATTCCACACGATGACTATTGATGAATTCATCGATCCCCTCACTTTTTTAAAGAAAATCGCGGCTTTGTTTGAGTTAGAAATCCAATATCGCGTTGAAGTATCCGGTTCTCAAATTACTGGGTGGTACGTCGATATGATAAAGAAACGAGGGAGAGAAACAGGGAAGGAAGTAACCCTGGGAAAAGACTTAGTAGGCATTAGACGCATTGAACATTCCAGGGATATTTGTACCGCCTTAGTCGGATTTGTACGGGGCGAAGGTGACAAACTTATCACGATTGAGAGTATTAATAACGGGCTTCTTTATATTACAGATAGTGATGCCTTTCAACGCTGGAATGCACATGGTAAGCATAAATTTGGTTTCTACACTCCGGAAACAGAAGACCAAAATATGACACCGCAACGATTAATGACTTTGATGAAGACGGAATTAAAGAAGCGTGTCAATTCTTCAGTTTCTTATGAAGTAGAAGCACAATCGATTGGACGTATTTTCGGACTAGCACATGAACTAATTAATGAGGGCGATACGATTCGAATCAAAGATACAGGATTCACACCTAAGTTATACCTTGAAGCACGTGTAATTGCTGGTAATGAATCTTTTACGGAACCTACACAAGATAAATATGTGTTTGGTGATTATCGCGAAATTACTGATCCAAACGAAGAACTACGAAAAATTTACAATCGAATCTTGGGGTCATTAGGTAATAAACAAGAGCTGATAAATCAGTTAGATAAATTAGTGAAAGATGCAAACGAAACAGCTAGTAATGCTAAGAAAGAATCCGAAGCAGCGAAAACATTGGCTGAAAAAGTTCAAGAGAATCTTAATAATAACACGGTAGAAATAATTGAAGCTAAGAATCCACCGACAACAGGACTGAAGCCTTATAAAACACTTTGGCGTGATATTAGCAATGGTAAGCCTGGTATCTTAAAAATATGGACAGGTACAGCTTGGGAATCTGTTGTACCCGATGTAGAGTCTCTCAAAAAAGAAACACTTGAACAGGTTAATAAGGATATTCAGTCCACAAAAGAAGAATTAGATAAAAAAGTAGAAGAAGCCCAAAAAGAGACAAATGGACAATTCAAGGAAGTAACAGAAAATCTTCAGGAAGTTTCTCTAACTATTAAAAATGTAGAAAACTCTCAAGGTGAAATTGACAAAACTGTCTCTGAAATGAAACAGACCAACGAAGGTTTTACCAAATCTATTGAAACTTTAACCAAAAAAGACGGTGAAATCACTGAAAAATTAAATACAGTGGTAGAGACTGCTGAAGGTACGAAAAAGACAATCTCTGAGGTGCAGCAAATAACTAATAATCTAAAGAAAACCACAACTGAAATTACAGAAAAAGCTGGCCAGATTAGTGAGAAGTTGGAGAGCGTAGAAAAGAAAGTTAATAACGATAAAGCTGGAGGACGTAATCTGTTATTAGATTCAAATACTAAATACGAAAAAACAGATTATCTAATCAATCCATATTCTCTAACTGAAAATTTTGTTGCAGGTGAGGAATATACTTTTGTAATTAAAGGAAGTGTTCCACAAGGCCAACAATTTGGAATTTGGCAGAATGGTGGTTCAAATAATGTTGGATATGCAACAAGTGTCTATGCTAACGGAATAACTTATGTAACTTTCCAAGCTGTTGCAACTACAAGCGGGAATGAACGAAGATTAAATTTATATAATTATCCAAATAATGCTACAAAGGCAACTGTAGAATGGGTTGCTTTATATAAAGGTAATAAGCCACAGGATTGGACACCAGCTCCAGAAAATCAAGTAACGAATGATGAATTCACTAAAAAAACAACCGAGATTGAAAAAAGTGTGAATGGTATTAAAGAAAATATTAAAACGGTAGAAAAAACACAAGTCGATTTTAGCGAGCGTGTGACTACTGTAGAGAAAACAGCGGACGGTATTAAAGAAAAAGTTACTAGTTTACAAGAGATACAAACTAAACAAGGTACGCAGTTACAGGAGGCTAAAGCAGGTTGGGAAACTACTGCAAAAGCTTTGGAAGGAAAAGTTGAAATAAAAGATGTTGAAGAGTATGTTGGTGGAATCGGTAATCAAACTGTATTACGGAATGTTCTTTGGAAGAATGATGCAAAATATTGGATTCTTCAATCAGGCACAACAAGAGATACAACCGTTTTATATAAGGGTTGTAATACACTTCGTACAATCTCCACGGGAAATACAGCAGACGTATACAGAGGTGCTTCACATGAAGTTATAAATGCCGGACCTGGTTGGAATTACGTTTTTTCTGCATACTTTTATACAGATAATAAGTCTAGCATTGATAATGGTGCGAAAATGGAGCTGAAATGTTTAGATGCAAATGGAAATGTATTAAAGCAATACGGACAAGAGATTACGTTAACACAAGGAATGTGGGTAAGATATCATGTGTTTGGTCTACTTGTAGAAGGAACGAAAAAAGTACAAGTACAATACTGGCTGCGTAGAAATGGAAGACTGTGGACAGCGCAACCTATGTTGCAGATCGGCGATAAACCTTCTTCATTTATGGAGAACCCCGTTGATATTGTAGATAAAGATAAAATCATGGAAGAAGTGGCCGATAAGATAGCAACTGAAGATTACACTAAAAAAGTAACTGAATTAGAAAGAAGTATTAGTGCTACTGAAAAAGGCGTTTCAATCATCTCTGGAAAACAAGAAACGTTTATAAATGAGACTTATAATGCCTATGTAAAGAAAACGGAATCTAGGTTAGAAGTGTTAGATGAAGGGATCTTAGCACAAATTTTAAAAGACGGTATCATTACTTCTATCAATATGTCACCTGGTAAGATTACAATCGACGCTGAGAAACTGAATATTAATGCCGATACAATGGTCAAATGGTTAACAGCAAAAGGCATTGACACAAATCTTATTAGAATTGATGGTGATAAGATAACCATTGATAAAGATGGTGTAACTGTTAAAATGCTAGATTTCCTATTCCAAGACGAATGGGGTACAAAAACAACTGCGGTATCAAGACGAAACCTAATAGCTGATCCAGACTTTTCTAGTGTTACAAAGAAAAACATTGGCAATTCAGATTATTATGGGTTTGAAGGTGGATACGGTCTTACTTGGAAGTCCTGGGGAAATGTCGTAATAGAAAAGAATACACATATATTCGATTACGAGCAAATGGTGAATGCTGCAAGGGTAGATATGTATAACTATCCAGAAGCAATCGTGAATAACGGTATATATCCTGGTAACGAATATACAGCATCCGCACACTTTAGAACTGCCATGATAAATGGCGTGCGAAAGACAGGAAAACCGAGAATACACGTGTGTTGCGTTAAATTCCGAGACAACGTTAGTTACGACATATTGAGTGAACAAAAGATGGACTTCCCTGAGCCGTCTACATTTTACGGAGAAATCAGAAGGTATTCTTTTACTTTCAAAGTCCCGACAAACTATATTCCACAAGAACACGCATTGATTATTAAAGTTTGTTCTGGAAATGCTGACATGAGACAAGGGACAGCGATTTGTGTAAGTGGTGTAACGTTATACAGTGGCAAATATGCATCTATGTATAATTGGGATCGTGCTGCAGCAGAAAGAGCAGATGGCATTCAGCCGTTTAACGCACTTGCTGTAGGTGGTGTGAATAATAATATATCTCTAGCACCAGACGGACAAACGTTTGATATAAGTACTGAAAAAGAAGTGAAAATCTTTAGGAATATACGAGCAATGCAGGGAATTAACTTAGGTGGCGGTGGATTCCAACAATGGGGGCATATTCGTTTTACAGACGGTAATGCTGGAGCGGGTTTTTATGTGAGTACTCCAAGTGGTTGGAAATTTAACGCACTTGGATAGAGAGGAAGGATTGGACATGGATATTAACTATATGATGCCTTTTCAGGAAGGCGAAATGCTTCCTTATATGGGAAGAATAGTAGATGTAAAACGAACAGAAACAGGAGTTTTTATACAAGTACCTGCTGACATGTTAGATAATGCAGGGATTGCCAACGATACAAGTAAAGTTGAGGTATGGAGGGACATGGCTGACGGGACTATTGGCTTTAGAGTTTTAACGAAATGTGAGTTATGTGGTTGTGGAGCCAAATTATATGAATTGAACTTAGGAGTTGCTAAAAGGCGCATTTGTGCAAATGATTATTTTAAACTTACAGGTGAATATCCTCCACAAGAACCGCCAACATCAACTAATGAAAATAACACACAAACAGAGCAGGAGCAGCCATAAGCTGTTTTTTATTTTGCACAAAATACGGCTTTTGTTTTGGAATTTCTGCGATACATTCACCATAAGTAAGGTTGTCTCATATTATATAAAGATTGCTTTATTAAGATTTTAAAAGGATGTGAATACAGTGGAAGATGTATATGTAAAAATCGACAGTTTAAAAGCAGAACAAAAAGAAATTATGCGAGATATTCGTAATTTAGAAACTCGCACAACAATTAATCAGAAAGACATTGCCACAATTAATAAGCAATTAGAAAAGATTAGCATGAATACAACTTGGATTTTACGAATTATTATTAGTGCAATTACTATGTCAGTCTTGGGTTTAATATTAAAAGGGATGATTTAATATCTTAAAATAAAGGTACTTATTGAGAGAGGGACAAGCGTCTCTCTTTTTTATTATAAATAAGGAGATGGAAAGATGGATCGTATTGATATATTAATGAAAGCATTTATAGCCACATTTGGAGGCTTTTGTGGGTATTTTTTGGGAGGATGGGATGCAACATTGAAAATCTTAGTAACGATGGTAGTTATTGATTATTTAACTGGCATGATTGCAGCAGGATATAACGGAGAATTAAAAAGTAAAGTTGGTTTCAAAGGCATCGCCAAAAAGGTGATGCTTTTTCTTTTAGTTGGAGCGGCAGCCCAATTAGATGCAGCATTAGGAAGTAATAGTGCTATTCGTGAAGCGACAATTTTCTTCTTCATGGGTAATGAATTACTTTCACTTTCAGAAAATGCCGGACGAATAGGTATTCCGCTTCCACAAGCTTTAACAAATGCAGTTGAGATTTTAGGCGGTAAACAAAAACAAGAAGATAGAAAAGGAGATGTTAAGTAATGGGACAAATTATTGATATTTCAAAATGGAATGGTGACATTAACTGGCCTATAGCAAAGCAATACATTGATTTCATCATCGCTCGTGCACAAGATGGTTCAAATTATTTAGATCCATTGTATAAAGGGTATGTACAAGCCATGAAGCAACACGGTATTCCTTTTGGTAACTATGCATTTTGTCGATTTGTTTCTGAAAATGATGCACGAATAGAAGCTCGTGACTTCTGGAACCGTGGAGACAAGAGCGCGACAGTCTGGGTTGCAGATGTTGAAGTAAAAACAATGAATGATATGAGAGCGGGCACACAAGCATTTATTGATGAACTACGCCGATTAGGTGCTCAGAAAGTTGGTTTATACGTTGGTCATCATATGTATGCTCCGTTTGGTATGGCAAATGTAAAATCTGACTTTGTTTGGATCCCTCGTTATGGCGGTAACAAGCCAGTTTATCCATGCGATATTTGGCAATACACAGAGACAGGTAATGTACCAGGTATCGGTAAGTGTGATTTGAACCAATTGATTGGAAGTAAACCGTTATCTTGGTTTACAGGAGAGGAACAAACAAAACAATCTGTTGCTAATGGTGGCTATCAATACGTTAAATCTGGTGGGTTTGGCATTTCATTGGTTCAGGAAGTCGTAAATGCTATGAATGAGCGTGGAACAAAAGGGAAAGTTGTCTCTGATCCATTAACTGGTTTAGCGTACTTACAAACTGAAGTACTACCTAATGGCGAGCTTGATAAGATTACAGCTTGGATGGATGAAAGAGACTGGTGGTACGAGTACATTAAAAAATAAAACAAAAGAATAGTTTGATTAACAAAAAGCTGTCCTGTTGGGCAGCTCTTTTTTATTAAAAAAAGAAGTAGAAGTAAAAATATAAGATTAAGTTACTTGTCCAAACAAATTTTTAAAAAATACATAAAATGCTGGTAGTTAATTGAAATTTTTATAGAAAACTGATAGGAGTGAACATTGTAAATGGATGATTTAAATAAATTTTCTTCCTTTAAGTTTGATAAGGATCAAAAAAATATAATTATAGACCTTTTACTCTCAGATATTTTTAACAGGCATGGGATAAATGAAGAAAAGTTAAAAAATTTATCACCAGAAAAAAAGCAGCAAATTAAAAGTATTGTTTCTGAAATACAATCACAGGTTAATAATTATTTAGATTGAAAGGGGGTGAACTTATGGACAAAACATGTCATTCAGATGGAAATAAAAAGTGGAGTGCATTAGATTCTTCAAATCCTCATCCGTCTTTTAAAAATGCTAACGTTTCTGAAGCTGCTGCACAAGAAAGTAAAACGTACCAAATTTCTGAAGAATCTATTACAATCGTTGATTCAGCAGATGTAGAAGTTACGACTACAGATACAAAAGCTGCGTTATCTATTCAAGCAGCATTACAAGCAGCTATCGTGGTTATAATAAGTATTTCTATAGCAGATAGTGAAAAAGCAGATCGTGTAGCACAAGAATTGTTTCAAAAGTCATCTGTTAAACAAGTTAATAAACAAGAAACTGTTATTAGAAATTCTAGAAATGTTACAGTTACGACTACGGATACAGACATAGCAGTAAATGTTCAAATTCTTCTCCAAATTTTATTAGCTTTACTAGTAAAATTAAATATTTTATAAAATGTTTAACTTGTTTTTTATCTAGTGATTCTTACAGGTGAATATTCACTGTTTTAATTATAGTACAGGCTATAAATATTTATCATGACTGGACAAATATTGACGTTTGCAAAAATATTAATGTAAATAAACAATGTAATGGAAAATAAAGTCTAGTTATTTGTTAAGAAGAGAAAAGCTGGATCCTGTCTTGGATTCAGCTTTTAAAATTTAAGCAGTATAGATTAAAAAAATTATATTAAATTAAAAGTGAATTTGTACATTATTCGTTTTAGAGCATATAAACCATAACGATATGGATAAATGCACCAGTAATATATTTAATTCCGAATATTAACGGTATAGGTAAATAAAAATAAGCGGTTAACAAAAACTAAACGCTTACTCTATGTTATGCTTGATCGGATTGAAGAACATGTAAAGGAGGGGGAATAATCCAACCTTTTTTCTTATTTAATCTCAGTAAAGTAACACCAGCTTGTGCTTTTTTCATATGGAATTGTCCAAACATCATTCCTACATCTTCTCTAAGAGATTGTCCCATAGCCTGACTACATGCTACTAATCCAGCAGCAAGATCCATAGAAACTTTAGCTGCAATTTCTGCATCATTAATACGAGCACCAGGAGGAATTGTTTCAATAGATGCAACTGGGCGTTCGGGAGGCGCTGGTGGTAATGCCACCCCATTTAATTTCAACAAGTTTTTTAATTCTTCAACTTCCGATTGGATATCATTTTCTATAAGGTTTTCTAAAAATTTTTTTAAGTCTTCGTCTCCGGTATGATTAACGAGAACTTGGTAACCAGCAATTGCACCTTGTGCTCCTGCAAGGTAACTCCAAAGTGCAAAAACTTCTCCATAATGCATTGGTTCATTTTGGGGATTGCCACTTAATACTCCCATTTTAAGATGCCTCCTTAAATTGAAAAAATTTTTTGAAAGACTTTTTACCATAGAAAAAATGGTTTTAAAAATGTTCCGTAATAAAGAAAACGGGTTTCTAAAGTTCATTTGGAACACCCTAACTACAAGTAATACTTTCTCAATCTATAATGTACAAATATAAAGAATATATTCCTAATAATTTGGACTTACAGTCGAATTAATGATTACATAAAAAATCCAGCTCATAAAGGAGCTGGGATTTTAATCAATTATAATACGATTAATTTTATAAATTATTTAAACTTAAATGTAAAGAGGAAAGAAAGAATCTGGAACTATGCTAGTAAAAATGATTGTATTTATGAGGAAATATGTCTTTAGAAGAAATACAAAAAAACTGCTAACAAATTTGCAAACGAACTTGCTAACACTTATACAGAATAGACATAAATTATCGCTGATATGTCTTCTTTGAAAATAGCTTTAATCAGTTAAATCACACTTATACGAAATGCTCATAAAAATCGTCTTAATATCTTGTTGTAAAAGATTCTTTAAAGCTGGATCTTGGGCGACACTGGCCATTACAGCAGATTTCTTCATACAAACGTTTTTAAAAGTTAACATTTCGTGTAATTCATTTATTTCATGAACGCCTTTTACTTTTTCCTCCAAGGTTTTCACGCCTCTTCTTTTTTGTTACAAAGGGAGATAGGAGTGAAGTAATCAAAGTAAACAAGTTCCGTTATGAAAGGAATCAATCATTCTTTCTCCTATTTCCCTCTGCCATATTATGAGGTTAAAACTAGAACTTATCCTTCGAAAATTAATTGCCATAAAATGGAATATATATTTTTCTGTGATTCATAGCATATTAAAACCATAGGAGGTGAAACGATATGGCAAAAAATAATAGTAAAAGCCGTAATGAATTATTAGTTCAAGGTGCTGAAAATGCAATTGATCAAATGAAGTATGAGATTGCACAAGAGTTTGGTGTACAACTTGGTGCAGATACAACTTCTCGTGCAAATGGTTCTGTTGGTGGTGAAATTACGAAACGTCTTGTAGCTTTAGCAGAACAACAACTTGGCGGTGGAATTATTCGTTAATTTCATTTCAAACTAAGTGATTACAGTTATTCATATCAATTGAACATTAGAACACTAAAGTAAACCCTTATAATAATTACATTTGTACTCAAAGATTGTGGATAAATTTCAGTAATAATCTTTGAGTATTTTGTTTTACTTTCAAAGATTAGGTATGAAAATACTTTTATCATGTATGGTAAGCAAAATGTTATACGAAAAAGTATAATCCATAGTTTGTTACTTATATTGAAAAGCATCTTTATGATGTTATTTTTGAAAGGAAGGTATTTGAGAATGGGTATATTAAGTGGAAATCCTCAAAATGAGCCTTTACATTACGGAGAAGTTTTTGATATTTGGAGTGCTCTTCTTACAGCGCAAGGTGCCATTGCCGGATATCAAGTATACATAAATCATACTGGTGATGAAGAGCTGAAGAAATTCTTAGATAATTTAATTGAGAATGATATGAATTTAGAAGTAGAAGAATTAAAAACTCTTTTAAAGGTAAATGGGGTCGCTTTACCACCCGCCCCTCCAGAAAGACCGAATGCATCAATTGAAGATATTCCTCCTGGGGCACGCATTAATGATGCGGAAATTGCGGCTGCTGTTTCAGCAAGTTTAGCAGCAGGGCTTGTGACATGTAGTCAGGTGATGGGAAAATGTCTTCGAGAAGATGTAGGGATGCTATTTGGACAATTCCATATGAAAAAAGCACAGGCAGGTGTGGCTTTGCTACGTTTAAGTAAGAAAAAAGGATGGGTAGTTTTACCTCCATTACATGTGAAAAACTCTGATCAAGCATAATATAAAATAAAGAAGTGGCATAGGCCGCTTCTTTATTTTTCTTTATTGGATAATTTCTCAAATTGGGATTTTTTTATTGTAGAAGAATCTATATATTCATCTGACATTTCCATAGCATAGTTATCATGGTGAATTTGATTATGTTCTCTTGATGTATCCTCTTCATGTAGTACTACCTTCTTCATATAAATATGGAAGAAAACTTCTATCCCACCTATAATCAAAGCAGCTACAAATGAAGAAAAACCAATATTACGAGTGAAATCTGAATTAGTTAATAGGTATGTTAGAAACCAGATTCCAAAAAAGCTTAAGCCAAAATCTGCAATTGTAGCAATCATGTTTCCGTACTTAGGTAAAATAAAGAGATCTCCGATTAAATAAGCAGCTCCTGTAAGGAGAAGAGAAATCAATAATACCCTAGGGATTGAAATGTCTTGAAAAATACCAAGTATGATTAGTAATACTGCAGTAATAGCTGTGTATTTAATTAATAAGGCAACAATATGTTTCATTATTTTCCTCCATTATTTGAAAAGTATATAGAATGAAATATTTCATTAAAAACGGGTTATGCTTTTATAGAGCGTAACCCGTTTTACATTGTAATGGAGGCCTATTTATGATATCCCATGGCACGTATGTTATATTTCGTTCTCCTATACACTATTATTTTGAGCTTAAAGAGCATCAATTATACCTTTGAATTCGTGGTCGTAATTACCAATTAATTAACTATATATTTTATCATGTAATTTAACATATTAAAGAAAGAAGGAGGTGAATTAACATGTCAAACAATAACAGTGGAAGCAGCAACCAATTATTAGTACGTGGCGCTGAACAAGCTCTTGATCAAATGAAATATGAAATTGCTCAAGAATTTGGAGTGCAACTTGGTGCAGATGCAACAGCTCGTGCAAACGGATCTGTTGGTGGTGAAATTACAAAACGTCTTGTATCATTAGCTGAGCAACAACTTGGCGGTGGCGTTACTCGTTAATTTTATATACGAAATGGATATAGAGGAGAGGCATGCTGTCTCTCCTTTCTCATACATTTTTTTTAGTAAACAAGCTTAGTAGCGTTAGAATTTTTTTAGATTTACAACTATAACTCGAATTTATCTGTTTAACTTTTAGACTCACGAGGTTTTAAATACATAATTAATTTTTGCGAAATAAAAGGATAAAAGATGCGAGGTTGTATTTGATACGAAAGGAGCAGAAAAAATGAAATATGAAGCGTTATTTACAGTTGAGATTTCTGTAGGAAGTGAAAGAGTAGCAAACCATAAAATAAAGGCCCATGATGTTATTGATGTTGTTGAAAAGCTTGCTGAGAAGTATTTAAGTGATCATGAGGGACATTCTCAAAATGAATAAAGGAGAATGGTGATATGACCTGTCATGATGTTAATAACGAAACGAAAGAAAAAAAAGATTTAAAATGGTGGCAACTCTCACTTATTGGGATTGGTTGTACGATAGGGACGGGCTTTTTTTTAGGATCCAGTATAGGAATTAAAATAGGTGGTTCTTCAATTATTCTTATTCTTATTTTAACTGGATTCACTACTTATATTGTATTTGAGGCATTGGCAAAAATGGCTGTAGAAGATCCGCAAAAAGGATCTTTTCGCATTTATTCAAGAAAAGCTTTTGGAAATTGGGCGGGTTTTAGTCATGGATGGACATATTGGTGTTCTGAACTGCTTATTATGGGTAGCCAGTTGAGTGCGTTAGGAATCTTTTCACGCTACTGGTTTCCTAAAATACCATTATGGATATTTGCTGCTATATATGGAGTAGCGGCTATATTAATTATTTTTATAGGGGTAAAGATATTCGAACGTTTAGAGAAATGGATGGCTATTATAAAAATCGTTGCTATTATAGGTTTTATTGTAATTGCTATTCTAGTTATTTTAGGATTTATAGAGGGTGGTTTATATAAAGCACAAATTCCGCGGAATTTTAAAGATTGGTTTCCTAATGGATTAAAAGGCACTTGGTCCTCTCTAATTTATGCATTTTATGCATTTGGAGGAATTGAAATTATGGGGTTAATGACAATAAGACTTAAAGACCCTAAAGATGCACAAAAATCCGGGAGAGTAATGTTACTGATTTTAACGATTATTTACGTAGTCTCTTTAGGGTTGGCAATTATGATGGTTCCATTAAACCAGTTTAATACGAAAGAAAGCCCTTTTGTAATAGCGTTACAAGACTATAATTTGCCGTATGTTCCATTTATTCTAAATGTAGTATTAATTTTAGCGGGCTTCTCAACGTTAGTTGGTTCATTATTTGCAGTGACAAGTGTATTAATGAACTTAGCTGAAGAGGGGGATGCGCCTGCGATGTTCGCTAAAAAAAATAAAAAAAACATCTCTTTTCCAGCTTTAATTCTTATCGTAATGGGGCTTGGTGCTTCTATTCTTAGCGCTTTATTACTACCAAAAAATATATATGAGTATGTAACAACTGCAGCTGGATTAATGTTGTTATATACATGGAGTTTAATTCTTCTTTCCTTTTGGAGACTAATGAATCCAAAAGGGTGGATGCAGGTAAAAAGTATCATTGGTCTTATTATGATTGCACTAGCTGTTAGTGGAACACTCTTGCAAAAAACAACTCGTTTTGGTTTTCTAGTGAGCTTGTTGTTTTTAGGGATAGTTATTATTGTTACTATAATTGTTCATTTTGTCTCAAGAAAAAGAAATACAGCTATATGAAGTATCTTTCTGTTCACAATAGGAATAGTATGTCAGAATTAAATAATAGAAGTTATTGAAAAATAATTTGGTAAGTTTGAAAACCAAAATATAAACCATAAATAATAAGTGATATACCAGATACTACCGTTATAAGAGACAATATACGAGCATTCAAAATTTTACGAAATATACTAGATGTACTTGCCATCGTAATATCCCATATAAAAATACCTAAAATAATCCCCAAGCTATATAACAAAAGCTGCTCTTTATTATAGGAAGAAGCGGCTTTTGCTAATATAGAGCCAAAAATTCCAAGCCAAAATAGAATTGTTAATGGATTAGATAAAGACATAAAGAAACCAGAAAAGAAGCTTTTAATAATTGAATCATCATTTTTAGTATTACTAATGCTAATTTGATTTGCATTTTTTAAACTTTCGATGCCTGTATAGATTAAAACAAAAGCTCCGAAAGACCATAAGAAAAGTTTTATAATATCTTTTTCAAGGAAATGAATTACACCTAAATAAATAAGTGCCATGTAGATAACATCTGCAATTAAGGCTCCTATACCGAGGATCCAAGCGTGAAAAAAACCACTCCTAATACCTTTTTCTAGTTGTGCAGCATTTATAGGCCCCATCGGAGCAGATAATGATAAACCTAAAAAAACATAGCTTAAAAATATGCCCACGTATGATATGCTCCTCCCACTAAATTTGATCTATATTAAATCTATTCAGTGGTTAAAGTTTGTACAACTAAATAATAAAAAGCAGAGGGAATTACTTATGTTTATGCAAGTATTTTATTATTCGAGAAAACGGACACTTTGATGGAATGGTTTCATCATCACGTAAAAAATATTGCTGCCATTCATAATTATCTTTTTCACCATAATCTTTAAGAGAAGGGTGAATAGGAGCTTTGTCATAAGCGCCTAGACGTTGACGTATTAAGTGTTTTAGTTTTTTACTACGTTTCTCAGAGCTCATAATTCCCTGTAAAACCCATCTAGGGGTTAAAGCTAGCATCATGCATGAAAAGTGTCTACTTCGTCTATTGACATGAGCAGGTGTAGCGCAGTAAACGAAATAAGATTCATTATGAAAGCAAAATTCCCAAGTATTCTCCATAGGGTTATTTGGAATGTGTGTAGGCCATTCCATCTCGTCCAAACGGCTAGTTGTATTAAGTAGAGACCAATAGATATGTTCAAAATCTTCAACTGTAGTTTCTCGCTCTAAATCTATTGGTGTATGAATAAAAACAATAAGTGAGGCGTATTGACCTGTTTCTCTAGAACATTCAGTATACTCTTTAAGTAATACAGCAAAATCCGCGCTAGTATTCATATTTCTAGGATCACCAATGAATCCGTACCTGAGGTGATTGGCTGTAAAGCCGTGTTGGGCTGGTATACAAGGGAAAGGTTTATGTTTATCTGTCATTTTCAATTTGAAAGAACGAAAAGCTTCTTGCTGCCAATGTGGAAGGTTAATAATATTTTTTTGTAAAGAGTCTTTATCATAAAGTATAGTCATCTTTTTATCCCTCCTAAGTCATAATATGTAGCCTATTAATTATTTAGGAATAGGTGACTAACACGACTAAAATAATTATTTTTCAATCTATAAAAATAAAAGGATTTAATGAAGAATCCCCTTCAATGTAGTTACTTTAATAGTTAATTTTTAATAATGTATAAATTTAAGTAGCTATAACATTTAAAAAATATATAAGGAATATGTAGGTACAATGTTCACATTTATATTTTCTAACTAGTATGGTTTATAACGAAATAAGAAAGGATGTATTATGATGTGGATTTTTAAAGAAGAAAAAATTAAATTTATAGATTGTAAAGGCGAAGAAGTCATTTTGAAAATTAAAGTTAAAGATATAAAAAAGTAGGGAGAGGAATTAAGATTATTTTACTTTGATTAACATATAAAATGGAAATTAATGATAAATCAGGTTGAAATAAATTCATGTAGTATAGGCCCTTTTTGTATTTTTTTGCATAATGTAGCATGAATGAATTTTAAGGGGGAACATTTATGTCTTATCCTAATCAGTTAGCTTGGCATGAAACATTGGATTTACATGAATTAGTTGCTTTTCAAGCAAACGGTTTAATCAAATTAAAAAAATCAGTTAGGAATGTACCGGATCAAGCACTTCAATCGTTATATATTAAAGCTATAAATGCCATCCAAAATAATCTACAAGAGTTAGTACAATTTTATCCTTATGCTCCTGGATTTCAATCACAGCATCGTGATGAAACTGGATTTTATGCTGGAGATTTGCTTGGGTTAGCAAAGACATCAGTTCGAAATTATGCAATAGCGATTACTGAAACGGCAACACCGCGACTTAGAGAAGTTTTAACCCGTCAAATAAATGGTGCTATACAATTACACGCACAGGTTTTTAATTTTATGTATGAACGTGGTTACTATCCAGCTTATGATTTAAAGCAGCTATTAAAAAATGATGTGCAGAATGTGCAAAAGGCGATACAAATGCAATATTAAAATAAAGATATGGAAATTATCTTTAGAAGAAAACTATAGTTATATATAGGTCAAATAGTTAAGACTAAATGGTAATTTCCATTGTTAATAAATTAATTAAATTATACAAATATAAATTTATTCTAAAATATTTAAGAAATTATACAAAGGCTATTTTAGAATAGGAGAACCCATGTTTAAGAACTTTTTAGAGAATTACTTTCTAAATAGAAATAGATGTTTGTATAATATGTGATGATGCTTGGTAAAAAAGTTATTATGAGGAATCTCGTGAACTAGAATATTTAGTCAAGCTATAACGGATGTTTGTACATGTTTTAAACAGGAGAGTCATTCATTTTGAATTAACTTTGTTTAGTTTTCATTTGAAAAACAGACAAAAAATAAAAAAGTAGAAATAAAATATATAAATTCCAAACACTTGGAATTGTAGATATTCCGAAATAGATTGCACCAGGTAATAACCAAATACTGCAAATTAAAATAAAAATATTTTCTCTTTTAACTATTGAAATGGTCGTCCAAAAAGAGGGGAGTAGTAACATGAAAAGAACCGTGATGAAAAATTCTTTATTAGATAGTTGATCGCTATGCGGATTAAAATATAGAAATAATAGCGAAAGTAAAAAGATACTTATAGATGAAATCAATCCTACATAAACATGAATATTGTTTTTCATAATTAAGATTCTCCCCTCAATAACAATCTTCTTCTAATTCTATTTTTCAACTGCATATTTTATGTAATTGTTCTATAAATAAAAGAGCAGTTAGCAAAAGCTAACTGCAGTGAGAAATTTACATCCATGAAATTAAGGAGTATAACTATCTCATGGGTTAAGTATAGTATGAACAAAAAAATTAAGCTTATACTAAAAAATTAAAAAGAGCAGTTATCTATATTAACTGCTCTAACAAACACTGCAACAAGGGATGTCTTTGGGGAAAAACACCTTGAATTTAGTATTAACGGAATATTGGTTTTTATTCGAGATAACTAAAACTTGATTTACTTGTAAAATCGATATAAATAGCAGCTAGTTTTTGCTAGCTGCTTGGCTGATTCTTTAGGAAATAGGAGAAAAGATTATCTTCTCATTTATAGTATTGACGGAAGGTTTAGTTTTATTCAGGGCATAAATGAAAATTTGAGCTATTTATTTTTTAAGTTGCAAAATAAAAGGAAAAGAAACAGGGTGATTTAGCTGGTAAGGATTATTTGTTTGTATCCGTGTATGTAATAGAAGAAATATAAAAAAGTGCTAACAAGTTTGCAAACGAACTTGCTAACACCTATACAAAATAGACATAATTTATCACTGATATGTCACCTTTGAAAATAGCATTAATTAATGATATAACACTTATACGAGATGCTTATAAAATCATTCTTAATATCAAGAATATAATCATCCAGATATTCCTTTACTTTTAAGACGGAAACGAGGCATGATATTGATTTCTACCTCAGAGTTTGCGTCAAATAATAAAAAAATACGGTTTGTAAAACTAAAAATACAACAAGCTACAACCGGTATGAAATGGATTAAAATATTTAGAAATTTAAAAGATGATTTTCAAATAGGGGGGGAGGTGGATTTAGACCATATTCTCCAATATCCGAAAGATTATATTGTAGGGGAAAATAAAAGGGTGTTATTTCCATACAATGAGAGAATTTATAAAGTTCAAGGTACTAAAATAGAACCGGGTATAAAAGTAAAGGAAAGAGAGTATTTATTTAAAGAATTTCAGCGTAAATTCTCTTATTTCACAATACTTCCAGAATGTAAAAAGGTAGCAACAAATAACAAAAATGAATTATTTCCTTTATTTGCACCAAAAGGATTAGAGACATTAACATTAGAGGTTTGGTCTGAAAATATAGTGCTGGAAATAGAACAAGCATTACTTGATAGTGAAATTATTTTGACTAAAGTTGGTGAAAATACTTATGTATTGAATACAGATTTTCCAGTGTTATTAAAGGTTGTGAGATACAATATTGAAAAGGTGTTACAAAATCCATATAAAATGCAATATTGCCAAAAATATAAAACAAATCTTGTAGATGATGTTACGAAAGCTGTCTATGCTACCGCGGGCGAGCGCAGTGATGCGACATTAGCATTAATCGCATTGAAAAATTGTGATGGACGAGAAAAAATTGATCCAAAACAAATCATTAGAGAGGGATTTGCACGAGCAAACCGTATTTCAACATTTATTAATTTATTTATAGGCCAAAGTGTATCGCGTAAAACAATTGTAAATAGTGTTTTTAGTTTATTAGAGCAAAAAGGATTTTTGAAGCGTAGTTGGAATAAGATAAATTTACCTTGTATATATGTTAATTTATCAATTGAACGAATATCGAAATTTGATTTCTTACCTATTCTTTCAAAAATAAAAGGAAAAGAAATTTTATATAAATTATATGGGAATACAGAATGGCAAACGATTGATTACGTATTATTAAATATAAATAAACATAATGCATTTTTACCACAACCATCAAAGAGAAATGATATGGGAGCTCTTTTTAAACAATATGTTTCCGAAACATTAATGGAAATTGTAAAATATGCAAAAGAACAAAATGAACAAGTTTACTTCATTGTAGATGCAAATTTGAGAAGGTATTGGATAAAAAAGTTACAAAATAAAGAAATTAATACAGATATTTTACCTGATATTGTTCCAGAGGTGTTAAAGGTTCCAAATTTAAATATTATTAGAATAAATACAGGTTTTGATGTACCAAGTTACGGTGTAATAGAATGTGATGATGCTCTAGATAGCATTGGCTTATATGCAGATCAAAAAGGGATGTATTATAGCACTGGTGAATATTCACTTAATTGTAGTGGGATTTTTCAGCGATATATACTTGAAATTCTACCATTAGGTGTAAAACCTGTAGAAAGGGATTATATCGCTAAAATGATACATTACATGTGCTGTAATTCTAGTATGCTTTCGAAAAAGAATGTACACATGACATATTCCATGCATATGGAAAAGGTAATAAAGAGTTATATTACTGACATAGATGCAAGAGAGTTTAAAGAATTTGATGATGAATTGGATGTAGATGTAGTAAAAGTAGAAAAGAAAGATTCAATTATTCTACTTTAAATACTAGTAAACAAATCCTGCTCGTTATATCGATCAGGATTTGTCATTTTTTCATGTAAATAAGGATATCCTTTGTCAAGTATCTTTTCGTTTACATATTTACTTTATGTGCAGACAGGATTAATATGTTTTTTATAAATACAAAAACTATTTCATATGGAAAAATGATTTTTATTAATTGAAAAAATTTGAAAGGAATGGGGAATTGTGAAGAAATTAGATGTGCTCTTAATGCTACTGAGCGGCCTCTTTCCAATTGCAGGACTTACAAAGCAAATCCCTCTAGAACAATCTATATATATTGGAGGGCTTTTATTTTTTACTAGTTTCGGTAGTTATTTTGCTAAAAAGATGTATTCACGTATATGCAGTTGGATAGCGTATGCGCCATTTATAACATTACTGTTAGTTATTTGGCATCAAGATATTTCAACAAGCTCAATCATAGCAAATGCGAAAATTGCTGCATGTGTCGCGTTAATTCCATGTTTATTCCGTTTTCGTACATATGGGCTTACTTTGGGCTTATTCTCATTATGGGCCGCTTTACTATGGGATATAAAAGAAGTACAGTCGTTAGTCATACTTGAACGCATAACGAGTTTAATGACAAGCCATTATGTATATATATTACTATTAATTGGAGGACTTGTAATAGGAGGATTACTTGCGATGTTCATTCACCGCAAAGAGAAAGATAATAATAAAGAAAATATAAATCTACTTGGACCAAAAAAGAAACGCAAAAGATTATCATTTAAGATTCGTCTTCCAAGATTACCGAAATTAAAGATGAAACTATTTAAGTTTGGTGGGAAAGAATCTAAAAGTAAAATGCCAGAAAAAATCCATGAATATAAGTACGAAGAACCAGTTGCAACATATGAAATGACAGAGAAAATAGATCCATATAAAGAAAATGCAGTTCAAGGTCAAACAAGGATGGAACGCCGAAGAAATAGGTATAATGCATAATGAAGTTTAATAACCCCGTAATGACTTATCTTAATATTGATAAATCATTACGGTTTTTTTATGTAATGAAATGAAGGTTGCTATTGCGGAGGGGAATAGCATATTTTATAGATAGGAACTAAAATAAGGGGAGGATAAAATGCTTATCATTACATATATATCTGCTTGCATATTATTTTTAGTTAGCTTTTTACATGTATATTGGGCTTTCGGAGGTAATTGGGGGACAAATAGTGTTATTCCAACTAAATCAGGGGAAAAGGCGTTTACACCTCGCGCCGGAATGACATTGTTCATTGCATTATTATTAAGTGTGGCAGCAATAATTTTGTTGCAACAAGCAAATATTGTTCATTTTGCAGTTCCTAATGTTATTATTCAAGTCGGTTCCTGGATTTGTATGATTGTCTTTTCTATTAGAGTGATTGGTGAGTTTAACTATTTTGGTATCTTTAAACGACAAAAAGATACGCACTTTGCAAGAATGGATACCGGTTTATATATTCCACTTTGTGCATTTTTATCTTTATCTTTCTTATTAGCAATAATTTTGTGAGTGAATAATAGTAGTTTCTTTTCTCAACATATATGTAAACGTGAGAAATCTAAGAGTAAATAAAAAGGATGTAAGCGCCTTCTTGTCGAAATGTAAATTATTATGAAAGGCGGTGACACTATGAAGTATGTAAAAGTTAGTATGAATGGTGGAAGTGAACATAAATTCTCAATGACTTTAGATCGGTTTAAAGAACTTATTACTACAGAGAATGGGATATTAGAAAATAAATTAGTATGTATTGAAAATGTAATGATTAATCCTACTAATATATCTTCTGTAGTTGAAAAAATTGGTGTACCGGCTAAGTTTATGGAAGCTTAAAATGTTAGATAAAAAACATCCATTAGGGATGTTTTTTAATTTATAAATATGATAATCGTACAGTAAATATTTGAGTAGATTTTATAGCAATGACTATGCATATATTAAGTACCTGAACATGGTTCTTAATACATGCACGAAATAATAAGTACAAGCATATATTATATAGTAGGACAAGATCTTCGTGTCCTACTTAATACTCAGAAAAAACCTCTAATCACATAAGAGCATCCAATTGCAGGGTGCTCTTATTTTTTATGAAAATCTACTACGAGTCTTATTTTATAGTAGGATGCAATAATAAAGGGCTATTTTGAAATAGTGTTCTTTAGCCTTTAATGTTAAATTTATCTTTAACGTTAATAAATATTAAAAATAATATGATAGCAGAAATTAAGTTAGATAAGTAGAAATTTTGATGAAACAGTAGTTCGAAGATGACATAGAAAGTAACGAATAAGGCAATAGCAGGT
Organism: Bacillus sp. RCC_6_1; assembly: GCF_041360755.1. Lineage (NCBI taxonomy): Bacteria > Bacillati > Bacillota > Bacilli > Caryophanales > Bacillaceae > Bacillus > Bacillus sp. RCC_6_1. The sequence continues at coordinate 34,669 of NZ_JBFUPV010000016.1, forward strand.
AGTATGCAAATAAATATAAATCTCCAATTTTTTAAGTAATGTTTATAATTAGTAAGTACTTTCTCCATAAATATAGCTCCTATATTTTTGTTTTTATATAATTATACATTTAGATACAAAGATTTTCAAAGTAAAATATTTAGCAATTCAAAAATATAAGGAGAGCTTTTGTTGAAAATCCAGATTGCTGTAGCAATCTGGATTTGACTTTAAAGAACTATACTAAAATGATACACTATAATCTACGTTATTTTTGAAATGAATAGAGGGATTTGTGTGATAGATAAAATTAAAAATGCTGTAGAGAATATGTACGAAGATGAGGCTAAAGATTTACTTCAAAGTATTCTCATACAGTTAAACTTATTAGAAGAAAACTACAGTGAAGATACAATTAAAAATTTGATGGATATTCCGAAACAATTAACGAGTAATCCTACTTATAAAAGGAATGTAAAAGAAAGTACGCACGTACATATTGCTTTTGATGATTCAACGGCTGGTTGCTTAAAATATATGTTAAGTCAAGAAGAATTATTTGAAGAGAGTGTTGTTGCTTTTTCGGAATTCTTTTCAATTGGACCGATATATAGGTTGCATACGAATGAGGGGCAACTAGCAAGACAGAAGTGGTTAATAAATAACTTAACTGCTTATGATAGTTATTTTGAAGAAGAATATTTATCAAGATTTATAGCAACTATAGAAGAACTACATACTATTCCTGTTGAAACGCCTATTACAATTTGGAAGGCTGATAATGCACATGAACATGTAGGCCTAAGTTTTGTAATGGCACAATTAAAGGATAAGAAAAATATTCGAGTTATTAATACGTCTGAAGCAAGTAGAGAAATATTAAAACAAGAGTATGATATTCGTGGAACGGGAGAATTACCACCTGAAAGTTTAGCTCTATTCCAAAAAAGTTTTATAAAGCTACCTTATTTAACTGAAGAGAAGCGCATGAAGTTTGAAAATGAGTGGGATAGATTATCGGAAAGCATAGAATGTTTAAGAGTTTGGAAAGAAAATGAAGTGCATTCTGTACAGGAAGATTATTTTGATCAATTTATAATTGAATGCGCGAAAAGTGTGGGTGCTGATCGAGAGTTCCTTAAAGCTCCTAGAGTAATTGGTGAAGCACTTGGTCTTGTTGAACAGTTAGTTGGAGATACTTTCTTAGAATATCGCTTGAAACAATTAATTAAACAAGAAGTATTTGAATTTGAAGGTTCGTTAGATGAAATGCGTTTTTATAGTGTGAAGTTAAGGAAATAATAAACATATTCTATTTTTGAAAGGCTCGTATTTTTAATAATACGAGCTTTTTAAGTTGAATTTGGGCTATACATAAGCTTCCCAGAGAGGGCATATCACATATGAATGGTAAAGGTAATGAATGAAAAGAAGGTGATTTGTTAATATGTATAACCAACAAAATTATCCATATGATCAAGCGATGTATTATAATCCACATGACTACGGATATGAACCTACAAATGAAGTGAGAGATATTGAACAAGAAGATTACAGACCAGATGATGCAGAAGATGCTCCAACGTCACCACCTCCGTCACAAGCGCCGTCGTTACCGTCTACATTTGCTTCTCCAGCACAACCAGGTAATATGAAATCATGGATGTGTAACTGTCTAGGAAGATGGGGCTATTTACGCTTACATCGTCCTGGTCCTTTCGGAAGAGATTTATGGTTCTTCCCGACTGAAGTGAGAAGAAATGGAGTGTCAGGTTACACGTGGCAAGGTGGTCGTCGTCGTAAAGTAAGTTATCGCTATCAACAAATTAGTAATTTTATGTGCTTCGCATAAAGAGAAGTGGGAGAGTGAAACGATTTTACTCTCTCACTTTTTTATTTTTCAATATACGAAGTAAGATTTTGATTAAAAATTTACAATTTTCACGTTTTTATTAGAGTATAATGCATATGTTGGGTTGATTTTCAAAAACAAATGAGAGTGAGGGAATACAATGTCAATGAAAAACAAAGTTGGGTTAAGCATAGAGGATGGCATTAATTTAGCTTCAGCTCAGTTTAAAGAAGATGCGTATGAAATTTATAAAGAATCGCGAAAAAAACAACCTATATTATTTGTAAACCAAGTTGAAATCGGTAAAGAATGGCTCATTACTAGATATGAAGATGCTCTGCCACTTTTAAAAGATAATCGTTTAAAAAAAGATTGGACAAATGTGTTTTCTCAAGATATAAAGAACATGTATCTTTCCGTTGATAATAGTGACCACTTAACAACGCATATGCTAAATTCAGATCCACCTAACCACAGTCGTTTACGATCTTTAGTTCAAAAAGCTTTTACACCGAAGATGATTGCACAATTAGACAAAAGAATTGAGAAAATAGCAGATGATTTGATAAGTGATATAGAGCGAAAAGGTACATTAAATCTTGTGGATGATTATTCATTTCCATTACCGATTATTGTAATAAGTGAGATGCTCGGTATTCCAAAAGAAGATCAAGCGAAATTTAGAATTTGGTCTCATGCTGTTATTGCATCACCAGAAACACCTGAAGAAATAAAAGAGACCGAAAAACAACTATCTGAGTTTATTACATATCTTCAATATTTAGTTGATATTAAACGAAAAGAGCCAAAAGAAGACTTAGTGAGTGCTTTAATACTTGCAGAGAGTGAAGGGCATAAACTTAGCGCTCGGGAACTATATTCAATGATAATGCTATTAATTGTAGCAGGACACGAGACGACAGTGAATTTAATTACAAATACGGTATTAGCACTTCTTGAAAATCCAAATCAATTACAGTTATTAAAAGATAATCCAAAACTAATTGATTCGGCTATTGAGGAAGGATTGCGTTATTATTCTCCAGTTGAGGTTACAACTGCAAGATGGGCAGCGGAACCTTTTCAAATTCACGACCGAACAATCGAAAAAGGAGATATGGTTGTCATTGCCTTAGCTTCTGCAAATCGTGATGAAACTGTATTTGAAAACCCAGAAGTATTCGATATTACTCGGGAAAATAATCGTCATATTGCCTTTGGTCATGGTAGCCATTTCTGTTTAGGCGCTCCACTTGCGAGGTTAGAAGCAAAGATTGCTATTACTACTTTGTTTAATCGAATGCCTGAACTACAAATAAAAGGGAATCGTGAAGAAATTAAATGGCAAGGTAACTATTTAATGCGTTCTTTAGAGGAATTGCCTTTAACTTTCTAGAATAGTTAAAAGGAGACATGCATACATCGAAAATGATTTACATAGAGTATGTATGTGTTATTTAAATTCGAAACGGAAGGGTGAAAACATCCCAATGATCAACTAATTCTATTTGTAAGAGATCTTCGTTAAAAAACGAAATATTCTTCTGAATAGGGTTAGTCTGTACATTTATAGAAAAGGGATGTATTTCGCTCTGCGAATATATAGTCTTTTTATATGATTTGTGCTGCCTCCTGTTCAGAACATGAAATAGGAGGCTTTTTTATGTCGACAAATGTAGTAACGAAACAAAACAATGGGGTATCACAAGTATTAAAAAATCGGTTTGTTCAAGGGATTTTAGCATCAGCATTATTTTTACAAATAGGAATATGGGTTCGAAACTTTGCGGTATTACTATATGTAATGGAAATGACAAAAGGTGATGCTTTTGCTATTTCGATGATTTCAGTTGCTGAATTCGCTCCAATTTTTATTTTTTCATTTATTGGCGGTACTTTTGCTGATAGGTGGAAGCCAAAGAAGACAATGATATGGTGTGAAACGTTAAGTTCCATTTCAGTATTCGCTGTATTAATTACGCTTATGTTTGGAACGTGGAAAATTGTGTTTTTTGTGACACTCATCTCTGCAATCCTTTCACAGTTTTCACAACCATCTGGAATGAAGTTGTTTAAACAACATTTATCAACGGAACAAATTCAATTAGCAATGTCTATATATCAAACGATATTTGCAATATTTATGGTATTAGGACCAATACTAGGGACATTTATCTTTCATAGTTTTGGAATTTATATTTCAATCATCATAACAGGTATTTCGTTTTTACTTGCGGCAGTTGTATTGTTATTCCTTCCGAAAGATCTTGAAAACGACGTAGAAAAGAAGGATATCACTCTGTTGCAGGAGATGAAGGATGGTATTAAGTATGTCAAAAAGAAAAAAGCATTAACTTTACTAGGGCTTTGTTTTATGGCTGCAGGACTAGGTATAGGATTAATTCAGCCATTAGGTATATTTATTGTGACTGAGCAGTTAGGATTATCAAAAGAGAGTTTACAGTGGCTACTAACAGTAAATGGTGCGGGAATGATTGTTGGCGGAGCATTAGCAATGGTATTTGCGAAAAACGTTGCTCCGCAAAAGATGTTAATTATCGGTATGCTTGGTCAAGCAATTGGTATTGGCATTATAGGATATTCTACAAATTTATGGGTGACACTTACAGCGCAGCTTTTTAGTGGTTTAGCTCTTCCTTGTATCCAAATTGGTATTAATACGCTTATTATTCAAAATAGCGATACCGATTTTATAGGTCGTGTAAATGGTATTTTAAGTCCGCTTTTTACCGGTTCAATGGTAGTAACGATGAGTATAGCTGGCTCATTAAAAGAGATGTTTTCATTAAGTATGATGTATGAAGGGACGGCTTTACTTTTTATAATTGGATTATTGTTTATTTTACCTATATACAATTTAAAGCCAGTAATAGCGGTAGAAAGTGAAATAAGTGGTAAAGGAAGTGCTATACAAAATGAATCCTAATCCAAATGTTAAATACCCTATTGAAGGCAATCAAAACGTTCAATTTATAAAAAATATAATAACAAAACCTAATATACTTGTTGGTGACTATTCTTATTATGATGCGAAAGATGGAGAAACATTTGAAGATCGAGTATTACATCATTATGAATTTCTTGGAGATCGCCTTACTATTGGAAAGTTTTGTTGTATTGCATCTGGAGTTAACTTTATTATGAACGGAGCCAATCATCGGATGGATGGATTTTCGGCATATCCATTTAATATATTTGGAAATGGGTGGGAGAAGTATACACCTAGTTTGTCTGATTTACCTTATAAAGGTGATACAGTTATAGGAAATGACGTTTGGATTGGTATGGATACAACAATTATGCCCGGAATAAAAATAGGGGATGGTGCAATCATTGCAGCTAAATCTGTTGTGACTAGAGACGTCGCACCATATACAATTGTTGGTGGAAACCCTGCAAATAAAATAAAAGAGAGATTTTCAAATGAAATAATTCAAGAATTATTGCAAATTCAATGGTGGCATTTTGATATTGAAAAAATAACTGGAAATATTGATGCTATTGTACGCGGAGATATTGAACCATTAAGAAAGCTAAAAAGGGAATGGAAAATGGATGACAAATAGTATCATACCTCCGAATTTTGTTAATGATAATAGAACAAGGAGGTGTGATACTATGGCACAAGACGTTTTATGTGAAGTAAACAACTGTAAATTTTGGGCGAACGGTAATAAATGTAGTGCAGAGGCAATTTACGTAGTAAGTCATAAAGGTAAACATGCATCTACAACGGAAGAAACAGATTGCAAAACATTCGATCCAGAAGTGTAAATTCTTTAAGGGTAGCCAAATCTTGGTTGCCCTTTTATTAATGATAGTATTGATAATAAATATCATTTTCATTCATTAATTTTAGCTTTTTTTGTTATTTTTTCATATTTTCTTCATAAGTGATGTAATCCAACTCAATTCATGTTCAATTCGTGATTTACTAAATTCAATGACTTCAGTAATAAAGGCTGAGGTAACCTCTAGAGACTGAATAGCGGTAAGTTGACTATGGAGTACGTTTTGACGTACAGTCAAAATCTCTTTTCTAGCTTCATATTCAAGTTTTTCAAATAGCGCGATACGAACAAGAAATTCTGCATTATTTGTCGCAAGTTTTTCGGGAAACTCTCGTAACATTTCAGAAAAAATTTCTTCTCCTGTTTCTGTTATATCGTACATATTTCGGTTTGGTTTTCCAACTTGTTTATGTATTTTTTTCGTTATAGCACCCATATTTTCAAAGCGCCGAAGGGCAGGGTAAAGCATGTTGTGATTTAATTCAAAATTCTCACCTAAACGATTTTGAACATTTTTTTTGATTTCATATCCATGTTTTGGTCCGGTCGTTAATTCTGCTAGTAGTAAAATATCAACGTACATAAAAATCCCCCTTATATATTTCTCAAGTTCTCTAATGAAAAATCCCCTTTAGTATATGTTAAAATAACATATGATAGTTTATACAACTTTGAACTGCCGACCTATCACTTTTATTGTAAAAGAAAAGGGAGGAAAGAACTATGGCTTCACCTGAAAATGTTATTTTAGTTCATGAAATTTCAAAGCTGAAAACAAAAGAAGAATTATGGAATCCATATGAATGGTATCGTTTGATGAGGGATAATCACCCAGTTCATTATGATGAAGAGCAGGATGTATGGAATGTTTTTTTATATGATGATGTAAATCGTGTTTTATCAGATTATCGCTTATTTTCAAGTAGAAGGGAGCGCAGACAATTCTCAATCCCTCCTTTAGAAACTAGAATAAATATAAACTCTACAGATCCACCAGAACATCGCAATGTACGTTCCATTGTTTCTAAGGCATTTACTCCAAGAAGTTTAGAACAGTGGAAACCTCGAATACAGGCTATCGCAGATGAACTTGTACAACATATCGAAAAATGTAGTGAAGTTAATATCGTTGAACAGTTTGCTGCACCTTTACCTGTTACCGTTATTTCTGATTTATTAGGAGTCCCAACAACAGATCGTAAAAAAATTAAAGAATGGTCTGATATTTTATTTATGCCGTATAGTAAAGAACAGTTTAATGATCTGGATGCTGAGAAAGGGATAGCATTAAATGAATTCAAAGCATACCTTCTACCGATTGTTCAGGAAAAGAGATATCATTTAACCGATGATATCATTTCTGATTTAATTCGAGCTGAATATGAAGGCGAAAGATTAACCGATGAAGAAATTGTAACCTTTTCATTAGGTTTACTAGCAGCTGGGAATGAAACCACTACAAATTTAATTATTAATAGCTTTTATTGCTTTTTAGTAGATTCACCTGGAATTTATGAAGAGTTAAGAAAAGAACCTAACTTAATTTCAAAAGCGATTGAGGAAGTATTACGCTATCGCTTTCCTGTTACATTAGCCCGGAGGATTACAGAGGATACAAATATATTTGGTTCTTTAATGAAAAAGGATCAGATGATTGTTGCGTGGGTTAGTGCAGCGAATTTAGACGAGAAAAAATTTTCACAAGCCTCTCAATTTAATGTACATCGAACAGGAAATGAAAAGCATTTAACCTTTGGGAAAGGTCCTCACTTTTGCTTAGGAGCACCACTTGCACGTTTAGAGGCTGAGATTGCATTAACTACCTTTATAAATGCTTTTGAAAAAATAGAGCTATCTCCATCTTTCTGTTTAGAAAAATGTATATTGGAAAATGAACAAACATTAAAATACTTACCTATTCGATTGAAAGCTAAATAAAAATCTTAACAAGGTGCATACATTTGCATCTTGTTTTTTGTTTCTCAATTGTGAGTTTTCGGTAATCACCTTAATATGGAATTGTATAAAACGTAGAGGAGGATTCTTATGTTGACTTGTAATGGAAGTAAATCATTTCAAAAGTTTATTAAAGGTGTTACAGATCTTATGGAAAACGGTTTATTTGAAGAAGAAATAGTGTGTGGCATTGAAAAGTTACTAGAAGAACTTTTAGAAAAGAAAACATGGCTTCCGTTAGATAAACAGAAGGCCAATTTGACTCAATATGCACGACATTTATTGTATGAAGATCCGCTCAAACGTTTTGAAGTACTAGCTCTCGTATGGAAAGATGGACAATCTACACCTTTACATGATCATGACGGCACATGGGGAGTAGAAGGCGTTTTTTCAGGAAGGATTATGGTGCAGAACTTTATACAAACGAAACAACTTGGAAATTCACTTGTTTATTTAACACATACAGGAAATCTTTATTTGGGAGAAGGAGAAACAGATAAAGTAATTCCACCAGCGGATTGTCATATTCTTGAAATTAGCAAAAATGAAAGCGTTATTACGATTCATGTCTATGGAAAACGGTTAGAAAAGTTTAAAGTATATATCCCAACTGAAGAAAAAAATGTGTACATGTGTGAGACAAAATACATTAGTTATAATTCATAGTTTAAAATCCAAAGCTTTTTTAAAAAGAAAAGCTTTGGATTTTATTTTTAATTATTTCTTGACCTGAAACGCTTTTCATAAATTATAAATAAGAAGTACCTCACGAGGATTGTATGAAAACGATACCTAATAATTAATTAGAACTCGTGTATTTATAGAAAGTGGTGAAGAAATAATGAAATTAATCGCAATTGATTTAGATGGAACTCTTCTTTCGGGGAATAAAATGATAAGTAAAGAAAATGCAGAAGCAATTCGAACATGTCAAGAAGCTGGCCATGTTGTAGCAATTTGTACAGGACGTTCAATTGTTGACATTGAGCGATTATTGTTAGAAGTTGATTTAGAGTGTCCAATCATTGCGGAAAATGGTGCTCTTATATATAAAGATAAAAAAATGATGAAGAGATATCCAATTCAAAATATGCAGGCACTTGAAATTGTAGAATATCTTGAAGAGAATGGTTTATATTATCAGCTCTATACTGATAAAGGTGTGTATGTACCGGATTATGGAGTAGAGAGTGTACGTAATGAAATTGAGCATGTGAAGAATTCAAAAGAAAATTTCGACTTGAAAGAGTTAGAAACAATCGCAGCATTATATCTTGAGCATACAGCGTTTCATAGTGCGGAAAGTTGTAAACCAATTGTAGAAACAGATATACATGTGCATAAACTATTACCATTTTCTTATGAAATTGAGAAATTAAAAAAACTCAAAGAAACATTTCTTCATAATACAGATTTAGCAATTACATCTTCATATTGGCACAATTTAGAGATTAATCATCGAGATGCTCAAAAAGGGAATGGATTATATACTTTAGCAGAACAGCTTAATATTCCGGTTGAAAACACTGTAGCGATAGGTGATGGGCTAAACGATGTTTCTATGATGGAAAAAGCGAACATATCAATTGCAATGGGGAATGCAGTAGAAGAAATAAAAGCAATGTGTAAATACGAAACGTTATCAAATGAAGAACATGGTGTGGCACATGCTTTATATAAATATGTAATGTAATTAAAAAAGAAAAAAGAATCCAAATGGATTCTTTTTTCTTTTTTATTAGGGGTAAGGTATTCTATGAGATTCATAGAAGCCTTATTACATTTTATTATATAGAATATATTGGAATAAATGTTTATATTTTTCATAAAAATTGTGAATATTTTATGAACTTTATACTTATTGCATGTTTATACCGCTATTAGTAACGTGTATGACTCTCAAGTGAAAATTCAGTGAATGTAAGGAGGAATTCAAGTTACTAGACAATAAGTGAGGAATCAACGAAATATATACTAATTAAAGGTATATTCAGTATATATATTCTTTTCTTATTTTAATTGAAAAATAAAATTTGTTCGAATAATTATTCTACAGCTATATACCTACACTAGCTTTCTTCGTATAATGGAGAAGTATGAATTTTAGATTTGTATTAATTTTACATATTGAGGTGAAAAAGGAATGAATTCGCGGCTAATGGAACTTATTGATGTGAGTACAATAGAAACCATGGCAGAACAATTTTATAAATTAACTAATATATCACATCAACTTCTTGATGCTGAAAAAGAATGTGTTTTTTCATTCGGAATGAATGAGATAAAAAAGAGTAAACTTCCAAAGATTGAAATCCCCATTTTCTTATACAATCAACATTTAGGATCTTTTGTTGTATGGTCCAAAAAAAGTGAAATTTTCAGTTGTCAAAAATACTTTGAAATGCTCTCAAGTTTAATTTTAGATGGCGCAATAAAAGTATTTCAAAGTAAAAGTACAACGTTGCTTTCTCGGAAAGAGGAGGAACTACATACGATTTTACAAAACATGCCTGTTATGGTCGATGCGCTTGATTATAATGGAGATTTTGTTTTGTGGAATCGAGAATGTGAAATTGTAACAGGTTATACCGCTGAAGAAATAATTGGAAATCCAAATGCACTGCAATTATTGTATCCTGATTATAATTATCGCCATCAAATACAAAAGAAATTTTTAACTTGTGGAAAAAATTTCAGAGATTGGGAAATGCACTTAACATGTAAAAATGGTGAAATCAAAACAATAATGTGGTCGAATATATCAGAACAGTTTCCTGTAACAGGATATAGTTATTGGGCTGTTGGTGTAGATATTACACATTTAAAAGCGATAGAAGAGCAGTTAAAACAACAAACATCTGAACTGGAATTAATTTTTAAAGCTTTACCAGATTTATGTTTCTTAACAGAAGATGATGGCACAATTATAGATTACAAGGCAGGATCTCCTACAAAGTTTTACGTACCCGCAGAAGCTTTTATGGGAAAAAAGTTTTACGAAGTATTACCATCTTCAGTAGCACAGCAGTTTCAGGAAGCCATTAATCAAGTGAAGGAAAAAGGAACGAATGTAATTGTAGAATATCCACTCACACTTAATGGAAGTATTGATTTCTTTGAGGCTAGGTGCTTACCATTATTACATGATAAAATTATGATTATTGTACGCGACATTACAGAGCGAAAAAAGACAGAAGAATTGCTAAATAAATCAGATACGCTTGCAGCAATTGGTCAATTAGCAGCTGGCGTGGCTCATGAAGTAAGAAATCCTTTAACTGTAATTAAAGGTTTTATACAGTTATTTCAAATTAATAAAGAAGATCAAGAAAAATATTTTGATCTTATGCTCTCTGAAATTGAAAGGATAGAAGCGATCCTGCAAGAATTTCTGGCAATTGCTAAAACAGATGAGATAAATACAGAAAAGAAAAATATTTATCAAATTTTTAAAAATGTCGTATCGTTAATGAATACAAAAGCAATTATGACAAATATTCAAGTTGAACTATTTACGGATGACAAAGATATAATTATTGAATGCTCAGAAAATCAATTGAAACAAGTATTTATTAATATTTTGCAAAATTCAATCGAAGCTATGCCAAATGGTGGGGAAATTTCAATTCACATAAAAGAAATAAATGATGATGGTGTCATCATTCATGTAATAGATGAAGGAATAGGAATACCTGAAGAAAGAATTAAGAGATTAGGTGAACCTTTTTATAGTACGAAAGAAAAAGGGACTGGTATTGGATTAATGTTAAGTTATAAAATTATTGAAAGTCATCAAGGGACAATTAGTATCATGAGCGAGGTTGGTGTCGGGACAACAGTAACTATTTACTTACCGAAAGTACTAAGTAAACAATCTCTTTCTAATTGTGACGACAAATGTATAGCAATACGCACTAGTAGTAATTCTTAAATCAATTAATACCCAATAACAAAGCGATTAGTGAAAACTAAGCTTTTTGTTATTGGGTATTTTTTATATTTAATTTAGTAAACTTTACCTTTTCTTTACCTTTGTTTTAATTTCTATTAAGTTTTAAACATTATATTAATATTTGTACAAAGCAATGTATAGAAATTGTACATTACTTTTAATATAGAAATGTGATTATTATTTGAAATATTGTAAGGAGGAGATTATGACAAGGTGAAAAAGCAAGAGAAGAAAAGTGGTAGAGTAGTACCTCTCCGGTTAAATATTTTATTCCTTTGTGTATTTTTATTATTCTCTGGCATTATTATTCAGTTAGGGAAAGTGCAAATTTTTGATGGAGAAACATATAAAAATGAATTAGAGAAGAGAGAAAATGCAACCGTGGGCCTTTCTGTACCACGTGGGAAAATATTTGATCGTGAAGGAAATCCAGTAGTTGATAATAAGTCTTTACGTACGATTACATATACAAAGGTGAAAGGTGTAAAACAAGAAGAAATATTAAAATCAGCAAGACAACTTGCAGATATTATTGAAATGCCACAAGAAGATATAGATAAGTTAACTGAGACTGATAAGAAAGACTTTTGGATGCAATTGAATCCAGAACTGGCTCAAGACTTAGTATCAAAAAAAGAAATAGATAAGTTCCGAGATAAGGATATTACCGGAAAAGAGCTAGACAAAAAAATAGAAGATTTAAAAAGGAAACGCGTTACAGATAAAAATCTTCAAGAACTAACGGCTAAAGATATAGAAGTGTTAGCTATTAAAAGTAAAATGACCTCAGGTTTTCAAATGGCACCTCAAATTATTAAAAAGGACGTTAGTGAACAGGAATATGCGGTGATTAGTGAAAATTTAGCGAACCTTCCAGGAGTAGACGCATCAGTTGATTGGGAGAGAATCTATGTAAATGATGGATTATTCCGTTCTGTCCTTGGTAACGTTTCAAATGCTGATGAAGGATTGCCACGTGAACGATTAGATTATTATTTAGTGCGTGATTATAGCCGAAATGATAGGGTCGGAAAAAGTTATATCGAACAGCAATACGAAGATGTACTTCATGGTACAAAAAAAGAAGTAAGAAGCATTGCTGATAAACAAGGAAATACTATTAGAACGGAAACGGTTTCGGAAGGAAAAAGCGGTAAAAATTTAACTTTAACAATAGATATGGAATTGCAAAAAAAAGTAGAGGAGAGCATAGAAAAAATATTAAAACAATATAAAGGATCAGAATCAATGTTAGACCGTGCTTTCGTAGTGATGATGAATCCTAAAAATGGCCAAGTATTATCAATGGCTGGGAAAAGGCTTGTAGAAAAAGACGGGAAAATGGAAGTAGAAGATTATGCTTTAGGCACGCTGACAAGTTCATATGAGCTTGGATCAACGGTTAAAGGTGCGACAGTGTTAACAGGGTTTGAAACAAATGCAATAACTCCTGGAACACATTTTTATGATGCACCTATGAAGTTTAAAGGAACTAAGGAAAAGAAGTCTTGGAAAAATTTTGGTGATATAGACGATCTAAGAGCGTTACAAGTTTCTTCAAACGTTTATATGTTTAATATAGCATTAAAAATTGCTGGCGTGGATTATGTAAAAAATAGTTCACTAGATATTAAACAAGAATATTTTGATAAAATGAGGTATTATTTCAGGCAATTTGGACTAGGTGTACAAACTGGTATTGATTTACCAAATGAAACTGCAGGGCAAATTGGAAAAAAAGATAATCAGCCTGGTTTCTTATTAGATTATTCTATTGGGCAATATGATACGTATACACCACTTCAGCTTGCACAATATATTTCGACTATCGCAAATGGAGGATATCGAATGAAACCACAAATTGTTCAAGAGATTAGAGAACAAACCGTTCAAAAAGATGAGGTTGGTAAAGTAGTACAATCAATAGAACCCGTTGTTTTAAATAGAATCGATATGAAACAAGAATATATTAATCAAGTAAAAGAAGGATTTAGAAAAGTATTTCAAGAAGGAGATGGAACAGGAGTAAGAGCGTTCCAAAAAGCACCATATAAACCAGCTGGTAAAACAGGGACCGCACAAACTGTATATGGTGGAGAAAATGCAATTGGGCGAAATGCGAAAGGCGATCGTAGAGAATGTTATAACTTAACATTAGCTGGATATGCGCCATATGATGATCCAGAAGTAGCATTTTCTGTTGTAGTACCGTGGGTTGAAAATGATAAATCGGGCATTAACTCCGATATTGGAAAAGAAGTTTTAGATGCTTATTTTGATTTGAAAAATAAGCGGTTAACTGGTGAAGCGCCAAAAACAGATGCCTCTAAAGAGAATTAAAATGTACGAAACGTCTCTAGCATTCCTGTAAACTAGAGGCGTTTTTATCTGGGGATAGATTAGAAATGAGGTATATATGAAGCTGTTTATTCTAAAATATTGGAGGAACATATGTAGCTACATATTAATTATAATAGGGGTTATTTTTATTAATAAGTCCTTTTTATTTTGTATGGTAGAAGGAATTTCGATGCAACCTACTTTGAATGAAAAAGATTATATACTTGTTAATAAGGTAAATGTCTGTTTATCGTCTTTTCATCATGGAGATGTTGTCATTATAAAAAAAGAAGACGAGCCTACTTACTATGTGAAACGAATTATTGGATTATCGGGGGATAATATACAACTAAAAAAGGATGAGGTATTTATTAACGGTAAAAAGCGTGATGAGTCGTATATACATTTAGATATGTCACAAGTATCCAATCGTTTTTCAAATTTTAGAGAAATAAAAGTTCCTACGCATAAATTATTTGTGTTAGGTGATAATCGTAATCATAGTAAAGATAGTAGGAATACACTTGGACTTATTGATGAGTCAAATATAATAGGTAAAGTAGAAATGGTATTTTATCCATTTGATCATATAAAATGGATAAAATAATTCTATTAACTATTCACGTTTTATAAAATCAATCATATATTAATAGCATAGGACAAGCAGAAAAGCTTGTTCTAACCTCACAGAACACTCCTTATCACGGTTAGGCATCTACATAGGTAGATGCTTTTTTTATGTTGATGACTGAAAATTATTTATCAATATAATGTAGCAAGCATATTAGGACTATTAGGGGAAGATTACTTGTACAAATAACAGTATGCTTAATTAAAACAATGAAATGTAAGGAGTGAGGAATAAGTGCTAAATATTTTAGTGGTTAATTTTCCAGCAGAGGGACATGTAAACCCTACATTAAATTTAGTAAAAGCTTTTACTAAACGAGGGGATAACGTACATTATATTACAACGGCAAACTTTAAGGATAGAATTGAAGATTTAGGAGCTACTGTACATATTCATCCGGATCTATTAAAAGAGATTTCTATTGATGCTGAAACCTCATCTGGGTTAAATGCTTTCTTTCATGTGCATGTTCAAACTTCTTTATATATATTAGAAATTACGAAACAATTATGTGAAAGTATAAATTTTGATTTCGTAATTTATGATATATTTGGCGCAGGAGAGTTAGTAAAGGAGTATTTACAAGTTCCAGGTGTAGTGTCCTCACCTATATTTTTAATTCCGCCAGAATTTTTGAAGACATTACCTTTTCATCCAAATGCAGATATGCCATTCCAACCAGAGGAAATCTCTGAAAAATTACTAAATCAGATGAAACATAAATTTGGAGTAAAACCAAAGAATAATCTTCAATTTATGAATAATAAGGGTGATGTTTGTCTCGTATACACAAGTCGCTATTTCCAACCTAATAACGAATCGTTCGGAGAAAATAACATTTTTATTGGACCGAGTATTTCAAAGCGTAAAACAAATATAAAGTTTCCACTGGAATCACTTAAAGAAAAGAAAGTTATTTATATTTCAATGGGAACACTGCTTGAAGGACTCGAACCATTCTTTAATACTTGTATTGATACTTTTTCAGATTTTGATGGGATAGTTGTAATGGCAATTGGTGATAGAAATGATATTTCTAAAATTAAGAAAGCACCAGATAATTTTATAATTGCTCCATACGTACCTCAATCAGAAATATTAAATGAAGCAGATGTTTTTATTACACATGGCGGTATGAATAGCGTACACGATGCCATTCATTATAATGTCCCATTTGTAATAATACCGCATGATAAAGACCAGCCAATGATAGCGCAAAGATTAACTGAGCTTGAAGCGGCACATAGACTATTGAAAGAACATGTTAATGTGCACACTTTAAAAGAGGCCGTAACAGATGTTCTTTCAAATGAAAAGTATAAACATGGTATAAGAAAACTTAATGATAGCTTTTTAGAATGTGGTGGTTCAAAAGAAGCAATTGCAGTTATTGAATCTCTTTTAAATAAAGTAAAACTTTAATCGGTAGGGATTTTACTACCCATAAATAGCGGGATAAATAGTCGTAACTGTATACAAGCATAGAGGTTCTCATCTTTATGCTTGTATATTCTTATCCAGCAAATTGCACAGCAGTATTTGCGTGTAAAAAAGCAGTATCAAAAACGGGAACAGTAAGATCATTTTGGGAGATAAGTAAAGGTATTTCAGTACAGCCTAATAATATACCTTCAGCGCCGTTTTGAATTAATGATTTTGTAATTTGTAATAACTTTTCTTTAGATGTTTCTGAAATGATCCCTCTACTTAATTCATCTAATATGACATGGTGGATAAAGGTTCTTTCCTCTTCATTTGGGATAATTGTCTCAATGTTATATTTCGCTAATCGTGATTTATAGAAATCTTGCTCCATCGTTTGTTTTGTTCCTAATAGTCCGATACGTTTTATACTCTGTTCTACCATTTCTTTAGCACTTACATCACCAATGTGAAGAAGCGGGATAGATATTGCTTGTTCTACTTCCTCGGCAAATAGATGTACAGTATTTGAACACATTAATAAACATTCAGCCCCAGATTTTTCAACTTTCTTTGCAACTGTAACTAGTTCATTTTTCACTTCTTCATATTGATGATTTTGTAATAAAGTAGTTACTTCACCAAAGTCCATACTATATAAAACTAACTTTGCATTTTGATCGTATTGAGAGAGTGTAAGTGTATTAATATGTTTATAGTATAATGATGTAGATTCCCAACTTAATCCTCCAATCAAACCAATAACTTTCATAATGCATTCCTCCCGAAACGATTTTGAATTTATTATTTCATAATTCCGATAAGAATACAATGATTTAAATGATCTATTTAACAAAAAAATAAAAATAGTAAGAAAAGTGTTGAAATTTACATTCTTTAGTGCCATAATACGAATTACAAATTAATACTTATCCAGAGAGGTGGAGGGAACGGCCCTAAGAAACCTCAGCAACCCCTATGCAATTTTATAGGAAGGTGCTAATTCCGCAGAGGACACGATGTGTTTTTTGAAAGATAAGAGGATTCTTGAACGTGAAAGAAAATGACCTCTTATGTAAGAGGTCATTTTTTTGTTGTATAGAAAGGGAGTGTCGATGCATAATTCATTTTTAAATTAAATATAGAGTAATAAAAGTTGACTAATATGAGAGGGGAATTGTCATGAACAAATTATCAACAAAGTTAGTAGTAGCAATCGGTATTGGAGCAGCATTATACGGGATATTAGGACTTTGGGGATTTTCTATTGCACCGAATACATTTATTAAACCAGCATTAGCTATATTAACTGTTTTTGGAGCATTATTTGGTCCAGTGGCAGGACTGTTAATCGGACTTATCGGTCATACCGTAACAGATACGATTGCTGGCTGGGGTATTTGGTGGGGCTGGGTTATTAGTTCAGGTATTATTGGTTTTTCAATGGGGCTTATTCAAAAAAGAGTTGGTTTTAGTGTGAAAAACGGGTCATTTAACAAGGGGGATATTTCTTATTTAGCAATTACTGGGCTAGTTGGTATTGTCATTGCTATTATATTTGCTGGGGCATTCGATATTATTGTGATGGGAGAACCATTTGACAAAATTGTTATACAAGTATTAGGAGCAACAATTTCCGATGTCATCGTTTTCTTAGTACTTGGATTGCCACTTACAATTGGTTTGGCGAAATCCAATAAGAAACATACACATTTAAAAATTGAAAAGTAGGGATGTTAACATGCAACCAATTATTTCGTTTGAACAATTCACCTTTCAATATGGGCATGCTGTGCAGCCTACTTTAAGTGATATTACCTTTCATATATACCCTGGGGAAAAAGTGCTAATTGCTGGACGAAGTGGCTCAGGAAAGTCGACATTAGCTCATTGTATAAATGGGCTAATCCCATTTTCTTACGAAGGGAATAGTACAGGTAACGTTTTAATTGCCGGTAAAGATCCGAGGGAAGGAAGTATTTTTGAACAAAGTAAACAGGTAGGAACAATTTTGCAAGATCAAGATGCTCAATTTATTGGTCTGACAGTAGAAGAAGATGTAGCTTTTTATTTAGAAAATGAATGTGTAAAGCAAGATGACATGAAAAAGATTGTTTCGGACTCATTAAGAAAGGTGAAGATGCATACGTTTCATAAACAAAGTCCACATGAATTATCAGGAGGTCAAAAGCAAACAGTTTCTCTAGCGGGTTTATTAACGACAAATGCGGATATATTATTGTTCGATGAACCGTTAGCTAATTTAGATCCACTAAGCGCCTTACATACGATAAAACTTATGAAAGATATACATGAACAATATAATAAAACGATTGTTATTATCGAACATAGAATAGAAGAAATTTTAAACCTGGATTTAGACAAAGTTATATTAATTGATGAAGGTAAAGTCATTGCGATAGGAACACCAAAAGAAATCTTAGCGTCAAATATATTACCACGTATCGGCTTAAGAGAGCCTATTTACATCGAAGCATTAAAGAGATTACATTTTGATAGTAATAATGACGTAATATATCCAATGGAAAACCTTCAAAAAGAAAAGGTAAGCAACGTTATAAAAGAGTGGATGGAGAAACAAGTCATATTAAAAGGGAATACTAAAAACAAGGAATTACTTAAAGTGGAGAATTTATCATTTTCATACTCTAATAAACAAAAAGTATTAGAAAATGTAAACCTTTCAATATATGAAGGAGAAATTGTGGCACTGTTAGGACATAATGGAGCAGGGAAATCAACATTAGCTCATAGTCTTATAGGCATAAACAAAATGAAAAATGGGAAAATCTTGTTAAAAGGTGAAGATATTAGTTCTTGGTCTATTCGTAAACGTGGGGAAATCATATCTTACGTGATGCAAAATCCAAATCATATGATTACACAGCCTACTGTTTTTGAAGAAGTTTCATTTACATTAACATTACATAATTTTTCTAAGGAAGAAATTAAGAATAGAGTAGAAGGAACTTTAAAAATTTGTGGTTTATATCCATTTCGTAATTGGCCAATTCAAGCACTAAGCTATGGGCAAAAAAAGAGATTAACAATCGCATCTGTATTAACAACAAATCCTAAACTTATCATATTAGATGAACCGACAGCGGGACAAGATTATTATCACTATAAACAATTTATGGCTTTTATTAAAAACCTAGCTAAAAAGGGAATTTCATTTGTTTTTATCACTCACGATATGAATCTCGCGCTAGAATATACAGACCGTGCAGTAGTTCTACATGAAGGGAAAATTATTGCGGATAATACAGTGTTTGATGTATTAGGCGATCAAGAAACGTTACAAAGAGCCAACTTAAGAGAGAGTTCTTTAACCAAGCTTGTTAAATTTAGTGGGATTGCATGTCCAGAAAAATTTATGGAGCTTTATTTAGACAGTAATAGGAGGGAGGAAGGTGCATAGTACATATTTTCATCGTATGGATGGGGTAGTGAAATTGTTTTTATTTATTTTTTGTATGACGCTTACTTTTTTGTTTTTTGATTTTCGGGTGTTGCTAATATTATTTATTATTGGGTGTATCGGGCTCAGCATTGCTAAAATTCCATTTCGTAAAATTTTAATTGTTTTTAGTGTCATATTTACATTTAGTTTATTAAACTCTGTCATGATTTTATTGATTACACCAACTCATGGATCTGAATTAACTGAATCATATACCGCGTTTTTACATGTTGGATATGCAACGATTACATATGAAACATTATTTTATGCAGCTACACTTTCATTAAAGTATTTTACGTTATTACCATTTACACTTCTTTTTATTTACACGACAGATCCAAGCGAATTTGTAAGTAACTTAAGTAAACTTGGTATTCATTATAAGATTACTTATGCAATAAATATTGCACTACGTTATATTCCTGACATCCAGTCTGAGTATAAAATTATTAAACACGCGCAAGAAGCGAGAGGAGTGGCTTTTGAAAAAGGAGAAGCAAGTTTATGGGTTCGTATGAAGAACCGTGTTTTAATTTTCTGGCCACTAATCATTCATTCTCTAGAAAGAATAGATACGGTTTCAAATGCAATGGATTTAAGAGGATTTGGAAAGAAGGATAAACGTACATGGTTTTATACAAGTAAGGCGAAACGTGAAGATTTCATCGCTTTATTTGCCGGTATTTTCATATTTATTGTTGCGGTATATTTAAAATTAAACGTATTTCAAAACTTTTGGTATCCATTTTAAAGCACTCTTACATGAGTGCTTTTACTTATTTTTATGTAGACATGCTCAAAAAAGGGATATATACATAATGTATAATACGAACCAGTTAAAATGATCAACTACCTATTAGTTTTCAAACCAAAAGGAGGAGAAAATATGAGTTACGGTGGTTCTTGTGGTTTTGGTGGAGGTTTCGCTTTATTAGTTGTGTTATTCATTCTATTAATAATTGTAGGATGCAGCTGCTGGGGCGGAGGGTACTAATTTTTAATTAGTCTTCACAAATGTAAACTAAAAAAACATTGAAGATACTTATGTATCGAAACAAATAAAAAAGGAGCGACTATGCTCCTTTTTTATTTGTTTTAATGCGTATTCTTACTATATTTCGGGAACGTAATCGTTAAAGTCGTTCCTTTACTAACGATACTTCTGATTTTTAAACTTCCATGCATCGTCTCAATAATCTTAACAGCAACCATTGTACCTAAACCAGTTCCTTTTGTTTTTGTACTAAAATACGGTTCACCGAATCGATGTATTTGCTCCTGTGACATTCCAACTCCGCTATCTTCAATTCGTATTTCAACTTTACTATTATTGATAGATGAGGAAATATTTAAGGTACCACCATTAGGCATTGCTTCAATACTGTTTTTGATTAAGTTTAAAAAACATTGTTGAAAGTGCTGTTTATTACCAACAATGGTTGCCTCAGAAAAATCCTGTGTAATATGTATCGTATTCATATTACACAATGGCAATATCATATTAATAACTCGATTTAACTCTTGTTTTACTGAAATTTGATCTAATTTTTCTGGAGCAGGTTTGGCAAACGTTAAGTAATCATCGATAATTTCTTGGGCACGATTTAACTCTTCAAGTATATGTTTAATATATTCGTCTCTTGATTCAGGAGTTAAATTTTGTGTTTTTAAAAGCTGTGTAAATCCTTTTACCACCGTTAAGGGATTCCTTACTTCGTGCGATATACTTGCAGCGAGTTGGCTAACAATCTCCATTTTTTCCATTTTAATTAATTTTGAGCGCATTAATACAGCATCTTTAATAACTTCATTTATATAAACAATAAATAACATTAAAGTAGTCGGTAATACCATGAAATAAATAATATACAAATTATTCACTTCAAAATCTGATAAGGTTAATACAATTAAAGTTGTAAATATTGCTAGGAAAAAGGTTAAAAACATGGAAAAAGCTACTTTAAGTTTTCTATTATATGTATTAAATTTTGAAGATGCGAGTGCTGTAACGATGAACATTATTCCGTAAACAACAACTGTCAGCATGTTAAAGCCATAAAATAAAAATCTCGTAATTAATAAAATTGCAAACAATATGATACCGACAGGGAATCCACCATAAAGCGTACCTATTATGACCGGAATTTGTCTTAAATCATGAATACAACTTTCATCCATATAGATAGGATATCGCATACATAAAATAAGTGGGATACTAGAACAAAGGGTGATCAGTAGTATTTTATATTTCTTTAAATAGTGCCGGCTATCATATATGAAATAAAAAACAAATATACTACATAAAATGTATAGAAGATTATTTAATACGTTTTGATTAATATAAACAAAGTCCATAATATTTGCCTCGTTATTCTGAATTTACTTAACATATGTATTATACATAATAACATATGTTAAAGTGAATAAACCTTGTTAATACAAGATTAGTTTGGCTTTTTGTTATAAAATGCAAACATTCTACAAACGTTAGCTATCCAAAGATATTTTTACCAAAATTTTTTACTCCTTCTTCCTGCATGTTCGGTAAAACATGAGAATAAATCCTAAGAGTTAATGAAATGTCTGTATGACCTAATCTCTCACTGATAATTTTAGGATTAACTCCTTGTTTCAATAGTATAGTTGCGTGTGGATGTCTTAAATTACGAGTTTTAATTTTTTCACTGCTGCATTTTTTATTTCCTTATAAAACTTTTCCCTGAAAGCATTTCTGCATAACCCCCCACCTGATTTATTACAATTAATTAAATCTAAATCTTGATAAGCAGAACTGATTGGTAATAAGAAACGTTTACATGAGATTCTAAATAAATATAAAAATACTAAAGGAAAGTAAGGTATGAAAAAACAGGTGTTTCAAGAAAAGTGGACGAGCTAGGTCGTGTAGTAATTCCAGTAAGAGTGTATTTGGGAAGTGGCTTTTAAAACTGATGTTGTTGAGTACATGTGGTAGTAAAAGGTAGATGGACATATGAAAAAAGTAGAAATTGATGTTAGTAGCAACAAACTTTTAATAGTTTAGGACGAAAATGTAACAGTAGTCAATCCACCAATGAGCGGATTTGGTGAGCAAGTTGCGGTTTAGATAAAGGGTAAGGTTGATTGTGTAGATACTAAGTTTACTGAAAAGATAAAATGTTTATTTTTAGAAAGATACCCAGACGGATTTAGTCGAGAAGCTAGTCAAAATCGCGTAGATGTGAAGTGAAAATCGTAAAAAAAAGAGTCATGAGTGGAAAGGCTCATAGCTCTTTGTATAAGGGTAATGGTTTTATAGGTAAATATTATTATTAAATTCTAAAAAATTCAATGTTAGTAAATTAATTGGTATGTGATTTGGGTTTTATAGAAAGAGAGCAGCTAACAACAGCTAGCTGCTCTGCAGGTTCTGTAAGACAAAACAGAAAAGAATATTAACAGAATATAAAGGTTTATCCTGGTTGTTTGAACGTAGTTAAAGAAAGAATATCACATACTATCAATGTTAATAAAAACTATCTGTGGCTTTCACTTCTTTATTTTATTCACAAATAGTTCCAGTAGCTATTCCGGTTGGAGCGACACCTACTGGGACATTAGTGATAACAGTATTCGTAGCAATATCAATAACGGAAACAGTATTACTAGCTTGATTTGTAACATATGCTCGAGTGCCATCAGGTATGATGGTTACTTGATCAGGGGATAAACCAACAGAAATTGTATCAATCACAGTATTTGTCGCAACATTTATTACCGATACATTATTGCTAACCTTATTTACAACGTAAATAAGGTTTCCACCCGGTGTAATATCTATACCAACAGGTTCGGTACCTACGTTAATTGTATTAATAACTGCATTGGTAGCGGTGTTAATAACAGAAACTGTATTGCTGTTTTGATTCGTGACATACGCACGAGTACCATCTAGTGTAAACACGATTATTCTAGGACGAATGCCAACAGGGATGGTAGCAATAACTGTGTTGGTAGCAGTATTAATGACAGAAATTGTGTTGCTTAATTCGTTTGCAACATATGCAAAGGCACCATTTGGGGAAACAGTAATCCCTTGTGGAGCGATGCCAACAGGAATAGTATTAATAACTGTGTTTGTTGCCGCATTAATGACAGAAACCGTATTATTACCATGATTTCCAACATAAACAGTTGTGTTATTTGGAGAAACAGCTACACCTATTGGATTAGTTCCAACAGGAATGGTAGCGATAACAGTATTCGTAGCAGTATCAATAACGGAAACGGTATTAGAAAAAATATTAGTAACATAAGCACGAGCTCCATTTGGTGAAACTGTTACTTCAAGTGGTGCATTACCTACAGTAATTGTATCAACTACTATATTTGTTCCGGTGTTAATTACAGATACTGTATCATTTGTAGGGTCATCTATGAGTCCTGCATTTGTAGCATATACTAGGAAATTACATGCAGGTCCGGTTGGCCCGGTCGGTCCGGTCGGTCCAGTAGGTCCCGGTGGTCCTTCCGGCCCTTGAATACCTGACACACCTTGAGGTCCAGTGGTTCCCGGTGGTCCTTCCGGCCCTTGAATACCTGGCACACCCTGAGGTCCAGTGGATCCTTCCGGCCCTTCAGGTCCTTGAATTCCTTGTACACCTTGAGGTCCAGTGGGTCCCGGTGGTCCGGGAATTCCCATTCCGGTCCCTGAACCAGTAGGTCCCGGAGGTCCCGGAGGCCCTTGAATCCCTTGTACGCCTTGAAGTCCTTGAGGTCCCGGTGGTCCTTCCGGCCCCTGAATCCCTGGTACGCCTTGAGGTCCTTCAGGTCCTTCCGGCCCTTCAGGTCCCTGAATCCCTTGCACACCTTGAGGTCCTTCCGGTCCTTCTGGTCCTTCCGGCCCCTGAATTCCTTGCACACCTTGAGAACCCTGAGCGCCTCTAGGTCCAGGAAATCCTCTAGGTCCAGTGGCTCCAGTCGGCCCCGGTGTTCCGATGTTACTTAATAGCGAACTATTTAAGATTCCTTGTAAAATTAAGTTGAATGTTTGCTGTAATAAGGGGTCCGATATATTTGAACAACTTATAAGTGAAGACAAGCTTTGGAATAGAAATTGGAATAATGCTGAGATTTGAGTGAGGGATGCAGTAGGTAAGGAATTAATTAATTGATTTATAGTTCTTATAACTAAATTTCTATTTGGTGTATTTGGTTGTACTGTTATTAATAAATCATTTAATGCCTGTAATGCTGATTGGAGTATTTGTATAGTTGTTGGATTTGGTGTTGTGAAAAAAGAAAGGATGGCTTGATTTAATTGATTTATTATTTGTAATAATTCTTGTTGTTGAGAATTCGAGAAAAAAACAGGTGTACAGCAATTACTTTGATCACAAGGGGATATAGAAATAAAGCAGGGTTGCTGAAATTTATCACACGAATTTTGGGAATTTGATTTTCGATTATATCTCATAAATACCTCCTTTTAAAAATTGAATATTAAGTAATTTTCGGCAAATTATTAGCAACTGAGTTTGTAGGTATATGTTTAATGTGAAATGTTTTTTCCTTCAAAGTATATGCCAATAAAATAGAGGTGTTCATATGGGATATATAACCAATACTTGGTTGTTAGGAGGATGTTGTAATCATAGGAAAGAAAATGAAGGTTACAAAGTTTATAGGCAAGCGATTGTATTTTAAAAAAGCGTTATTGTAATAAAATTTGAAGTTTATTAAAAAGAAGGAATGAAGGAAGATGTAAAAGATTTTGAAAGATCCATAAAAAAGAATTCAGTAAAACTCTGAATTCTTTTACACGTATTTTTATTT
Source organism: Bacillus sp. RCC_6_1 (assembly GCF_041360755.1). Taxonomy (NCBI): domain Bacteria; kingdom Bacillati; phylum Bacillota; class Bacilli; order Caryophanales; family Bacillaceae; genus Bacillus; species Bacillus sp. RCC_6_1. The sequence goes on from NZ_JBFUPV010000016.1 coordinate 59,914, forward strand.
GTTAATCCATTTAGAAATAATAGGAATTTGTTGTGCCTATTAAAATATGTACTGTTGGTAATTATAACATGAAAATGGATTGTAATAGAATAATGCATAAAAAAGAACAAGTAATAAATTAAACAAAAGCTTTATTTTATTATAGATAAATAGGTGACTCAGCAATTGTGCTAGCCGAGTCACCTAGTACTATGGAACCAAATAATGTTCTTTTTCTATATGTAGTTATGTGGAGTTCTTAGAGGCTAGCCCAATAGACAGTTAAGGGATAAATAAAATCATTTTAGAGAGTTTTACATTTTATTATGTTAATGCTACAACAGCAAGAGTTAAGCCCAATGTATTTAATGTATTAGAATATGGTCCTACATTAACAGTAAGAGTACTTGTTATACCTAAAGGTGTAGTGAAAATAGCGGGTGCTGATACAGAAGTGAATCCTGCAGTATATCCCAGAGAAGTACCAGAGCCAATGATTGGATTATTATTAAGATACATAGTGATACCTGCCGAATTACCTCCTGGTTGAATGATAACTTGCACTTCATAGATTGCCAAATAGGTTCTTCCACCTTCAAGTAAAACAGTTGTTGGTGGTGTGAATGAGATTGCCGTACCATTAGAATTTACCACGGTATCTAGTGGAATCGCAGAATTTACCGAGACTATTGATGGGGTAGTTTGAACAACATTTAAACTGTTAGCCGTGGGGGATGGACAAGTGCAAGGTTTGTGAATGTTAGAGTTATTATCATTTTGGTAATTCACAAATAATCAAGCTCCTTTGCGTAAGATAATTTTTTATCCTATATAAAACGTAGCTTTTTTGTATCTAAGTGATTTTTAATAAGTTTTTAAAGATAAGTCGAATATTGTTGGTCAGTTAACTTTTAAAAGTATTTGATACTCTGGAATTTAAAAGTGCATCTGATAAATATATATGAATGTTTTTTAAGGACATTACTGTAAGTTAGGAAACATAATAAAATAATTATTTTGTTAAATAAAAAAACATGCACAAAAATTGTGCATGTTTAAAAAAGTTATGTCTTGTCTATGTAAATATATGCTTAACTAATATATACCGTGTGTATGTTTGAACAAAATGGTTATTTATTAACAAATATAAAGAGCGCTTTTTAAGATGCTCCATGACCAAGATGTGTATCGATAAGGATACCAAAAGATTAATAATGAGATGATCATGATTATTGTATGTACATTTCTAATGAATGTGAAATCTTTAAATGCAATCAAAAAGAGCACGCATATAAGCATGCTCTTGGACAAGAAAGGTAGATTTCTATGAGTGGATATCTCCATACAATACTATATGCTTGTCCAGTTAAAAGGTGAAAAGTTTTAATGAAATCTTTATTTTATTAATTTGTAGGTTGATACAGTTCCCCAAACGAAAAGAACCAAGTAAAAAAGTCTTTGTAGTAGACCTGCAGGTAAGGGGAAAAGAAAAACAAGTGAGATAATGATTGTTATTACTATTAAGTTTAGTAAGCAGAAATATGTCCATTTTCTAGTTTTTTTAAGATTCTTTGCAAAAATAAATAGTCCTGGAAATACAGTAAGCATACCTATCCAAACTAGAATAGAATGTCCAATTAGGTTTACATCTGCAGGAATTAATCCTGAGACTATAGTGGAAACTCCTATTATAATTATAAAAAATGTTGCTATTTTATTAATTTTTGTTTTTTCTAGATGTTGTGAAATATATAGTACTCCAATACAAAATGTTATTCCATTAAGAATAAAGAGTAAATTCATCCAAAAGTGATTAGGGGAGCATATTTCATAAGGAGCTATTTCGTAGGTGAATTCTCCACAGGTTGTTACACCTAGATCACTCATTGCATGATGCAAATAGTTATAAGATGCTGTAGAAGTGAAAATAAAGAAAGGTTCAATTAAAAAGTATAGGCAAGTTGCAATCCAACTAAATAAGCCAATCCTATTTGATATATACATTAGATGCCTCCTTTGAAAAAGGTATATTTCCGTTGTAGGTGGTTGCATTATCAAAAGTGAAAAATTTCAAGTTGAGAGTCGATAACCATTTTTAATAATATAGGGTTTTCTAGACAAATGTGTTTAGCGGAAAGACGTGTGAAAAATGGATGGGGTATAACTTAACAAAATCGTTATTTGAGAAAAAGGGATTAGTTTAGTTTTGATTCTGCTAATCCTCAACCAATTATAAAAAGCAGGCCGAATATGAGAGGGTAAAAAATACACGAAATTATTATACTAGTTATAACGACTTTTTTTGATGTACCTTTTGGAGCGAAAATAATTAAAACCAGTGATACAAATATTAAATAAATTAAATTACTATCACTATAAAAGGTAAAAAATACGATAATAGTTAACAAATTTGAAATGAAACCGAATTATTTTCTCATTACTTTAGCCTTTCTTGGAAAAATAAATAATCCAGATTATACCATGAATGAATAAGGTTTAAGTAAAATTTTAACAAAAACGTTATTTGAATAAAAAGAAGTTAGATAAGGATGAAGAATAGTCATCTCTTATGCTGGGGAGCTTAACGGATATCTAAATGAATTAAGGATGAGTATATGTTGAAAAGAAAAGTGGTTAGTTTGTTTTTGGGAATTACTATGGTAGTTTTATTTTTAAATCCGTTAGATACCAAAGCGTTTAATATTGATAATCAAGAGTTTTATGATTCTTATAATACTTTATTAGCACCATATGCAAGTCAAGTTATCAGAAGGAAGCTTGGACCAGATCATCAGTATAGTTTGACGGACACAAAAATTATAAAAATTGAACGTTTCCCAGAAGAAAACTTTAATTTTATTGTTACAGTTCAATATAAAACTTATATAGGAGCTCATAACCCTCCGAATGGCATAGAAACTATTACTTTTAATATAAATCCAAGTGGAGTAAAGGTTATAAATTTTGTTCATAAAGATGCTTAAAGAAGAAGTAATATTATTCGTACATTGATGGAAAGGATATTTGAACTGAAAAATGTTATAAAAATTTCATTTTGTAGAAATAAAGAAACTAAAAAAAGAGCACCATGCATCAGTGCCCTTTCAGATAGGAGGTAACACTTTGAGTTGGATACTTAAAAAGTATATGGTATAGAAGAGAAATACGACCTAAAATTTATTATCAACTCAATACAAAAGAGCAGTTAACGAAGGTTAACCGCTCAGTCCTCAGAGAAAGGAAAAAGAACATTACAGATGTCAATGTGAATTCAAGCTGTATCAGCCCATTTATAGTATCGGACATAATTAAAAATTTTATTCGGATAAACTAAAAAAAGACAGCTAGCAAAAGCTAACTATCCTGGTGAATAAGAAGAACGAAATGGTCATTCGTATTCAACCTTGGTGTACTTATATTGTTAACACTTTTTGGGAATTTATTCAATAAAAGAGCGGTTAGCCCAGCCTAACTGCTCCATACAGAGGTAATAATCTAGATGCATAGATATTATATGCCAAATTATTTATTTTATTCGAGACGGATTAAAGAATTTGTCCTTATTAGTGAAATATAGTTAAAGAATCTCTTTAAGAAACAGAAGCAGTAACCAAATAAAAGAGCAGCTAGCAAGAGCTAACTGCTCAACCCTTGACCAAGAGAGCTAGAGTGGGAAGAATTTAAAGCTGACTTTTTACAGTCCTATATAGTATCGGTGAAATATAGAATTTTATTCGTGTGAAACATAAAAAGAGCAGCTAGTAAAAACTAGCTACTCAGCCTTCGGGTATGAAGGGAAATCAGAAACTGTATATACATTATTAACGGAATATTGGGTTTTATTCAGGAGTTAGAGGGAAATGAATAAATTTAGACTGTTCCAACTTGGTTTTGGTCTGCAACATCAGAATCAAATGTGTTTGTTGCACTAACACCGTTAAATGTATTGAGAACAAAAGCAACGTTAGATGAACCTGAACCATTATAAGCTTTTGTATTTTCTTTTGGAGAAACGTTATAAAAATCACCTAAGTTGAAAGAACCGTTACTATTTTGCACAACCATATTTCCGACAATAGATGGCATAGCTTTCACCTTCTTTCCTAGGAAGCATTTAAATTAGTATATGGTGTATGCGTCTAGTGGTTCATCTGAAACTGAGAATTTTGAAATGAAGTTTGATTGAAAATCTAATAAAATAATCCTTTTGAAATTATATAGGTACAATTCACATTTGAGCCGCTTTTTGAATGTAAGAAGGTATTAAATTAATAAAAACGCCTAAAATGGAAAAAACTGTTTTATAAGAAGGGGTGAGAGGATTGGATAATTTAAAGAAAAAGAAACTAAAAAAAGCAATTGCTCGTCGGACAAAGGTTATACAAAAATATGAGAAAGACAGAATAGATAAAGCTTGGAGGAATCTTTTTATACAGACAAGTATAATGAAATAAATATAGTCCGGCTAGAAAACTAGAGGACACCAATTCATTAAAGCAGCAATTCAAGTTGTTTTAATGAATTGGTGTCCTTTTTATTTTGGAAGGGGGAGATAGGAAAATATGAGGGCACTACAAGACTAATTACGTGAGTGGAAAAAGCAATTGAATCAAACAAGAAAGAAAAAAAGATATAGAGTTCAAGTAGTTGTGAGATAAATTGAAAATAGAAATTGATAAGTAAAAAGATAAATAATTAAACATGCGGATGTATTGAATGCAAATGAAATAAAAATTAAATAGGTATATTTTTAATTTTTAAGTTAAGTATAGAGAAGAAATGAATTATCTAGATATTAAGAAAGGATGGATTTTTACAATGAGTTCAAATGAATCAAATTTCAGTTTTACCAGTAACAAAGATATTGTAAAGTACCTTAATGTAAGAAAAGACCCTGTTGATTTAAGAGACAAAATGTTTCGGAGTTACTTGTTTAGTAATGAGGCGGATTTGCCAACGCAAGTCGATCTTCGTCCTAAAATGTCAGGTATAGTAAATCAATGGAATATAGGTTCTTGTACGGCAAATGCAATTGTTTCAGGGTTACGAGAATATCTATTATTACAATCAGGTCGTCCATTTACTTGCTTATCTCGTTTGTTTTTATATTATCATGAACGAGAAATAGAAGGACATATTCAGGAAGATAGTGGAGCGAATGTTCGTGATGGTATGGGGGTTCTTAAAAATATTGGGGTATGCCCTGAAGAGGATTTTCCTTATACCGAGAATTTTAGAGATAAGCCATCACCAAAGGCTGAATCAGATGCTGCACTTTATAAAATTGGAACCTATCATCGTATTCAAGATTTATCGGGATTAAAGGCTGCACTTGCTCATGGATTAGTTGCTGTACTTGGATTTGCTGTACCAAAATCTTTTATGTCAGAAGAAGTGAAAAAGACTGGTATAGTTCCAGTATCAGGAACAGATGATGTAATTGTTGAAGATGGTCAACCAGCGGGACATGCTGTTTGTGCTGTTGGATATGACGATGATAAGCAAACGGTTATTATTCGCAACAGCTGGGGAGAAGACTGGGGAGATAAAGGATATTGTTATTTCCCATATGAATTATTTAAAAATGGAATTGTGCAAGATATGTGGACAGGTCGTTAATTAGAAAAGTGATGGAAGTATGGAAACTACAAAACACGTTATACGTGTTACGGGTAGCATAAAAGAGCGTGAAAAAGATGTAGAAATAAAAGGTGTAATGCATTATCATCTATTAATTAATGATATATCAGTTTTACATACAAGTGGTGCAGAGGTATCGTATAAAGGTTATGTACAAGCTATGAAGCAGCATGTGATTTCTTTTGGTAACTATGCATTCTGTCGTTTCTGAAAATGATGCACGCGTAGAAGCCCGTGATTTCTGAAACTGTGGTGACAAGAGTGCAACAGTTTGGGTGGCTGATGTAGAAGTGAAAACAATGGATGATATGCGAGCAGGTACACAGGCTTTTATCGATGAATTATGTAAATTAGGTGCTAAGAAAGTCGGTTTATATGTTGATCATCATATGTATGCACCTTTTGGTTGTGAAATATTTAAACAAAAAAGTGTTAGCAAGTTTGCAAACGAACTTGCTAACACTCATACAAAATAGACATAAATTATCGCTGATATGTCTTCCTTAATAATAGCCATAATCAATTAGAACACACTAATATGAAATGCTCATAAAATCATTCTTGATATACATGATAATAGTATAAACTCTATATTTCTTTTAATAATTTAGGGTTATATCTTTTCTGCATTAGACGCTTTTAACCACGCTTCGTAGAATTCTGTAACTGATGCATACCGTTCTGCTCGATTGTCATTTACAGCACGATACGCTACCGCATATAATTCCTTACTTGCTTCCCATTTTATAAAAGAACGATCTTTTTCATCGCCTAAAAGTGAGAAAGCCATTGCTCCCATATTAAATACATTTGTTCTTTCATCAATTATTGCGTTTAGTTCAAATTCCTCTGGTGACATAAAACGGGAGGAACCCCATAGCCGGCCCATTTTATTTATGTAAGGTTTCTTACTGTATAAATCTATATCACAAATTTTTGTTTCGTTTGTATTAAAATTATATAAAATACTACCGTCATAAAAATCTATCGCTACATAATTTTTCTTTTCTACATAAGTATGGAAAGAAAAAATGGAATGTAAGGAATGAACTCGTTCTATAGTAGATAAATGTCTAAATTTATAAAATGGAGAGTTTGGATTTTCATATTTCTCAGGAGGTGGGAAGCGCCAATGCGAATGAAGACATTCACCATCAAACCAATCGAAAATTAATACATATCCAGATTGAACTGGAAAATGATCAATTAATTTTATGAGCGATTCATGCTTTAAATCTTCATAAATAGTAACTGAATTTTTTAGCCTTTTAATAGCATCACCCGTTGTTCCTTCATATGCAATTGTTTGTGCTCCTGCGTATTTGATAAATTTCTTGTGACCATCTTTTTCTACACCAAAACTTATATTACCTGAGTCTTGCTGGTCAAAAACTGCAAATACGGTACCTAATTTAATAAGCCAATCAAAATTATGATATTCTTTTAATTGGAATGTTACACTATTTAACTGAATTTCGACGGAATTATCTTTCATAGCTTACCTCACATTTAATATAATTAAGTTGTACATTCCACTATTCGACATATTTTATGGAAATCCTATGCTAATAATATGAAATTTTATAAATATAATGATAAACACTTATAAAGAGGTGGATACAATGGATCAACAAATTGTTATTAAACCGTATCAAAAAGACTGGGTTGAAGAGTATATAAAAGAAAAAGAGAAATTCTGTTCCTTGTTAGGACAAGAAATAATCGCTGTTGAACATATAGGGAGCACAGCAGTAGAAGGATTAGGAGCTAAACCTCTTATTGATATGATGATTGGCGTAACAGAATTGCAAATAACTGAAAAGTGGATTGAAGTTCTATCGGAAATTGGATATGAGTATGTTCCAAAAGATGCAACCAATTGGCGTTTTTTTAGAAAGGGAAAATGGAGAGCAGGTACTCATCATTTGCATGTTTATATTTATAATAGTGACGAATGGAGGAACAATATTTTATTTCGTGACTTTCTAATAAGCCATGAATGGGCACGTAAAGAATATAGAGAATTAAAAGAGATGCTTGCTATTACATATGCTTTTGATCGTGTTTCATATACAAAGGCAAAAGCACCGTTTATTCAAAACATAATAAAGTTAGCTGAAAAAAATCAATAATAATTGTCAGTGATATTGAAATTCTCATTTTATTTTAATCTTTCTCTCATGTTCTTTTCTTTTTTATTTGATAGACTGCTTGTTACAAAGCTTTTGTGAGTAAGGAGATTAAATAAAATGGAGAAGATATTAAGAAATAAATATTTTCGTGTGTGTGTTAAAATTATGGGCATTACTATTATTATTTGTAGTGTATTGATGCTATTTATTAATGTTATATACGGCAATGTTTTGAATGTAAAATGGTTAAATAAAAAATTAGGCTCTTTTGGTGAATATGGGGCTATTATCGCTGCTTCATTATGGTTTTTACGCCATATATGGGTGTTTTTAAAGAAGAAAAATATACAAGGATTTAAAAAAGTTAAAGAAGTGTATCTATTTGCAAAAAAGTTTCATGTATTAATTGGATACGCTATAATAGCTGTTGCAATTACTCATGGTGTTTACTTTTTTATAAAAGGGAGTCCTCATATTTTACTCATATACAGTGGCATATTTTCTCTATTAGCCTTAATCGCACTAGGGGTTGTTGGGTTTTATTTACAGAAAATAAATAAGAAAGAAAAATTTATGATGTATAGAAAAGTGCATCAAATCATTGTAATTATATTTGGAATAGGATTATTTATTCATTTAATTGTCTAGGAGGAACTACCGTTGCAACACATTTTAATTATTGAGGATGAGGAAAGTTTAGCAGATTTTCTAGAATTAGAACTAAAATATGAAGGGTATAAAGTAGATATACAACTAGATGGAAGAAAAGGGTTAAGCGCAGCACTTGAAAAGAATTACGATCTCATTTTGCTTGATTTAATGCTGCCTGGATTAAATGGACTAGAGGTATGTCGTCGACTAAGAGCGACTAAAAATACACCTATTATTATGCTGACTGCTCGTGATAGTATTATGGACCGTGTGACAGGTTTAGATAGTGGAGCGGATGATTATCTTCCGAAACCATTTGCAATTGAAGAACTGTTAGCACGTATGAGAGTGATATTTAGAAGAGAAGAACATATTGAAAACAAGCAGGTTTCATTTCTTACATTCAAAGATTTGCAGCTTCAGATTGAATCTCGAACTATAACTAAAGGAAATGAAGAAATTGAACTTACAAATAAAGAATTCGAGTTATTGCTTATGTTTATGAAAAATATTAATCGCGTACTTACTCGTGATGTTTTACTGGACCAAGTATGGGGATATGATGCAATTGTTGAGACAAATATCGTTGATGTATATGTTCGTTATTTGCGAAACAAGTTACATAGTGTAGATAAGGAGGAGTATATCCAAACAGTCCGTGGTGCGGGATATATAATGAAATGATAAAAAATATTATGTTTCGAATTCGAAATCTACCTATAAAGTGGAAACTAACACTTTGGTCCACTACACTAGTATTTATTTTGTTCATCTTATATAGTGCTTTGCAGTTTATTGTAATCAATAAGTGGACTATAGATTATGAACAGAAACAAATAAATAGGCAAGTGACGGAAATAGCGGCATATTTCCAAGATAAAAATGATACCCTTTCGAGTAAAACATTTGAAAACAGTAAAGATTTTCTAAACAATATGATTGATAAGCATCAAATGATTCGTATTATTGACATGGATGGGGGGCCGATTATTACTGTTTCACGAGATTTTAATGAAACGTGGATAAAGCCGAAACAGGTTATAAAAGATGAGTCATTTATAAAAAGGCATTTAGAAGATCGAATATTAGTTAAGCGCATACCAATTAAAACGAAAGAGTTTACTGGCACTATTGAACTTACGAAAAACCTAGAGACATTTGATTATTTATTAAAAGTTATTTTAGTGGTAATGCTTATTGCTGGAATATTTGGATTGATATTTAGTTTTTTAGGTGGGATTCTTATAACGAAGAAACTATTATCAAGTGTTCAAAATATAACAGATACGATGAAACGTATTAAAAAGAATGGACTAAATGAACGGGTTCCAGTACGAGAAAATAATGATGAGCTTGCAAAATTATCATTTCTCTTTAACGAGATGATGGATGAAGTAGAAACTTCTTTTGCACAACAGAAACAGTTTGTCGAAGACGCATCTCATGAACTAAGAACACCGTTAACAATTATTCATGGTCACTTAGCGATGTTAAACCGATGGGGAAAAAATGATCCAGCAGTATTAGATAAATCTCTTCAATCTAGTTTAAAGGAAGTAGAGCGTTTAAATAAATTAGTTTCAGAATTGCTAGAACTATCAAGAGCTGAATCTGAACAAATGTATCCAATAGCAGCTGAGCCAGTCCATGTAAATAGCGTATTAAAACATGTTACACAAAACTTTATAGTAATTCAAAGTGATTTTCAATTTGATATGAAATTTTCGGATGATGCAGCTTATGTGTCAATGCCATCATCTTACTTAGAACAAATTATTATTATCATAATGGATAATGCAGTTAAGTATACAAAAGAGGTTAATAAATATATTTGCATAGAATCCAGTTTACAATCAGGGAAAGTTACAATTCGTGTAATAGATCATGGAACGGGAATACCTGAATCCGATTTACCATTTGTTCTTAATCGGTTTTACCGAGTTGACAAAGCGAGAAGTCGAAAACAAGGTGGAAACGGACTAGGTTTGTCTATTGCAAAACGACTTGTAGAAAAATATAACGGAGCTATTAAAATAGAGAGTAAAGAAAATGAAGAAACAATCGTTACGATTACATTACCATGTATAATAAAATAAGCCTTCAAAGAAGGGGTGCGTTTTGCATTCCTTCTTTTTTTACGATCAAATCATTTTGTTTATTTCGAAATTTCTAGTACATTAAAATTATTAAGGGGGAATAATAATGAAAGCTATCGTACATCAATATAAAACTGGGTTTGACGGTGTAGAATATAAAATATCACCTGAGAGAGCACTTAATGATGGGGAAGTTAAAGTGAAATTAAAATCAGCAGGCTTAAATCATCGGGATTTATTTATTATGAATAATAGAAAAGAAATGCAATTACCTTTAATCTTAGGATCAGATGGTGCAGGTATTGTTACGGAAATTGGAAACGGTGTTTCTGATAACATATTACATACAGAAGTTATTATTAATCCTAGTATTGGATGGGAACATGCTACTGAAGTACCGGAGTTACCGGAAGTGCTAGGTGGGCCGAAAGATGGAACGTTTGCTGAATATGTAATTGTACCAGTTGAAAATGTTGTAGAAAAGCCGTCATATCTTACTTGGGAAGAATCAGGTGTTTTATCTTTATCCGCATTAACTGCATATAGAGCGCTTTTTACTAAAGGTAGATTGAACCGCGGCGAACACGTTTTAATTCCGGGAATAGGCGGTGGTGTTGCTACATTTGCCATGTTATTCGCGAAAGCAATTGGCGCAAAAGTGAGTGTTACTTCAAGGGTAGAGAATAAAATGGAACTTGCTGCAAAATATGGTGCAGATATTTCTTTTCATAGTGCCGGAAATTGGGAAGAGAGCTTACAAGGTGAAAAAGTAGATTTAATAATAGATAGTATAGGTCCAGCAACTTTTTTGAAATATTTTGATGTATTAAAACCAAACGGAAGAATCGTGAATTTTGGTGCAAGCTCAGGAGATAAAATTGAATTACCATTACGCGCGCTATTTTACAATCAAATTGATATTATGGGAACATCCATGGGTAGCCGTGAGGAATTTAATGAGATGATAAAGTTTATAGAAAAACATCAAATTAAACCAATTATTGATAAAGTTTACTCGTTAGAAGAAGCAATTCGAGCACTAAGCCGTATGGAACATGGAGAACAATTTGGAAATATTGTACTTCAAATGAATTAAAAAATATGATTTTGCAATTAGTATATTTAAATGAACATGTTATGTATTCCAAACATGAAAAAAATACGAATCGCCTTATTATAAAGGTTTATGAACTTTATACATAAATAGCGTATAAAATTTGTTTTATAATTGTCACATGAGTAATAGTAAAATGAGAATTAGATGAGAAAAGTTTAAGCCCATTTTCATAATGGTATTGTATACTGTGTAAATCAAGAACACTTGTAAGTAGGGAGAGAGTATTATGAATTACACAGTATTTCAGTGGTTTAATAATTTTGCTGATTCATCCAAACTATTAGATACGATAATGGTTGCTATTACAAATAGCGCTGCATACGTAGCCATTTTATTTATGCTTATCTTATGGTTTAATAATGGAAAGAAAGAGAATGCAATTAGAAAACAATATACAGTTTTATATACGACGCTTTCGGTTATTATTGCATTAGTAGTAAATGTTCTTATACATGCGGTATATTACCATCCGCGTCCGTTCGTATCACATGATGTACATCAATTAGTACCACATGCAGCAGATTCATCATTTGTTAGTGATCATTCTGTACTTGTATTTTCAATCGCCTTCGTATTTATTCTTAGAGGAGAAAAACTGAAATATATCGCGCTATTATGGGCAGTGTTAGTCGGTATATCACGTATGTATGTAGGTGTTCATTATCCTTTAGATATACTTGGTGCAGCTTTCATAACACTTGTTACGAGCGGTTTAGTAATGCAAAGTACACGTATGTTTGAACCAATAGCGAAATTCGTATTCAAAATGTATGCATTAGTAGCGAGACGAATTCCTTTCTTAGCAAAATATAACCATATCGCATAATTTTCTTATAAAAAGTTCCCCTTTGGAAATCCAGAGGGGAACTTTTTATAGTAAATAAGAAAAGAGTTTAGAGTGCTATGCAATCAAGTTTTGGTGAAGTTAATATTCAGAAATTTCACGCACCGTATTTTAATGAAATAAAACAAAAACAAAAAATAACAATAGTTAGTTTCGTATTGTTTTAAAGGAATTAAAAAGAAAACTTCGAAACATATAGTATCGTAAACAAAAACTTCAAATTATAAAACGCATCTTCGTACGAATCCATTCCAAAAGAGAGGAGATAAGTATGCAAAAACTTCAAACGAATAAAGGCGCTCGATATATGATGATTGCTTTTATTGTTTTGTTTCTTATTATGATTTTGCGTATAGTCTATATTCAGGCAGTAGGAGTCGTGCATAATGTAAATGTAAAGGACCTCGCGGATGAACAACATAATAAAAAAGGTATTTTAGAAGCGAATCGTGGTACTATCTATGACCAAACCGGAAAGGTGTTAGTACAAGATTCTACAACATATCGAGTTGTTGTTAATTTAAAAGGAAAAGATAAAGTGAAAAATAAAGATGAAACCGCACAACAATTAGCCGATGCGCTTGAAATTGATAAAGAAGAAGTATTAAAAAACTTTCATGAAGGGCGTACGCAAGTTGAAATTGGGAAAATTGGTCGGAACTTATCTAGGGAAAAGAAGGAAAAAATTAATGATTTAAAAATACCAGGTGTATCTTTTATGTCGGAAAAAGCAAGAGTGTATCCGAATGAAGACTTTGCATCCTATATACTGGGTTTTGCTAGACCAGATGATAAAGGGAATACGGAAGGGAAGTTTGGGCTTGAAAAGAGTTTGGATAAATATTTGCGCTCGACAAACGGGAATATAGAATATGTGGGTACACGAAGGGGGATTCCGCTTACAAATGATATAGGTAAAGTAGAACCTGCTAAAAATGGGAATAACGTGTATTTAACGCTTGATAAACAAATTAATAGCTTTTTAGAAGAAGCGATGAACAAAGCACAAGAGCATTATGATCCTTCTATGTTAATTGGCATTATTGCTGATCCAAAAACAGGAAAGGTTTTAGCGATGGCTAGTAAACCTAGTTACAATCCTAATGTAGGTGATATCGAATACTTTTTAAATGATCCGATTGCAAATGCATATGAACCAGGTTCAACTATGAAAGTTTTTACGTTAGCAGCTGCCATTAATGAAGGTGTATATAACGGAAAAGAATATTTTCAATCTGGAAAATATTCCGTTGGTTCCTCTGATATAAAAGATCATAATGGTGGATTTGGATGGGGATCAATTACATTTGATGAAGGTTTTGAAAGATCATCAAACGTAGCTTTTTCTATTTTAGAAGATCAGTTACTGAAACCAAATAAATTTAAGCAATATATGAATAAATTTGGATTCAATCAAAAAACAGGAATAGATTTACCTGGAGAAAGTAAAAATACTTTATTATTAAATACGCAAATTCAACAGGTTACAACTTCTTTCGGTCAAGGTTCTACAGTAACTCCGATTCAATTAATCCAAGCGGCTACTGCTATAGCAAATGACGGGAAAATGATGCAACCATATATCGTTGATAAAGTTGTAAATCCAACAAACAAAGAAGTTATTATGGAAAATCAACCGAAAGAAATTGGGAATCCGATAAAAAAAGAAACAGCGGACAAAGTTAGAAGCTTAATGGAGCGTGTTATAACATCTTCAAAAGGAACTGGTACAATGTATAAAGTGGATGCTTATCCAATTGGAGGTAAGACAGGAACAGCACAAATCCCGAATCCTGAAAACGGCCGATATATGGAAGGGAAAGAGAATTACATTTTCTCCTTTTTAGGAATGGCTCCAATTGATGATCCGGAGTTAATCGTATACTTAGCTATTAAGCAGCCAAAGTTAAAAGGAGATGAGTATGGAGCTCAGCCTCTTGCTGAAATATTTAAACCTGTTATAAAAAACAGCCTTGAATATTTAAAGGTGAAACCGTATACCGAAAAACAAATAGCTGATGCAGCGAAACAATCTCAATTAAAAGTACAAAATTATGTAAATCAATCGATGGGTACAGCAGAGAAAAGTGTAGAAAAAGAGAAGCTACAGCCGGTAATTTTAGGAGAAGGAAAAATAATAAAACAATATCCACAGTCTGGCGAGGTAATGAGTGAAGGTGATCGTATATTTTTATTAGGGAATAACGCACAAATGCCAAATGTAAAAGGTTGGTCCATGCGTGATGTTATGTATTTCTCTAAGCTTTTGAAATTAGATTTGAAAACTTCTGGTACAGGTTATGTAACGAGCCAAAGTATTGAAAAAGGACAAGATTTACATGAAGGAGATACACTAGAACTAGAATTAGAACCGCCGTTACAACCGTTAACAGAGGCGAATACGAATTAATTCAGGTATTTGGAAGGAGCTAGATGCAAATGGCTCTTTCTTTAGAGCTGTAAGTAATTTCACGCACCGTAATTTTCAGAAAAAACAATAAATAAATGAATTAATAGAGACACGTTATTAAATATCTGATTATTTTTTATTTACAGTTAAAAATAATTGTGATAATATGGAAAAAATCAAATGCAGTGAAGAGAAGAGTAAATAAAATGAATTTTTTACAGAGAGCTCCATTTAGCTGAAAAGGAGTAAAAATTCTTTATTGAACCAAGCCTCTGAGCAGCGCATCGGAACCTATTATTAGGGGATGGTGTGACGGGAGCTCCCGTTATAGAGCTATGGTATAAGCATGAGTTAGAATGCAGTACCTGATAAGGTTAATATGGTGACATATTAACAAACTAGGGTGGCACCGCGATGATAAATCTCGTCCCTAAGATTAAAAGTCTTGGGGGTGGGATTTTTTTATTGTTTTAAAACAATTTGGAAAGCGGGGGCCAAAAATGAAAAACTTTCTTAAAGATTGGAAATATCCTTTATTACTACTGTCCGGTGTTGGTATTGCGAATTTAGGGGCATGGATTTACTTAATAGCACTGAATGTACTTGTCTATAATATGGGTGGATCAGCCTTAGCTGTTGCTGCTTTATATGTAATAAAACCATTAGCCACTTTATTTACAAACGCTTGGTCTGGGAGTATGATTGATCGTTTAAATAAACGGAAATTAATGATTCACCTCGATATATATCGGGCGTTATTTATCGCTATTTTACCTTTACTTCCGTCACTTTGGATTGTTTATGTATTTGTATTCTTTATAAGTATGGCCAGTGCAATTTATGAGCCAACTGCTATGACGTATATGACGAAATTAATTCCAGTAGAACAAAGACAACGTTTCAACTCATTACGTAGTTTAATAGGATCTGGTGCATTTTTAATTGGTCCAGCGATAGCAGGGGTTTTATTAATTGCGAGTACACCAGAGATTGCTATATATATAAATGCTATAGCATTTCTCTTATCAGGATTCATTACATTACTTTTACCTAATCCTGATAAGAAAGAAGATTTGGATACAACTAGTAATACATTATCTCTTACAGTATTAAAAAAAGATTGGAACACTGTTATAAATTTTAGTAGAAAACATGTGTATGTCGTATGTGTGTATTTCTTATTTCAAAGTATGTTCGTATTAGCAACTGCTACTGATTCACTTGAACTATCGTTTGCGAAAGAGGTATTACTACTAACAGATAGCGAATACGGTTTTCTAGTTAGTATAGCTGGTGCAGGAATTATTTTAGGTGCCATAACAAATACAATTTTATCAAAGAAATTAGCACCTTCATTTCTAATTGGAATAGGATCATTATTCATCGCAATTGGTTATTTAATTTATGCTTTTTCAAATGTATTTTTAATAGCTGCTATTGGATTCTTTATTTTATCTTTCTCTATGGCATATGCAAATACAGGATTTTATACATTTTACCAAAATAACGTTCCCGTTCATATAATGGGACGGATCGGGAGTATATATGGACTTGTTATTGCGTTAGTAACAATCTTTATTACAATATTATCTGGTGTTGCGACTCAGTTCATTTCTATACAACTTGTAGTTATTGTAGGTTCATTCATCATGTTATTTATTACTATCGTCTTGTGTGTGTTTACTTTATTCCCATCACAATCTAAGTTGTATTTTACTGAATCAATAAAGTGAAACTTTAATCAGGGGGCATCCCCCCCACTGATTATCAGCCCTCACCAAGCGGGCTTTTACGGGCAGCAGGGTCCCCACTTAACTTCTTTGCTTTCGCTGAATTTTGAGATGGGGGTCTTACTGCCCACAAATAGCGGGATAAATTCGAAATGAACTTTGTGTTCTCATTAACAATTTATCGTATTTAATAAAAGGGTTCTTTCCCCTTTATATGGAAAAATCAATAAGGGGAAAGAACAATACCGAAAGATAAGGGTGGTTGTCGTGATAAAAACAAAAGATGAAATTGATAAAATTATAAAAGAAATACAAAAGAAAATAGATTTCTCTGGAGTAGTTTTAGTAAAAAAAGAAAAAGACTTAGTCTATGAAAAAGCTTTGGGTTACGCAAACCAAAGTGAATGTATAAACAATACGATACAAACAAGATTTAGCATTGCCTCAGGATGTAAAATTTTCACTGCAATTGGCATCTGTCAACTTGTTGAAAAAGGTTTTATTTCTTTTCATACAAAATTAAAAGATTGTCTAGAGATAAAATTTTCAAACTTCGATGAAGATATTACAATACATCAACTACTAACGCATAGCGCTGGTATACCAGATTATTTTGATGAAAGTATTATGGATAACTTCGAAGATCTTTGGAAACAAACACCTATGTATCTATTAAAGAGCTTAAAAGACTTTTTACCATTATTCCAAAAAAGTAATATGATGTTTGCACCTGGAACTAAGTTTCACTACAACAATGCAGGTTTTATCATACTTGGATTAATAATAGAAGAACAGACGGGACTTAAATTTACGGAGTATATAGAAAAGAACATTTTTAATCCGATTGGCATGAATGATTCTGGCTATTTTTCGTTAGATAGATTACCAAGACATACAGCTCTAGGATATATAAAGGACGAAACCAACCAAAATTGGAGAACAAACGCCTACTCTATACCGATAAAAGGAGGAGCTGATGGAGGTGCATATGTTACTGCGCCAGACATGCTGAAATTTTGGGCGGCCCTATTTAATAATGAAATTTTAGGAAAGGAATATACAAAATTACTTTTAACTCCTCACATTCAAGTAAATGATAAACAGTCCTACGGCTATGGAATATGGATTGAAACACGAGAGAACAAGGTATTCAAATATCATGTAATGGGATATGATCCAGGCGTCAGTTTTCGCTCGGCTATATATCCAGAATTAGGAATAACTTTAGTTATTACGTCGAATAAAGGGGCAGGACCTGAAAAATTAATGACAGAAATAGAAAGAGCTTTTTAATTATATGGATTTAAAAGAAGAGATACGAAAATAATTTAAACGGGTTCATGATTGTTTCTGTTTTGAAAAATATTTTAGTTAACGAGGAACCCTTTATTTATTAAATAAGTTTTTTTGTAATTCTGTACAATTATATATAATTATATGGATTTTTAAATTAGAAAACATTACTATATAGTTGTAAATTTTTATTATTAATTCATATGAAAGGATGTGTTAACAATTTGTATATGATTAACGGTAGTGTGTTTATTATTTTAGGAGTTATTTGTTATTTAATTGTACGTGGAATATTAATTGGTACCAAAAATACAAAACATGTAATTTGGTGGAAAGAAATAATAAGTTTTTTATTTGTGATCTACATTTGTATGGTTGTTGCAGTAACTTTATTCCCTTTACCAATCGGTTTTCCTTTTAATATTGAAAATCTGAATCGCTCGGTCAATATAATACCATTCGCATCAATTATTAAAGACATCAATCAAATTGGTAGTGCTTATGATGGAGATACCCTATTTATGATTGGTCTAATTGTAAGAAATGTAGGCGGGAATATTTTATTATTAATGCCTTTAGGATTTTTAGCACCAATCCTATGGGATAAATATAAGAAATTCAAAAATACAATTTTATTAGGATTTTCTATATCAGCTAGTATTGAATTGCTACAATTAATTGAGTCTTTATTTAGTGGAGTGGGACGTATTACTGATATTGATGATGTGATCTGTAATGTTATAGGTTCTATTGTTGGATATTGTATTTATATTATCTTTTTAAAAGCTATTAATAAATTTAACATTCGAGTGTTGGGTAAAGCTAATTCTAAAGGTGTGGAATTAGTTGATAAATAGGAGTTTAAACGAGTTATTAAAGGCGTACGAGTAAAAAGTACGTTTTTTTATTTTTATAAATAATGCTTAAGGCTGATGAGAAATCACATTTTCCATCTTACACTTGAAAGTAGCTATCGTATTTCAAGTATGGAATGAAAAGAGGAGAATATAATCTTTAAAGATAAACAAGTTTATAGGAGGATTCTAAATGGATATTTTACTTGTTGTTCTTATTATTGTTTTGATGCAAAGTAAAGAACGAAAAGTGAAAATAAACCGTATTTGGCTCATTCCGGCTTTGTTGTGTTTTGTAACAGTTCAATCCATTATTCATATGGGACAAATAACTTTGCTGCAAGGACTACTGTTTGTTGTAATGCTTGGAATTGGCTTATGTCTTGGGATTATACGGGGAAGAGCTTTAACATTTCGATTAGATAGTGAAACAGGTCATGTACTACGAAAAGGAAATTGGGTAAGTACAATAATCCTTCTTGTTATTTTAGGAGCAAAAATTATGATTAAACAAAGTATGTTTTCGGGTAGTACGCACCAGACATTAATGGTTGTAACAAATGCCTTTTTATGTATTACATTAGGCACTGTGATTAGTAGACGTTATTATATTTGGAAAAAATATAATGAATTAACACAAAAAGCGTAAATACATTCATCCCTTGTTTAACATTGCTAAGAACGGTAATACTAATTAACATTGAACTTTTACAACAAGGGATGATAATATGATATACATTTACACAGATTTTGGTGGAACACATACTACCTCACTAGCTGCAGCGTATCATTTAAATAAATTACCAACGGATCGCAAGTTAACGAAAGAAGAAATTTTGAATGTAGATTACTTTAATAAATTGAAAACAGAAGATATGGGAAAAATTATTTTTCATGGCATAGATGAACATGGTCATCCTGTATATACGATTGGATGCGGCGCATCAAAAGTTGTTGTACCAGCGATGAAGCATTTAGGAGAAATCTTGCAAAAACATTATCAAAGTCATGAAAAGATTATTTTTTCTAATACATCACCAACCGTACCTTTACCAATGACTTTCGGTGGGCTGTTTTCTAGAAGGTTCCATATCGATTTTATTGGCGTACCGTTACTCGTATGGGGAGCAAAAATTTGCTGTGATAATATACAAAGGCTTGTTAGTTATACAAAAGAAGCTGGCCGATTAACGAATGATTATGTTGTAATTTTAGATAATGAAACTTTTAAATAGTATATGATAAAAAGAAAATCGAGCAAATTCCTTGATTTTCTTTTTTATTTGTGAAATAGACAAGAAATAGTCACATTTAATATACATCTACTATAGCCAAAACAATAAAGTCCTGTTACTATTACAGGGATATTCTCTTTTCATAACATAAATATATAGAAAAATTAGAAAAGAGGAATTGAATTAAGGGAGGAACAACATGAAGCGTGTTGCTTGGATTACTGATAGTACAACTGCGAATTTTAAAACAGAAGGAGATAACTTTGTTATCCCAATCGAAGTTATTATTGATGGAATTTCGTACAAAGATTGTGAAGAAGGTGTACGTGAAAGGGTTTATAATGCGTTAAACGAAGGTAAAACAGTCACTACTTCACAACCTAATATTGGGGAAATGGTAGAGTTATTTACAAAATGCAAAGAAGAATATGAAGAAGGATTTGCAGTTGCTATTAGCGGAAAAGTAAGTGGAACCTATCAAAATATGAAGTTAGCTGCAGAAATGGCAGGTTTTCCATTAACGGTATTAGACAGTGAAACAACAAGTTATCCAATGGATGAACTAATTAGAAAAGCGAAATCGTTATACAATGATGGTATGACTTTACAAGATATACACAAAACATTAGTAGATGAAAAAAGAAGACCTTTTCATGTATTCCCAAAGAGTTTAAAAGGTCTATATGCAAGTGGCCGTGTAAAGGGCATGCAATTTTTACTTGGAAGTTTATTAAGTGTTAACTTAATATTAGAAGTAAAAGGTGGAGAGCTTTTACTTGAAAAGAAAGTTCGTAAAATCCAAAAATGTCGAGAATATATTAAAAATGAACTTGAAAAAGAATTACCAAAAGTACTTCATATGTTCCATGCTAATGATAAAGCTGGAGCGGAAGAATGGATTGCAGATATTAGACAAGCATTCCCTGAAATGGATTTCAAATTATATCCATTACCAATTTCATTTGCGGTTCATGCAGGTGAAGGAACAATAGCAATTAGTTATTAAAGAAAAACCCGTGAATAATTCACGGGTTTTTCTTTAATTAAAATTAAATTGGATCCCGGCATATCTCCAGCGAGCTTAGAAATCGATGGTTCCCCTTAACCTAGCAGTAATTGAAAGACTTGTACTATGGAATCTACAAAATATCCGTATTCTTTTCTTTGTACAAACTATAGGTATACTTTGCATTCTCGGATAAGATCTGATCCATGAAAGCTTTGAACATATACAAGACAATCCCCTTTGGATGCTATTTATTATTACTTCGGTCGTATCGGCTTATCTATCCATGAGCATTAGTACAAGGGAGGGTTTATTATTAGGTTTTATCTAAATTTGAAATAAAGTCGCGACGTTTTGCCCCTTTGAATCAGTTTATCTAAAAGGATGTTTTTATAGTGAAAAGAAGATCTGCACTGTAAGGCGAATTAAGGAACTGCTGGGTAGCAATAAAGTTTCTCCACTAAAGGACCCATTTAATGAAATAAGGCTTATGAACAAAATGAATTTCTACCATTCGATTAAATCCCGAAAACTGAGGCTGTACTTAGGCACCATTTTATGGTTAATAAAATAATATCAGGTTGATAATGTTTCCACTTGAATAGATTTTGCTTTTCCACACTTAACATGTCTTTTTTTAGAGTACTAGTATCAGTATGTCCAAGTATGGGGAGGTACTGCAGATATTTTGAAGGTTTGCACCAGAACCTAAAATCTTTTCTTTTATCTTCATAAAATCAATTCTTGATAGGCATGTGATGGGACCCCAATAAGGTTGTTTAAAAGTCGGCTTGGAGATATTTTTAAATATGTTTAACATCCAAACTAAGCCAAGGTAATTAAAAATGAAAGTGTCCTATTAATATTAAAAAAACACCTAATCCCATTCTCTTGCTATATTTTTAGTTAACGCACTTGACTATAACGCAACGTCATAGTGCATAATTTTAACTATATTAAATAAGGAGTGAAAGAAATGAATATAAAATCATTACGGTCAGATAGAATATACCGAAAAATTTTACAAGCTCCAAAAGAGGAAAAGGTTGAGTTATACAGGAAAGAAATGTTGGCTCCGTTTATGGGGAAATGGGAAATTCAATATGTTCCTTTTAAAGCTGAGGAGCCAAATGGTTTTGATGTTATTACATTGAATAATATAATGAGCATTTCTCCTAATCAGATTACAAATGAGATTACACCAGAACTAGAATTGATTTCGTCAGATTCTTTTTGGTCTGAGTGTAAAGAAGCTGTTAGGAAAAGCCTTCATTTATTTAGAGAGTATGATGTGAACCTTCGTGTATCTGATTACGTATTCACGATTCTATTAGGGAATCCCAATAGTCCTTCATTAATGTTAAATGAAGGGTATAGTGGTGATGGAGGTATTCCTGGTTATATTTTGTGTACATTTTTGCCAAATGAATACACAATCCCTCGAATGAAAGCTGCTTTAGCACATGAATGTAATCATAATGTTCGATATCAATTTATTCAGTGGGACCATACTGTTACTTTAGGTGAATTAATTGTTAGTGAAGGTTTAGCAGAAAATTTTGCTACTTCTATTTTTGGGGAAGATCTACTCGGACCTTGGGTATCGAAAACAACTATGGAAATGCTTAATAGACGTATCAAACCCGTGCTCAAGGATCAATTACAATTAACAGGATTTGATAAAATTGCACCGTATCTTTATGGTGATGAATTAGCAAAACTTCAAAACTATATACCAGTCGATATGCCTTATGCTGCTGGTTATGCCTGTGGATACTATTTAATTAAATACTATTTAGAAAAAACAGGTAAAAATATCTTTGAAGCCACAATAACTCCTGCCAATCAAATACTAGATGAAATAAAGGAATTTTGGGATGAAGAAACAATTTTTAACGGTTAAAGATATTGTGCAAATTACAGGCATAACAAAAAGAACCTTACAATACTATGATAAAATAAATTTATTAAAGCCAATTTACTTAACGGAAAATGGTTATCGACTCTATGATAAGAACAGTTTAGCAAGACTTCAAATGATACTATTTTTTAAAGAAATGGACTTTTCTCTAAAGGAAATTGCGGAAGTTTTGAAACTTACAAGAGAAGAACAGCTACAATTATTAAAAAAGCATAACCAAACTTTATTGTTAAAAAAACAACATTTAGAAACAGTTATTACTGCGGTGGATGAGTATGTATCAGGAAAGGATATCTACAATTTAAATATTTTTAATAATTCATCTATTTTGCCATTACAAGAACAATATGCTCATGAAGCGAAATTCATCTATGGAGAAACAGAAAAATACAAAGAATTTGAGGAGAAACTGAAAGAACTCTCTCCTAGTGAAAAAGCGGACTTATTTCACGAATTCGAACAAAAAATGGAAAGGGTGTTTAGAAAAATTGCTTCCTATATTAATCAATCACCTACTTCCGATGAAGTACAGCAATTAATTGTAGAGTGGAAAAGTTATCTCGAACAATCTATTGTATGTGATTCTGAAATGTTGACATGTATTGCAAATACGTATAAATTTGATAATCGATTTAAAAATTATATAAATCAATTTAGTAATGAAGACTTAGCTGAATTTTTATATGACGCTATTATACATTATATCAATCAAAAGAAGTATTAATGTCGTACTTTTATAATAGGGGTCACCTTACATAGCCATTAACTTAAGAACAGAATTAAAAAAGGCTTTCGTTTACCAAAATAAAAGCATTTAAAAAAGGAGTATTTTCTTATAAATGTGCATGATAAATAAGCCCTGGCTAGTTCTAAAAATTATACAGTTTTTTGCCCTCTTAATACAGTATACTCGTAAACAACACCTAAAATATTCTCATATGGGTGAGTTTTTCGTCCGTTTTAGCTAGAAATATGTCCATAAACTGTGTATATAAATCATGGAGGGTAGTTCAAAATCTAGAACCAGGATTTGTATCACAAATAAAGGATATTTTCGGGAAAAATTCACAAACTCCATTGTGAACTGTTTGTTATGTTAGAGTTTCTTTAAGTTCCTTTTATGAAAAACTGTATTTTACAAATACTACAAGTTCATTTAGGGCAAATAATAATGGAAAATCGCCGTTGTATAATCAATTTATTATGAGCATGCAAGGAGGCTTGTTAGGAGTGAAAATAAGCGAACTAGCACGATTGACCAATGTCAGCATACGATCCATCCGGCATTATGACAATAAAGGACTTCTAAACGCCGATAGGTTGGAGAACGATTACCGGGATTTCGACGAATCGGCCATAGAACGAGTCAAAGCGATTCAGTTATACTTGAAGCTTGGATTAACAGCAGATGAGATTAAAGTATTGTTCAAGAGCGAAGCGGCAAATCCTGACGAATATCAATATTGCGAAGAGATGCTGGAAACGTATGAAAAAAAGCTAAGTAATGTGAATTATCAAATCGAAGCACTTCATGGATTAAAGAGATTACTGGAGAGGCAAATCGCTTTAACGATTAGGAAAAAGAGAACTGTTTAATGTAGAAATGGTCCCGAGCATGATAAATTGCTCCGGGGCCATTTTTGTTTGTGTTGACATTGACACTAGTGTAATCCTTTATGATTTACTTAATTTCACCTGAAAGGGGTTTTTTCATTGAAAAGTAATAGCCAAAATGAGAAAAATGGTTCTGAAACTACAAACGCGGTTGGGAACCGAAAATCAGTAACAGTCATAGGGTTAGGGCCGATGGGTCAGGCGATGGCAGACGTTTTTCTGGAATACGGGTACTCGTTGACCGTGTGGAACCGGACTTCAAGTAAAGCAGACCAGCTTGTAGCAAAAGGAGCCATCAGGGTGTCCACGGTCAACGAGGCGTTAGCTGCTAACGAGTTGGTAATCCTTAGCCTTACAGATTACAATGTGATGTACTCTATTCTTGAACCCGTCTCTGAGAACTTATTCGGTAAGGTGCTCGTTAACTTGAGTTCGGATACTCCGGAGAAAGCTCGTAAGGCGGCTAAATGGTTGGAAGACCGTGGAGCCTGGCATATTACTGGAGGGGTGCAAGTTCCACCGTCAGGCATAGGTAAGTCGGAATCTTACACATACTATAGTGGTGATCGAGTGGCCTTCGAGGCTCACAGGGAGACCTTGAAAGTGTTAACAAGTACCGATTACCGGGGCGAGGACCCCGGATTAGCCATGCTATACTATCAGATACAGATGGATATATTCTGGACAGCAATGCTAAGTTACCTACATGCTCTTGCAATCGCTAACGCAAACGGCATTACGGCGGAGCAATTCCTACCATACGCTTCGGCGATGATGTCGTCACTCCCGAAATTCGTAGAGTTCTATACCCCGCGTCTCGACGAGGGGGAGCACCCTGGTGACGTGGACAGACTCGCAATGGGCTTGGCGAGCGTTGAGCACGTTGTTCATACTACCCAAGAAGCCGGCATCGACATCGCTTTGCCAGCAACTGTTTTGGAAGTCTTCAGGCGCGGCATGAAGACTGGTCATGCCAGTGATAGCTTCACCAGCCTCATTGAAACCTTCAAAAATTCCGATATTCGTTCATAACAAGAATTACGTGGAAACTGTTTCATTGTACATGTCTTATGAAAATAAATGTATCTTTGAAGCCGAGATGAAATCGGCAAAACGAATCTATACTCGTAGTAACTCCTTATATGTTCAAGGCGGTGTAGAAAACAAAACAATCGAGGTAAAATTTAAGCCACATTTTACTATTCAAATAGAGGTATTCCAGATATAGTAAATAAGAAAACACCTTACATACTATAAGGTGTTTTTACACCAAAGATGCCCATATGGGCGTCTTTGGTACCTCTTAACATGACTTGAATAGCGTTTATTTGAGGTCATTAGGTAGTAAGAGATGGATAGACTATCTTAAACGAAAAATGTTGATTAGTTCTTATTTATTATACATCATTATATATTGATTTAAACATTAAATATTGCATGTTTAAATCAATGCTCAGCAAATCCTAAGCAAATTTACAATTTTTAATGTCAACACTACAAACTTGACATGTTTATTAAGAAAGAGTGAGGATGAGAATTATAACACTTATCCGATATATTCAGGTGATATTAGAATTGGATTTATTTTTAAGGGGGGATGTTTAATGAAACCGGAAATAATTATTAGAAATTTCTTTAAAGAAGTGCGTTCAGGGAGTAATCCGGATTTTTCAAATCGATATATGGCAGATAAAGTATTGGCACATCAAGTTATATCTGAAGAGGAACAAACAGTATACAGATCGCCAAAAGATTATGCTGAGCATGTAAGAGAGATGATAGGAATATATGGAAACTTTTCATTAGAAATTCAAGAATTATTAGTACAAGATAGTAAAGTATATGTACGCTGGAAGCAAGTAGGTACACACATAGGAGAAATAGATGGGTATGAACCTACAGGCCTCCCTATAATTCAAATAGCAAGTGCAGTGTATAGAATAGAAAACGGGAAAATTTCAGAGTATTGGATTCAAATTGATAGATCAGGAATTCAAAATCAATTAGAGTACAATAAGAATATTCAATAAATTATCTTTAAGAATAATAGAAAAAAGCATAAAAACAAGATTTTTAAAACGATTATTTTTGTTACATAAAGGATACAAATCAATGTACTTTTTTACTGAAAGATTCATTCAAATTAATAAAAGAGAGCATGTTTTAATAAATCTTTTAAAATATGCTCTCTTTTATTGTTTCTATGTGTACTGATATCAGTTTGGTGTAACATTATTATATAGTAACAAGAAATATAGGCATCTGTTTATGAACTAAAAAAATAGCAACAATGGTTCATAGGGTTTAAATTCGCTATACGCTAGCTAATAATGAAAATAATAGAATCAATTTGTAATGTGTATTTCGTTTTACACTGTAAATCATTCATATTGAGTAATAGAATTGCAGAAATATATAATAGAATATTCACACTAATATTTATACAGCTACAATCTATTTACATATAAAATTATTAGGATTATATTGACAATGAAAGAAAAAACAATAGATGGAAGGGGATGTTTTTTATGTTTAAAAAAGCAGCACTAGGGATTTCATCGTTAGCAATTACAGCGTTCGTCGGATTAGGAATGGCAACAGAAGCTTCAGCTGGACCAGCAGCACCACTTACTTCACTAAACGTCGTACAAGTAGAGTCTGAGCTAGGCGGGGTAGAAACAATTAATCAGAACAGCTTCAGCACATCGCGTAACCACGGGGGAAAATATTTATATATTACAACGAAAGAAATGGGCTATGGCCAAAACCCATTTGCTAAAATGAATGGTTCTAATGTAAAAAGTATTGATTCCACTATAATTGGGGGAAGACCAATCGTTGGCTGGTATTATAAATGGGATGCTTCTGGACACCAACAAGGAACCTTTGAGTACCAAAAGACATCTATAAATGCACCATTTAATACAATGCGTACATCAATTTATATCCAATAATTTTGAAAGCGTTCGCACATATAGAATAGTAAAAAAGGTACTTCTAGGAGTACCTTTTTTTGATTTGAATCACGTTCATCTATATTTATAATCCCGATTCCACAGCAAGAATGCTTCCCATAAAACAAAATCCTAAATGTCTATAAAATTGTTATGAACGCGTAGTACAAGTCCTCTACAATAAAAGTGCGGAACCTTAAATATTTTAAACTCAATGAAAAAGGAAGAAACTGTAGTACTTACGCCGCAGTTTTTAATTCATACATGAATTCACAGTTTTTAGATATATAGACATAAACGTACTACCTGCTACTCTTTTTTAAATTCAAGATTAAAAAAGGAGTAGCTAAACTTATATAAGCTTAGCTTAATGGGTATGTGGCGGAACCCTAAAATTAATTACATCTTTTTCATAGTATAAATAATTTTGTATAGGGTGATGAAAGGATTTTTTAAAATAATAAAGAAGTATGTATAAACAAATATATAAAATGAAAAAATACTACTTGATTTAGGATCTGGTATTGGATTCTTTTTACGAAATATTTATGAAGAACTACCGGAAGAGTGTTTATATATTGCTGTTGATCGAGATTTGAATAAACTTTTACTTTTAAAAGATGTAATTGAGAGAAGAAATGTGAAAAGAAATATTGTATTTATCTGTGCCGATTTTCTAAACATACCTATTCAGAATTATTCTATTGATATTGTAATTGATCAATCAGGTACAAGTAATTATAGTTTTGAACATGAGGAGTTCTTATTGTGCGAATTAAATTCTCTTTTTAAACACAATAGTTATTTATTAAGTTCGTTTATTTTATTTAATAAATTTAGTATAAATAGCCAAATTGCACCTAGACTCAGAGAGAATTTTACATCTGTAAAAGTAACGAAAGAAATCCAAAATCTACAGTTTCAATCGATTGATGAAAGTACTTCAAATTATTTGAAACAAGGCGGAAAGTACGAGGATTTCTTTGTTCAAGGTGAAGAAATTTATACATATTCATTTTTAGGAAAAAGATGGGGTTAACCTCAACATAAAAAGTCCGGTTATAAAACTGGACTTTTTATGTTGATTTATACTTTTTGTGATTTAAAGAAAAGGAGAATGTTAATCTACATATTTAGCACTCACTGGACAGTCTCTTGTCGGTGTATGTCTAGTAAGAGAAAAGATAGCCAAACCTAAAGATAATAAAACTAAAGATCCACCAACCCAGGCCATATTGGCGACATTATGTACTTGTTTTAAAGCTATACCTCCAACTGCAGAGCCGAGTGAAATTCCTATTTGTAGGGCTGAATTATTAAAACTTTGCTGTATATCTGACGTATCCGGGGCAGTTTGGATTAAATAACTTTGTTGAGGTGGTGCAAGCCCCCAACTCAATGCAGCCCAAACTATCATAACAGGAATAAATAGGATAATAGAAACTGCCGTAAACGGTAATATAAATAAGATTAGAGCAAATAGAGTAATAACTATCACAATACTTTTTTGAGCGCCTATTTTATCTGATAATACACCGCCAAACGCTCCTCCACTTACTGCAGCTATACCAAACACTAAATAAAATATGCTAATCCAATAAGGGCTTAGGTGAAACTTATTTTCTAAAAAAGGAGTAAAATAAGCATATAGAGTATAGTGTCCTGCTAACATAAACATGGTAGCTAGATGGGCAGATCCTAGTTTAAGACTACAAACGGCCTTTAATTGGATAGATAAAGGAGTTCGGTTTTCCTCTCCAGGTATTTTATCTAAAAATACTGAAATTAAGATAATAGACCCCAATGATAAAATAGCTATACATAAAAAAATAATTCTCCAGCCAAATGTGTTTGAAATTAATATGCCTAGTGGTACTCCTAGTACAAGTGAAGAGCTAATACCCATATAAATTAATCCTAATGCTTTTGCTCGATAAGCGGGATTAACAATTTTAGCTGCAATTGTTAGGGAAAGTACTACAACTAAAGCAGTACTCATAGCAGTTAAAATTCTTGCTATCATCATAAAAGTAAAGCTCGGACTAAAATAAGTAAGTAGATTACCAATTAGAAAAATGTAAAGTGAAATAATATATAATTTTTTTCTTTCCACTTTACTTGTGAAAATCAATAATACAGGACCTGCTATTGCATAAGTAAAGGCGAAAATTGTAATTAATTGACCAGCGGAACTTAATGAAACATTAAAATCTTTAGCGATGTCTGGCAATATTCCTCCAACGATAAGCTCTACAAGACCTACCGCTATCGTTGCTAAAGCTAATATAAATACTTTGAAATTCATTTTTTGTAATCCCTTCTCGTCATTATTTACCTTAGAACAAAAAAACTCCTGACTACAAACGCTATAATACGCATTTTGTAGTCAGGAGTTTTGGGTTCCTGGTAGAGACCCCCAAGCCATATTCTTGGAGTTATACATGATTCTCATATGTAATTAATCAATGTAATAGAAGATACCATATTACTTTTTAGATTTCAATAAAAAATTAGCATTTGTACATGTGATCTTATTAATTATTTTATTTTTTATCGTTGTAGGATGCACTAATATCTTCAGTTGATGTGCACGGGGTTAACCCCATCTTTTTTCATTTCTTTGTAGTAATTTTTAAACATAGTGTATTGATATTGGGTTAACCCGAGAATTTACACTTTATGTAATACAAAGAAAAGTGAGGGGAAAGTGATGGGAAGTTTACGATTACATATAGAAAATAAAAAAAGAAACCAAGAACTAAGAAATATTTGTTTATATTCAATTGCAAAAACAGTATCACTATTCGGTAGCTCTATTTATAGTTTTGCATTAGGATTGTATGTTTTACAAATAACCGGATCTGCGTTAAATTTTGCGATTACGCTCATATTAGGAACGATTCCAATGATTGTTATGAATCCATTTGCCGGTGTCATTGCTGATAAGGTTGATAAAAAGAAACTCGTCGTTTGCATGGATGTATTAAGCGGGTGCTTATTAATAACTGTTTATATATTAAGCAACTATTATGGATTAAACTTATTCATTATTTATACTACTACCCTTCTTATGACAGTATTTACAACGTTTTTTGGAATAGGATTAGAGGCCGTAAAACCGAATATGGTTACTAAAGAACGGTTAATGAGTATTAATTCTATAAGTAAAATTATCGATTCTATATCTTTAATTTTAGGGCCTATGTTAGGGGGCATTGTTTTTGCAATCTTGGATATAAAAACTTTTATCATTATTAACGGTATTTCATTTATCCTTTCGGCTATATCCATATTGTTTATAAACTTTAAATTGTGCGAGCAAAACATAAATGAGGAATGTTCAATTAGAGAAATTAATTTTATTGAAGATATAAAGGAGGGATACTCTTACTTATTGGAGCGGAAAAGCTTAAAAAATACTTTTAGTATTTTAATTTCACTTAATTTCTTTTTAGGCTTTGCTGTAACCGTTCCGTTGCCATACATTATTAACACAGTTCTCAATCTTAATTCTAAGCAATTTGGTATGATTCAAGGGACTTTTCCGATAGGTATGATAGTTGGTGCAATATTAGTAAAAAAGATAACTGATTGTTTTTCTTATTCTTATCTATTGAAAAAAATAAGTTTTATGTTGGCAATTTTTATGATAGTTTCAGGAATACCTGTTTTATTTAAACCTATTGTAGTAAATAATTTGGTATATGTTACTACGTATTGCATGATTATGTTCTTTTTAGGATTTATGATAGCACAAATTGATATTCCTTTAATGTATTTCATGCAAAATGAGATTCCTGAAGAATATAGAGGAAGAGTTCTTAGTATTGGATTAAGCTTAGGTAAAATAATGCAGCCAATAGCACTTGCAATATCAGGACTGTTATTAAATTTCATTCCAGCCTACACGCTTCCCATTGCAGGAGGGATTGTATTTTTTACTTTGAATAAAATTTTAGCAAATAAGTTAAATTTAGAAATTCATTCAAAAGATTATAGTGTTTAACGTAACTTAAAAAGCGCAGGATCAGCATCCTGCGCTTTTCTATCGTAATTCAGCTGTTTTTCTAATAACAATCTTATCAATATCATCTTCTTCATCACCAATAAATAACCCGCGCTCTTTTAAATACGCTTCAAAATATAAATCTGCTTCTGCACGTTCATCATACGGTTTTACAGATAAAACGAAACCTAATTTGTTTTGTTCTTCTAAATGAGAAGTGGAGATGTAAGCCGGTACATTGTGGCGTAAAAAGAGTTCTTTAACCGGAATAATCATATCTTTCATTAATTTCGTTAACATACCCATTTCAAACTCGAAATTAAAGCGATCTATACTACATAAATCAGCGAATACTACACCAATAAAACCTGTATTAAATACTTCTTGATATTCTACTTCTTCATCATTACCGTAAAAATTCTTTTCGATTAAATAATTTACAAAATAAGCAATACCATCACTTTGTTCAAATGGTTTCGTTGAAAGAACAAAGCCGATTTTCTTTTGTTTATGTAAATACACACATGACATGTATGCTGAAATGTTATGTTCTTTAAATAGAGAACTTGTTGCCCCAGAGAGGCCATCAAGTACGTGATGAACAATTTGAAGTTTTTTACGAGCGAAATAATAGGATTTCTTTTGTAACTCCAATGTATCAATAAAGACAGAGCCGATAAAGCCTGTATTTGAAATGATAGGTGTTTGCTTTTTTCTTCCTCTGCGCTTTGCTTGAGCCATTGTAAAAATCATCCCTTCATGTACAATTAAAATAAAAAGAACGTTTGTTCGTATATTTATATTTTACTATTAAAACGCTATAAAGTAAAGGGTTTTTGACGAAAAAAACAACAAAAAAGACACCTGTAAAGGGTGCCTTAAACGCTGTAGGGAAGAGGGTTCATCCCTACAATTTATATTATGATACAGAAACAATCTCTTCTGTATCTTCTACATCTAAATGACAGTCCATAGTACGAACATCTTGATCTTCATGACTTCCGAAATAAATAGTAATTTTCATATGTATCGCTCCTTTATTCTAGGAATACCTAAAATAATTACTAGTAATGTTAATATTTATTATATACCACTTTTTTCATTCCGACAACGTTATATCATTTTTAATTCTTTCAGAGCGTATAGAGTGATTTATAGAGATATTTTTATAGAAATAGTTACATTTCGTATATGTTATATTTAATACTGAACGATTTGAATACGAATTTTTATGAAAGGAGAAAAAAGAATGAATTATAAACAGTTATTAATAGATAACTTCACATATAAAACGTCATATATTGCGCGTCATGTACATGGAATGAATGTAAAAGAAACGAAGGACTACATTGCTGTAGATTGTGGTTTACCTGCAGATACATTTAATATCATTACTTTACTAAACAATGATGTAACGGAAGACATTGAGAAATTATATAAAGTGATAAACAACTATAATAAAAAGAAGTTTCCAATGTGTGTTTGGTTTTGGGATAATAGCTATGAACAGGCTATAAAAAACGAATTAATAAAACTTGGCTTAAAAGAAGCAGAACAAAATATTGCGATGGTAGCAGACTTAAAGACAATTCAACCAACAATAAAAATGCCAGAAGGTTTTACGATACAAAGAGCATCTTCGTTAGGACAAATTAAAAAGTTTGGGGAAACGTTAGCTAATCTATTTGGTACATCAGAGGAAGGTATACATGTGCAAACATTTTATAATGAAACTGCTTCTTTCGATTTATGGAATAGTGAAAATATGAAACTATATTTAGGGATTTTTAAAGATGAAGTCGTATCTGTTGGTTCATTAGTATGTACAAAAGATAGTATTGGTATTTATGATATAGCAACTAAAGAAAAAATGCGAGGGCAAGGATTTGGCTCCACTATGTTTAATTACTTGCTGCAAGAAGCAAAACAATTGAAAGTTGCTCAATGCGTATTACAAGCTTCACCTGATGGGATTAATATTTATAAAAAGGCTGGTTTTCAATCTGTTGGACAAATGACTGTATTTGAAAATCGACATTTAATTGAATAAATTATTCGATCCAAATTGCTTTCATGTAGGAGTTAATACATCATTATGAAAAAGATATATATCATTACAATCATTTGCACCATTATATTACTAGGTACTTTCGTTTTACATAAAGTAGATGAACGTAAGTACACGAAAGCTATTAATCAAGCAAATCATATAAAAAACATTGCACATAGAGGCGCTTCTGCGTATGCGCCGGAACATACAATAGCAGCGTATAAATTAGGACAACAATTAAAAGGAGATTATATAGAAATTGATCTTCAAATGACAAAAGACGGACATTTAGTAGCTATGCATGATGAAACAGTAAACCGCACTACAAATGGTACGGGTCTAGTTAAGGAACATACATTAGAAGAAATAAAGAAACTTAATGCAGGTTCTTTTTTCAATGAAAAGCATCCAAGTTTAGCAAAGAAAGTCTTTGAAGATGCTAAAGTCCCAACACTAGAAGAAATTATTGAAACGTTCGGGAATGGTGCAAACTATTATATTGAAACAAAATCACCAGATGAATACGCTGGTATGGAAGAGAAGCTATTAGAAATTATAAAGCACTACGAAATAAGTGATAACGTTATTATTCAATCATTTAGTGAAGAAAGTCTGCAAAAAATTCATAGTTTAGATGTTACTTTACCGCTAGTACAATTACTACCTTACAAAAAGGCAGTTCAATTAACTGAATTAGAGATAAAAAAGTATAAAACATACTGCATCGGTCTTGGGATGAACTATAAATATATTGATTCCGCTTATGTAAAGAGAATAAAGAAACACGGATTAGAAGTTCATCCATTTACTGTAGATAATGAAAAAGATATGAAAAAGTTACTTTTATGGGGCGTTGATGGGATGTTTACGAATTACCCGGATCGTTTACATTCGTTATTACAATCTTAAACTATAATGGTGTAATTATCACTGAACCAATAAAACAAGTACCCACAAGTATACAAAGATGGTTTTTGGTCCAAATGGTAAGATCATTGAATGCATAAAGCCGATATTGAAATGAAATTTGAAAAAGAATCCAATACTGTTATTGGATTCTTCTTATTTAGCGCTAAGTGACTAACTTAAAGCAATACGATCTTGAATTTATAAATAAAATATTACATTGAGTATGATTTTTCATAATAATCATCAGAAAGTAACGAAAATGTAATGAAGTTTAACTACGCTTTTTATATTTTTTTGATACACTGGCTACGAGAGGAATACCGATTAATGTAGGTAAAAACCAAAACCATATAGGCGGCAATAAATTAATTAAGGGAATATGAATACCGACATTTACTAAAAGTGCAGTAACAGCACCGATATAAGAGCCTAACATACCTCTAATATGGTGATGGAGCCAATTTTTCCAACGTTTTTTTCGTGCAAGGTATCCATAAATCGCAAATGAATAAGAGAAGATTGCTACATAAAATAAATATGCGATTTTATCCCAGTTTATAATGGATAATATAATGGCAGTAACGGTGATAACGACATAGGATGCGTGATATATTTCACCCCATTCCGTATGTTTACCTTTCTTCTTTTGAGCAACCATCGCTATTATCCCAGTTATTAAACATATCGTTCCAAATAATATGTGGATGGTTAAAAGAATGTTGAAAATGCTCATCATAATTCCTCCCTTTTTATTTTTATAGTATTGCAGCATAGGAGAAAAGTTGAAACATATTGTTTATTCACTTTAATATATTGAAGTAAAGGTACTTCAAGAACAAGTTTAAACGGACAAATTTTTCTTGAGTTTAGTGAGACACGTATTACGTGAAATGAAGGAGAGACTTCCATGTTTACATCTATTACATATTTACAATCGGGCAATGACAAGCAACAAAAAATATATGATGTTTTGAATAGCCTAAACATAATGGAGGATTTAGCTTTATATAATCCCGTTCTTTGCGGGACAATCCCGATAAGAATTGATACTCCTCAATCTGACTTAGATATTGTAATGGAAGTATATAACTTTGATGTTTTTGAGCAAGAAATGAGATCTTTATATGGTTCTTATAGAGGGTTCAACATAAAAAAGAAAAAAATGAAAGGTACTGAATCGATAAAGGTGAATTTTGAATTCGAAGGTTTTGAATTTGAATTATTTGCTCAATCTAAGCCAGTGCGTAATCAAAATGCATATAGACATATGATAGTGGAGCACATGTTATTAATGCAGCATCCTCATATAAGGGAAGAAGTTATTCACTTAAAGGAACAAGGTTTAAAAACAGAACCTGCTTTTGCTCAAGTATTAAATATTGACGGAGATCCTTATGAAGAACTTATTTTATTAGGGCAGGAAATGAAATTGTGGTAAATAAAATACGTAAAAAAATCCTCCAAAAACAAAAGAGGATTTTTTTATGCCGTTAACTTCCGAATTAATTCACTGAGCAATTTAATTCCGTTAGTCATTTGTTCTGGAGAAGCATATCCATATGATAAACGAATGTACTGATCTGATTCTTCTTCATAAATACGTCCCGGGTTTAAAAGAATTCCTTTTGATAGTGCCTCTGAAAATAGTTTTTTCATCGGAATGTTATGTACAACCTTTAGCCATATAAAAACTCCACCACTAGGAATATCCCACGATGCAATATCTGCACAATATTTATTTAAAGCTCGTATCATTATTTGTCTTCGTTTTTTCAGGTGCATTCTTACGTTTGCTACATGTTCTTCATAAAAACCTTCATTTATCCATTCAGCAGCTACTCTTTGAGATAAAGAGCTTGATCCATAGTCTGTTTGCATTTTTATATCTGACAATCTATCAATAACAGGTTCTGGTCCAATTATCCATCCAATTCTAAGTCCAGGGCTAAGTGTTTTAGAGAGACTACCAATATATAATACATGTCCATGTTTATCTATTGACTTTAAAGGAGCTGGAGGTGATTCATCAATCCATAACTCTCGGTAAATATCATCCTCGATGATAGGCAACTGCTCTTTTTTACATATTTTTAATATTTCTTTTCTTCGCTCTTTGGACATCAATATCCCCGTTGGATTTTGAAAACAAGGGATTGAGTATAAAATATTATTCTTTTGACTATATTTAATTTGTTTTAACAAGTCGTTAGGTAAAATACCGTGATGATCCATTGATATACCGGATAAGTTTATATTTGCTGATTGAAAAACATGAAGTGAATATAAGTAAGAAGGTTGTTCAAGTAAAACAGTTGATTTTCTATGTAAAAGACCAATTGATATTAATTGTAATGCTTGGAGTGCACCCGAGACTATTAATATAGAACCCGGTGATGCATGTATTCCAAATGATTTTACGTATTTGCTTATTGCTTCACGTAACGGATAAAAACCTTTTTGTTCTTCGTATCCGAAATAATCTAATTCCTCACTGACGTTTTTTATTATAGATTGCATAGTTTCGAGCGGAAAAAGATGAGGTGCAAGTTCACCTTTACTAAGATGGATAAGCGTTTTATTTGCTTCTGCTTCATTTATTTCTCGCACCATTAACTTACTTGGTTTATGAATACCGGCCTTTACATATTCACTCCAATCGGGCGGGGGATTAGTTGCTAATAATGACCATGTATTATTTGTTACAATTGTTCCTGCTCCGATTTGTCCTTGAATTAAACCATCTGCCATAAGTTCATCTAGCGCAGTTATTACAGTACTTCGATTTACATGAAATAATTTTGCTAACTGCCGCTGACTAGGGATTTTACTTCCAATTGGCCATTCTCCGTTTTCAATTTTTTCTTTCATATAGTCTATTATCTGCCGATATTTGGGCACTTTTTTATCGTTTGTCATATAAAAAAACTCCCTCGTTTATTTAAAAGATTCAAAGTGGTTGGTTTTTCCGATAAATAACTGGTTGAAGACATTGTATCAACTATTAAATATGATGAAAAGAAATAATTGGTAATTTAAAAATGGTTGGTTTATTAGGGAGGGAGAGAAAACATGCATAATAAAAAATGGGATTTACGCATTATATGTGCTCACGCTTTTACAATTCTTATATGGGGAACTGCTTTTCCAGCAATTCGTATGGGGCTTGAATCTTATACGCCTGAACACCTTACTTTACTACGCTTATTAATCGCTTCATTTATACTTTTGTTATTTTCATTTATATACAAACTACGACTACCGGATTTAAAGGATATCCCAGCATTTTTTATATTTGGTGCTTTAGGGTTTACTATTTATCACATCGCATTAAACTACGGCGAAAAAACAGTAAATGCTGGATCTGCAAGTTTAATAATTTCAGTCACTCCAATAGTGACGGCAATTCTTGCTTTTGTTTTTTTGAATGAAAAAATGAAATTAAATGGCTGGATCGGTGGTGTAATGAGTTTTGCAGGAATTGCCTTAATTTCATTTAGCCAAGGCGACGCTATTCAATTAAATAGCGGGGGATTATTTATATTATTAGCGGCAATTTCAGAAAGTCTATTTTTCGTTTTCCAAACATCTTACTTAAAAAAATACGGCTTCTTACCATTTACCATATATACAATTTTGTCTAGTACTATATGTATGCTTATTTTCTTACCTGGAGTTTATCAAGAAATACTAGCAGCTCCTCTTGAAGTTAACTTGAGCGTTATATATTTAGGTGTCTTTCCAACAGTACTCCCGTATATTGCATTGGCCTATATTATATCTCGTGCTGGTGCTTCTGAAGCAACAAGTTCTCTATATTTAACGCCAATAACTGCGTGTTTCATTACTTGGATATGGTTAGGAGAAGTGCCAACTTTAGTTTCGATAATTGGCGGCGTGATTACTATACTTGGAATTGTGATTGCTCATATACCAGTATTAAGAAAAGAAAAACATGGGAATTTAGCAAATAATCAATCCGTATAATGTAATTCAATAATGACTTTAAGA
Source organism: Bacillus sp. RCC_6_1 (assembly GCF_041360755.1). Lineage (NCBI taxonomy): Bacteria > Bacillati > Bacillota > Bacilli > Caryophanales > Bacillaceae > Bacillus > Bacillus sp. RCC_6_1. The sequence goes on from NZ_JBFUPV010000016.1 coordinate 98,363, forward strand.
TACTTTTTTATATAGTTTCTTTCTTATGTTGATAAATATAATATTTTGTATTTCAGTTAAATATTGTATGTTACATTTTATGTAGTAAGCATTTTAAAAGGAGCTGACAACATAATGAATGGAAAAAGAAAAATTTTCACATGTATTTCTATTGTAGGAATCGGACTAGCTAGTTTTTCTAATTCTAGTTTCGCAGCAAGTGTAACGGACAATTCAGTACAAAATTCTATTCCCGTAGTTAATCAACAAGTAGCTGCTGCAAAGGAAATGAAACCATTTCCCCAGCAAGTTAATTATGCAGGTGTTATAAAACCGAATCATGTTACACAGGAAAGTTTAAATGCTTCTGTAAGAAGTTACTACGATAATTGGAAAAAGAAATATTTGAAAAATGATTTATCTTCTTTACCTGGTGGTTATTACGTAAAAGGAGAGATTACAGGTGATGCAGATGGGTTTAAGCCACTTGGAACTTCAGAAGGTCAAGGGTATGGGATGATAATTACAGTATTAATGGCTGGTTATGATTCGAATGCTCAAAAAATCTATGACGGTTTATTTAAAACAGCAAGAACTTTTAAAAGTTCTCAAAATCCTAATTTAATGGGATGGGTTGTCGCAGATAGTAAAAAAGCACAAGGTCATTTTGATTCTGCTACTGATGGAGATTTAGATATTGCGTATTCTCTTCTTCTTGCTCATAAGCAGTGGGGATCTAATGGAACAGTTAATTATTTGAAAGAAGCACAAAACATGATTACAAAAGGTATTAAAGCTAGTAATGTTACAAATAATAACCGACTAAATTTAGGAGATTGGGATTCTAAAAGTTCACTTGATACGAGACCATCTGATTGGATGATGTCACACCTTAGAGCATTTTATGAATTTACAGGTGATAAAACTTGGCTTACTGTTATTAATAATTTGTACGGTGTTTATACGCAATTTAGTAATAAATACTCTCCAAATACAGGACTTATTTCAGATTTCGTTGTAAAAAACCCACCTCAACCCGCACCTAAAGACTTCTTAGATGAGTCAGAATATACAAATGCATATTATTACAATGCTAGTCGGGTACCATTGAGAATTGTAATGGACTATGCGATGTACGGCGAGAAAAGAAGTAAAGTCATTTCTGATAAAGTTTCTTCGTGGATTCAAAATAAAACGAATGGAAATCCTTCTAAAATTGTGGATGGTTATCAATTAAATGGATCTAATATTGGTAGTTATTCAACTGCTGTATTTGTTTCACCGTTTATTGCTGCAAGTATAACAAGTAGCAATAATCAAAAGTGGGTAAATAGCGGTTGGGATTGGATGAAGAATAAGAGAGAAAGTTATTTTAGTGATAGTTATAATTTATTAACTATGTTATTTATTACAGGAAATTGGTGGAAACCTGTACCTGATGATACAAAAATACAAAATCAAATAAATGATGCAATTTATGAAGGATACGATAATTAATTAAATTTGAGAATGGTTACTCAAGAAAGGAATTAGCATACGCTAGTTCCTTTTTAATATTTTGTAAAACATTATCCATTCTAAAATTTGCATAGATATACTTGCTTTTTTCATATACATAGTTACTAATGACTCAATTTTTTCGTGAGAGGAGCGTATTTCTTGGAAAAAGTATTATTTTTCGGAGACCCAGGTATTGATGACTCATTTGCCATTATGTATGGCTTACTGCATCCCGAAATTGAAATTGTCGGTATTGTAACTGGATACGGAAATGTTGAGCATATACATGCTGCACATAATGCAGCGTATATTTTGCAGTTAGCAAATAGACAAGACATTCCTGTCATTAGTGGTGCAACAAAACCACTTACAGAAGAAATTACTACGTACTATCCTGAAATTCACGGAGCAGAAGGATTAGGGCCTATCCATGTTCCAGAAAATGTATTATCTATTCCGATATATAATTTCGGCAGTATTGCTGCGATTCTTATAAAGTACGGAAAAGATTTGACAATTGTTGATGTAGGAAGATCTACCTCGTTAGCAATTGCTTTTAATTTATGGAATGATTTAATGCTAAATGTAAAAGGAATCTATTTCATGGGTGGTGTTTTTTTAGAAGTAGGAAACGTTACGCCGTTAGCAGAGGCAAATGTGTATGGAGATCCTATAGCAAGTAAAATTGTTTTCCATCAAGCAAAGAATTTATTAATATTCCCTTTAAATGTAACAAACAAAGCTGTGTTAACACCAAATGTGTTTGACTATATTCAAGCTAATTCAAAGAATCCATTCCATACGATAATGAAACCAATGTATGATTACTATTTTTCTGCATACCAAAAACTTAATCCATCTATCGAAGGGCCATTGCTTCATGATGTGGTTGCTATAAGTGGATTAGTTAACCAAAGTTTTTTTGAATTTGCGCATCGTACAGTGAATGTAGATACATACGGAGATACGAAAGGACAAACATTTGCTGATTTTCGCCCTAACTCTAAATCTGAAGGAGCCCGTATAGCTTTAGAAATAGATGAACAAAAATTCATTCAAGATTTTATAAAAATCATGTTATAAGCTGTTGTCGAAAAAGGGAATTATTTCACTACGTTGAATATAAAAATATATCCTCTTTATAAAGGAGCTTACAATATTGAATGTCCAGTTAAAGGTTGTTACGAGAGAGAATTGGGAAGATACATTAAAGTTACAAGTAAAAGAAAATCAGTTGAAATTTGTTCCATCCGTAGCAGTTTCGCTTGCTAAAGTATATATAAAACCAGATGGTGACAATGTAGAGTACATACCACTCGCTATATACGATGGTGACCTTATGGTTGGTTTTGTTATGCATGCTGTTGTAAGAGAGACATCAGATATGTATTGGATTAACGGATTTATTATTGATCAATCGCAGCAAGGTAATGGTTATGGAAAAGCAGCATTACAAGAAAGTATTAATATAATAAAAAATACTTTTAAATCGTGTAAAGAAATTAGATTAACAGTACATAAAGATAATATCTCTGCAAAGAAACTATATGAACGATATGGTTTCATATCATTAGGACAGGAGTATGATGGTGAGCAAGTATATCGTTTATTTGTTTAACTATTATGAAGTAAAGGTGTGAAATGAAATATGCAATTTACTGAATTGAAAATTGAAGTATTCATTCCTGAAGAATATATTGAAACATTAAGGGATGAATTAAATAAAATTGGAGCATGTAAAACGGGCGAATATGACCATTGTCTTTCCTATAGTTCAGTGAAAGGATATTGGAGACCTTTAGACGAGGCATCTCCTTTTAATGGAGAAATTGGTCGAATATGCGAAGGGCAAGAATGTAAAGTTGAAATAAAGTGTAAACGAGAACTTGTAAAAGATGCTCTTGAAGTTATTAATGATATGCATCCGTATGAAACACCTATGATTTATATTATACCAATACTAAATGACTATTTTGAGCAACTATACATTGAATAACTAGGAGGAATATCAATTGAAAAGTAAATTCCATCATATTGTACGAGCAGTCATGATAAAAGATGAAAAATTATTAGTTGCTGAATATATTGGCCATCATTATTTTTTACCTGGTGGCCATGTTGAAATTGGAGAATCAGTAGAGAATGCATTAATAAGAGAGTTAAGAGAAGAACTTGGAGTAAACTGTAGTATACAACAATTTTTAGGAGTCATAGAAAATCAATGGCAAGATAAAGAAGTGCTCCATCATGAAATTAATCACATTTTTGAAGTAGAGTCACAAGATTTACATACGGACTTAACACCGAAATCGAGCGAGTCTCATTTAGCATTTCACTGGATAGATTATAATAAAGAAGCCTTAAATCATTATGAAATCATGCCAATGCCTTTAGTGAAGGAATTACTAGAAAGAAAGTTAAGCGATGAACTACTAAATTGTTGGATTAGTAATTTTTAAATCACTTTATTTATAGTAAATACGTCCATCGAATAAATATAAAGAAAATAGGCTGGAAAACAAGGTACATCACCTAGTGTAAGTTCATATTTTGTTGATGTACGCATTTAGTCTATAGTCTTGTTTCTATTTTGTTTACAAAAATATATAAACTTTAACGTTTGGGCGAAATTTATATTTATAAATGGAGGGGTTCGTAATGAATCAGTTTCAACATGAATTACAAACATTAAACCTTAATGATTATCAAACTGGTAATGTTGTGTATTGGGATCAACAACAAAGCCAATATCCATATTATTACATCCAAGGCGATGCACGTCGTTGTGGCGGATGCGGAGGTTGTGGTGGACGCTGTGGCGGTTGCGGCGGTGGCAGATGTGGTGGTTGCGTAGGTTGTGCCGGATGTTTTGGTTGCTTTAATTGCTGGAACTGGTGGATTATTTAAATATAGTACATCATTAATATTTTATATGAAAGAAAGGTGTAAATACTGTTTATACTTTTCTTTCATGCTGTAATTTTGATGTGTATTAAGGGGGATTTATTTGTATACATATGATAAGTTGATTTCTTGGGTAGAGAATATAAAAGAAAAAAATCATAGTTCTGCTACAGCAATTTGTATTATAAAAAATAATAAAGTCGTATTAGAGCATTATAGCGGTTATCACTCAAATACATCGACTAATAAAAAAGTAACCGCATCTTCGCAGTTCAACGTTGCTTCTGCTAGAAAAAGTTATTTAGGATTAATGATAGCGTATGCGCTTTACGAGGGGAAAATAAACTCTATTGATGATGAAGCGATAAAATATTTTAAAGACTTTGATCCTGCATTGCTTGGTAAAACAACGATAAGACATTTAGTAACACATTCACACGGATTAGAAGAAATGAATGACGGGACAATTTTTCGTGAATTTGAACCGGGACAAGCATGGGCATATAGAGATATTAATGTAAGAATGATGACACGTCTTATTTATCAGCTATATAACAAAAGTTTTCCTGAATTGTTAAAGGAGCGTGTTTTTAAGCCTGCTAATTTTCAAGAAACAGGTTGGAGAGTTCAGCGAGATGAAAATTTAGTTGGCGTTGTTAATAATCCAAATGAAGACGCAATTAGTGAAATTGGTACGGTAGATGACGGTACTGAAAAAAATCTGTTTGTCTCAGCTAGAGAATTTGCTTATTGGGGCAATCTTCATTTAAATCAAGGTGTGATAAACGGTAAGCAAATTGTTCCAAAAGAAGTTATAAAAATCGCTACGAGTTTGCAGAGTCCAACATATGTAAATAAAGAGCTACCACAAAATGGCTTGTTTTGGTTCGTTCAAAATGAACCTGCACAATTAAGCGAACTTGGTGAACGTGTTCCAAAAGGGTCATATCAAATATTAGGGATTACTGGACCGACTATTTTAGTAATACCTGAATATAATGTAGTTGTTGCAAAAATGTATAACAAAAGATATAACTACGGCGGTGATAATTACTTATATTATTTACGTGAATTTAGTAATTTAGTCGCTGATACATTTAGTAACGGTAATAGGGCATAATTACTCCTATAACAAAAAGGAGTGATTGTAAGTGAAAGATAAAGTGAACAAAAATAAAAAACAAAATATAAAAGATGTAAATACAGAGCAAAATGCAATTTATAGCGATCCTAAAGATGCAGCTAATATGCAAACTGTACCGCAGCCGAAGGATTTTGATGAAATTGAATATTAATTTTTCATCCGACTATATGATGAATGAAAAATACGTCTTAAGTCTCATCACATATAAGAAATTATTTGATAACATATATACATAAGCATTCGAAAATGGCTTATCTTAACAAAGCTTTCTTTAGAAACATCTGATATAACCTGCAAAAGACACTTCTTTATGAAGTGTCTTTTTGTGTATATGAACTTAATTACCATTTTCCGTACAGTATCTTGCAATTTACGATGGATATACTAACTGTGAAAATCTATGTCAAGATAAAAGAAGGGGACAGTTAGTATGAAACAAACTTCTATAAATCCGTTACTAATTGTTCTAGGTACAATCATTGTTCAAATTGGCCTTGGAACAATTTATACATGGAGTTTATTTAATCAACCCCTTGTAAGTAAGTTTGGATGGAATCTTAATTCAGTAGCGATAACTTTCTCTATAACAAGTTTTTCTTTATCATTCTCAACTTTATTTGCAGCAAAATTGCAGAAAAAATTAGGACTTCGGAAACTTATTGCTACTGCAGGAATTGTTTTAGGACTCGGCTTAATACTTAGTTCACAAGTTTCTTCCTTACCACTCTTATATTTATTAGCTGGTGTCGTTGTTGGTTATGCGGATGGAACAGCTTATATTACATCACTATCTAATTTAATTAAATGGTTTCCAAATCGGAAAGGGCTTATTTCAGGTATATCTGTATCAGCTTATGGAATGGGCAGCTTAATCTTTAGATATATAAACGGAAATCTTATCGATAATCTTGGTGTATCACAAGCATTCTTATATTGGGGCATTATCGTGTTACTTTTAGTATTAATCGGATCGTTCTTCTTACGTGAGGCAATTGTAAGTAATGCTGTAACTGAAACATTGCACAATGACTATACTCCGCGTGAAATGATGCGAACGAAACAAGTATATCTGCTATTTTTTATGTTATTCACCTCGTGTATGGGTGGTTTGTATTTAATCAGTATGGTAAAAGATATCGGTGTACAACTCGTTGGACTTAGCGCAGCAACCGCTGCAAACGCCGTTGCTATGATTGCAATTTTTAATACAGTAGGTAGAATTATTCTTGGGACGTTATCAGATAAAATCGGCCGAATGAAAATTGTCTCTGCAACGTTTATTATTATAGGATTGTCAGTCTTTACTTTAAGTTTTATTCCGCTAAATTACGGAATCTATTTTGCTTGTGTAGCAAGTGTCGCCTTTTGCTTCGGCGGTAATATAACTATATTCCCAGCTATTGTCGGAGATTTCTTTGGATTAAAAAACCATAGTACAAATTACGGGATTGTCTACCAAGGTTTCGGATTTGGTGCGCTTGCAGGATCATTTATTGGAGCGATACTCGGGGGATTTCAACCAACTTTCATTATAATCGGTGTTTTAAGTGTTATTTCCTTCATTATTTCAATATTAATCCGTCCACCAAATGTAGAAAAGAAAAAGGAACTAAAACATTTACATCGGAAAGTAGCTTAATTTTAAAAAGAGTCCTCATGCTAGGGCTCTTTTTTTATTCCATTAACTTTGCTTCTTTACGAACTTATTAAAGACAGGACAATTTCATTATAAAATTGAATAGATAAGTAAAAAGGAGCGTGACACTTAAAATGAAAATAGTACAGCAGTGGGTACAAGAAGATAGTGATTACATAAGAGAGAAAGTAATTGAATACAATCAAAAATATCTTGCAGATGAAGAAAAAACACCTTCAGAAAAGGTTAGTTTCATAGTAAGAAATGAAAAAGAAGAAATAGTAGGTGGGGTAACAGCAATAACTTTTTGGCACCATGTACACGTTGACTTTCTATGGGTTTCTGAAGAATATAGGCATGAAGGTTACGGAAGCAAGTTAATAAAGCTTATTGAAGAATTTGCAATTGAAAAAGGGTGTAGGTTAATTAATTTAGATACTTTTAGTTTCCAAGCACCTGATTTTTATAAGAAACATGGATATAAAGTAATTGGAGTAAGTGAAGATCATCCGAAAGGACATAATCATTATTATTTAGAAAAACGGTTAAAAAGTATATAGAATTTGTTAACGTTAGTATTTGAAATACAAATGCAATAAGGGCGAGGTTATTATTAATTTCAGTATTAATTGAATCAATTTTTATACTAAAACTGCAAGAACGTACTTTGGATAATCTTCCTAAGGTACGTTCTTTTTTTATATCAGTAGCCTATTCTTATTAACTCCAACAATAGCGGTAAAGGCAAGACTTAACTAACTTATATATATTAAAAGGAGTTAATGGTAGAATGAATAGAAGGCAGAAAATTCCTTTTATTTAAAATAGAGGAGGTACATATGAAAAAAGTTAATGTTACATACGCGATTTTGTACGATAAAACTAATGAAAAGATCTTAATGGTAAAAAACAAAGGGGAAAATGGTTCTTATTATACATTACCAGGTGGCGCAGTTAAACTAGGAGAAACATTAGAAGAAGCAGTAATTCGAGAAGTAAAAGAAGAAACAGGGTTACATATAAACGTAAACGGGATTTGTTCTATCAGTGAAGCCTTTTTCGAGGAAAGAGATCATCATGCAATTTTCTTTAATTTTCTAGGCGAAATAATCGGCGGGGAGACATATATATCAAGGCCAAAAGAAATCGAAGAGATTACTTGGATGGAATTACATATAGCAGCACCGTATTTACGCATACCAGAACATTTACTATATTTATTACAAAAGAAAGAAACAGTACCTTATTTTTTTAACGGAACAATCGTTCATCAATCTTCATAAAAATATTATCTCATGTAAGGCGGGGGAAACATGGAGTTTATCGTTAATCACAAACAATTCACTCAAGCACTTTCAGAAGTCAACAAAGCAATATCAACAAAATCTTTAATTCCTATATTATCTGGTATAAAAATAACTGCAGATCAATCTGGAATTACTTTAATTGCAAGTAACTCAAATATTTTTATTGAAAAATTCATTCCTGTTTCAATTGAAGACGAAAAGATTGCAACTATTTTAAAGGTAGGAACTATTGTTGTACCTGCAAAGTATTTCATTGAAATAATAAAGAAAATGCCAAGTGATATCGCAATAAAAAGTAAGAATGAGCAAACTATTAAGATACAATCAGAAGAAATCACATTAAGTTTAAATGGATTTCCTGCAGATGAGTTTCCGAATGTACCGCTTATAGACAATCATGCAGAAATCAAGGTAGAGACAGAGCAATTGATTGAAGTATTTAAACAAACAGTCTTTGCGGTAGCAAAAAATGAATCTAGACCTGTTCTTACTGGGGTGCATATAGAGTTAGCTAATAATAAGTTAATTTGTGCTGCAACTGACTCACATAGACTAGCGATACGCGAAACATTACTTTCCTCAGATGTAAAAGCAAATTGTATTGTACCAAGCGCAACCATTAGTGAACTTCTAAAATTAATGAACAGCAATTCGGAATTCGTATATATCTACCTTTCAGAGAGTCATATTATATTTACGCTCGGAACAACTACATTATATTCAAGACTAATTGAAGGGAAATATCCTAATATTTCTAACCTTATTCCAAATGATTTTAAAACGATTATTAACGTAGATAGAAAAAAGATATTACAAGGTGTAGACCGATCAAGTTTATTAGCAAGTGAATGGGCTAATAACAATGTTAACTTAGAAATCATAAACGAATCCACAATTAAAATTTCTTCAAACGCTTCTCAAATTGGGAAAATATCTGAAACGCAACAAATAGATGCGATTCAAGGTGAAAAACAATTAAATATATCTTTCGATGGGCGTTTTATGGTTGATGCTTTAAGAGCAATAAAAGAAGAAACGATTACTTTAAGTTTTGGAGGTTCTATGCGACCGATATTGATTGAAGCAGGAGAGCAATCTGCAGCAGTACATCTTATATCGCCAGTAAGAGCTTATTAAGGATAGAGGAAGGGATTAATAGACAAAGCAGCAATGGTAATCTGAAATACAAAGCAAAATAATAATAACCTGAATATAAAAGCCATAGATTAATCGATATGGGGTGAGTACGATGAAGAAAATAATTGTTTTACTCATTGGTATAGTTTTAATTATTTTTGCTTTTTATCAATACAACAAAAAAGACTATGCAGCTAAAAGTACTAACTTGTATGTAGAAAACTTTAAAGGGGAAAATGATTCAATAAAAATACAATCTGCTATTAATAAAGCAGAGTCTAGTAAAATTAAAACTGTATTGCTTGATGATAAAAAGTATAAAATCACGTCACCAATCATTGTTAAAAAAGGTGTGAAATTATTATTTGGTTATGGATCTCAATTTGTAGTTGAGGGAAACTTTAGAGTTTTAGAACTAGAGAAAAACGCATCCATTGAAGGAGCGTATATAACTATTGACGATCCTAAATTTAACTCTGAAGTTATTTATTTAGACGGTAAAAATAAATATTATAACACTTGGAACAAAACACAAATAAAAGATATAAATATTATCAATTGGACGGAAACGAATAAAGGTACCGGAATTTCTTTATACTCTGCTGGAAAAGAAAATGAAATTTCGTTTGTTAACTTCGAAAATATTAAAGTTGTAGGAATGGAAACTGGACTGAAATTAGTAGCGAAAAAACCGAGCACCGGACAAGCTTGGATAAATGCCAATCGTTTTATGAACTTTTCTTTAGAAGACTGTGTAAATATGATTTATATGGATAGTCAAGTAACTACGCCAAATGAAATTAGTGGGAATCAATTTACAAACCTTCAAATACAGCCTTCAAATAAAACAAAAAGCATTATACAGGTAAGTGGTCAACATAATGAATTTCATGGGATGGTGTGGGATTTAAATAAGATAAAACATGAAAACGAACTCATTGAACTGACTGATAAGAGTATGAATACAGTGGTTGAAATGTCCAGTGTACCAGCAAATAGAGTATTAGATAGTGGGAGATCCAATATAGTGAAATAAGTTTAAATACAGAAAAAAGAGCGAATTCTTTATAAGAGGATTGGTCATCTCCCTGTCAAGTAGACAGAAATAAAAAGAGTATTATGCCACGGCCTTTTCCCGATATTCTATCGGGGAA
>NZ_JBFUPV010000017.1:0-94380 GCF_041360755.1 Bacillus sp. RCC_6_1
TTTAAATTCCCTACACAAAAAAAAAAACAACCTCTACTATAATTGACGTTGTATTTTCTTAGCTTGATAGCGATGGGGTAGCACCACATCACCATCAAGCTAAGGTTTTGAAGTACACACTAAATGAAAATTCTCTTTCTCTTCAATTAGTTATTTTGAGAATTCAACTCATTTTTTCTTTTTGGGGGTATTTACCTTTCTTAAGTTGATGGGCATGTGGCGGACCCCCTTTTAAAACTTTATTTTTTCGCAACCAAAGGACAAATAAAAAAAGGTCCTTAACAATTTGTTAAGGATTACGGAATAAAACCGCAATTTGGGTTAAAACCCAATCAGTTTGTAGAAAATAAATTGCAAGTATAGTAGCAATTGTATTCCCAAAAGCAATGTTTCAAATGAATTTTAACACACCTGTAACTGTAATAGTATCAACAAAATGTGGATTGAATTACAAATAGTGGTTACGAATATTGGAAAAGTTCAAAAATTAATTACATCTCATGAAGAAAAAGCATTAAGAAGAACTTGTAGCGATAAATTTTTAGAGGAAGCACCGATAGCGGGCGCTTTTTTCTTTGCTATATAAAATTTATATAATAATTGAGAAATTTACTAAGCAAACAATTGAACACTGTAACTCATCATCCATATCTCACATATAGATTCATAACTAAAATATTTAAAACAAACGTTTGTTTAATTCTCCTACACCAAATTTCTTCATCACATAAATAAAAAAATAAGAATACTCCATTTACATATATTCAAGAATTACAGTTAGTTATAACGTAAAACTCATTTTCTTATAGTTAATTAATCTTGAATATTTTTATACATGTTTCTGTAAGAATCCTACATTCTTCTCTATTTACCTATACTTACATTTTTTATAATTTATTATGGTATAGATATTGATTCAAAACATTTTATACAAAATGCATAAGTGGTATTTTTAGGGATTAATAGCTCGCTATAACATCTCATTTCTTTAATTCACAAAATTTTCAAAAATAAAATCTTAAAGAATTGCATTTTGCTGTATAATGGAATCAAACCATATATAAGATAGTTTCCCCGATATGAATAACCAGATATTTTATGTGTCCTGTGTATTGGCTGTAACCGCAAAAAGAACTTGTAGGATTCCTACAAGTTCTTTTTGCTTTTCTTATTGTATTTAGAGTAGGAACTTTTCAATATAGCAGAAAAAATAATGAAGTATTTATCTCTAGTTTGCTAACTCAAGTTTGTATGTTTGAATTTTAATAGGTTTCATTAATAAAAATAGTTTAGACTATAGAATAAAACATTAGACTGTTAAAAAAATAAGCAAAAAGGGAAGAACCACCAATATTCTTCCCTTTTCGCCTTTAATTAGGGTTTCTATATTAATGAATATAGAAGATTATAAAATGTTGGATGCAACAGTTTACTCTTGAAATTATAGCAAAATTGACAGGTGTTTTTTATGCAATATTGCATAAAAAGATTATTGTTTATCAAAGATACTGTCTCATGATAGACGATTCTGATGCAAAAACTTAAGGACCAGAATCTGGAGAAGTATTACAAAGGGAAAATAAATAAGCGGTATACTGCGATGCAAAAATTTCTAGGGTAAATCGTATTTTTGATAATTAGCATAAGTAATCCCTTAAATAAAAAAATTCAGGTATGAGGGGGTATTTTTTGAGCCTTTGCCATATCTCAATAGGAAAGTATCAGTATATCGAGTTTACATTAATTCACAAACAAACCATGTATTGATACTAAAGTGAACATTGCTTATTATAAAATACAAAAGGGGGCTACTATTATGTACAACTCAAAAAAAAGAATCGCCATTATTGGAGCTGGTCCAGGTGGATTAACTCTTGCACGTATTTTGCAGCAAGCAGGATTTGAACCTTTGATTTACGAACGTGAACCTTCGTCAACTGAACGATCTCAAGGAGGAACGCTTGACTTGGAATTTCATACAGGTCAAAAAGCTCTACGAGTGGCTGGACTGATGAAAGAATTTGAAAAAGTTTGCCGTTATGAAGGGCAGGAATTAAGGATTATGAATAAGAATGGTCACCTTCGCTATAAGAATGATTTCCAGGATAAAGAGGAAAATTCCAGACCCGAGATTGACCGAATGGATCTAAGAAATTTGCTATTAAATTCTCTACACCCCAATTCCGTTCAATGGGGCTATAAGTTAATTCAGGCTGTCCCTGTGGCAAATCATCAATATGAACTTCAATTCGAACATGGAGAAAAAGTTACTGTGGATCTTGTCATTGCAGCTGATGGTGCTTTCTCACGAATTAGACCTCTGGTAAGCAAGGCCAGTGCCAAATACTCTGGTATTAGCATGATTGAATTAAGTATAATGAATGTCGCTGACCAGCATCCAGACATTTTAAAATTTAATGGCAGTGGCTCCATGTTTGCAATGGGGGACAATAAAACACTTGTGGCTCAAGTAAACGGTGACGGTAGAATTCGCATCTATTTAGGGTTCCGAACGAATTACAATTTTTTAGATGAATGTGGCATTCCCTTTCATGAACCAGAGAAGGCTAAAAAAGAATTGTTGGAATATTTCGATGATTGGTCAGACGATTTAAAAAAATATATTTTATGTGCGAATGGAGAAATAATCCCTAGAAGAATCTATATGCTCCCTGTGCATCACCGATGGGAAAATAGATTGGGAGTTACGCTTATCGGTGATGCCGCTCATTTAATGTCTCCTTTTGCTGGTGCTGGAGCAAATTTGGCCATGCTGGATGGCGCAGAACTAGCGCTGTCCATCATTAATCATTCTAATTTGGATGATGCAATTAAAATCTATGAAGACAAAATGTTTGCATACGCTGGAGAAATGGCAGCCATTACTCAAGCTAACTTAGATATGTTTTTCTCAGACCGTGCAGATGAAAAATTGGAGGAGGTTTTTCGTGATATCCAGCATTGATACATTAAAATTTGCGCAGAAGAATTAGTAAAAATATTTTGTTAGTTGTAGAAAGTAGTATTTAGTAGAGAGACATAGTGTTTTATGTCTCTCTACTTTTTTAAACATCTTTTGTAGATTTGAAATAAAGTTATGATGTTTATTTATATAAAAAAATAGGAAACAATGATTCTAAATCATTGTTTCCATTTAAGGAGGTTATTTGGTACGTTAAAATATGAATAGACAACATGTCAGCAACATAAAAAAGATATGAGAATACATGTAGTGTCCGACTTCCATCTCTTAGAAAGATTTTATAACGGTTTGGATAGATCCTGTTTCATGATTAAAATAAAATGAAATTTTAATACTAATTTGTGTTTATAACAAGAAAGTGAGGGGATTTTTACTATGGCGGAGCAAAAAAGCAGAAGTAGACATTTGATTGATCCAGAAATTATCAGGGCAGTAGATTTAATACCAACAAACGCTCTTACCCAATCTACGCTAATGGAATCACGTAAGAATCAATCACAAATGATGCCACAAATAGATATAACACAGATGTTCCCTGTCACATTTGAAGAAAAGATTGTGCCAAGTTATTTTAGTGGTCCGGATATTCGAATAGAAATCATTAAACCAACCCAATCAAAGTATTATAGGATGCCCTTATTTTATTCGATCCATGGTGGCGGAATGGTTTTAGGAAGCCCAGTCGTTGACCGTTCAAGCAATGCATCATTGGCCGTACAGCATGGTTTTTGTTGTGTATCTGTGTATTATCGCCTGGCGCCTGAGCATATTCAGCCAAGTCAACTTGAGGATTGCTATTCAGGGCTAAAATGGTGTATTGAACATGCGGAGGAATTAGGAATAGATACGCAGAAAATTGCTCTTGCGGGTAGCAGCGCTGGCGGCGGATTGGCAGCTGGATTAGCCCTATACATTCGTGATCAGAAGGAATTTGAAATCCATCATCTAAGACTAATAAGGCCAATGCTAGATGACCGTACGAGTATTGCACCAGAGCATCCCTATGCAGGGGAATTTATTTGGACAAAACAAAGTAATTATTTTGGCTGGAAATCCGTATTAGGGCATGAACTAGGTCTGGAGGAAGTAAGTGAATATTACGTACCTGCACGTGCAAAGTCATTGGCTGGGTTACCACCGACTTATATGAATATAGGTACCATTGATTTATTTATAGACGAAGCCTTAACATTTGCGAAACAACTGATTTTTGATGGTGTTTTAGTGGAATTACATGTCTACCCTGGGTACCATCATTTGTCTTCTATGTTTCCAGATGCACATTTTTCAAAAGAAGATGCTAAGTCAAGAGAACACGCCTTACTGAAAGCACTGAAGTTAATTTGATATTAATGGTGAAAGTGGGTGCTGTTAGAGGAAGTTTAACAACATAGTTATTAAAATAGTAAATGAAAAGAGTACACAGATAATTATGCTCTTTAAAAAATAAATTTTTATGAGGGAAGAGTGTAAATTAAATAATAGAAATTATTCATTGTTTTTATAAAGAGAAGAGTTCATAGCAAACTCTTCTCTTTATTACGTTTCAAAAGGTACACCCTTTGGTTCGCTTTTTATTATTACGTGTTCAAAGATATAGAGAGCATTTGATATGCCTATAAAAGTATACCTTTATAAACAGTTTTGAGTTGTAGGTTAGTAACTAGAAACGAAATCAATTTTCTATTGACTTACAATTTGAATTTTCTTAAGGAATAAAAAGAGCCTATACTTCACTGAAGTATAGGGGGAGAGACAGAAATTAATCAGTTATTAATTTCGAATAGATACTTAAATCGATGAATTTTCCATTTGATTTTTCACTTTTTCTTAGCGTTCCTTCTAATGTAAATTTTAATTTTTTTAAAACACTTATGGAATTTAGATTTTCAGGTTCAACTTTTGCTTCAATGCGGTTTAGCTTTAAATTAGTAAATGCATAGTCTAATAAAGCGGAGATTGCTTCAGGTGCATATCCTTTGCCCCAAAATGCTTTTGAAATATCATAACCAATCTCAGTTTTAGAGTTTTCGAAATCTAAGAAATTATAACCACATGAACCAATGATTTGATTAGATTTTGCTTCGATAATAGTAAATCGGAGCGCTTTATTGCTTTGAGCCAGCTCGTTTAGAAATTTAATCATGTCTTTTGCTTGATCCTCAGTAGTGAAATTAATAATATTCATGAATTTCGTAACATCTGGATCAGACCATATTTTAAATAAGCTTAATGAATCGGATTCTTCTGTTTTTCTTAAATGTAATCTTTGTGTGTATAATTCTGTAATCAATACTTTTACCTCCATTATATTGGTGATGGGTAGATTAAAAATATTGATATCTGCGCATAATTCAGCCCTTTCTACTCTTAGTTATTTTTTATTATACATGAGAGAAATAGAGAGAGGGAATTATTTGATTTTTTATATCTACTTTGTTTCTTAATTGTTTTTTCCATTTAATAGCACAAGTGATTTCATTAAAATGAAAGGAGAAAATCTTTACCTTTACTTCAAATATCAGTACGTGATTGATATTAGTAATAATAGAATAGTTATTTAAACTTTAGGGGAGGAACAATAATATGGCAAAAGTTCTAATGTTTAATTTTCCAGGAGAAGGACATATTAATCCGACAATTGCACTTGTCGAAGAACTAATAAAAAGAGGCGAGGAAGTTATTTACTATTGCGTAGAAAAGTATAGAAGTAAAATAGAGAATACAGGAGCTTTGTTTCGACCATATGAAAATTTCATATCACAAATAGACATGGTAAAAAGAATGAGTGGGCAAATAGATTCTCAAGAACTATTATTACACATGGTAAAATCCATGGATAAAATAATAGAGATAATTTTAGAAGAAGTAAAAGAAGAAGAATACGATTATGTTATATATGATAATAATTTCGCTGTTGGATGGATCATAGCAGAAGTATTACAATTACCTAAAATTTCTTCATGTACAACATTTGCCATTACTAAAAAGATAGCTTCTACTCTTATGAAAAATCATGGAGAAGAAAATAAAAAATCCCCTTTATATCAGGAAGTCATGTGTATTTTGAAAAAATGGGAAGATATTTATGGAATTACTCTTAATGAAAAACAGAATGTGATGACATGCCCAGGGGATATTACAATTGTATATACATCAAAATTGTATCAACCAAATGTCGAAGAATTTGATGATTCTTATATATTTGTCGGGCCCTCTATTGCACAGCATAAAGATGTAGATTCTTTTTCCTTAGAACAGGCAAAGGGAAACAAGCTGATTTTTATTTCTATGGGAACAGTATTTAACCAGCAACCCGATTTTTATTACACATGTTTTGAAGCATTTCGAGATAGCTCGGTTACTGTCATATTAGCTATAGGGGAACAAAATGATATTAGTCAATTAGATAATATTCCTTCTAATTTTAAGCTATATAATTACGTTCCTCAATTAGACATTCTACAACATACTGATCTATTTATTACACACGGGGGAATGAATAGTTCCAGTGAAAGCTTATATTTTGGTGTTCCTATGCTAGTTATTCCAGTTATGGGAGATCAGCCTATAGTTGCTCAAAGAATAGAAGAATTAGAAGCCGGAGTCCAGTTAGATCGTAATTTGCTTACTCCGGAAATATTACGTAATACAGCAATGCATGTGTTATCGAATGATATTTATATAAAAAATAGCCATAGAATTGGAGAATCTTTAAAAAATGCTGGAGGATATAACAAGGCAGCCGATGAAATTGAAACCTTTAAATTTAAAATGGGTATTAAGTAAAGCAAAACTACTGTGACTTTAAAAGTGAACTATGAAAATGATTTATATGGAGGGAACTAAAATGAAGATTTTAGAACAAAAATATCAAGAAACTAACTATCTACAATCTTATGAGAAAAGTCTAAAATTATGGCCAACTAGTTTTTTATCTTACTTTGTAGAAACATCTCAAGGGAAGACTCATATTATTGAAAGTGGTAATAAATTAGCACAACCTCTCGTATTACTCCATGGAGCAAAGATGAGTTCGACAATGTGGTATTCAAATATTTTACACTGGAGTAAACATTTTAGAATAATGTGTATTGATATTTTAGGAGATAAAAATAAAAGTGTTCCAAAAAAGGGCTTTACAGATCGCTTAAGTTACGCACTATGGTTAAAAGAAGTATTACATACATTAGAAATTAATAGCACCAACATTGTAGGATTGTCATATGGTGCTTTGCATACTGTTAACTTCTTGACATTTTTTCCAGATAAGGTAAATAAGGCCGTAATAATGAGTCCTGCAGCAACGTATATTCCTTTTTATCCTTTGTTTTTTTCCTATGCTTCAGGAATGATGAATAGTAGGGAAGGGGTCGAGAAATTTTTAGAGTGGATTTTTGATAATCGATACACTATTCATCCATTTATTCAAGAACAATTGGTAGCAGGAATGATGTGGAATAATTCAGTGAAAAATGAAACTCCAACAGAACAGGGATTTCCATATATTTTTACAAATCAAGAGTTAGCCAAAATTCAAACGCCTATGCTGTTAATGTTAGGAGAGAATGAAGTAATGTATAACCCAATAGAAGCTTTCAAATGTGCTGAAAATTCATCACCCAATCTAACTGTAGAATTGGTGAAAGATGTAGGACATTTAATGTCCATGGAGAATCCTCAATATATAAATAGCCGTATTTTGGAGTTTTTTAACAAATAAGGCATCTCTAGTATCACATTGCAGATGTAGAATCCATAAAGTTAGTATCTACAACTACTTGAACACCACGTGTATGGTAACTGTCCTTGATGTGTCATATCATGTAACTATGTCGTTTTTAACGTGGGAATTGGTTTGGATATAAACAGAAATATTGCGAGGATAGTAGTTAATGATTCAATGATTTTAAAAAAGGAATGAATCGACGAGTACTATTCATTTCTGTGGTCAAAGGTACCTGTAATACATTTCCTTCAAGAAGGGGTTTATTTGCTAAAAAATTGTGGCTGAGGAATTTGTGGAGTATGTGGTGATTGGTATAAAAATTCTATCTAATAACCTATCAGTTTTATGTTGTTTATTGTTATTCAGTTAGGTTTATATATCTTGCTTTTTACTTTATTCATTTTAAGCATTTTAATTTTTGAGATACTAGAAGTTGAATAATTACGAATAAATACGTTTGATTTATATTCTATTTTTTAGTTATTAAGTTAACTTATTATACAATAGTTCAATATTTTATTATGGACGGAACTCAAGTTAGGTTAGTCTAAATGAAACTGATGTTTGATTCTAAATTAAGTACATTTTGGGTACCGCCACATGCCCACCAAGCTAGTAAAATGAAACATTCCTCAAAAGAGAAAAATTGATATCTTTGGAGTAAAAATATACAATTTTTCTCTTTTGAGGAACATGATGAAAACATAGCTTGATGGCTATGGGAAGTATCCATATAGAAGGGCGTTTTAAAAAGGGTTAGCTAAATTTTATCCCCAAATTTAATTCTGAAATTGGTGATAAAACGTCGATTATTTAATATAGGGTAATCTTTACAAATAATAAAGTTGGGTTTAAAATCTCTTTTTGTCTTTCGTGTACAATTCCTAGAATCACATAGTACCCCTAATAAAAGGAGAAAAGAAAGTTGAAATCATCCTTAGATAATATTCAAGAGAGTGAAAAATCACAAAATCAAGGGCAAACAATATGGAAATCCATGTCTATGTTTTTAGTTCCCTTGCTTTTAAGTAATATATTACAATCAGTTGGACAATTGTTTGGTATGGTAGTGGTAGGGCGATGGCTTGGTGTGAATGATTTAGCTGCTATTTCAGCATTTTTCCCATTATTCTTTTTACTTGTATCATTTGTAATTGGGATTGGATCAGGTAGTTCGATTTTAATTGGTCAGGCATTTGGTGCCCGTAATGAAGATCGTTTAAAAGCTATCGTTGGTACGACGCTGACTTTTACCTTTATAATAGGAGCTATTTTGGCAGTGGTGGGAAGTATATTTGCCCTAAATATTATGCGCCTTATGGGCACGCCAGAAAATATAATTGATATGAGTGTGCATTATGCGCGTATTTTATTTATTTCTATGCCAGTTTTATTCTTATATTTTGCCTATACAACATTTATGCGAGGTACAGGAGATTCTAAAACACCATTTTATTTCTTAATTGTTAGTACAGCTTTAAATATGATTTTATTACCTATTCTAATTTTTGGCTGGCTAGGAATACCGAAGTTTGATGTGTATGGGGCCGCTTATGCTTCTGTTATCTCAACCATTGTAACATTTGTTGTTATGCTTATTTATTTAAAGAAGAAGAATCATCCACTGCAATTAGATGAGACAGTACGGAAATATCTTCGTATGGATTGGGATTTATTAAAACTATTATTACGCCTTGGGATTCCAGCGAGTATTAATATGATACTTATTTCGTTATCTGAGATTGCGGTAATCGCATTTGTGAATCGCTTCGGATCTGATGCGACTGCTGCATATGGGGTTGTGAACCAGGTTGCAAGTTATGTTCAGATGCCGGCAGTCAGTCTTGGAATTACAGTATCCATTTTCGCTGCACAATCCATTGGTGCGAATCAATTTAATCGATTACAGAAAGTTATTCGCGCTGGAATTGTTATGAACTATATAATTGGTGGAATATTAATCACTCTTATTTACTTGTTTTCAAGAGAAATCCTAGCGTTATTCTTAACGAGCCCAAATACAATCGAAATTGCACATAGTTTAGTGATGATTACACTTTGGAGTTACTTAATTTTTGGTCATGCTCAAATTATTGGTGCGACAATGCGAGCAAGTGGAACTGTACTATGGCCCACTGTTATCGGTGTCGTATCAATATGGCTTGTAGAAGTCCCAGTTGCTTATTACCTTTCTTATCATGCAAATTTTGGTATAAAAGGAATATGGATTGGATATCCAGCTGCATTTATTGTGAGTTTACTTTTGCAATACGGATACTATAAACTTTCATGGCAGAAGAAACGCATTTCGCGACTTGTTAGTTAGAAAAGAAGGTGAAAAATGAGGTTGTCCCATAAGTCAATTGTAGGGGTATGGAAACATCGCCATCAAGCTAACAAAACGGAGATACCCCAAAACGGGAATATCTCCGTTTTATATTTCCAACACAATTTTATCCTTTTAGAGAAGAATACATTTCTTAAATTGATGGTAATATGGTAAGTTGTATTTTAAAAATAATGTTACGATGTTTATAAACAAGGTGCGTTGAAAAATGAAATATGTTGATAGATTTCTTAATAATATTCATATAAAATACTATTTTGAATTTGATAAAACTGTGTTTCAAACTAACGATAGAATGTATTTTGAAGAAAGGAACATAGGATAACAAATGAAAGTAAACATTAACATCATTGAAAAACTTAAAGAAGAATCTTGTACTTTTTACGTTCATAAAGTTACATCTTTCATTCAAGATATGGTATCCACACTAGAGAATAGTTCTGATGATTATTTAATAGTAAATTCTATCCACAAAAATGAACAAGAAAAAATCTCTTGTTCAACTATTTATTATTTGGAATACCTTGAAAGAAAAGTGTTTATTTATACAAAAGAAAATATATTTGAGGTAAAAAGTCCTTTATATAAATTGCAATATACACTTCCAGATAACTTTATTAGAATTTCAAAGGCTACAATTGTCAATATCCATTTTTTAAATAAATTCTCGGCTAAGACGAGTGGAAATCTAGAAGCACTGCTTTCAAATGGCGAAAATTTAATTGTATCAAGAAAATATGTTTCTTCTTTAAAAAATAAGCTAAAACAGTATTCTAAATAACCACATATGTATTGATTTTTACCACTTATGTTTAAAAGTATTTCTTTATATCTCCTTTAATGTAAATATTAATAAAAACAAAGGAGGAGATACAATGATTAAAGAAGTGCTTATAAGAACTCCATTATGGGTATGGATATTATTATTTATTTTAATAAAAAGAGGTATTGCTATTTCTCAAGAAAGACCGATTAATTTGTCTAAAATGTTTCTTGTTCCTGTGATTTTTATGATGTGGGGTTTGGAGAAAATTATTAATAAATTTTCTCACCTAGGGTATTGTTTAATAAGCTATACTATTTTCATTCTTCCAGGCATTTTAATTGGATATTTGTTATATAAAAAATATCAAATTTATTTTAAACAAGAAACAGTTATTTTTAGAAAGAAATGTTATTTGCCATTAATAATTATTTTGATTAACTTTTTTGTGAAATATCTTTTAAATGTAACTTTAGAAGTATCTTCATCATCTTATGATGATATTGCATTTAATGTAATGTATTCTGCTATAAGTGGATTGTCTGTAGGTTTATTTTTTGGAGGAATCTTATATACATTTTATATGCAATCAAAATTAAAGAATATTACCTTACAGTCATAAAAAAATACGAAAGGAAAAAAATATTGAAATTAAAAGAACGACTATATAAAGGCTTAGGAACGGGATCATTTATATATATGATAGTTTTACTATCGAGAAACAATAGCACCTTTATTACAAAAACTGAAATAATAAGTGTTCTGTTAATTTCTGCTTGTGCAGGTATTTTCACATTTATTTTTGATGTTGAAAGAATAAGCTATGTATTTGCTTTAGTAATTCATTTTTTCATAATGATTTTAGTTATTTTTCTTATATCTATATATAACCATTGGATAGCAACCTTTCCAACTGTTGATTTTTTCGAAAGTATAATTTTGATATATGCATTTTCTTGGCTTATATCCTATTTAAATACAAAAAAAGATGCTAAAGAATTAAATATGTTACTAAAAAACAATAAAAAGCAAAACGCATAAAATATCCGTTTTTAAGGTATTTGCTTTTCTTAACTCGATGGCTATGTGGCGAGACTATCCATTACAAGAATCTATTAAATTCATTTATAAAAAAGTACCCCTAGATTTATCTAGGGGTACTTTTTTATAAGGAATTACTTTCAATATAAACAGGAGGGGTATACCCATTAATTAGTATTGGAACAATTAATGAAGAAGCCCAAACCTCCCAGTAAATCTTTTTTCATAATTCTTCATCTCAAGCTTTATTAAACTATTTATTTACCACACTTGCATCAACTTTTACAATTAGTTTTCCTTTTTCAACAATTCCTGAAACTTTTTTAATTTTTAATGGAGCATTTCTTGGTAATATTAATTCCGCATATTCATTTCCCATATATACAGCATGTGTTCCTTTTGGAACTTCAATATCCATACGAATTGTTTTTGGCTTTTCTCCTAGATATTTATCAAGAATAGCTAGTGACGTACTTGTAAAACCTTTGTCTTTAACAGTTTTCCCTTCAAACTTTTTCTTGAATTTTTCAATTGATTCTTTATTAACTATAGTTTCTTTTGGGTTTTTTGGATCTTTGGGAAAAAATGTCCCCGGGGCAATTCCAAACTGTTGTTCATCTGTATATCTATATACCATAATTGTATCTGGTACACTAGCAGTATTTTGTTTAAATACTTTATCCATTTCTGCAGCGTATTCTTTTGCTACTTTTACATACTCTTTAGGATATCCATCTACTTTCCCTTCTCTTAAAGCTTGATTAATCCTTGTTCCATTTTGCTCATAGTTATTAAAAGCTTCTTTTGCTTTTGGTGTTACTACAATTTTATCTCTATGATTAGGAAGGTTCTTTCCATAATTTTTTGCTTCTTTTTCTTTGTCTTTAAAATCTATCAATTTATCTAAAAATGTATCAGTATTTTTTGTAGATTCAATAGAAGAAATAGGATAATCGAGAGTTGAACTTTGCTCCATTGCAGATGCTACATTAGCTGTTCCACTCATAAGAACTATAGTAGCTAGACTAAAAAAAGCAACTTTTTTACTTAACATGCGAATTTTCCCCTTTCAATGTCTTTAATATTTTTCAATTAGCTAAAACATTACAGTACTCAATTAATTGTGTAAACATTAAGAAATTTATAAATATTATTTTGAATTTTAAGTTTGTTTAAAATTCAAAATAATATTTACTAGTACTAACATTGTAGATATTGATTTAGTGGTAAATTAACAATTTTTTCGAAATAACTTTATTCAAAAAACTTCCCCTAAAAAACAAACTTCAAAAGGTACACCTTTTTGAACATATTTAAAGATTACAAAGAAAAAATAAGTTTTACAAAACATACAAAATGTTAAACTCAAAGAACCTAGTAATGTTAAGCAAACATACTAATATCACTGGATTTTTATTTGGTTATTTAATGACGGGTTTTACATATTAAAAAAATGTAAAAATAGTTTTACTGTTGTAGTTGAATTTTCCCAAAAAGTGATATTTTAAATTGGATACTTATTTCATAGTAAAGCAAAAAGCACCCACCATGGGTGCTTTTAAATTTATATATGTTTGTACTTGAACCGTTTTTAAATTCTTAACAATAAAAAAGAATTTAAAAAACGAAAATTATAAAATAAATCCAATCATTATATTAATGAATTGGCCAATCTTAGCTACAACTTGGGAGCCATGAGCCACTATTGAGTTAATATCAGTTAAAGCTGCTTGTGCTTATCTAAGAAGAGAGGGTCTTACAGCTGCACCTTGTTCCGCATTTTGTGCTATTTCTTCAACAAAATCCAAAGCATTCTCTTTAACATCTGAGTTCTCAATAGATATCTCTTTTAGTAATTCTATTTAGTAGAATATTCCCCTGTATAGCATCATTTTTGAGTCCTGATTCCATGAGATTGAAGTTAAGATATATTGAAAAGATCTTATTGAGATTTCTTGTCAATTTCTCATGAGTTTTCAGTTTATTCGGAAATTTAACGGTTTTAATTTTACAGTTTAGTGAAATAGTGGGTTTGAAGATAATATAAAGCGTCTACAGGACAATAGTTATGGATATAAGATGAAAATATCGTATGTGCATAGCAAAACATAACGGAAAATCAACAACATGAACGGAAGGGTAAACAGTACTGTAGCATATGAACTTATTTGGTCTGTCTTAGGAGTCGTACAATGCAAAATTGTAAGTCAGCAATCCTAGAAATAAATTTGCCTTTGGTAGTAAGCGCTCCACTAACGATGTTCATCCTCAATATTTTCTTAAAACGTTTCAAGGAATTTAGTTTATGTATATAACTTTATAAAGAATATTAAATCTGTAGCATATGTAATTCCTTTTGAATGAATTCACTTATAGATCCTCATCTAAACTAAAAAATTTCGCATATAACTTCATTTATGTTTAAAGTTTAAAAGCTCACCATAGATGATTTATAGAGAATGCAATTATAAATACAAGAAAATCTAATTTAAAATTGAAAATTCGTTCTATTTTGGTTAGATATGGAATAAATGAATTTTATTTCTCAATATTCACTGTATGTCACTTTTTTGTTTTTTTCTATATGATATTGGAAAAAGTATGCTTAATTTCATAACATAAAACCCCTACAAAATTATTACTCTACAAATTAATTTCTTAAAGAAAACTTCTTGTGAATATTTTACTAACTACATAAAGTGTAAAATAAACAGAATTATTACCAAAGTATTAGGTTTTTAGAATAAAAATGAGTGCTCAAAATATCATTGAAATCCAGGAATAGAAATTGTAATTAAATTTTTTTGTTTTCTGTCAGGTATGTAAATCACTTTAGCTACTTTATGGGTAATTTCATGTGTTTTTTCTTTTGCTTAAGTTTATGAAATAGGAATATTAGCGCTAAATATTGTAGCTAAGAGTATGTAAAGCATAGAAAATCCGAATTAAACAAAATAGGAGGAAAGTGAAAATGAAGCATCAAGATGATAGTAAAACTGGTTTGGAAATAGCGATTATTGGAATGGCAGGTAAATTTCCAGGTGCAAATGAAATAAACCAATTCTGGGATAACCTAAAAAATGGTGTTGATTCAATTTCTACATTTACTGAAGACGAGTTAATTAAAGAAGGTGTTAATTTAGATGTTTTACAACATCCTAATTTTGTGAAAGCAAAAGGGTATTTGGAGGAAGTAGAATATTTTGATGAATCCTTTTTTGCTTATACACCTAGAGAAGCGAAAATAATGGATCCTCAGATCCGTATGTTACAGGAAACAACATGGGAAGCATTAGAGATGGCAGGCTATAATCCATTTGATTATGAAGGATTAATAGGGTTATACGTAGGAGCATCTACTAATTTTAATTGGATGAAGCACACGCCATTATTAAACAGTGATAGTGTGGTTGAGTTTTCAGAGGCGGGTACTCTTTCCTATAAAGATGCAATTTCAACGCTTACATCCTATAAGTTGGGACTTAAGGGACCGAGTTTTACATTGTATACAGCTTGCTCTACATCTCTTTTGAGCATTCATCTTGCATGTAGATCATTGTTAACTGGAGAATGCTCTATTGCAGCTGCAGGTGGAGTATCTATAACGTATCCTAAAAAGAATGGTTATAAATACCATGAAGGAATGACAAGTTCACCTGATGGCAAAGTGCGTACTTTTGATGCAGAAGCCCAGGGCGCAGTTTTTAGTGATGGTGTAGGTATGGTAATACTAAAGAGATTAGAAGATGCGATTGCTGATGGAGATACGATATATGGTGTAATTAAGGGATCAGCAGCAAATAATGATGGTGGTCGAAAAGTAGGCTATACTGCTCCGAGTGTTGAGGGACAGGCTGAAGTAATTCAAGCAGCACATAGTTTTGCTGAAGTTGATCCTTCTACAATTAGTTATATAGAAACGCATGGGACGGCAACGCCATTAGGGGATTCTATCGAAGTAGAGGCTCTAAAGAGAGCGTTTCAAGATGTGGACAAGAAATCTTTTTGTGCAATTGGTTCTGTTAAGAGTAATGTAGGTCATTTAGATACAGCTGCAGGGGTGACGGGACTTATAAAGACAGTTTTATCTATGAGGCATAAACAACTCCCGCCAACTTTAAATGTGAAGCGCCCTAACTCGAAAATTGATTTTATAGATAGCCCATTTTATATCAATACTGATTTGGTGAATTGGCAAAGTGAAGATAATGCTCTTCTTCGAGCAGGTGTGAGTGCTTTCGGATATGGTGGAACTAACGTTCATATTGTATTAGAAGAAGCCCCTAAAGTTAAAAGTTCTGCTTCTACTAGAGAGAAAAAACTAATGGTTCTTTCTGCTAGATCAAAAGAAGCTTTAAATAATGCTACAGTAAATATGGTTGAATATCTGGAATCTAATAAAGATGTTGAATTAGCAGATGTAGCATACACATTGCAAACTGGCCGTCGATCATTTCCGTATAGAAGAGCGGTCTTATGTAAGGATATAGATAGCGCCATAGACAATTTAAAAACAGTTAAAGATTTTCACGTAAAAACGCAAGAAAATCCAGATTTGGTATTTGTGTTACCTAGCGAATACTCATCAATTATTGAGAATGTAAAAGAACTATACCAAAAGGAACCATTATTCTTAAAAGTATTTGAGCGTAATATGACTGATGCCCAAATGTATACTGGAAAAGCATTGAAAGAAGCATTCTTTAAAGGAACAGATGATAGCTTGGTTGAAGATTTAACCTTCTTCGTCTGCTTGCAATCGATTATTGATGTATTAATTGAATGTGATGTACGTCCTTCTAACATTATTGGTACAGGCTTAGCTGGAATGGTTTCAGATATTTATAATAAATCTCTTAAGCCAGAAGATGTCCTGAATCCATTAGTTGAGAACTATATAGAGTTACAGATAGAATGGACGCATGGAGAAAAAGTAGAACTTCTAACACAAGTTAAGGATGTAGATCCTAATTTTGTGATTGTACATATTGGAGAGTTATTAAATTCTGAAATTAATAATAATCAGATTATTTTACAGAACGACTTGTTAGAGGTATTGGGACAAGCGTGGGAGTTAGGGGTAGAAATTAATTGGAGTAAACTGTATGAAGAGGAATATAGATTACGTATTGCCTTACCAACTTATCCTTTTGAGAAAAAACGATATTGGATAGATCCAGCTGAACAGCAAAATATAACTAATAGTGAAGAAACATCGATAAAGAAACGTTCTAATATAGCTGAGTGGTTCTATAATCCAGGTTGGATGGAAAAAGAAATTGTAGATGTAACTAAAGAATCTACTAAAAGTTGGTTGTTATTTTTAGACAATGAGCATATAGGCTTAGCTCTTAAAGAAAAGCTTGAAAGAGATGGACATCGTGTTATAACAGTCGGTGTGGGTCCTTCATATAAAAAGATTAGTTTAAATGAATTTACAATATGCCCTACTAAACAAGAAGATTATTATCAGTTATTTAATGAGCTACAAAAACAAGAGTGTTTACCAGAGGAGATTGTTCACCTATGGAATGTGGATAATAAGGATTTAGGTATCGAGACCTTAGATGCTGGATTCTATTCATTAATATCACTTGCAAAGACAATTAGTAAATTTAATTTACTTTATCCTATCAATATAAATGTTATGACGAATAATATGCAAAAGGTAGTAGGAGACGAGTCTATTATTGCAGAAAAATCTACTCTTTTAGCTCCTATAAAAGTATTTCCGCAAGAGTATCCAAATATTAGATGCCGTAGTGTAGATTTTATGTTGTCTGATAATGAAGAAGCATTAATATCAAACTTATATTCTGAGATTCAAATGGACATTATTGACACTGTAATAGCAATTCGAAATAATACTCGTTACATTCGAATTTATGAGCCTATACCTGATGAAAAAGTAAGTGAAATGCTAGTAATAAATGAAAAGGAATCAGCTTCAAAAATTCGAAATATTCGATCGGAAGGGGTTTATTTAATTACTGGTGGAATGGGAGGAGTAGGCCTTAAATTAGCAGAATATTTGGCGCGTACAGTAAAGGCTAAACTAATATTAGTTAGTAGAACAGCTCTTCCTGATCGTGAAGAATGGGATCAAATTCTTCAATCACAGATTGAAAATGAACAAGTATGTCAACGTATTAACCATATTCAGAAGTTGGAGTCATTGGGAGCAAAAGTAATGACAGCTGTTGCAGATGTAGCTGATGAAGAGCAAATGAGAAACGTGATTCATCAGGCTGAGGCTAATTTTGGTCACATAAATGGGGTAATTCATGCTGCAGGTGTCTTACGTGTTAAATCAGCTCAGTGTCCAATGGAAAAGATAAGTAGGATTGAATGTGAAGAGCAATTTCTTCCTAAAGTACATGGTGTGCTAGTTCTTGATAAGTTATTGAGTAATTATGATCTTGATTTTTGTTATCTTGTTTCATCACTTTCACCTATTTTGGGTGGATTAGGTTTTGTAGCCTATTCAGCAGCAAACCTTTACTTAGATAGTTTTTCAGACAAAGTCAGTAATACATCTAATAATCGATGGACCAGTATTAATTGGGGAGATTGGCAGTATACGGGAGCTCAACAGGTTAATAAAATATTCAATGCTCAAAGTATAGAAGCGCTTGAAATGACATCTGAGGAAGGACAAAAAACATTCCAATGTGTGCTTGGTTTAAGTGGTTTAAATCAGGTAATTATTTCTTCAGGAGATTTAAATAAACGTTTTGATCAATGGATTAATCTGAATTCTCGTAAACGAATTTCTGAATTGGAAACTCAAACGAAAACGGGAGATAAGTTCAGAAATCAAGATGAAGTAGAGGAAATAATTATAGGGATTTGGAAAGAGTTTTACAGTGTTGATACTGTAAATGTAAATGAAAATTTCTTTGATCTTGGTGCAACTTCACTTCATATAATTCAAATTCATGAGAGATTAATTAATAGATTAGAAAAACAGATTTCAATTGGAGTTATGTTTGAGTATCCAAGTATTCGTTCTTTAGCGAGATACTTAAGTGGAGATAAGCAAAAGAATCAAGTTAAACATACAAAACGTTTTAATCGAAAAACGAAAGAAGATAACGATATTGCAATTATAGGAATAGATGGACGTTTTCCTGGAGCACAGAATGTAAATGAATTCTGGAATAATATAAAGTCTGGAACAGAGTCTATTCAATTTTTTACAGATGAAGAGTTAATTGAATCTGGTGTGAATCCTATGGAAGTAAAAAGCCCTAATTATGTTAAGGCGAAAGGGTATTTAGAGGGAACTGATAATTTTGATGCTCCATTCTTTGATTATACACCTCAAGATGCATCATTAATGGATCCGCAACTACGAGTATTTCATGAATGTGCGTGGTCTGCCCTTGAACATGCTGGATATAATATCGAGACATACCCGGGCCTAATTGGTGTATATAGTGGGGCATCTCCTAACTTATATTGGCAAGTGTTATCTACTCTTTCAGAGGCAAATGAACCAGCTGGACAATTTTTAATTTCATTACTTAACGACAAAGACTCGCTAAGCACTCAAATTTCTTACAAATTTAACCTAAAAGGACCAAGTATGAATATCTTTACGGGATGTTCAACATCATTGGTGGCTATTCATAATGCATGCCAAGCATTATTACAGGGGCATTGTGATATTGCTATAGCTGGAGGAATTACATTAACTCAACCTGAAAAAGCAGGTTATACCTACCAAGAAGGAATGCTATTTTCTTCAGATGGTCATTGTCGTCCTTTTGATGAAAATGCAAATGGAATGCTTTTTGGAGACGGTGTTGGGATTGTTGTTCTGAAGCCTTTACAGGAAGCTATAAATGATGGGGATACTATACATGCAGTAATAAAAGGAACGGCGATTAATAATGATGGGAATCGGAAAATTGGTTACACTGCACCTAGTGTAGAGGGCCAAGTAGAAGTTATTAAAATGGCGCAACATGAAGCAAATGTAGAACCTGAGTCCATTTCCTATATTGAAACACACGGAACTGCTACTAAACTAGGAGATACCATTGAGATCAAGGCGCTTAGTGAAGTGTTTAACTCTAATGAAAAACAATCTGTACCAATTGGATCTGTTAAAGCAAATGTAGGCCATCTAAATGCAGCGTCTGGTGTTGCTGGTCTAATTAAAACGGTCTTTGCGATGAAAGATCAGGTTCTTCCACCAAGTGTGAATTTTACAAAACCAAACACGCAAATTGGATTTGAAAAGACACCTTTTTATGTAAATCAACAATTAAATGAGTGGAAAGAGGATAATAAACCATTACGTGCAGGTGTTAGTTCATTTGGTATTGGTGGTACAAATGCACATATTATTTTGGAGGAGGCACCAAAGCTTGAAGCAACCTCAAATAGTAGACCATACCAGATGTTAATGATTTCGGCAAAATCGAAAGATGCTTTGGATCGTATGACTTTGAATTTAGGAAATCACCTTGAAGAGAATCCTCATGTGAATTTGGCAGACGCTAGTTATACATTGCAAATTGGACGTAAGGAATTCAAGCATAGGAGAGCTTTAGTTTGTTCCAGTACTCAAGAAGGAATTGAACAATTAAACCAGCCAGACGGAAGAAGAGTACAATATGCAAATGTAAAAGAGGAACATCCTAAAATCAACTTCCTGTTTTCTGGGAACGGATCGCAATATGTAAACATGGGGTTAGAATTATACGAACAAGAGGCAATTTTCCGTGAAGCTATGGATGAATGCTTTGCAATCCTTCAATCTGTTACGAATGTAAACATGAAAGAAGTGTTATACCCAACTACTTTCAGTATTGATGAGGCAACGGAAAAATTGAAAAGAATGGAATTTAGTCAACCAATTCTTTTCGCGTTTGAATACTCAGTTGCGAAACTATTAATGGGTTGGGGAATTAAACCTGAAGCAATGATTGGATATTCATTTGGCGAATATGTGGCTGCTTGTTTAGCAGAAGTATTTACTTTGGAAGATGCATTTAAATTAGTTGTAAAAAGAGGTCAGCTAATGAGTAGTCTTCCTGCAGGGGTAATGCTTAGCGTTCCGCTTCCAGAAGAGGAATTAATTCATTTAATTAATTCTTTTGAAAAAGAATATCAACATACCATTTCTTTAGCGGTAGTTAATGGTCCAGCTTGTATAGTTTCTGGGACAGAAGAAGCAATTGTAGATTTTGAAAATGAATTAAAGAAAAAGCGTTTAATGTGTATGCGAGTAACAATAGAAGGAGCAGCACATTCACACGAACTGGATTCAATTCTGGACGAGTATGCTTCCTATGTGAGTACATTGACACTTAGAGAACCTAAAATACCTTATTTGTCAAACTTGACTGGTACTTGGATACGACCTGAAGAAGCAACAAACCCAGTTTATTGGGTAAAACATATGCGTGGAACTGTTCGATTCTCTAATGGAATTCAAGAGTTGAATAGCGACAATACAAGTCTATTCATAGAGATTGGTCCTGGAAATGACCTTAGTAGGCTTACTAGTCGCCTTTTAGACTATGAAAATGGTAATGAAAGAATATTTAATACGGTTCGATCTGTTCAACAAGATGTATCAGATATGTATTTCTTATTTAGTCACATCACTCGAATGTGGGTAACAGGTATTTCTATAGATTGGGAACAATTTTATAAAGATGAGAAGAGAAGACGTATCCCATTACCAATGTATTCTTTCAATAAAATATCTTATAAATTACAAGGTAATCCGTATGATTTAGGTCAAAAGCTTAATAGTAAGCAATCTAAAATTAGTAAGAATAACAACATTTCTGAATGGTTCTATACGCCGCAATGGAAAAGTTCTACATTGTTTGAACCAAATCATGATGTGAATGAGACATGGATTGTTTTTGTAGATCAAGAAGGATTAGGTAATGAATTAGTTAAGGACTTATTAAATAAAGGGCAGAGAGTAGTTACAGTAGAACCTGGCTTTGCTTTTAATAAGGAGAATAACGATCGCTTCATTATAAATCCTGAAGAACGTACAGATTACGTTAAGTTATTGGATGAAGTACAAGAAATATGTGGTTTACCTACAAGAATAATTCATATGTGGGGAATTACCAATGAGGAAAGACAAGCCTCAATTGAATATGTAAATTGTAAACAAAACTTAGGATTCTATTCAATGTTCTACTTAACTCAGGCACTAGGAGACAAGAATATCTCTGATTCAATCTCAATTCGAATCATTACAAATGGTGTTCAACAAGTGATTGGTGATGAAGAATTAATTCCAGAAAAATCAACTGTACTTGGAACGTCATTAGTTGTTCCGCAAGAGTATTCTTATCTTTCTTGTTCAAGTGTTGATGTTGTTTTACCTCTAAACAAAGAATGGAAGAGTAGGTTAATAAATCAATTAGTAGAAGAATGTCTTTCAAATACGAATGATAAGATGATTGCTTATCGAGGAAATAAAAGATTTGTTCAAACTTACGAGCCTTTACAACTAGAACAGCCAGCTAAAGAGAAACTGCCTTTACGAAAAAATGGAGTTTACCTTATTACAGGAGGACTTGGAGGTATTGGTACAATTCTTGCGAAACACTTGGCTCAAACTGTACAAGCCAACTTAGTTCTTCTTACACGTACAGGTCTGCCAAATCGTGATGAGTGGGATATGCATTTGAAGGAAAATACGATGTATTCGGACAGAATTCGTAAAGTTTTAGAGATAGAAGAAACGGGATCTAAAGTTTATGTACTTGCTGCTGATGTTACAGATCAATCACAACTATACGAAGCAATTCATAAGGCAGAACAAAAATTTGGAAAGATTAATGGTGTAATTCATGGTGCAGGTATTCTCGGTGGAAAGACTTTTAATTTGATTCAGGAACTTGAAAAAGAGGACTGTGAGGAGCAATTTTCTGCAAAAATTTATGGTCTTCTCAATTTAGAAGAGTGCTTACGAAATAAAGACTTAGATTTTTGTGTTCTAATGTCTTCAATTTCAGCGGTCTTAGGTGGATTAGGTTATGTTGCATATGCTGCTTCAAATATATACATGGATGTTTTTGCACAATATATAAATCGTTATTCCAAACTGCCTTGGATAAGTGTCAATTGGAGTGACTGGAAATACTGGGAAGATGAAGAAAAAGATATGCAAATAGGTGCAAGTGTACATGAATTATCTATGACACCTGAAGAGGGAGTTCAGGCCTTTAATATAGCACTGTCATGGAAACAAGGGGAAGTACTGATTCATTCTCCAGGGGAACTGCAAGCGCGTATTGATCAATGGGTGTTATTAAATTCTTTCAATGATGAGAAGGAAGAAGAATTAGATTCTACGTTATACCATTCTAGACCACAACTCTTGACTGAATATGTAGCACCTCGCAATGAGGTAGAAGAAAAGCTTTCAAAAATTTGGAGAAATATATTTAAAGTTTCAGAAGTTGGTGTTCATGATGATCTTCTGGAACTAGGTGGAGATTCACTTAAGGCTATTACTATTGTTTCAAAAATTCATAAAGAGTTTAATGTTGAAGTTCCTATTAAAGAACTCTTTACTCTATCAAATATTGAGAAACTAGCAAATTATATTTCAAGGGCAGATAAGAGTGAATTTGATGTTATTGTTCCAGCTGAACCTAAATCTCATTATCAGCTTTCTTCAGCTCAGAAGAGATTTTATGTATTACACCGATTGTATCCAGAAAGTACAGCTTATAATGATACTTCCGTTATTCTTTTAAATGGAAAATTAAACATTGAACGTTTAGAAAAGGCGTTCACTCAATTAATTAAGCGTCATGAGATATTTAGAACTACTATTGAAATGAAAAATGATAAACCGGTACAAATTATTCATGATCATGCTGATTTCCATATTACTCAAATTGAGGGCTTTGAATCTGAAGTGGAACAAATAATTAATGAATTTATTCGCCCATTTAATTTTAATAATGCTCCATATTTCCGTGTAGGATTAATTAGATTGGAAGAACAAAAACATATTTTAATTATTGATTTACATCATATAGTAACCGATGGAGTTTCCTATGATATTTTTGTTAGAGATCTATTTGCGCTTTACTCAGGAGAGAAATTACCAAACTTAAAAATACAGTATAAGGATTACTCAGAATGGCAGCAGAGTGAAAAAGAAAAAGAAATTGCTCTCAAACATGAACAGTATTGGCTAGAGCAATTTAAAGATGGTGTACCTGTCTTGAATATGCCTACTGATTATACGAGACCTGAAATAATAGATCTGAAAGGTAGTAAAATATCCTTTACTATTGATTCCAATGTTACCAAGAAAATTAAGCGTTTATTAGCAAAAGAAGAAACTACATTATATACGCTAATGCTCTCTGTATATAATATTTTGCTAGGTAAATATACTGGCCAAGAGGATGTTGTTATTGGTTCACCAATTACTGGTCGCCCGCATGCGGATTTACAAGATATTATAGGAGTATTTGTAAACATGTTAGGAATAAGGAACTATCCAAGAGCTGAACAAAGGTTTACTCAATTCCTATTTGAAGTAAAAGAGCAGGTCTTACAAGCGTTTGAACATCAAAAATGTCAATATGAGGACCTGGTTAATCAATTAGGACTTCAGGGCACGTATAATAGGAACCCACTTTTCGATGTTTCATTTGTTATGCAAAATATGGATGCAGATCATATGTTTATCGATGGTTTAGAACTAAGGACATATGATCACGACTTTAAGCGCGCACAAATGGATTTATTGCTAAGAGTGGTTGAATTGGAAGATACAATTGAACTGACTATGGAATATGCAACCTCTTTATATACTAGGGACACGGTTCAAAAGTTATGTGAGCGTTATGTTGAGATTTTTGAACAAATTGTAGATCATCCTGAAATTTTATTAAAAGATATTTCATTTAAACAAGAAATTCAAGAACTGCAACCAGTTAAGGTATCAGTAGATTTTGGGGATTTTAACTTTTAATTGATTATTGTCAGGAGTGAGTAACTATGGTTGAACGAATAGCAAATAAAGATAAAGTAATTGCCGCAAATGAACGAATAAAGGAAAGAGAATTTTGGTTAGAAAACTTATCAGGGGAACTGGCTGACTGCCATTTCCCTTATGATTACCGGACATCAAACAAACAGGTGAATTTATCAAATGTTAACATAAAACTAAAAGAGGAATTGTCCGAGAAGATTTTAAAGTTAGCAAATGGATCAGATCTTCAGTTGCACATGATTCTTACTGCTGGACTTACCTTGCTGTTAAATAAATATACTAGATTGCAAGATATATGCATTGGTACACCTGTTTTAAAACAAGACAGTGATACTAACCTTATTAATACTTTGTTAGTTTTAAGACATGGTCTTGAGGAACATATGACATTTAGACAAATTCTCCAGCATGTTAGTACAGTAATGGTTAATGCTTTAGAACATCAAAATTTCCCATTGGAAAGTTTACAACCGGTTTTGAGTAACTACCTTCCAGAGGGGCGTAATTATCCGTTCCGTACTGCAATTTTGCTAGAGGAAATTCAAGATTTAAATTATTTAAGTGAGAGCAATGCTGAGATTATATTCTCTTTCCGTCAAGTAAATGGGTGTATAGAAGTTGATATGTATTTTAATGAGCATCTATACAAAACATCTACTGTTACGCGATTTGGTCATCATTTTATAGACTTGTTAGAGCAAGCTTTACTACAACCGAATACGCCGCATATAGATTTAGATTGGGTTAGTGATAATGATATAAGAGAGTTAATCACATTTAATCAAACTGAGTTAGATTACCCGCATCATTTAACGGTGATACAGTTATTTGAAGAACAAGTCATGCATAATCCAAATAAACTTGCTGTTTCTGATGACAAAAGAGAAATAACATACGCTCAATTAAAAGAAAAGGTAGATCTGGTTGCCAGTTCTCTATATAAAAAAGGAATTGGAAAAGGACACATTGTTGGCCTTATGATGGATCGATCAATTGATGCAGTAATTGCATTGCTAGGTATTTTAAAAAGTGGAGCTGCTTATTTACCTATTAACATATATTTGCCATATAAACGGATAGAGGCAATGCTAAAAGAATGTAAATCTCCACTTTGTATAGTAAAACCAGAAGTTATTAGTGAAGATTTTACAAGGGAAATCCAGGATTGTAGTATGGTAAGTTTTAATGAACTACTTGAAACAGAATTGGTTAGTTTCCCTTCAGTAAGTAAACCTTACGATTTGGTATATGTTATTTTTACCTCTGGAACAACAGGTAATCCTAAAGGAATTATGATTGAAAATCGTAGTGTTGTAAATTTAATATTCGGGTTAAAAAATGAAATATATGATAAATATAGTTCCTCTATGCGAATCGGGTTAGTTTCACCTTTTGAGTTTGACGCTTCAGTACAAAACATGTTTGGTGCGCTTTTATTAGGAAATAGTTTATTTATAGTACCAGAGGAAGCAAGAACTGATGGGCAGAAGCTAATTAATTTTTATCAAGAAAAGCAAATAAATATCGCGGATGGAACGCCGATGCATCTTCGATTATTAACTAATTTTATAGATGAAAAAATAGAATATTCATTTAAACATTTTATTATTGCTGGAGAGGAATTACCACCGAAATTAGCGCGGAAATTCCTTGGTTTATTTAATAAGAACTGCCAACCTAATTTAACAAATGCTTATGGACCTACGGAGACTACTGTAGATTCTACATGTTATCATGTTCAGCACGATAAGTTAGAACTTATGAATCAATTACCAATAGGACGACCTCTAGCCAATCAAAAAGTTTATATTATGGGTGATAATCAACAATTACAACCCGTTGGAATTCCTGGAGAGTTGTGTATTTCAGGAGAAGGGCTAGCAAGAGGGTATTTAAATCAACCTAAGTTAACTATGGACAAATTTGTTCCTATACAAATCACCAAAACAGGTTCTTCTATTATAGATGACAAGGTATATCGTACTGGAGACTTGGCTCGCTGGTTACCAGATGGAAATCTTGAATATTTAGGCCGTATGGATGATCAAGTCAAAATTCGTGGATTACGAATTGAATTAGGAGAAATAGAAAAGCAACTATTACGATATCCTGAAATTGGTGAAGCTATTGTAATTACACGTAAAAAAGAGGGAGAAGATGCTCCGGTTTTATGTGCATATGTTGTTATGAATTCTTCAGCTAAAGTAGAAGAGGTACGCCAATTCCTTAGAGAGTATTTACCTTTTTATATGATTCCTGCATACATCATCCCAATTGAGCAGTTTCCAATCTCATCAAACGGTAAAATAGATCGGAAAGCTCTTCCAGATCCAATTTGGGAGCAATCCACAGCTTTATTTATTGAACCACGTAATGAAATTGAACAAATGCTCTCTGAGATATGGAAAGTAGTACTTGGAATAGAGAAAATAGGTGTGAATGATAACTTTTTTGAATTAGGAGGTAATTCATTACAAATTACTTCTGTTGTTTCACACATATATAAACGTTTAGGTGTAGATGTACCTATACGTGAAATGTTTCAAAGGCCTACAATTATGCTATTAGCGGATTATATAGAGAAATATGAAGGGAAGAAAAATTATTCTCAAATTGAGATCGTACCTGATAGAGAATTTTATCAAGCTTCTTCTTCACAAAAAAGATTATATATATTAAACCGCTTTGCTGGAATAGGAACTGCCTACAATATACCAGGTGCAATGTTAATAGAAGGTGAGTTTGATTTTATAAAGGCAGAACAATGTGTCAAAGAATTAGTGGAACGTCATGAATCATTAAGAACTTCATTCCAATTTATTAAAGGTGAACCAGTTCAATTTATTCATGATAGTTTAGATATTAGAATTGAACATTTATATAAATCTGATAGATCAACAATTGAAGAGTTAATACAGGAATTTATTCGTCCTTTTCAGTTAGATAGGGCTCCACTTATGCGCGTCGGTTTAATGAAATTAGAATTCAATCAATACCTGTTACTTTTTGATCTTCATCACATAATAGCAGATGGAGTATCTTTAGCGAAGTTAGAAAAAGAGTTTATAGATTTATATTCAGGCAAAGCCTTAGAGCCTATTAAAATACAATACAAAGATTATGCAAATTGGCAAACCAATCGTTTACATGATGAAGGGCTGAAAGAAATTGAAGAGTATTGGGTAAATAAGTTTAAAGGTGAGTTACCAATTCTTATGTTCCCAACCGATAAGCCACGTGGGCTAAATCAAACTTTTGAAGGTGATAGATTAGTATTCCATCTAACAACTGAACTTTCTAATAAATTAAAATCCTTTGCGGATGAAAGAGAAGCTACTTTATATATGGTACTTCTTTCGTCACTAAATATAGTATTGCATGTGTATACGCAACAGGAAGATATTATAGTAGGTTCTCCAATTGCAGGAAGAATTCATCATGATCTTGAGCCTATCATAGGTATGTTTGTAAATACTCTACCTATGAGAAATCATCCTAAAGCGGAAAAGACGATAATTCAATTCTTAAATGAAGTAAAAGAAAATGCGCTAGAAGCATTTCAATATCAAGAATACCCATTTGATGAGTTAGTAAATAAGTTAGACATGGCTTATCATACTAATCGAAATCCTGTATTTGATGTCATGTTAGTAATGCAGAATATCGGAAGAACATCAGAAAAAATAAAAGATATTACATTTAAATCATACGAAATTAAGCATCAAGCTTCAAAGGTAGATATGAGTATAGAAGTATTTCCGGAAGAAGAGGGTCTGCGATTAGAATTGGAATACGCGACAGGACTATATTATCCGCAAACTATAGAGCGGTTTATGATGCATTTTATAAATACGCTAGAGTGGATGGTAGCTAATCCTGAAGCGAAAATTGAAGACGTTAATGTTTTAAGTAAAAGTGAATCCACAAGGATGTTAAATGAACTTAATAATACAAAATTAGATTTTACTCAGGGCAAATTAGTTCATCAATTTTTTGAGGATCAGGTTGAAAATAAACCAGAAGAAATCGCAGTTATTTCAAATGATATACCGTACAGTTATTCGTATATCAATAATCGAGCAAATCAGCTTGCTCGTATTCTTAGACAAAAAGGTGTAGATCAGGAAACTAAAATTGGTATCGTTGTGGAAAGATCCGTAGAAATGATTATAGCTATATTTGCTGCGCTAAAATCTGGAGCTGCATATGTACCAATTGATCCTGAATATCCAAAGCGTCGAATGGAACATATTTTAGAGGATTGTAATCCTCAATTTGTACTTACAGAATCTAAATACGTAGGTGAAATTCCATTTGTAGGAGAGATTATTGATTTAAAGCAAGAAAATTTGTACGTTGGTGATACAAGCAACCTGGAGGTTACTGGAAAACCAAATAACTTAGCTTATATTTTATACACCTCCGGTTCTACAGGTAGACCAAAAGGAGTCATGATTGAACATTGTAGTATTGTGAATTTCTTATTTTCAATGTCTCATTTATATCCTATGGATGAATCAGATACGTATTTACTGAAGACACCTTATATATTTGATGTATCTGTTCTAGAGTTGTTTGGGTGGACCATAGTAGGTAGTAAATTAGTAATAATGGACAATGGGGAACATCGAAACCCAAGAGCAATTTTAAGAACTATAGATAAATATGATGTGAAATTATTAAATTTTGTACCGTCTATGTTTAGAGCCTTCGTAAATACACTTAATAATGAAAATTGCCAGGTTTTAAATAAAGTGAAGTATATATTACTTGCGGGTGAAGCTTTGACACATGAGGTGGTTAATAAGTTTAAAAAGCATCGACTATCGACTCAAATAGAAAATATGTATGGTCCTACTGAGGCGACAGTGATCGCAAGTACGTTTTCACTTCAAGAAAGTAAAAACTATAATACTATTCCTATTGGAAAGCCTATTCCGAATGTAAGGCTTTATATACTTAATCAAAAACAGAGACTTCAGCCTATTGGCGCGGTAGGAGAGCTGTATATTGCGGGAGAAGGGCTTGCAAGAGGATATGTAAATCAAATGAGATTAACTGAAGAAAAGTTTTTACCAGACCCATTTGTAAAAGGGGAGAAAATGTACAGGACAGGAGATCTTTCACGCTGGTTACCTGATGGGAATATAGAATTCCTCGGTAGAAATGATGAACAATTAAAAATTAGAGGATATCGAATTGAGCCAGGGGAAATTTTAGATGCTTTATCTTCACATCATGCAATTAAAGAAGCAGTGATAGTAGACATTCAAGATGAAGATGGGCAGAAAAAACTTGTAGCTTATTTCGTAGCAAAATCACTTGTATCCATTTCTGATTTGAAATTGCATCTTGCGAAATTAGTCCCGAGTTATATGATACCTACTTTCTTTGTTGAAGTTGAAAACATACCATTAACACCAAGTGGAAAGGTTGATCGACATTCCTTACCTTCACCTAGATCTTTACCTAAGAATGAGGAGGAGAGTATGATGTCTCCTAGTAATGAGTTAGAATCTCGTTTGGTTGAAATATGGAAAAGTATATTGAAGATTGAAGCTGTCGGTGTAGAGGATGATTTCTTTGACTTAGGAGGAAATTCTCTACTAGCTATTGAGCTTGATCTTGCTTTAGAAAACGAGAATCTTAATACGGACGACTTAGTCGCATATACAAAACGCAATATTAAACAACTAGCTGCTTATATAGCAGAAAAGAAAAATAATTAGTATTACTTCATATTGTAAACACAACTTTTAAGAGTTTAAATTTACACTTGCTATACTGTGGGATTAAAGGAGCTTTCCCTCTTAGCTTTCTAGAATGTTAGTGTTTATTCTGGTGACTATGAGTTAGGGAATTCTCCTCCCTATTATAGAATGATTAAAATAAAAAAGTGATTCGAGAAATAAGATTCTTTATATGAAATGTGTTAATAATAATGGATAGCTTTTTAAAGAAGATATACATATCTCTGTCAACTTAGTATAGAGAAATAACCAAATTACAATAGTTTTTCCTGTTGGTAAAAATATAGAGGTGAGTAAATGGGAAATTATACTTCTTCAATCTTATATGATGTAGAGCCTTGTAAAAGTTCTGAACAGAATTGTATTGATGATGTAATTGCTACGTTAGCTAATTGGTTTAAGCGTAAACATTATTTAATGTACGCTAGATTATGGGATTTTGGTTTTTCTCCTGTCGATAATGGAAATCTAGGGGATGGTTTATATACAGAGTCTGGTTATTTTGTAAGTGATTTAGAAAAATATCATGGTATAAAAAGTACTATATTTGATACAGATTCATCCGATGAAGGATTTGAAATTATATTAGAACAATTATACTCGGGATTTCCTGTGGTGGTAACCATGAATGCATACTGGCTTCCTTGGGATGAGAATTATCTAAAAAATCATATTGTTCATTCATTTGTTATTGTAGGATATGAGCCCGAAGAAGACTGTTTCATTATTACCGATCCATATTTTATGGTTAAAAATTCACAACTTTCAACAGAACTTTTTCATAAGGGTTATCAAAAAGTAAGTACTTTAAAAGTTACTGAAGATGAAATCACAGACATACAATCGATTACAACCGATTTGTCAAATTGGATAAAACATATAAAAGATGAAAAACATATTTTTTCACAAATGCACCTTTTTGCTACGAAACTAATAAGTAGGTTTGATTTAAATAAAGAGACAGATGGATATTTAGACTTTAATGATGTTCCGTTATTCTCACATTTAGGTCAAGTTGTAGATGGCCGAGTGAAGTTTTCAAAAATGCTTTCGTTTCTTGGTGAGCGTTATCACTCGGACTTCCAAACTATCGCTGAATCTATGAAGACAGCAGCTGCCAATTGGGGAGTAATTCGTGGATCATTGATAAAAATGCACTTAACAAAATCAGTAACTAAAGAAGGAATAGTAAACATTTCAGATAAAATTCACCATGCTGCAGAATACGAGCAAAATTTAGCTGAACAAATAACGACATTTCTTATTTCTGTTATAGAAGGTAATACAAAGAATGTAATTATAGATTCTTCTCCATCGATGGAGATTACTAATTATGTAAAACCACTCGATGATATGGAGAGAAAGCTAGTTGATATATGGAAAGAAGTTATAGGTAATCCTTGTATTGGTGTGGTAGATAATTTTTTCGCACTTGGTGGTCATTCCCTTCATGCTACTGTAATCAACGCTAAAATATGGAAAGAATTTAATGTGCAATTATCATTAGCAAATCTTTTTGAGTATCCAACAATAAGAACTTTAAGCCATTTTATTAAAAATTCAAAAGAAAATAGATTGCATGAGATAGAAATAGTACCGAAATCTGAGGTATACCCGGTTTCATCAGCCCAAAAAAGAATGATGCTATTACAAGAGATGGATGGGGTACAGATGACATACAATGTACCAAGTTGTTTTATTCTAAAAGGAACGGTGGACCGGAAAAGGATAGAATTAGTTTTTGAAGAGCTTATTAAACGCCATGAAATACTCAGAACACAGTTTGAGTGGCAGGGAGATCAATTAGTACAGAGAGTATTAGAACAGGTAACATTTGAGCTAGAAATGATAAAGGGAGAGTATAAAGAATGGTTGCAACCATTTAATCTTTCTAAGGTTCCGTTAATGCGGGCTGGACTAAAGGAACTAAAAGATAATAGTTATTTACTTGTAATTGACCTTCATCACATCATAACAGATGGCGTGTCTTTAAGTATCTTTATGCATGATTTTAAGGACCTATATGCTGGGGAAACATTGCCGGAAAATCGTTTGCAATATAAAGATTATGCTGTGTGGGAACAAAAATTATTATCTTCTAAAGAATTTGATATCCATAAGAAATACTGGGAGGAATTATTCTCAGGGGATATACCAGTTCTTGAATTACCATACGATCGAGGTCGACTACCAGTAAAGAGTTTTGAGGGTGAACAATACAATTTCCAAGTAAACAAGGAAATTACTCAAAAAATAAAAAAAATAGCACTAGAAACTGATACGACACCTTTTATGTTACTTATGGCTACCTTCACTATTTTTCTGTACAAGCATGGGGAACAAAAGGATGTCATTATAGGATCACCAGTTGCAGGTAGGCCGCATGCTGATCTGTTACCTCTTATGGGGTTGTTTGTAAATACAATTGCATTACGTTATCAAATAAATCCAGATCAATCTTTTATTAATCACTTGAAAAAAGTGAAAAACGATACGTTAGAAGCTTTCGAACATCAGGTGTATCCATTTGATCAGTTAGTGGAAAAATTAGATCTTTCTAGAGACTTAAGCCGAAGTGCTTTATTTGATGTCATGTTTGTATTACAAAATTCGGATGAAAAACATACAGTTGTGGATGGATTAGAAATTAGCACGGAAACAAACACAGATACACTAACAAG
This sequence comes from Bacillus sp. RCC_6_1, assembly GCF_041360755.1. NCBI lineage: Bacteria > Bacillati > Bacillota > Bacilli > Caryophanales > Bacillaceae > Bacillus > Bacillus sp. RCC_6_1. The sequence goes on from NZ_JBFUPV010000017.1 coordinate 33,298, forward strand.
TAAGTTTGATTTAACTCTTATTGCTGAAGAAAATAAAGATATATATGAATTCACTTTTGAATATGCTACATCTTTATTTGATAAATCAACAATAGTAGAATTTGGACGGCGATTTAACCTTCTATTAGAAGAAATAACAACTCATCCTAATGTTAGTCTAAAAGATATTCAAATGTTAACAAGTGAGGAAAAAGAACTTGTTTTATCTGCGACTCAGGAGAAAGAAAAAATAAAAATAGAGACTGATTTTAATTGGGATATAGGTTAATTGATTTCCCAGGTCTCAGAAGGAGTAATCACATGGATAATCATGAAAAAATACGTCAATACATTAAAAAAAATCTTATTATTTTTAATGCAGAGGAAACTATTGTTGCTAATGATGACAACATATTTGAAAAAGGTTATGTAAATTCGCTTTTTGCTATGCAAATGTTAAATTTCATAGAAACGGAGTTTGATATAGTAGTAGATAATGATGAACTTGATATTATTAACTTTTCTACTATTAATAATATGGTTGATCTAATTAACAAAAAGAAGAATGGGAATTTCACAGTATGAGTAATGCAGAAGAGATTCTGGGAGTAGTTGATGAGTTTGCGGAAAAGAAGCTTCGGCCTCGAGCAAGTGAGTTTGAAAGTAATGAAGAGCTTCCCTATGATGTGATACAAGAAATCTCAAGTTATGGTGTATTGGGTGCAACGATACCAAAAGAATATGGTGGGCTTTCTCTTGATTCTTTAGATTATGGTCGTCTTACTGAAATCATTGGTAAAGCTTGTAATTCGGTTCGTGAATTACTTACAGTTCATGTATCTTTAGTAGGGGAGTCAATTAAAAGGTGGGGGACTGAAGAGCAAAAGAGAAAATGGTTACCTGAGATGGCAAAGGGGAACCTATTATTTTCATTTGCCCTAACTGAGCCAGAGGTTGGTTCTGATGCAAAAGCTGTTGGAACTTCCTATAAACAAGTTAATGATCATTTTATTCTTAATGGGCACAAAAAATGGATTTCTTTTGCTGACATTGCGGATTGTTTTTTAGTTTTTGCGTCTAGTGAGGGAAAAGTTAGCGCTTTTATTGTTGAACGGTCAATGACGGGTGTTTCTACAAATAAAATGAGTAAACTGTTAGCAAGTAATTCCTCGCATATAGCTGAGATTCATTTGCAAGATGTAAAGGTACCAGCTGAAAATTTGTTAGGACCAATTGGGGGTGGATGGAGTTATGTAGTTAACACAGCTCTTGATCATGGTAGATATAGTATTGCCTGGGCGGGAGTAGCCATTGCTCAAGAAGCACTAGAAGCAATGGTAGCTTATTCAAGAAGAAGAAAACAAGGAAATAAATATATATGTGAATATGAAGCAATTCAAACAATTTTAGCAGAAGCAAGTGTAAATATAAAAGCAGCTCGTTCGTTATGCCAAGAGGCTGGGAAAAAGCGTCAGGATAGACATACTGATGCTGTAATTGAAACAACCATTGCAAAATATTTTGCCTCAAAGATGGCTATGAAGGTAGCCACAGACGCTGTCCAAGTGTTTGGTGGAAACGGGTTTTCAAGAGAATATCCTGTTGAGCGTTTATTTAGGGAAGCAAAGGTTTTAGAAATTATTGAAGGTACCTCGCAGGTACTTCAGCCAATTATTGCGCAGCATGCACTTCACACTTGTTCTCAAAAGGGAGGACTTTTAAGAATATGATTTATGAATTGGTAAAAGAAAAGGATGAATTCAAACAAATATCACCACTTCTCGTTGATTATAAGAACCATCCAATACTTAATGGTATAGCTCATGGTTACAATAAGGGACATATTTATGTGGATAATCCTAATAACCCTAGATGTGCACTTGTATGGGCAGAACAAGAAATTTTTTATTTATTAGGTGATCCTACAAGTAATTTTGTTTCAAGTCTACCAACTTTTATTAAAGAAGTAATTGCACCTGAGGCTCAGCAGATAGGGGATGACTTTTTTCAGGTTGAATTATTACCCGAATCAAAATGGAAACAGGTTGTCGAGGAACAATTGCAAATGTTTATTCCTAAACCTTACACTCGAGTAACATTTACTTTTGATCCGGAGTCTTATAATAAGTTATCTAAACCTAATATGCCTGATGAGGTAACGGTGGAACGTATTACAATCGACATGTTATCAGATAAAAAGTTCGCAATGGTACGGGATGATATTGTTGATTTTTGGGAGTCAACTCAGGATTTCATTCGAAATGGATTTGGTTATGTAGTAATGGTACATGAACAAGTTGTAACTAGTTGCTTATCGGTTTTTGCGACAGATACTGATGTGGAAATTGGAATTAACACTTATGATTTATTCCAGCGAAGTAAAGGGTATGCTTGGTTGGCTGCAAGAGCATTCTTGGATGACTGTTTAAAACAAGGAAGAACACCACATTGGAAGACAGAGGATTTTCGTATTCCATCTATTAAACTAGCGGGAAAAGTTGGATTCACAAATCTTCAAACCTATACAGCTTATGTGTTTCCTTATAACGAATTAGATAATTTCGTTTTTACCGCATACCATCAACTAAGATACTATTCAGATTTTAATAAAGCTAGTGAGTTTGTACAAAAAGCTCGTACTGTAGGAGATTTAAATGCATGGCATCACTTTTTACTTTCATGTGGTTATTCATTAATTGATAGAATCGATCTTTCGTTAAAGCATATGAATTTTGCACTGGATTTAGGATGGAATGATGTATCAGATATTCGCTATGTAGTTGATTTAGTGAATTTAAGAAAAACTGAAGAGGGACGAGCTTTATTAGATAGAGTTGAAGATAGCTTAAGATGAAAAAAAGGGAGATAAAAAGATGAATATTGTATTTATGTTTCCTGGCGTAGGATCCCATTATTCTGGAATGGGTAAGTACCTTTATGAAAACTTCCCTGTAGCACGTGAGATATTTGAAGAAGCAAGTGACACTCTAAAAATAGACATGGCTTCCCTTTGTATGGAGAAGATATACAAAGCTGACCTTGAAAAGTTACAAAATTCACAGACTGCTTTAGTAACAACTAGCATGGCAGCTTTTCGAGTTTTTGAACAGGAAATAGGCAATAAACCAGAGGCAATGATTGGATATTCTTTGGGAGAATATACAGCTCTATGTGCTTCTGGAGCAATTGCATTTTCAGATACCTTAAAATTAGTACAAGAACGTAGTACGATTTTGAGTAGCTATGCATTGACTATAGATGGAACTATGGCATGGGTTAACAATCTTGCTCCAGAAATTGTTGAAGGTATTTGTTCAGAATTGTTAACCAAGGGACAGGAAGTATATATATCGGCTTATGACACTCCAAATAAAACATCAATTTCTGGTACAAACTCTGCGGTTCAGTTAGCTTGTGAAATGGTAGTAGAGCATGGGGGAATTGCAATCCCCCTTAAATTAAGTGGGCCATTTCATTCTCCTATGATGCAACCTGCTGCTGAAAAATATAAGAGTGTACTAGAAAATATAGATATGAAACAGCCATTAGTACCTGTCATAGCGAATCATGATAGTTCAATGTATAAAGGTGTAGAAAATATAAGAGAAAACCTTTACTTACAATTAATAAAGCCTGTGAAATGGTTGGACATGATTCACTATCTAATGAATCAAGGGTCTATGAAAGCTATTGAAATGGGACCAAAGGAAGTCTTGAAGTATCTTCTGCAAGCTATTAACCCTGCTATATCGACATTTAATTATGAAAGGGAGAAAGATATCCTAAATACAAAAAATTCTTTTACATTACAAGAATCTGATTATGAAGAAGTTATATCAGGGTGTTTAACTGTAGTTGTAAGTACAAAAAATTATAATACAGATTTAAGTGATTATCAGAAAAAGGTAGTACTCCCATTTCAAAAGGTCCAAAGTCAATTGGAAGAAAAAATTAATTCGGGGTATTCAGTGGAGAAAAGTGATGTAGAAGAAGCAATCCAAATGATGAAAACAGCACTTACTGAAAAACAGATTAAAGAGAGAGAACAAAAACGTTACCTGCAAAGAGTTCTTCAATGTAAAAGTTTTTAGATATAAATTATAAATATATTAAGGGAGCGATGATGGATAAATGTTCAAGAAAATTGGTATTGTAGGTGCTGGAACAATGGGGATCGGCATGGCAGTAGATTTAGTGCTGCATGGTCTAGAAACGGTATTAATTGATGTTACAGAAGAGCAGTTAGAAATAGCGGAAGAGAAAATATTAGAGACAGTTCGCTTTGCTCCTCTAATTAATAAAGCATTTCCTAGAATGCATAAGGAAGAAGTACTTTCGTTAATAAGCAGCTCTACTAATCTTGATGAAGTGGCTGAATGTGATTATATAGTAGAAAATGTTCCAGAAAACTGGCAAATTAAAGAGCCGATCTATAGAAGATTAGATGAGATATGTAAAAAGGATACAATTTTTGGAGTCAATACGTCTTGTATCTCAATAACAAAAGTAGGAGGAGTAACAAAGCGTCCAGATAAAATAATAGGAATGCATTTTATGAATCCGGTATATATGAAACCATCTATAGAAGTTATTAGAGGGTATTTAACTTCAGATGAAACGGTCGAAAAAGCTCAATCTTTCCTCAAACAATTAGATAAAGATGCAATTGTGGTTAATGATCAGACTGGGTTTGTTTCTAACCGTATCTCCCACTTATTCATGAATGAATCGGCTTGGGTTGTAATGGATGGTGTAGCAACGCCTAAACAGGTAGACGATATATTTAAAAAATGCTTTGGACATACAATGGGTCCATTAGAAACAGCAGATTTAATTGGGTTAGATACAGTATTACATTCTTTGAATGTACTTTATGAGGAATATCAAGATCCAAAGTTTAGATGTTGTCCATTACTTAAAAAGATGGTGGATGCAGGTGAATGTGGTAGAAAGAGTGGTAAAGGTTTTTACGCTTATTAAAATTAAAAATTACAAATAGGGGTGTATAAAATGCAAGATAAAAATTTAGAACAAATTATTCATATGTATATTCAAGATCATGTAGGTATTGAATTTAATGATGATACTGAGATTTTTGAAGAAGGATTAGTTAATTCTTTATTTGCAATCCAATTGATGACTTTTCTTGAAAAAGAATTTGCCATAAAGGTAACTATGGATGACTTAGATATGGATAACTATAAGTCTGTAAATTCTATTGGTAATTTTATAAGAAATAAGCAAATGGTTCGGTAATGGACATGAAACAATACTTAGAGCCATCTCAATATAAAATGTATCAGAATTTTTTGGATTTTGTTTATGAAAATATAGAACCTTACGCTAATAGTTGGGAGATTGAACAGGGTATTCCATCAGACATAATAAAGACTTGTGCTAAAAATGGTTATTTAGGTGGAACACTTCCATCAGAGTATGGTGGATTAGAATGGGATTATGTAACGTATGGGTTATTTACTGAAGCAATAGCAAGAGGTAGTGTCTCTCTTTCGGGATTATTTAATGTCCATACGATGGTAACAGAAACGATTTTAAAATGGGGAACAGAAAATCAAAAAAATCAGTGGTTACCATTACTTGCATCTGGTAATCAAATAGCTGCATTAGCCCTTACTGAACCTGGAGCAGGATCAGATTTAAATATGATTAAAACGAACTTCGATCAACACGGGGATAAATTAATACTTAATGGAGTGAAGAAGTGGATCACTTTTGGTGCAGCTGCGGATGTGTTTTTGGTATTTGGAAAACTAAATGGTGAACAACCAGTTGCCTGTTTAGTACCAAAAGATAGTGCGGGTGTAAATGTTACTCATATAAGAGACATGCTTGGATTTAAAGCTGCATATTTGGCAGAAATTGAATTCAATAATGTAGAAATACCTTTAGAAAATATCATTGGTAGACCAGGATTTGCTTTTACTTACCTTGCACCGTATGCTTTAGAATTTGGGCGTATTTCAATTGCCTTTGCTGCTCTTGGTGTATTACGTACTTGTTTAGAAATCTGTGGGAATCATGTATTACATAGAAGTGCATTTGGTAACTCTCTAATTGATCATGGCATGATTTCACATATGATTACGGATATGGGAGTAGATTTAGAAGCTTCTATACTCCTTAGTTTAGAAGCTTGTAAGGCCAAAAATGAACATCGAGCTGATGCTACTGAAAAGATTATGATTGCAAAATATTTTGCATCGCGCTCAGGTACAAGGCATTCAACGAATGCTGTACAGATTATGGGAGCACTTGGTTGTAATGATAATTATTCAATATCAAGGTGCTTTAGAGATTCCAAAACAATGGAGATCGTTGAGGGGAGTAATCAGATTCATCAGCTATTACTTGGTAAGGGATTTGCTAAAAAAGCGAAACGTGCCATTGAAAAAATACCTGTAACTAAAGGAGTGATACAACCCGGATGAGTACATGTATACAAAAGCTGTTTGAAGAACAAGTAGTCCGTACGCCAGATGAGGTTGCTGTTATCTTTAAAAAAGAAACATTAACCTATAAGGAATTAAATGAAAAAAGTAACCAATTAGCTCGTCTTTTACGTGAAGGTGGAGTTGGTCCAGATACAGTTGTAGGTATTATGGTAGAGCGATCTATCGAAATGGTTGTCGGAATTTTCGGGGTATTGAAAGCGGGCGGAGCATATCTTCCGCTTTCCCCGAATCATCCATCATCACGATTACAATTCATTATAGAAGATAGCGGTGCTAAATTAATACTTACGCAAAAGCAAATCCTACATCGTTTTCAAGATAGTTTGAAGGCTGATATGTTGGCTTTAGATTCGATTTCCTATGAAGGAAAGAGTGAAAATCTAGAGTGTATTAACAAACCCTCTGATCTTGTGTACGTAATATACACTTCCGGTTCAACCGGGAAACCTAAGGGTGTTATGATTGAGCATTCGGCCTTAATAAATCGAATTGAGTGGATGCAAGAGGCTTATCCAATTAGTTCAAAGGATACTATATTACAAAAGACCCCTTATACATTTGATGTATCCGTATGGGAGATGTTCTGGTGGGCCATAGTTGGAGCCAAAGTATGTATTCTTGCGCCGGGGATGGAGAAGTTTCCACAGGCTATTATTGAGACAACTGAAAGTAATGACGTGACAATTATGCATTTTGTACCATCTATGTTAAGTGCATTTTTACACTATCTTGATGTGACAGGTGAAACTAACCGAATAAAATCGTTGAAACAAGTATTTGTTAGTGGTGAGGCACTACTGTCTCAACATGTAAACCGTTTTAATAAGTTGCTAAATTTCTCTAATGGTACACTTCTTACTAATCTGTACGGACCTACTGAAGCAACCATTGATGTGACTGCTTATGATTGTCCGACACATGAGATTACAGAAGGGAGCGTTCCAATAGGGCGACCAATTAAGAATATTGAGATGTTTGTTGTTGATAAATATGGTAATAAACTTCCGGAAGGCCATATAGGAGAATTATGTATCTCAGGTATAGGATTAGCACGTGGATATGTAAATAGGCCGCAATTAACGGCAGAAAAGTTTGTACAATATTCCCTTGATACCCGTATATATAAAACTGGTGACTTAGCTTTAATAAGATCGGATGGGAATATTGAGTTTCATGGAAGAATTGATTTTCAAGTTAAAGTTAATGGGCTTCGTATTGAGTTAGGGGAAATAGAATCGTGTTTAATGTCTTGTGAAGGAGTTTTACAATGTGCGGTAATTGTAAGACAAGAATCAGAGATGGTAGTTAAGTTAATAGCTTTCTATGAGTCAGAAAATGATATTGAGTTAGAGAGGTTAAAAAAATATCTTCGCTTATTTTTACCAGATTATATGATACCTAACCGTTTTGTACGTGTAAATGAAATGCCATTAACGGATAGCGGAAAGATAGATAGAAAAGCACTTGCCTTATTAGGTTCCGATAAATATTCACACCATACCACACTTGTAGGAGGTTCTGTTAATGAGGAAAGCAGTAAAGATTCATAAAGAAGATATTGAAGATGTAATCGCCCTTACACCAGTGCAGGAAGGTATTCTTTATCATTATTTGAAAGAACCCGAAGGAAAGCTATATCATGAAGAACTTCGACTTTGCTTAACTGGAAAAATTAATATTTCAAAGTTTGAAGAGGCGTGGAATTATGTAACGCGGGAAAATGAAATGCTGCGTACAATTTTTCGATGGGAAAAAGTTAAACAACCTGTACAACTTATACTAAAAGAGCATACTCCGAACATTATTTATAGTGATGGCAAAGTATCTAATGATACAGAAAGCTTTGATTTACAAACAGTTCCCTTTTCTATCGAACTGTGCCATTTGAACGAAGGCGAATATGAAATGGTTTTACGTCATCATCATATTTTGTTTGATGGTTGGAGTAATAGTATTATTTTACAAGAGTTTATTAAGGTATATCGAGAGTTAATAAAGGGAGATGTACCATCATCTATAAATAAAAAGAAATTTAAAGAATATATACTATGGCAACAAAAACAAGATAAATCAAAACAAAAGCTTTTTTGGGAACAATATTTAAATGAATTAACTGAACAAATAAATTTATCCAATAAAAATTCTAATCAACTAAAAAAAGCAAAAACATATGTAAAAGAGATAGATAAAGAGCAAAGTGATAGATTTCGAAGTTTTGCAAGTAATCAAGGTGTAACATTGGCTACATTATTCTATACAGCCTGGGGTCTATTATTACAAAGGTACAAAAATTCAGAGGACGTAATATTCGGTACAACAGTATCCGGGCGTTCAATTCCAATGCACGGTCTGAATGAAATGGTAGGTTTATTTATAAATACACCACCACTTCGTGTAAGTGCTGATGGGAGAATGACTGTTTCAGATCTTTTACAAAGAATTCAAAGTGATGTCCAAAGAAGAACTGAATATGAAACGACTCCAATTGTTGATTTAAACGTGTCATTTGACACTATTATGGTAGTTGAGAATTATCCTCTTGATATAGAAAAGCTGAAAGAAATTGATGAAAGTGTAAGAATTTCAGGTTATGAAGTAAATGAAATGACCAACTATGATTTAACCGTCTCAATAGAGTGTTTCGATTCTATTAAACTTGCAATGATGTGGCCTGAAGATATATTTGATGAATCCATTATTACCAGTATAACTAACCATTTTATACAACTATTAGATTCAATGCTTTTAGATGAAGGACAACCAATACAAACTCTTAAGATGTTAGATGAGGCAGAAGAAAAGTTTTTGCTTCAAGGTGGTCAAAATCAAAGTGCTACATTCCCACACACAACACTTCATCAATTAATTGAGATGCAAGCTGAAAAGCATCCTGAGAGAGTGGCACTTACATTTGAGAATAGTGAGATGACTTATGGAGAATTGAATGAGCGTGCGGATAAAGTGGCATTTGCTCTTCTAAAAGAAGGTGTAACTTTAGATTCGCCAGTAGCTGTAATGTTGGATTACTCATTTAATATGATTATCTCTCTACTTGGTATTTTAAAAGCAGGTGGGGCTTATGTTCCAATTGATCCTGATTATCCGCAGGAACGCATTGATTTTATTCTTCAAGATAGTGGTTCAAATGTAATAATAACCTCAAATTTATTTGAGGATAAAGTTAAATTTGATAGCACAATACTTTTTATTGAAGAACTTAATAAGACACCGATGCAAGATTTCGAGAGAGTAGATGTTGCCCCAAATAATTTAGCATATGTCATTTATACTTCTGGAACAACAGGACGTCCTAAAGGGGTTATGATTGAACATAGTAATGTAATACAACTTGTCATGCATCAACCAAATAGTTTTAAATTCTCTAGTAATGATGTGTGGTTACTATTTCATTCTTTCTGTTTTGATATGTCAGTTTGGGAGATATTTGGATCACTTACTTATGGTGGACGTCTTGTCCTGGCAACAAAAGAAACAATCCGTGATACGTATAAACTTGCTCAGTTGATTGCAGATGAGGGAGTAACGGTATTGAATCAAACTCCATCTGCATTCTATGTTTTTCAACAAGTAGTTGAAGAGATGCCTAAACTTGCTTTTAAAATTAGGTTAATTACATTTGGAGGGGAAATGCTGAAGCCAGGTTTACTGCAAAGTTGGTTTAAGCGTTCACCTAATACGGTCATAGTAAATATGTATGGAATAACTGAGACAACAGTACATGTTACTTATAAGGAAATTGGAGAAAAAGAAATGCACAGTAATCTTAGTGCTATAGGCGTGCCTCTTCCTACGTATTCGTGCTATGTATTTGACAAACATATGAATCCTACACCTAAGGGAATGCAAGGGGAACTTTATGTTGGAGGGTATGGAGTTGCGCGGGGATATCTAAATCGTCCTGAACTAAACAGTGAACGTTTTATACAGAATCCTTATAATCCAAGTGAAAGATTATATAGATCAGGAGATTTAGTCCGTATTCTTGAAAATGGCGAAATGGAGTATATAGGTCGTAGTGATCATCAAGTGAAGATACGTGGATATCGAATTGAAACAGGAGAAATAGAACATCATTTACAACAGCATGCGGATGTGAAGGAAGCGGTAGTTTTATCTATTGCTTTTGGAGAGGAACAAGAACTGTGTGCTTATATACTAACTGATCAAGATATATCTCAAAATGAATTACGTTATTATCTTACTGACAAAATACCTTCGTATATGATACCTATGTATTTTGTACTTTTAAGTGAAATGCCATTAACTACGAATGGAAAAGTTAATCGTCGTGCTTTACCTAAGCCTACTAAGTTAGTACAACCAAATGATTTACTAGATGAGCTTGAAACAACGGTAGCTGATGTTTGGAAGGAAGTTTTGGGGGTAGAAAAAGTAGGGTTGTATGATAATTTCTTTGATGTTGGAGGGAACTCCTTAAAAATGGTTCGATTGTTCTCTCGTTTACGAAGCAAGTTTGAAAAAGAACTTACAATGCCTATGTTATTCCGATACCCAACGGTTCATGATCAAGCTTCCTACTTTAGAAGTGATAATGCTATGGAACACCAACCTGAAGAAGTTAAGAAAGAAAATCTTTTATCTATGAATAAAAATGATGTAGCAGTGGTTGGTATGGCGGTTCGTATGCCAGGTGCTTCTAATCTTAAGCAATTCTGGTCAAATTTAGAACAAGGGATAGAATCCATTCGTACATTTACAGATGAAGAACTTAGTGAGATGGGCATACCAAAAGAAGTGATTCAAAAACCTAATTATATAAAATCTAAAGGGTATTTAGAAGATGTAGATGCATTTGATAATGAATTTTTTGATTACAGTCTAAAAGAAGCTGAAATGATGGATCCACAACTGCGTATACTTCATGAATGCGCATGGGAAGCACTGGAACAAGCAGGTGAGGTTAATTCTTCTCATATGAATACAGGAGTTTATGTTGGAGGATCACCAAATTTCCACTGGCTTCGTTCTATTGCTAGTGAATCTTCTAATACATTAGAAGATTTCCAAGCAATGTTGTTAAACGAAAAAGATTTCTTTGCTACTCGATTAGCTTATAAATTAAATCTAAAAGGACCAGCGATTACAGTACAAACTGCTTGTTCTACCTCCTTAGTTGCTATTCAAAACGCATGGGCAGATCTTATCGATGGACGATGCGATATAGCCTTGGCCGGGGGAGTTAGTATAACTTATCCAACAAAAACAGGATATTTATATGAAGATGGTATGATTTTCTCACCAGATGGTCATTGTCGAGCTTTTGATAAGGATGCTCAAGGAACAGTGGGTGGAAATGGTGCTGGTATTGTAGTACTGAAAAGGTTAGAGGACGCTCTTCGAGATGGGAATTTAATACATGGAGTTATTAAGGGAGCTGCAGTAAACAATGATGGGTCCAATAAGGCTGGATTTACAGCGCCAGGGGTTGATGGACAAGCTGCTGTTATAAAATCTGCTCATGAAATAGCTGGCGTTAAGCCTGAAGAAATCTCATATATAGAAACTCATGGTACTGGTACACAACTAGGTGATCCTATAGAAGTAGAAGCATTGAAGTTAGCTTTTGGTAAGCAAGAACCAGGTAGAGTTTTAATTGGATCAGTGAAGACGAACATTGGACATTTAGATGCTGCAGCAGGAGTTGGAGGATTTATAAAGACGGTCTTAGCTTTGAAAAACAAGAAAATTCCGCCGAGCCTTCATTATAATAACCCAAACCCTAGCATTGATTTTGGAAAAAATCCGTTTCGTGTAAATACGGAACTTATCCCATGGAAAGAAGAGGTAAGAAGAGCGGGTGTTAGTTCGTTTGGGATGGGTGGAACTAATGCACATATAGTGTTAGAGTCTGTTCCTGACAATGCTAAGAATTTTGAAAAACAATCTTGGAACTTATTAGCTGTTTCAGCAAAAAAAGAGGAATCCTTAGATAAAGCTACTAACGATCTATTATTGCATTTGAAGGGGAATCCAGAGATATCACTATCTGATACAGCTTATACATTACAAAAAGGTCGTCGTGAATTTCCATATAGAACTGCTGTAGTTGTTAATGGAATAGAGGATGCCATAGAAAAACTTGGTGATACGGGACTAGAGAAAACAAACGCAATGGAGAGTAGACCTTTAGCCTTTCTTTTTTCAGGGCAAGGATCACAGTATATCAATATGGGTAGAGATTTATATGAAAATGAACCTGTATTTCGTGAACACGTTGATCAAGGTTTAGCCTTACTCTCAAATTGGTTAGATATAGACATGAAAAATATTTTGTATCCTACAAAGGAGACAGAGGATAAAGCAACTGAACAGTTAAATAGAACTTCAATGACGCAACCTCTACTATTCACTATTGAATATGCATTAGCCAAGCTTCTAATGAATTGGGGAGTTTATCCAAGGGTCATGTTTGGCCATAGTATTGGTGAGTTTGTAGCAGCTTGTTTAGCAGAAGTAATGTCTTATGAAGATGCATTACATTTAGTAATGATTAGAGGGAAGTTAATGAATAGCGTATCAGAAGGCGCTATGCTAAGTGTAAATTTATCTGTTGATGAATTACAAACCTATATAACAGATGATGTAGATATAGCAGCTGTAAATTCCTCTCAACATTCAGTAATTTCTGGTACTGTACTTTCAATCAATAAGATTGAGGAATTACTTTTAAATCATGGAGTAAAGACAACGCGTCTATTTACTTCGCATGCTTTCCATTCTCGAATGATGGATGAAGTTCTAGATGCATTTGAGCAAGCTGTAGGAAATATAAAATTATCAAGTCCTAAAATACCTTATATATCTAATGTTACAGGTGAAATGATTACAGCAAATCAAGCCACATCACCTTCTTATTGGGCACAGCATCTACGAAGTACTGTTCAATTTTCAAAGGGATTATCTGAAATTTTTCATTTAAAAAATGTAATTTGCCTTGAGATTGGCCCAGGTAATGCATTATCAACTTTTGTATTAAAACATTTAAATAGAAGTAAAGATCAATTGGCTTTAAACATGTTACGTCATCCTCTGGATAAATCAAATGACTTCGAGCATTTATGCAAGCAAATGGGACGGTTATGGATGCAAGGTGGAACTATAAATTGGAATACTTTTAATAACAGTGAGAAAAAAAGGTTATTAGATTTACCAACGTATCCTTTCATGAAAAAACGATTTAAAGCTGATCCATTTTTAAATACTCAATCTCAGAGTTTAACTCAGGAAACAAGAGGCCATAATAAACAGGCTGATATTAAAGACTGGTTTTATTTGCCTTCTTGGGAACGCAAAACATTAAAATCTATACAAATAAAGAAAGAACAAAAATATAAATGGCTTATTTTCAATGATCATCTAAATCGATTCAATCGACTGATAGAAAAATTAAAAAGAGAAGGTCATGATGTAATTGAAGTTAAAACAGGTGGTGTTTTCTCTGAAAAATCCGACGGTTTATATACGATATGTCCATCTCAAAAAATGCATTATGAAATGCTATTTTCAGAATTAGAACAAAAAGATTTATTACCAAATAAGATTATACATGCTTGGAGCTTTAATCCAGTTAATGAGGTTATTCTCGATCAAGAGAGAATTGAACGATCAATGGATGAAGGATATTATTCGTTACTTTATATTGCACAAGCAATTGGGAAAATTAATTATGAGGGAGCATTACAGTTAAACATTTTTACTGACCGTATGTTTGAAGTTACAGGTACAGAGCTGAACTTAAAGCCAGAGCAAGCTACAATTCTAGGCTTTTCAAAAATATGCAATCTTGAGTTTCAAAATATAAAATGTCGTACCATTGATATGGATACAGATTCTCAACAAATGTTTGAAGAAGCGGGTTTAATGGAGAGTTTTGTGGATTCTACTGATATAGTTGTAGCTTATCGAGGACGTCATCGATGGGCGCAAACGATTATTCAAAGTCCTTTTGAGGAAGAAGATGTAGAAATTGATAGATTACGAGAGGGTGGCGTTTATTTAATTACTGGTGGACTTGGTGGAATTGGATTTGAAATTGCAAAAGATTTAGCTAATAGAGTACCAAATGTCAAACTTATATTGATTGGCCGCTCAGAGTTCCCACCTCGTAATCAATGGGAACAGTACTTAGAAAATAAAGACGAGCGTGTAAGCCGAGTTATTTCTGATTTGTTGACAATGGAGTCTCAAGGTGCAGAATACATGATCCTAAGTTCTGATGTTTCCAATCAAGATGATATGAAACGGGCAATTGATAAGGCTAAATCTCGTTTTGGTTCTATTAATGGCGTAATTCATGCAGCAGGTGTCGCTGATTATCTAGGTATTATGATGAATCGTGAAAAAGAATCTAATAATAAAATTTTAGCTCCGAAAATTAAAGGTACACTAGTACTCGATGCTTTATTAAAAGATGAACCAATTGATTTCTTCGTATTATGTTCATCAATTGGTAATGTGGCGTATCATATGAAATTTGGTCAGAGTGGTTATAATGCAGCGAATGAATTTTTAGATGCATTTGCGTTTTATAAGCGGGCTCATGATGGAGTGTTCACTGTAGCTATTAATTGGCCAGATTGGCAAGAGGTGGGTATGTCACTTAAGTCGGCTGAAATATGGGCAAAGCAATTTAATATGGATATGGAAAGTGTATTACATGATGGTGTAACTGTAGAAGAGGGTTTAAAAGTATTCCGTAGTATCATCAATAGAAATCAACAACAAGTCGTGGTTTCTCCAATAGATTTACATTGGAAACTTTTAAATGGTGCCAACTATTATAATGAACTATTGGAAAAAGGAAGTAAGAATAGATTAAAGCAGAATCGTTCAGATGTTTCCACAACGTATAGACCACCAACTAATGAAATTGAACAACAATTATACGAATTATTAAAAGATATGTTTGGAATCGAAGAAATAGGAATTTACGATAATTTCTTCGATCTAGGAATGAGTTCTTTAGATCTTGTTCGTATTAATGTGAAATTAAAAGAGGCCTTTAAACGAGACTTACCTATAGTTGTTCTTTATGAGCATACGTCAATTAAATCTCTTGCTAAATATTTAAGTAATCAAGAAGTAAATAACAATTTAACAAATAAAAAAGAGTTATTGAAAGCGAAATCGGTTATGAAAAATACATTATCTGCTTTAAAAAGTAGAAAGTAGTAAAGGGAGGGGAACAACATGATTAATAAAGAAGTAGTTCCGTCAAAAGTTGAGTTTTGCTGGGGATTACCTGTTATTCCAACACCACAAACAAAAGAACTTCTAGAGGAATATGTTAATCAAGCTAAAAGAGCTGAGAAGAATAACTTTGACTCGGTATTGGTTTCCATTGCACCAACATCTGTTGATCCAATGATAGCAGCGTCTATGATTGGAATGAATACGGAGTTTGTAAAGATTTTGGTTGCGCAAAATACAAACCAGATGCTTCCTACCGTAACAGCAAAAGCATTGAATACTTTAAATAGTTTAATTGGTAATCGTGCAGATATTAACATTGTAACTGGAAGTGCCTCGCTTGTCCTTGCGCGTGATGGATTACCAGAACCGCACCATGTTCGATATGCTAGGACAAAAGAATATATTGAGCTGTTACAACAATTAAGACGAGGAGTAACTAGCTATAAAGGTGAGTTTTATCAAGTAGAAAATAGTGATATTTATCCAAAGGAAGATCTCTCTCGAAGTGCCCGCTACTTTGTAGCGGGGTCCTCCGAGGAGGCAATGAGAGTAGCTGCAGAGTATGGCGATGCTTATATACTTTATGCAACAGACCGCAAAAGTCTTAGAGAACACTATCAAACAGTTAATAATTACGCTAAGCAATATGGGCGCGAGAAAATTCCAGGTGCTATTTTAGTAGACATCATTGCTCGTGAGACTTCGGAAGAAGCATATAAAGAAGCATATGAATTACTTGAGAGAACACCAGCAGCCTTAAAGCGGATGACTAAGCTATTTTTAGATAATGCAGATTCTGTTGGACTTCGCCGATACAAAGATTTAATTACAAAAGATAGTATGTGGATAGATGATCATCTTTGGGGAGGTTTAAGTTTAGTTAACCCATCTAATTCAATTTCTATTGTTGGTAGCTATGAGGAAGTCATCTCGACGTTAACTGATTTTTGGGAAATAGGGGCAAATTATTTTCTTATTACTTCTCAGATTAGTGAGCATGAAATTGAACGTATTGGTCAAAATGTTGTGCAACCATTTAAAAAGAAAATTGAAAAGTTAATCCAAGTTAACTAAAAGAGGGCTAAAAATATGAAGTTAAACATATGGTTGAAGTTTATCATTTTAATGACTTTAATAGTACTCCCTTATCGCCAGGTGGAAGCGCAGGAAACGGTACAGTTTAATGAGAAGAAAATACAGAAGCATATAGAAGAACAAATATCTCAAGCAGGTATTCCTGGACTTTCAGTAGTAATTGTAAAAGGAAACGAAACGATTTATAAGAAGAATTATGGTTATGCCGATATAGACAATAAACGTCAAGTTACGAATGAGACGCTTTTCGAGCTAGGTTCTACTTCAAAAGCTTTTACGGCATTAGCTGTATTGCAGCTAGAAAAAGAAGGGAAAATTAAACTTAGTGATTCTTTAACTAAATATGTTTCATGGTTTGAAATGGAGTATAAAGGCAAACCTTATGAAATTACACTTTATGACTTATTACACCATACTAGTGGAATACCGGAAAAGGCCATTGGATATATTCCTATAACCAATGGCAAAGATTCTATTGAGAAAACGATTAGGAATGTTATGCCAATAGGACTAAACCGAGAGCCGGGTAGCAGTTTTGAATATTCTACGGTTAACTACGATCTATTAGGCTTAGTAATCGAGAAGGCAACTAATCAATCATTTGAAAGATATGTTCAAGATCATGTGCTATCAAAGTTGGATTTATTGAGTACATACGCTGGACGTGAGATGGCCCCATTAGATAACATGGCCCAAGGTTACAAGCGTAATTTCTTACAATCATTACCCTATGACGCTCCTAATTATAGGGGGAATACACCGGCTGGATATTTTATTTCAAATATAAATGATATGGAAAGATGGTTAAAATTACAGCTTGGGGTTGAAAAGCCTAGGATGTTTCCGGAGGAATTGATTAACGATTCTCATAAAGCGAATAGAAAGGTTGCCCCAGATAGCAATGGAGCTTCATATGCAGCTGGATGGGAGGTCTATCAAAGTGGTGGAGGGGAAATTTCACATGGTGGAAGTAACCCAAATTATTCATCGTATATTGGTTTCCGTGATGAGGAACAGATAGGGGTCGTAGTATTAGCAAATCTGAATAGTAATTACACTTACTATATCGGTAGCAGTCTTTTAAATATGATGATAGATAAAGAAGTTAAACCGTTACTCTATGATGAATATAAGAAAACGGATCAAATAGGAACAGCCTTATTTGTGATCTCATCTTTGTGTTTACTAACGTTATTGGTCATGTTATTTCATTTAATCAGGGAGATTATTTTTAGAAAAAGAAAGTTTATATTACCAACGGGAAAAACATGGTTACATATGGTATTAGTTGTTGCGATATATGGGCTAATGATTTATGCACTTTATCAACTACCAAATCTCTTGTTTGGAGGGCTTCCGTGGGCATTTATAAAAGTTTGGGCTCCTTCAACTGTTGTACTTGCAATATATGCAATTGCTGGGGTGGGTTTGGCCTATGTTATCCATACATTCTTAAATCTTTGTTTTCCAAGACAAAAGGGAAAGTCGCTTTTGACTTTAATTGTTTTGGGATTAATATCAGGATTTGGTAATGCCTTTCTCATTTTTGTGATTAATGAAACGTTTGTTAGATCAAATAATTTGGAAAATGGCTTGTTGTTTTACTTTGTACTTGGAATCGTTATGTATGTCTTTTCACAACGTATTATTAGAACTAGCATTGTATCGTATACAAACGAGCTAGTTTATGAAAAAAGGATGGAATTAACAGATAAGTTGTTACAGACTCCTTATTACAAATTGGAGTTGATTGAGAAGGGCCGAATAGAGGCGACATTAAATAACGATACGGAAGTTATCTCTCGTTCTCTCAATCTATTAGTTACTGCTGGAACAAGTTTATTAACGTTACTATTTTGTTTTCTCTATCTTGGTGTAATGAATATGTATGCCTTTTTACTATCCTTGTGTATCATCTTTATTACTGCAGGGGTATATTCTTTGATCGGACGACAAGCAGATAAAGTTTGGAATGAAACAAGAGATATTCAGAATGTATATTTTCGTTTGATTGGTGATCTAAGGCATGGTTTCAAAGAGCTTAGGCTTCATACTGGAAAACGAAACGATTTTCGAGAAGTTATGAATGAAAGCTGTAATAACTATCGTGTTAAACGAACGATAGGAGATATTAAATTTGCAAATGTGTTTGTTCTGGGAGAACTATTATTCATTTTTGTTATTGGTATTGTAGTTTTCGTATTTCCAGAAATTTTTGTTAATATGCCGAAAGAGACGATAAGTAACTATGTAATCGTTTTTCTGTATATGACAGGTCCAGTTAATGAAATACTGGGCGGTATCCCTCAGCTCGTAAATGTACGTATTTCTTGGCAACGTATTCAACAAATGGTGAAGAGTGTAGATCATATAAAGGCAAATGAGCAAATCGCGACAACAAAAGAGTACTTAGATGTGCCAATTTGTTTGCAGCTACAAAATGTAAGTTATAAGTATAAGAATAAAGATGGAGATTTTACTGGTTTTGGTATTGGTCCAATAGACATGGAGTTTAATTCTGGAGAAATAGTCTTTATTGCTGGTGGTAATGGGAGTGGAAAATCTACTTTATCAAAACTGATTACTGGGTTATATGAACCTAATGAAGGTAACATTTTATTAAATGGAAAAGAAATAGCTCCAGAGGAATTGAATCAATACTATTCAGCTATCCTGAGTGATTTTCATGTTTTTGATAGGCTATATGGAATTAATACAGAAGGAATGAAAGCAGAAATCGATCATTATTTAGAACTTCTCCAACTGAGTGACAAGGTTGGCATTGAGAATGGGCGCTTTACTACTACGCAACTATCAACTGGACAAAAGAAAAGGTTGGCATTGCTGGTTACGTATTTGGAAGATCGACCTATACTTTTATTTGATGAATGGGCAGCGGATCAAGATCCTGGTTATAGACGCTTCTTTTATGAAGAATTGTTACCTCAAATGCGAGCGAAGGGTAAATGTATTATTGCTATTACTCACGACGATCAATATTTTCATTTGGCAGATAAGCTTATAGTGATGGAGATGGGAACTGTGAAAATGAATAAAACAAAGGAGGCATTATCATGAGTAAGGAAATTAAATGTGTTGTTTGGGACTTAGATTGTACAATTTGGGATGGTGTTTTATTAGAGAGTGGTACAGTTACTTTAAAACCTGGAATTTATGAAATTATATGTGAATTAGATCGACGTGGAATACTGCAATCAGTTGCTAGTAAAAATAACTACGAAGATGCAATAGCTAAATTACGGGAATTTGGAATAGAAGAGTATTTTTTATATCCGGAGATTCATTGGAACTCTAAATCTAGTTCCATTGAGAAAATTAGAAAAAATTTAAACATAGGTATTGATACTTTTGCGTTCATTGATGACCAACCTTTTGAATTAGAAGAAGTACAGAGTGTTCATAATGATATTCTGTGTATACATGTAAATGAATATAAGTCGTTATTAGACTTGCCACGACTACAACCAAAAAGAATTACAGAAGATTCACGTCGTCGAAGACTGATGTATTTAGAAAATCTTAAGAGAACGAAGGATGAAGAAGAATATGAAGGCCCAAAAGAAGAATTTTTAGCTTCACTTGGGATGAATTTTGTGATTAGTGAGGCTCGTGAGGAAGATTTGCAGCGTGCAGAGGAGTTAACAGTACGTACGAATCAATTAAATTCGACTGGTATTACCTATGATTATGATGAATTAAACTATTATCGTAATCATCCAGATTATTTATTATTAGTTTGTGAGTTATCAGACAAATATGGCTCCTATGGGAAGATTGGTTTAACACTTGTAAAAAGGACGGAGGAAGCCGACTGCCTAAAACTTCTTCTCATGTCTTGTCGTGTAATGTCCCGTGGCGTTGGTACTATACTCCTCACATATCTAATGGAAAGGACAAAACAGGCAGGTAAACGCTTTTTGGCTGAGTTTCGACAGACTGACCGTAACCGTATGATGTTTGTTACGTACCGATTAGCTGGATTTAAGGAAACTAGCAACGAAAATGGAATATTAATTTTAGAACATAATCTTGAGAATATAAATCCTTATCCTCACTATATTAATATACAATTTCCGGAAACACCAACGGATGTGGATAGAGGGGAAGTGGAAATATGCAACAAACAATTGTAAAGCATTCTCTTACGCATCCACAAAAAAGAGTTTGGTATAATGAACAAATTTATCCAAACACATCTATGTATAACATCGGAGGGATGGTTCTTATTAATGGGGAAATTAATTTTACAATTTTAGAAAAAGCAATTCAATTATTCATTAAGAAAAATGATGGTTTACGTCTACGGATTTTTCAACAACATAGAGAACCCCACCAATATATATCACCATTTGAACCTACACCAATACGTTTAATTGATTTTTCTAATCATCATAATCCAAGTTTAGAAGCTAGAAAATGGGCCCAGGATGAATTTCAAAAACAAATTTCACTTGAAGGAGGCCCTCTGTTTGAATTTGTGCTCTTGAAAATAAGTGATGTAGAAAGCTCCTATTTTGTTAAGTTTCATCATATTATAGCTGATGGTTGGACAATTCAACTTATGACGAGTCAAATTATCGATTTTTACTCTAAGTTAAAGAATGATGAGCATATAAATGATACGGTTGAATCTACTTATCTGTCTTATTTACAAGCAGAGGAGAAATATCTGGAATCCCCTCGATACGTAAAAAATAAGAATTATTGGAATGAGAAATTTATGAATCTGCCAGATTTCTTTTTATCAAAAACATCTCATTCTCTAGAAGGGAAACGAAAGATATTTTTAATTGAAAAAGAAAAATCGGTTGCTCTACAGTCTTTTATACAAAAACATAGAATATCTATGAATACATTATTTTCAACCTTTATGCTTATTTATATTCATAAAATGTATGATCAATCAGACATAATCATTGGATCTCCTGTACTAAATCGTTCCGGTGTACTAGAAAAGAAAATAGTAGGTATGTTTACTAGCACAATGCCGTTACGGTTAAATGTGGATGAAGATGAGAGTGTTCTATCTTTCATTAAAAGAGTAAATCATGAAATAAAACAATGTCTATTTCACCAGCGTTATCCTTATAACTTATTGGTAAAAGACTTGCAATTGACTAGTAAAGGATACGATGGTTTATTTCAATATAGTGTGAATTACTATAATACAAAACTTAAAAATACTATTGATGGATTTTCTTTAGAAAACGTGGAGTTTTACAGTGGTTACCAAGCCTATTCATTGCAGTTAGTTATTAAGGAATGGGCAGATGAAGGTTTAGAAATTCAATATGATTATAAAGTCGCGGATTTTGAAGAAGATCAAATCAATTGTATGCATGAGAGGTTTTTAGCTTTAATAGAACAAGTTTTACGTAATGAAGATCAATCGATAAAAGAATTATCTTTGTTATCGGATGATGAGCAAAAGTTTATGTTAGAGAAATTTAACAATACAGCTGTTGTGTATCCGAAAGAAAAAACTATTCAAGAATTATTTGAAGAACAAGTAAAACAGACAGCAGAAAAAATAGCAATTCAACATGCTGATAGATCAATGACTTATCTTGAATTAAATAAGAAATCTAATCAGTTAGCAAGAAAGTTACGAGAAAAAGGAGTCAAAAATGGTCAAGTCGTGGGTATACTAGCTAAACATTCACTTGAGATAGTAATTGCAATTTGGGGAGTTATTAAGGCTGGAGGTACATATTTGCCTATAGATCCTTCCTACCCAGAGGACCGAATTCGTTATATTTTGAATGATAGCGGCACAACATTACTTTTAACTGACTATACAAATGAGGGTAATTTAGAATATTTAGGTGAGAAAATTAATATATGTGATCAGAAACTTTATGAAGGAGATAATGCCAATCTAACCCTAGTAACTGCACCAAATGATCCAATATATATAATTTATACCTCTGGAACCACGGGGAATCCTAAAGGAACTGTAATCACTCAACGTGGATTGGTTAACTATATTTCCTGGGCTAAAAAGAACTATATTAGTAGTGAAAATGATGTTTTTGCATTATATTCATCCGTTTCTTTTGATTTAACAGTAACTTCAATATTCACTCCTTTAATAAGTGGTTTATTGTTAGTAATATATCATGATAATGAAGATGAGTTTATTTTGTCAAAAATACTCAAGGAAAATGTAGTAACAGTGTTGAAAGTTACGCCTTCACATTTAGCATTGTTAAATAACTATTCACCCCCAAGAGTTTCATCTCTTCGCAGATTGATTGTGGGTGGAGAGGATTTGAAAACCTCAGTAGCCGAAAAGATATATGATCTTTTTAGCGGTAAAGTTGAAATAATTAATGAATATGGACCAACTGAAACTGTGGTTGGATGTATGATTCATCGTTATGATCCAGATCTAGATCGAAGAGCATCCGTACCAATTGGTACACCAGCTGATAATGTTCAAATATATTTATTGGATAAGAATCTTCAGCCGGTTCCTATTGGTGTAAAAGGAGAAATTTATATATCGGGTGATGGGGTAGCTAAAGGTTATTTAAATCGTCCGGATTTAACAGCGCAACGTTTTTTATCCAATCCATTTATTTCGAGTGAGAAGATGTATCGAAGTGGAGACTTAGCTGTTATGTTGCCCAATGGATTAATTGAGTATCAAGGACGGATGGATTCTCAAGTGAAAGTTAAAGGATATCGTATTGAAATAGGGGAAGTTGAGAATGCACTGTTACAACACAAGTCTGTTAAAGATGTAGTAGTGGTGAATTGGCAAGGTGAGGATAATTCAAATCATCTAGTTGCTTACATTGTTTTGAAAGACAGTGTTCAAAATATAGAAATACGCAGTTTTATTTCGCATATGCTACCAAGTTATATGATTCCTTCATTTTTTATCTATATGGATCAGCTACCGCTTACTATCAATGGAAAGATAGATCGTCAAGCGTTGCCAGATCCGATGTTAAATAACGGTTCTAACCATACTCATTTAGAAGAAGTAGATGAAGATGTTACTGGAATGGTTAGTGAAGTTCTCAAGGAAATATTACAGACTGATAGAATCGAATTGCATAGTAATTTTTATCATTTAGGTGGAGATTCTATTAAAGCGATCCAAGTGAGCGCTAGATTACAAGAACTGGGATGGAAAGTTAGAGTTAAAGATGTACTAAATTATCCAGTTGTAAGTGAATTGGCAGCAATGTTAGTTAAACAAAAAGATGTTACAGTCTCACAAACATTGGTAACAGGAAAGGTAGAGCCTACTCCTATTATGCGTTGGTTCCTTGATCAACAGTTTAAGAACCCGCATCATTGGAATCAATCGGTATTACTGTCTTTGAAGAAGCCGGTTAAAGAAGAATATGTTAATGAGATGTTAAATACGATCATGCATCATCATGATTTGTTACGGTTAAGGTATGAGGATAAGCAGGATTACTTCTATTATGACGAAGATATGTCCATTGTTGATTCTAAGGTTACCATGTTTGATTTGTCTGAAATTCCAATTGAAATGGCTTTGAATCAGGTTCATATAAAAGGTGAAGAGTTAAAAGGAAGTTTAAATTTGAATGTAGGACCATTATTTAAAGGGGCCTTATTCCAGCTTTCAAATGATCAACAGTTGTTATTATTAACTGCACACCACCTTATTGTTGATGCTGTGTCCTGGCGTATTTTAATTGAAGATGCAAACCGATGTTTGAATAGCTTGTATTTAGGAGAAGTTCCATCGCTACCATTAAAAACTAACTCTTTCCAAGATTGGTCTGAAGCTTTAAATAGTCGAGGAGTTAATTTAGTACATGCTGAATTAGATTATTGGGAATCCATAGATAACACGCTAGATAATAATTTTCAAATTAATAGAGAAAAAGAAAATAGTACTGTTGAAAGTTGTACGACTCTTACCTTTACATTGAATGCAGATGATACAAGAAAACTATTAACTACTGCAAATGTGCCTTACAATACACAACCAATGGAGTTGTTACTTGCTGTGTTGACAGAAAATTTAGGTAAATATGCAAACCAAGATCAAATTAAATTTGAGTTAGAAGGTCATGGTCGAGAGGAATTATTTGAGCATCTTGATATTTCACGTACAGTAGGGTGGTTTACAACGATGTATCCTATTGTATTACAAGTTTCGCATAATATTGCTAATCAAATAAAGAGTGTTAAAGAAGAGGTTCGTAAAAGACCTAATAAGGGAATTGGATATGGAATTCTTAAAGAGAAGTTTCCTTCTTGCAAAGATTTAACTCAAAATATAATTCGTTTTAACTATTTAGGAGAGATAGATAATTCTCTCGGGGATGGATGGTTTACTATTGTTGATTATCAAAGTGGCAGTGAACAATCAAAAGATAATCATATTACTGCATTATTGGATATTGTGGCCATGGTTAAGAATAAAAGCTTAGAAATTCATGTGACATTTAGTACAAGTCATTTTCAAAAGAATTTTGTAGAAAATTTATTTTCAGATTATCTAGAACGACTACAGACATATATCCAATCCTGTTGTCAAATGCAAACAAAAGAATTTACTTCATCAGATTTTGAAACCTTAAACCTTAGTGATGAAGAAATTGATAATTTGTTTGATTAAACAACTATTTGATGAAAATTTTATTTAATAAAGGAGAAGTCACTTGAGAAAATTAATGAAAGATTTATCGCCAGGATTGAATAGTAACAAATATTTGGTTTGTGTTCCTTATGCTGGGGGCTATTCGAATTCTTTTTTACCTTTAAAGAATTATTTACCGAAAGATATAAAACTTATTTCATTTGATCCTCCAGGCCATGGTCCTAATCTTTCTCCACTAGTTGATACCATAGATGATCTTGTTAATTTATATTTAATGGAGATGCAACCAATTTTAGAGGGAGAGGTTACATTATTTGGCCATAGCATGGGAGGAATTATAGTTCACCGTATGGCTCAAATTTTAGAAAGTAAGGGCATAAATCCTAAAAATGTTATTATCTCTGCTATGAATCCACCGGAAATAAGAAGAAAAACAAATCATTTAGATGATAAAGACTTTATAGATTATATAAAGTCTTTGGGAGGATTACCAGATGAAGTATTACAACATCAGGAGCTTTTAAACTATATCCTTCCAGTTATTCGATCAGACTTTCGTGCCATTGAGAATTATATAAATGATGACACAACATTGTTGAAAGCGCCCCTATATATTATTAGTGGAACAACAGACTCTAATTATACAGTAAAAGGGGCTAAGAAGTGGGTAGAATGGGGCAATGAGGTTCATTTTCTAACAGTTAATGGTGGTCATATGTTTTTACTACATCAAGCTGACATCGTGGGCGAGTTAATTATGAAAATACTAGATAGGGTAAAATCTGTGAAGTAAAAAAATTAAGAGATGTATCTGAGTAAGAGAAAAGTGCATTTCTATGCTTTATGTGAAACTTCTATCGTTAAAGTAGCAATCTAATTGGTCGTCATTGGGAGTTTTATTACTGAGGAAGAAAACTCCCAATTACGAGTATGATTGTGCCCCCTCATGATAAAACGGATAGGTCTATGGGGAACATAACCACTAAATATGTAGTATTTAGTATCAATATCATAGAGAATGGTGGGAAGAAAAAATGCTTGATAAATTTACCCAGCAGGTTTTATTATCTAGTGAAAAATTTAAAAAAGAAAAAGAATATTGGTTAGACAAGTTATCAGGTGATGTTGAGTTAAGTAGATTTCCTTGTGATTGTCTGTCTTTAAATAATATTCAGGCTTCTAAAGAAAGTTATTATTGTCAATTCCCATCGGATATTGCGAAGAGAGCTGTAGCAATTAGCAATAATTCTGATATGTTACTGTACACTATTTTATTATCAGGTGTGAAATATCTCTTAAGTAGATATACCGATAAGGATGATGTAGTAATTGGAATGCCAGTTTTTAAACAAGGTCAAGAAGAGACGGTTTTTCAAAACAACTTTTTATTATTACGTACTCAAATAAATCAAGAAGATAATTTTAAAGAAATAATATATAAAATTAAAGAAACAATTTTAGAGTCAAATGAACATTGTCATTTTCCTTTTAATAAACTTACTCAATTATTAAGTCTAGATGGAGAGAGTAATAATCTTCCGTTATTAAATACAATAGTAATGTTAGATGATATTCATTGTTATGAGAGTACAGATAAAATAAACTCTGATATGGTTATTAGGTTTATGAAAAATGAAGAACAGTTAAAGGTTCAAGTGGATTACAATTCTACTTTATATAGTGAAGGATTAGTTAGTAGAATAATTAATCATTTATATAATATTTTAGATATATTAATGAAAGATCCAAATAAATCTGTAATGGATCTAGATGTAATGCCTAAAACAGAAAAGAATCAAATATTATTTGATTTCAATCATACGACTAGAGTTCATAAAACATTACTTTGTGAGACTGTAACAGCTCCTCAATTATTTGAAGAGCAGGTAAAACAGAATCCTAATCGAATAGCGATTGTATGTAATGGAAAAGAAATTACATATAAACAATTAAATATAAAAGCTAATCAGTTGGCGAGAAGGTTATTAGACCAGGGAGTTAAAAGAGAATCCATTGTTGGTGTGATGATGGAACGCTCTATTGAGATGATTGTAGGCATATTAGGTATCTTAAAAGCGGGTGGGGCGTATTTACCGATTGATACCGAGTTACCAAAACAAAGAGTGGAATATATGCTGACAGACAGCGGGTGTTCACATGTACTAACATATCAAAACTCTATTATAAAGGGAGTAGCATTTCAAGGTAGTGTAATAAATCTAATGGATATTCCTTTTGAAGAAGAACAAGTAGAAGATTTGCAGATAACGATGGAACCTCAAAATTTGGCATATGTTATTTATACATCAGGTTCTACAGGCCAGCCCAAAGGGGTAATGATTGAACATCGTTCCTTAACTAATTTTTTGTGTGCAATGTATGAGGACTTCTCTCAAGATATAGGGATAACTGATAATGTACTATTCTCAAGTAGTATTTCTTTTGATGTTACTATATTTGAAATATTTGTCCCATTAGTATATGGAGCAAGAATGACTATTTATCAAGGTGAGAAGTTTGATGTACCAAAACTTGTACAAGTCATTCTTGAGGAACAGGTCACGTTAGCATATATTCCACCTACCTTATTAAATGAAATATATGATTATTTTGTAAGGGCGAATCAGAAGATATCGTTAAATAAACTTTTCGTGGGAGTAGAACCAATTAAAACAGAATTACTCGCAAAATACGATCATCTATTTAGGGGGAACCTCCAAATATTAAATTTATACGGACCTACAGAGGCTACAGTCTGTTGTACATCTTATCAATATGAGAGGGATAAAGAAATTACAACACAAAACGTACCAATAGGTTCGCCATTGTTAAATACTAAAATTTATATATTGGATTCATTTCACAGGCTACAACCTATAGGTGTTCCAGGAGAAATATGTATTTCTGGCATAGGGTTAGCTAGGGGATACATCAATCGAAAAGAATTAACAGCAGATAAATTTATTGATCATCCATTTGAACATGGTGAGAAATTATATAAAACAGGAGATATAGCGAGATGGTTACCTGATGGTAACATAGAATACTTGGGACGGGTTGATCATCAAGTGAAAATAAGGGGATATCGAATAGAACTAGGTGAGATAGAAGCAAGTTTGTTAAAATATGGGACAATCAAAACCGCCGTAGTAATACAGCGAGAAGATGAAAGTGGAGAAAAGTATTTATGTGCGTATGTAGTTACAGAAAAAGATATTCCTATTTCAGAGGTAAGAGCATATTTAGCAACCAAGTTACCATATTATATGATACCTCAACAAATCATATCCATTCAAAACATACCGTTAACACAAAACGGAAAAATAGATAGAAAAAAATTACCTCAACCTATAAATAATTTGAAATCTAGTCATCTAGAGCCGACAAATTCTACAGAAAGAAAATTAGTTGAGATTTGGAAAGATGTATTAGGAATACAAAGGGTAGGAATACGGGATAATTTTTTTGAGATAGGTGGTCATTCATTAAAGGCTGCTAAGTTAATTTCTATCGTTAATAAAGAATTTAATGTGCAATTATCTATTAAATCCCTATTTAAGTTTCCTGTTTTGGTTGATTTTTCAAAATGTATATTAGAAATGGAAAAAAGTAATTATATTTCCATAGAACCTGTAAAACAACAAGAGTATTATTTAGCTTCTACGTCACAAAAGAGAATATTTATAGTAGATCAATTCGAAGATGGTACAAATACAACTTATAATATGCCCACAATACTTAAAGTAGAAGGGGATATTTGTAAAGATAAGTTTGAAAATATATTTCAATCTTTAATTGAGAGACATGAAATATTAAGAACTTCTTTTCAAATTTTAGATGGGGAATTAGTGCAGAAAATTGAGCCTAATGTAGATTTCAATATTGAATACGTTCATGTAAATGAAAAAGATGCGGATTATTTAATACATGAGTTTATAAGTCCATTTGATTTATCAAAACCTCCATTATTAAGGGTGTTGCTTTTAAGGATAGCAGAAGAAAGACATATCCTTGTAGTAGATATGCATCATATAATATCTGATGGTTTATCAATGGGGATATTAATAAAAGAGTTTGTAGAATTGTATAAAGGAAATGAGCTTCCAAAATTGAGAGTGCAGTACAAAGACTATGTGATGTGGCAAAATGGACCTTACTATAAGAATCTAATTAGTGAACAAAAGAATTATTGGTTAACAACTTTAAAAGGAGAACTCCCGGTTTTAAATTTTCCAACCGATTTTCAAAGACCGACTATACAAAGCTTTAAAGGTAATGTTTGTTCTTTTAATTTGGGAACAGATTTAACTTTTAAAGTAAATAAGCTAGCAACTGAAACTGGTACCACGCCATATATGATTTTATTGGCCATTTATAACATACTTTTATCTAGATACACAGGTCAAGAAGACATTATTGTAGGTTCGCCTATTGCTGGAAGGTCTCATTCTGATACTAATCATATGATTGGTATGTTTATTAATACTTTGGCAATGAGAAATTATCTAGAAAATGACGATGAGTTTATTGAGTTTTTGAGTAGATTAAAACTCAATACATTAGAAGCTTATGAAAATCAAGACTATCCTTTTGAAGAACTATTAGAAGGTTTAGACTTGCATAGGGATACAAGTAGAAATCCATTATTTGATACCATGTTTGTTTTTCAAAACATGGATATGAATCCAATATCTATTGGTGAATTAGAATTTACACCGTATCCGTTTAAGCAGTCAGTTTCAAAATTTGATTTGTCATTAGTAGCAACGGAAATAGATAATAACATTCATTTAAAAGTAGAATATAGTACTAAGTTATTTAAAGCGGAGACAATAGAAAGGTTAATAGTACATTTTACAAATATAGTTGAGGAAGTAACTAATAACCCTAGAGTACGATTGCGTAATATTAATATGTTATCTATAGAAGAAGAACATTGTATTATGAATGAATTTAACAAAAAAGAGAATTCAAATTCTAATCATTTATTAGTGCATAAAATGTTTGAAGAACAAGTAAAACGGAACCCTAATCAAATAGCCGTTGTATGTAATGAAAAAGGAATTACATATAATGAATTAAATATAAAAGCTAATCAGTTGGCGAGAAGGTTATTAGACCAAGGAGTTAAAAGAGAATCCATTGTTGGTGTGATGATGGAACGCTCTATTGAGATGATTGTAGGCATATTAGGTGTCTTAAAAGCAGGTGGGGCGTATTTACCAATTGATACCGACTTACCAAAACAAAGAGTGGAATATATGCTGACAGACAGTGGGTGTTCACATGTATTAGTACATCAAAACTCTATTATAAAGGGGATAGAATTCCAAGGTAATGTAATAGATCTAATGGATATGTCTTTTGAAGAAGAACCAGGAGAAGACATGCACATGATGATAGAACCTCACAACTTAGCGTATGTTATTTATACATCAGGTTCTACAGGACAACCTAAAGGAGTAATGATTGAACATCGATCCTTGACTAACTTTTTGTGTGCAATGTATGAAGATTTCTCTCAAGATATAGGGATAACTGATAACGTTCTATTCTCAAGTAGTATTTCTTTTGATGTTACTATTTTTGAGATATTTGTCCCATTGATATATGGCGCAAGAATGACTATTTATCAAGGTGAGAAGTTTGATGTATCAAAACTTGTACAAGTCATTCTTGAGGAACAGGTTACATTATCATATATTCCACCTACTTTATTAAATGAAATATATGATTATTTTGTTAGAGATAACCAGAAGATAGTGTTAAATAAGCTACTTGTGGGAGTAGAACCCATTAAAACAGAATTACTCGCAAAATACGATCATCTATTTAGGGGGAACCTCCAAATATTAAATGGATACGGACCTACAGAGGCTACAGTTTGTTGTACATCTTATCGATATGAGAGTAATAAAGAAATTACAACACAAAACGTACCGATAGGTTCGCCATTGTTAAATACTAAAATTTATATATTGGATTCATTTCATAGGATACAACCTATAGGTGTTCCAGGTGAAATATGTATCTCTGGCATAGGGTTAGCTAGAGGATACATCAATCGAAAAGAATTAACAGCAGATAAATTTATTGATCATCCATTTGAACGAGGTGAGAAACTATATAAAACAGGGGATATAGCAAGGTGGCTACCTGATGGTAACATTGAATACTTGGGCCGAGTCGATCATCAAGTAAAAATAAGGGGATATCGAATAGAACTAGGTGAGATAGAAGCGAGTTTGTTAAAATATGAGACAATCAAAACGGCCGTAGTAATAGATCAAGAAGATGAAGCTGGGGAAAAGTATTTATGTGCATACGTAGTTACAGAAAAAGATATTCCTATTCCAGAGGTAAGAGCATATTTGGCAACAAAGTTACCACATTACATGATGCCTCAACAACTCATACCAATTCACAATATACCATTAACACAAAATGGGAAAATAGATAGAAGTAAGTTACCGAAGCTAAATACACTGGGCAATAGTAATTATGTACCACCAAGAAATGAAATAGATAGTAGTTTAATTGATATTTGGAGTAGTATATTAGGCGTAAATAGTATTGGTATAAATGATAATTTCTTTGAATTAGGTGGTCATTCTCTTAAGGGATTAAAGTTATTCGAAAATATTAAGAGAATGTTTAATGTGCAACTGCCATTAAGTTTATTATTTCAAAAGGCTACTATTGAACAATTAAGTGATGTAATAAGTAGGAATAAAGGAATAGACAGTGAGTGTTTAATTCCAATTCAAAATGGGACAAACAAGGATAGTCAATGGTTCATTGTTCATGGACAAGGAGGGGGTATATTAAACTATTATGATTTGGCTAGAGAATTAGGAGAGGATAAGACTGTATATGGGTTACAATCTATAGGATATGATGATAATAGATTTCCAAACTTATCTGTAGAGGAAATGGCGGTAAGATATATAGAAGAGATTAAACAAGTAAAAAAAGAAGGGCCATACACCTTATTAGGATGGTCTTTTGGAGGAATAGTTGCATTTGAAATGGCCAGAAAATTAGAAGAACTAGGTGATAAAGTTAGTTTTCTAGGTTTACTTGATGTTCATCCTATTGAACAAGGTAAGGAGATTCTTAGTTTAAATATTAAGAATGCATTTGAAGAATTGGAAAAATTTAATGATCAGTTAGGGATTGAGAAAATTAGTTTTGAACAAATGAGTGAAGAACAATTAATAGAATCTTTACTGAAAAAATTTGAATTGAATGAAAAAATTTGTCAGCAAAATTTTGAAGATCCAATGATGAATAAGTTAAAAGTAATGATAGCTAATAGATATGCATACCTAAAATATAATTGTAAACAAAAAATAAAAGCAGATATCTTTCTATTTAATGCATCTATTAATGACATTCACCCACTAGTAGATTATAACAGATGGAATGAATATACATCAGGGGAAGTATACGCTTTGCAAGTGCCAGGTTCCCATCTGAGTATGTTAGAGAAACCGCATATTCATGAATTGGTAAAGAGTATAAAAAAGAGTTTTAAACAAATGCTCTTATTAGCACATGTAAATAAGTAAAATATTATTTGAAATTGTACACTATTAGTTTTCTAAAAGTCTCATAAATTCGTGTATAACATATTATGAGACTTTTTTCTTTGAGCCCCTTCAATAATAGACATAAAGAGGTTAGAAAATGAATGGGAATTATTTATTGTGAGTTTTTTTGTATCTATATAAGGGATTAGGTGGGAAGGATATAATGAATATATATAAGGTACGTGTGCCAGTAAATATAGAACATGATATTATGAAGAAGCTTATACGTCTGGTCTCGAAAGAAAAGCAGATGAAAATACAGAAATATAAAAGAAAGCCCGATCAATATAGCGCCTTAATTGGAGATATTTTAATAAGATATTTAATTACTACAAATTTCTCAAAAGAAAATAAAGATATTAAATATAAATACAATGAATACGGAAAGCCTTATGTTGATGAGTTAAATAATTTTCATTTTAACATATCACATTCCGAAAGTTGGGTTGTTGGAGTTATTCATGAGGAAGAAGTAGGAATAGATGTAGAAAAAGTACGGCCCTTAGATACTACAATGATTAAAAATATATTTACTGAGGAAGAATTTAATTATTTAAATTCATTAAATGTAGAACGACAATTAGATGTGTTTTATGAATTATGGACTATAAAAGAAAGCTTTGTTAAATGGATAGGGAAAGGACTAACTATACCTTTAAACTCTTTTGTTATTAATAAAAATACAATATTTTATGGTGACATGCTATCTAATGAGGTTTACTATAAAAAGTTTACTATTGGTAAAGATTATAAGCTTTCTTGTTGTGCTTCTTTAGATAGTTTTTCAGAATCAATAATTGAAATTGATTTTGTTGATTTATGTTATTATTTTATCGAAAATAAAGACTTCTACTTAGTTTAAAATGGCTTATGTTCCTATAGTTAAATGAACTTTTTAGAAAATAAAATCAGAAAATTATATAAAATGTTTGTGGGAATTTTGAGGTATTATAGAAAAGCGTCATTTCAATTTTAAAATGACGCTTTTCATTTGTTTATGTGGATTCACGAATAATTAAGGTTGCTGGATATTCGATAATTTTACGCTTAATAGATTCCTCTTCATTTATATATAGTAGTATCTCACTAACAGTTCGTTTACTTAGCTCAACGATTGGAATATCAATTGTACTAATTGTTGGAGTTGTAACTGTGCAAATTAATTGATTATCATAACCGCAAACGGCAAGGTCAGTAGGGATAGTATATCCTTTTAAAGAAGCACCTTTAATTACTCCAGCAGCAACTTGATCATTTCCAGTAAAGAGCGCAGTGGGTCTATTTTTTAATTTATCTAACCTCTCAAAGATTCGAATTCCATCTTTAATAGTAATTGCATCTCCAAATAACCAACTTTTTTTGTAAGATAATTGTTGTTCTTTTAATGCATGCAGATATCCTTGTTTGCGTTTTAATTGTGCTTGACTATTAAGGGAATCAAAACAAAAGCCAATCTTTTTGTGTCCTTTACTTATTAAATGTTTTACAGCTTTGTATCCGGCTTCAAATTCATCATAGCAAATTATCGGAATAGGTGCATTTTCCTCATATTCATTACAAAGTAATATTGGGCCATATGCTAAATAATGCTCTATATTTTCCCAATCATTTTCTAAGGATGCGAGAATTACACCATCTACCGCTTTATTCTTTAGTAATGAAAGTAATTCAAGCTCTATTTTTTTTTCATAAAAAGTCTGATAAATCAGTGATTTGTAATTGTGTTTTAGAAGTTCTTTAGAAATTTCTCTAGCTAATTTTCCGAAAAAAGGATGATCTATATTTGGAATCGATAGAGCGATGGTTTGTGTCTTATTCACCCTAAGATTTCTAGCGATAGAACTAGGAGTATAGTTTAATTCTTTCATTATTTGTATTATTTTCTCGCGTTTTTCTGGATTTACATAAGGATGATTATTTAAAACTCTTGAAACAGTAGCATTTGAAACATTGCATAATTTAGCTATTTCATTAATTGTTACCATAAAGAATCCCTCCGAAAAAAATGTTGACATGTAATCGATAACATAAAATATAGTCTACTCATGATTTTCAAAATAATTTCTTAGAGGTGATTTAACGTGAAAACTCTTACTACAATTTCTGGCCATAGCAAAGACAATTTAGCTTTATTAAAGTGCCTGCAGGGAGAAACGAAAGAGAAAGAATTTGAAATTAGTAATGTATTACCGAATCACAAAATGAAAGAGAAATTATTTAGAGAAAATAAATTGAAAATAGATATTGATATAGAAAAAGATATTTTCAATTATAGCAGAAAAAATATACAGAAAATATAATTTATGCCAGTTAATCGGCTGATTTCTCAAAGTGAAATTGACGGAATAATAGGAACTTTAAAAGAGGTTTTACCGACAGGTCAATTCACAAGTGGACCATTTTCTAAAAAATTAGAAGAAGTAATTGGGGACTATTTAAACAAGAAGTTTGTAATTGCAACAAGTAGTGGAACAGACGCACTTATGGTGTCTTTGTTATCTATTGGTATTCAGCCAGGCGATGAAGTGATTATGCCAGCTAATAGTTTTGCTGCTACTGAAAATGCAGTGTTAGCAATTGGAGCAAAACCTGTATTTGTAGATATTGATCACAAGAGTTATTGTATTGATCCACTTAAAATAGAAGAAGCAATAACCCAAAAAACAATATGGATTTTACCTGTTCATTTGTATGGTAAACAATGTGATATGAAAAGAATTCGTGAAATTGCAGATGTTTATCAGTTGAGAATTATTGAAGATGCATGTCAGGCTATTTGTTCCTCAAACCTTGGAGAATATGGAGATATTATTATTCTGAGTTTTAATCCATATAAAAACTTTGGTGTATGTGGTAAGGCGGGTGCAATAGTTACTAATAATGAAAATCTTGCAATTCGTTGTAATCAATATAGTTATCATGGATTTGAAGTTGATAAAAAAATAAAAAAGTATTAGATTTTAGCTTTAATTCTAAAATTGATAACCTTCAAGCAGCTATTGATTTAGAGAGAATTAAGTTCCTATCGTATAACAATTTAAAGAGAGTATCTTTGGCTCAACGATATATACGCAATTTAAAAGAATTAGAGGATAGAGAATTAATAAAGCTACCTAGGATGACAGAAGATAATGTTTGGCATCTTTTTCCGATTAGAATTATAAATGGAAGAAGAGATGAGGTGAAAAATAAATTGTACCAGTTGTATAACATTGAAACAGATATTTATTATCCAGTATTATCTCATAAACATAATACTAAGCTGGTAAAGAAAAATTATATACAGGATACTTTATTAAACACAGAGCAAGTTCATAAGGAAATATTACATTTACCTTTACATCCAAACTTGTTGTTAGAGGAACAAAATTTTGTTTTGGAGGGATTAATTAATGTCAATAAGTAATGAAGTTTTAAAGTCTTTAGTTTTTGAAAGGTTACCACAGGTTAAAAATCCTAAATATATAGTGTTCTGTGATTTTGATGAAACTTATTATCCTCATAATATGGATAATTTTAGAAGGAACAATTTGGAATTATTAGAAAAATACTTGTATGAACACGCAAGTAAAGGAGATTTGGTCATTGGTTGGGTAACTGGAAGTAGTTTAGAATCAATTGTTGAGAAAATGAAAAAAGGTGGTATTAAATATTTCCCTCATTTTGTGGCGAGTGGATTAGGTACGGAAATAACGTACTTTGATAGTAATGGGACTACTATGGATGATCAAGTTTGGGAAGAGAGAATAGTAGAGGGAGGGTTTGATTCTGCGAAAATTAAAAGAATTATCGAATCACTTGAAACAAAATATGAAATTTTTTTAAGACCTCAGACACAATTAGGAAGTTCTAAGTACAAATTTAATTTTTATTATGAAGAGCAAAATGAAGCTATTGATTCAAAAAATTTAGAACAGATAGAAGAAATCGGGAAGTTATACAAAGTGGGGGTAAATATTAACAAATGTAATCCATTAGCTGGTGATCCAGAAAATTGCTATGATGTAGATTTTATTCCACTTGGAACAGGTAAAGATGAAATTGTGAAATTTATGTTAGATAAGTACAAACTAGATAAAGCAAATGCAATTGCTTTTGGAGATAGTGGAAATGATTTAAGGATGTTACAAGCTGTAAGACATGGTTACTTAGTAGAAAATGCAACGGAAGAGGCTAAACATACACACGCAATGCTAGCTCAAGGTGAATACTCAATTGGAATTTTAAATACTCTAAAGCACATTATTAATTAAAGGGGATGTTCATATAATCAATATTGGAAATATAGGTGCAGGTAGTATTGCAAAAGCTCATTCTAGGGCATTATCAACAATTGATAATTGTAAATTAGTTGGAGTATATGATGTTAATTACGAGAATGCTCGAGAGTTAGTAAAAGGTTATGATGGGGAAGTTTTTAATAGTTATGAAGAGTTACTTGAAGTTGTTGATGGGATAATAATATCTTCCCCTAATTTTTGTCATAAGCCTCAAGCTGTTCAAGCGTTACTAAAAAACAAACATGTTTTAGTTGAAAAACCGATGGTAATTTCTTGTGAAGAAGCAAAATATATGATGAAAATAGCAAAGGATACTAATGTAGTTGCTGCAATGGGGGTTAACTATCGTTACTTGTCCTATATTAAGGCTTTGAAGAGCTTAATTCAAAATGGGGAATTAGGAGAGGCAGTAGTTATAAGGCTACATTTTAAAAAGAATAGCGCTTTTTAAAGAACTCTGTTTACTTGGCGGGATGACATTCAAAGTAATAAAACTAGTGGGGCATTGGGGGATTTAGGCATTCATTTAATAGATTTACTTTGGTTTTTATTTGAAAGTGATTTTAGAGAGGATACTGTTCGAACTAAAATTAAAACAAATGTTAAAGAAAAACAAAAAGTATTTGTAGATGATTATGCAGAGGTTTATGGTCAATTAACCAATAAAGTATTTGTTAATATTACAACGTCTAAAAGTTCATTCCCTGAAGATTGTGGCTTTAGTATTGAGGTAATAGGTACTAAGAAAGAATACAAGTATTCTTCTAGAGAACCTAATAAATATATAACTTTTGATGGGTTGGAAAAACAAGAAATTTTTTTGCCTTTACCGTTATTAGTTGATCCGGAAAACGAGATTTTTGAATGGGCGGATTCTTTTAGAAAGGAAATTATAAGCTGGGTTAATGCAGCAGGGGGTTCTAAAAAATTACTTGCAACATTTGAAGATGGATTACGTTCACAAATTATATTAGATTTATTCTTCAATAAAAACAAACGTAACAAAGAATTATCTGTAACAACTATTTAGTTTTATTGTAAAAAGAGGGATTTATAATTTGTAACATAAATCCCTTTTTCTTTTGAATTGGAGCTGATAAAAGGTGCGGTTAATATTTTATTTTGGGTGCTTGTTCTATTTTATTGTAGGAGTAATACATGTTTGTATGGGCAGTTTAATTCCTTCGTTACTACAATATTATGAAAGAACACCTGATCAACTAGGGATATTAATATTTTTTCAATTTACTGGATTTTTATTTGGTGTTCTTAGTTCGCCTGTTTTAGTAAAAAAGTATTATTATTTTAAAACTCTAACATTTGGGATATTAGCAATGTTAGTAGTTTTAGGAGGTTTTATATTTGTTAAAGAATGGGCATATTTAGCAGTAATTGCATTTGGATTGGGTTATGGAGCGGGTTTGTTAGAAACTACTATGGGTTCCTTTGTTATTTCAGCAGAAAAGAATAGTGCTGCTAAATTCAGCATTCTTGAAGTATGGTTTGGGATTGGAGCACTGGGGTTTCCTTTATTAGTCAATTATTTTATAAAATTTTATACATGGTATTTCATTTTATATGGAATCTTGCTATTTCTTATTTTCACACTATTAGTTTGGTACTTGTTTGGGAGTGCTAAATTTAATAATCTTTCTCCACGAAAGAATGAAAAGGAAGTATCACTATCCCCATTAACTGTTAGCTTTAAAAATGGAAAAGTAAAAATTATATTATTTATATCACTTTTTGCATTCTTATATGCAGGTATAGAAACCAATCTTGCAAATTTTTTATCTACAATTATGATTCTTAATAATAATGAATTAATTAGTTCAATAAGTATATCTTGTTTCTGGCTAGCAATAGTTATCGGAAGGATTTTTATAGGTAAGCTTGTTCATAAGTTTAATTATTGGATATATATTTCATCTAGTTGCTTCACATTAGTAATTCTCTTATTTCTATTCCCCTTTGTTCGTAGTACAGGTATGTATTTATCTGTAATCTTCATTATTGGTTTAGTCATAGCTGGCATTTTCCCGATAACACTTATTTTAGCTTCCCGTATTATGGAAAATAATATTGATGAAGTGACTAGTTTATTTATTGCATCAGCAAGTTTGGGAGGAGCTCTAGTTTCCTTTCTAATTAGTTGGAGCTTATCATTAAATACTATAAATATTACCTTTGGGATATTTTCATTTTTTGCTTTTATTCTTGGTTGCATTATTTTAAAGATGAGGAAAATCTCCAATTATAGTAATAAAGATGTTAAAAAAATAGAAAGCATGAAATCTTTATAGAAAATATTTTTATGTATAGAATGTGTAAAAAAGAAAATTATAGTATAAATTGACAGAAAATTGATAAAAGAATTGAGAAAGCTGAAAATTCAGTATTTTAAGTATATTTTTAGCGTTGTAGTGTGTAATATATTCAGCAGAGCTATATCATAAAAAATAGGATTATAGACTAACAATAGAATTATGTGTAAGTATTTCTGAGT
The DNA here is from genome assembly GCF_041360755.1 of Bacillus sp. RCC_6_1. Lineage (NCBI taxonomy): Bacteria > Bacillati > Bacillota > Bacilli > Caryophanales > Bacillaceae > Bacillus > Bacillus sp. RCC_6_1. The sequence goes on from NZ_JBFUPV010000017.1 coordinate 73,071, forward strand.
AAAAATAGTATTCGAGTTCATATAGGCTATATATCAACTGCTATACATTAGTTTAAAAACAAATATAGAAAAGTGTGGTAATGGATCCACATGAATTATATTTGCAATCTATTATTTTTACCTTAGCTGTTTAGTAGTTTGTATTTACATACATATGTAAATACATTTTTGTTACATGCAATTATTCAAAAGGGAGGTAATATAATAATGGCTATTCGAAAACATTTAATTACTCTTGAGGATCTTACTGATAGTGATATTAACCAAATTGTAACTCGTGGGGTAGAGTTTGCCACAGGTAAATCGCAACCTAATCAAATATTAGCGGGAAATATAATTGGGATTTACTTCCGTAAAACATCGACTAGAACTCGATCGGCATTTTCTGTTGCAGCATTAAAGATGGGTGCACAAATTGTAACGTATGGTCCAAATGATTTGCAAGAAAATACAGGGGAGTCTATAGAAGACACTACTCAAGTACTTTCGCGAATGCTGGATGCACTAGTAGCAAGAACTGCAGATAGTCAAAAGGAAATGGAAAAGCTGGCATCTCAAAGTCGTATGGCAGTCATTAATGCAATGAGTACGGAAGAACATCCAACACAAGCGCTAACAGACTTAACAACAATGAAACAAAAATTTGGTGAAATAGCTGGATTACGGGTTTTATATATGGGAGAAGGTAATAACAGTGCTGCAGCTCTAGCTCTTTCTTTATCTCGTTTTCCAGGTACGGAGTTATATCTTTTTACACCTGCTGGTTATGGAGTGTCTCCAAGTGTGCTTGAAAAATCAAAAGAATATGCACGATTATCTGGTGCTAAAGTTATTGAATGTCATGATATAAAAATGTTACCTAGTGAAGTGGATGTTGTATATACAACAAGGTGGCAAACAACAGGGACAAGCAAAATAGATCCTTTATGGAAAGATGCATTTAATCCATTTGCAGTGACAGAGAGAATTTTGACTTTATATCCGGAAGCTACTTTCATGCATGACCTCCCAGCACACCGGGGGGAAGAAGTAGCAGCAACAGTTATTGATGGACCGAAAAGTATTGTATTTACCCAGGCCGAAAACAAGCTAAATAGTGCTATGGCAGTACTTGAATGGTGCTTAGCTTATCGCTACTAAAGAATCTAGCATTTATTGTCTTTCAGGTATAAGTTCTATTTGAAATACATTCGAAAGAACATTTACAACTATTTATCTTTAATTATTTTTTTAGATTTTAACCAAGAAAGGAAGCAAATTATGCTCAAGAAATTAGAGAGTTTAGAAAGGGTAATCGGCAACACACCTATGATTAAATTAGAGCATGAAAAGATTAATCTGTATGCAAAACTAGAATATCACAATTTAATGAATAGTGTTAAAGTGCGTGCTGCTCACCATATTTTAAAATCAGCAATAAGTCGCGGTGAAGTGACTGAAAATTCTACAATTATTGAATCTTCATCTGGTAACTTTGCGGTTGCTCTTGCTACTCTTTGTAGGTATATTGGCCTGAAATTCATACCAGTTATTGATCCAAATATTAATGATAGTTATGAGAATTTTTTGAGAGCAACTTCCTATCAAGTAGCTAAAGTGGATGAACGAGATGAAACAGGTGGCTATTTATTAACGCGTTTAAATAAGGTGGAAGAACTTTTAAATACTATTCCTAATGCATACTGGACAAATCAATATAATAATGCTGATAACTTTGAAGCCCATTATCAAGGAATTGGTGGAGAAATATCTAATGATTTTAAACAGTTAGATTATGCCTTCATTGGAGTGAGTACTGGAGGAACTATCGCTGGGGTATCTACACGATTAAAAGAAAAATTCCCTAATATTAAAATTATTGCGGTAGATAGTCAAGGGTCCATTATTTTTGGTGATAAGCCTCGTAAACGGTACATACCAGGAATTGGTGCCAGTATGATACCTGGTATGGTTAAAAAAGCATTGATTGATGATGTAATGATTGTACCGGAGGTTCATACTGTTGCAGGTTGTTATGAGCTATTTAATAAACATGCAATATTTGCTGGTGGATCATCAGGAACTTCATATTATGCAATCCAAAAGTATTTTGAAAATAAGGATGTTCAAAATACACCTAATGTTGTTTTCTTGTGTCCTGATAATGGACAAGCTTACACATCAACTATTTACAACGTAGAATGGGTAGAATGGCTTAATACACAAAAATCAGTAGAAGACCAATTAGTTTCTTTATAAAAATGATATAGAAATGAGGAAGCAATTATGATGTATTTAAATACCAAACATATCAATGAAATGGGTGTTAATTGGGAAGAAACAATAAATGTCATTTCAAAGGCAGTAAAAAGTCTTGATTCAGAAGATTTTTCTCAGCCAATTAAGCCATACTTACGTTTCGATGATCCGGCTAATAGAATTATTGCTATGCCAGCTTATATTGGAGGAGAATTTAAGGTTTCAGGAATCAAATGGATAGCTAGTTTTCCGAAGAATATTGAGAAAGGTATTCAACGTGCTCATTCAGTTACTATATTAAATGATGCTATGACTGGAAAACCATTTGCGACACTTAATACAGCAATGGTTAGTGTAATACGAACAGCTTCTGTTACAGGGTTAATGATTCGAGAGTTTGCCAAGTTAAGAGATTTAAATAATATTAAAGTTGGAATTATTGGATTTGGACCAATTGGTCAGATGCATTTAAAGATGGTAACTGCCCTATTAGGCGATAAAATCGAAAGTGTTTACTTATATGATATTAATGGAATTAAAGACGAATTAATTCCTGAGGAAATTTATTCTAAAACTCAAAAGGTTAATGCATATGAAGAAGCCTATAATGATGCTGATATTTTTATTACTTGTACTGTTTCTGCAGAAGGTTATATTGATAAGAAACCTAAGGATGGGGCGCTACTACTAAATGTTTCTCTTCGTGATTTTAAGCCTGATATCTTAGAATATACAAAATCCCTAGTTGTTGATAATTGGGAAGAAGTCTGTCGTGAAAAAACTGATGTTGAAAGGATGCACCTTGAAAGAGGTTTACAAAAAGAAGATACAGTATCAATTGCTGACGTTGTAATCCGAGGAGCACTGCAAAACTTCCCTTATGACAAAGCAATATTATTCAATCCAATGGGTATGGCCATTTTTGATGTAGCCATTGCTGCTTATTACTATCAAAGGGCTAGGGAAAAGAAAATTGGTGTTTTATTAGAAGACTAGTAAAATTATTAAAGCGTAGTTTGAAATAATTGTCTAATAGCTGCTAAATATCGGTAAACACGACTAATCATTATAGAAAATTAGTTATTTGATAAGCTTAGAATTTATGTAATTATTTGAGGAGCTGTTTTTATGAGTGAAATTATTTCGGCCTTAGATCTCTTACATCCCAAGCAAATTCGCTTTCATGAATCATATGAACACAAACGATTGGAACAAATTTGTCGTGTAATGGAAAGCGAAGGTGTTTTACGGAATCCTCCCTTAGTATCTGAGCTTAGTGATGGTAATTATCTGTTACTTGATGGTGCCCATCGTATGAAGGCTATGATGGCATTAGGTTGTAAACGCGTTGCTGTACAGGTAGTACCTGATGAAAAAATAAAAATTCGTGCTTGGAATCATTTATTACCAATGGGGGAATGGGTAAATAATTTAAAGAAAGAACCTACAATAATTTGGTCAGGTAAAATTATTGCTAATAAACGTTTGCTTGCAAAAATTACAGAAGCAAATAAACAAGAACATTTTTTATATGCAAGGGATTTAAATAGCGATTTATTTACCCATTTAGAGATATGGCATCGCATTGTCGGCTTATATCAACATGAGTATACAGTACGCCGTCATTCAAATGATACTGAGGTCTGGCCTCATTCAAATGAAATATTGATGAGCTATCCAGAGTACTCGTTGATGGAACTGAAAAAGGTAATTGAAGCAAAGTTTTTAATGCCAGCGGGAGTTACTCGTACGACGCTTAGTGGTCGGTTATTGAATTTACGTATACCACTTCATATATTGCGTACGGAAGCATATCCTGCTGGTGAATGGGAAGCGTTATGTGGAATTTGGTCAAAATGTTTACGCCTTTATGACGAGCCGATATATGTTTATGATGCTTAATAAATTGTTTAGTGATTATGATGTATATTTTTTATTTATTTGTAAAAATTTCATTATATGATTTATATTAATTCCAAAATATTTTTATTATGTTATAAAAACTTTTTGAATTAGTATTTAAGACTAATCTAAGAGAGGTTTGTTATTAGATGGGGTAAATATTACCAAAAAAGATAAAGTGGAGATCTCTAAAAAATTAAAAACTTTCTTGGGTGATCAATATTCACTTGAATTAGGAGAGTACATAAGCTTTGAGATACTTGAATTTATAATAAAAGAATTAAATCCACATTTTAATCTAGCTACAAAAAATAGGTTGGAAATTCTCTTGAAAAATATAGAGAAAGAGATATATAGTGAATTAGTTTCACATGATAATAACAAAGTATAGGCAATATTACATGTATTTAAATGTAGAATAGTATAAACCTATATCTACATAATGTGTTGCTATTAATTTGGTAGAATAGCGAGGAACAAGAGAATTGATGATATACTTTTTTTAAAAGAGATGGAATTGAGAAGTGAACATACTTACAATTTCATCTTTTTATTTTTGACACGATTTTTGCAATTCAAGCTTGATATTAGATTCTGACAAAGCCTTTTAGGCAGGGTGGATTTTGTAAGAGAAATTAAATATATTAAAGTTATTTCATAATTGTAATTACAATCCTTAATCGTTATTTAGGTATTAGAAGAATTATTTAAATTAATAATCAGCATCGATTATAACAAATTTATAAAATAAAAAATATCAGTTAAGAAAATAGTGTTTAAATTTTAACGCTATAATAAGCACGTTTCTTTTTATTATATCAATATAGTTAAATATCCTATTATTTTATTTTTTTGTAAATATATCTTTATTTAATTAACATTTAATGGTATATTATTTTCAGACAATGTTGTGGTAGATTATTGAATTTATAACAACATTTTCAAAAAATAAGAAGGTAGGTATTGGAATGGAGAATGAAAAATATTTACAAGTTGTAGAAGATGAAGAGCTTGAACAATTAGTTGGTGGTATAGGACCTGGTTATATTGAAACTTTAACTAAAGATTGTCCAAGAGTGACACCTCAAATATGTTTACCGATTAATGGAATCTGGACTTGTAAAAGATGCTACTAATAGTTAAAGAGAGTAAGGCAAAAGGCCTTACTCTCTTTAATGATAATGAATTTCTAACTATTTCTCCTACCTATAAAAAGAAGAGGTTATTATGAAAAATAATTCACGTGGAATTTTAAATACAATAGATAATGTGTCCTCTTTAGTAACAAAAGAAGACCTAGAAAAAAATTTTATTATCTTTTTAGAGGATTTTTCATGTAACGATGTAATTAAGAATGATGAAAACTATAACTTTCAAAAAATAATACAAACATATGTAGCATTCTTTAAAAATATGATAATAAATAAAATTGATTTTTTTGGTAATGTTGAGAGGATTTCTGAATCGATAATGTTGGATTTAGAAAAAAGATTATATCAAGTATTAAGACCATCCTTAATTGTATACATAAATAAACTTAGAGTAGAAAAAGCTTTAATAGGAATGGATATCAATGAAGAATATAAGTATTTTACGAGGAATTTCTTTCATTTTAAAAAAATTCATGTGAATTTCTTTAAAATGTTACCTTTACTAAATGAAAAAATTTTTACAATAATTGAAAATGAAATAAATTATTTGATGTGGTTACAAGGAGCTCTTAAAAAAGATCAAAAAGAAATTCATAAAATGTCGGGTTTTAATATTATGCATCTGGAAAAAGTTACCAACCTAGGTGACTATCATAATAATGGAAAGCGAACAATCCTTTTAGAAGATAAATTTAATCATAAGATAATTTTAAAACCAGTTGATTTGAAAAATTCTATTTTATATCACAGTTTAATTAATCAACTGAATAAAGATTTAAATACAGATATCTTTATTCCACAAGTAGTTAATAAAAAAAATTATGGATATATGGAATTTATTAATCATGAATCATGTGAATCTAATGAGCAAATTAAAGATTATTATTATAATTTAGGCGTCGTGCTTTCTGTAATATATCTGATTAATGGAAGTGACATACATAATGAAAATATTATAGCTCAAGGATCCTCACCAGTCATAATTGATTTTGAGACATTAGGAAGTACATTAAATCCAAGTATCGCTGAAGAAAACAGTAGTTTTATATTATCTAATTCAGTATTAAATTCTAGAATGCTACCTATAAGGTTTAGTGGAGGTAGAGAGGTAATAAGGGATTACAGTGCAATTGGGAGAGTAATGAAGACTTTGGTAAAAACAATTAAAATAAAAAATGAATTTACATCCAATCCAATTGAAATAAGAGAAGAGACAATAATTGAAGATACAGTTCAAAATTTACCTTTTTTTAACAATGATATATACGAGTATGATAATTATATAAATGATATTATTAAAGGTTTCGAAGATGCATATAATTCAGTTTTAAAAAATAAAGAGGAATATATGTATATTTTAAAAAACAGTATTTCTAAATGGAATTATCGAAAAGTATATCGAAATACAAAAGTCTATACTCTTTTATTAGATAGACTAAATGTTCCGGATTTATTAGAGAATAAATTAAAGACTATAAAATATTTACGAAATATTCTCGAAAAAAACACATACTTGGCTACGAGGAAAGATATTATTCAAAAAGAGATAGAGGCACTATTATCCTATGATGTTCCATATTTCTTTAATAAGTATGAATGGGGGGCTTGCGAGAGTTTATCAAGTAATGAAATAGATTTAGAAATGAAATTCCAAAAAATTTCATATGCTGACTTTTTATTACAAAGAAAAATTATAGAAATATCCCTTTCCAATCAAAATGATAATCTATATAAGCTGAATTCAGTAAAGGAAACAATTAATTTTCAGACTAAATTACCTACAAATAAAATAAAGGAAGCAATTACAGGGAAAATTCTGGATGGTAGTTATATATCAAAAGGCGGTGATGTAGATTTTATTGGACTAAAAACAAATTGGCAAGGGGAGCTCGAGATAAACCATTTGAATAGTGGAATATATGATGGATTATTGGGAATAAGTTCATTATTGAGAAATAATGCTGATCCTAATTACATTGAATTTATAAATAAACTCGAACAAAAAGCCTTGTTAGAAATTCTAACCAAAAATAAGAATAATTATGGTTTTGTAAATGGTGTTAATGCTATTGTTTCTTACTATTTAACAAATTTACCGCATATAACCTCTCTTAATGAAAAGGTGATATTGCAAATATTTATGAGTATCAACTCCGATATCGAAAAAGGTGGATATAACGATAAACATTTTGATATATTAGGTGGTTCAGCCGGTCTAGTTTTAACTGCAGTTAAGTTTTATCAAGTTAATCCTAAGTATAAAATATTGCTTGAAGTGGCTGAAAATCTCGGTGACTACATTGTCAATAATATGCAAACAGATAATGAATTTGTATATTGGAAAGCTCACGATACTCTAAATTTAGAAGATTCATTAAAGGGATTTGTTCATGGATTATCAGGTCAACTTCTCGCATTTTATAAGTTAAAAGACATATTAAAAACCAATAAGTACGATAGAGTAATACATGGTATACATAAAAGTGAGAAAATGAGTACGAGTAAATATGAGTATACTGATAGCTGGTGTAAAGGGTTTAGTGGAATGGGAATATCAAGAATTAAAATTTTAGAATCATATCAAAATGAAGATATACAATCAGATTTAATCTTTTTTAAAAATCAAATCTTAAGTACATTACATGAAAACAGTGATTATTGTTTATGTCATGGTTTAATGGGGAAATTAGACTTTTTATTGGAGTTAGAAAATAGAGGTATGCTAGAGCGAAATGAAAAACAAATTGTTATGAAAGTAACAAATAACTTTTTGAATAATTTTGATATAGAAGATTTTAATCCTCATAAAATTTCATTATTTACAGGTTTAGGAAGTATTTTGTATTTTTTACAAAGGTTAGAGAATAATAAACTAAATAGCATTTTATACTTTAATGCCTAGAATAGGTGATAAATATGTTAAGAAAGAAAATTAAGTTTATACCGCAAATGACATCTTTTGATTGTGGGCCTAGTTGTCTGGCAATGATTATGCATTATTACGGTTTAGCAGTACAAGCTTCGGAAATTAGAAACAGTAAAATTATTAATAAAAAATCGTCATGGAGTTTGTTGGACATAAAAAAAGTTAGTGAATCGTATGGACTCTCTGCAACTGCATATAGGATAGAAAATATAACTGATTTACAAAGGATACAAAAGCCGATGATAGCATTTTGGGGCTTTAATCATTTTGTAATTATTGAAAGGGTTAAAGAAAATAAATTTTATATTGTAGATCCTAAGGCAGGGCCAATGGTAATCGATATAAGAAGTTTTGAAGAGATGTTTTGTAACTATATTTTAGTAATAGAAAACAAAGAAGATATACAGCCAAATATTAAAAAGCGTGAAAAACATATACTACTTAGATATATTGATCATTTTGTATCCCCTAGTCAGATTCTTTTACTAGCACTATTAGTATTATTAGCACAAATCTCAATTTTTACTTTCCCTTTTATTTTGAAAAAGTTTATGGATATTTTGAATGCTTCAAAGGAAGTTGATGTAAAATACCTTTTAATTATTTTGGGGAGTTTAATAGTTGTTATAGGGATAAAATCTATAACTTCAATTATAAAAGTAAAATTTCAAAAAGAAATTGATAGAAAAAGTACAACAAAAGTTTTTGAGCATATGTTTAATATTCCCATAGAAAAGATTACTACACGTCACGCAGGGGATTTAAATGTAAGAATCATGAGTCTAGAGTCAATACGAGGATATATTTTAGAAGATCTAATTGAAATGATTATATCAATAGTAGTTATCATTCCATTATTGATGTATCTATTATATACTGAGACTTTTTATACTTTAATATTGATGTTTTTTATTGCTAGTTCCCTATTCATCAATATTTCCTTAGGAAAATTTATATATAATGCTAATTTAGTCGAAACGTATTACCTAGGAGAACATAGAGGAAAAATTAATGAATCATTAAAAGCGATGTATTATGTAAAGGCCACGGGGATTTTTTCTAGAATTAAATCTGTATGGAAAAAAGATTATAATAAATATCTAGATACGGTACATAAAAGAGTGCTAAAACAAAATGCTTTAGAATCATTTAATAGTTCCCTATCAACAATATTTATTATCATAATGCTTGCTGTAGGATTTTATAATTTTAGTAAGGGAGAAGGGGATTTAAGTAATATTTTCTTCTTTATTGCCATATCTAGTATTATATTTTCTCCGGTTTCAACGATTATAGGATCAATTTTAAATTGGAATTCAGTTAAACCTCTTTTATTAAGAACTTTAGATATCTTGGAAGAGGTGTTAGAAAAAAATGGATCGGATACCGAAGTAGACATTCTTAGAGGCTCAATTCAATTCAATAATATTTCGTTTAGTTTTGATGATAAAAAAATAATAGAAAACTTAAGTTTAAACATTAAAAATAACGAAAGTATTGCTATTGTTGGAGAAAGTGGCAGCGGTAAATCCACTTTGGCTAACTTATTATTAAAATTACATACTCCCGATAAGGGTAATATATTAATAGACGATAGAGATATTAAAGATTGGAACAGTGAGGAACTAAGAAAAAAGGTAGGACTAATGACCCAGGATGGAGTTCTTTTTAGAGGAAGTCTATTTGAGAATTTATCTTACTTTGATATAAATTATGACCCTTTAAAAACTCAGAATGCTATAGATAAATTGAATTTAAGTAATTATATTCAATTTCAAAGTGTAACTGATATTTTTATATCTGAGGGAGGAACAAATTTCTCCGGTGGCCAAAGACAAAGGTTAGCAATGTTACGCCTGTTCATGAAAGAATATCCGATTCTTATTTTAGATGAACCAACTAACCATTTAGATAGAGAAACAGCAAATACTGTTATTGAAAATATATTTGCCTTATCGTCCACTAAGATTATTATCACTCATGACGAAAGTATTTTAGAACGTGTAGATAGAGTTTATGAGCTTTCTGATAAAAAATTAAAACAACGAGAAATATTTTCGAAATCCAAGTTGCAAACATTAGGTAAAGGATAAATAGAGTATCTAATAAGTCGAGGACTTATTAGATACTTACTTTTATTTTGGAATGAGGAAGTGAGGAACAAAATGAAATTAGCAATTCAAACTAAAAATTTAACAAAATCTTTTGACAATCAATCCATTGTCAGAGATTTAAGCTTATCTGTTCCTGAAGGAAGTTTATATGCTTTTATTGGACCAAATGGTGCAGGGAAAACAACAACAATGCGAATGTTATTAGGATTAATTCCATTAGATAAAGGAACGATATTATTTAATAATAAAGATATCAAAGAATGGAAAGAAAAATTATTTGAAAATGTGGGTTGTTTTATTGACTCACCTACCTATTATCCTAATTTAACAGCTTATGAAAATTTAGCCTATGTACAAAATATGATTAATAAACCTTTAGAAGAAATAGATAGAGTATTAAAAACTACAGGAATATATAAAGCAAAGGATAAAAAAGTGAAAGATTTTTCTTTAGGAATGAAACAAAGGCTAGGTATTTCCTTTGCTATTCTTAATAATCCTAAAATACTAATTCTGGACGAGCCGACAAATGGATTAGACCCAGAGGGAGTACATGAGATTAGACGCTTGTTACTTCATTTAGTAAAAAATGAGGGGAAGACTATATTTATCTCTAGTCATAATTTAGCTGAAATTGAAATGATAGCAGATCACATAGCGTTACTACATAAGGGTAGCTTACTCTATGAAGGGAATTTAAACAGTATTATTACCTCTGGAGAATATATTATTCATGTTAATGATACAACTGTCACAGAAAGAATTTTGAATGCAGAGGGTATACCTTATAGCATAGAAAAAGAAGGGGTATTCAAGCTAATAATAGATCAAAACAGTGTTCCTAGTTTAACTAGAATATTAATTAGGAATGATATAGATATTTTTGAAGTTAGCCCTAAAAAGCCAACGTTAGAGGAAGTATTTTTATCTTTAACTAAACAAAAGGAGCTACTATAATAATGCAATTTATCTTTAAAAGTGTGAATAGTGAGATGAGGAAAATTGGTGGGAGAAAATTATTATTATTTTCTTTGTTTTTTTCATTATTATCAAGCTTTTTGTGTATAAGTTATTTTATTTTTAACAAGAATAACCCTGACATGTTTCAATCTACAAATCTTATAGCAATTACAGTTAACTTTAATACACTAACGTTAAGCATTTTTTCTGCTTGTATGTGGTATTTTATTATTTCTTCTGAAAATAAATATGGTACTTGGGCTATTATTTATACAAAGCCAATTTCAAAATTCAAGTTATTGGTAGCTAAAAATCTATTGTTTATACTGCTCTATTTGATCTTTAATATTTTAAATTTTACAGTTGTAGGTATCTATATTTTTATAAATGGATATGAAATACCCATATTGTATTTTTTAAAAATGTTGTTACTTTGTACCATTTTATCTTTAGCAATACCATATTCTCAATTGCTTTTTCATTTAATTATAAAAAAGGGAATTCTAGCAGCATCCTTGTCAGTTATTTGGATTTTCTTTAGCGTAACATATGGATTATTCCCTACAATATTCACAAAGTCATTTCCAATATTTTATGCATTGAATATAGTAAGTGACGTAATGATTAAAAAACCAACTATTTTAATATATCTTGCAAGTTCTTCAATATATATTTTAGGAATTATGTTATTAAGTGTGAGTTTTAAATATTATACATATGAATAATAAAGGGTGAAATAAGTGGGTATTTTAGGTGAATATAAAAAAAGTCTTCATAATGGGTTGTATATCCTGTTACTAGTATTTTTGTTGATACCAATAAGTTTTCAAGTTTTTTTAACTGTATTGTCTCAAGTAAAAGATGGAGTTGACATGCATATAGCGATTCTAAGTCTTTTTTGTAGATTATTTTTACCAATTGCAATAGGTCTATTAGTGTCATTTTCTTTTGTAAACGAATTCAGAAGAAAAGGATATATGTCTGCTATTTATCATGGAGTTACTTTAAAAACTATATTAAGTAATAAGTTTTTGTTTTGTTTAATAATTACTTTTTGTTATTTAATATGTGCTTTAGTCATAACTAGTATACCTATAGTATTAACGGTTGATAGTCTCGGGACTGTTTATCAAAGTTTAAGTTTTTCTATACTTTTTATGGTAATTAGCTCTCTAATTATAGTGAATTTACATTTTTTAATAAATATAATATTCTATAAAATCCCTCTACTTTCATTATTAGTAGGAGTTATAGGTGGACTGGGTAGTTTTTTTATCTCTCATACAAACTATTGGATACTATTTCCTTGGTCATATCCAATTATGAGTCTTTATATGGATAGCATTGAACCAAAACAGTTGTATATTATTCTTATTGTATATCTATTAACATTACTAAGTTGTATATTTATTATTAAAAAATCAATGCAATGGAATTAAAGTTAAAATAAGAAGAGTAGTATTATTAATAATAAAGCGTGTTGTAGTTGCTATAAGCTTAATCTTGATGTGTTAAGTGGAGGAATAAGACATGTTGATCCGGTACTATTGAATCAAAAGAAGCTAAAATATGAAGAACGTAACTTATGGCTGATAGAATATCTATTAAAAATTCACCATATGAAAAAGGTAGCTGTACAAAATAAAATGTACCCTATAGAATAGACACTTGAAAAAAGTCTATTCTATAGGGTATTTCTTGTATAATAAAAGGAAAGTTGGAATCGGAGAATGTTGAAAATGACAAAAAAACTATTTATAGAAAGAGAAATTCAAATTCTATCAAATAACCTATACGTAAAATCTGTAAGTCAGAAAGGTATCACTTATACAGAGGAATTTTAGCATATTTTTAATGAGGAAAATGAAAAAGGAAAGCTACCTCGAAATATTTTTGAAGAATGTGGTTTTGATATAGATATGATTTGAATGAAACGAGTTATGTCATCGGGAAGTAGATGACGTGCTGCTTATAGAAAAAATGGTGTATTGGGTTTAAGGGATACACGTATCGAAAACGCTGGAAGAACTCTTGAGAGAGAGCTTACGTTAGAAGAAAAGTATGCCCGTTTAGAAGCCGAACGAAACTTACTAAAGGCGGAAAACGAATTGCTAAAAAAATCAAACTTATGGAAGGGAGGATGAGAAGGGAATAACACTACCACCTAGTCAGAAATTCATCTTGATTCGTTCTGTCATCATGAAATACAACTTAAGGAATATGGTCAGTCATTTGTGTAAAGTAGCTGGTGTATCCCGTTCGGGATACTATAATTACTTTTCAGTTTCATCTCAAGAACAACGGAAACAAAAGAGTGATCGAGATGAAATCTTGAAGGAAACCATATTAAAAGCAATTCGATTTAGAAATAGAAACAAGGGGGCTCGCCAGATAAAGATGACATTGGCGGGTCAGTTTCAAGTTGTCTACAATTTAAAGCGTATCCGTAGAATTATGAAGAAATACGAGATTATCCGTCCGGTTCGCAAAGCGAATCCTTATAAAAGAATGCTTAAAGCTACAAAAGAACATCGAATAGTACCGAATCAATTAAATCGGGAATTTAAACAAAATACCCCAGGGAAAACACTTCTTACAGATATCACCTATTTAGTTTACGGTAAGAATCAAAGGGCCTATTTATCTACAATTTTAGACGGCTCAACTAATGAAATTTTAGCTTACCATGTTTTAGAACAGATGACATTAGAGCTCGTAACGACAACTCTCCATAAACTAAAAAGGAATCCGCGGATTCGATTGACTGAAGGTGCTTATATTCATTCAGATCAAGGATCCCACTACACAAGCCCTACCTATCAAAAGCTAGTTAAAAAGCTAAACCTTGGACAATCCATGTCAAGAAGAGGAAACTGTTGGGATAACGCCCCACAAGAATCATTTTTTGGTCATTTGAAAGATGAAGCTCATATAAAACCTTGCGTGTCCTTTAATGAATTGAAACAAGAGATTAAGAAATATATGACGTATTATAATCATTATAGATATCAATGGAATTTAAAAAAGATGATTCCTGTTGGATACAGAAATCATCTTCTTGATGTTGCCTAACTTTTTTCAAAATGTCCTTTACAAAGGGTACAGATTAAAAGTGCAGCTACCTTTTTTCACAAAAACATCCAAATACAAGAACAATCTTAGCGTAAACTTGCGCTTAATGGTACTTGAGAATAAATTGTGAAACTGTTACCATAAGTACCGTGTTTAGAAAAAGAGGAAGAAATTGAACCATTCCAACTTTTGTAGATAGCTCCAGATGTATCTGCTCTTAGAAGTACGTTTGAAAAGCTAGCTTGGCTAAAAGAATTACGTCCAGTACCTTCAACGCCCTGAACCATTTTAACTGGTTCGTATTGAGAAAATGAGCCATATACAGGCTGATTTGCATATCTAGGGATTCCATTTACATACATAGTAACCGTACCATTGCCGTTATTAATTATTTTAAGGTTTATTCGATCACCATCTTTAATTGATGTATCATATTGTGTGTTCCAATACTTATTATTTTGACCTGATTCATTATATCCTGAATTAAGAAATACTTTATATCCACTTGGTGTTTTTGAAATACCACCTTCAACTTTAGATGCTCCAATACCTAAATACCAATTCACATATCCATCCTTAACAACAACTGATTTTGGTAGATTTATATCAGCTGCAATTCCAGTATAACTACTATTTGTAACGCTTTTTACAGCACCTTCTGTAGCTGCAAAACCTATAGTTGAAAACATTGATAGAGAAATTAGAAGTGAAGCGACTAGATACATTATTTTTTTCTTACTTTTCCTTAATACTTGATTCATTTTTAAATCCCCCTTATTTTTAATTTTTAAATTGTATTGAAAGTTGGCCAACTAAATACGACTTACAAACCAAAGATACATTAGGTTTAATTTAATGTATATATTTTCCTGTCATAAGTCATTGAAATGTCAATTAAATTAGATTTTTCATATTTATCAATATAGGGGGAGTTGACAGTATGAAGTGCTATATCTATTTAAAAATAAGAAGCTTTTGTTAAAAATAAGATTAAAGCTTATAAATTTGTTGGGTATAATATGTATTACGATTTATTTAGGAGAGATAAATATGAAAGGAATATAGGGGGTTTTTCAAAAGATATATCTGAAATTATGAGAAATAAATTAATTGTTTGTGCTAAAGAATTTATTGGAATAGTTCGTAGGTGAAGAGGAATATATGATTTAAAAGGCGTGGAAT
The DNA here is from genome assembly GCF_041360755.1 of Bacillus sp. RCC_6_1. NCBI lineage: Bacteria > Bacillati > Bacillota > Bacilli > Caryophanales > Bacillaceae > Bacillus > Bacillus sp. RCC_6_1. Next base: position 88,616 of record NZ_JBFUPV010000017.1, read on the forward strand.
ACCTATATAAAAAGAAGAAAGGGGGTCCAGCTATGGAAAAGACAAGATCAAAGTTAAATAATGCAGCTATTGAAGGAGTTATAGAGACATTAAAAGATGAAAATGAATGTTTACGTATGGAAATCAATTATTTAAAAAAGTTAAAGGCTTTACTTCAAAAAGAGAAGAAATTACAGAACAAGACTAAGTGGAAGTTTTAGTCTATCATTCTACGTACTATTATTTTAACGTGAATAGTCCGAAACAAATCTGTTTCGGACTAAGAGTTCAATGTTTTATCCATTGTATTCAACATTTTTAATAAAGAGATTGAACTTTCTGGTTTTTAAGCTAAGAAAAATGTATTACATTAATCAATAGATACTTCTACAGAGACACTAGGTATTGTTGGTGCTGATGTATCTCCACCATTAGAAGAAGATTGTTAAGATGAATATAAACTATTCATGCCACATATTAATACACTTATTACTACCATACTTAATACAATTTTTTTCATCACTTTAACGCTAAATGTTTCTTACCAGCATTACTGCAAATGTAGAAATATTTGTTCGCCTTAACTTGGTTATCTGCCTTATAAAATTGAATTGCTAAAATCTCTGTTTATTCTTTTACTCATCTCATATTATATTTAGTTGAAGTATCGAGAATAGAAGAATAGGAATAGAAAAATTAATATTTTTCCAAATAATTTATTGAATAGACTTAAAGGGATAAGCAGCTCTCCTATGATAAGGCTTTTGAGTTTATTCCTATTTGGTTTTTTTAACAATTCTTTAAATGTTTGAAAGTTAATTTTATTAACGAAAGACCAACTTGGCATAGCTTTTGTATCTGAATCTATTTTGAAAATGATATGAATACTATGTGTATGAAAGCCGCTTATACTTAAAATAAGCATAAATCCTAAAATAATGAACCAAGTCATTTTTTAGCACCTCCTTTCAGTATTTAATATTAAGATATTAATAACGTTGAGGAAGTGTGCTGTTATCCATGAAAAATATTGAGAAATTGTTGAGGAAACGTTGAGTATTTCGCAATGCAATTGATCTTAGCACAGTTGTATGAACTGTTCTCTTAAGAAGCGGAAGTGTTGAACATTTTTCAATGACAATGATTCAAGCCTTCCAATTATAGTGTGTGCAAATAGTTGCAATTTATACAAAAAGGAAGCATTGAACTACCCTCACTTTTAATTCTAAACGAAGTGAAAGTGAGGGTAGTTCAATGGTATGTAGAAATGTAGGGGATTCAGATGTTAATTCGACGGTTGGCTAAAAAACTTTGAGTCTCTAAAATATTTTTTAATATTATGAGAATGTAGACCGGATATACTTGTATGTTGTAAAGAAAATTTTCTTAAAAATATTTCTTTTACAATTTAAGATTAATTTTTTATGTTATATTATTCCATGGATTTTAAATATTTGTTTAAGAATAATAAAATTTCAAACTACGGTTATGTTTGTTTTGTTTAAAAAAATAGGAAGATTATCAGACCATGAGTCGAGAATCTTCCTATTATATATGTTTTAAAGTTTAAAGTAATTTGGATCTTAGCATAGGGCATGTACATGTCTTATAGGTATGCATATCTATAGTTTTTTTAAAAGTATTCAATCAATATTCGAAGTATATGATTTTTTTGTATTACTGTAACTGAGGTTTAGACAAAAAGAAGAGGGAACAAAGGGACTATAGGATCTTTTTTTTATGTTCTTTACTCTGATAAGCCCAGACATAAAGGGTATAATTAAATAATAGGATGAAAATCTATTGAAACAGATTTTCATCCTATTATTATAGATACAGTGGGAGAATTTGAAAAAGCTATAAATGTATTTGGGAACAGGTTTATAAATATAAAAATTATTTATCTTTATTTATTGTTTTGAATACTATCGGTGAATGGTTGTTTAAGAGATTTTAAATTTAATGATCAATTAATTAGTAGTTAAAGAATTGGTGATATTAGAAGATTCAAGTTTATCTTTTTTAGGAATAAAATCAAAAATTAATTAATAATATTGATGGTACTTAATAAATGTTTATTTATATCGTTCTAAGTACTTATAATCTAAAGGGAAAGAGTTTATTTTATGTAAGTTGTGGTTTTTAAAGATTAAATGTAATTCTTAAAAATCAGTTCGTTCATATATTCTTACTGTTAAGAAATATGAGCTAATAAATAAAACTAGTGTAATGATAAAAATAAATACAGATAATTCAGTTGTTGAAAAATGTGTATTTATTTTTAATAAATATTTGTTTAAATCCATAAAATTTATTATTTTTTTCCAAGTGAAGAGAAAAACAAGAAATACGATACTGAAACCGGCTAACAAGTATTTATTTGTAAAACGATAGAAAAATGGTAAATAGAAAGAAGTTAATACCATAATGATAACAAAGCTTGCGCCAATTTCCTTAAGAGTTCCTATTTTAATACCAAAATGAGGTATTATAGCATCCATACTTAGTTGAAAAGCTAGTGTGAAAACTGTTGCGAAAAATGTGAATATTAATGTTCCCGCGTATTTAGATAAAATAATTGTTTTACGACTATATGGTAAACTATTAATGAATTTATGGTTATTATCTTTTTCGTCATTGAAGTGAGCGTTAAACATGTACATACAACCAATAACGCTTACCGTAAACAAAAGGTTAGTGAGATTGATTTGATACAAACAAATGATCCCGATATAAAACAAAATCATAAATTTCTGTAAGCGAAGATCTTTTAAAAATAAATTATACATGAAAATTCCCCTTTTTTGTATAGTACATAATATCTTCTAAGCTAGCCGTTTCAATTAATGCTTCTTGCTTGAGTTGTGATCTTGTAAGTGTTGCTTGTTGTGTAAGAGCTTCAAATCCTATATGGGTTTGTCTCATTCCTACAAAGTGACGTTTAATTTCCGGGGTAAGTAATTCTGTATCTCCTTTTACTATTGCATACTGTTCTAAAATCATATTCATATCTTTATGGAATACAATTTTTCCATCATGAATAAAGACAATATAGTCTGCAATTCGGTCTAAATCGGTTGTAAGATGCGTCGAAAAGAAAATAGTTTTACTCTGATCTATCATGAGATCATGCAAGATATCTAATATATCTCTACGGAATACAGGATCTAGTCCTGAAGTTGGCTCATCCATAATAATAAATTCAGCATTATGAGATAGAGCAAATGCCAAAGATGTTTTCATTTTCATCCCTTTTGACATTTTTTTTATTTTAAGATGAAGGGGTAATTCAAATCGCTGTATAAATTCTTTGAAACTATTTTCATCCCACATTTGATAGGAGGGAGCAATAATTTTTTTGAGCTCATGAATCGTCATGTCCTCATAGAAAACATTATCGTCATAAACGAATCCAATTCTTTCTTTTATAGCGACTTGATTTTTTTGAGGATTTAAACCGAAAATTGAAATATCTCCACTATCTTTATTAATTAAATTCATAATCAGTTTGATAGTAGTGCTTTTCCCCGCACCATTTGCACCGATAAAACCTGTTACATAACCTTTTTTTATTGTAAAAGATATATTTTGAAGAGAGAATTCATGATAAGTTTTTGATATATTATTTAGTTCTACGATATTTTCCATTAACTTTCCTCCCCATATATTAAATCTAGTATGTGTATAAGTTCTTCTTTTTTTACGTCATTATTCTTACATTCCTGTATCATATCTATTAATTTTTCTTTCAATATAGATTTCGTATTTGAATTCTCAGTATATTTTTCTTTGGCTGCTACAAAAGACCCTTTTCCTACTGTTGAATAGATATACCCTTCTTTTTCTAGTTCTTCATAAGCGCGTTTTGACGTGATTACACTAATTTGTAAGTCTCTTGCAAGAAGACGAATTGATAATAATGGATCTCCTTCTTTTAGTGTTCCATCCCTAATTTGTTCTTTGATTTGGTCTATGATTTGTTGATAGAGTGGGACTTTAGAAGTATTTGATATTAAGATTTTCATTTTTACGGTTCCTTCACTTGAAATAATGTATACATTATATACACTATACACATTATACACACTATATAAAAAACATACAATATTTTCAATATATAATTTAGTAAATTTTAATTTTTGAAAAAATGGTATAAAATCCTTTACAAAATGTAAAAAATATTATACATTTGGTTTGTGAAATTGAGAAGGAGGAGATAACAATGTTAAGTATATTTGCAAAAATTAGTAGTGCGATTTTGTTGATCTCAATTTTTTACTGGGCGTATTATTTAGATAAAAATAAAAAAGATGAACGAAGTGAACAAATTTTAGGTAAGGCTTCAAAATATTCGTTTTTATTTACGTATATTTCACTAGGATTTTTTGCGATTTTCTATTTAAACGGACATATTAGTCCAAATAATCTTTTTGATTTAATCATTGTACTTATAGCAGTAATGTCTTTAATTAATACTTTATCTATATTTGTTTATAATAAAAAAATGAGTTGAATATCTTGAGGTGAAAAATGTTAAATAATAACATTAAAATGTATAGAGCTGCAAAGAATATTTCTCAAGATCAACTTGCTAAGATAGTAGGGGTTACACGACAAACAATATCGGCTGTTGAGAAAAACAAATATAGCCCTACGTTAGAACTCGCTTTTAAAATATCAAAAGTTTTGGATAGAACTATCGAAGAAGTATTTGAACATTACGAATGAGCATTGCTATAGATACTCCTGTTAAATTGCTATAAATAAGGATTTGAAAAAGCCTACTGTTTTATATAAAAAACAGTAGGCTTTTTTGTGTATTACGATATTTAGCACTTATATGCTGGAATCCCTAGCTCCAATGTAAAAACAGATTTTATTTTTCAGCTTTGTAATAGAGTGTACTTATGATTTTGAGGAAATTCAATCTAATAAGATTTTTGTTGTTGATAAACTTTTTATTAATTATCTTTAATTTAAGTGAAAGTCCTAAAAATAAAAATTTTCCAAATTTTTTTCGTTAAATTTGGAAGTATTTTCTATAATGAATTTGCTGATATATCAATACTTTGAGCTTAATAGTGTTGATTCTTTATATACAATCAATTTTTTATTTTCTGAAAAAAAGACTTGATAAAATTTTCTCGTGTAAATATAATCGGATTGAGAGATAGGAATCACAACATCTACCAAATAAGTTATTTTTTTACAAAGAAAGGAGGGCAAAATGAGAAATTTAAAAGAAGATGTAGTAGGTTTAAGCATGAAAAAACTTAATACATTAGAAATGGAAAAAATTTATGGCGCATCAGGTGTAGACACAAGAACACATTCAATGGCTATTGTGGCTACTACAACAACTCGTACGGTAGGTCAAACAGGTCCAGTAACAATTAGTAAAGTATTATCTCTCAATACAATTTGCCTATAATAAGGAGTGCTTGAAATGAAGAATATTAGTGAAAAATCAGTAGGTCTAAGTATGAAAAGACTTGATACAACAGAAATGGAAAAAATTTATGGTGCATCAGGTGTGGATACGAGAACACATCCAACAGTGATTGTAGTTTCTAGAACAAGCAGTAAAGCATGTTTGTCAGGAGTCTCAGCAATTAGTGGGTTACTATCTTACAATAAAGATTGTATAGGATAAGGAGTGCTTAGAATGAAGAATATTAGTGAAAAATCAGTAGGTCTAAGTATGAAAAAACTTGATACAACAGAAATGGAAAAAATTTATGGTGCATCAGGTGTGGATACGAGAACACATCCAACAGTGATTGTAG
>NZ_JBFUPV010000017.1:94479-103641 GCF_041360755.1 Bacillus sp. RCC_6_1
CTAAGTATGAAAAAACTTGATACAACAGAAATGGAAAAAATTTATGGTGCATCAGGTGTAGATCCAAGAACGACTCCGTCTCCACTTCTCGCAAGCTTTGTTGCTTCGTATATTGCATCTGCAGAATTTAGATGTGGAAAAGATAATAAAGGGAAATAAAAAATAAAAGGGGGAATTTATCATTCCCCTTATAAAACTCATATTATATAAATATTAGAAAGAGAGGGCTATAGCATGAGTACTTTAAAAGAAAATGTAGTAGGTTTAAGTATGAAAAAACTTGATACAACAGAAATGGAAAAAATTTATGGTGCATCAGGTGTAGATCCAAGAACGACTCCGTCCCCACTTCTCGCAAGCTTTGTTGCTTCGTATATTGCATCTGCACAATATAGATGTGGAAAAGACAATAAAGGAAAATAAAGATAAAAATAGAATGAGAAAATACTTTTATTCTCTCATTCTATTTTCTCATTCTATTTTTATATAAATATTTTAAGGGGTGCTAAAGTGAAGAGGATATTACTCTATTCCGGGTCTAGAAATAATGACTCTCGTACAAATAAAATTATAAATGAATTAAAACTACATATAGAAAAGTGTTTTCCAGATATTGTATTAGATATTTTTGATCCCATAAGTAAACCATTACTGCATTCAACAGGTTGTAAAAGTTGTTTTAATAGGGGGATTTGTCCATCAGATGGATTAGAGGGTGATTATGGCAGAGAATTAAAGGAAAGTGTAGACAGTGCAGATCTAATTATTTTTGCTACTCCGGTTTATTCCCATAATGTCTCATCCGACGCTAAAATTTTTATTGACCGTTTATCGTATTGGGGGCATTTATTAAAGTTAGTGTGTAAACCTGTAATTACTGTAGTAACTGCGGAGAGTAATGGCGGAGATTTAGTTGAAGCTTATCTATATAAAATTTTTTCTTTTATGGGAGCGACAGTAGTTAACTCAGAAGTGTTTTTAAAAACATATTCAGAGGAGTATGAAGAATCGATGTCTAGTTTAATTGAAAGTATAGAGACATTAAAAAATAATGATTTTAAGGTGGGTATAAATGAAAAGCATGAAGCCACATACCAAACGTTGAAATCTATGATTAGTAGATATCCTAAAGATAATTTTGAATATCAATATTGGTTACAAAATGGATTATTGGATAGCGAGACGCTGAAAGAGCATATAAGCAAAAATTTTGTTTACTAAAAAGGAGAGGATTGTATGTTAACAAATTTACATAAATCATTAAATATAAGAGAGCGTTATGACTTAATGAGTAAATATATTAAGGATTCTAAGGAATATAATTCTGATTCTTTATCAAATTGGCGAACGGAAATGAGCATTTTATCAGATGAAGAGTTTGAACAAATGTTAAAATTTAACGATTATAAAATAAATACTTTTTCATTTGCTGTTGATAAGAATCCATCTGAAGAAATCAATAATTTATACAAACAAAAAGCTAAAGAATCGCAGTGGTATAATACATTTATAGAAATTATGGAGAACACAGATCTTGATGAAGTCCTAGATTCTGAAAGAGCAGGTATGTTATTTATTTTAAGGCCATTTATAGATTTTGTGAAAAAAGAAATAAGTATATTTGTTTCTAAACATGATTATCATAATATAGTTTCACAAAATATTTTAGAGAGCTTAATAGAACAATTTGCTATTTCTATAGCAGAAGTAGCACAAAAATCATTAGTCTTAGAATTAAATTTAGACAGAGAAAATGACGTCCTTGCTGGTCCTACTCCTGAAGATAGGTTTGTATTTTTTGTTAATCAATATAAAGATAAAGATAAATTGATTGATTTTTTTGATAAATATGTTGTATTGACGCGCCTTTTAAGTACAATTACTCCTAATTTTATTAGTAATATTAAAGTACTATTTAATAGGATAGATAAACATAAAAATGATATATTACAAACCTTTACAATTCAGGATCCACTGCTGTTAACAGATATAAAAATAGGGCAAGGAGATACTCATAATAAAGGTAATACAGTCATTGAATTAATATTCAATAAAAATTATAAAATTATCTACAAACCTAAAAACTTAGAAATAAGCAAATTGTATAATGAAATCATTGAATATTTCAATAAAAAAGATAATATATTGGATATGAGAATTGTTAAAGGTATATATAAAGATGAATATTCTTTCGAAGAGTTTATCCCTTATGAACAGTGTCATAATAAGGTTCAATTAGCTCATTATTACGAAAGATTTGGACAAGTAATGGCAATTTTATATTTACTAAATGCTTCAGACATGCACTTAGAAAATTTGATTGCGAATGGTGAATATCCAGTAGCAATAGACTTAGAAACACTGTTCCAGCAACCTATAATGCACGCTCTTGATGAATATCCAATTTTAAAAAAAGCAAGGCTGCAAATGTTTAATAATGTAGTATCAACAATGTTATTACCACATGGTGTCAGAAGTGATAGAGAAGATGAAGTGGGTATAGATCTTAGTGCATTAGATGGTAAAGGTGTAAAAATTAATAAAAAAATACTACAACCGGTCAATATTGGTACAGATGAAATGAGATATGAACACTTAGAATTTAAAACTAGTGATTCAAATAACATTCCATACCTAGAGACTGTAAATAATAAAGTAGGATATAAGGATTACATTATTGAAATAATAAATGGTTTTAGAAATGTATGCAACATCGCATTGAATAATAAAAAGGATTTAATCGAGTTGTGTAATGATTCCGAGAATAAAATTGTTAGAATTATTGTAAGGGACACTAGTCAATATGGAAATATACTCCAGCACTCACATCATCCAGATTTACTGCAGGACATGCTAGATAGAGAAAAAGTTTTAGAAAATATGTGGACCCACTCATTTAGTAATAAAGAAATTATTAAGCATGAAATAGAAGACATGCTCATTAATGATATACCAATATTCTTCAATAAAATTGGTACAAAAGATGTTACTTCAAGTAACGGTGAATTAATGCTATCAATTCAACAATACGATGGGAAAGAACTCGTAATTAATAAGTTGAATAATTTTACAGAAGATGAGATTAATAAGCAAGTTTCAGTAATAAACATATCGTTCGGATTATATCCAGAAAAAGAACCAATGCAGAAGCAACCTAAATTATTACAACAAAATACATTTGGGGAATTTGATTTAAAAGAAGAAGCAATAAGAATAGCAGATGATATTTTACAAAATGCTATTGTAGAAGAAGATAAGATTATGTGGATTGCGGTCAATCCCGAAGAAGGTGATAAATGGTCAATCGGATTAATAGATGATGATTTCTATGATGGTTTATCGGGAGTATATCTATTTTTACACACACTATATGTGGAGACACAAAAAGAGGAATATTTAGATTATGCAAATAGGGTATTAAAAACCTTAAATCATCATGCTGTTAAAAATGAATTGGGGATGAACAGTAGTTCAATTGGTATAATGCATGCGGTATCGAGAATAAAAAATAAGAAACTATCTAGAGCATTAAGGGAAGAATTAAAAAATCAAGTTAATTATATAGACGATCAAGAAATTGATATAACACATACTGATTATTTGAATGGATCTATTAGCTTAATTAACACATTAATCAATATTTATGAAAATGGTAAAGATGCGAATTATTTATCTTTAGCAATAAAATATGCTGAAAAATATATTAAACTTCCTATCAAAGAAAAAATTGATAATGATATTAGTTTTGGTCATGGATATATATCCATTGCTTTAGTATTTTTTAGACTGTGGAAATGTACAAATAACCAGCGTTACTACAATTTGGGTGGAGATTTTTATAATGAATTTTATTCTTCGTTTGAAGAGCATAAAAAGGAAAAATTTAAAGATCTAAACTTCTCTTGGTGTAGAGGTATATTGGGAATTCTAATTGCTGAATTAGAAATCATGAATATAATGGATAACGAAAAACATAGTAGCGTGGTAGAAGCATTAGAACCGTTGTTATTGAATATGGATATGTCTGGTAATGATGGGCTTTGTCATGGAAATATAGCAGTTACAGAATATTTCCTTAAGAAATATGAATACAGTAGAAATGAAGAAGATTTAAAAATGGCTCAAATTATAGTACAAAATATTATAAACAGGAATCATCGAGAAAATAGGTTTATGTTGAGATATGCAAAAGGGTTTAAATCTATAGGATTATTTACAGGATTGTCTGGTATTGGATATCAAATGTTAAGAGTAAGCAATCCTGAAAAGATAAAATCTATTTTAGATTAATGAAAAATAAGAAGGGTTATACATGAAAATATACAAAAAAAGAGTAAAATTTGTTGAGCAGATGGAGAGTGTAGAGTGTGGATTGGCATGCTTTGCTATGATCGCAAACTATCATAATATTAAACTCTCTTTAAATAATCTAAGAAATCTTTATCCTGCACCTAGGGAAGGGTTTTCGTTTTTAAATATTCGAGAAATCGCTAATAACTATTCTTTTAGTGCAGATGCATATGAAATTGATATGGCTGAATTAACTGCAATTTCATTGCCGTGTATTATACAATGGGGAAATAATCACTTTGTGGTATTAGAAAGAATAAAGAAACAATCGTATATAATCGTTGATCCTAATCGGGGAAAAATTGAAGTGCCGCAAGATGAGTTTAAGAAAAAATACTCTGGGTTTGCATTGCAGTTTCAATTTATAGGAAATACTAAAGATATTATTCCAAAAGAAAAACAAGAGAATATAATTTTAAAATACTTTAAGCAGCATAAAGGTAGATTTTTTGGTTTAGTTTTTCTATCTATTATTATTCAAGGTTTAATGACAGTTATCCCACTTAGTACTAAGTGGGTAACTGACAACGCCTTTTCTAATTCAGATATAGATAAACTAAATTCATTTGGTTGGTTAATAATTATTTTTTCAATTTCCTTTGTCCTTATGTCACTGTTAAGAGGCATTAGTATTGCTTTACTTCAAAAAAGCCTAGACTTATCAATAATGAATGACTTTATGAAAAAAATGTTTCATTTACCTTATTCATTTTTTGATAATAGGAGTAGTGGTGATTTATTATTTAGAGCAAACTCTGCGGTATTTATTAGAGATATAATTTCTACGACAATGATTACGATTTTTATTGATTTGTTACTTATAATTACATACACAGCAGTAATGATTAATTTCTCTTTAGACTTAAGTTTATTATTGTTATCTTTAAGTATGTTATTAGCTGTAATATTGTTTGTTAATGCAAATGTTATTCGGAAAATGACAAAAAAAAATATCCAGGATAAAGTTAATACTCAAGCTGTTTTAACTGAGAATATGTACAATATTGTCGATATAAAGAGTCTTGGACTCGAAAAAAAACGCTTATCCCTTTGGTCGGGGAATTATTCTAAAGAATTAGAAAGCTCTCAAAGACTAAATATATTTCAAGCAGTGATTCACACGATTACCGGTTTTTTCCAAGTTTCTGTTCCGTTACTTGTATTATGGGTAGGAGGTCATGCTTTAATCAATGGGGAAATAACTTTAGGGACTTTAATAGCCTTTAGTTCTATTGCAGGATCTTATATTACCCCTATAGTTTCTGTGAGTAATAATTATACTCAACTAATTTCTTTAGGAAGTTATTTTTCTAGAATTAAAGATGTGCTAAGAACAAAAGATGAGCAAGAAAAAAGTAATGTTCAAGCCCATAGCATTAAGGGTGATATCAAATTTGAAAATGTATATTTTAAATATAATCAATTTAGTAAATATATCCTGAAGGATTTGAATTTTACTATTAAACAAGGTGAAAAAGTTGCAATTGTTGGTCCGTCAGGGTCGGGGAAAAGTTCAATTTCAAAGTTACTACTTGCATTATATAAAGTTAGTGAGGGGCAAATATTAATTAATAATAAAAATATTAATGACTATGATTATCATAGTTTGCGAACGTCTATTGGTACAGTGCTTCAAGAATCTAAACTATTTTCAGGATCTATTAGTGATAATATTTCTATGTCAAAAGACAATCATGATGACCTAAAAGTAATTGATGCAGCTAAAAAGTCAGGTATTTTAGAAGACATCTTAAACTCTCCAATGGGGTTTGAAACTATTATATCAGAGAGTGGTAATAACTTTTCTGGTGGACAAAGACAACGTCTTCTAGTGGCACGTGCATTGTACCAAGAACCAAGTGCTATTGTATTTGATGAAGCTACTAGTCACCTTGATTTATTTACAGAAAGGCACATAGAAAATACCTTAAAAGAGTTAAATATCACTCAGATAATCATTGCTCATAGATTAAGAACAATTCAAAATGCAGACAAAATAATATATTTAGAGGATGGAATGATTAAAGAAATAGGGACACATGAACAATTGCTAAAAAACAGATCATATTATTATAATTTATATTCACAATAATTAGTACATTCTATTAGAAATGTCTGTGAGGTCTTGATAATAGGAGGATAAAATGTATCGTTTTAAAAAATATTGTTTAAGTATTATTAGTTTTATATTAATTATCAGTTTTTTTCCGAATAATACCAATGCAACGCAAATAGCTTATTACTCCATTCTAATAAGGGATAATACGGATTTCAATACAGTATTAGACAAGTTAAGTAAAGATAATCAAGAAGTTGTTTATTCTATACCAGAGGTTAATTTAATACAAGTTAAAGGGGAAAAGGGCAAAATTATATCTGGTATTGGTTTAGAAAGTATTGAAGAAATTAATCCATCTACCGGAGAATTTAAAACATACACACCAAATATTAATGATCAAAAAGTTTTAGATAATAAAGCTATCTGGGACGTACAATGGGATATAAAGCGAATTACAAATAATGGGGAGAGTTATAAACTTCATTCTCCATCAGGTAAAGTATCAGTGGCACTCATTGATTCAGGCTATCCAGAAAATCATCCCGATATTAAAAGTATCTCCATTCAAAAATCTAAAAATCTTGTACCAAAAGGAGGATACAAAGGGAACGAAGAAAATGAAACAGGAAATATTCATCAATTAACAGATCGAACGGGTCACGGAACGAGCGTTCTGAGTCAAGTGAATGCTGACGGATTAATGAAAGGTGTGGCACCTGGTATGCCTGTTAATATGTATAGGGTGTTTGGAGAGAGTTCGGCAGAAGGTTCTTGGATAATAAAAGGTATTATTGAGGCAGCGAAAGATAAAAATGATGTTATTAACATAAGTGCTGGATCTTACTTGCTGAAAAATGGAACTTATTCCGATGGTAGTGGTAATAATAGAGCGGAAATTAAAGCATATGAAAAGGCTATTCATTATGCAAATAAAAAAGGAAGCATTGTGGTTAGTGCTTTAGGAAATGATTCAATAAATATTAATATTTATAGTGAATTGTTAAGCATCTTAAATAGCAAAATAAAAGATGAGGGGAAATCAGCAACAGGAATAGTACAAGATATACCGGCTCAGTTAGCCCAAGTTGTTTCTGTTGCTTCAACAGGAATGGATTCGAAAGTTTCTTCATTTTCAAATTATGGTAAGAATATAATAGATTTTACTGCTCCTGGTGGTGATATCAAATTATTAAATAAATTTGGTGCAGATGTATGGATGGCAGAGGAGATGTTTAAAAAAGAAATGATTCTTGTTGCCCATCCTCAGGGAGGATATTATTTTAATTATGGGAATTCACTTGCAACACCTAAAGTGTCAGGTGCTTTGGCGTTAGTGATAGATAAATATGGTTATAAAAATAAACCTAATAAAGCCATTAATCACCTAAAGAGAAATACAAATGCAGAAAATGAAATAGACTTGTATAAGGCACTCCAAGAATAAATTGCGAGCGCGAATATATCATGTTTTGCTTAATAAGATGATGATTCTGGTCCACAATGATATATAGATATTATAGTTATAAGAAAAGGGTGCCTATTGGCATCCTTTTCTTTGTTAATCTGCAATTAGTATGAGATAGATGGCTGGCAAAATCGTAGTAGGGACTAAGACGAAAGTTAATTCTTTAGATATAAGTTAGATATCTGCTTTCATTTTATTTTTTTCTTGAAATGTCAAGGCGTTAAATTTTCATCATTTTAGCCAACAAGACCCCTTCCTCCAGGAACGCGAAGTGAGTAAGTGGGAGATTAATTGGCTTCGAACAAGGGATGACAAGGAGCCATCTTAATTGTTCGACATACATAAAGTGTTACTTCACTATCCATTGAATAAATGTTTGGCATATAATAGTCATATACCGAAATGGAGGTGAATCAAATGATGATGAATAAAGCCTATAAGTTTCGTATCTATCCAAATCAAGCACAAGCAATTCTAATTAACAAAACAATCGGTTGTTCTCGCTTTGTATTCAAACATTTTTTATCCCTATGGGATCACGTATACAAAGAAACTGGGAAAGGTTTAACATATGGTACATGCTCCGCCACACTCTCCGACATGAAGAAAGAGTTTGTTTGGCTAAAAGAAGTGGATAGTATTGCAATACAGTCGTCTGTTCGCAACCTTGCGGATGCGTATACACGCTTTTTCAAAAAACAAAATAGTGCCTCGCGTTTCAAATCTAAGAAGAATAACGTACAATCGTATACCACAAAACAAACAAATGAAAGCATTGCCGTTGTAGGAAACAAAATAAAATTGCCAAAACTAGGTCTTGTTTGATTTGCCAAAAGTCGTGAAATAACGGGACGTATTGTAAATGCTACGGTTAGACGGAACCCTTCTGGCAGATATAAAATGATAAATATGGATCAGTTTCTATTACTTTTAAGCTTTCCTTTACTTGTAGATATGTTTGTTTTGCTTCTTTTACATGATATAAACGATTTTTTTCATACCGTTCATTTAATAATTCCATCAATTGCTTATTACTTTTTTCTGGAACAGTCATAATATCCCCCTTTTCTCTGTAAAGGCTTAATCTGATAATAACAGGAAATGGATAGTTTATATTTAACTATGTTTTTGTGAATAATAAGAATATTACGAATACCGAAAGGATCCTTATTCTGTTGATATAGTCAATTTGTTTTAAAACAGACCGTCTGTATGAACTGAACCCAAAAAATTAGACAAATATATTAAGCAGCTACTAAGGATTGAACTCTGTATTGCACAGGGGACA
>NZ_JBFUPV010000018.1:0-60874 GCF_041360755.1 Bacillus sp. RCC_6_1
GGAGGATTAGCTCAGCTGGGAGAGCACCTGCCTTACAAGCAGGGGGTCGGCGGTTCGATCCCGTCATCCTCCACCATATATATTTAAAATGTCGGAGGGGTAGCGAAGTGGCTAAACGCGGCGGACTGTAAATCCGCTCCTTCGGGTTCGGCAGTTCGAATCTGCCCCCCTCCACCATTTTCTTTAAAATAACCTGAGAGGGTTTATTTTTTTGAAAAGATAACCATACTAGTAAATATTAATGGGCTATAGCCAAGCGGTAAGGCAACGGACTTTGACTCCGTCATGCGCTGGTTCGAATCCAGCTAGCCCAGCCATTTACGAGCCATTAGCTCAGTTGGTAGAGCATCTGACTTTTAATCAGAGGGTCGAAGGTTCGAGTCCTTCATGGCTCATCATTTTTGCGGAAGTAGTTCAGTGGTAGAATACAACCTTGCCAAGGTTGGGGTCGCGGGTTCGAATCCCGTCTTCCGCTTAATTAATAAGGGGCCTTAGCTCAGCTGGGAGAGCGCCTGCCTTGCACGCAGGAGGTCAGCGGTTCGATCCCGCTAGGCTCCATCTAAATAAAAAAGCTTACATCATATGATGTAAGCTTTTTTTGTGTTTAAAAAGACAACTTTTATACTTGTCGTTTAAAATGAAGAAAACGTAAAAATAAGGGATGGGGAGATAATTGTGAAAGTTGTTATTGCATCTGATTCATATAAAGAAAGCCTAAAAGCTATAGAAGTATGTGGAGCTATTGAAAGAGGTTTTAGAGCAATTTTTCCTAATGCAGAGTATGTGAAAATACCAATTGGAGATGGAGGAGAAGGGACGGTTGAATCACTTGTTGATGCTACAGGGGGGAGAATTATATCAATTAGTGTGACAGGACCGCTTAGAGAAGGTATACAAGCTTTTTATGGCATTTCTAAAGATAAAAAGACAGCGTTTATTGAAATGGCAGCAGCATCAGGATTACAGCACGTTCCAGTTGAAAAGCGCAACCCACTTATTACAACGACAAAAGGAACAGGAGAACTTATATTACATGCGCTAGATCAAGGAGTGGAGTACATAATTTTAGGACTTGGAGGAAGTGCTACAAATGATGGTGGGGCAGGTATGTTAGCAGCTTTAGGAGTAAGATTTATAAATGACAAGGGTGAAGTAATAGATCCATCTGGAGGCACATTACATTCGATTGTTGCTATTGATTTTTCACGAATGGACCCCCGCTTAAAGGGGGTAAAGATAGAAGCGGCATGTGATGTGGATAATCCATTAGTCGGAATGCAGGGAGCATCTTTCATATTTGGGAGACAAAAGGGTGCAAATGTAGAGATGATGAAAGAGCTAGATGAGAATTTACAACATTATGCTAATATGCTTAAACGATATGTATCTTTTGATGTATCTGAAATACCTGGTGCAGGGGCAGCGGGAGGAATGGGAGCGGCTGTTATTTCAGTGTTAAAGGGAGACTTGCGGAGGGGCATTGAAATTGTATTAGATTATACAAATTTCGATAAACATATAGAAGATGCAAATCTCATTATAACTGGTGAAGGTAGAATAGATAAACAAACTGCATATGGAAAGGCTCCTGTGGGTGTTGCGGGGCGTGCAAAACGTTTTTCTGTGCCTGTAATTGCTATTGGAGGGTCTGTATCATCTGATTATTCAGCTGTGTACGAGAAAGGAATAGATGCGGTATTTAGTATTACAACGAGACCGATGACACTAGAAGAAGCATATAAAGTAGCAGAAGAAAATATTGAAATGACAACAAAAAATATTGCAATAGTATGGAAAATAGCATCAGAAAAACACTTCTAAATGTAGGAGTGTTTTATTATTATTATTTAATAATAGTGATTGCGATTGTTTCATTAAGTTAACTTTATACATAGAATAGTCTTGAAATTTAGTTTTCAGTATGAATATAAGTGAATAAATTGTATATCCATACAGAAAAATGTCGAGTTGAGTCAGACTATATAAAAGATTTAAAATATTTAGTGAAGGCATAAAAGGGGGATACTATCTATGAAAAAAGAAATCTCAGTTATTGGAGTTCCAATGGATTTAGGACAGATGCGTCGTGGAGTTGATATGGGACCGAGCGCGATCCGTTATGCAGGGGTAATTGAAAGAATTGAAGAAATTGGATATGACGTTAAAGATATGGGAGATATATGTATAGAGAGAGAAAAAGAGATAGATGAAAATACAAAATTAAGAAACCTTACACAAGTTGCAACTGTATGTAATGAATTAGCAAGTAAGGTGGATCATATTATAGAAGAAGGTCGTTTTCCACTTGTATTAGGTGGTGACCATAGTATTGCTATCGGTACATTAGCTGGTGTAGCAAAACATTATAAAAACTTAGGCGTTATTTGGTATGATGCACACGGTGATTTAAATACAGAGGAAACTTCACCATCTGGAAATATTCATGGTATGTCACTTGCAGCAAGTTTAGGTTATGGACATTCTTCACTTGTAGATTTATACGGAGCATATCCAAAGGTGAAAAAAGAGAATGTCGTAATTATCGGTGCGCGTGCATTGGATGAAGGAGAAAAAGATTTCATTCGCAATGAAGGTATTAAAGTGTTCTCAATGCATGAAATTGATCGTATGGGGATGACGGCTGTTATGGAAGAAACAATCGCATATTTATCTCATACTGATGGTGTACACTTATCATTAGATTTAGACGGTCTTGATCCTCATGATGCACCAGGTGTTGGAACGCCTGTAATTGGCGGTCTATCTTATCGTGAAAGTCATTTGGCGATGGAAATGTTAGCAGAAGCTGATATTATCACATCTGCTGAATTTGTTGAGGTAAATACGATTTTAGATGAGAGAAATAGAACGGCAACAACAGCAGTTGCTTTAATGGGTTCTTTATTCGGTGAAAAACTAAAATAAATGTAAGAAAAGCAACTGAGAAGTTGCTTTTTTTATTTGAAAATAGGCGTATAATAATGATTTATATTATACTGTACAATAAAAATGTTTGACATCTTACCAATTTGAGCTAAAAGGGGTTGTTTGTAATTGTCGTTTGTTTCATGTATGGTATAATTAACTAGTTGTTGGAAATACATACAGATAGAGCATAAAACAATATTTCAATATATGGATAGAATTGCTCGTAAGTAGGAGGAAGGGATAGCATGCCTTTTGAAGATACGACCATTTTGAAATATCTTAGTACGGCATTAGATATTGCCATTGTATGGTTTATTATATATAAGCTAATTCTTATAATCCGAGGGACGAAAGCTGTTCAACTTTTAAAAGGGATTACAGTTATTATCGTCGTTAAGATGATCAGTATTTTCCTTGAATTGCGTACGCTATCTTGGCTAACTGAACAAGTATTAACGTGGGGATTTTTAGCCGTTATTATTATCTTTCAGCCAGAATTGCGAAGAGCACTTGAGCAGCTAGGGCGCGGAAGTTTATTTTCGCGTGTTGGAACGCATGAGGATGATGAACCTGAAATGGTTGCAACAGCGATAGCAAAAGCAACCGAATATATGGGGAAACGTAGAATTGGTGCATTAATTACTTTGTCAAAAGAGACCGGTATGGGTGATTATGTGGAAACGGGTATTCCGCTGAATGCAAACGTATCATCGGAATTACTTATTAATATTTTTATTCCAAATACACCTCTTCATGACGGAGCGGTAATTATGCAAGGAAGTACAATTAAAGCAGCAGCATGCTATCTTCCATTATCAGAAAGTCCGTTTATTTCTAAAGAATTAGGAACTAGACATCGTGCTGCAATGGGAGTTAGTGAAGTTACTGATAGTATTACAGTAGTTGTGTCTGAAGAAACTGGTCAAATTTCTTTAACGAAAAATGGTAAGTTGCATCGTGATTTGAAGACAGAACAGCTGAAGGATATGTTATTAGCTGAATTTAGTGGAAACGAAAAAACGACTTCTTCGTCTTTATGGAATTGGAGGAGAAAGCGTCATGGATAAGTTAATGGAGAATCATTGGTTTTTAAAAGGGATCTCATTACTATTGGCGTGTATGCTTTTTATGTCAGCGACGTTAACTGAAAAAAATACGACATCAGGTATATTACCTTTTGCAAATGATACGAAAGAAACATTAACTAATTATGCTATTAATCTTAAGTATGATGAGGAGAAATATATTGTAAGTGGTATTCCGGCAGAGGGCGTTAAAGTAAAATTAGAAGGCCCAAAAGCATCAGTTGCTACAGCAAAAGCAAAAAAACAATTTGACATACCGGTTGATTTGCGAGATAGTCCAAAAGGAACTTATGAGATTTCTTTAAAAACGAACGGGCTTCCAGATGATGTGAAAGGAACAGTTCAGCCATCAACAATTAAAGTTACTCTTCATGAAAAGGCGAGAAAATATGTTCATGTAGATCTGAAATTATCAAATGAGGATCAGATGCCAGCGGGGGCTACTCTAGAAAAATCAAGCCTTAAACCGGATACTGTTGAGGTAGTTGGGACGAAAGAAGAAATTGAAAGCATTTCATCTGCCAAAGCGTATGTTGATTTAAAAGGTGTTAATAAAACTGTTACAAAAACGCCCGAAGTTACATTATACAATAAAGAAGGAAAACGTTTAAATGTAAGAACAAGTCCATCTAAGATTAGTGTAACGTTGAATGTGGCAACGCAAAATACAGCCAATAATACTGAAAAAACTGTTCCTGTAACGTATACGAAGAAGGGGAGTTTAGCAGAAGGATTGGCGGTTACAAATATCAGTGTTGAACCGAGAGAAGTAACGATAGCTGGTCCAAAAGATATTTTGGATAATATACAATCGCTAGAGGGGGTCGAAGTAGATCTTAGTCAATTGACAGAGTCTACAACATTCGATGCCTCTGTTTTATTACCCAAGGGTGTAACAAGTGCCAAACCGAATCAAGTGAAGGTTTCGGTGGGAGTGCAAAAAACAAAACAAACGAAAACAAAAACGATTGATGGTATCCCAATCCAGAAAAATGGACTTTCTAAAGATGTTACTGCTCAGCTACTTTCGCCGCAAGATGGAAAGATAAGTGTTGATATTTCAGGAGAAGCAAGTATAGTAGATAAAATAACAGCTGCTCAAATAACAGCGGTAATTAATCTGCAAAATGTATCTCCAGGAACGAAAGATATTTCAATTCAAGTGAGTGGTCCTGGTAATATTTCAATAGAGCCAAAACAAAAAAGTGCTAAAGTTACTATTGTGAAGAAAGAAAAACCAGATAAAGAAGTACAGGGTAACGGTCAACAACCGGATTCAAACACCGATCAAGAAAATCAAAATGAGAAACCAAAAAATCCTGAACCTGATTCAGAAAAAGAACAGGAAAAGAATCAAAACCAAAATCAAAATCAAGATAAAGATAAAGAAACGAGTCAAGAACCAACAGTAGATAATCACAATCAAAAAGAGCAAGAAAAAGGAGCGAATCATAATGGGTAAATATTTTGGTACAGATGGAGTACGCGGAGTTGCAAATAAGGAGTTAACACCTGAATTAGCTTTCAAAATTGGACGTTTTGGTGGTTATGTATTAACAAAAGATACAGATCGTCCAAAAGTAATTATTGGTCGTGATACACGTGTATCTGGCCATATGTTAGAAGGAGCTTTAGTAGCAGGGCTATTATCAACTGGAGCAGAAGTAATGCGCCTTGGCGTTATTTCTACACCGGGCGTTGCTTATTTAACAAAAGCACTAGACGCACAAGCGGGTGTTATGATTTCTGCATCTCATAATCCAGTACAAGATAACGGTATTAAATTCTTTGGTTCAGACGGCTTTAAATTAACAGATGAGCAAGAAGCTGAGATTGAAGCTTTATTAGACAAAGAAGTTGATGAACTACCACGTCCGACAGGTACTAATCTTGGACAAGTGAGTGATTACTTTGAAGGTGGACAAAAATATTTACAGTACATTAAACAAACTGTTGAAGAAGATTTCTCTGGCCTACATATCGCTTTAGATTGTGCACATGGTGCAACTTCTTCTCTTGCTCCATACTTATTTGCAGACCTAGAAGCTGATATTTCAACGATGGGAACTTCTCCAAATGGTATGAATATTAATGAGGGTGTAGGATCTACACATCCAGAAGGCTTAGCTGAATTGGTAAAAGAAAAAGGTGCGGATATCGGACTTGCTTTTGATGGCGATGGCGACCGTTTAATTGCTGTAGACGAAAAAGGAAACATCGTTGACGGTGATCAAATTATGTTCATTTGTGCGAAGTACATGAAAGAAACTGGTCAATTAAAACATAATACAGTTGTTTCAACTGTTATGAGTAACTTAGGTTTCTACAAAGCACTTGAAGCAAATAATATTACAAGTGATAAAACAGCAGTTGGTGACCGCTACGTAATGGAAGAAATGAAGCGCGGAGGTTACAACCTAGGTGGAGAACAATCAGGCCATATTATCTTACTTGATTACATTACAACTGGTGATGGAATGTTAAGTGCACTTCAACTTGTAAACATCATGAAAATGACGAAAAAGCCATTATCTGAGCTTGCAGGGGAAATGACGAAATTCCCACAATTGCTAGTAAACGTTCGTGTAACAGATAAAAAATTAGCATTAGAAAATGAAAAAATTAAAGAAATTATTCGTGTTGTAGAGGAAGAAATGAACGGTGATGGCCGTATTCTTGTTCGCCCATCTGGAACAGAGCCACTTATTCGTGTAATGGCAGAAGCACCAACACAAGAAGTTTGTGATGCATATGTACATCGCATTGTAGAAGTTGTGAAAGCCGAAGTTGGCGCTGAATAATTAGCTGAATTTATATGAAAAAGGAGCACAAAAAGTGCTCCTTTTTCATATGTTTTATAGACGATGAAAAAAATTTCATTGACGGTTTATCCATGTTTGTTATAAGATGGTCTTGTTCTTTTTCTCAAAGGAAATATTGTAAATTATAAAAGCGCCAGAACTACAAATAGTGTAGTTGACGAGGTGGGGTTTATCGAGATTTCGGCGGATGACTCCCGGTTGTTCATCACAACCGCAAGCTTTTACTTAAATCATTAAGGTGACTTAGTGGACAAAGGTGAAAGTGTGATGAGAGAAGAGGAACGGATGAAAACTAGCTGTATAAGTATATACGGACTTAAACCCAATCGAGAGGAAGGTGAAAGCCGTTACAAGCTTACAGGGCTAGCAATATGTAATCCGTTTTTTAGTATAAATAAAAATGGTATCGGACTATGTCGTTACATGTTCGCAGAGCAGTGTAAGCATTTGTAACGGCGACTAAACATGTGTGGAATCGTAGGATTTATTGGAGAGCAAGATGCAAAGGAAATTTTATTAAAAGGTTTAGAAAAGCTAGAATATCGTGGATATGATTCAGCAGGTATTGCAGTACAAGCAGAGAACGGTGTTGTTGTATACAAAGAAAAAGGCCGTATCGCAAAACTTCGTGAAATCGTAGATGAGAACGTAGCAGCAAGCGTAGGTATCGGACACACACGCTGGGCTACACACGGTGTTCCAAGTAAAGTAAACGCGCATCCGCATCAAAGTACATCAAAACGCTTTACATTAGTTCATAACGGTGTAATTGAAAACTATGAATTAGTGAAAAAGGAATATTTACAAGATGTAACGTTCGTAAGTGAAACAGATACAGAGGTTATCGTACAGCTTATGGAACAACAAGTGAGCACAGGATTAAGTGTAGAAGAAGCGTTCCGTAATACGCTATCTCTTTTACATGGCTCTTATGCAATCGGATTACTTGATGCTGAAAATCCAAACATGATTTATGTTGCTAAAAACAAAAGCCCGCTATTAGTAGGTGTTGGTGACAACTTTAATGTTGTGGCAAGCGACGCTATGGCGATGTTACAAGTTACAGATCAATTCATTGAGTTAATGGATAAAGAAATCGTAATCGTAACGAAAGAAAGTATTACAATTAAAAACTTACAAGGTGAAACGATTGAACGTGCACCGTTTACAGCGGAATTAGACGCAAGTGATATTGAAAAGGGAACATATCCTCATTTCATGCTTAAAGAAATCGATGAGCAACCACTTGTAATCCGTAATATAATTCAAAAGTATCAAGATGAAAATGGCGAAATTGAATTAAATCAAGACATCCGCAATGCGATTTTAGATAGCGATCGCATTTACATCATTGCATGTGGAACGAGTTATCATGCAGGTCTTGTTGGAAAACAATTTATCGAGAAGTTTGCAAAAATGCCAGTTGAAGTACACGTGGCAAGTGAATTCTCTTACAACATGCCATTATTAACAGAAAGACCATTCTTCATTTACATTTCACAAAGTGGTGAAACAGCTGATAGCCGTGCAGTACTTGTACAAACAAATGAAATGGGGCATAAAGCATTAACAATTACAAACGTGCCTGGTTCTACGCTTTCTCGTGAAGCTGATTATACACTTCCGTTATACGCTGGACCAGAAATTGCAGTTGCATCAACGAAAGCTTACACAGCACAGCTTGCAGTACTTTCAATTTTAGCGGCTGATATTGCTAAAGCAAAAGGTGAAGTTCTTGATTTCGATTTAACACACGAACTAGGACTTGTAGCAAATGCAATGATAGAACTTTGTGATCAAAAAGAAGAAATGGACGCATTAGCAAAACAATTTTTAGCAACAACGCGTAACTGTTTCTTCATCGGCCGTAGCGTAGACTTCTACGTAGGATTAGAAGGTGCGTTAAAACTAAAAGAAATCTCTTACATCCAAGCAGAAGGATTCGCTGGAGGAGAGTTAAAACACGGTACAATCGCTTTAATTGAAAATGGTACACCAGTTATTGCACTTGCTACACAAGAGCACGTAAACCTTGGAATTCGTGGTAACGTGAAAGAAGTAGTAGCACGCGGGGCTAACCCATGTATCATCTCAATGAAAGGCTTAGAAATGGAAGGTGACAGCTTCGTATTACCAGCTGTACACGAAGCGCTAGCACCGCTAGTAGCAGTTATTCCATTACAACTTATCTCATACTACGCAGCACTTCACCGCGAGTGTGACGTTGATAAGCCACGTAACTTAGCTAAGTCTGTTACTGTTGAGTAGGAGATTGGTAGGTTAATAAATATAGTTATGCGTTTGAAATAAATTTTGATAGTTTATAAAAAAGTCTGATCGTTTATAATAAATTAAAACTAAGAAAAGAACTCTGTAAAAATCATTTTACAGAGTTCTTTTAGTTATTTATTGTTTTACATAACAAATTGTTACTTGTTCGTCTATGTGGAAAATCTGTAATGCTTTACCATCTAAATTTTTAACCTCATATGATGAATAAATAGGTCTTTCCAATTTCACTTCTTGACCATTTTGAGTTCCTTTTTCCACCATTAGCGTTAACTGATGGGAAGAAACGTCTGCTTGGTATGTTCCTGTTAAGTAATTATCTTTATTTGGATAAGAACCATTTGCATATGTTTCAAATGTCTTATCTGCTTTTAGGACTAACGTAGTTTTGACTCCGTCTCCGTAATCAATACCCCAATTACCTACAAGCTCTGTACCGTCTTTATAGTTGTTCTGTACATTCTTAAACTTAGCCGAATCCTCGTCTGGTGTATCAATTTTTCCTTTGAATATACCAGTTTTATTTTGGGTACTGTATGTTTTAACTGTATTACCACTAGATAAACTCGGTGAGTTAGAAGAACTAGTACCACTTGTTGTAGAAGTAGTTGTTGAACTACCCTTAGCTTCCGCTTTTAACTTATCAAATACAGGTTTCCAAATGCGTTTTGCTTCATCTAATTTATTGTTTGCTTTATCTATGATTGCATCATCCGTATCTTTAAGTGTTTTAGAGTAATCAAATAATTTCGATACTTCTTTGAAAGATTCTTTTAACTTTTGAACAGCTTTTACAATTTCCTTATGATCTTCCTTATATTTTCCTGGTGCATCTATACGCTCTATTTTATTAAATACTTTATCTAAGTCTTTAATACTATCTCGTACCTCTTCATTTGACTTACTTCCCTTTTTATTATCCCTCACAGAAGCATCATAGTAATCTAGACGTCTTAATAAGTCTTCTTCAATGTCTACCATAAGTTGTGGGTAATCCTCAGGTAAAACCATAATCATCTTAACATCTTTACTTTCTTCTTTTGAGTTAGTTGATTTTTCCTTTGTTTCAGATGATTTACCTTCTGTCTTAGTTTCTTTACTTTCTTGTTTACCAGATTCAGCATTTGTTTTTTCTTTTTCTCCAAATAAATTAGTTACACTACAAGCTGACATAGAAACTACTAATCCGGATGCTAGTAAAATTTTACCTGTACTCTTTTTGAAATTCTTCATATGATTTTTCAATTCTCCCTCTAAAAACATAAAATAGATGTGCTTTAGCCCCTTTAAAACTAAAAAACATACCCCTTCTATATTTATTTTATAATACCTTTCTATGTATAATATTTTACAATTAATTACAGATTCGGTCAAAATTTATCTTAGTTTAACGATGTTCACAAAAAAGATGCGAAGCTTTATTCTTCAAGTAAAGATTCTAAGTGAGTTTTGATTAAAATTTTTTTATAAAAATCTCATACTTAGTTAAAAAGAGTAATTCTATTTTGATCAATCGTTTTTTCAAAATGAATTTTTTTGTTGTTAAATAAAGATTTGTGACTTCATTTTTATCAAATTTTATTCCAAACCAACATATAGTTATAGCTTTAAAATAAATTTACAAATTTGTATCTAAAAGGGGTGTTTTTGTGTCGAAAAAGAACATCTAGAATTGGTAAGTGGATAGAACTCTATAGATTAAAGTTTTACTTTATCGGATTCACTTTTATTTATCTGAATTTTCCGTTACTATTTTAAGTATCCGTGAACAATTTCCTTTATTACGACAAGAAGAGACGGTAGATTCATGGACATTACAAGGGGGCTTATTATATGAAAGTGAAAGCAAAAACATATTTAAGTATAGAAGAGATTATTTCATTACCAACCGTATCAAGTACAAACATAAGTGATGATGGTAAAAACGTAGCATTTGTTAAGAAGATGGCTGATTGGAAAGACAATATATATAGGAATCATGTATGGATATATGAAAAAGATAAGAAGCAGAGTTACCCATTATCAAATGGTGATATAGATAGTACACACCCATTATGGTCTCCAGATGCTAGGTGTATCGCATATCTTAGTCCAGTTGGTGATGGGGAAAATCAGATATTTGTTAAGTCACTAGATGATTATAGAGAGGTTCAAATTACTGATGAGAAAGAAGGAGTCAGTACATTCAAATGGGGTCCTACTGGCAAGGGTCTTTATTATGTTACGCAGTCAAAAGAATGTGAAGAGATAAAGAAACGTAAGGACCTATATGGAGATTTTCAACATATAGGTAAGGAACACCAGAATAATTGTTTATATTACATTGAAATAGAAAAGGTGATACAAAGTGATACAGATGAACACGAGAACAGAGTTGTTTATCAATTAACGGATGGTAAGGACTTTCATATCCATGAATTTGATATTTCAAATGATGGTAAAAAGGTTGTATTTATAACGACACCAAGCTCAAATATGGCAGATTATATAAATGGAGATCTATACATACTCCATATTAAAGCTGGAGAGCTACAAAAGCTGAATGTGGATAAGTTGTTGGGAGGGAGTGTTTGCTTTTCTCCTGACGGCAGTAAAATATGTTACACAGCAAGCATAAGAGAGAAGGATTACTATAGAAACCATATACAAGATAGTACGTTAGAGATATATGATATGAATACTGGAGAGGTAATTCAGCCTCTAACAAACTTTGATAGTACAGTTATGCCATTACAGTGGACAGCTAAAGGAATTTTAATTAGATGGCAGGATAAAACGAATTATCGTATTGGATTACTAGCTGAAGATGGCACTGTGGAAGCATTAAGCGACAAGATAGATGGCTTTATAATGGATGCCTCTATAACAAAGGATGGAAATCATATAACCTATAATAAGGCTATAACAAATGAAACCTTTGAAATCTATTTAGACGATAAAAAAATAACGGATGAAAATAGCTTTTTCAAAGGGAAACTTAAAAGTAACAGGGAAATCATCTCATGGAAAAGTAGTGATGGTCTTGAAATAGAAGGTGTTTTATCAACGCCAGTAGAGTTTGACACTAATAAAAAATATCCTTTATTAGTAGTAATTCACGGTGGTCCGGCTTGGGCATCTTTTCCGATATTTTCAGACTGCTTCAATGAGAAATATCCGATTGAACAGTTTGTTGAAAAAGGCTTTATCGTTTTAGAGCCAAATTACAGAGGAAGTTCAGGTTATGGTAATGAATTTTTAAAAGCTAACTATAGAAAACAGGGGATTGCTGACTACGACGATGTTATATCAGGAGTTGATAAACTAGTTGATCAAGGGATAGTAGATAAAGATAGAGTAGGAGTTATGGGATGGAGCAACGGTGGATATGTATCAGCTTTTTGTTCTACATTTAGTAGCAGGTTTAAAGCTATTTCAGTTGGCGGTGGAATAACTAACTGGAGTACCCATTATGTAAATACAGATATACCTTACTTTATTAGAATGTATTTAGGAAATACTCCATGGAATGATCCAGATATATATACGAAGACATCACCTATGACGTATATTAAATCAGCTTGTACGCCTACCTTAATTCAACATGGGGAAAAGGATGCAAGAATTCCGATTACAAATGCATATGATCTATATCAAGGATTAATGGATATGGAAGTTGATACAGAATTAATTATATTTAAAGGAATGGCATATAGTTCTGACCAACCAGGAGTTCATGTGGCTATTATGAAGCAGAACTTGATGTGGTTTTCACACTATATGCTTGAAGAGAGTATGGAGGGTTTTAGGACTTTGTAATAGATGTTTGTACAAGACATATGATTGAAACGGTCTTCATATTGAGATGATTTATTATAAAATATATACTTAAACTACTATCAGTACATACATCAGGGAGGACTAATATGACAGGAAATAAAAATGACTTACTAGTAGAAAAACGTGAAGAGTTATTGAAAGTATTGCAAGCTCGTTTTGAGAAAAACATGAACCGCCATGAAGGTCTTGAATGGGCTAAAGTTGAAGCGAAGCTGACTACTAATAATGAAAAATTGTGGTCACTTAACGAAATGGAAGTAACTGGTGGTGAGCCGGATGTTATTGGTTATGATGAAGAAAAGGACGAATATACTTTCTATGATTGTTCAAAGGAGAGTCCTAAAGGCCGCAGAAGTCTTTGTTATGATCTTGAAGCGTTAGAATCAAGAAAAAAGCATAAACCAGAAAATAACGCTATTGATGTGGCGGCCGCTATGGGTATTGAGTTATTAACGGAAGAACAATATCGAGAGTTACAACAACTTGGAGATTTTGATATGAAATCATCGAGTTGGGTACAAACACCTTCAGATATTAGAGAGCTTGGTGGTGCTCTATTTTGCGATTATCGCTTTGGACATGTTTTCGTGTACCACAATGGAGCAGACTCTTACTATGCTGCCAGAGGTTTTCGTGGTTCATTAAAAGTTTAAATTAGGATAAATAAGAAAAAGAGCCTATATTCAGGCTCTTTTTCTTATTTATATTTTAAAAGTAAATTGTTACTACGCAGTTTTACTTAATTTATATGTTCTGTGGTTGTTTTTACGGAAAAGTTTAGGGAAAACATAGCCATCTAATCCAATACGTCCAGCGTTCTGCCCTGCAACTAAAATGAACATAGTCAAAATAAGCAGGTTTGGGTTTACACTAACAGTTCCGCTTAATAAAAATGAAAGATTCATTATGATTCCGAAAAATGCAGCTGTTTTTGTTAATCCGCCTAAAATCAAACCTAGACCTACTAAAATTTCTCCCCATTGAACTAAAAAGCTAAATAGGTCTGCGTTTGGAAGGACAAAATGTTGAAGGAAATCTGCCCACCAACTTTGTACTGCAGGGTGGTCCCCTGATGCTTGAGCAATAGCACCCTTTAGAAAGCCACTTGCGTCAAAAGATTGTCCGAAGACTTTGCCTATCCCAGCAGCGAACCATGTATATCCTATGTAAAGCCGTAAAAGTAATAATATGAAAGTAGCACGTTTATCAGTTCTTAAAAAATTGATAACCATTGAAATCCCTCCAATATTGTATTTACACGTTTATTATATATCCAATGTGAAAAGATTCACAATGGAGAGAATGTGAACAAGGATAGGTTGTGAATAATTGTTTTATTTTTTGTAACATTTTATCTGCTTTGATAAACTAAGAATAGAGATATATGTAAAGGAGACAAAGACTCAATATGTGGATGAACTTGTAATGATTAGAAACTACTAGATAGATAAATTTTGCTCTCATAAGCGAGGGTTTGTTTAGTTATCTGTAAATCATTCAAGGAATGCATATTTGGCTTGTACATCCCTTTTATAAGGATAGGTGCCTATTTTATGTATCTGTCTTTTTTGTGGGAAAGTTTATATCTCTTATATAAAATATGCGTCCTTTAAACTTGGAGGAGTATATGATGAACCAATTAAAAAATAAAGTAGCAGTTATTACAGGGGTAAGTCGTCTAGATGGTATAGGGGCAGCGATTTGTAAAGAATTAGCAGAATCAGGATACGATATATTTTTTACGTATTGGACAGCTTACGATAAAGAGATGCCTTGGGGCGTTGATAAAAATGAACAAATACAATTAAAAGAAGAGTTACTAAAAAACGGTGTTAAAGTATCAAGTATGGAGTTAGATTTAACTCAGAATGATGCACCAAAAGAGCTTATAAATAAAGTTACTGAACAATTAGGGTACCCTCATATATTAATTAATAATGCAGCATATTCTACGAATAATGATTTCTCTACGTTGACTGCTGAAGAATTAGATAAGCATTATATGGTAAATGTTCGTGCGACTACATTGCTCAGTAGTCAATTTTCCCGGGGATTTGATAAGAAATCTGGTGGTAGAATTGTTAATATTACTTCGGGGCAATTTCAAGGTCCTATGGCAGGAGAACTAGCTTATGCGACAACGAAGGGAGCTATTGATGCTCTTACTAGTACGTTGTCAGCAGAGGTAGCTCATTTAGGAATAACAGTGAATGCAATTAATCCAGGACCAACCGATACAGGATGGATGACTGAAGAGATAAAACAAGGGTTAAAGCCGATGTTTCCTTTTGGCAGAATTGGTGAGCCAAGGGATGCAGCTAGACTCATTAAATTTTTAGTAAGTGAAGAGGCCGAGTGGATTACTGGGCAAGTTATTCATTCAGAAGGTGGATTTAAAAGATAAAAAAGAAGGCATCTCACCAGGGTGAGATGCCTTCTTTTTTAATCTTTCTTCAATCTTCGTGCAACACCATTCCCTAAAGACTGTAATCCTTGAACGAGGATAATTAAAATAAAGACGGTTGCATACATTACTTCAGGCTCGTAGCGTAAATGTCCGAAGCGGTATGCTAAATCCCCTAGCCCGCCAGCACCTACAAGGCCAGCCATTGCTGTTGCGCCGATTAAGCCGATCGTTGCGATTGTTAATCCGAGTACAAGGGAGGGACGAGCTTCTTTCACCATGACGTGCCAAATGATTTTTATAGTAGAGACTCCCATCGCTTGGTAGGCTTCAATGACACCGCGATCGACTTCTAGTAAAGCTGTCTCCATTAAACGTGCGATATAAGGGGCTGTGAAGACGACAAGCGGTACGATAACACCTTGCACGCCAATGGACGTTCCCATTAGAAATTTTGTAAAAGGTAAAATAAAGAATAATAGAATGATAAATGGAAGAGAGCGAATGATATTAATAATTGTATTAAGAATAGGATAGATGATTTTATTTTCACGCTGCCCACCAGGTCTCGTTAAAACAAGTGTGACGCCAAGTGGTAATGCAATAAGGATCGAGATGAGTAATGAGATAGATGTCATTTGAAAGGTTTGGATTGTGGCTTCCCATATGACTTTACCCCATTCATCCAAAAAGGACTTGTTTCCCATAATCTGTTCTACCTCCTTCTACGATGATTCCTTGCTCTTGTAAAAATGATAAAGCACGGTGGATTTCATTTTGTTCCCCTTGCATATGAACGACTAGTTTCCCATATGCTTCATGTTTTAACTGCGTAATATTACCGGATAAAATATTCGGATACACTTGGAAACGTTTTGTGGCAACGGCTAAGGCAGGTTCCCCTGAAGTAGTGCCAATAAATGAAAGTGTTACAATTTCTCCAGTACTTTGTAGTTCTTTCTGTACCTCTTTTGGAATTTTCGCTGCAAATGCGCTATTTACAAATTTCTTCGTGGTTACATGTTGTGGGTTTGTGAAAATATCTTTTACAGTCCCACTTTCGACTACAGATCCATGTTCCATAACAGCAACGCGGTCACATATACGCTGGATGACATTCATTTCATGTGTAATGAGTAAAATCGTAATTCCGATTTCTTCGTTAATCTTTAATAACAAATCAAGGATAGAATCGGTTGTTTCGGGATCTAATGCGCTCGTGGCTTCATCACTTAATAACACTTCAGGTTCATGTGATAGCGCACGAGCAATTGCAACACGCTGTTTTTGACCACCAGAAAGTTCGCTTGGATACGCATCTTTTCTATTAAAAAGATCGACAATGCGTAAATACTTTTCTACTCTTTTTTCAATTTCTGCTTTTGGAATGCCAGCAAGCCGTAACGGTAATGCGATATTTTCATAAACGGTAACAGTTTTAAGTAAATTGAATCCTTGGAAGATCATTCCGATTTTTTGTCTCGATTTTGCTAGTTCTTTTGTCGATAACGTTGTTAAGTCTTGTTCGTTTACAATGATATTTCCTGTCGTTGGTTTTTCTAATAAATTTACACATCGAATCAATGTACTTTTACCAGCGCCACTATACCCAATGATTCCAAATACCTCGCCTTTTTCTACTTTAAGGGAAGTAGACTTAAGAGCCTCAACATTCCCTTTTTTTGTTGTAAATACTTTGGATATGTTTTTTAATTCAATCATTATCGTCAGCTCCTACCAAGATGGTAAAACTGAACCATCAAATTTTTTCTCGATAAACTCTTTTACTTCTTTAGATTGATAAGCTTTCTTTAATTTGTTTACAACGGCATCATCTTTATTTTCAGTACGAACAACGACCCAGTTCACATATGGTGAATCTTTTCCTTCGTGGAAGATAGAATCTTTCGCTGGACTTAATTTTGCACCTAATGCAAAGTTTGTGTTAATTGCAGCTGCTTTCACTTCACTTAGTTGTGTTGGTAATTGAGATGCCTCTAATTCGACAATCTTTAATTTTTTTGGATTTTCAATTACATCTTTTGCAGTCGCTTTTTCTGTAGCCTTTGGATCAACTTTTAAAACCCCTGCTTTTTCAAATAATTTTAAAGCTCGAAGTTCATTCGTTGGGTCATTTGGTACAGCAATTGCGTCGCCCTCTTTTAAGTCTTTTACATCTTTTATATCTTTAGAATATACGCCCATAGGGAATGTTACTGTTGAAAATACTTCAGCTAATTTCATATTGCGTTCAGCTTTAAATACATCTAAATACGATTTCGTTTGGTAACTATTTACATCAAGGCTTTTTTCATCTAATGATACGTTTGGCGCTACATAATCATTAAATACTTTTATATCAATTTCGAGACCATCTTTTGCTGCAACTTCTTTTACCTTTTCAAAAATTTGTTCATGTGGTCCACCTGTTACACCGACAGTAATCTTTTTCTCGTCTAATGCTTTTACCTCTTTATCTGAACTCACGCTACATGCGCCTAATAATAATACTGCTCCGCTTACAATGCTTAATAATACCTTTTTCATCTATAAATCCCCCTTCATATACGTTCCAAAATAAAAAGCACCTCCCAAAAATAAGAGAGGTGCCGAATAGACGAAATAGATTCCTCTCTTATCTTCCAAAACGAAAACTCGTTTTGCAGGAATTAGCACCTTAGCTTATACGTCATAAGCTCGGTTGCCGGGCATCATCGGGCCAGTCCCTCCGCCACTCTTGATAAGAGTATGTGTATGTAGTTTTGAATATGGTACTAATAGTAAATCGTACAAAAAGAATTGTCAATGATATTTTCTGAATATATTTTATTTTAAGATAATCGAAACATTCCCCTTTTTATGTCCTTTTTCTACATATATATGAGCTTCAGCAATTTCTTCTAATCGGTAAGTTCTATCAATAACAGGTTTTAGCTTTCCTGTTTCAGCTAGTTGTTTTAGTAGGTTCATATCTTCTTTACTGACCTTTGCCATCATTCCGTTCACAGATACATATTTTCCATTAGGCATTAATGCATCTGTACAAAGAGACTTTTTATATTTTCCAACTGCATCAAATATAATATCGTAGTGCTCGCCCTGCTTAGTAAAATCTTCTTTCATATAATCAATTACGTTGTCTGCCCCTAAAGCTGTTACTAATTCGAAATTCGAACTACTACAAATGGCTGTGACAGTCGCCCCGAAGTATTTAGCAAGTTGTATGGCAGCTGTCCCTACTGACCCAGAGGCGCCGTATATAAGTACTCGTTGCCCTTTTTTTATCTGTCCTTTTCTAAGGGAGTGCAATGCTGAAGTTCCGCCGAAAGGAATAACGGCAGCTTCTTCATATGTCACATTGGTAGGTTTTAATGCTATTAATCCACTTTCATGCACGCATGTATATTCCGCATAACCACCAAGGTTTAGTTCTGTTAATGCAAAAACTTGATCTCCTTTTTTAAATTGTGTTACATCTGTTCCAATGTCTTCGATTTCACCGGATAACTCTACGCCAAGTATAGGTTTTCTCGGTTTTCTGAAACCTAATATGATCCGCATAGGAATCCAAAATAAGAGGGGGCTATTAAAGCCACGTATTCTACAATCTCCAGTCGATACACTTGTTGCGTGAATTTTAACTAATACTTCATTTTTTTTAGGTTTAGGCTTTTCTACATTTTGAAGCTGGAGAACATTAGGTGGTCCGTACTTTGTACAAATAATCGCTTTCATAATGACCTCCTGAAATGAGTTGTTATTATTTACATCATATTTAAACTTTTTCTCAAACATGTTGTTATATAGGAAATAAATTTAAAGATAAATATTACGAATTATATAGATTTCATAGGAAAAGAGATGATATTATTTTTGGGAAGGAGGGGACGTTATGAAAAAACTTATTTTAATTTCAAGTTTAGTACTTGCAGTCGGTCTAGGAGTAGGGTGTAGTAATGAGAAAACAAAAAAGACTGACGAACCGAAAAAAGAAGCTGTGCAGAAAGAAAAGGAATTAACAGCGAAGGATGTTTTTAATAAAGCGAATGAAGCTTTTAAAAATGAAGAAAATGTAACGATGACATATGATGTGGGAATAAAGGCTGAAGGAACAGAGATGAATGTAATAAAGGCTAAAATGCAACTAGAGCCGAAGAAAAAAAATTCTCGTTCTGAAATGAATGTTTCTGGTACAGAGGTTGTTGTTTATGATGTGGGTGGCAAAATTGCTGGTCAGTTAAAAAATCCTAATACGGGTGAAATTATGTCTGTACCAGAGGAACAATTGAATGCTAACGGAATGAACGCGACTCAAGGAATGGTAGATAATTT
Source organism: Bacillus sp. RCC_6_1 (assembly GCF_041360755.1). Taxonomy (NCBI): domain Bacteria; kingdom Bacillati; phylum Bacillota; class Bacilli; order Caryophanales; family Bacillaceae; genus Bacillus; species Bacillus sp. RCC_6_1. The sequence goes on from NZ_JBFUPV010000018.1 coordinate 19,680, forward strand.
AGAGATTCCATCGGAAATTTTAAATAAAGTGAAGATGGAGAAAAGTGGAGATAATTATAAGCTGAAGTTTGCATTAAAAGGGCAAGAGACAGAGAGTATGCTAGCTAGTATGGATGAAAAGCAGAAACAAATGCTACAAGGCCAAAATGCAAAGATAGAAGAAATAGATGGGGAATATATTATTACAAAAGATTTTAAATATGAATCAGCAAAGATAGATATGGTTATGAGTAGCAATGGTGAGGATAAAGCGCACATTATTACGGATGCAAAGTTTACATCGTATGATAAATTTGATCCAATACAATTGCCAGCAGCAAAGTAATCACTGTCAAGAGAGGTACCTGAAAGAAAGGGTATCTCTTTTTGTTGCTAATAAGGAGAGTGTCCTTTGAAAAAAAGAAAGATAGCAGCGGTCATTGTCGCATATACGGTTTTGCTTGCAACGTCTGTACATACGTATAAAAAACAAATTGATCATCCTATTATGAGTGATGTAGGTAAATTGCTTCCGACAAAAATAAAACGTGTTGAAAGTGCTACGGAAGAGCACTCGTTAATAAAATTAGTGCGAGATGCAAAAGTTTCAGGAGAGAAAATTTCCATTGCAGGCATGCAACATAGCCAAGGAGGACAGACATATTATCCGAATGGCACGATGCTCGATATGAAAGGATATAATAAAATATTAGAATTTGATCCAGAGAAGAAGCGGATTACAGTTCAAAGTGGTGTCACCTGGAATGATATTCAGAAGAAAATAAATCCTTATGGCCTTGCGGTACAGGTCATGCAGTCTCAAAATATTTTTACTGTTGGCGGTTCATTAAGTGTAAATGTACACGGGCGTGATATTCGTCATGAGGCACTGATTGATACAGTAGATTCATTTAGATTGTTAATGGCAGATGGCACGGTACGTAATGTAAGTAGAGAAGAAAATGCAGAGTTATTTCCATATGTCATTGGGGGTTACGGTTTATTTGGAGTTATTTTAGATGTGACGCTGAAGTTAACAGATGATGAATTATATGAAATGCACACGAGAATGATAGATTATAAAGAATACGCATCTTATTTCAAAGAGAAAGTGAAAAGAGATGAGAATGTTCGTATGCACTTAGCGCGTATTTCTGTTGCTCCAAATTCATTTTTAAAAGAGATGTATGTGACAGATTATACTTTGGCACAAAATCAAAATATGAGAGAAGAGTACAGTGAATTAAAGGAAGAAAATATTATAGCTGCACCGAAATTTTTACTTGGGTTATCACGTTATAGTGATTGGGGAAAGAATACATTTTGGGATATACAAAGAGGTTATTTTGAACGTACAGATGGAAAGTATGAGACGCGTAATAACGTTATGAGATCAGATAGTGCTTTTATGGAATATGAAAATCCAAATAGGACCGAAGTGTTACAAGAATACTTTGTGCCTATAGATGCTTTCACAGAGTATATAGATGATTTACGTAACGTATTAAATGAAGAAGAGTTTAATTTACTCAACATTACGATTCGTTACGTGGAAAAGAATGAAAATGCAGTTTTGTCCTATGCGAAAGATGATATGTTTGCGCTGGTTCTTTTGATTAACCAGGGACGCTCAGAGAGTGAGATAAAGAAAACAGAGGATGTCATTCGAAAGATGATTGATATTACTTTAAAGCATAATGGTAGTTACTATTTGCCGTATTATTCTTATCCAACGAAAGAGCAGTTAAAGAGGGCATATCCTCGCATTGAAGAATTTCTCAAGAAAAAGAAGGAAGTAGATTCAGAAGAGAGATTTGTGAATTTATTTTATAGGGAGTATACGAAATGACATATAGAAGATTTGTGGCTTCGCAAAGTATCATCATGATGGCAGGAAGTATGGTATTTCCTTTTTATATATTATTGCTTCGAAACGTTGGAAATAGCTTCTCGCAATTTGGCTGGGCGTATGGCTTATTTGCTTTAACATCAGCACTTGTATATCCACTAGTGGGAAAGGTATCTGATCAAGTAGGGGATAAAAAATTATTAATCATATACGCTTGGTCCATGGCAATCTTAATGCTTTGCTTTCCAATTGCCACGGAAGTTTGGCATGTGTATATTCTTCAAATTGTAATGGGCGTTTTAGGTGCTGTGCAGCGTAATACTGAGAAGACTTCGTTAGCACGAAAGGTTGCGCAGGAAAAGGCTGGTTATGAGATTGGAAAATACCATGTGTGGACATCCATTGGCGGAGCAGTAGCGGTTATTGCCACGGGATATTTAGTAGATTTCTTTACGATTGGTACAATTTTTTATATTGCATCTATTCTATATGTAGTGAGCGGGATTGTATTAAGTAGTAAAAAAATATAACTATTCCTATTTTCACCTTAATAACCTTTATTTGTTATACTAAAAGGGAATACAAAAGAAAAGGGGACAGTGCCTTTGATGAAATTTGTAGTTTTAGCTATTCTTACTTTGTTTTTGATTCCATGGACAAGAAGTAGTAGTAAGCTTCGAGCAGTGGATAAGAAGGGAGATAAGAAGGTTGTAAAGGGTAAGAAATCATCTATTTTAGTTATTCCTGTTTTATTTTGGATAGGTATTGCAATCTATGAATACTTTTGGCTAATTGATGATCGAGTAGATTCGATTCTTACTCATTATTCTGTTGCAGTAGCAATTTTAATTGGGCTTGTTTTATTTTCACAAGATCAAATAGGGAAATTAGAAGGTGCATTAAAAGGACTTCTAATGTTTATTTTACTCGCAAGTTACGGCTACTTTGGTTATTTGCACGATATAGTAATCTCGCAAAAGAAATATGATTCTGTTGTTAAGGTAGAGAAAGATATTTCAGAGCCATTTACTGAAAATGACCAGCCGTTTACAGTGCCGCCAAAGACAGCGGAGAATAAGATGAAAAAAGTATTTGGTGATATTCCAAAAGTAGCTTATTTTGAGCTAGGAGAATTAACGCCACAAATGGTAAACGGCGAAGCTTTATATGTAGCGCCGATTGAAGTTTCAGGGTTTTTTAAAGCACGTAAAGCTGAGACAATTCCAGGGTATGTAACGATGTCAGGTACGAATCCTGATGCGGAAGCGAAACTGCACCTCGGTTATAAAATGAAATATGTGCCAAGCATGTTTTTTGGTAATAATTTAGAGCGTGTGGTAAGGCAAGCAGAACCAAATTTAATCTTTAAAGGAAAACCTAAATTTGAGGTTGATGATAAAGGAAAACCATATTATACAATGACGTACGGTGAATTTATTTCAGGAAGATCTGGATTTGAGGTAGAAGGTGTTGTCGTAGTAGATGCACAAACAGGTGAAGTGAAAAGATATGATAAAGGAAAGGCACCTAAATTTGTTGATGGTGTATTAAATCATGAGACTGCATCTACGTTAAATACGTACTTTGGTAAATATATTCACGGATTTTGGAATACGAAATTCTCACAAACAGATATGAAAATTCCGACTGAGTGGGGAACGAAAGAAGGCGTGACCCCGATTTTTGGTAAAGATGGAACACTGTATTATTTTACAGACTTTACTTCTCCAAAAGAAGGAGTAGATTCAGCTCTAGGCTATTCATTAGTAGATGCACGCACAGGCAAGCTATATTATTATAATGGAAAAGAAGTAAAGGGGATTATGGATGGTTCAGCAGCTACAGAAGTAGTGGATAATTCCTTTAAGAGAGAGAAATGGCATGGGACAATGCCTGTCATTTATAACGTATACGGAAAACCAGCTTGGATTATTCCGGTTGTTGATGACGGAGGCCTAGTACGTGCGCATACAGTTGTATATGCTGCTAATGCAAAAATATTTGCGACAGGTTCTTCGCAGAAAGAAGCGCTTGAGAATTATAAAAACGTAATGAGCGGTAATGGTGATACATTTAGACCAACCTCAACAGGAAAAGAAGCGCAAAAAGAAGGTATTGTACAACGTGTATATAAAGAAAAATCAGGTGAAAATACAATCGTGTACGTACTTTTAGAGAATGAACAAAAGGTATTTATGATACCAGTGAAGAAATTCCCATATGCTATGTTTACAGAAGTAGGAGACCCAATTCAAATTACATATTTAGATACGGGAGAGACGATGGCCTCGGTATCTAAATTTACGAATAGCAATGTGAAAAAGTAAAGCGGTAGAATTTCTATCGCTTTTTTTACATTATGAAAGAGGAAAATGCACTGTACTTGACGTATGTTTATGATGTAACTATAATTGTTACGATTCAGTGTGTATAGGAAAGGGTGAATTGAAAAAGTGAATGAAGTTAATCACGAAATATATAAACCTGTAAAGGCAAACAGGTTGTGGATGATTCTTGTATTAGGGACACTTACGGCGATTGGGCCATTATCTATTGATATGTATTTGCCTTCATTACCGAAGTTAACGGATGACTTGCAAACAGGTGCATCGCTAGCGCAGCTTACATTAACAGCTTGTTTGCTTGGGTTGTCAGTAGGGCAATTATTTGTTGGCTCAATTAGTGATATTTACGGAAGACGCAAACCACTTATTATTGCTCTTATTATTTATGTTGCTTCTTCTTTACTTTGTGCTGTTGCGCCATCTATTTGGACATTAGTATTATTGCGCTTCCTACAAGGAGCTTCAGGATCAGCCGGGATTGTTATATCACGTGCGATGGTAAGAGATATGTACTCAGGTTCTGAAATGACGAAGTTTTTCTCACTGCTTATGTTAGTAAACGGAGCAGCACCTATTTTGGCACCGATTATTGGGGGTCAATTGTTACAGTTTACAACGTGGCGCGGTGTTTTCATCGTTCTTGGAGCAATTAGCGTATTCATGTTAATCTCAGCTACTTTTGTATTGCGTGAAACATTACCTCCTGAAGAAAGAGAAACGGGTGGTTTGTCAGGGACTTTGGCGACGTACGGAAAATTGTTAAAGGACCGTCTGTTTATGGGATATGCATTGTCACAAGGATTAGTAACAGCGGCAATGTTTGCATACATTTCGGGCTCACCATTTGTGTTGCAGAACATATACGGAGCATCACCACAGCAATTTAGTTTATTCTTTGCGATTAACGGCATCGGTATTATTATTGCTAGTCAGGTAACGGGTCGTTTAGCGGGGAAAGTGAATGAGAAGACATTATTTGTTGCGGGTATTATTATCGCAGCTGTTGGTGGTCTATCTTTACTACTGACAATCGTATTAGGAATAGGTTTAATTGGTGTTTTATGTTCGTTATTCCTTGTCGTATCAAGTGTCGGGGTTGTATCAACAACTGGGTTTTCATTAGCGATGAGAAATCAGAAACAAGCTGCAGGAACAGCATCAGCTTTATTAGGTTTATTACAGTTTATTTCAGGAGCTCTTGTTGCTCCGCTAGTAGGTATCGGTGGAAGTAATACAGCATTACCGATGGGTATTGTTATTGCGCTTTGTGAAGTAGGAGCAGTGTTATGTTATCTATTTATGGCCAGAAGAAGTGAGAAGCAGTTTGAACTGCAGCAAAAACAAAATCTAGAGGCTTAACAAAAAAGAACTGATTCAAAGGGAATATTTGAATCAGTTCTTTTTTCATTTCTTTGAAATACCTCATACAGTTTTGTAAGGTGATGTAGTAAAGCATTGCAAAAGTTATTTGTATAAAGTGACGATACTGTGACAAACATGTTGGTATATATATTACGGTGTCGTCTTAAGTGTAAAAAGTAGGATGTTCTCGGTATAATAACAAGTGGAGATAAAAGAAACTATAATGAGTAATAGTTGTAGATAAAAGGAGAAGAAGAGATGAAGAAGGTTTTGGGTATTGCCGTAATGGGAGGAATGCTCCTTCTAGCAGGATGTAATGGAAATAAAGATACGAAAGAACCGAAAGAAAAGGTAGAGCAATCTACAGAACAAACAGAAGAGATGAAAGAATACCGTGCAGTACATGAAAAATACGATATGAAAATGAATAAAGAAATTAATAAAGCACTGCAGTTATTTGAAGTAGCAAAAGAAAAGGGCGGTAAGGAAATAACGACTGCTACATATAAAGAAGATGTGCAAAAGGTAACAACGAGCATGTTAGAAGATATTGATCATATACGTAAAGAAATTCGTGTTCCGAAGTCGAAAGAGCAAGAACATGAAGTATATGTTGGTTTCTTGAATGAATCGGAGCAAGCAATGAAAAAATTACAGAAGTTAGCTAAAGAAGAAGATTCATCGTTGATTCGTGATATAGAAATTAATTTTGCAACAGCATCGACATACTATAAACGTTTTCAAGCAGAAACGAAAAAATAACCTTGCCTGTGCAAGGTTATTTTTTCTTCTTACTACCGCCTACTTCTTTATTTTATTTCTCTTTTGTATTCTTTTTTCGTTCCATCAGAGAAGACAACTTCTAAATCAAATTTTTGATAGTCTTTATCAAGTTTGAACACATTCACTACTTGATCGATTACTTCTTGGTCAGCAGTATTTTTATCAAATTTTAATTCTTGTAAGAGTGGGCTTAATTTTGTGATAGCCTCGTCTCCTGTTAATTTTACATCTGCTTTATGATCTTCAATTTTTGCTTCCATTTTCTTATCAGCTGCTACATTTTTATAGTCTGCTTCGTAGTCTTTCTTTGTATCTTGGTAGTCTGCCTTTAAATCGAATTCATTGAAGTTTAGTTTTAAATCTGCAGGAGCCTCATTTTTTGCTTCTTCAGTCGTCTTTTTATTAGAAGTTGTGTCTTCTTTTGCAGGAGCTTTACATCCTGTTAATGCAGGTACTAGCATAAGAGCTAATAAAACTGATAGTAGAATTCTCATTATAAATTCCTCCTTATGTAAATTCGTTCTATACAAGTTTTTCCCAAAAACATGTAATTATGTATGTGTTGAAAATAAATTATTATTCTGTAGTTGCAAGGGCTAATCCGCAATTTAAATCAAAAAAGATTTGTATGTATATGGTAAATTGAAGTTGTGAGGAGGGGCTAAAATGCATGAAGAATATAAAGAGATAATAAAAAAATCAATTGAATATATAGAGAATCACTTACATGAGGAGCTTACAACAGAAAGAGTGGCATCTCACAGTGCAGTATCGATGTACCATTTTCATCGCATCTTTCAAAGATATGTTGGGATGAGTGTAACAGATTATATTCGAAAGAGAAGGTTAACTCATGCTGCGCAAGTTTTAGTGTCAACGGAGAGAGCTGTTATTGATATTGCAGTGCAATACGGTTTTTCCTCACAAGAGGCATTTACGAGAGCTTTTAAAAGAATGTTTCAATTGCCACCAAAGAAATATCGAAAGTACTTTCAGTCATTTTATATAGAAAGAGAGGGTGTTTCAATGCAAAAAGGTATACCGAAAGGATGGATCTTAAGTGGAAGTCATCCTGCTGAATATGAGATGGGTTTAGATTATGAAGTTGTCCATCAGGGGAAAGTATCTGCATACATAAAAGCAAAAGAGAATGTTACGCACGGAGGATTTTCAACATTAATGCAAATGTTCCGAGCGGATAAATATGTAGGAAAGAGATTACGTTTTACAGCATTTATTAAGAGTGAAAATGTAAGAGATTGGGCAGGATTGTGGATGCGAGTAGATGGAAAAGATACAGAACCGCTCGCTATGGATAATATGCAAAATCGCCCCATTAAAAATACGAATAACTGGCAATCGTACTCGGTTGTATTAGATATAAAAGAAGAAGCACTTGGTATTGCATTTGGTGTTTTATTATCAGGAGAAGGTTGTGTGTGGCTAGATAGTATTCGATTTGATGAAGTAGATGAAAAAATTCCTTCAACAGATTTGGCAGAGAACTTTTATGAAACACTTTTAGAAGAGCCGGTGAATCTACAATTTGAAGAAGTAGAAAAATAAAAAACAAGGAGAAAAGATATGCTCAAATATGTAAAACTAATAAGTATTAGTTTAGTAATATCGTCTTGTATTATGGGAGTTAATTATTTAGTTAGCTATCTTTGGTCAGGGCATATACCTTCTTTGACGTGGAGAACATATTTGATGTTTGTGTTTATATGTATGATGAGTTTTGGTTCAATGCAAAAAGAAGGAAAAGAGGATTATTGACAATAGTCTTCTTCGCCTTTCTTTCATTAACACAAATGGTTGTAACTGTTTTTGGAGATGCAGGTATGATTTTCAATATCATCTCACTATCGTTACAACTTGTAAGTTTGGGTGTAATTGTACCACATGAAATGCTTTCTAAAACATACCAAACAATCAGTGAATTATTTCCTGCAATATATGCAGGAAATGGCTATTATACAATAATATTTGGAGGAGTTAGTTTAGAAAGAAATATTATTTCATTATTAGTTATTGTATTGGTTATACAATTAGTAGCAGGTATGATTTTAGCTATAAAAGGAATGGCAAAGGGAAGAGGAAGCTCTGTAGTTAAAGTTGTATAAAAGTAAAAAGGTATCCTTCGTGGGATACCTTTTACTTTTGTTACTTTGCAACTTCTGTCCACTTGTAGTTAAATTCACCACCGAAGTCAGTTGTTACAAGTCCTTTAATGAAAGAGCGTTGTAAGTAAGAACGACCTTGTTGGTATAAAGGAGCGACAGCGCCGTCTTGTAATAGAATTTTTTCAGCTTGCTTCATTGCTTCAAAGCGTGCTTTTTCATCGCCAGCTAAATCTGTTTTCACTTTATGAATTAGCTCATCGTACTCTTTGTTAGAGTATTTATCGAAGTTATAAGCACTATCTGTTGTAAATAGATCTAAGAATGTAATTGGATCAGCGAAGTCAGGGCCCCAGCCGTCAATACCAATTTCATAGTCACCACTTAATAGTAGTTTTAGCTGTTGTTTACGTGGTTGTGGTTTTAAGTTCACTGTTAATCCGTCTAAGTTCTTTTCTAATTCACCTTTTAAATATTCACCAGTCTTTTTAGCTAAAGCATTGTCACTTGTTAATAGTTCGATTGTTACTTTGTCAGTACCAAGTTCTTGTTTTGCTTTTTTCCAGTTTTCTTTCGCTGTTTTCACATCATCCTTGACTAGATTTCCATTTTCTTTACGGAAGTCGTTGCCTTCTGGGCTCTTTGCGAATTTCGCAGGAACCATTCCTTCAGCTGGAACCGCGCCGTTATTTAAGATTGTTTCTACGTAAGCTTTTTTATTCATTGCGCCGTTAATAGCAAGGCGTGCATGTTGATTTTTTAATGTTTCATTTTTCTGATTTAGTCGTAAGAATTGAATGCCGACTTCAGCGCGTTCTTTGAAGTTTGGATCGCTCTTATATTTATCAACAAACTCTGCAGTTAAAGCAACACGATCAATTTGTCCTGAATCATATAAGTTCACTTCTGTAGACTTATCTTTAACGACATTGAAGTTGATTTCTTCTAGTTTTACAGTTTTAGCATCCCAATAGTTAAGGTTTTTCTTCAATTGGAAGCTTTGTTCATGTTTCCAGTTCTCTAATGTGAAAGCACCGTTGTAAATTAAATGAGTTGTTTCTAAACCATATTTATCGCCTTGAGACTTTAAGTACTCTTCATTAATTGGTAAGAATGTTGAGAATGTCGTTAAGCTTAAGAAGTAGGGAACAGGACGGTCTAGTTGTACTTCTAACGTTTTGTCATCAACAGCTTTGACCCCTAGTTGATCAATTGGCAATTGTTTTTGGTTTATTTGTTTCGCATTCTTTATATCGAAGAATAAGAATGCGTATTCAGCTGCTGTATCAGGATTTACGGCACGTTGCCAAGCGAAGGCAAAGTCCTTTGCTGTAACAGGAGTACCGTTTGACCATTTTGAATCACGCAGATGGAATGTATATTTTGTTTTATCGGGACTAATGTCAACCGACTCAGCGACACCAGGAACCGGTTTATTATCTTCTCCCATTGCATATAACCCTTCAAAAACATTGCGCATTACGTTCATGGATTCCCCATCCGTTGCTTTTGCAACATCCATTGTTGGAATTTCTGAAGCGAATGATAAGTTAATTGCCTGTTTATCAGGTGCTTTATCGTTTGCTTTCGCTCCGCTTGCATTATCTTTATTTCCCCCGCAAGCAGTTAGTAATAGACTTGCCCCTAAAACAGATGCAACAACAGGTATAACTTTTTTCTTCATTGTTCGTTCCTCCCTAAATGTGTTGTTCGTAACGTCATAATGTCCATGTCTTGAAGTAGTTATAGAAGGAGATAAAACCTATTATAAATATTTGTTTATAGGTAATCAGGTGTTCTATATGTATATACATGTTGATCTATAATCTATCGTTATATGTTTCAACGTAGTAGACATTATATTTTGATGGTGAAATATTTCGTTTCTTTGATTATTTAGAATATTAACACTGGAAAGAACTATATGTCAATAATAAAAATAGATTGTTAATTTCTTAGAATAATATATTGAAAAAGCGGATTCTCATGTGTGAGAGAACCTATTTTTAATATATTTTGCTAAAAAAACAATTGGTGTGGGCTAATAATAAGTGGGGATGAAGAAACCCCCACTTATTAAAGTTTCACTTTATTTTTCAATTTTTGCCCACTTGAAGTTTAATTGCCCTGCAAAGTCTACTTGCACAATTCCTTTCACATAAGAACGTTCTAAATAAGATTCGCCTTTTTGGTAAAGAGGAGCGATAACAGAGTCTTTAAATAATATTTTCTCGGATGCTAGTAATGCTTCCCAGCGAGCTTTTTCATCACCAGCTAAAGTTGTTTTCACTTTTGCTATTGTTTCATCGAATTCCTTATTAGAGTAATGATCTAAGTTATAAGGGTTATTCGTTGTAAATAGCTCAAGGAATGTAATTGGATCCGCAAAGTCAGGGCTCCAGCCATCAATTCCGATTTCGTAGTCACCTTTTAATAAAAGCGAAACTTGTTGCTTACGCGGTTGCGGTTTTATATTTACTGTTAATCCATCTAGATTCTTTTCTAGTTGTCCTTTTAAGAATTCACCAGTTTTCTTATCAAGGTCAGCATCACTCGTTAATAATTCTAATGTTATCTTTTCAGAACCAAGCTCTTGTTTAGCTTTTTTCCATAACTCTTGTGCAGATTTTGTATCAACTTTTGTTAAATCGCCATTTGCAGTACGGAAGTCTTTTCCTTCAGGTCCTTTTGCAAAGTTTTTTGGAACGAGACCAAATGTTGGTGTAGATCCATCATTTAATAACGTATTTACAAAGGATTTTCTATCAATTGTTTGATCAATTGCTTGGCGTGCAGAAACGTTTTGAAGCACTTTGTTTTGTTGATTCATACGTAAAAATTGTACGCCTACGTTTGGACGTTCTTTAAAGTTAGCATCCTTTTTATATTTATCGACGAAGTCAGATGTTAGTTTTATACGATCTAATTGTTTTGACTCGAATAAATTTACTTCTGTTGATTTTTCTTTTACGACGTTAAAATTGATTTCTTCTAGTTTGACAGTATCTTTATCCCAATAGGTAGGGTTTTTCTTGAATTTAAAGCTTTGTTCGTGCTTCCAATCGCTTAGTGTAAAAGCTCCGTTGTACAAGATTGTATTATCTTCTAAAGCGTACTTATCACCTTGTGCTTTAAAGAATTCCTCGTTAATTGGTAGAAATGTTGGGAACGCTGTTAAGCTAATAAAATACGGAACAGGACGCTCCAATTCTACCTCAAACGTATGGTCATCAACTGCTTTTACACCAAGTTGGTCGGCTGGAAGTTCTTTGTTGTTAATTTTTGTTGCGTTTTTAATATCAAAGAATAGAAATGCATATTCAGAGGCTGTTGCTGGATCTACGGCTCTTTGCCAAGCGAACACAAAATCTTTAGCTGTAACAGGAGTGCCGTTTGACCATTTTGAATCTCGCAAATGGAATGTGTATTTCGTTTTATCGCCACTTACTTCATGAGATTTTGCAACACCAGGAACAGGTTTGTTACCTTCACCAAGATTATACAAACCTTCAAATACGTTTCTCATTACTTGACCAGAATCAGTATCTGTAGCACGAGCCGTATCCATTGTTCGTATTTCAGTAGGTGAAGATAAGTTTAAAACCTGTTTACTAGGTGCCTCGTCTTTTGCATTTGCTCCGCTTGCTTCGTTTTTATAACTACCGCAACCAGTTAATAAAATACTTACTCCTACAACTGATGCAATACCGGGTACAAACTTCTTTTTCATTTGATTTTCCTCCTAAATAATTAAGTTTGGATGATGATGAGGGAAATGAAAAATAAAAAATCCCTCTTTTCATATTGAGAAAGAGGGATTTTTACGTACAAGTTATGCACCCGTATATAAACGAAGTCCCTCATTCTATCTTTCAAGCATAAAGCTTGCAGGAAGTGGCACAGTATTCAAAATGAACCTGTTGCCGAGGTTTCAAAGGGCCAGTCCCTCCACCTCTCTTGATACAATGAGTAAACGAATAAATTTTATTAATTTTTGTGTTTCTTTGATAATTCAAAATCTTACACCTTGAATAATGAAGTGTCAACTAAATGAAATATAGTTTAAATTTTCAGTTTTATTAAACGAAAAAACCACTGCATAGGGCAGTGGTTTTTCTACTAGAAGTTAAAGTTATCTGGATCTGGACCAACGCGACGATCTTCATTTAAAGCTTGAATTGCTTTCATATCATCAGCACTTAATTCAAAGTCGAAGATGTTTGCATTTTCAATAATGCGATGTTCTTTAATTGATTTGGGAATTGTTACAACTTCGTTTTGTAAATCCCAGCGTAAAATAATTTGCGCAGTTGATTTATTATATTTTGTCGCAATTTCTTGTAACGTTGGATTATCTAGTAGTTGTCCTTGCATTAATGGTGACCAAGCTTCAAGCTGAATATTATGTTCTTTACAGAATGCATGTAACTCTTCTTGTGCTAAACGTGGGTGGTATTCCACTTGGTTGACCATTGGCTTAATTTCAGCAATTTCAAATACGTCTTGTAAGTGGTGAATGTGGAAATTACTCACACCGATAGCGCGAACACGGCCATCTTTATAAAGTTTTTCTAATGCTTTCCATGATTCGGTATATTTCCCTTTTACAGGCCAATGTACTAAATATAAATCTAAATATTCTAGACCTAATTTCTCTAATGTAGTTTCAAATGCTTGAAGTGTTGTTTCATATCCTTGATCGCTATTCCATACCTTTGAGGTAATAAATAATTCTTCGCGTGAAACACCGGATTCACGAATCGCTTGTCCAACGCCTTCTTCATTTTGATAGATTGCTGCAGTATCGATGCTGCGGTAGCCATTTTTAATTGCTGCTTTTACAGAATCAATTACTTCTGAACCATCTTCTACTTTAAAAACACCTAAACCAAACCAAGGCATTTTTACACCGTTATGTAATGTTGTATAGTCTTTTAAACTTGTTAAAATCATATTATTTCCCCCTAGCTTTTTTGTTTGTTGCTTCTACTGCTTTTTGAATTGCCTCTGAAAAATTATATTCGTATAAAGTTTTGAGACCCTCAGCTGTGGAACCACCTGGCGTTGTTACTTGTTCGCGGAGGTTAGCTGGATTTTGCGTTTGTTCGAGCATAGAAGCAGAGCCAGAAATCATTTGAATGACAAGATGTTTTGCGGTTTCTTCATCGACTCCATAACTTTTTGTTGTTTCAATTAAGCTTTCAGCAAAGTAATAAAGGAAGGCTGGTGCACTTCCAGTAACTGCAGTAAGCTGATGAACTTCTTCCTCAGTACAAAGTTGCGAAGTACCAATACCTTTTAAAAGCAGTTGCAGGGTTTCTTGATGCATCTCATTTACTGATTGTCCCATTGTATATAAGGAGATAGATTTTCCAATTTCAGCAGCTGTATTAGGCATAATCCAAGCAACAGGCGTGCCCTTTGGGAGTCTAGCTTCTAAATAAGATGGTCCAATGCCAGCTGCGACTGTTACGACTAGTTGATTTGATATTAACGGAGATAGCTCAGCTAATAACTCTTCATGAGCAGAAGGTGGCATTGCTAAAACAACCGTATCAACAGATGTAACATGCTGTTTCCAATCTGTTGCAGTAGACACATTATATCGATGTTGTAACTGTTTTAGCTTTTCTACGTTGCTTCGATTAGAGACGATAATTTCTTCGATGTACTCTTTGCTTGTTTTAAGTAATCCGGAAAATATAGCTTCTGCCATACGACCGGCACCAATAAATAAAATTCGATGTTTAGTTAGCATATTCTTTATTCCTTTCTAGTAGAGATATGTTATAAAAACGATATCATCTTTAAGAGAATGTTGTAAAAAGAAAAGACTTACCGTAGATGGAATGGATAATGAGAAGGCGGAAATTCATGCTAATATTAACTGTTATTAATCTCTTTATATGTGTAGCTGGTTTGCTAGAGTGGAAGAGCAATTATAGGGGGGCAAGAACATACAAATAATTATATCTAGAAAATAATTAGAATTGAAAAACCCCTGAAGCATATATGCTTCAGGGGTTTACTAATAGAATATAAGATTATGCTTTTGTCATACCAAGTAATACAGCGCCGCCGATAATTAAAACACTACCTAGTGCAATAAAGATCAATTGACGTTTTGTTTTCTTTTCACCTAAGAATACAATCGCACCGAATGTTGAGATAACGATTCCAGTTTGAGATAATGGGAAGCTTGTTGCTACTCCAACACGTGGTAATGAAAGAAGTAAGAATAAGTTTCCAGTTCCCCATAGTAAACCAGACAAAGCATTACGGATTGCATATTTGTTAAACGGTTTATGTTTAGACGTCAGTACAACCGCACCAACAAACATACCAACTGCTTGTGGTAAAATAGCAGACCAACCATCAATATTATACCAACGAATAATAATTACATATACAAGATAGCCGAAAGTAGAAACAATTAAAGTAAGAAGTCCTTTTTTCAATTGTCCAGGTGGCTGAGCATTTTCTTTATCATCTAATGATGTGAATACAACACCAACTACAATTAATAGGATTGCAATCGTTCCCAGAATGATCGTTGTAGTAGTAGTCCACTCACGGAAAGCGATAACCCCAAAGATAGAAGTTGCAACAAGTTGCATACCAGTAGAAATCGTTACAGTAGTTGAAACACCTAGTTTTTCAACTGTTTTTAATTGGTTTACTTGTCCTAAAGCCCAGAATAAACCTGAAATAAAACCAACAATTAAGATTGTCATTGTTAAAGCTGGTTGAGTAAATACATACATAATTGTTGCGAAGAATAGAGCACCGATTGTCATACCTACCGTTTGGCTATATGCACCACCGCCCATTTTTACGCTTACTAATAAGATGTTTCCCCATGCAATTGCAGGAAGAAGCGCTAATAAAATGTCCATTACAAGACTCCCTTCGGTTTGCTATACCAATATAGTTACATATCGTTCTAACGATCGGTAATGCCCCACTAATAGAGTAGAAGATTACCGATCGCTAAAACAGGATGAAGAATTCACGATATAAATGCGTTTTCATTTCTTCATTTTTTGAAACACCTCCATATAATAACAGGAAATTGCCTATTTTAGAAAGTGAATTCGAATAAAATGTATATTTAAATAAGAGGTAAAATTCAGTTATTTCCCATTGGTATATTTTATTTCCTAAGAAATAAAGAAGCAGCTTCGACAAAAGCTGCTTTAAGAGTTAGTGATTCTTTTATTAATAAGTTGAATACATAGTAGAAATACGAGTGACATACCGATAGTAATAACTACAAGTGTCCAGGCGAGTTGCATATTACTTGCATCAATAGCCATGTAAATTGCAGTTGGGATTGTCTGTGTTTTGCCAGGAATGTTCCCGGCAAACATGAGTGTAGCACCAAACTCACCGAGCGCGCGGACAAAGCTCAAAATCATCCCGCTTAATAAGGCAGGAAATGCGAGTGGAAGTGTAACGTGCAGAAAAACTTGATATTCACTTGCGCCAAGGTCACGAGCACTTTCTTCAATTTGTACATTTGCGATAGAAAATCCCGTTTTCGCTGATTGGTACATAAGCGGAAATGCAACAACTGTAGAAGCGATAATCGCAGCAGTAGATGTGAACATAATAGACTGCTGAAATAATGATTCAACCCACTTTCCGATCGGGCTGTTGTTTCCAAAGATGATAATGAGAAAGAAGCCGATAACAGTTGGTGGAAGTACCATTGGTAATAAAAATATGGTTTCTAATAGTACTTTATATCGCCATGAGGAGCGAGCTAGTGCTCGCCCGACAATTGTCCCTAAAATTGTAACGAGAATAGTGGCGCACGCAGCTACTCTTAAAGATAGAAAGACAGGCGATAAAATAGCATCAATGCTCATAGTAATTACGACAGAACTGTAAATCCATATTTCTTAAAGATAGATTGTGCATCTTTTGACTGCAAATACTCATAAAATGAAGTCGCCTCTTTCTTATGTTTAGATTCCTTTATAACACCTAAAGGATAGTGGATTGGCTCATGAGAAGTAGCTGCTGCTGTCTCACCAATCTTTACTTTATCCGAAATGAGAGCATCTGTTTTGTATACGATGCCAGCATCGACATTCCCTGTTTCTACATATGTTAACACTTGGCGAACATCTTTTGTAAATACGACTTTATTTTGAACATCATTCCAAAGGTTTTCGTGTGTTAGAGAAGCCTTTGCATATTTGCCAGCAGGTACAGATTCAGGTGTACCAAGTGCAATTTTTTTGATTTTCTCATCTTTTAAATCTTGAAATTTTGTAAGTGAACTATCTTTAGGGATGACTAGAACTAGTTCATTTCCAAGAAGATTTTTCCCTTCTTTTTCACTAATGAATCCTTTTTTTACAAGGGTTTGGAATTTATCTTCTGCTGCAGAGAAGAATAAATCAGCAGGTGCACCTTGTTCAATTTGTTGTTGAAGTGCTCCAGAAGCACCGAAGTTAAAAGAAAGTTTGATATTTGGCTCTTTTTCTTTATATTGTTTTTCGATTTCTTTTAATGCATCTTGTAAGCTTGCAGCAGCTGAGATAGTCAGTTCAACTGTTTTATCCTCTTTAGCAGCTGACTTTGTATGCTTTTCCCCACTTGTACAAGCAGCACTAAATATAAGAAGGAAAGAAAGTATAAGTGCCCCGATGGAACGTAATGTAAATTTATTCATAAAAAAATCCCCTTTCGTTTTGATACATCTAATTATAACTAATTATATCTAAATATAACTAGTTATAATTGAATGTAATTTGAATATATATCTATTTTTAAAAAATAGGAGAAATATTCTTTTCTTTGTTACAATGAAAGGAGAAAGTGAGGAATCGTCTATGGATCATCATTCCTACACAACGGAAGAAGTAGCAAAGCGATTAAAAGTATCAAAATTAACTGTATACGACTTAATTAAAAAAGGAGAACTTCCTTCTTATAGAGTTGGTAGACAGATGCGCATTGATGCAGCAGATTTAGATCAATATATAAAACAAATGAAAACAGGAAAGGTACAAGTTACTCCTGTAAAAAACGATGGTAGTAGTATCTTGAACACGTGTATTATTAGTGGTCAAGAACTAACGTTAGATATGTTAGCTAAACGTATAGAAAATCGTTTGCCAAGTTCTAATGTTTTAAGGGCGTATCAAGGTAGCTTAACGAGTTTAGTGAAAATGTATCAAGGAGAAGGAAGTATCGTTAGTTTGCATTTGTTTGATGGTGAAACTGGTACATATAATGTTCCTTACGTAAAACGCATTTTAGTAGGACAGCCATGCATTATGATTAATTTATTGTCCAGAAATGTAGGATTTTATGTCCGAAAAGGAAATCCGAAGAGAATAAAGGCATGGGCTGACATATCCGGGTCCACTATAAAGTTTGTGAATCGAGAAAAGGGTTCTGGTATTAGAGTGTTAGTCGATGAACAATTACGAATCCAAAAATTAAATAAAGCTGATATTAGTGGATATGAATGGGAAGAATCGAATCATCTTGGTGTTGCCACGCAAGTTGCAAATGGAAAAGCTGATGTAGGAGTAGGTTCAGAAAAGTTTTCGCAAATTGTAAATGTGGACTTTATTCCAATCATGAAAGAACAGTATGATTTAGTAATTTTGAAGAATAAAGAAAATGAAGAGTTGATTGAAGTTGTGAAAGACATTCTGCAATCGGAAGAATTTCATAATGAATTAAATGCGATTGGCGGATATGATATTACGAAAACAGGTCAAATTGTATATGAAACAAACTAAAAAGCTGCTTGTCTATAAGACGAGCAGCTTTTTCTATATATAAAGGGGGTTGGGGAAACAAAGTGTTAAACAAGACCTTGAGCAAGTGTATAAATGAAAGCCGTAAGAAGAGTAGCTCCACTTGCAAGTCCGATAAAGTCTGATTTGTTGAAAGTAATGTTGTTCATTATAAACTCTCCTTATTTGTTTAATGTAGTTGCAACAGCTTTTGCATCGACAAGTGCGGATAGCACCATGCCCATTGTATTTAAAAATTTATTTGATTTCATATTGTTCATCATGCGTATCCGCTCCTTTTCGAATTGTTGTTGCCCTGCTTATGTCTTAATTATAGGAAATATGGCTACTTGCAACTATCGAATTAGCTTACGAAAGACTTACACTTTTGTAAGAAAAAAAGACATTCGTGTAAGAATGTCTTTCACAGCATATTGATATGATGATGGTCTTCAATTGTTTTTAAAAAACTACGCATTGAATTCGTCATATAGCTATCTTTACGGCGTATGAAAACCGTTGAAATACTGCCGTATTTTTCAGGGATTGCATGACAATGTACCTTACCTGCTTTAGAAAGATGATGGACAGCAGACTGTGGTACGAGTGTAATTCCGAGGCCGAGTGCAACGCTGTTTAATATTGTCTCTAATATATTGAATTCCATAATTCTTTTTGGTAGCAAACCTTCATCTTTAAGCCAACGTTCTAGTTTGGAGCGGTATCCACATCCTTGGTTAAAAACGAGTAGAGGCGTTGTTGTAAATTCTTCTATATGAAAGGCTTTATTTTGTGTTATAAGCATTAATTTCTCTGTATTAACATCGTATTGTTCGATTAGTGGATGTTTAATAGGACCTGATATAAAGGCGCCATCCAATTGATGATCAAGTACTTCTTTAATTAATTCTTCTGTTAGACCCGCTTGTAATGATAAATCGACATTTGGATAGCTTTTATAGTAAGAAGATAAAATGGTAGGCAGTGTACTTACTGTTTCGACTGTACCGATTTTCAATATACCGGAGGGTGTTTCGCTATCTAAAAATACTTGTTTTAGTTCGTCGACATCTTGCAAAATTTTACTAACATAAACGAGCATTTTTCTTCCTTCAGCTGTTAAAGTCATTCCTCGTTTATGGCGGTAAAAGAGTGGGGTTTTTAATTCGTTTTCTAGTTGTTTAATACGTGCAGTTACATTTGATTGTACATAATTTAATTCCTTTGCTGCGCTACTTACACTACCCTGATCGGCAACGCTTTTAAAGATTTGTAAGTCTCGTAATTCCATTTTGTAATCCCCCTTGATGTTAACTATCATTATAAATGATAGTTAACATCATTTTGAATCATTTTACGTGATATATTTTTTCTTTTACAATTCTCTTTGTGCAAATAGAAAGAAACGGGGGATTGCGGTGAGAAGAGGTCAAATGATAATAGGGGCTGTAGCGTGTTTAATTGCGAGTATGTCATGGGGAGCGATGTTTCCAGTTGCTGATCATGCGCTAGAATACATAGATCCATTTTATTTTTCGCTTATTCGCTATGGAGCAGTGGCGATAATGCTGATTGTATTGTTGTTAGTGAAAGAAGGAAAACAGGCATTTCGTTTAGAGGGAAGAGGAAAGTTACTCGTCTTTTTTGGAACGATGGCATTTACAGTATATAATGTCCTCATATTTTTAGGGCAAATGTTGATGGGTAAGTCGGGTGTAATGGTAGCTTCCATTATGGAAGCACTTATGCCGATGATTTCTATTTGTATTTTATGGGGATATAAGCATATAAAACCGAAGAAGTATACGATAACGAGTATGGTTATTGCTTTTGTAGGAGCTGTGTTTGTTATTACAAAAGGTGACATGAGTTTCTTTGTAACATTGAAAGATAATATGTTCCCATTAGCATTTATATTTATTGGTGTTATAGGCTGGGTTATTTATACGATGGGTGGTCAAACGTGTAGTGATTGGTCAACATTACGTTATTCTACGTTGACGTGTGTATTCGGTACGACTGTTACAGGAATTATAACGGTAATTATTACGTCGCTTGGATATGTTTCAGTTCCTAGTATGGGAACGATTTCTATTGTAAAATATGATTTGTTATTTATGATGACATTGCCAGGTATTGTAGCGCTACTTGCTTGGAACTACGGTGTGAAAATTTTATCATCCATTAATGGGATTTTATTTATTAATTTTGTACCAATTACGACTTTAGCTATTATGATGATGCAAGGGTATCAAATCACAATGTTTGATATTATAGGGACTGTACTTGTTATTGCAGCACTTATTCGCAATAACGTTTGCCAGAGAAAAGAAGAAAATATAAATAATAGAGTTTTACAAGAAGAACAATTACGTCAAGCTGTTTAATAGGCAAATGGAGGATTTCACATGTTAGAAAGTTTATTGTTTTTCTTCGCCGTCGGAGTTGCCTGTGAGCTTGCAGCAATTAATCGAAATGGTCGTAAAAAGATAAAACAACAAGCTGAGCTGATACAGCTTTTAAAAGAGTTGAAAGAAAGAAAAAATTAAAAAGACGACCGGGCATAGACGGTCGTCTTTTTCTATATAAAGGGGAAAGGGGACACAAAGTTATACAAGCGTAGCAGCGTAAATAAAAGCAGTAAGAAGAAGAGAGCCGCTAGCTAATCCTAAAAAGTCTAATTTGTTAAAAGTGATGTTATTCATAATACATTCTCCTTACTTGTTTAATGTAGAAGCAACAGCTTTTGCATCGAAAAGAGCCGATAATACCATGCCCATTGTATGTAAGAAATTGTTCGTTTTCATTTTGTTCATCATATCAATCGACTCCTTTTCGAATAATTGTTGCCCTGTTTCTGACTTAATTGTATGAAATATAGTAAGAAGTAACTATCGAATTAGCTTACAAGAAAATTACACTTTTGTAAGAATTGAAATTTAACAATTCATACTTATTTTTATTACCAACTCCTAAAACTTAGTGTTATAATTGTTGTAAGAATATGATTATACTTCGGATGTTTAGAAAGGAACGAAATAAATGTATAAACCAATTACATTTTTGTTGAAATATATATTTAAAACAGCTGGGAAAGTAGAAGTGCAAGGAAGAGAAAAGCTACCAGAAGGTGGTCCGTATGTTGTTGCGTGTACACATACAAGTTTTATGGATGTATTAATGTTAGCTACAGGGATGTACCCAACTCAAATTCATTACATGGCAAAAAAAGAATTATTTGAAGGGAAATTCAAAAATTGGTTCTTTAAAAATGTAAATGCATTCCCTGTAGATCGCGCGAATCCGGGACCGAGTACACTTAAAATTCCATCACGTTTATTAAAAGAAGGAAAGGTAGTAGGGATTTTTCCGAGTGGAACGAGATCAGCGGAAGATGTTTCATTAAAAGCGGGTGCTGTGACAATTGCGATGCGTTCTAATGTACCTTTAGTGCCAGCAGCTTATGTTGGTCCATCAAGTGTAAAAGAATTAATAAAGGGGAAAAAGGCACAATTGATTTTTGGAGATTCAATTCAAATTGAGGGTGGAGAACAAATAGATCGAAAAACCGCTATGAAAATGATGACAGATCAATTAAATGAGAAGTTTGAGGAGTTAAAAGAAGCTTTGCAATCAAATCAAAAATAAGAAAAGACGACCGGGCATAGACGGTCGTCTTTTCTGTTACTATTTATAATAAAGGGGAAAGGGGACACAAAGTTATACAAGCGTAGCGGTGTAAATAAAAGCAGTAAGAAGAAGCGAGCCACTAGCTAGTCCTAAAAAATCTAATTGGTTAAAAGTGATGTTATTCATAATATATTCTCCTTACTTGTTTAATGTAGAAGCAACAGCTTTTGCGTCGATAAGAGCGAAAAATACCATGCCCATTGTATGTAAGAAATTGTTCGTTTTCATTTTGTTCATCATATTAATCCGCTCCTTTTCGAATAGTTGTTACCTTGTCTCTGACTTAATTGTATGAAATGTTGCGGAAATTCACTATCGAATTAGCTTACAGAAAAATTACACTTTTGTAAGAGAAACGAATGAAGGTGTAATGATAAGAAGATTTGACATATGTTCATGAGATTCATTAACTTAAAGGTAGAGGTGAGTGTATGGCTAATATTAAAGATATTGCAAAGATGGCGGGAGTTTCAGTTACGACTGTTTCGAGAGTGTTGAATGATCACCCATATGTAAGTGAAGAAAAAAGGAAAGCGGTTATAGAGATAGTTGAGAAATTGAATTACTCGCAAAATGCAAATGCTGTTCATTTATCAAAAGGAAAAACGAATATTGTTGGTGTGATTTTACCGTATATTAATCATCCGTGTTTTGATGCGATGGTGAGCGGAATGATGGAGACTGCGTTAGCGCATAATTACAGGGTGCTACTTTGCCAAACGAATTATAATAAAAAAGAAGAAATGAAAAGTTTACATATGTTAAAAACAAAACAATTGGATGGTCTTATTATTTGTTCACGTGCAAATGATTGGGAAACGATAGAACCGTATGCTTCTTACGGCGCAATAATTGCTTGTGAAGACAATGATATTTCAAACATCTCAAGTGTATATACGAATCATTCAGCGGCCTTTCAATTAGGAATGAATTATTTGATTGAGAAAGGTTATAAAAAAATTGGTTATTGTACGGGAAGAAAATTAGGGCCGAGTAGTCAAAAGCGTTTTGATGTTTATAAACAGCAATTACAATCTATAGACGAAGAGGTTAATGAAGAATGGATTTTTACAGAATGTTTTACACTAGAAGATGGTGTAAAAGTGGCTCATAAGTTAAAAGAGATGCAGGATCTTCCTGAAGCATTAATAGTAGCAGGTGATGAAGTTGCGATTGGGGTTATGACAGAGGTTGAAAAATTAGGGATTCAAGTTCCTGAGGATTTAGCGATTATTGGCTTTGATAATCAACCTATCTCGCAAGTGTTACAATTGACAACTATTGATCAAAATTTAAAGGAGATAGGGAAAACTGCTTTTGAAATGTTGCATAGAAAAGTGAATGACGAGAGTTCTAAACAAGAAAAGCTGGAAATTCCATACGAACTTGTGGAACGCTCTACGGTTTAATTTTAATCCGTTATGTGTATAATCGCATAACGGATTATTTTTTTGAAATATCTTTGACAGGAAACGCGTTTCATACTTTATAAAGGAGTTAAACCGGTTTGTAATAATCCATGGATTCTTTTCAAGTGTTAATGCAATGAATAGAATTTGGAGGAATATGCATGAATGAACTTTTATCGAGTATGAAAAAGTATGTAGATGATGATGAAAAGATTCTGGCTTTTGTGGTAGGGATATTTGAGAAGGATAATTTTATATTATCGTATCAACATGGGGTTTTTGTTGCCACTACTAGACGTCTCCTTTTTTACGGGAAATTCCCGTACTATTCTTCAACATTTAAAGAGTATTCATATTTGCATATAGATAACATAGATTTTCATCCGTATTTTGAATTTACTTGTAGTCATGAAAGCATTCGCGCTAAGTATATTCAGAAAGGGAATGTGGAGCAATTTGTCCGTGCAGTTAGGGCAAATATGAATAATTAATCAACCCTCTGTTTAAACATAATATTTCAATTTTTAAGAGGGAAAATGCGGAATAAAAACCACTTCTAAACCTCTAGGAGATAGTGATACAATGTCAAATGGGGGGAGGGTATGAACTATGGTTAATCAACGTATAAAGGAAATAACACTAATTACAATTGGTTCATTATTATTCGCAATTGGTATTAATTACTTTGCAATTCCAAACCGTTTATCGGAAGGTGGAATTATTGGTTTAACGGTTGTTACGTACTACTTATTTGATTGGTCACCAGGGATTGTGAATTTTGCTATAAATGCAATTTTACTAGCTGTTGGTTATAAATTTTTTGATAAGAAAACAATGATTTATACAATTTTAGGGATTGTAGAAACATCTTTGTTTTTATACGTTACAGAACATATTGAGTATCATGTAAATAGTGATACATTATTAGCAGCTTTATTTGCTGGTTTATTTGTGGGTATTGGATTAGGCTGTATGTTCAAAGCCGGAGGTACATCGGGAGGGTCAGCAATCTTAGCTCGGTTAGCAAATCAATATTTAGGTTGGAGCGTAGGTAAAGGCGTACTAATTATTGATATTGTTGTAATTGCTGGTTCTGTATTTATAATAGGGCAAGAAAAGGCAATGTATACACTTGTAGCTGTGTTCATCGGAGCGAAGGTGATTGATTTCATTGTAGAAGGAATGGACACAAAAACGGCTGTTACGATTATTTCGAATCAACCAGATTTAATTCGTGAAGCTATTACGAAAAATATGACACGCGGTGTTACTGTATTAGAAGGGCGCGGCGGATATACTGGTAAAAATAAAGAAGTTTTATATGTTGTTATTAATAAACAAGAGCTTGTTAAGTTAAAACAAGTTATTAGCCGGGTAGATGAAGATGCTTTTGTTGTTATACATGATGTACGTGATGTACTTGGCGGTGGCTTTAAAGCAAGCTAAAAGGTGAACGAGTAAATTCGTTCACCTTTTTTAATTCTTACAAAAATGTAAGTGTAATGTAATGAGATTCAATAGTAGATTTTATTCCCCCTTTTTAAAATGGATGTATATATATCCTGCAGAGGAGGAATGTTTATTATGAAGAAAAAAATGATCACTACTATAATAGCGATGATAGTGATAGTAGTAATGTTACTGCCTACGAAACTTGGACCGGTTATCGATAAATATAATCCATTTTATAAGACGAAAGAATACTATACGGTTGTGAATACAATTGGTCAGCATATTGGTGATGAGTGGTATGAATATGAATTTATTGCATTCGATGAACGTGGTAGAGAGCAGAAAATAAAGAAAACGGTTAAGCATATGTTAAAGAGAGATGAAGCATTAAAGGTTTTTGCAAAAGGACGTTACGGTGAATCGATTGAAGAGATTGAGGTTGCAAATATTCCTATAAATGCGAAGAGTAAACTTTTAACGATGAGATAGTGGAATATACCCCCAGCTATTTTTTGTCGAAAATAAAAATACTGGGTAAGGGTATTTTAGGGTTAGCAAAAAAGCCTTAGTCCATATAGACTAAGGCTTTTTTATTATATAAAGGGGAAGGGGGTACATTGTAGTAGCATGGGTGAAAGGTATAAGAAGAGTAGCTACTAGCAATGCAATTTGGTTATGTGATTGTTCTTCTTATTTGGCTTACTTTCTAACTTTATTGTACGAAATATAAGTAAGGGAAACTATCGAATTACATTACACATAACTTACAAACATGTAAGTCTTCTGTAATGTAATTCGATAGTTAAAAGATAGTAATTTTCATATAGTGTAACTAGAAAGTCTTAATGTATTACTTTCTGTTTGTAATGAAGAATGAAAAACCAACTAATTTTTAATAATCCTCATCTGAATAAAGATGAGGATCCTTTTTTAAACCTTACAACATTGTAAGGTTTACGTAAGTTAATTCGATAGTAAATTTGTCATATTTTTTGCATAATAGATACAGATAGAAAAATAATTAGGGATCTAGTAAGAAGGGAGAAAAATGGGATGCGTAAAGAAGAAGTAGTGAAGTTACCAATTAAAGATTTCTGTAGCTACTTTACTGTTGCCGTAGTGTGTATTGGATTATTTGATATCATAACAAACTTAATTGTTAAATAATATAGATGCTAAAACAAGAAAGGAAGTCCTTTCTTGTTTTTTTTATGGGGGCATAAAGATGAAATGGATTGATAGTCATATACATGTTGATCAATATAAGGATGAAGAGAAGAACAGATTACTGAAAGAGGTGGAAAATAGTAATGAAATAAAGGGGCTTATTGCTGTATCTATGAATTATCAATCTTGTAAGGAAACGTTATCTTTAGCGAAGAAGTATCCCTTTATATATCCAGCGATAGGGTTTCATCCAGAGCAACAGATTCATAAAGAAGAGTGTGAACAGATTTATAAACTTATTGAACAGAACGCAGAGGAAATTGTTGCGATTGGTGAAGTAGGTTTGCCCTATTATTTGAGGAAAGAAGATGAAAGCATTGCTGTAGATCCATACATAGCTGTATTGAAAAAATTTATAGAACTAGCTAGTAAGTATAATTTGCCGATTATATTACACGCAGTTTATGAAGATGCTGACACTGTATGTGATTTGCTAGAGAAATATAAAGTTTCACGTGCACATTTCCATTGGTTTAAAGGAAGTGATGAAACAATGAAACGGATGATGAAGAATGGTTATTATATTTCGATTACACCGGATGTTTTACATAAGGAGAAGATTAGAAAAATTGTTTCGTATTATCCGCTTGAATATATGATGGTAGAAACAGATGGACCGTGGGAATTTCAAGACGATGTTATGACGCACCCGAGAATGATTCGAGATGTATTAAAGGAAATTAGTTCTATACAAAACATATCCATTGATAAGGTCGCAAAAACAATATATGAAAATACAAGTCGATTTTATTTGAAAGGATAGGAGAATTATAGTTTTAATCATGTAACGGAAAAAGTGAAAATTGAATGTATTTAATAAAATGCCACGGTTTGATATATGACAAAAAACCACCAAGCGTTCCGCTCGGTGGTTTTGTATTAGGATTCTAATTTTCTCGCACGTTTTAATAATAAAAGAAAGACAATGATAACGAACCCCAGTATAAGGAAGAAGCCATATTGCTTTATATAATCAATTATGTCATTCGCACTGGTTGGTTTTTCAACGTGAATGCCGTCTTTATTCGTCGTAATATGAATATCTTTCATTTTTACTTCATTCTTTTCCTTTTGTAAATCAATCCATTCTATATTTGGAATACTTTCTAGATCTTTTAACACTTCTTTTAATGGTTTCACACCTAAGTAAGGATGATAAAATGCCCCAATAATCCCATCGGATAATTTAGAAACAGATAGAGCACGTTCTTTCATTTTAGCAATAGTTTGTGGCGTATCTTCTTCAATAAATCCGACTGTTTCAGGCAATAGTTTCATTCCATGTAAAAATGACGGAGTACTTGTATAATATGGTGAGTGCATGGATTTCCAAGTTGTATCATTTAACTGTAGTTGTCCTACATAAGTTGAAAAGTACCTTGATAATATTTCATATCCTTTTTGAGACATCGTGTAATGAGGTGCTTCAAAGGCAACAGGATATAGTTTAGCATCTACAAGTTCTTGAATTCCTTTTTCAATATGATCTTTCGTATATTTTCCCTCGAATTCTTCCCCTTTTTTTACATATTGGTTATATGCCTCTATATTTGGAAAGTCATCTTTTGTCTTCGGTTTTTCATGCTTCGGTTGGCGAATTGGTTGATCTGTTTTGACATCCCAAAATTCAAAGCCCTCACCTGTTTCACTGTCATAAAATTGGTGAGTATAACCATGCATAATAATTGCTGCACCATCATCTTGCATAGAGCGTAAAAGATCAACTAGTTCTGGTTTATCTTTTAAATGTATTATCTTTCCTGTATCTGGATCTTTATATACCGGAATAACAGTAATCATGTAAGGCATCTTTTTCTCTTTTAGTAATTCAGCAATTTCTTTTAATTGATTTATATCTGCTGCTGGGTGAACATCCTCAAGACGTAAATAAGCTTCAACTTTATTTTTCGTTGGTTTTTGGCTGAAATAAGAAAATAACATTTCACCGACGTAATGAGACATCCAGTCAAAGAGGTTAGGTGTTGCAACATAATAAGATATTTCATGCTGAACGATTAGTGGGTTAGTGTTATTTGAGCTTAAAGCGTTAGCAAGCACAGTTCCATTCGTATCAAATGATTGAATTAATCGTTCCTCTTCTAAGGCATTTTTTAGCTTCTTTTCTGGATATTCAATTTTATTAACTCGTATATCGTCACTCTTTAATGTAATGAAAGAAAAACGCTTAGATAATTGTTCAACATTTTGTCCTAATACTAATACAGGGCCGGAGAAGTTTTCTAGAAATTGTTTCGTTTCATCAGAAAACGCTTCTTTTGTTTCACCGATATAAACAATATGTGTATAGGAGGATACGTTATTAATTGAAGTTGCTTCTTTTAAGTTTTTTACGGTTATATCATTTGTAAAATGTCCTAATTGAGTATTAAGGATTTGGACATTATTTGAAACTTTATCGTCTTGTGTACTATACAAAACAAGTACTTTTGGTTTTGATGATGTTTGTGCAGAGGTGTAGGTAGGGATGAGTAGTAAAATGCTGAACAAGAGTGTTAGGCATTTTTTCATTTTGTACGCTCCTATTCTATATATATAGTTCAGTTTACAATTATATACAATAAATGCGTTATAGTCTATGAAAGTTACATTTTTGCACGTATTTACCAGCTGTTTTTTCACAAAATTGGTCTAAAGCATGATGATAATACGTATAGTTATTTGCTATGATAAAAGAGTAATAGAATGTAGGTAATTGTAAAGGGAAGGCTGAAAGGGGACAAATTTCAGCGGAGAAAGAGGTAGAGGTAGTGAAGAAATTCTTTGTAGGATTTTTAGTTGTTCTTGGAGTATATTTATATTTCCAAGGAAAGTCTGAAGGAATGGATAAGCTAGTGAATGGAACAAGCTATGTTGATTCAGAAGAAGCAAAACAGATGAAACAAATCATTATAGAGGAAGCGAAGAAAGTAAATCTTCCGGAATGGATACCTCTTGCAATTGCCGAGCATGAAAGTCGATTAAATCCAAGAAGTGTTGGAGATAATGGAACTTCATTTGGATTGTTTCAACTACACCGCGGCGGCGGGCTTGCACCAGAACATTTAACTGATGATGAGCTGAAAGATCCACGTACAAATGCGCAAATTGCAATGCCGCATTTAATGAAAGGATATAAGCGTGGGGTGCAAAAAGGTTTGACTGATTTTGCATTACTGAAATATATAGCGAATACATCTGGATGGCCAGGGAATTTAGGGCCAGAGTGGACGGATAATAACATGAAGTATAACATCGGACTAGAAGATGTGTACTATCGAAATAAAGGTGTAATAAAGTGAAACTTTAATCAGTGGGGGAGTCTGTTCATCCCCCGCTGATTATTAGTCTTCACCAATCGGGCTTTTACGAGCAGTTAATCTTCCGCCTAAATTCTAGCGTTTTCCGGATTTTGAGGTGGAAGTTTTACTGCTCGTTAATGCGGGGTAAAAGAGTAGGTTTTCTATACCTACTCTGTTTTTTTATGAATAATTTCATCCTTTTCTTTCGTGAAATACTGCGTGAGTTGTATTTTCACCTCTTCTAGTTTTGTAGAAACTTGCGGTATTTTATATCCTACATACAATGGTGAAACGACAAATCTAGGTACAACTTTACAAATGATTTTTCCATTTAAGTAATAGAAGAATAAGTTATAACTACTGCATCCTTTATGGAAATCTATCAGTATGTAACGTACAGTTTGCTGAATGTAATTTGCCATTTCATCTATATATGAAATATTATCAATGATTATATTGAATTCAGTGAAGCCAATAATGGGACGCTCTGAAATATTAAGCTCAATGCGTTCATTTTTTTGAACAATTACCCCTTGAAAATTTTCTTCTTCAATATTTTCAAGATAATCTACATATTTCATTCCGATAATTTGCATGTGTGCATGATGCAAACTTCCACCTGAAAATGGACCGTGATTTTTGTATAAAATTACAGATGCAAATTCTTCGTTCTTCTGTAAGTGTAACCAATGTTGAATAGAAAATTGCATTAATTTTCGCATATGTTCTTCTGTATATGTTGCGATATGATCTTCGCAATTATCTGTTTCAATCAGCACCGTTTGAAATGTATCTTGTAATGTAGGAAATTTATTTTTTAACCAAATAATAGAACCATCAGTTGCTAAAATATCCGTTAAATGTTCTTTATCGCAAAATGGACATGCAGCGCTTCTATTCCGAATACTTTCTGGTTTTTGTTTACCGATATCGTTTAAAAAATATAGTTGTTGTGTATCCATTTGTATATATGCCCCTTTAAAATATGTGTAAAAATCCCGCTTAATACATTCGGGAAAAGGAGAAGGAAATCCTCTAAAGACAATATGGAAAAAATAAAAGACAAGATATCCTCATTACGATAGGGTACCTTGTCTTTTATTTTTTCTCTAATAGTGTGTATGGATAATATAGAACATTTTCATTATTTTTCTTTTTTCTATTTTTTATTGTGTATAAAGTGATTGCTGTGCTTGCAATTATAATAATGGCTTTCTTCATATTCATATACCCCTTTTTATTGTTGGTTTAATTCTTGGCTAACTGCTTTTGCATCGACTAAAGCGTGTAAAATCATTTTCACCATGTTCATCATATTTCTTCACTCCTTTTTATAGTTCATTTAGTTCTTTTACAACTGCTTGTCCGTTCACTAATACCTCAAAGATTGCTTTTACGATTTCTTTCATCATGTTTGTTTCCTCCTTGTGTTTGTCACTCTTGTTTTACATCTTTATTGTATAGGGAGGCATCTTTTCGTACTATCGCTTTCCATTACGTGAACATAACAGTTTTGTAAGATTTGATGTCACTTATTGAAATGTTTAGTCTATCTTCATTATTTTCAGAAAAATGACTATTCAAACATGAAATTGGAAAGTATAATAAAGAAGTAAGTATTAAATTCCGTACGAAAGGGGTGAATGAGATGAAACGTTCTTTAGCTGCGCGTGCCAAATTTTTAGATTTTATCTATTTTTGTCGTGCGATTTTTCATGATGTAGTTGTTAACGGGATACGTATGCCCTTTTTTAACAATTGCATAGTGACTATTGAACGATAGAAATCTCTTCACCCATTTTTAATAAACGTGTGAAAAGGGAGCTATTTGGCTTCCTTTTTCTATGCCGAAAACCATGGGGAATGTTTCTTTCTCATGGTTTTTTATATTGAAAGGAGTACGGAAAATGACTATTTGTAGTGTAAATAATGTAACGAAATCTTTTGGTGGAAACATCATATTTGAAAATATATCGCTTGAAATAAAGAATGGTGAACGTGTTGGGTTAGTTGGTCGTAACGGTAGTGGGAAGACAACAATCTTTGGGCTTCTAACGGGAATGGAGAGTTTGGATGCAGGAGCCATTCATATGAAGAAAGGTACACGTATTGGTCATGTCGCACAAATTCCGAAGTTTGATGAGGCCATGACTGTATATGATGTATTGAGTTCCGCTTTTAAAGTAGAAAAGGAATTAGAAAAAGAAATGCATGCTCTAGAAAAAAATATGGCGGAGGAGCAGGAACAATCTGCTTTGCAAAAGCTAATGGAGAGGTACGGAGTAATTCAAGAAAAATTTGCATTTCTCGGTGGTTATGAAATAGAGGCAAATATAATGAGGGTAGCAAATGGCTTACAAGTCACAAACTTATTTCCAAGAGTATTTACGGAATTAAGTGGAGGAGAACAGACGAAAATAAGCCTTGCATATATGCTATTGCAGAAACCAGATTTACTTCTATTAGATGAACCAACAAATCATTTAGATTTGTTTGCAGTTGAATGGTTAGAGAAATTTTTAAAAGAATATAATGGAACAGTTATGGTTATTTCACACGATCGCTATTTCCTTGATGAAGTTGTAACGAAAATTTTGGATTTGGAAGATGGAGAGATTCACGTGTACCATACGAATTATTCTCAGTTCGTTGAGGAGAAGGAAGAAAGGTTACTTCAAGAGTTTCAAGCTTATCAAGAGCAGCAAAAGAAAATAAAGAAAATGAAAGAAGCAATTAAGCGCCTACGTGAATGGGCAAATCAAGCGAATCCTCCGAATGAAGGATTGCATAAAAGAGCGAGGAATATGGAACGTGCGTTAGAGCGTATAGAGAAATTAAAGAGGCCAATTTTAGAAAGAAAACAGATGGGTCTTCAGTTTGAAGGGCAAGAGAGAAGCGGAAAAGATGTTGTTGTAATGAAAGAAGTGAGTAAAGGTTTTGCTGGCCGATCTTTATTTGAACAAGCGAATTTACATGTTCGTTTTCAAGAGCGTGCTGCTATCGTTGGTCGTAATGGTACAGGGAAGACTACATTATTAAAACTACTATTAGAAGAAATAAATCCAGACGTTGGTGAAATTCGAATTGGTAGTAGTGTCAAAATTGGTTATTTATCACAACATGCATATGAAAATATGAAGAGTAATGTATTGGAAGCATTCAGAGAGAATGTGGCTGTAACAGAAGGAGAAGCAAGACATATATTAGCTAAGTTTTTATTTTATGGTCCAGCAGTATTTAAGAAAGTAACGCAACTTAGTGGTGGAGAAAAAATGAGATTAAGACTTGCGCAACTTATGTATCAAGACATCAATTTTCTAATTTTAGATGAGCCGACAAACCATCTTGATATTGAATCAAGGGAAGTTTTAGAGGAAGCCCTTGAGCAATATAACGGGACGATTTTAGCTGTTTCACACGATCGATATTTTTTAAATAAGTTATTTGAAAAGACGTACTGGATTGATAGATGCAAATTATTTGAGTTTGCAGGAAACTATGCATGGGCTCGTCAAAAGTGGGAAGAAAAGCTTGAGGAGGAAGTAATAAAGCATAAGCACCATGGAAGAAAAAGTGTTGAAGCAATCTCTATAAAAAAGAAAGATTCTAGAAGTTTTGCGGAGATTGAAAACGAGTTAATGCATATAGAAGAAGATATATATGCATTAGAAAGTGAAATGGAATATGTAGCTGATGTTGAAAAACTTGAAAAATTATATGAGGAAAAAACGAAGAAAGAGTTGTTACGAGCAGATTTATATAATGAATTAGAGAATATGGTGGAGTAATGAGTAGAAAGCCACTTCCTTTCAGTTTTGCTGGAGGAAGTGGCTTTTTTCATAATGATATTTTGCTTTAAAGGTTAAATGAAGCGATGTGTTTCACGTGAAACAGTAACTTAGATAAATCCATTTTCCTCAATTTGCATAGTTTGTGAAACATATGAAAATGATAAGGTGAAAAATAAATGTCATTAGTGGTTTTTCGATAGGAGTAATTACAAAAACAAAGGCTAATTATTTCCCGAGAGATAAAGTGAGGGCTTTTACGGGCACCCCGACCCTGACCTAACTTCTTTTGCTTTCGCTGAATTTTGAGGTGGGGGTCTTACTGCACGGCAAATAGCGGGATAAATATGTGTAACAGAGACTAGTGAATGAAAACAAAAAGAGAGCAAAGTTACAGCTTTATGCGCTGAACTCTGCTCTCTTTTTGCGTGGCATCTTCTCTCGTTGAAATTATAATAGCAATCCCGAGCATGATAAAAAAAGCTAAAAAGAGGACGAACTTTGGGAAGAACGGGAATAGTAATAGCGCTCCGACTATCATAATTGTTAATAATACGTAGTGCAGGACGTATTGGAATAGGTTGTCCATATTTTCGCCCCCTTTTTGGTAATTGGTTATTAGTATTCTATGTTTCATGCTGAAGGAATAGAAGTAGATTTTTAAGTTTTAATACGAATTATAGATGAGTTTTCTTAAAGTATAAATGTAGAGTAATAATTTTGGAAAAATTCTCAAAATATTTATTTAGAAAGAATTGACAAAACATAATGAACGATATAAGCTAATAACCATAAAGTCTACCGGAAAGGTCGGAATAAGATTGTTACCCCTCAAAAACATCTATTTTTTTCTGATTAAAACCGATTTTTCCGATTGGCTATAAATGTGCTGTGGGAGGCATACATAAGCTAATAAGTTCAAAGGGTATAACTATTAAACAGTTAGGGTGGGGACAATGAAGAAAAAGACAAAAAAATGGGCTGGTGTATTTTCAGTATTACTGAGTAGTTCGCTTGTGTTATCTGCTTGTGGGGGACAGGAGGATACGGCTTCTACAGAGCCGGTTAAGCAGCAGGATTTAAAAAATGCGAAAATTGAAAAGATTGCTGCGACAGATAAAACGAAAGTGCCAGACAAAGCGAAGAATAGAAAAGATACGTTAGTAGTTGGTATTAGTAAGCCAGGCGGCGTATTTTTACCATACTTTCAACAAAATGGTTGGGATGGAAACGTAACTTCAGTTATTTTTGCATCTCTCGTATCAACCGATAAACAAGGGAAACCAATTCCAGAATTAGCTGAGAAGTGGGACGTTTCTTCTGATCAGTTAACATATACATTCCATTTACGTAAAAATTTGAAATTTAGTGATGGATCGCCATTAACGGCGGATGATGTAGCTTTCACATTGACGCTTTTACATGATAAGGCATATGAAGGTGAAGTAGATATCTCTCAATATGCCGTTAAAGGTGGTAAAGAATATAAAGAAGGAAAAGCAACTTCAATTGAAGGTATTCAAGTTGTTGATCCACAAACAATTAAAATTACAACTGAAAAAGTGAATTCACAAGCTATATTTGTTTTAGGAGGTACAGTACTATCAAAAGCTTATTATGGAAAAGATTATAAGCAAAATACAAGCTTAGATTACTTAAAAGATTTATATGGAAAGCCATTAGCTGCGGGTCCATATAAATTTGAAAAGTATATTCCAGGTCAAGAAGTTCGTTTTGTTGCTAACGAAAATTATTATGCGGGTAAACCAAAAATTCAAAACTTTATTTATAAAATTACTTCTGGTGATACGAAGCTTCAGTTATTCCAAACAGGAGAAGTTGACCATACTGGCTTAGGTACCGGTGATGAGGTTCTTGAACAGGCTAAGGCTTTAGAATTCGCAAATATCCAAATCGAAACAGCGCCGTCATTTAGTTATATTTATATGAATAATAATAAGCCTTACTTAAAGGATAAAAAGGTTCGCCAAGCACTTATTTACGGATTAGACCGCAAAAAATATGTTGATACAGCGTTAAAAGGATACGGTACAGTAGCCAATGTACCAATTCATCCAACTTCTTGGGCTTATACGGAAGAAGGAGTTAATAAATACGAATACGATAAAGAAAAAGCGAAAAAATTATTAGATGAAGCAGGGTGGAAAGTTGGTTCGGATGGAATTCGTGAAAAAGATGGTCAAAAATTAAAACTTTCTTATTTCGGTCCAAGTTCGGCTAAAGATAGTGATTTATTAATTCCGATTGCGAAAGAGAATTATAAAGAAATAGGTGTAGAGTTTAATCCTGAATTTATGGACTTTAATACGATGCTTTCTAAGGTAAACAAAGGAGATTATGATTTAGCTTCTGTTTCGACACCGATTACAAGTGACCCGAGTGAAACAGCTGGTGAATATTTGTCTACTGCAAATGAAACTAGTCTTGGTTATAAGAATGCAAAAGTAGATGAGCTAATTCAAAAAGGTATTGAAACTGTAGATATCGAAAAGCGTAAACCTATTTATAAAGAATTGTATAAAGAATTAAGTGATGATCCACCAGTAATTCTATTAAACTACCGTAGAACAATTACTGGTTATAACGGGAATATAAAAGGAATTGATCCTGAAAAGTACAACAGTATTAGTGCAAACTTACCAGTATTATCATTTGAAAAATAACGATAAGAATGTATAAGTAGAAGACATTTTTTCATTCGGTTAGTAATGTGCCGCTTTGAAAAAATGTTCTTCTATTTTAAGCATAAGATTGGAGAGAAAAAGGGTGAAAACATATATTGTTCGTAGGTTGTTACAAATGATTCCTACACTGCTTGGTACATCAATTATTATCTTCGTCCTGTTCGCACTTCTTCCTGGGGATTATATTGATTCAAACCCGAAAATTACACCGGAAAGAGCAGCTGAACTGAGGGAATTATATGGGTTGAACAAACCGATTGTTGAGCGTTATTTTCATTGGTTAGGTAATGCATTGCAAGGGGACTTTGGCTTCTCGCTTCAATATCAAGAGCCTGTAACGTCATTATTAAATAAATTTATTTGGAATTCTTTTAGTGTAGCAATTATTGCATTGTTTTTTATTTGGCTAATTGCACTTATTATCGGTGTATTCTCGGCGACGAAGCAACATTCTTTATTCGATAAACTTGTAACAATCGGTGTTTTTGCAGCAATGTCATTTCCTTCATTCTTTATCGGCTTGTTTTTAATTAAGGTGTTTGCGGTTGACTTTAAGTTATTACCGATAGGTGGAATGATTGATGTTGGCAGTAATTCAACAGGATTTGCTTACGTGATAGAAGTTGCAAAACATATGATTTTACCAGTATTTATTTTGACACTTCTTGGGGTCGGCTCGCTAACTCGGTATTTTAGAACAAGTATGTTAGAGGTTGTAAGACAAGATTACATACGAACAGCAAGAGCGAAAGGTTTGAAGGAGAAGACGGTTATTTATAAGCATGCATTAAAAAATGCAATATTACCAGCAATTACGTTATTAGCATTTGAATTACCGGGATTGTTTTCTGGGGCAATTATTATTGAACAAATTTTTAACTGGCCAGGGATTGGTAATATTCAATTAGAAGCATTAAATTTCCGTGACTATACAGTATTGATGGCATTTACGATGTTTCTTTCTTGTTTAACAATCGTTTCAAACTTTTTAGCAGATATCGTATATGCAGTTGTTGATCCAAGAATTCGGTTGAAGTAAGGGGGGAAAGAAATGGAGACTGTTACAGTAATTACAGAAAAAAAAGAAAAAAAGAGCAGAAGCGAATCATCACCATGGCGACAAGCTTTTAAAAAGATAAAGAAAAATAAGATGGCACTTGTAGGGTTTTATGCATTAATTTTTATGTTTTTATTTTGTTTTATCGGTCCGTTCTTTTCTCCATATGCATCAGGGAAAATACAAGTTGCGCTCATTAACAAACCACCTAGTGTTTCTCATTGGCTTGGTACAGATCAATTAGGAAGAGATATTTTAACAAGGCTTATGCAAGCGGGACGTATTTCATTAACCATTGGTTTAGCTTCAATGGTTTTATCGGTTATACTTGGAGCTTTATTAGGAGCGATTGCAGGTTTTTATCGTGGTATTGTGGACAATATTATTATGCGGCTTGCAGATATTTTAATGTCAATGCCAGGATTACCGCTACTTATTATAATGGGTGCGATTTTATCAGAGTGGAAAGTACCGTCTGATTATCGTTTGTATGTCATTATGATTATTTTAAGTCTAGTAGGTTGGCCAGGGCTTGCACGCCTTGTAAGAGGGCAAATTTTATCACTTAGGGAGCAAGCATTTATGCAAGCTGCGGATGTGTTAGGAATAAAAGATTACCGGAAAATTATATATCACTTAATACCTAATGTTTTACCCATTTTAATTGTTGTATCCACATTAGGTGTTGCAGGTTCTATTTTGGGAGAATCCGCACTAAGTTACTTAGGCCTCGGAGTCGTTCCACCTACACCATCATGGGGGAACATGATTAGCGCAGCTAACTCATTAATCGATTTCCAAAAGCGTCCATGGTTATGGATTCCGCCCGGTTTTGCAATCTTTATAACAGTTGTATCAATTAATTTACTTGGTGATGCACTTCGTGATGCGTTAGATCCAAAGATGAGACGGTAGGTGAGAAGATATGAGTAAAGCGGTAGTAGAGCTGAAAGACTTACAAACACATTTTCAAACTGACGAGGGGACAGTAAAGGCTGTGAACCATGTTAGCTTTGCGGTTCGAGAAGGGGAAACAGTTTGTGTAGTAGGAGAATCAGGTTGCGGAAAGAGTGTAACAGCTTTATCTATTATGGGGCTTATTGCTGAATCTGGTAGTGTAGTGGGTGGAGACATTTTATATGAAGGAAAAAGTCTTTTAGGAATGAAAGAGAAAGAACTTCGTAGTTTACGAGGCAATGATATTGCAATGATTTTCCAAGAACCGATGACATCGCTAAACCCCGTCTTCACTGTAGGGGAGCAAATTGTAGAAACGTTAAGAGAGCATGAATTACTTAGTAAAAATGAAGCATATAAGAAGGCAATTGAGTTAATTCGTAAAGTTGGCATAGCCCGCGCTGATGAAATCGTCCATTCTTATCCGCATGAACTGAGCGGTGGGATGTTACAACGTATTATGATTGCTGTTGCGCTTAGTTGTAATCCTAAGTTATTAATTGCAGATGAACCAACAACAGCTCTTGATGTTACCATTCAGGCTCAAATATTGGATCTACTAAGACAAGTGAAAGAAGAATTTAAAACGTCGATTTTATTAATTACACATGACTTAGGTGTCGTAGCGGAAATGGCTGATTATGTTGTCGTTATGTATGGCGGGAAAGTTATTGAAGAAGCCCCAGTACTAGAGATATTCCAAAATCCAAAACATCCTTATACGAAAGGATTATTGAAATCAAAACCAGTAATGGGAAAACGAATAGATAAACTATATTCTATTCCAGGGCAAGTTCCGAATTTAGTTGGTTTAGGTGAGTTTTGTTACTTTAGTGGGCGTTGTGAGCATTGTATGGAAATATGTGAAAAAGAAGCCCCAAATCTAAATGTAAATGATGAAAATCATAAAGTAGCTTGTTGGTTATATGAGGAGCGTGCGGAACAATGAGTGAACCATTATTAGAGGTGAAAAACCTAAAGGCATATTTTCCAATTAAGGGTGGCGTATTTAGTAGAACAATTGGGCATGTAAAAGCAGTTGATGGAGTAAGTTTTACTATTAATAAAGGTGAAGTGTTTGGTCTCGTTGGTGAATCAGGGAGCGGGAAAACAACAATAGGAAAAACAATTTTACGCCTCGTTCAAAAAACGGAGGGAGAAGTGAAGTTTAAAGGAAAAGATGTTCATTCTTTATCCAAGGATGAATTAAGAAAACATCGCCCTAATATGCAGCTCGTTTTCCAAGATCCATTTAGCTCATTAAATCCGAGAATGAGAATTGGAGAAGCGCTTGGAGAGC
This sequence comes from Bacillus sp. RCC_6_1, assembly GCF_041360755.1. NCBI lineage: Bacteria > Bacillati > Bacillota > Bacilli > Caryophanales > Bacillaceae > Bacillus > Bacillus sp. RCC_6_1. The sequence goes on from NZ_JBFUPV010000018.1 coordinate 58,763, forward strand.
CAATGTTGGCCCACGGATTAGCAACGAAAGAAAATGTGCGTGAAAAGGTAATTGAAGTATTGGAGTTATGTGGATTAGCTCCTTATCATATTGACCGGTATCCCCATGAGTTTTCTGGTGGACAACGTCAGCGTATCGTAATCGCAAGAGCTATGGTATTAAATCCAGAATTCATTGTAGCTGATGAACCTGTAGCGGCACTAGATGTATCTATCCAAGCACAAATTATTAATTTATTTAGTGAGTTACAGGAGAAAAAGGGATTATCTTATTTATTCATTTCGCATGATTTAAGTGTAGTAGAACATTTATGTACGAAAATCGGAATTATGTATTTAGGTACGATTGTGGAGACAGCACCGCGTGATGAGTTATTTACCAATCCGCTACATCCTTATACGAAAGCATTGTTATCAGCTGTTCCAATACCAGATCCAACAGTGAAGCGAGAACGAATTATACTAGAAGGGGATATTCCAAGTCCAGCAAATCCACCTTCGGGCTGTCGTTTTCATACACGTTGCCCATTTGCAACGGATGTTTGTAAAAAAACAGTACCAGAATTCCGTAATGTTGGTGTAGAGCATTTTGTTGCTTGTCATCACGTATAAAAAAAGGACTCTTTCAAATTGAAAGAGTCCTTTTTTTATTTACTAGATGAAGTTTGTTTCAATACAAATTGCTCGATTGCGTGAGCAACACCATGTTCATTGTTTGTTAGTGTTACAACATCACATAGCTTTTTTACATCTTCTTCAGCGTTGCCCATTGCAACAGATAAGCCCGCTACTTCTAACATCGGTACATCATTAAAATTATCACCAATAGCAACTGTATCTTCAATAGGGATATTAAAATGAGCTGCCATCTGCTGTATCCCGTTTCCTTTATGTCCATTCTTATCCATAATTTCTAAGTTAGTAGGAGCCGATGCTGTAACCATAATATCAGCATCCTCTTGTAATATACTTAATAGCTGTGCGCGATGCGCTGCATTAAACGTTAAAATGAAGAATTTAGATATTTCTAGTTCTTGGTTATTTACAACATCTTCTATTTTTTTGAAATCAGTAATTAGGTTCGATTTCTTTTGCTTTTCTGTAATTCGTTCAAGTTCCTCTAATGTAACATCAAGCGCATGCTTATTTTCTTCGAATGCTTGCATCACTTGATCTTGCCATGTATATGGAGAATAAACTCCTTTATTTGTATATAGCTTATATGGGAAACCTTCAGATTCTAGTAATTTTGCAAGTTTGTACACTTTGTCGTTTTGTATACAACGCGAGTTAATTACTTTTCCATCCACATAAACAATAGCCCCATTGCTTGCTCCGACTGGAAGAGATAATTTATATTCTTCCAATAGCTTTAAAGCATCCTCTTTCGCACGACCAGAACAGATCATTACAATATGACCGGCTTCTTGTGCAGTTTGGATTGCTTGTAGGTTTTCTTTGGAGATTTCAAGATTAGATGATAGTAGTGTACCATCCATATCTAATGCGATTAATTTCAAAATGACCACCTCTTTGTTTTTATTATACATAGTTATATAGAGGAAACATATAAACTTATCTTGGAAAGACGGTATTTTATCTCATATTAAAAGTAAGTAAAGATTAGATAGGTTTAGTGGCACTAAATAAACAATTTGTAACAAAAATAGAGAGGAATATGACTACATTTCACTTTATGACTGTAATGTTACACGAATGTTACAAACGTGAACTTAGTGAAAAATGCATTAAATAAAGGTTTTTGAGGGTTATTATAAAAAAACGTAAAAAAAGTGTAATAAATTTTACGTAATTATATTGCAACGTAATAATAGTTATGTTACATTAATGTTACAAACGTTACGTTATCAAATTTAATGTAACGTTAACATAAAAACTATGAAATAAACATTTCTTAGAAATTACATATAGATAACTTATAAAAAGGGAGGATAAATGATATGAAAGAGCAAGTATTACAAGTAACAAAAGGTGACTTCGTAGGATCAGCAAGTGGAGCAGTAGTATTAACAGCATTAATCGTATTTTTATCAAGCGTATTAGTATAATAGAAGTTTTGTAATAAAAGAAAAAGAGAGGAGAATGAAAGATA
>NZ_JBFUPV010000018.1:60972-81244 GCF_041360755.1 Bacillus sp. RCC_6_1
AAGATATGAAAGAGCAAGTATTACAAGTAACAAAAGGTGACTTCGTAGGATCAGCAAGTGGAGCGGTAGTATTAACAGCATTAATCGTATTTTTATCAAGTGTATTAGTATAATAGAAGTTTTAAATTAAACAAAAAAGGAAGGAGAATGAGGGATATGAACAGTGAACAAGTGTTTCAAGTAACAAAAACAGATTTATTAGGATCCTTAGGTGGAGCGGTAATATTAACATCATTTATTCTATTCCTTGCAAATGTATTAGTATGAGATATATAAATACAATCATTCAAAAAAAATAAAGACTCTAACGTATTAGTAAGTAGTTAATATGTTGGAGTCTTTTTTATATTCTTCTTATATACCCTCAAGTATTAAAGTTACCTCATTATCCAGCATTCATGGCTAATTAAACGCTGCGGTTGAAACTTGATTCAACGAATAATCAAAAATCCACTGAATAAAATCCCGCTTTATTTCAAAGAGAAAAAAGTCGAATTTTATATGTAAGAAAAAAAGAGGAATTTGACAGAAAAGATAGAAAATTTTAAAGGTCAGAATTTGTTAGCTTGCTAACTAATTTCTATTAATTAACGTTGGAAGCGTTTTCGGTTGGTTTTAAGTATGGACCATTTAATCTATTTACAGGGGGATGAAGATATTATGAAACAAAAATCTATGGATACGCTAGCTGCACAAATGGAGGACTTTTTTCCAGTACGTGATGTAGATCATTTGGAATTTTACGTAGGGAATGCAAAGCAATCGAGTTATTATCTTGCGAGAGCGTTCGGATTCAAAATTGTAGCTTACTCTGGATTAGAAACTGGAAACCGTGAAAAGGTATCTTATGTTCTTGTGCAAAAAAATATGCGTTTCGTTGTGTCTGGGGCTTTAAGTAGTGAAAATCGTATTGCAGAGTTTGTAAAGACTCATGGTGATGGCGTGAAGGATGTGGCACTACTTGTTGATGATGTTGATAAAGCATACTCAGAAGCAGTGAAACGTGGTGCCGTCGCAATTGCTCCACCGCAGGAATTAACAGATGAGGACGGTACATTGAAAAAAGCAGTTATTGGTACGTATGGTGATACAATTCATACGCTTGTAGAGCGTAAAAATTATAAAGGGGCATTTATGCCAGGATTCCAAAAGGTAGAATTTAATATTCCATTTGAGGAGTCTGGTTTAATTGCTGTTGATCATGTAGTTGGTAATGTTGAAAAAATGGAAGAGTGGGTTAGTTATTACGAGAATGTTATGGGCTTTAAACAAATGATTCATTTTGATGATGACGATATTAGTACAGAGTATTCGGCGTTAATGTCAAAAGTTATGACGAATGGAAGTCGTATTAAGTTTCCTATTAACGAACCAGCAGACGGAAAGAGAAAGTCACAAATTCAAGAGTATCTAGAATTCTATAATGGAGCTGGTGTACAACATCTTGCTTTATTAACAAGTGATATTGTTAAAACAGTTGAAGCGCTTCGTGCAAATGGGGTGGAGTTTTTAGATACACCTGATACTTATTACGATGAGCTAACTGCACGAGTTGGAAAAATCGATGAAGAAATTGATAAGTTAAAAGAATTAAAGATCTTAGTAGATCGTGATGATGAAGGTTACTTACTACAAATCTTTACGAAACCAATTGTAGATCGTCCGACTTTATTTATTGAAATCATTCAACGTAAAGGTTCTCGTGGATTTGGTGAAGGAAACTTTAAAGCGTTATTCGAATCAATTGAAAGAGAACAAGAGCGTCGCGGAAACTTATAAGATTTGTATCCACCAGCAAAAGTCCCTTTGCTGGTGGAAATTTCATTTTTATAAGGAGGAATCAGGATGAAATTTGTTACATTTTGTCTTCCTTCAAAAGAACTACGGGCTGGATGGCTTGAAGGTGACAAAGTAATAGATATGAATCTTGCTAGTGAAGGGAAAATCCCTTCTTCTATGATGGATTTTTTAGAGAAAGCGGATGAGTATGTAGAAGTAGTGCGGAATATTAAGAATCCAAATAAGGGTATATATGCTTTAGAAGAAGTACAATTGACAGCTGCTCTTCCTAATCCGAGTAGTATTCGAGATTTTTACGCATTTGAACAACATGTAAAAACAGCTCGTGGACGAAGAGGATTAGATGTTGTGCCTGAATGGTATGATATTCCGGTTTTTTATTTTACTAATCATCGTGCTGTAATTGGTTCCGGTGATTTTGTAATTGGTCCGAAAAAGTCTAAAAAGCTTGATTATGAGTTGGAGATTGCTTGCGTAATAGGAAGAGAAGGGCGAAATATTTCTCGAGAGCAAGCAGAGGAATATATTTTTGGTTATTGTATTATGAACGACTGGAGTGCGAGAGACTTACAAGCAACAGAAATGAAAGTAGGTCTCGGTCCAGCGAAAGGAAAAGACTTTGCAACTTCATTAGGAGCACATCTCGTTACGAAAGAGGAATTAGACGTTTATCGTAATGGTGATCGATATAATTTAGAAATGACTGCTCATGTAAATGGAAAACTATTATCAAAAGGAAACTTCCAAGATATTTACTATACATTTGCTGAAATGATTGAACGTGCTTCAGAGGACGTTACGTTATATCCAGGAGATGTGATTGGTTCTGGGACAGTAGGAACAGGATGTATTTTAGAACTGGGTACAGAAGAGTGGCTACAAGATGGAGATGTTGTAGAACTGTCGATTACTGGTTTAGGTACACTACGTAATACGATCAAAAAAGAAAAGGAAGCGGGTGATGGGCATGTTTTATCGTCACATGGGAGAACTACCTCATAAACGACATGTACAATTTCGTAAAAAAGATGGGTCGCTTTATCGTGAACAGGTAATGGGAACAAAAGGTTTTTCTGGTACGCAGTCTATTTTGTATCATCATTATATGCCAACAGAAGTAGGTCATTCTGCATTATCGCATTCTTGTCAGTTGCAGTATGAAGAGGATGTTGCTCTTTCTCATCGCCACTTTCGAACGAAAGAAAGTAAAAAAAGTGGTGATGCAATAAGTGGACGGAATTTCATACTTGGAAATGAAGATTTGTTAATTGGAGTAGTGAGTCCAACAGAAAAAATGGATTATTTCTATCGTAATGGTGATGGCGATGAAATGTTATTTGTTCATTATGGAACAGGGAAAATTGAAACGATGTTTGGAACGATTCACTATAGAAAAGGCGACTATGTAACGATTCCAATTGGAACGATTTATCGTGTTATTCCAGATGAAGGAGAGACTAAGTTTCTTGTTGTAGAGGCAAATAGCCAAATTACAACGCCGCGTCGTTATCGAAATGAATACGGACAATTGTTAGAGCATAGTCCGTTTTGTGAAAGAGATCTTCGTGGTCCAGAAAAATTAGAGACATATGATGAAAAAGGCGAGTTTGTCGTAATGACAAAATCAAGAGGCTATATGCATAAACATGTTTTAGGACACCACCCGTTAGATGTTGTTGGATGGGATGGCTATTTATATCCGTGGGTATTTAATGTAGAGGATTTTGAACCAATTACAGGGCGCATTCATCAGCCACCGCCAGTACATCAAACATTTGAAGGACATAATTTTGTTATTTGCTCTTTCGTACCACGTTTATACGATTATCATCCAGAGTCAATTCCAGCACCATATTATCATAGTAATGTTAATAGTGATGAAGTTCTTTACTATGTAGAAGGAAACTTTATGAGTCGCAAAGGTGTGGAAGAAGGTTCTATTACACTTCATCCGAGCGGGATTCCCCATGGACCGCATCCGGGGAAAACAGAGGCAAGTATAGGGAAGAAAGAGACGTTTGAATTAGCTGTTATGATAGACACATTCCGTCCGCTTCGTATTGTAAAACAAGCACATGAAACAGAAGATGAAAAGTATATGTATAGCTGGATTGAACAAGGTTCATATACTGTGAAATAAGTAAAAAAGCATGCTCTCAATAAGGGGGCATGCCTTTTTCACGGAATCGACATGTATAATAATACCAAAAAAATAATGGAAAGATATATAGAAAGAATAATAAGGATCGTGCATATTCAGAAGAATTTCTACTTGTTTCGACAAAAGTATTGACTAGGAAAAGCGTAATGAGTAAAATAAAAAAGCGAATTAAAAATTTTCAGAAAATTTAAAACTTGGAGGAGTGAAAGATGAAGCAAATTTTTCAAAAGAAGCCAATTGCAAAGTTAATGCATGAAAGTAAGCAAAAAACGTTAGCAAGAACATTGGGTGCGCTAGATTTAACTATGCTTGGAATCGGAGCAATTGTTGGAACTGGTATTTTTGTTCTAACGGGTGTTGTGGCAGCGAAACATTCTGGGCCAGCTATTATATTATCATTTGCGATTGCCGCGTTAGCTTGTGCCTTTGCTGCATTTTGTTATGCTGAATTTGCTTCTTCAGTTCCTGTCTCGGGCAGTGTGTATACGTATACATACGCGACGATGGGGGAAGTGTTCGCATTTTTAATTGGCTGGGACTTAATGCTTGAATATTTACTTGCTACATCTGCTGTAGCAAACGGTTGGTCTGCATATTTTCAATCTTTATTAAAGGGGTTTGGAATTCACATTCCGACTATTCTCTCCTCGGCTCCTGGTACAGGAAAGGGTGGAATAATTGATCTACCTGCAGTTCTAATTATTTTAGTGATGACAGTTCTTTTATCTAGGGGTGTTCGTGAAAGTGCACGAGTAAATAACATTATGGTATTTATTAAAATAGCAGTTGTTCTTATTTTTATCTTTGCTGGTTTTAATTATGTGAAACCTGAAAACTGGACGCCCTTTATGCCATTTGGTTTAGATGGTGTAATGGCTGGAGCGGCTACAGTATTCTTCGCATTTATAGGATTTGATGCAGTTTCAACAGCGGCAGAAGAAGTGAAACGTCCGCAACGTGATTTACCAATTGGTATTATTGCATCGTTATTAATTTGTACAGTTCTTTATATCGTTGTTTCGCTTATTTTGACAGGAATTGTTCCATACGGCCAGCTAAATATATCAGATCCAGTTGCTTTTGCACTTCAATTTATTGGACAAGATGGTTTAGCGGGGGTAATTTCAGTAGGAGCAATTACAGGAATTACAACAGTAATGCTAGTTATGATGTATGGGCAAGTTCGTGTTTCTTATGCGATGAGCCGAGATGGTTTACTGCCGAAGCGTCTTGCTAAAGTTCATCCGAAATTTAAAACGCCATTTTTAAATACATGGACAACGGGGATTATTGCGGCACTGATTTCAGGATTAATAGATTTAAATGTTTTAGCACATCTTGTAAATATGGGGACATTGTCAGCATTTGCACTTGTAGCTGTTGCGGTAATCGTAATGAGAAGAACTCATCCAGACTTACCAAGGGCATTTAAGGCTCCGCTTGTACCATTTTTACCAGCATTAACAGTGATTTTCTGTTTATACTTAATGCTTCAATTATCAGGGACAGCGTGGATTAGTTTTGGGATATGGATGGTTATTGGTATAGCGGTTTACTTCTTATATAGCCGAAAACATAGTGCTTTAAATAATAGTAAAAAAGAAGAAGATGTTGCAAATTTATAAGCGAAAAAATCCATTCTAATTCTGTTAGAATGGATTTTTTTATTTGAAAATTTACATTTTTCTGAACTTGTTATAAGATAATTGTTGGCTAACTAAAGGGGTGGAATGATGAAAAATACGTGGCGTGAGTTAAGGGAGATGGACCGTAACGTATGGATTCGATTTATTGGAGAGACGTTAAATGGAATTGCAATGATGATGTTAATGCCTTTTTTTGCATTATATTTAAAAGATAAGGTAGATTCGTTGTTGGAAGTTGGGGTTATTATGGCGCTTTCTCCAATTGCTGCAAGCTTTGGATCACTTATAGGAGGGAGAATTGCTGACATATATGGAAGAAAGCCTATTATGATATTTTCTATGGCAAGTAATGCATTATTAATGCTCGGTTTTCTATTTATAGAAGGATTTATTCCGTATGCAATTTTATCTATTTTTTTAGGGTTAAGTAATTCTTTATTTCATCCAGCTGCATCAGCTATGGTCGCGGATGTAACGGCACCAGAAAAAAGAACAGAGGCATATGGTTTATTACGAATGGGACACAATATAGGTGCTGCGATTGGTCCGATAATGGGAGCATCAGTAGTTGTGTTGTCAAAGAACCTTGTATTTATTATTGCCTCTTCTACAATGCTATTTTATGCGTTACTTGTATTACTTCTTATTCAAGAGACGATGCCAAAGAGGATAGATAAGGAAGAACATAAAGAAAAGGAATCTGGGGCAGTTTGGAAAATTTTAATGCGAGATAAGGCATTAATGATTTACTTATTAGCAGGTATTATCATTTCGATGGGGTTTTCTCAAACGGAAGGCATGCTGCCACTACATTTTGATAATGAAATGAAGCGTATTTTTGGAACGAATAATCCATATCCATATTTAATGGCGTTAAACGGACTATTAGTTGTTTTATTCCAGTTTCAAATTTCAAAATGGGCTACGGACAAACCAGTCGGGAAGACGATGTTATATGGTGCATGTTTATTCGGGATTGGATTATTTTTTATAGGGTGGTTACCGAAGTGGTTTGGAGAATTTAATACAAATGCTACAATTATTTTAATAACACTACTGTTCGTTTATGCTATATATACGTTAGGTGAGATGATTATGTCGCCTGTACAGATGACATTTGTAGCAAATTTGGCCCCTGAGCATTTGAGAGGGACTTATATGGGAGCTGCAAGTTTGCAGTGGATTACAGGAAGCGCATTTGGTCCACTTTTGGGAGGTTTTTTATTAGATCGATTACTTGGTCACTTTCTATTTACAATTTTAGCTGTAGGATGTGTAGTTGCAGGTATTGTATATGTTTCTTTAGATCGCCTTGTGGAGCAAAGGCAAAAAGACACACTAACCAAACAATCTTCTTAGTGAATAGGTGATATACACAAAAAAGGGGATTTCTACATATTTTAGGTACATAACTAGATTAGATTGCCATTTTATTTTGTGTAGCTATATAGAAAATGAAATGAAAAACCAATAAGTGATGTTATTTAATTATTTATGGAAGTTACATTTTATTTCAAATAGGAACTACCTATTTTTATAAAAAGTGCTAAAATAGAAAAATGAAAACAATTGGTTAGGGTGATTTCATTGACGAAAATTAAATTAGGTTTATTATATGGTGGAAAATCAGCTGAGCATCAAGTTTCGCTACAGACGGCTCTTGCTGCTATTAAAGCGTTAAATCAAGATAAATTCGAGATTCATCCAATTTATATTACAGAACAAGGTCAATGGGTACGCGGTGAGCGTATTGAAGGCGAAGTAACAGATGTTGAAGCTTTAAAAATGAGCGGTGCAGAAAATGCGATTTCTCCGTTATCATTAAGTACAGAAATTATCCCATCTGCAGCTTCTGAGGAGAATGCTATTGACGTTATTTTCCCATTACTACATGGACCAAACGGTGAAGATGGAACGGTTCAAGGACTATTAGAATTAATGAATATCCCTTATGTAGGAAATGGTGTTCTAGCATCATCTGCTGGTATGGATAAAGTTGTTATGAAAAACATCTTTGCAGAGGCTGGTTTAAAACAAGCAAAATATGCATCCTTCATTCGTAGTGCATGGGAAAAAAATCGTGAGGAAGCTTATTCTAAAGTAGAAGATAAGTTAGGATATCCTTGCTTCGTAAAACCAGCGAACCTTGGTTCAAGTGTTGGTATTAATAAGTGTAAAAATCGTGAAGAACTTGAGGATGCATTTGTAGAGGCATTCCAATTTGATCGCAAAATTATTGTAGAAGAAAATATTGTAGGTCGTGAAGTAGAAGTTGGGGTACTAGGTAATGATGAGCCGAAATGTTCAGTTGTAGGTGAAATCGTTCCGAAAAAGGACTTCTATGATTATAAGTCGAAATATATCGATGGTGATACGGCGCTAATTATTCCAGCTGAAATGACAGAAGAAGAATCTAATGTAATTAAGCGTGATGCAATTATTGCATTCCAATCATTAGACGGTGCAGGTTTAACGCGAGCTGATTTCTTCTTAACGAAAGATGGAGAAGTGTATATTAACGAAGTAAACACAATGCCAGGATTTACACCGTTCAGTATGTTCCCTCTATTATGGCAACATACTGGGTTACCGTATCCAGAATTAATCGAAGAGCTAATTCGTTTAGCGATTGAACGTCACGAAGAAAAACAAAAAATTAAATATACAATCTAACAAAAAAGGAGGAAGCACTATTCGTAGGAATAGTGCTTCCTCTATGTAAGGAGCGTTTCTATATGATAAAGCGAATGTTAAAGCAAGTGGAACAGATGGTAAATGGTACTGGATTAGCAGAGCAATATGAGGGAATTACTATTCAAGGCGTGTCTATTGATACAAGAAAAATTGAAAAAGGAAACTTGTATGTTCCGATTCAAGGGGAGCGCTTTGATGGACATGCTTTTGTAGATAAAGCTGTTGAAAATGGAGCTGTGGCTACATTATGGATGAAAGATGTAGCGAATCCACCTGAGAATCTTCCGGTTATTTTTGTGGAAGACACGCTATCCGCATTGCAAATGTTAGCGAAAAACTATCGTGATCAATTGGATGTTAAAGTTGTAGGTGTAACGGGTAGTAACGGTAAAACATCTACGAAAGATATTGTAACAAGTCTTCTTGCGACTAAATTCAAAGTGCAAAAAACAGAAGGGAACTTCAATAACCATATCGGATTACCTCTTACCATTTTAAACTTAGAAGAAAATACAGAAGTAGCAGTATTAGAGATGGGTATGTCAAGCCGAGGCGAAATTGAATTCTTATCTAAGTTAGCTCGTCCTAATGCAGCTATCATTACGAATATTGGTGAGGCACATTTAATGGATTTAGGATCTCGTGAGGCAATTGCTGAAGCGAAATTAGAAATTGTTACAGGGTTACAAGAAGGTGGCGTGTTCGTATATAACGGGGATGAGCCTTTATTAACGAATCGTGTTCCTGAAATGAATTTAGCAACAGAAACGGTTACGTTTGGTGATGCAAGAGCAAACGATTATTATCCAACGACTGTAACATTACAAGCAACTGGGACACATTTCAAAATGAATAGAGATGAAAATATTTCATTCTACTTACCTGTGTTAGGAAAACATAATGTGTATAATACACTTGCTTCAATGGCAATTGCGAAACATTTTGGTGTAACGTGGGAAGAGATGAAAGAAGGTTTAGTAACACTTCAAATGACGGGCATGCGTATGGAAATTGTGAAAACAAATAGTGGTTTAACAATTATCAATGATGCTTATAATGCAAGTCCGACGGCTATGGAAGCAGCATTCCATTTAATGAATGGTTTAGATGGTTTTGCTAAAAAAATCGTTGTGCTCGGTGATATGTTAGAACTTGGAGATCAAGAAGTACAGTTCCATTATGAGGTAGGAAAATTAATCGATCCAGCAAAAATCTCGCATGTATTCACATACGGTAGATTAGGGGCTCAAATTGCTGAAGGAGCGAAAATTAATTTCCCTAATGAACGTGTAAAGGCGTATGATAATAAAGAAGAGTTAGTAAAAGATTTACAAGCAGTAGTCGATGTGAAAGATGTTGTATTAATAAAAGCATCTCGCGGTATGAAATTAGAAGAAGTAATTACGATGTTGAAATAATTGGTGTATATAAATAGGGATGATAGTTACGAAAATAGAAGAAACTTATAATAAGCGCTTACAGTAAATATAAAAAAATAAAAGTGAAGAAAAAAACTCTGAATATGAAAATAAGGTAACAGTTGGGTTTGCTTTTTACACATACAAAACTTATAATTGATAAAGTGTAATAACGTTTAGAAGTATTTTCGTGAAGAATATACGCCCGTTTATATACGTGAGCATTCAGGAAAAGGGCTTTTCCGCAAATTCGGAAAACGCCTTTTTTTAAATGATAAGTATAGGATAGAAAAGGAGAAGTAACATTGACAACATTTCGAGAATTAGGATTAAGTGATTCTTTACTGCAATCTGTTGAAAGTATGGGCTTTGAAGAGGCTACACCAATTCAAGCTGAAACAATTCCACATGCATTGCAAGGTAAAGATATTATTGGGCAAGCGCAAACAGGTACAGGGAAAACAGCAGCATTCGGATTACCACTATTAGATAAAGTGGATACACATAAAGAATCGGTTCAAGGTATTGTTATCGCGCCAACGCGTGAATTAGCAATTCAAGTTGGAGAAGAATTATACAAAATTGGTAAGCATAAACGTGTTCGCATTTTACCAATTTATGGTGGTCAAGATATTAACCGCCAAATTCGTGCTCTAAAAAAACACCCACACATTATTGTTGGTACGCCGGGTCGTATTTTAGATCATATTAACCGTAAAACACTTCGTCTGCAAAACGTAGAGACAGTTGTTCTTGACGAAGCGGATGAAATGTTAAACATGGGCTTCATTGAAGACATTGAAGCAATTTTAACAGATGTGCCAGAAACACATCAAACATTACTATTCTCAGCGACAATGCCGGATCCAATCCGCCGTATTGCTGAGCGTTTCATGACTGAGCCTCAACACATTAAAGTAAAAGCAAAAGAAGTAACAATGCCAAACATTCAGCAGTTCTATTTAGAAGTGCAAGAAAAGAAAAAGTTTGACGTGTTAACACGCTTATTAGATATTCAATCTCCAGAGCTTGCAATCGTATTCGGTCGTACAAAGCGTCGTGTTGATGAATTATCAGAAGCATTAAACTTACGTGGTTATGCTGCAGAAGGTATTCACGGTGATTTAACTCAGGCGAAACGTATGTCTGTATTACGTAAATTTAAAGAAGGTTCTATTGAAGTTCTTGTTGCAACAGACGTTGCTGCACGTGGTCTTGATATTTCAGGCGTAACGCACGTATATAACTTCGATATTCCACAAGATCCAGAATCATACGTTCACCGTATCGGTCGTACTGGTCGTGCAGGTAAAAAAGGTATTGCAATGCTATTTGTAACACCACGTGAATCGGGACAATTAAAAAATATCGAGCGTACAACAAAACGTAAAATGGACCGTATGGATGCACCGACACTTGACGAGGCATTAGAAGGTCAACAACGTTTAATCGCTGAAAAGCTTCAAAGCACAATTGAAAATGAAAACTTAGCATACTACAAGCGTATTGCAGAAGAAATGTTAGAAGAAAATGACTCTGTAACAGTAGTAGCTGCTGCTTTAAAAATGATGACTAAAGAGCCGGATACAACTCCGATCGCTTTAACATCAGAACCACCTGTTGTTTCAAGAGGCGGCGGTTCTAAAAAACGCGGCGGTAACGGAGGCGGATACCGTGATGGTAACCGTAATCGTAGTCGTGATGCACGCGGCGGTGGCGATGGACGTAATCGTGACCGTAACCGTGATGGACGTAATCGTGACGGAAACCGTGATCGCAATCGTGATGGTGGTAGTCGTGGTCGTAGAGGTGAAGGCCAAGGTCGCCCTGGTTCTTCAAATGGACGCGGCGAAAGAAAACATCATAGCCGTCCACAAGCTTAATAAAAAAAAGAGAATGCCCTTTGCGGGCATTCTCTTTTTTTATTTCTATAATTGTGCATACTACATAATAGTTATGATAGAAAAGGGGCTGTTATATGCTTGTAAGGCTTGGTTACGTTGCGATGAGTGTACATTTGAAGAATGCATCTCCATCTCAAACGATGACGTATGCACAGTTTCAGAAATTAGATGATCGTGCTGCTGCAATTCGTAAACTTGAAAGAATTGCTAATTCCAATTTAGAAAATTGTTTACGTTTATTAAAGCATAATAAAGGGCATGACATATCTTTCTTTCGGCTCAGTTCAAAGCTCATTCCTTTAGCGAATCATGAGGAATTGCTAGAGTGGAACTATATTCGTCCTTTAAAAGAAAATTTAAAAAAACTAGGTGAATATGCAGTTCATATGAATATGAGAATTGATTTCCATCCAGATCATTTTGTTGTACTAAATTCACCTGAGGAGAGTGTTTTTAAACAATCTGTAAAAACATTGCAGATGCACAAAAAATTATTAAAAGGCATGGGGATTGAACATAAGCAACGATGTGTACTGCATGTCGGAGGAGGATATAAAGATAAAGAACTTGCATTAGAGCGCTTTATAGAGAATTGGTCTAATGTCCCAAGGGGTATTCAAGAAATGATTATATTAGAAAATGATGATACAACCTTTACGTTAGAGGAAACATTATATTTAGGAGAAAAATTAGATATTCCCGTCGTATTTGACTTGCATCACCATATGATGAATAATGAGCAAGAAGATTGGTATGAAGATTGGGCACGTGTCGTTCATACGTGGGAAACGTCTTTGTTGCCGGTTAAAATGCATATCTCTAGCCCTAGAGAGGGAAAAGATCCAAGAGCTCATGCAGATTATATTAATGTAGAGGCATTTTTATCTTTTTTAAGAAGGATAAAGGGAAGTGTTCCGCAAATTGATTGTATGATTGAGGCGAAGATGAAGGATGAGTCTTTATTTCAATTAATGAGAGATTTAAGTGAACAAGTAGATGTAGAAATTATCGATGGTGCAAGCTTTTATATTAAATAAGCTTTGCACCATCGTTTTTTTTGGTTAAAAAAGGGGTTAAAATGCCACCGGTTATTAAACCTGTTAAATGACTGATCGGATTGGCAGAAGGGTTAAAGAAAGTAAATAGTAGTAATAGAAGAATCATAATTGAGAAAATGGCAATTTCTTTTGGTTTTGAAGAGCGGTATCGATTGTACAATAAAAATAACTGTGCACCTAATAGTCCGAAAATACCACCTGATGCACCTGCGTGAATATATTCAAGCGGCATAATAATATAAGAAGAAATATTTCCAGAAATTCCAGAGAGAAAAAATAGAATAAAAAAAGAAAAGTGTCCGAGTTGCTTTTCGATAGAAGAACCAAGAGCGAACAAAAAAATACTATTAGAAAGAAAATGTTGTAAGTCTACGTGTACGAGAAGAGAAGTTATGACACGCCACCATTCTCCTTTAGCGATATATTCATTAGAGGCTGCCAGTGGTAAGAGAAAAAAGTCGCCTAATATCATCATGACTAAATGAATAAGAAGTAAGGTAAGAATAGTCGGTTGTAAAGAAATATGAGTGGATCTTATTAGCATACGGTTACTTTCACCCCTTTTGCATCAGAAAGATTCTCTGTTATTCTTATCAATATGAAAGAAGAAAGTTAAATAGAAGAAGGGGATTTCGAAATGATTATAGGGATTGGTATCGATATTATTGAATTAAATCGTATTGAAAAAATGCTAGATGGAAAGCTTAAATTTATGGAACGTATTTTAACGGAAAATGAACGTAATGTTGCTATGGAGCTGAAAGGAAGTCGTCTTACAGAGTTTGTAGCTGGAAGGTTTGCAGCGAAAGAGGCGTATTCAAAAGCTGTAGGTACTGGTATCGGAAAAGAAGTGAGTTTTTTAGATATTGAAGTGAAAAATGATGAAAGAGGTAAGCCAATTCTGATTACAAGTACAGAGTATATTGTTCATTTATCAATTAGTCATAGTAAGGAATTTGCTGTTGCTCAAGTTGTTTTAGAAAGCTCGTCACGCTAGTCTGCATATTTTATATCTTTGTCTCATATATTTGAGGTAGCGATAAGGAAGGTACATCTTCCATTCATTTATAGGGGCAAAGGGGCTGAATTGATGAAAAGGCGTCTGTTTTTAGTTCTTGTCGGTTTGTTGACCGTTTTTGTGTTGGCGGGTTGTATGGAAAAGAAGCAAGATGATGTCGTGAGAGATTTAGAATCAAAAGTAAAAGGGATGAAAAGTTATCAAGCTGAGGCAAAATTATCTATTAAAACAGGCAATGAGCCTCAAGAATATAACGTAGAGATTTGGCATAAGGAACCGTCTTTTTATCGTGTGAATTTAAAAAATGCAAAAAAAGATCAGAGCCAAATTATTTTGAGAAATGAAGAAGGTGTATTTGTATTAACGCCAGCACTTAATAAGAGCTTCCGTTTTCAAAGTGATTGGCCGCAAAATAGTAGCCAGGCTTATTTATATGAATCACTTGTAAGAGATATTTTGCAGGACAAGAAAAACCTTACTTTTGAGAAAACAGATAAGTATTATATTTTTAAAACAAAAACAAACTATCAACATCAAAATATGTTGCCGAGACAAGAGATTACATTGAATAAGAGCGACTTGACTCCAGTTTCAGTGAAGTTAATGGATAATGATCAAAATGTTCTTGTGAAAGTAGATTTCTCTAAAGTGAAATTCGATGCGAAATTTGATAAAGGTGCATTTGATACGAAACAAAATATGTCTAGAGCACAGGTAGATGTTCAAACAACAGCGAAAGAAGACAAACCGTTTGCTATTTTGTATCCACTTGATACACCACAAGGTATGACTCTGAAAGATGAAAAAGAGTTGAAGACAGACAGTGGCAAGCGTGCGATACTCACATACACTGGAAATAAGAAATCCTTTACTTTAATACAAGAAAAGGCAAAAGTTGCAGAGGCATCATCAGCAGTAAGTGTAAGTGGAGAACCAGTTGATCTTGGGTTTACGATTGGTGCATTGACGAAAGACTCTGTAACGTGGTCGCATAACGGAGTAGAATATATGCTCGTGTCTAAAGGTTTAGAGCCGAAGGAGCTGTTAATGGTTGCTCGTTCAGTTACAGCGAAGCAGGTGAAGTAAACTTCTTAGACGTGGTGATATATGTGCACCACGTCTTTTCTTAGTTTGAAGGTGGATTTCATAAAAGAAGCATATAAAAGAATAAGCTTCGCATATCGTGTATAAGGAAGTGTATTTATGGAAGAAGCACCATTTTACCGTGACACTTGGGTGGAAGTGGATTTAGATGCCATTTATAACAACGTTACACATATTAAAGAGTTCATCCCAAGTAATGTAGAGGTTTTTGCTGTAGTTAAAGCAAACGCATATGGGCACGATTATGTACCGGTGGCTAAAACGGCATTAGAAGCAGGTGCAACAAGGTTAGCTGTTGCTTTTTTAGATGAAGCTTTAGTGCTTCGGAGGGCTGGTATTACTGAACCGATTTTAGTGTTAGGTCCCTCGCCGCCGCGTGATGTAAATGTAGCTGCTGAAAATGATGTAGCGCTAACTGTTTTTCAAAAAGAATGGGTGGAAGAAGCAATTAAACTTTGGGATGGTTCATCTGTAATGAAATTCCATATTAACTTTGATAGTGGTATGGGGAGAATTGGAATACGTGAAAGAAAAGAGCTAAAAGAATTTTTAAAGAGTTTAGAGGGTGCACCGTTTTTAGAGTTAGAAGGAGTATACACGCATTTTGCAACGGCAGATGAGGTTGAGACTTCGTATTTTGATAAGCAATATAACACGTTCTTGGAGCAGTTAAGTTGGTTGAAAGAATTCGGAGTGGATCCTAAGTTTGTTCATACAGCTAATAGTGCTGCGACGTTACGTTTTCAAGGGATTACATTTAATGCAGTGCGAATTGGGATTGCAATGTATGGATTATCTCCTTCTGTAGAAATACGTCCTTTTTTACCATTTGAATTAGAACCGGCGCTATCACTTCATACGAAAGTTGCTCATATTAAACAGGTAATTAAAGGTGATGGAATTAGTTATAACGTCACCTATCGAACGAAAACTGAAGAATGGATTGCGACTGTAGCGATTGGCTATGCAGATGGGTGGCTTAGAAGGTTACAAGGATTTGAAGTGCTTATAAATGGTAAAAGGGTACCGATTGTAGGGCGAGTAACAATGGATCAGTTCATGATTCATCTTCCTTGTGAAGTGCCACTTGGTACGAAAGTTACGCTTATTGGAAGGCAAGGAGATGAGTATATTAGCGCTACAGAGGTTGCGGAATACTCAGGGACTATTAATTATGAAATTATTGCAACGATCAGTTTCCGTGTGCCAAGAATATTTATACGGAATGGTAAGGTTGTAGAGATAATTAATTACTTGAACAATATATAGAAGGTAGTATGATTGCTTCTTGTCATTGGAGTGACTGTTCATTGCTGGATAATAAGCTCTTTTTGATGAGAAGCTTTTTACTTATAATCATTTTTTATATAAGTTGCACGTAAGTTTTGAAGAGGAGTTCTATTGTTTTTAGTTAGTTATGAGATAAAAAATTTAAGAAGATGAATGTTTTGTTTGTGAATTGGAAAACATAAGCAAGGAATAAGGAAGTCTTTGCAACAGGCTCCATACAATGGTATTATTACAATAGGTGTCATATATATATTTGGGTGTGTAGTTGACGGTGGAGGTGTATTTTTGTGTCCGAATCAAGTGTAACTACTGAAATCGTGGTTCGGTTGCCAAAGCAAATGGTAACGGAATTGGACGGAATTGGAAAACAAGAGAATAAGAATCGCCATGAACTAATTTGCCAGGCAACACAATTGTTATTGCGTCAACATAAGACGAAGAAACGCTACCAACATGAATCAATGCGACGTGGGTACATTGAAATGGGAAAAATTAATCTTGGTATTGCATCTGAAGCTTTCTTAGCAGAGTATGAAGCAGCTCATACAGTAGAACGCTTAGTTAGCGGGGGGTAATATTTTGATTGTAAAACGCGGCGACGTGTATTTTGCAGACCTTTCCCCAGTTGTTGGTTCTGAGCAAGGAGGCGTTCGTCCGGTTCTTGTCATTCAAAATGACATCGGAAATCGTTTTAGTCCAACGGTGATTGTAGCGGCTATTACTGCACAGATTCAAAAAGCGAAATTACCCACTCATGTGGAAATTGATGCGAAAAAGTATGGTTTTGAGAGAGATTCTGTTATTTTACTTGAGCAGATTCGAACAATCGATAAGCAACGCTTAACGGACAAAATCACTCATTTGGATGAAGTGATGATGAGTCGTGTAGATGAAGCGTTACAAATTAGTTTAGGACTAATAGATTTTTAAATCGGCAGTTTAAGTTGCTCTCTTTGAAGGGCAACTTTTTTTATTATAGAGGAGGTTACGGTTGTATATGGAAATGGTAGATAATCGACAAGCGTTAATGAAAATGTTAGTGAAAGAATTAGGCTTTACCGAAAAGCAAGTTCGTCATGTTATTCAATTAACAGAAGAAGGTAACACAGTTCCATTTATTGCTCGTTACCGAAAAGAATGGACAGGCTCTTTAGATGAGGTGCAAATTCGTACGATTTTAGAGAGATGGCAATATATGATGCAACTTGAAGATAGGAAGGAAGAAGTTCTTCGTCTTATTGATGAGAAGGGGAAACTGACAGAAGAGCTGCGACAGCAAATTGTTAAAGCTACAAAGTTGCAAGAAGTAGAAGATCTATATCGTCCATATAAAGAGAAAAGAAGAACGAAAGCGACAATCGCTAAAGAAAAAGGATTAGAACCATTAGCTGAATGGTTATTGTTATATAAGAAAGAAGATCCGGCTAAAAAGGCAGTGGAATTTATTAATGTAGAGAAAGAAGTGCAATCTGCAGAAGAAGCTTTACAAGGTGCACAAGACATTATTGCAGAAATGGTTTCAGATGAAGCTGCGTATCGTAGTTGGATTCGAAATGTTACTTTTAGAAAAGGTGTTATGTCTTCGTCCGTGAAAGATGAAGAAAAAGATGAAAAGAATATATATGAAATGTATTACAGTTATGAAGAACCATTGCAAAAAGTAGTACCACATCGTGTATTAGCAATGAATCGTGGCGAGAAAGAAGATATATTGAGAGTTGCTGTTGTTCCGCCAGTAGATGAGATAGTAACTTTCTTAAATAAGAAAGTAATTCGTGATAACGATTCGAAAAGTGCACATTATGTACAATTAGCGATTGAAGATGGTTATAAACGATTAATTCAATCTTCAATCGAAAGAGAAATTCGTAAAGAATTAACAGAAACAGCTGAAGAACAAGCGATACATATTTTCTCTGAGAACTTACGTAACTTATTATTACAACCTCCGATGAAAGGGAAAGTCGTGCTAGCGGTAGATCCGGCATATAGAACTGGTTGTAAATTGTCTGTAGTAGATGATACGGGGAAAGTACTACATATCGATGTTATTTATCCGCATCCACCTGTTCGTAAATATGATGATGCAAAAACGAAAGTTCTTTCTATTATAGATAAATATCAAGTTGAAATGATTGCAATTGGTAATGGGACAGCATCTAGAGAAACAGAAGAGTTTATAGTAGATGTATTACAAAGTGTGAACCGAGATGTCTTTTATATTATTGTAAATGAAGCGGGTGCTAGTGTATATTCAGCCTCTGATTTAGCTCGTGAGGAATTCCCGAATTTACAAGTTGAAGAGAGAAGTGCCGTTTCTATTGGAAGACGTCTGCAAGATCCACTTGCTGAACTTGTGAAAATTGATCCTAAATCAGTTGGGGTTGGACAATACCAACATGATGTATCTCAAAAGAGACTGAATGAGTCATTAACATTTGTAGTAGAAACAGCTGTTAACCAAGTTGGGGTTAATGTAAATACGGCTTCGGTTGCATTGTTACAATATGTTTCAGGTTTATCGAAAACTGTTGCGAAAAATATTGTGGCAAAGAGAGAAGAAGATGGGAAATTCACGAAGCGCACGGAATTAAAGAAAATCCCGCGTTTAGGTGCAAAGACGTATGAACAATGTATAGGTTTCTTACGTATACTAGAAGGAGCGAATCCATTAGATCGAACAGGTATTCATCCAGAGCAATATAAAAATGTTGAATTGTTATTGAAGAGTCTAGGGTTATCGATAGATGACGTAGGACAACCGCAATTACAAAAGAGATTGGAAGAAGTAGAGATTTCTAAGTTATCTCAAGAAACAGGAGTTGGGGAGCCGACGTTAGTTGATATTATAGATGCGCTTATTAGTCCAGAAAGAGATATGAGGGATGAGTTGCCTAAACCACTTCTGAAAAAAGGGATTTTGAAATTAGAAGATTTAAAACGTGGTATGGAACTAGAAGGAACAGTTCGTAACGTTGTTGATTTTGGTGCTTTTGTTGATGTTGGCGTAAAGCAAGATGGTTTAGTACATATTTCTAAACTTAGCAAACAGTTTGTAAAGCATCCGTTAGATGTTGTATCAGTAGGGCAAATTGTAAAAGTATGGGTAGATGATATTGATACAAAAAAAGGACGCGTTGCACTATCTATGTTGCCGATTGAATAGTAAGAGAAGAGAGCAGACGAAACTGCTCTTTTTTTATGGAATAAAAAGTGTAATGGATTATGAGCTTTGATGTATTTTGCTATAATAAAACCAGCATTCATTTAATAATTTAATTTGATACCGGTTTTTTTCGAAATATGCACGTTGCATTTGTTTTTTTAGCCACGTAGGCATAGGAATCCCTCCTTGTTTAATCCTGCTCTCAAAAATCTAAAATGCTATTGATGAGAGGTTGGTGAGTGGATTTCTATTCATGTTTTGTTTTTAGAAACCACGTTTCTTACATGAGGATGGGTATATGTACTATTTAATATATGTATAAGAAGGGAGAAAAGTGTAAAAATATTTTTTTGTTTAGGAGGAATGAGAGTGGATGAGCAAGAAATTCAGCGACTAGTGGAAGAAGTGTCACTACAATACTTTGAGAGGCCGTTCTTACATAAAGCAGTGTTTAATAATAGATTACGTACAACTGGTGGGCGTTATTTATTGAAGAGTCATAATATCGAACTGAATTATCGATATTACGAAGTGTATGGTGAAGAAGAGTTAGTCGGGATTATTAAACATGAGCTTTGTCATTATCACTTACATATTGCAGGAAGAGGGTATAAGCACAGGGACAGGGATTTCCGTGAGTTGTTAAAGAAAGTTGATGCACCACGTTTTTGTAAACAAATGATTAATGAAGAGAAGGAAAAAAAGATTTATAAGTATGAATGTATGGAGTGTTCACTTCAATATGTAAGAAGGCGTCAAATAAATACAAAAAGATATGTCTGTGGAAAGTGTAAAGGGAAACTCAAACCGATATCGAAAACATCTTGACAGTAAAAACGCAATCCAGTATATTATAAACATGTCACGTTTGAACAAGATGTTGTTAAAAACTTCTTGACTTACAGAGAGAATTTTTATAAGATACAAATTGTCTTCATTATTCCGCAGTAGCTCAGTGGTAGAGCTATCGGCTGTTAACCGATCGGTCGTAGGTTCGAGTCCTACCTGCGGAG
>NZ_JBFUPV010000019.1:0-80898 GCF_041360755.1 Bacillus sp. RCC_6_1
CACCGACAGTGAGCCAACCAGCACCGAGGGTACAAGGAACAGTGCCAACAGTGAGTCAACCAGCACCAGCGGTACAAAGCTCAACACCGACAGTGAGTCAACCAGCACCAGCGGTACAAGGCTCAACACCGACAGCGAGCCAACCAGCACCAGCAGCGGTACAAGGCTCAACACCGACAGCGAGCCAACCAGCACCGAGGGTACAAGAAACAGCGCCAACAGTGAGTCAACCAGCACCAGCGGTACAAGGCTCAACACCGACAGTGAGCCAACCAGCACCAGCGGTACAAGGAACAGCGCCAACAGTGAGTCAACCAGTACCAGCGGTACAAGGAACAGCACCAACAATGGGTCAAAAGAAAGTCGTTCAGCAAGAAAATAAGGTTATTCAAAAGACTGAGATTGTACAAGAGACAGAGGTAATTCAAAGAAATCATGTGAAGCAAGAAACAGAGAGTGCTTTACATGAGAATAATAAACGAACTGTGTTGGAAAGTGAGCATTTAGATGATAACGCAGAAAAAACGCCTAGCGTTCATGAAGATTTATGGTTATAAAGCAATTAAATAAAGGAAAGGTGAGGATCTAATTGAGTTATGAAATACCTAAAGAAATAAAATCACCTATCAAGTTAATTTTTTCGCTGTACGCAAAGGATTTATCCATTATTGGTGTAGGAACATTGTTCCTTTTAAATGTGGGCAGTGAATTTGTTCATAATTGGTTTGCCATTCCCTACTACATCGTAGGGTTTGGCGCTCTGCTTTTTATGGTTATGAGCTCTTCCACCAATCCAGGAAAACGCAACTATGTTGCATTATATTTTTTAATTAAACGTAATAAAACTACTTATCATCCTATTGATGCTAATGCGATAGAAAATGAATCTAAATACTCAAATGAAAATAAGGAGGAAAAGAGAAATGAGTACGGAGCAAAAATTAAATGATGTTGCAGGTGTTCCAACAATAGTTGTACCTGTAATAACAGATGAAGAAAAACCAGAGAAATCTGGTTTTTTTTCTATAAAGAAGAAAGAAAAGAAACCAAAAAAGAAAAAGAATATAAAGAGCGAAAAAAAAGAAAAAAAGCCAAAGGTTCGAGTGCCAAACCAAACTTTAAGCATGCTTCCTTTTGTAAGGTATGAGGGGAATCATATTGTTTTAAAAAATGGCGTTATGGATATTTTACAAATTACTACTACGGACTTAAATACACTGAATGAATCGGACGAAATGCTTATGATCTATCAAAGAGTTAGGTTCATGCGGAGTTATGCATATGATTATAAAGAAGTATCTTTAAATTTTCCTTCTAATACATCTATCCAACAAGAGTATTGGAGAAAAAAAAGAGAAGAAACGCAAGATCCTATTAATCACAAATATATTGATCGTAAATTATTTGAATTGAACTTTTTAGAAGAAAAGAGAACGGATAGGGAGTTTTTCCTATTTATCTATGGTAGTAATAAAGAACAATTATCAGAAAGACGTAGAATGGCAGAGAACCATTTTAAAAATTCTTTTCCACTAGTAAGAATCACAAAAGAAAAGAAAATAGATGTGCTGTGTGTATTAAATAACCAAAATTCTAAATTGTAAGGAGGACTAATCATGGCGTTTGAATTAGCTAATATCATTCCTATGTTAGAAAAAAAGAAGCAAAGGGAAAATAAATCTGAGAAGAAGCAGAAATATGATCTAGAATTTATTGCAAAAATTCAGCCGAGAGGTGGCATAAAGTTTGGTGATAACTTTATAAAAAAAGGAGATGGTTATGAAGCTATTATTCACATAGTGGACTATCCTACAAACGTAGATGCGAAGTGGATGAAAACAATAGCTACAATGAAGAATGTTATAGTGGCTACAGATGGTTCTACAATGGAGAGAAGTGAGTCGGTGACGAATATTAATAAGTCCATGTTAGAACAAAAAATGCGCTTTAGTAATGAAAAACAAGGGATTGCTCAATTGGATGCAGTTCAAAAACATGATGAGTTAACCAAACTATATCATCAAATATCACAATTGGGAGAAGTCATTAAGTTAGCTCAAATTCGTTTATACGTTCATGGAAAAACGATTTTGGAATTAGAAAAGAGTGTTGGGGATGTTTTAACGGAACTAGAGGCACAAAGCTTCAAGGGGACTGTACTTTTAAATGAACAAGAGCATGAGTGGAAAGCTTTGTTTAGCCCGTATGAAGAACAAATTACATACGCTAATAAGAGAGAAGGAAAGGGAATGCCTGGGCTTACATTAGCTGCTGGCCTTCCCTTTCATTATGCACAATTACGTGATCCAAGAGGATCTTATTTAGGTACTACATTTACTGGTGGTAGCGTGTTATTTGATTTGTTTCATAAAGATAAGCAACGTAGATACTATAACGGTGTACTTATTGGAGAAATGGGTTCAGGGAAAAGTACACTTCTTAAAAAGTTGTTTTTAGATAATAAAATTAGAAATAACTTTATTAGGGGATTTGATGTAACAGGAGAATTTGAGACGTTAATTAAAGAAGTAAACGGGCAAATGGTAGCACTTGATGGTACACAAGGTTTAATTAACCCGTTGCAAATTTATCGTTCCAGGATAGACGATGAAGATAAAAAAACAAAGGCAGAAATAGAAAATCATTCTTTCTTACAACATCTTTCTAAGGCAGCTACTTTCTATTGCCTGTTATCTCCACAAGTTACAGATGCAGATATTCAAGAATATAAAAAAGTACTTAGAGAATTCTATGAATCATTAGGGTTCTTAGAGAAAATAAAAACAACAGGTATAACTAATCTAAAAAATGAAGAGTATCCTATCTTCTCACAATTACTTGAATACGTTAAGAAAGAGCTGTATTCGAATGTAGAAGAAAGAATTATTAACCCAACATTATCTCTTTCTAGATCGGCTCGTCTAGAGAAGATTGAATTAGCACTCGATGATATTGTAAATGGGTATGGTCATTTATTTAACGGGCATACAACTTTAGAAGATTTAACAAATGAACAAGTTGTATTCTTCTCTGTAAAATCATTACGTAGTTTGGAGAAAAAAGTTTTCAATGCTCAGATGTATAATGCATTTAGTCTAATTTGGGATCACCTAATTCAAATTGGTGAACCACAACGTAAAGCTGTTTATAAAGAAGGTTTTGACTTTGATCTTATAAGACGTTTATTAGTTATTTTAGATGAATCGCATTTAACGATTAATACTAGTAACCCAATTGCAGTAGACTTTATATTGGAATTTGCACGTGAAGCTCGTAAGTATTTTGGTGGGCTTCTTTTTGCTTCACAATCAATTCGAGATTATGTTTCGGATACAAAAAAAGATGACAGTGAAGTAGCAACTAAGATTAAAACACTATTTGAATTAACGCAGTATAAGTTTGTTTTACAGCAAGATGCCAACTCATTAGATACATTAAGGTATATTTTCCAAGGTCAGTTATCTGAAAGTGAGCTAAGACAAATTCCATTATTACAGCAGGGAGAATGCGTTTTAGCCATTAAAGGTGTACAGAACTTAACAATGACAGTAGAAGCCTCCGAAGATGAAATAATCCTCTTTGAAGGTGGTCTATAGTGAATGGATATTAAAAAAATAATAATTAAAAAGATTTTTTTATGGCTTGGGATTCCTGGTGTTTTAATACTAGGAGTCCTTTTTATTGGGGCCATATCAGCAATATCAATATCTAGTTCTCATAAGTCCTCCAGCGGAAGTGGAGGGGGTTCTGGATTAATTATAGGGGCTGGTTGTAAATTAACAGGACAGGTTGATCGTGCGAAGTTTGATGCCAAAATAAATCAATCTGGAGCGTTTGCTAATCATGCAGATGGATTTATGAAAGCAGCTGAATCAGCAAAGATTGATCCAGTCCTATTAGCAGCAATTGCACTTCATGAAACGGGATACGGGAAGTCAAATGCAGTTGTTAATAAAAATAATCCTGGAGGATTAATGGACCCAAAAACGAACTGGCAAACCTTACAGACCTTCTCAAGTTTGGAGGAAGGGCTTGTATATATGGCAGGGAACTTAAATAGACTTTATATCTCACAAGGACTAACAACTATTGATCAAATTGGTGGAAAATATGCACCAGTAGGGGCAGACAATGATCCTGGTGGGCTTAATAAATATTGGATTCCAACTGTTACAAAAATTGCTCAAGAATTAGGTGGAGCAATGCAATGTGAGGTTGTAGAAGGTGGAGGAGCAGGAGAAATTAAAGTTGATGAAAATATGAAAGGAGACTTTCAATTTCCCTTTGTGGGAATCAATTATGTTGTTACAAGTGATTATGGCGGTCGTTGGGGAACACTTCATGCAGGGATAGACTTAGTGGCGTATCGTGGAGCACCGGTTAGTGCTGTAGGGGATGGAAAAGTTGTGGATGCTCGTTTATCTAGTTCGTATGGAAACATGGTTACAATTCAACATCCTAATGGAGTATTTACACGTTATGCGCACATGGATGGATTAAATGTATCAACTGGACAAGAGGTAAAAAAAGGACAACAGATTGGGATACAAGGAAATACAGGAGACTCAACTGGAACACATCTGCATTTTGAAGCTAGGAGAGGAAATGATTATAAGCAAGGAACTTCTTTTGATCCAAGACAGCTATTGCCATTTCCACCAAGCCAATCTGCCAATCACTAAATAAAAGGAGGCTTTCGCTTGTCTGCATATAGAGTTGGAAGTAATCAAAATAAAATTTACTATGCTATTATGATAGGAATTGTTTTCATTTTAACCGTTTGTTTAACATCAAAAGAGTTTATGTTTAATGACGATCCTATTGTTCAAACTGAATTTAATCGTCCGTTACCTGGGTTGAATTATACTACTGTTTATCTAAAAAAGTGGGAGTACAACCCAGATAAAGACATAATGCAAGTTCACCTTAAAACAGGAGAAAAAAGTGGAACGTATGTAAGTACAAAATTATCTTTTACAGCTAAACAAAAAGGAAATGCTAAAGAACTACCAACGAAAGTTGTGTTTAATCAAGGGGATATGTATGTTATCCAAATCAGTGAAGTGCCAAAAGAATATAAGGTCATAGGTTTATTTGTAAATGAAAAAGCAGAGATTGATTCATTTGAAAGTAGTACAACTATCGAAGGTGGAACAATTCAAAAAGAAGAAAATAATAATCTAAAAGAAAAGAAAATTGTTTTAACAGGGGATTATCGAAAGATAAAAACAAACAAAGAACTATTAAGAAAAAATGCTAATGAGTATGCTCAAGATGAAACGGAAGAAGAGTTACAATCTGTAAAGATAGAAATAAAAAATGTAAAGAAAACAATCCCATTACAAGATGAATTATCAGATAAAATTGTAAATGAGATTGAAAGGATTGAAGCAAATAAGGCATATCAAACTGAGGAGGAAAAAGAAAAAAGTGAATCAGAAATTCAAAAAAGAAAGCTTCAAATAGAACAATATAAAAAGAGAAAATTAGAGCTAGAAAGCAAAATAAAAGAGCTAGAAGCAAAAGAGAAAAATCTTCAGAAGAAATTAGAAGATCAGCGTAAAAAGTTTAATCTAGCAGAATGAAATTAAAAGATTTTAGAAGTTAGATAGAAGTATAAATATTACGAATATAATTATCTGATAATTTTTTGATTGTATTAAAAAGTTATCAGATAATTTTTTTTTGCCATTATAAAGATTTTTGTGGTTCAAAATAGATTGGAAAAATTACATTGAAACTACATTGGATAGTACATTGAAAATACATTGAAATCACACTGAAACTACATTGAATTTCTCTTTCTCATGATATCACGTTTTTGTTAGGCTCTGCCTAACCTGTCACCTTCGGTGATAGCAAAAAACCCTTATGCTCTTGCAATTAAAATTACTAATTTGGAGGTTTCCCCTATGGATGTGTTAATCCGTGATCTTGATGCTAGTTTAGTGAAACGAATTGACGAACAAGCAAAGGCAAAAAAGATTTCTAGACAAGAATTTTTGCATAGATACATTAGCAATCTTGCAGTACTAGAAGATATGAAAGATATGCAAGATAAATTTACAGAACTACAAAAGCAAAACATGATCCTCATAAAACAAAATTCACAAACCATGAATCGTATGTTGCGAGTTATTGAAGAGATTGAATTGGAAAATGAATAAATAAAAATATTGAAAGGGGTTTAAATATGTCTAAGAAAAAGATAGATAAGATTTATTATTTAAACGAAAATACGGTGGCATATATAAAAGAATATGCAGAGGAAAAAGGAATCAAGCCTAGCCATGCACTAGAAAGAATTATTGCTGAACATCAAAACCAAAATCATGATTTATTAGAACAAATTAAAGGAGCAGTTAAAGAAGTTGTTCATGAAGATTTAGGGAGAATTAGAGCTGGTACAAATCTAGCTGATAAACATACAAGGATGTTATTACAATTTGCAAATCACTATTTTACAGTGAATAAATTTGAACGATTGGCTACAACAAATCAGTTTATGTCTAAAGGCATGGTACAAGCAGAAGAGTTTGTTAAAGACCAAATTTCAAATGCTCGGATGAAAAAGTTAGAAAGACAAAAAGGAACAAGTGATTCAAATTAGGGAGGTAATATATGAATACGCCTGGTGTAGTAATTAAAAGTCAATTTGTATATTCCAAAAATGATTTTAGTAAAAATCAAGATAAAGAATTCGGGGATTATATTGATTATATCGGAAGAAAAGATGCTATTGAAAAAGAAAGAAATGAATTTAGTTCCTATCAAGATTATATGGGGAATGAGGAAAAAACGTCTTCGCTTTTTACAAAAGAGGAAGACGTAGTTTCATTAGATGGTAAGAATAGATTAAAAGAAGCCTTTAAAAAGGCTCAAAATAATAAAAGTGTTTTATGGCAGGATGTAATTAGTTTTAACAATGAATGGCTAGAGAAACACGGTATTTATGATTCAAAAACCAAAACGTTAGATGAAGAGAAATTAAAAGATGTAACAAGAAAAGCAATGGATGTTATGACGACAAAAGAACGATTAC
The DNA here is from genome assembly GCF_041360755.1 of Bacillus sp. RCC_6_1. Taxonomy (NCBI): domain Bacteria; kingdom Bacillati; phylum Bacillota; class Bacilli; order Caryophanales; family Bacillaceae; genus Bacillus; species Bacillus sp. RCC_6_1. The sequence continues at coordinate 7,043 of NZ_JBFUPV010000019.1, forward strand.
GTGATACAGCAATTTGGTCAGCAGCCATTCATTATAATACGGATAATATTCATGTTCATGTAGCAATGGTCGAACCTGTACCGAGTGCTGGAAGGATAATTTCAAAAGGCAGATTTAAAGGAATGCATCGAGGAAAAAGAAAACAAAAATCAATTGATGCAATGAAATCAAAAGTAGTAAATAGCATTATGGATCGTAGCGAAGAGTACAAAAAAATTAATGATTTAATACGAAATAAAATTGTTAAAAGTAAAAAAGATGTGCAGCTTTCTGAAAAAAGAAAAATGAAAAAGTTGTTTGTCGAAATTATGAAAGAGCTACCTGAAGATAAAAAACAGTGGCAGTATAACTATAATTCTATTAGCCATGTAAGGGATAAGATAGATCAATTAAGTGATATGTACATAGAGAAATACCATAAGAAAGAGTTTAAAGAATTAAAAGAGAAATTAGAAGAAGAAATGAAGATTATGAAAGAAGCTTATGGAGGGAGTGAAGAAGATAAAAAACGTTATAGTCAATTTGGTGATACAAAGGTTAATGATTTATATACTAGATTGGGGAACGCTGTCTTAAAAGAAATGAAGCAGGTAGCAAAAGAACAACAACAAGCTAAATTTCAAAAGAAGAAAAATATTTTTTCTCGTGGTAAACGTATACGATCTGGTTTTAAACAACGTACCAACATTATGAGAAGCTTAAAAAATATGAACTATCATATGAATAATGAATATGAAAAATGGAAGAACCAGCGACAATATGAACAATTGCAAGAACAAATTGAAAATGGATACGAGAGATAAAAATGAGAGTTTATTGGGAGTATAGTGAGAGGGAAGTACCTGTTTTTAAAGATATAATTATATTATGAGGTTTAAACTAATAATTTCTTTTAAATAAATTAGAAGGAGAAATATAATGTTAGCTTTCTTTAAAAACAAGAATGTTAAGGACGATGTTTATTTAACAAGTGGTTATGATTCTGTTGTAAAAAAACTAAAACATTATCCAGAAGTAAAAAATAAGTTAGATTCATTTTCAGAAGAGATTTTATTTGAATTAGGATACAGTGTTCTTATGGATGCAATTCTTAACATAAGAAATTTATCCTATGGAGAAGATACTTTACTTGGGAAAAATTTTGCTTCATGGATGTACTTTATTAGTAATGCTGTTCATAATATTCCAGCTAAATTAAAAGAAAAAGAAGTTAGTCATTTAAAAGAAGAGTTAGTACAAACCATTATGACGCTATACTCTTTAAAAGAATCTCAAATAGATAAAAGTTATATAGTGATTTCAACAACAAATATTGATTTGTTTTTAAGAAAATATAGTTAAGTAGGAGACTTTTAATATAAAAGTCTCCTTTTTATATGGAAAATATAATTTTATCTTTCTTAAAAAATAAGATTGTTAAGGACAATATTTTTTATTGTAATAGAATTTGAATTTTGTACAAAAGCTTTACTATAAACACCGTTCAAAAGGGGATTATCTAATGAAAAATAGAAGGTTTTTTATAAAATTGTCATGTGTTATAGCACTTTCTATGGTAGGAGGATGCACTAGTTTTAACATATCTAATAAAGAATCAACAGTACAAAATTCTGTTGGGACTAAATCACAATTACCAAAAGAAAGCGACTATTCAAATTCAAGATTCAAGGCAATAGAGCTTGATAAATATACACTTGTTTTAATTGATAAACAAACAAAAGTTCAATATTTAAAAGTGGTTCGAAATGCAGGATTTGATGGTGGATTAGATATTGTACCTTTGTTTCAAGCGAATGGTAAACCATATGTAGGTGACGAAGTAAAAAATAATCGTTTTTCCACAAAAAAATTAGATGATCATACTTTTATTATCACTGATGAAGAAACAAAAGTTCAATATTTAAAAGTAGTTCGAAATGCAGGAATGGATGGTGGAGTTGTAATAGAACCTTTATTAAATCCAGAAGGGGGATTACTTACAACTCAATAAAAAGGAGAATGGCCATGAAGTTTTTATTAGTTAGATGTATTAAAGATGTTGTTATTATAGGTAGAAATACAGATGGAACTCCAGATCATTGTTTTATTAAAGGAAAAGAATACGATATGTGTTTGGATGAACGAAAAAATGAATGTTTCACTTTGAATGAAGTTAAAGAAATGCACTTTCTTAGTTATAAAAATGATTGGTATTTCGATGAAAATTTTGAATTTGTGAAACCTTTAAAAGATGAGGACTTTGAGCGTAATGAAATTAGGTTGCAAAGATTGCGAAAGATGGCTAAAGAGAAAAACAACTATAAGGAATAGAAACTATAAGACTAAACCAAAGTGTTATTTATTTAAGTTCATTAGAAGATAGGGATTTATCCTGGGATTAAATATAAAAGAAAGGGTGAATTGAATATGAGGATCTTCATGAAGAATGGTGATATTACAAGATATGATAGTAAAGTTGATGTAATAGTTAATGCATGGAATAGAAACTTTTTACCACGTTATTTTTTAAATGAAGCTGGTGTTTCAAAAGCAATTAGGAAAAAGGCAGGTCATGAACCATTTAAACAATTGAAAAAAGAAGGTCTATTAAAGCTAGGTGAGGCGGTTATTACTTCATCTGGCTTTTTAAATTGCAAAGCATTAATTCATGTAGCTGGTATTAATGCTTTGTGGAAAGCAACAGAGTATTCAATTAGGCGGTCAATTTATAACGCATTACAATTAGTAATCAAGAAAAAATATAGTTCGGTTGCAATGCCGATTATAGGTAGCGGTACAGGAGGATTAAAAAAAGAAAAATGTTTAGCGATTATTAAAGATGAATGTAAGAAGTTTATTCATCATGAAGTGGATGTATATATTGTAGATTTTTGTACCTCGTAGTCGATCTATTAGTTTAACAAGTAAGAATTGAAAGGAGGTGAATAAGTGAATAATTGGTTATTTGCGTTATGCATGGTAGCTGTTGCATGTGTTTTAAATGTAATTGTTTCTTTTTTTATTAAAGGGGGTAGGTTACTTAAGAAAAATCGGAAGAAAAATAGAAAGGGAAAGGCACATAGAGCATGATTTTCGATGATATGCATTGGAACATTCTAATAATTATAGCGCTAATTTTTATAGTAATTTTTTCTTTGTATTATGTATCTAATTTAATAGTTAGATTTACTACATGGTTATTTTTAAATGGAAATACAATGAAGAGAATCGCAATAAATACAGAAGAATTGGATAATCTGTCTCAAAAATTTTATTCTGGTTTTGGTGAAAAGGAAGACATAGTAACGTGGAATGAAATTTTGTATAAAATGCAAAATGAGTTAATACGAGTAAGAAGTCATACAATAAATACTCATGAATTAAAATTTTTAGCAAAAATAGAAGAAATACAAATGCAGTATATCTACTATAAGGGAGTATTCAAAAATTACCTGGTTATATATCATCCTGATCATAAAGATTTAAAACATATCGTAGATCCTTTGGAATATAAGATTGAGATGTTTAAGGAAATGGCATATAGCCTATTATATGAATCAGTAATATTTCTGAATCAATCTAAGACCATTGATGCTAAAGAGTTGATTAAAAAAATTTCTGGAATTATTGATTTAGACAGTAGTAATAAACGTGCGATTATGACAAGGCTTCATTCAGAAGCTTACCCAATACACGAGTTAGCAAAAATCTTGTGTGAAGTTCGAAAGCATTTACCTAGTAGTGGAATTGAGTCATGGCATGAAACATTGGTTTTTTGTTTATCCGGATTATATGGGGATATTTAAAGAGTAAAAAAGGTAAATTTACACTTTTACACTTGTGTAAAAGTGTAAAGGTGATATAATAATTTTATCAATAAATTGGGGGTTTTAGCATGGAAAACAAAAAATCAATTGATTTTTTATCGGGTTATAAATGGAAAGGGAAAGAGAGAGAACAAATTATCAAGGAAATGGAACTTGAAGATTACGAACAAAAATATCTAGATCAAGCAATGAAAGAGTTAGCGGCAGAAGAAAAATATACTGGATACGATTTGGATAGAAGAATACTTTTACTAATTGATATGCATGAAGATGAAGATGATTTTGATGAAAATGATGTTGTTTATATCAGATAAAGGAATAGGTGAATCAAATGGAAATATATAATTCAGGCGATATTGTAAGGGTGTTTTATCCTTTTAAATCAAAAGCATTAAGTAACGATAATGAGGAACAGACAGGAAAAAGAAGATTCGGTCTTATTATAAATGCTGGGAATAACAGAACGCTAGCTTTACCAATTCTTCAAATAACTTCGCATGGAGGAAGAACAGAGCAAACTAATTATAAGTTGAGAGCAGATGAAATTAAAGTTCCAGAAAGTGTTACATATTACAAACGTTCTGCTCAAGGAAAAGTTCCTGTATATGGAGTAATCAAGACTGAAAGAATTGAGTTTTTTGATGATGATGAAATATCAAGGCCATTAACTAGCGTAGGTTTAGATACAAAAATTGCTGTACTTAACAATTATAAAGAGCTTTTGAAAAAGAGGAACTTTGTAGAAGTTTTAAACGAAGAATCACCAGGTCATATGGAGGCAATGAAATGTTTTGAACGTGCAATTATCGCTGAAAAGTTAAGTTTTTTAACTACAGATCTAGGGGAATGCAAATATGAGCATATGGAAGATAAAGTACTTAAAATAAATAAAATACAACCATTAGGGAAATCAGATACAAATAAAAGAATCCATTTCTACGCTGTTGAATTAACAGATGAAGAAAACATGGATTCTTTTTTTTATAGCATCGCAACAATGAAGCAGCCTAAACAGGTGGCCAGAGAATGGGGAAAGCCAAAAACAGCTGTTGATTGGTTAAAAGAAGATGAAAGGTTTTATAATTTACAAAAAGATATTAGTAAGGTGTTTAAAGATCTACCTAATCCACACCCTAATAAATATAAAGCTTTTTCCTTATTCCGAAAAAATATGTTAGAAAATGCTATGGAAAGATAAAGGGAATTTAATACCACGTTAAGTCTAGAGCAACTGATAGAGTTGGTCTTTTTTTATTATTTCTTTTTAAAAAGGAGGTGTAGACTTGCTTCTCATAGATGTTTCACCTTATATGTATTTTTACAGCATAATATTATTTGTGCTGTTGATGCTTTATAAGGTAATGCAAAAGCGTAAAGTGAAAAATATATTCTTAAAGTCAGGGATCAGAGACGTTGATCAAATGGATGGACGACAATTTGAATTCTTTCTTGATGCTATATTTACAAAGCTGGGATATAAGGCAGCTGTCACGAACAGTAGTCATGATTTTGGGGCAGATCTAATATTTGAAGGTGAAAATAAAGTTGTTATTCAAGCGAAACGATATGGTTTTAAGAACAGAGTAGGAATTAAAGCTATACAAGAAATTTATGCAGCTAAAGCCTTCTATAAAGCTAATGAAGCATGGGTAATCACAAATAGTACATATACATCATCAGCAAAACAGTTAGCAAGAGCATGTGATGTGAAATTACTGGATAGATCATCTTTACAAGAATTTATTGTACAAGTAAATCCAGAACAGAAGCCAGCAGATATAAGAAAATCAGTAGAACCAGCAACAAGAAAGTGTCCGAAATGCGGAAAGGTATTGGTATCTCGGACTCATGATGGACGAATGTTCTTAGGGTGTTCATCATTTCCACAATGCAGACACACTGAAAAAGTGGCAAATTAATACTCGGGGGTATTAGAATGGGACGACTTTGTTTGTTAGAAGAAATTACACCAAAAGAAATGGTATTTTCCACGAGAGGCGAGAAAGTTTCAATACCAATTGGAGATTTTGCAATTGATCACCTTGAGCAACAATTAACAGCAGGTGAACCAATTATGTTAGAAATAGATATTGAAAAGAAAAGATTAGTAGGTTTTCATGAACAAATAATTCATCATGAGAGAGAAATAGAAAATATAGCCCTTTTAAGAGCGGATAATCCATTTGCAGGGGGGCAAAAGTAATGGCAAAGGCAACTTATAAGAAAAAGACACCAGAGCAGCAGAAAGCAGAAGTAGCAGCTTTAACAGAGAACATGGATAAAGCCATAGAGGGACATTTTTTTTCACCAGAAAATCTAAGGGAATACCTTCAATTTATGGCACAATTTTATCAATACTCGTCAAATAATGTCTCCTTAATTCAAAATCAGTTTAGAGGGGCAAGTGCCGTAGGTTCATTTAAATTTTGGAAGGATAAAGGTTATTCGGTCCAAAAAGGTGAGAAAGGTATTAAAATTCTAACTCCATGCCCTGTTAAAGGACGTTTTCAAGATGCAGAAGGAAATTGGAAGCTTTTAAAGGAAGCAAAACCAGATGAAAAAAAGAAAATAAAAAGTAAAGAGTTTAAAAGTTATCCAGATTATATGAAGTACTCTATAGGGCATGTTTATGATATTAGTCAAACAAATGCCCCAGCTAGTGATTTACCTAAAATTTTTCCCAATAGATGGCTAGATGGAAAGGTAGATAATTATGAGGTATTTCAAAAGGGATTAGAGAAAGTGGCAGATCATATTGGTGTTAAAATACAACCATGTAGAACAGATTTAGGGGCTGCAAAAGGCGTATTTTATCCGATGGAGAACGCTATAGAGTTAAATCATCGTAATTCAGAAGTGCAAAATGCTACAACACTTATACATGAATTAGCTCATGCTAAGCTTCATTCTGGAATGAAAGTCTTTAATATTGAAACACATGAAGCAGAATTTCAAGCAGAAATGGTATCCTATGCCGTTTCTGCTTATTTTGGTTTGGGTGGCGGAGATAAAGAAGAGAAGAGTCTTCAATATATCTATAACTGGACGAAAGATCAAACTTTAGATAATAAAGAAAAATTATTAAAAGAGGTCCGAGCAGCTAGTGTGGAATTTATTGAAATCATTGAGAAAGAGCTTGTAAAAGCTAAAGAAATAGAAGCAGAGCGTATAAATGACCAAGCAGGTAATAAAGTATACTTAGTACGTTATGAGGGGATAGACAACGCTAGAATTGAGGAAATGGGGAAGGAGCAATTTGTAAACTGGTCAATAACAAATGAGTTTGCTCCAGAAATGTTTAAAGATAAACATGATCTTCTAATTAAACGTTTTAATGGAAAGAATAAAGAAAAATTCTTTGCGATCAACGAAGAGGATTGGCCGACTACACAAAATAATGTCAAACGTCCTCTAATGTTGGTAAAGTGGTCTGAACATCATCAGCTCTCTGGTAATTCAGCTATGCCTTTTGGACAGGCAAATGAATTAATTTCAAGATTAGAAAAAGAAGTGCAGCTGGATAAAGAGGCAGGAAGGGAAGAACTAGGTTATTATAAGACACGTTACAATGTGCTAGTTCCACAAGAAGATAAAGTTTCTATTATTAATCCCCAACGATATGATATTGGGGATTATTTTTATTCTGGACCAATGGAACAAATGGTGAAGGATCAGGAACAGTATGGAATTCAGTACTTAACAGATGATCAAAGAAGTATTTTATTAAATGAAATTGTATACCATAACGAATACTCAAAATTAGATGTTAAAGAGGATTTAAAACATGGCCAGTTAGAACGGGAAAAACGAGAACTGGAGTTTTCTAGATAAATTAAAAATAGCAGGGTGATTAGATGTGTGAAGGAAAAGAAGATATAAGAATTCCGTTAGATTATGATGAAATTGGGGAATGTGATCTTTGCGAAAAAGAAAGTCGTTACTTAAAACATGGTTATGATAACTTTGGTGTACATGTCATAAATCATTGTATGTTTGGTTGCAATAATGAAAAAAGTACTTTTCACAACTCTAAATGTGATATTGAAAAAGAACTGAAGCTAAATAATAAACATTTATAGTAATGGTCCCTTTCCTTTATAGGTAAGGGACCATTTTTTATTTATAAAAATGAGAGTTTTATGGGAGTATTTTGATAGCCATGTGATCGGCATCATACGTAATGTCGAGTTAAAATTAATTGATGTATAAAAATGTTAGATGAAAATAGAAGTTAATACAATTTGAATTTTATAGGAAAGTAGGGATGAAAATGGAACTATATTATTGGGAAAAACAACTTATTTTATATACAAAAGGACATTTTAAACGTATTGATTACAAAAATGATATAAAACTATTTACTGCTAAATTATATGGTTTGGGTTTAGAGGATGTAGGGATACAAAATGTTTTGCATATGGTATTAGATGTATACAATACATTGTGTGAGAACGGATTTATTAACTTTAATTTAAAAACGTTTATTTTCTCCCTTTTAAGGGAATCCTCTTTTAAAAGTGAACCACATAAGATTGATGAGTATGTCATTTTACATAAACTGTTAGCAGAAATTCAAGGTATTCCTGTTTTGAGCAAAGGATTAGATTTGGGAGAAGCCGATAATGAATTGTTAGAAAAAATAATAGCAGATCAATAAATATTTTATTTAATAGATTGCTATAGTATTTGAATTTTGTCGAGAAGGGGGATGGAAAGAATGTCAACTAAGTACACGGCTTTACGTGGAAAGGTAGTTATTAAAGAAGAGTATAAAGGGTTAATTAATTTGATTAATAATGGAAAATGGGAAGATGCAGTTATCCAATATCCATTTTTAAAAGATAATTATGCAATTGAAGGGAGTAAACTGATTCCGTTTAGTAAAAATACTATTAATGATTTAACTAATCTAGAGTCAAGCGGAAGTCTATATGGAGAATTAGATTTAGAAGCAGATCCTAGTTATTGGGCAGAGGATAAAAGTTATTTCACGGATTTACAAGGGTTAGAGTGGAGTTTTATTACCTGTGTAAGAGATTATCCAGACAGAAAACAGTTTAATAAAACACCAATTGCTTCCTTTATTGATATGGTTTTAACGAAAGTAGTCGATCGTATTATACGAGTGGAAGAATACTACCAAGAATGGGACTATGAATCCGTAGGATATGAGTTTGATAAAACAGTTGTAAATAAGATCGTAGGAACATCAAGATATAGTTATATCTGTAACAAGTGTGAAAGACCTATTTATATGTGTGATGGAGAATGCTAAAGGATTAGGCATTATTTTATAGATTGTAATCAAATTTTAATTTTATTAAGCAATGAGGTGACGACAGATGGATAATGAAAAAAATAAAACGGTAAGTTGCGAATGTAAAAGTTGTGAGTGTGATTTTTTGGCGATAACTGGGACCAAAGAATTCGAATTGAAAATTTGTTATAGATGTTTTCTGAACGGAATGGCAGAATCATATTTAGCTAGACAAAAACGAGTAATGGACGAAGAACAGTATAAATAGTCTAACCAAATTTGAATACAATAAGGAGATAGAAAATGAAAATAAAGAATGAATTAATTCCAAAATTAGATGGGGTTATAGCTATATTTGTAGGGGTACTTATTACTAGCGGTGCATTAGCTGGTTTATGTAGAGTAGTTACTTATAAAACAATTGAAAAGATTAGTGGCGTTACTTTTAGTTTATCAGTAATTATAATAGCTCTTATGATACTTTATCAAGATAAAAAGAAATAAATTGAAATGCTTGAAGCCGTGTTGTCCTGAATGTGAATAACCTCTTTATTTTGAACATATTTTCAGTTGATACAACCAAGAGTTTGTATAAGCCAAATAGACATTTTTCTTTAATTAAAATGATTTAAAGATAGACTTTCACTTATGTTAGTGAAGGTCTATTTTTATTTATGAATAAAAATGAGAGTTTTACGGGAGTTTTTGGCTAGTTAATTGGTCGGCAGCATGGGAAATGAAGAGTTAACCTAGTAGTATGGTAAAACAAAAAAATTTAGAGAAGGGGGAGGGTATATATGAGCCTTACACCAAAAGAAAAGATTTTACAACGGATTGCAGAGAAAGAAATTCATATTAAAGAGAGTTTTATACATTCGGTTCTCTCCGTAGAAATGGGTGGTCTAACAGGCTATCAATTTGGTGGAGATAGTCAGAGCGACAAAGGGGAAAAATATAGTGGAGTTATTACGATACCAAAATTTAGTGATGCAAATGACACTGTACAAGTTATTGATTTAGCTTGGGCATTAGCAGGTTATGAGTTATATATATGCCAGAAAAAAAGAGTGAAAATAATAGCTGAATTGTTAGGAAATCAATCGTATTTTTATCAAAAAATACTATGGGAAAAGGCAGAGGAAATATGCGTACAGGAAGGTTTTATGGATGCTAGACCTAAGTGGCAAATAGAAAATCTTAAGGGTCTATTTAAAATAGAAGGTTCGGAGAGAAAAAAGAAAAATCCAGAAGAAAAACAAAGATTTCGATATGAATTTGAATACCGGAAAAATTTGTTGTTACAAAAGGCTAAAGCAGAATCTTTTTCATTAGGAAAAGAAATTCCAAGAGTAGCGAGCTTTATTGTTAAATCATATGTACGAGTTTTATTCATACTACTGTTTTGTGCGCTTTTAGATAAAGCAGCTCTCTCCGTTCCTATTATTAAGGGTCTAGGGAATTGTACACTTCCAGAATTGGTATTAGGGGCTTCACGAATCACTTTTGCATTTTTAATATTTAACTCCATTTGGATGCTTATTAAGAAGAGATGCTGGATTTAGGAAGGGAGAACATTATATGGAAAACATAGTGCAAATTGAAGAAAATCCATTTGCTTTTATAGAAGGATGTATTAATGCTTTCTTCTTAGTATTCCCCTTTTGGCTAGTAGTATTTTTAGTCGTTTATTGGAATTTGTTTTAAACCTCTAATTGATAATAATTAAATTTAAATGTAAACAGGAGTGAATTATGATGAAAGAATTATTTGTCTGTGAAAAACCGTCGCAAGCGGAGGATTATGCAAAAGCCTTAAGTGGTGGTTCTACAAGAAAGAATGGTTATTATGAAGGCAATGATGGACGGATATATACATATGCATTTGGTCATTTAGTTGAATGTGTAAATCCAGATCAGATTAATCCTGATTTTGGTTGGAAGGGTGATCCATCAAATTTACCATTTTTTTTAAGGGATATTCCTTTACAAGTAAAGGATGATGCAGGAGTTAGAAAACAGTATAAGATTGTTGTTGATTTGATGAAGCAAGCAGAATTAATATATTGCTCAACAGATGCTGGGAGAGAGGGACAGCATATATTTTCTAAAATTTTCAAGAAAGGAAATATCGGCAATAAAAAAGTAATGCGACTTTGGGTCCGTGATCAAACGGAGAGTGGTATTAAGAAAGCTTTTCAAGAGGCAAAAGATAATAGTGAGTATGCTGGTCTAGTTCTTGCTGGTAAGCTTCGTGAAGAGAGTGACATGTTAATTGGTTTAAATGCAACGCAATTGCTTACGAAATTAAGTAATAGCCCTTCTGTCTTATCTCTTGGACGAGTACAAACACCTACATTGGCTATGATTGTAAAAAGGGACTATATAATTGAAAACTTTAAAAAGGTAAAACACTTTACCATTGTTGCTCCGGTAATGAATTTAGGAAAGGATTCAACAAAATTATTTGAAATGGTATTAGAAAAGGACGAGCAGCTGACACAAGGGGATGCACAAGCTAGATTAGATGTGCTGGGGAATCGTACAGGCTACTCGGTTAAATCGGAACGAGTAAAGGAAAAACCTCGTAAGCTCTTTAGTTTAACGTCCTTACAGGTATATATGAACAAAAAAGTAGGATGGAGTGCATCAAAAACATTAGAAGTATTACAAAAATTATATGATAAAAAATTTGTATCGTATCCACGTACCAGCAGTGAATATCTAGCAAATGATGAAGAGTTACCAGGACTATTAGCGTGTCATTCGTCAAATGAATGGGTTAAATCGATTATTGATAATGGATGGGAAATTGAACAAACATTTGTAGATCCAAGCAAAGTATCAGACCATGAAGCAGTTATTATTACCACTGAAAAACCTAATAATCTAGTTTCAGATGAAAGAAAGCTATATGATGAAATTTTCTTACGTTTTGTAAGTGCATTTTATCCTCCAGCAGTATTTGAGAAAGTAACAGCATCTTTTCAAGATGGCCCAGAAACATTTAAATCAACCGAGAAAGTGTTAAGAGAACAAGGTTGGTTAGTCTTAGAAAATAAAGAAGTTCAAGAAAGCGTATTACAAAAAACTACTTTAGATATTATTGGAGATTACTCTTTAAAAGAGAAAGAAACTAAGCCGCCAGCTAGGTATAGTGAAGGTACAATACTTGAAGACATGGAGAAGGCTGGGAAGTATGTTGAAAGTAAAGAAAGTAAGGCAATACTAAAAGCTGCAGAAGGTGTAGGTACTCCAGCAACGAGGGCACAAATTCTTGAGACATTAAAAAAACGAAATTTTATTGAAGAAAAAGGAAAGCACTTGATCTCAACAAAATTAGGTAGAACAGTTATTATGATGATGCCACCGTCATTCTGCTTATATAGTGCGGAATTAACAGCAGAATTTGAGACTTCTTTAGCTCAAATAGAACGAAATGAGAAAACAGAGCAAGAGTTTTATGATGATTTAGAGAACTTAATTGGTCGTATAGCCGCTGAAATTAGGGCAAACATCAAGAATGTACAAGGTGCAGTAAAAGCAGCTACAGCTAGAGAGGTTATTGCAAAATGTCCGAAATGTGGAAAGCCAATCTATGAAAATACTAAGTCATTCTCATGTAGTGGATATAAAGAGGGATGCAAGGTAGCTTTATGGAAAAATGGACTAGAGAAATTGGGTAAAAAAAATATAACAAAAAATGAAGCGGCAAAGCTTTTATCTGGCCAAGTAATTAAAGTTAAATTAAAAAGCGCAAATACAGGTAATCCATATAGTAAAGAAGTTAAGTTTAACCTAGAAAAGTGTTGGATTGAATTTGCTAAATAATTAGGAAAAGGGGATCTCTTAAATTTAAAGATATCCCTATTTCTATCGTTAATTTGGAGGAGAAGATTAATGAGTGGCAATGAAAACATTATTTTTAAGAATCCATTTAAAGGAAGCTTCCGTATAAATTCACAGGATGTTTATACCTGGGAACAGAGAAATTTAGTGTTTTGTAGTAATTGCAATAAGATTTCGGATGCTTTTGAGCTAGAAACGGGAAGACATAAATACTGCTGTCCTATTTGTAAGAAAAGAATAATTAAACATTTTAAAAAAGCAACTTATATTACTAAAGTGTACGGGAAGGTTTTTGATTATCAGGATAAGATAGTATATAGTTGCGCATTTTACCATCATATTTTAAAGTTTCATTTTAACAGCAGAAAGATGCAAAAAATGTCTTTGTTATATAAATACAATGTTACTCATAACAAGAAGACCAAACATACTTATTTAGTAAGAAAAGCTAAAAATCCTAAAAACAATAGAATTGCAAATTTGACATTTGGATGTATTCCTAAAGAATGGGCTTTTATTTTTGAACATTTACAGTATATGCAGCAAGATCCAGCTTGCAATGAATTTATGGAGGCTCTTTTGCCTTCATGGTTAATGCAAAAGCAGTCTCTAGGTTTAAGTGATTTTCCGTTGTTTATAATGTATCCGCAGTTAACTGCGTTACCTATAGATTTCGCTTTAAATAGTAAATTTCGTAATGAATTTAAAAAAGCAAAAGAAAAGAGAAAACAGCTTTTAGAGGTTGGATACAAACAAGAAAAAATATTAGAGTGGTTAACTGAGGAATCATCTACAAAAAAAGAGCGGAAATATATAGCTGATAACCCCAAAATGCTATTTTTATATAAGTTTACCTTGTCAATATTTAGAAATGTGGATATTAGACAGTACTTCTTACGAGAATTTGAGAAGGTTATGCGTAATGGTGGTTACGGGATGTTTATTGAGGGTATGTTTAAAAAGAGGTATTTAAAGGAATTTTTAGATCTGAAAATGTATTTTTCGAGTGAAAAGCAATATGCAAATGCTCTTATTGATTTTATGAATGATATAGTAACAGGCTATTACCATAGCCCATCAGAATTCTTTACAATAGTGAAAGATATTTTCAAAATGAAGAAGAAATTAATTAAAGAAATTTCTGATTATCAAACTCCCAAATTTAGAAGTATTGGCTCTTTTCATGATCAATTAGCTAGAGATTATAGAAAAATTAAGGAAAAGTATATAGAAATACAATACACCGATGAAGAACAGAGAAAATTAGAAATGGAAACAGATACACATAAATTAGTATTAGCTAAGAGTAATCACCAATTAGTAGATGTAGGATCTCGGTTAGGGATTTGTGTTGGGTCTTATGCGGATGCTGCTATAAACAAAAAATTATTCATTGTTTTGGTAGAGGATAAAGTAGAAGATAAAATTACTCATTGCTTGGAAATTAATTATGATCGTAAGTGGAAAATTGTACAAGCAAAAGCAAAGTATAATGATTGTCCTTCAGAAGAGGTTACTAGAATGCTTATAAGTTATTGTAAGAGAAAGAAAATTTTAATAGACACTTATGATATTCGAATGGAGTTAGCAAGCTAATAAGGAGTTCAGATAATATGAAATATGTACTAGAAGGTGCTAAAAAGCTTTGGTGGAAATGTAGGACTGTTTGTCTAATGATAGTGTGTTTTTGGTTAATGATGTTTTTAATAGCTGGTGAACATTTTTTTTAAAGTTTTATAGAGGTTACTAAAAATGAGCTTTCAAATTAATTTGTAAGAGTTTTTAATAATGAATGTAATACCATAGGGTTTAATGGATGTAAAACCTCGTATATGGAATATAAGAGGGGTATATTTTGAAATGATTTTAAAAATAAGAAAGATCCCCATTTAAAGTAAGAAATTTAACTTGAATGGGGATCTTTCTATTTTGGTGTATTTAATGTTATTTGAAGTTTTTCTAATCCCATAGCATACAATTTTCCCAGAATGATATGAGAATCCAATTATAGAAAACTTTTTAACAAAAATAAAAAACTCATATTTTACCTTCTGCCTTATTTTTTTCTATCTCGTTCTTTGCTTGCTGTATTAAAATACTGTTAGCAATAATACCTCCAACAGATAAAAGCATAATTACAGGTGTAATAATAATAGCGAACCGCACATAAATTACAAAAGGCGAAAATTCTTTTAGGTATTGTAAACCAATATCTATGATTAAAAACGTTATTGAAGAAAGCATAAAAAGAATAACCATTAACATTCTATCTCTATAAATTCCATCAAGTCTTTCCATGATTTTTAAATTCCTTGCTGTATTATTAATTTATTATAAAATATTAATTATTAAATAAAAAATAATTATTTGGATAAATGAAGCTAATAGCATTTTATTTAGATTGAGCAGCATAAAGCTGAACCTCCCTAATCGTTGATTTTAAATTACAGTTTGGGCAATTTTACAGTTTTATTTTTTAAGAGTATAATAGTTGTATACAATGGGTTAAAGGACAAGAAGAGTCTTGTCCTTTACAATATACTTCAACACCTGGAATGTGAGGGTAGGATCTCGCATTCTATTTTTTTGTTTTGGAAACCTTTTATGGGGTCATTAGTTTGCATAATGTCGTCTCACATAATCAGATGCAATTTCCTCTAGACAGCTGTTAATATCACGTTTTTGAGCAGCATATAATTGTAATTGACGTTTAGCGTATTCACGTTCTTTAGGTGCAAATTGTTTCATCATTGAAATGATATTTTCACTTTCAAAAATGAAGTGTTTCTTGTTAAAAATAATTACAATTACATCGTTTTTTACAGGGTGTTCGCTAAAGAATTTTGGGAAAAACGGATCGGACTCTGTACTAATTAACATTGTTTGCATAGTTTTACACTCCTTTTATTTGTGTAGGCATATGGCTTTATGCCTACCTCTATTATAACACTTTTACACTTTTACACAAGTGTAAAAGTGTAAAAATAAACTTTAAGTGGATTTTTTTAAGCGTAAAAAACAAAGAAGAAGCATAACTTTGCATTTATGCAAAGTTATGCTTCCTCATTTCTGAACTATGATAAGGAATTCCTTATAAGAGCTATTTTATTCTACTGCAATATATCCCAAAGAGTCTATGGGCTTAGAATTATCAACTTTTTTCATTTCCTCATGGCAATGGATTTTATATAATTCTGAAACTCTTTTAAACTGATATAACTCACACATCATTGAAATGACTTGTTCAGCATCAATATTTTCTCGTGGACCTGTCTTTTTTGTTAACTGTTCAATAGCAAAGTTATATTTTTTAATAAATTCCTCTTGGTTAAATTTTTCCTCGTGAAATAGATAATAATCATTCCTATTGTTATATAACCCTTGTGCTATGCTATAAAAGTTCATTTTTATGACTCCCTTCTTGTATATATAAAAGAATAACATACCTTGACTGCAATAAAGCTAACTCCCTTTATGATTTCTTACATATTAAAATATTAATTAGTTACTAGATAATCCAAAAGTTTATCTAGTAAGCCAGTGCTAGTAATATAGTACATTATTAAGGGAAATTCTATTAAAATTAATGTACGTAAAACGAAAGCATTGAACTTATCAATATCTGATTGGAAAAATAAAGCATTACCCCAAATTAGACCTAGTACAGATATCATAACTAGGAATAGTTGTAGGATTCCAGGCAAATCTATTATTCCCTTCAATGTTGAATTCATTTAATAAAGTACTCTTCTTTTGAAATGCCATTAAGTTCTGCGATAAAGCAAATTTGTACTGGTATTTTATGATTAGATATAAGTTCAAGCTCAAATTTTGTATCATTTATCCATTTTAAAGTTGAAAAATCTGTTGAATAACCCATTGTTCTAAAGGAAAAGGAATACTCATTAAATGTTATTAAGTTTTTTTCTTTATTGATTTCCGCAATGTTTAAATCTTGAGTATTGACTAAAATAGTTTTGGTTAAAGGTCCAACAGTTATAGATGTTGTGACATTATCTTGATGTTTTTTTATACATTCAATTATTTGTAAAGCACGGTTACAGCTAATATCCTTTTGCATATTGTTTATTTTTTCAAACATCATGCCACTTCCTTTTATTGGTTTCTTTATAAGCTCATATGTGCAAGGACCACGTTTGTTTGTACTGGAATCTCTTCTATTTCATTAGAAATTTTAAAGGAAACCTCGCCTTCTTTTAGCCCTCTAACGGTTTGAATCTTTTGATTCTCTTCATGTGTTATTTCCGATAAATATAGCTTGTTCTGGTAGGCAAATAGATCTTTATGAGTATTGTTTCGGTTAATATATATACTACCTACCTTTTCGCAATTTTCATATTTGATGTATTTTGTAATAGCATCTAAAGCTTTTATTAACTCGGTTGAGTTAAACTTAGGGAATATATTTAAAAACTTTTCTTTTAGGTCAATAGATACATCAACGGTAATGTATCTATTGACTATATTAAATCCCATCTTTTCTTCGGAGGACTCTGGTTTTTTTAATCTAGATAGCCTTTTAAAAAACTTATCTACTACCTTGCAAAAATCCTTTTCTGTTAGTTTATGTTGATCTAAGTTCATTTCTAATTCTAATCTAATATAGCTCATGTTTTCCTCCAATAATGGTAAGCATTTTGTAATTGACAACCAGTCATTACAAGTTTTTATTCTGTTGTAATACCTATAAACATTGATAAGTTCCCTGTTATTTTTTCACCTACTCGTAAGAATAGCCCAGCGGCTTCACCACCAATTAGGTGTGAACCAATTAATAGTTTACCTGTGTAGTCACCATCCCAGGTATCAATTGTACAATCAGGCATTTCTATATATTTTTGATAGATTTTATGCTGCTGATCATAGTAAGGTGTTTTATCTGCGGCTACTTCTTTCCCTTGATTGATGATTGAAACACCGCCTCCTTCTCTTCCAAAAGTTGCTTTTTTCACATAGTCTATATTATTTTCTTCAAATCTGTCTTTTGAGAAGTAAGTTGGTAAGAAGTACTTTTCGATAATGGCATGTTCCTGTTCTGTAAACCATTGATTTTGCTCATGGAGTTGCCAAATCAATGCTAAGACACCTTTATTTTGAATAAGAAAGGCAGAAGGGGGATTAATGATTTTTACTCTCCCCTGTGCAATATGATCTAAAAACATAAGCCCAATTCGTTTTCCACTTGAATCCTTATCATCTAATAAGTACTCTAATGGATACAGGCGATATAAATATTCAATTTTAATTCCATCTGGTGTATATAGCCCATCGTCCTTTACAACAATACTTTGTATGCCTACATAATCATTTGGTTGTGGACAATGCTGCTGAATAAATTTTACTGTTTGAAAATCTTCTTCATGCCAATCATAGCTAGTAAAGTGTATAAGGTCATTGGGCCTTAACTGATAGTCAGCTATAATTTTATTCCATGCTTTATGCAGTTTCTCTTCTAAGCAGTTTGGATTTATAACATTGTGATGATCGCATAATACTTGATTTGCTACAGACGGTTCTAAATAGCCAGTTGGGGTATCTGCATTAATTTCTATTAGTTTGATTTCGCCATTGGTAACGATAAAGTCAAATCTAGTGAAATAAGAGAATAAACCTTCATAATGTGTTCTAGCTACTTCCCATAATTCTGTAGGTAATTTTAATTGCAAGAATCCCTCATAGCTTTCTAATAAGTATTCATAAATCCGCTGGAAGATTGTTTTTACTAAATCTGTCGCCTTTATAATATCATAATATTCCTCTTTTTTGATTTTCTTTATGCTTGTAGACATGTATTGACACCATTCATTGTTCTCTAATAAGCTCGGCCAAGTAAAACGATGCATACTAGCTTGTTCAGATAAAGTAAACCATTTTTTCATATAGTCCTGTTGTTGTTGTTCGTTTAACATTCTTTTACCTCCTATAAATTAAGATCCAGCTGGGGCTTTTGCATTTCCGATTCCGCTTGAACCACTAGATACTTTACTTGATGTGGATGGTTTTGATGGCTGATTAGGATTATTTGTTTTAGGTGTTGATGTGTTATTGTTATTTGCACTATCCTTATTTAGATTCACTTTATCATTTGTGTCATTTTTATTTGTAGAAGGAGGGGTGTTCGTTGAATTATTCTTATTTGAGTTCCCTTTATTACTTGCACCTCCACCACTTGTAACGGCACTTGTATTTGAACCTCGCCCTTTATCTTGTTCCTTTGGAGCTTCTGGTGTAGGTCTTTGTGTCATTGGGGGCCTATATGTATGATTGTTATTATTATTGATATGCCCAGGATTTTTTTTATTTAGTGAATTGGCTAACATCATTCCAGCAGCCCCAGCAGCAAAAGGAACTAAAGCAGAACTCCAACCATTATCATGTTCAATACTAGGGTTATCCTGTTTATCTTTGTTATTAGCATGGTTTACGGGTCCCTCTTTGGGAATCTCTTCAAAACACTCATTTCCATTTTCATCTACTTGATTAGAAGAACACTGTTTTTGAGATCCTACATCATTAGTTGTGTCTTGATCGGTTGCAAGCGAATTGCTCTCATCAATATCACTTACACATCCTGTTAATAATGCAGTTGATATACCAAGATTGGCAGCTATTTTCATAAATTTTTTATTGCTCATTTTCATTAAAAAAGAACCTCCTATATAAAATTTTTATGTCTTTATAGCAATTATAAACTTTTTTACACTTTTACACAAGTGTAAAAGTGTAAAAAAGTTTATGTTAAATAATATTATATTTTCCATTCTTAAAGTATAATAGTCTTATAATAGAATATTTTAGGTTAATAATAGTTAAAAGGAGAGCGCTAAATGTCCTATTTAATAGTCTTAGATACAAATGTTATATTTAATGATTTCTTTTTTAAATCTGCTGATATGAAAAAATTACTCAAATTTACAAAGAATTCACCTGTAGATCTTTGTATTACGGAATTCAACTATCATGAAATTTTAAAAAAATTTAAGGACGAAATTAGACCACTAATTAAAAAGGTAAGGAGTACTAAAAACGATTTGATAAGGTTAGAAGCACCTGAAATAATTGATTTTGGTAATTTAAAAGCTGATAAATTTGTTGAAAAATATCAGGTAACTTTGAATAAAATTATCCAGGAAAATAATATTGAGATTATTGATTTCCCTAAATCTGCTGATGTTGTGGAGAAAATTGCACTCAAATATTTTAATAATAAGAAACCATTTGATGAAAATAAAGTCTCTTTTCAAGATGCAATTATATGGGAAAGTATAGTTGAATATTGTCAAGATAATCAACCAGATCAAGTAGCATTTATATCAAATAATCATAAAGACTTTGCTAATAGAGAAAAAAATGCTATACATGAAGAGTTAGCTGAAGATATTGAGAATTTATCGTATTATCATTCATTATCAGCATTTTTAGAAAAGGAAGAAGAAAACCTAAACAAATATTTTATTCCTGATTATTGGGAGAGTGAAGATCAATTAAATAAATTAGAAGCTGAATTGAGAAATTTCCTTGATGTAAATGATTATTTAGAAAATACTATGAATGATTTATTAATGAATAATACCTTTGAAGGCCAATATATTTTTGGAGGATGGGGTACTGATGGATATATTGAGAGCATAGATATTGAAATTAATGAGGTTTCTTTAGATATTGAGGATAAAACTTTGCTAATATCCTTTGACGTTGAAATGGATGTAAGTTTTAATATTGAAACAATAGATCCTTCGCATGATTATGGAGATCCTGGTGATGGAATGATGTCAGAAAGAAGCAGAACAAAAATATGGATACGAAGTAATGTGACCTACATATTAGAAAATGAGGATCTAATAGATTATGTTCAACTGGATAGAAGCTTAATTAGCTAGATAGAAGCTCTAAATAATTATTTAGGCTTGTAATGTGTTTTTTCATAAAAAGAGATAGCTAAAATTAGCTATCTCTTTTTATCTTCAATGAACACTAAATTATGAAATTCATTTACAATATTTTTTAGCAATCGCTGTTCCTAAGTCAATTGCCAATTGCAAAGTAGCTTGTTTCGAAGTGTAATCTATATTATCATAAAGTCCTAATTCTTTAAGAACACGCTGATCATTACAAGAAAAATAACGAAGGTTTTCAGGAACCTTTGTATTTTCTGTCATGAGATGAAAAGCAAAACGATTTTCCAAACATAGCAACTCTATTTTAAAATTTATTCCCAAACTTCCTTTATAGAAATGATAATATTCTATCGGATATAAGAAATCACCAAAATCACTATACTTTATGTTTTCTAACTCTGTCATTTAAAATACCTCCTAGTATGTACTTGCTGTGAACCTACTACTTCTACATAAAACACAAAAATCCTTTTCTATCACTTATGTATCATCATTAAAAAGTTTTATGTCTTTATAGTAATCATAAACACTTTTATACAAGTGTAAAAGTTATAACTACGCTTAAAGATTTATCACCTAAAATTCGTACAATTTTTAGAATAATGCTTGAAAGAGCTAAGGAATCTTTAATAAATATTGGTGATCTTCAGAAAGTAACATGTATACCTGTGAAACCTTTAAGTAAACATGTATGGTATTTGGAGGAAAATGGTTTGATTTCAAAAATAGAATCAGGTGAGCGTGGAATTATTATTAGTTACTTCTCATGGGATTTTTGGCATAGTATCAAGGGATTCTGTGAAATTTCATTAATTACCTTAGATGAGATAATTGATAATATTGATTTTTCATTGTTAGATTAGTTCTAAATCTGATTAAGTTATAGTATAGTATTATTGGGTATATTGTAGTCATTTTCAATGGTTATAATAAGAAAAGATGAGAGTGAAAACACTCTCGTCTTTTTTGTTTTTTATATTTAATTAGAAGTTAAATACTTGATAGGGCTTTACTAGTTTGTTAATTTGCTCATCCATTAAGTAAATTTCCGTAATACGCTCGGGAAGATCACTGCTAAAATGCTCCTTATATAGCTGGGTTCTTTCTAGTGCTAAATGTAGAGACATTTTTACCCAACACAATTTATTAAACTGTCGGGTTGTATATATATATTCTTGAGGATTATATACCTTTCCTTCATGAATAAAGGTTTTATAATACTTGGAGAAAAAGGGCTCATCTTTATAATTAACATTTCTCACCCATACAAGCTCTTTTTTGTTTATATATTTTATATTCCGTTTATGACCTTTACGGAATTGCATTGGACCATTAAATAGATTAGGATTATATTCTTTTAAAAATGCAAAACAACCTGACGAATGTTTATCATCAATTTTTGGTTTAATGATATATGTATCATTTTCTAAAATTTGATGGCTTGTTTGTAAATCTGTAACCTCTATATTTAAGAATGGTAGCACATGATGAAATGCATTAGAGGCATTATAAGGTTTTGATAAGAAACCTTCATTAGCAAAACGTATTACTGGTGCAAAATGTTTTGATCTATAAAACATCTAATAAAACTCCTTTAGTCTCTTTGAGTTAAACATTCTTTTTATTTTTGAATTGTGCCTCGTATTCCTTCACAACTTTGTAAAAATGAGTCTTTTTCATATTACACATTTGCATAGCTTGTACCGCTGTAATATTACAAGCTTTCCACAAACGATATGCTTCATAAAATTCTTCTGGAATCTCTTTTGGCTTTCTCCCTAACGGTCTACCTTCTTTTTTTGCCAGTTCAATTCCTTGCCTTTGGCGTACTTTGTTTTTTGTTCGCTCTTCTTCTGCAAGCCAGGACAATATTTGTAATACTAAATCAGTAATTAAATTACCGAGACTATCTTTATATTTCGTTGTATCTAGCAATGGCATATCCAAAACGATAATATGTGCCTTAATATCTTGTGTAATTTCTTTCCATTCTTTTAAAATTGCTTCTTTATTTCTTCCAAATCTATCTAATGAATGAATATATAAAATATCGCCTTCCCTCAACATTCTTTTCACTAATTGATACTGATCTCTGTTATAGTCTTTTCCACTTTTTTTATCTATAAAAATATCACGTTCACTTTCTACATGTTTTTTAATATCTTCGATTTGTCTTCCCTCATTTTGGTCTTTGGTACTTACACGAACATAACCAAATTTCTTAATACTCATTATATTCTTACTCCTATTACTCTTTTTTTCTTTAATTATATCATTTCACGTTCGTTAATTCCTGTTTAGAAAAAGAACGTCCCTTATTTTGTGTATAAGGCTTTTGCGGACGTTGTTTTCATATGTTTTAATACTGTACTTTAAAGTGTACCTTTAAGGATAGTTTTGATGATAGGATAAAAAATTTTAATGGTACAAAATAGGTTATTACAATATTATCCAATCCATTTAAATATTCCACTTGTTAGAATATTGTTACATTTATGTTAAATATTAGTTAAAATAGAAGAGTACCAAATATTGTTAAAGGGGATGAGAAAGATTATGAGAAATGTATTAAAAAGATTGGGAGTTTCTTCACTTGTTCTAACTTTAGGAGTTGTTTCATTTGGTGTACTATCACCTAATGCAAATGCGGAAGAAACTAGCAACACAAAAGTAGTAGAGGTAAAACAACCAACTCTTACGAAAGACCAAATCATTGAGAGATTCGAAGAAATCAACCTAAAGTACCCTAATAATGTGGAGTTCTCAAAAGAAGATGCAGACTTTGTAAGAACATATGCAAAATCTACAGTATTTGGGGAATCCGAAGCATCAACTCTCGCTAGAAAATCAGAATATTTCAACAAAGGTGGTGGCGGTTCTGGTATTTCGGCAACCATGAATGGTTATGTATGGGATGATATTGGTGTCGTTAATCACTCGTTTGGAGCTTATTTCTCAACAAGAATAAATTCAGGACAAGCCAATAAGATAACAAATTCTGTTACAATTACTGCATATGGTGCTGTAGGAAAAGATGGAATTGGAAAAGTTTATAGTAATACTTTAAGTGATTCTATTAGTAATACTAATTATCTCTACTCAGATTTAAGTGAAGGTTACACGGCTTATGCAGTTGCTTATACTAGTAAGTATGCAAAAACAACTGTAAATGGGCAATATGGAACATTTACGATTGCTACTTACTAAAATTAAATAATGAAGGCAGGTGAAAAACTTGTTTTCTAATTTCAGTTTAACAGGTGCAATAATTACAATTGTTATCATTGCAATTGTAGTGCTATTAATAAGATTTATGTTTAAGAGTAAGAAGAAAAAATAAAAAGAACCTATATTGGGTTCTTTTTATTTTGTTAATAATTATTTGTGTTACGCATTGTAATGGGGTAATGACATAACTTTTTAGTATTTTATTGTGTTAAATAGTTTCACCATGTGCATATTGAACAAAATCTACTTTTTCTTTTGATACAGATTGTAAGTTTGTATTGTCACTGAAGCTGAAAGATAAAAAACCCGTGACTATAGCAAAGACCAATAGAGATTTTTTCATTATTTTAAGGCTCCTTTCTCTGAAGCCTTTTTATCAGCTTCATTTGTCATGTGTAGATATTTGCTCGCTTTTTCATACGATTTTAACTCGTAAAACTTATTTCCTAAAACAGCTGAATAATCTTTTACGTATTTCCATAACTCTTCTTTCTTAAAATAACAAATTCCTGCCAAAATGATGTCTTCTAATTCATCTGTACTTATATTGTCATTTAATCCTTTTAGAATATTGAAATGATGAGTGTACTCTTCATTTGAAATTTTCAATCCGTTTTCAATATGCAACCTGACAGCGCTTGTATCATTTAATTTGAAATACTCCTGTGCTAATAAGAACAATGTTTTTTGGTTATTTACAAGTGATCCATCCAGGTATTTAATTGCTAGTTCGGAAAGATTTTGATCTGCATACAATAAACCTAAATTATGTTTCACTTTTGCTGATAGTTTATCCTCGTCGTGTTTGTTGAAAGTATTTAAAGCCGCAAGGAAGTGTTCTTCCGCACTTTCATACTGACCGAGGGAAGTACAAGCAAGACCTAGTGTGTTATTACAAGCAGCAACTTTGATTTCATACCCTGCATGCTTTGAAAATAATTCCTTTGCCTTTGTAGTATATTTGATTGATGGTAGTGGCTGATAAATATGATAGTGGAAAGAACCAAACATATAATTAAATTCAGCTATTTCAAGTTCATCAGGAATATCCTTTAATAATGTTTCAGCTTCTTCGTATTGTTCTTTAGCTGATGTGTAATCTCCTATATTAATTGAATAAATTGCTTTGAAAAAACTATGATAATATTTTAGGAAGGTGTCTGCTTGATCAGGTATACAATCTATCTTTTCTAAACTATCTTTATAGTTTTTAACGTCATGGGTAAGTAACTTATATCTAAAATCTAGTAATGAATAATAGATAAGAATATTTTGGTCTTCTTCAATTTGATGAATCTTACTATCAATTTCTTTCTTGAAATTTGTGGATTTTAGTACATGTTGTGAAATGATGGATTGATACCAATTGTTTAGTAGATTTGTTATTTCTCCTTTGGAGACAGTTTGCACATTCATATTTAATCCCCTCACCCTATTATTATATATTTCCATAATTTTACCATATTCCCTTAATTTGAAGAAGGTGTTCTTGTTGAAAAATAAAAAACTGATTATTCAGTTTTTTAAGGGGTGGTAGTTCTTCATTTGCTTTATTTTCGCATAATTCATTATGTTTTTTATCCAGTTGAAAGTTACTTATAGGTAACGTATAATTAAATTATGTGTTACCTATAAGTAACGAGAGGTGATGTGAATGTTATTTATGCTCGATGAAATTATGACACCGAGGGAAGCGTGCGATCGTTGGGGGATTACACAAGAAGCGCTGCGAATGAAATTGAAGCGAGGAAAAGATAATAAATTGATAGATACATTGATTGAGGGTGGTAAAGTTAAATACTACAAGCCTGAAGGGAAACAACGTGGAGAATGGATTTTAACGGTAGAAGCTATGGATTTTCTCTTTCCTAAAAGGAAGGGAAAAATTAAATGAATTATCCTAAAAGTGTTAACAAAGTTATCTGTTTTTGTTATAATAAAGATAACAAAGTTATCACTTTTGAAGGGGATGTTATAAATGGAAAAATACATTGTAAACTATCATACTGGTGTTACAGAAGAAGTTGAAGTAAGTGGTTTAAGTGAAGCGAAAAAAGTTGCTGAAGAAGGTATAGCTTACACGCAAGAAAAAATTACAATCGAAACTTTAGATGGTGAAGTAATAACAACCGCATATTGGTATGGAATATCTCCGCAAGAGGATGATAATGTACTTGAAACGGTTGGGGGCGGCTTTTATCAAGCGTGGAGCGATGAACTGGGGGAGTAATTCCCCCTCTCGTTGGTTTAAAAGAATTTGCTGAGATACTAGGTTGGGATAAAGCGCGTTTGAGCACAAAGTTTTCTCGACAACGAGATGGGAAGAAAGTAAGACCATTATTACCTGAGCCAATCCAGATCCTTGCTTCTACACCTGTTTGGACATTGAAACAGGCAAAAAAATATAAAGCTATAATTGATGGTAGGTCTGCTGAATAAGCAGACCTTTTTTATTTGAATTCAACATGATATTTTTTGTCTATAATTCCAAAAGCAACTGTACATGGAAACGGATTTTTTTCTACTGAAGCAGCACGCATACAAGAAAGAACCCAATGTTCTAGTTCTAAAGGTAAGCGATATGCTTGAATACTACCATCATTGTTTTTCACTGTTATAATCGGTGCATTTACCCTGGTAGTAGTGAAACTATCCGTTGTTAGCATTCCTACTGCATCATTAGTGTGAAAACCAGCACTTAGAACTTCATAAATCATTCCATCTTTTTCATTAATAATCATTGGTATATTTAAATGTGGATAATTATTTATATTGTTGTGAATAATTGCTCCTGCTGCGTTCTTCCTTACTTGAGCCTCTTGCATTGTTTACACTCCTTTATAATGGTTTAAACTTACTTACGTAAATATATTCTATTTTGTATCTATTATATTATAAAATTGCAGTTTCATCTTGTTATAAAAAGCATCGGTACATATAACAGCACTATTTGGTGGATCGATATCAACAACAGTCAAAGTGGGGTATGGAGATAATGTTATTTACGTTAGATGAAATTATGACACCAAGAGAAGCTTGTGATCGTTGGGGAATTACACTTGATAGCTTACATATGAAATTAAACAGATTGAAAAATAGTGATGTGTTAAACGGGTTGATAAAAGATGGTAAAGCGAAATATTATAAGCCTGAAGGGAAGCGAAGAGGGGAATGAATATTTACTGTCGAAGCAATGGAAGTATTGTATCCAGGGAAAAACGTATCCAATCTTTAATTTTGAATGCATTATAATTGAAAAGGAGGGATTCGCATGAAAAAACATTTGATGTATATATTGAAGAATTGAGTCGTAGAGAGGGAATAATTGCTATAACTAAATTAAAGTGGTCTTATCTTTTTCTTTATGATATAAGCAAACAGGCAGAGTACGAAAAGGACCGTGATGAAATGGTGCGCTCGCTAACGTGGGATGCTAAAATGGACTACAATGATGCGGAGAATCTAATAGATGTGTTTAATGAAAGTCTTTAATTCCTACTGGCCAAGATAGGAATTAAAACTAACCGGTTTGTAGGCTATCAATAACAATTATCAAAAATGAAAAAAAGACAAGGAGACCAATTGGTTCTGGTTAGTCAACCTTGATAGTATTACCTTTAAGATTTGTAAAAACAGTAAGTGGATATAATCCTTGCAATGGTTCATCTATCAATTGTAAATGTAAGAAAATCCCTTGACGTACAATTTTCTTTTTTTGATCATGTGCCCCCTATTATTTCGTTAGAATGTCTTCTCTTTACGAAATATACATGTTTACAAATTTCATTTAATTTATCGTACATCTGCCTAGAAATCAATACTGTTGCGGTGTATAAAAATATTTCGTGAATAAGGTATCTATAGTGCTCAAAAATATATGGACCACTTATATCTAAAGGGCCAGAAAAAGCATGTAGATCCTCAAAAAACCTTGTTCAAATTTTCTATCTAAGTCAATGTAGATACTACCAACCATGTGAACTGGGATATAGTCTATTCCTGATTCTTCTCTTTCTAAAATTACAGGAATAAACGTTTCTTGTTTTACTTTATTATACATTTTGGGCCCTATAATTTGAGTTTCTGTACCTACCCCACCTACATAATTTTCAGCCTTATCAGCATATGTCTTATTACATAAAACTAATACTTTATCGATTGTTGAATCAGTTACCATACTTTCCATGAAAGCATACATGTTATTTCCAGGTTTTAAATCCCACACGTCAATAATAACTTCAATACCGTTTTCCATAAGACGTGTTGCAAGGGCAACCACTTTTTCTTGGTAATCGTGAGATGTCCAAGCATATGATATAAATACTTTAGGAGCTCTTGAACCATTTTCAGTTTGTTGTTCCATATTATGCATCCTCCAGTTTTAACCAAACGCATCTGAATTTCCAACAATTAACTCCCGACTTACGTATTAAAAATTGCTATGTAGGTTGGGAGATAAAGGAAAGATAAACATGATCTTCTTATTTACAGATTAGTATACTACATTACTTGTAACACAAATGATGTTTCTAAAATCAAATTATGGAATCCTAATAATCTAAGATAAAGGGGACAACCTCTGAATCTTAGATTATTTGTTTGTTTAATGATTAAATATCGAAAAGCTGTATTTGTTAAGTGACAAAAAAGTTGTTTAATTTACAATAAAGTCGTTTCTGTAATGCTTAAAGAAATGACTTTATTGTTATATTTTTAACCCCATCCTAAATTTAGAACGGGGTTATGCTTGTTTGGGCTTTTAAAATTAAATAACTTTATTGTCATTTCAAAACAGGATATTTTAAAATTTTTTTACTTTTATAGGGAACCTATATGTGAACTGTACAAACACTAGGAGTCGAAATTTTCCATAAAGTGTTTAATATAAAAAGGAGGAGTGCAATTGGCTATTAATCAAAGATTTGAAAGTTATTTATCAGCTTCTCAGCCTTATATGTATCCTGAATTTTATTATGACATGGATATTAATGAAAGACCAACATCACAGATTTGCTATAAATGGGTTAACATTGCAGGTCATAAAGTCAAAGTTCCGACACCGTGCAATCCAGGTACAAATCCTGGAAAAAAAGGTTATGAACGAAAATTAGGAGAACTGAATTGGAAAGAACCTTACACCTACGAATGTTGGTATTATGTTGGTCCGATAAAGACAAAAGGTTTTTGTCCAGGGATGGCAAACAAAGGCATAGAATATTTTTATGGATTAACCTACCCTAACAACGTAAATACAATGGAAGAACTATTAATATTAAATTGTGCCAGTCAAGCAGGTGCAGCAGGGTGGAGTGTGCTGGCTCCAGCTGTAGGTAGTGGAAACCCAGCTGCTGTAGTTGTAGTATTACCACGTGCAAATGAAGTGACTCAAGAAACCATGCGAAAATGTATTCAAGCAACACCTTTAGCACCAGAAATCAAAAACAATATCACAATTGGAATTACACATAGAAGAAAATAGGTTCTGGTGCTGAGATAAAATAAAAGAGAATATAGCGCATATATTTCTAGCAGAATTGTATTTTATACTGTTAGTCCAAACAATTGATGGATGAATTTTTTCTGGTTTTGAACAGACTGATCTCGCAAATCAATCTGTTCTTTTTTAATCATACGCATGACTTCAACACCACTTAATTTAGAGATTGCTGTCTTAAAGGATTTTAATCCTACCATAGAATGAACTCGTCTTTTAATAAACCGGTGGTCGTATTCCACGATGTTATTAGATAATGTTTCCTTTTGAATAGATCTTGCTTTTTCATACTGATCACGTCCTTTTTTAGAATACTAGTATCAGTATGTCTAAGTTTGGGAGATTACTTCCAGATATTTCGAATTTTTACACCAGAACCATTATGAATAACTACTCCTGCTGCGTTCTTTCCTATCTGATTCCCTTGCATTTTTACACTCCTTTTTTAATTATCAAAACGTGATTACATCAACTTATTCTATTTTACATCTATTATATTAGAAAATTGCAGTTTTATCTTGTTATAAAAAGCATCGGTACATATAACAGTACTATTTGGTGGATCAATATCAACAACAGTCATATAGCTAGAGAGCAAATAACCATCCTCATAATATGTAATTAGTATTTCTTCTTCAGATAATAAGGAACATAACAACATGTTCTCAATTTGTACTTTTTCTTCATCTGTTAAGATCGGCCTAGTTACTTTGTTTTTCTCTTTGATGATTTCACGTATCCCAGCAAATTGTTCAGGAATTGCTGCAAACGGGGTGAATTTCACCATTCCTCTTCCTTTTGGCATATTAGCGTTATTCATGATTTGTGGCCTCCTATTAGTGTATTTCTGTGTCTAGCTGTAGCGCTATGCGTGTAGGAAATCCCTCGTAAAATACTGTTCTTCCCAAACTTTGTGCGGATTTCATCCATTACTTTTGTTAACTTCACTTCTTGTTCTCGTTTCGTGACATTATCAAAAAGAGAAATTTGTTCTTCCCCTTCTTGAATTAGGTTTGTTAAGGATATGTTTATGCTGCGAATGGGTTCGCCAGTATATTGTTGATGTAAAAAGTATGTACATATATGATAAATATCCATCGTTAGATTTGTTGGCCGGTTTAAAGTATGTGTTTTCCTAATACCACCTGTATAACTCTTGCTATAACCGACAGAAAAATGAACAGTTTGAGCAAGTTTGTTTTGTCTTCTAAGTCGATAACAAACTTCTTCAATATGTTCCAGTAGAATAATCGGGAATTCTTCTATTGTATAGTCACGCATTAGAATTTGGCTTTTTCCAATAGAAGTTGTGGCAGGAACATATTTTTCTGAAATGCGACTAAAGTCAATTCCGTGGCTATGTAAGTGTAATTCTTCGCCAATTTTGCCAAAGCTCTGTTTTAAGTATTTAAGGGGATAATTAGCTAGATCTCCAATAGAATGTATTCCCTTTCGATTTAACTTTTCTTCAGTTTTATATGATATGCCCCAAAATTTATTAAGGGGGCGTATGCTCCACAGCTTTGTTGGTACATCCTCGTACTGCCAAACTGCAATCCCGTCTGTGTTCTTCTTAGCATCAATGTCTAAAGCAACCTTACTCATGAGTGGGTTAGGAGCAATTCCAATTGTACATTCAACTCGTGTATGATCATATATTTCACGCTTGAACTTCATAGCGAATTCGTATGGATCGTTGGCAAATAAATGAATGCTATCGGTAATATCCATGAAAAATTCATCGATGCTGTATTGGTGAAAATCCTCAATAGGAACGTATTGTAAAGCTAGTTTTGTTATGTAGTTGGAGCATTTAATATAAGTTCCCATAATTGGATTTACAACTAGAATATCTTTACGACGAGGAATTTCGTAAAGCCTTGCCATCTTTTTTACGCCCAACGATTTTAATGGGGGTGTTGCAGCAAGAACGATTGAACCATTTCTATTTACATCGCCGACTACAGCCAACTTTGTATGCATAGGATCAAGTCCCATTTTGATGCAACTCACTGAAGCATAAAAGCTACGTAAATCAACACATAAGATGATTCTATTCGGTAGGATTGAATAGTCATACATCGTGATTCCTCCTAAAGTAAAAGAACGTTTGTTCCTATTATACACGAACCTACGTTCTTTTATGAAGAGGTTTTACAAATATAAATCGAATATAAATATTTTGTTAAGCAGAATATTTAACAAAAAGTTTGAAACCCCAAAAACGAATCTTTACATTTAATTTTTTCTTTCTTCCCTGTGTCTTTTTCATAATCATAATATCCTCCCTTAGAATAGCTGAATCGCTTACAGACCATATTATAATCATTCTTCATCTGGATTCTAAGGGTGATTTTTTAAAATATATAACTTTTTTGAGATAAATAATTTCGCGGGCTATTTCGTAGGATTCTCAATCTACCTATTCCGACAAAACTTAGCAAAGACTGTGCGAGCTTCGTCGATGGATTTCAAGA
Source organism: Bacillus sp. RCC_6_1 (assembly GCF_041360755.1). Taxonomy (NCBI): domain Bacteria; kingdom Bacillati; phylum Bacillota; class Bacilli; order Caryophanales; family Bacillaceae; genus Bacillus; species Bacillus sp. RCC_6_1. The sequence continues at coordinate 39,069 of NZ_JBFUPV010000019.1, forward strand.
GGTATTAGACCTTTTAATATGGAATTTTCTTTATAGGAGGTGGCGTAGCGCTATGTCAGAAGCAGAGATAGTATATACCAGCAGTGAGGTCTATAGTCGTCTAGGTGTGAGTGGCAGCACACTTAGAAAGTATTCAGATGTTCTTGAACGTGAAGGGTATGATAGAAGAAATTAATAAGTTGCAGCAAGCAAATATATTAGAAATGGAAAAGAGATTAGGTGATCGCATAGATCAAAAGAATAAATTAATTGAAGAGGACATTAAAGAAAGAAATAGATTAATAAAGGAAGATATGAAAGATCGGAAGGAACGAGAAGAAAGGATAGAAAAAAGGTTAGAGTTAAGGGACGATAATCTTATGAAGATGGTCAGAGAGATACAAGAAGCAAAACGTACTATTGTATCGGCACAGAAAGAAATAGCGGCAGCTAGTTTGAAAAAGAAGTCATGGTGGATGTTTTGGAAATGAGTACCTTTGGTAATAAATGTGCAGAATTTGTAGAAAGAAATTATATAATACTCTCTTGTGGATCGTTTTTAATTTATCTTGAAAAGGGATTCTAATATAGGAGATTTACATTTGTATGTTGAACTATTAATCAAGAAGGAGGCGTTCTTTTTGGTGAAAGATAATGATGTTATCAATATTAAATATAAGCAAATGGATAAAGATCCTGAAATAAAAGAAATAGTTAATGGAATAGAGCGTTTGATTTTAGGAGATAAGGCTGTTGGATTATTGGAACATTTGGGTCTAACTCCTGGAAAGGTTCAAAAATCTTTAGATGAGCAATGGGAAAGAGAGTTTGATGATTTGTTAGTAGAGAATAAAAATTATATTTTTGAAGAAACACGGAATCGTTCTATTAATATGTTTCAAATGTGGATGAAAGAAATGAAAGGCACTGAAATAAAATTCACGGAAGAAACTATTTTTGCAAAGTTAGAAGAATTCCGGCAAGAGGCGGAGTTGCAAGTTATAAAAGAATTGGTAGAAGCGAATTTGTAAACAATAATGCGTATTTGTGTTATCAAATTACACATAACTTACCGCATCTAAAATTTAGACGTATAAAACGAAAGGAAATTGAGAATAATTATAATACGATTAAATGAAACTTTTTTTATGCATAAATTTCGATTGGTTAAACTACTGATCATAGTGTATTCAATCGAGAAGGAACAGGAGATCGTCACGAATAATCAACACATACATAGCCTGGTGCGCCTATATACATCAAGTGTTTGAAAAAATGTCACAATAGGGATATTATTGTTTTTAAAATTGTTAACAATACATATGTGAAAATTGCCTGGTTCAGTTGCCCTAAATTGATACTGGGCTATTCGTGTTTGTGGTAACCTATATCTATTTGCTATATAAAAGTTAAGGATACCCTATATTTAATGATTATTATCAAAAGGGTATTATTAGAAATTTTTCTCCAAGACGTACATCAATTTCAAATAAATTTATGATTCCATCAGATATAATCTTAGCTGAGATTTTGAATTTAATATTTACATCAGAAGCAAAATAAAAAGTTACCAGTTGGTTTGAGTGTAATTAAATGTAATATTTTCACAGAAGGGTTTTATGTGGTAATTCTAACTATGGATAATGCGATTATAAGAAAATAAAAAATCCCACAAGTTACCTTGCAGGATCACATACAAAATAGGGTATTCTGTACGTTCTTATTTTACATGAACAATCAAATATAGGTCTATAAATATGTGTCTAGTATTTTAAAGTTTTAGTGGCTTTTGAATAGACAAGACGTATTTTTATAAAGTGAATAAATACGAAAATTTATCAAGTTGAAATATAAATTATTTTAGTGGTATAATGCAATAGATAAATTGTTATTTTTCTTCATCAATCTCGTGTTTTAGTAAGAGTTTGTTAATCACAGCCCCTTTGCACGCACCGTAAGGGGTTGAACTCTTTTAAATAACTATTTTTATTAAACTGTTGCTAATTCTTTACGATAATCAGCCACTACATTTCCGCTTTCATCGTAATAAATTGTTTCGTAATACGGATGACAATTATATGAAGTCCACGGATCACTATAGTAAGCTACTAGTAAATTCAAGCCCGATGTACTTCCGACAATAATTCCCGCTTGGCCACATACCTCAATTTTCATGCCTTGATAAGCAAATTTGATTCCTCTTAACTCACACATACGTTCAAATTGCTCTTTATCGCCAAACATACATGTAATATCAGCGCTTCTTACCTTTCTACATCTCACATATTTCACAAATGTTTTAAAATCCGTTTCCCAAATCCCATCTTGTAAGTACTTATAAAATTGATACTTCGCTTTACCTGGTGTTTCTGCTAATTCTGTATGTTTAAATTCTTCGTCACCATCTAACCACAATTTGTAACTATTCACTTCCGATTCCCCCTTTTGTAGCCAAATAACGCTTTTGTTTAGTTTTTCGATTCCTCTTTCAATCTATCAATTTCTTTTTGTAACATTTTTATAGTATTAATAGCGCGGAAAGCTATATCTTGCGATTGATCCTCATAATCTGCATAAGTTAATAGCCCACCCAATCTTCCTCTAAGATGCCACAGCTCGGATACAGTTTTATCTATAAAATCTTGGTCGATCATTAACAACCACCCTTTTGTTTATTCATCATTAAGCATTTCACTATTCAACATGGAAACAGGAAAAGCATCCTGTATTGCTATATCTAAACCCTTCCTCGAACCTTTCGCATGTGCTTCTTCGATTTTAGAAAGTTTTTCAGCTTGTTCAATTAACCAATACCAATGTTTTAACATCTCTTCTGCTGGTAATTGGGTAACCTCTACATCAACTTCTTTTACCTTTTCTAATCTCCATTTCATTTTGTATCCACTCCTTTTTTAATAAAATTCAAAATCTATTACATTAATACTTGTATAGTTTAAAAGTTCAAATGTTCCCTTTAATTAGTAACATATTATCATCTTTTATCCCGCATTAACGGGCAGTAAGACCCCCACCTCAAAATTCACCGGAATCATAGAAGCTAGGTGGGGGATCAACTAATAATCAATGGGGAATGAACAATTTAAACGATATGGCATACATCCATTAGTAAAGATGTCATTTACTAAAATGCTCCGGCCGTCTGTTGCTATTGTATCAACATGTTTCATTATTTCTCACCCTTAGTTTTTGTCTTGTTAATACACCATAACACTTTTACACTTGTGTAAAAGTGTGAAAATATCTAGTATAATAATTCGGAAATGAAGTAAGTAGCAGCTGGAATTAGAAACATAAGAAATAGAGTGCCATAATAAATAATATGATCAGATAAACGTTCTTCAATTCCAAACCATAGATTTAATTTTTGGTATTGATTTCTCAAAGTAGAAGAAAAGAAAGTTTTAAATGATTCACTTTTACTTTGATTTTGTGATAAAATAATTTCACTAGTAGTTAACTTATATAGGGTGTTAGCCATTTTTAATCATCCTTATCATCTTTTATTGTTTAAAGAAAGTTCCTGTGTGCCGCCAAGCTAACAAGGAACTTTCTTTTTTTATTTGTTTTTATGTTATAAATTATAGTTTCATATAGAGCTTAAACATTGGTCCTAGGAGACTATTTATCATATAAATCATTATGCCGATAAACGGGAAGATTTTAGAGTATTTGGGTTGAAAAATTCTACAAATACCAAAACTTATAGAGCATAAAACAATAGGAATACCAATATACCATTTAGACAGAGGGGCTAATATGCCTTGTAAAAGTTCTGTCATTATAGGTGTTTGTGAGAACTCTATTAAGTTTATAGTACTGTATATGGTACAAAAGATTATTAGATATAGAGTTAAGTATTTTTTCATACGGACACCTCATATTTAATAGATTTCAATGTTTTAATTTTACACTTTTACACTTTTACAAAAGTGTAAAATTAAAATTTAAATAATAAATTCTAGCTGCTTTTCGTTATTCATTAAAGATTTATTCTCAAAGCCTTGTATATGTTCTGGATGAACAGCAAACCAGGGAGCATATAACATACACTGTATTTTAAGTAAGTCTAAAGCAGTTCTACTCACATCTTGAGCAAATCCTTTTAAAGAATAGTTTGAAGCAGGGAGAAATGTTGAACCGCAGCCAACACACGGATCATATACGGTCTTTTGTTTATATTCTTCTCGTTTTAAAGGGTTATTTATGTCTTTATATACTACGTAGGTCATCATAATATTTAGCTGAAAGGGGGTTGGAAAGTAGCCTAAACCTTCTTTATATCCCTTTCCTGTTTGTTCACATAAGATAATCGACATATAATCACTAGGGTGTTTTTGCATTAAGAAAATATTAAAGTGTTTATAATAGTGCTGACTCAATTTTTCTGTTATTTTTGGGGAGGTTTTAGTTAAAGCCAATCCCCAATGTAACCACTGGATAAATGTACTCATACTTGCTTCATGATAATCTAAACACTTTTGAAGCATTTTTATAGTTGTTTCAAATCCTTTATTATTAGCGGTTACCCATTCAATTTGTGGTATTGGACCAGCACTCTCTATTGTGCCAGCGTGAATAATATCAAACCAATAATCCCATCTTTTCCAAAGTAGACTATCATATCCATATAAAAAAGGTAATAACCAACCTCTTTTCAGTAGAGAATCTTTGTGATCAGCTGGTAAGCCATTGATTGCTTTTGCATAACACAATACGTCTTCATTTAGTTTTATTAGTTCTTTCCTGCTGTATTCCTCTAATTTGGTATATTGTTGTTTTTCCTTATGATTCATAGAGAACCACCCTTCAAGTTAGGTATGAGAAGCTTTAATAAAATAATACACCTTTTTACACTTTTACACAAGTGTAAAAGTGTAAAAAATAAATAATAATTACTAAGATAGATAAATTAGTAGATGATATGGGGATAGAAATGGTAAACTTAAGTAAGTAATTGTATATTGTGAGGGCGGTCGAGTTGCTATCCTTTCTCTTATTTAAGAGAGAAAGGAGGTGACTTTACATGGATTTTTTACTTAATTTATTGCAAGATGCTGTAAAAATCTTTTTTACAGTATTTGTGACAGCTTATGCAAATAAGCTTGTCAAAAAGATCGGCAGTAAACGTAAAAGAACCGCCCCTAAAAATGCCTGCAAGCGAAAGGGCGGTTCTAAAAAAAGATAATTTAATTTAGCAACCGACCACCTTGCGGTAGCAGTTACTTGGACAGGATGTTGACGCATCCTGTCTTTATTAGTTTATACACACTGTTTAAAAATATACTAGCTGCTAATAATTATTATAACAAGTATTAAACAAATTGTTAATTAATTTATCTGAAATTCTAGCGATAATGGGTGGTTTTTTACTATTTTTGATAAGGATGAATTGTAAGGGGGCTACACTCTTATTTATAAGCGTTTAATACGTTTGAATATAATTACATTAGATAACTATAAAAGAACTGTTAAAAACGAATATGAAAAGAACTTTTTAAAATGTGTTTCTTAATTACAACTGATTAGAATTAAAATTTAACATTTAAAATAAATTTAATTGAATTTCTTGTTTTGCATATTCGACTCGGTATAGGGCTAACATTTTTTCCCTAAATCTTGGGTATAAATCTAAAATAATAAATTGAAGTTCTTCTTTGGTGAGATTGTTTAAAACGCCACCTTTACTTCTTTTATAAACATCAGTTTCAAAATGTTTATTTATTTTTTCATATAGTTTGCTATAAAGAAGGCCAACATTATTATTTTTTGTATTTATTAATCCTAATGATTTTATCATATGTTTTATGGCCCTTTTATATCTTGTGTATTCATTATCTTTTTTTAAGTAATTATTATCCTTCATACTTTCTTTGAAATGACTTTTAGAAGTGACATTCCAGCCTTTACTTTTATAAAATTCCATAGCTTCATGCTCGAATCTATAAAAATCTTTTGTTGTAAATTTATTTTTATTTAGTTCCTTAAGAATAATATATTTTGTATCTTGATCTAGATATAAAATTGTTCTATCTGCATTTTCGAAAAAGCTAGGTATTCTTGAAATATGCTCAATCCATCGGATAAGAAAAGCTTCTTCAGTTTCGCCTACATATACCATTTTCATTTTTTTATTAATGATGGCGTATATTCCAGGTTGAAAAGAATTTTTATCATCTACCATTTTTAAGCCCCCTTTCATTAAATTATACACGTCATTCTAAAAATACTTATTTGTTATTTAAAAGATTTAAAGAAAAATTATTTGTAAGAATATGTCCTAAACTACATTTTTTTATGTCATGTACATCAAAATTGACCGCTTTTCTTTGAAAAATCATGGTCTTTCATCTCCATAACATTCCATTTGTACTTTTAATTGCATGTTTGTTATATTTACTGTAGTAGTACTGTAGTATTACTCATTGGTATATAATAAAAAGAGGGATGTTGGCGCATCCCTCTTGGTAACTGTTATCGTAAGCTCGATTGGTTACTAAAATATTATTTCTGTTTAGAATCGTCCGTAGGCTGGCAGGCATTTTGGACGGTTCTTTTATTTGTTTTATCTACCAAACTATATGCAAGTGCTATGAAGTATACCTTCAAGCCTTTCTGAATAGGATCGTGCAATAGACCCAATGAGTAATCAAACAAGTCTTTCATTCCCATGTGTATCCCTCCTTTCTTGTAAATTATCAAAGAAAGGTTAGCAACCCAATCAGCTTCCGATATAGTGATTTTAGCATACCATGAAAAATGGTAAATTTAATAATCCTATTTAATAAACCTTATTTCATTAATCCTTACAAAATTATTAACCTCCAATACTTTAATAGTGGTACGGCAACAATTCATTCTTTTTTGGGACACGTTTAAAAAACTTTCTAATTTATAATAAAACAATGAATTTAAGGAACTGGTTGCTCATTATAAGTATTATTTGAAATTAGAAACACCATGAGTTTTTCTTTGTGAACTTGTCATAAATTGCGCAACAAATTCTAAATCAATTAAACTAAGATTTTTTAGCTGTTCTTGCTCCTTTTCTTTTCGTAAACGTACTTTAACAATACTTTTAAAAGCTCGTTGTCCCATATCATCAAGTGTTGGGTAGAAATTGTGTAAGCATTTTAATTGATTAGGTGTTAATTTGCCATCTTTTTTAATTGTTTTAGCAATATTCTTGTAAAACTCACTGTTTGAAGTTGCTAATCGTTTATCCAATGCTTTATGTAAAACTTCTTTCAAATATGCTTTTTTATCTTTTGTTAAGCGTTGCTCATTAACAAGATTGCCCTCTGTATCGTAAAAATCTGTTTTAAAATCATCTGTGAACTTCTGAATGCACTTGGAACCTACAATCATTATATTGTTATTCAATTTATTTTTTATTATATATTCATAGCGTATTTCCTCATGATTACATAATTCACATTCGGCTTCACAATATTCATTATCCTCTAAGCCTTTGTATTGCCATTCCTTACGCGCTTTTGGAAAATCCTCTTTTTCTACACTTTTTTCCAATAAATTTTTCTTGGCCCTTTTAATCCAATCTTTACTCATTTTTCTCCCATTCCTTTCTATCAAGTTAATATGATATACGACCATTCATTTGTAGTACAAAGGGACATAAAAAAACCACCCGTATCGCAAAACATGGGTGGTCTTCTAAAATTAGAAAATAGTATTTAATTGTGACCATGCACCTTGTGGTAGCGATAGGTAAAAGAGATGTTCTATCATCTCTTCATTTATAATATGTACGTACAAAAATCGTTAAAATATCATTAAATAAATTATAACAAAAATTCTAAATAAAGAAAAGACACCCCTAAGGTGCTTTTCTCCAACTTGAATCATCCTATAAAACTATACTTTTGAAATAAATCCTACTATTCATTTACTTCAAGAGTTTCATTACAATCACCACATTTAATATTTACACCTAATTTAGTAGTTCTAACAATGAGATCACAATTAGGACAAGTCCATCTAAAATAGGATTTTCTTTTCTTTTTTTCCTGGGTCGCTGGTGACGTAGCAATTGAATCATTTTTATTTGAATCAATTAATGCAGCTTCTATTGAGTTAATAGTGTCACTTATTTCTTGAATGCGTTGAAATTGTTCACGCCCCTTTCGAGAAATAGTAAAAATAGATTGATCAATCTCCATTTTTGAAATGATTTTTTTTGTTTCATCACTGAGTTTTGCAAAGGACCAACCGTAAACTGGATCTGGTTTATCAGTTTCATACATAAATCCACTCTTAATAGCCCTTTCCTTAAAATTTTTATTATGATATGTATTATTTCTTGAAGTATCTTGAATATCATGTACTTTGTTGTACAAGTGAACCATTTCATGGAGAAGTGTATCCATAGTTTCATAGAACTCATAATCTATGTATTCTGCGCTAATATTAATCTCGTATAACTTATTATTGCCCTCTTTATCGCCCCATATTTCCTTTGTAGTGCACCATCCCATTGCCAATTTATGATGATAAGAGCTTTGAATTGTAATTGCTGCAGAAGGTAATGTTCCTTCAAAGAAATGATGATTAAATATATTATAAGCTTTATATAATTCAGCATTAATTTTATCAATTGTAATCATAAGTAGAATCTCCTTTTATTTTTGAATACTAGTATTCAAAAATATTATAGTTTTCCGCTTTTTGAAATTAAACATTGAATACTAGTATTCAATGTTATTATTCGGATTTAGCAGCTGTTTACCTGGATACCAGGGCTAGATAAAGTTCGTGATTTGGGGCATTCAGGAATTTTGGCCAAGAAATATTGTTCGTGTTTTAAATTTTATTTTTACTTACTAATTCATTGAAAAAATTGATGTAAGGGTATAGAGATTTGGGACTTTTTAAACCTAACATTAGTTTGATTTGAAGCGGATCTATTCCATCACGAAGAGCATTTAATACAAAACGGTTTCTTAAAGTGGTTGGGGTAACATGTATATTAGCTCTTTTATTCTCTTTTTGAAGCATCCGCTGTATAGCAACCTTTGTAAAAGGTTTTGGTGCATCTAGACCATAATCCCATCGAAATGCTTTACGTGCGAAATCAAATGCAATAAACAGGGAATGATCAGAATGATGTTGAGGTCTTAATATATCTGGAATCTCCTTGTAATAGGCGAATAACAGCTTTTGATCGTCCTTTGAAAGTTGTATCTGTCTAGGAAGCGATGAATCTTTACCAGGTGTAATCACACCTGTACCTAAATTTACATTTTTCATTGTCAAAGTCACCAAATCATTAATAGAAAGCCCGTAATAAAGCATGAAATGTACTAATAGCGTATTTCTATTTATGATATAGGGTCTTCCTGTTGCTTGGTTTTCTGAAAGTCCATCGTAGCTTTTTATGATGGTTAAGAGCTTATGTATTTCTTCATCAGTAGCAAAGTTACTTTCTTTTAAATTAGATGAAGGATTTTTGTTTACTTCAATTTTAGCATTGAAATAATCTAAGAAGCTTTTAATGTGTATATATTTTTGTTTCAGAGTCGAAGTCTTGTACCTTTCTAACGATTTAAGAGAGGATAAGTACTGTTCAATATCATTACTATCTAATTCTTTTAAAAGTGATTTTGAGACATTCTGTTGAGTTTGAAGCCAATTTAAAAATGAATTGATATCATAAAGGTAACGGGTAATGGAAGAATCCCTACGTCCAATATTCCTCATATATAACCGGTATTCTTCGGTTAGCTGGTCAAAAATCATTTTATATACTCCTTTTTAGTCAAAATCGTGTACCGTATTATAACATAAAAAAAGAAACCAAGTAATAGGGGATTCTTGGTTCGGTCATTTCCTTCTATAAAGTTCTTTCTACTATGCTCAACATTATCATGCATGTAAAAATTGCCGGAAATACAATTCTTATTACCTTTTCTAAGGCAGCTGGGAGTTCCAGCACTACATATAGTAAACTGAAAAATATATATAGAATAAAGAAGCACATACAAGAAATACTTAAGATCCATAACACTGAGGCAAACATTATTTCTTCCTCCACTTAAAACATAAACATGCTTTTCATAAATTCTAGAATACCACTCAGAAAAATACCTGTTTTACCATTCATTATTGCTATAATTCCGAAACAAATAATAATAGGGGCAATAACCCACTTTATAAGTTTCCAAATTGCATTTAGAAAAAAATATAAACAAATTATGCAAAATATAAATTTAAAAATATTAAAACTAAATTGAGGAAAAACAAATGCAAACTTTATTAATATGATGCTTACTAACAGTACTTTTATACATGAATAAGACCTTTCTAACATATAGACCATCTCTTTTCCTCCCAAACACTTTTCTACTTTTACCCTTTTCTCTTTTTACACTTTTATTTTTATCAACTTTATAGATTAGTATATTAAGGTTACTGTTTAATAAGCTTAATAATCTTTACTGGTTCATACATTTCTATTTCTTCATTTTTTGAATCTACTCTTTTGGTTTCAAAAGATACCATATAACACTCACCATTTAGTTGTACTTCAGCTTCTAAAGCTTTATCTATCCAATACGATTCTGAATTTGAATCTAGGTATGTTCCAAACAAGAAATAGTTACCTGACCTATTTATCATTTAAAAATATTTACTACTAGTATTCAGTTCTTTTTCAACCATTTTTTCTGCCATCTTCACGTTTTCTCTACTCTGTTCTATCGTTATAGCAGACTCTTTATTACTTTCTTTAAGAGAATTGGCCCCCCAATCAGCAAACGTCATTATCGCTAAACCAATTGCGATTATCATTAGAACTCTAACCAAGAATTTAATTAATTTTTTATCTTTCGCTTTTATTTTCAATTTATTCATATTTAAATCACCTTATAATTAATTTCTGACTTTAATTTTTTTCCCATAATAATTCTACCTGTTTCATCTACCGATCCTTGATATTCACAATTGCAAAGAGGACACCATAAACGGAAAACCCTATGGTCCTTTCCTATAGACAGGCCAACTTGACTTGGGCGACCGTTACTATCAATTGATGCAATAACTGATAAATCACCTATAAATCTAAGATCAGCCCCACATTGACAGTGAGGCTTTTCATATTTAGTTTTTTTCACTTGTAAGTCCCCTCTCTATTAATGTTTTAACAAAACTTCAACAATTGCTTTGGCTTTTGGGTTTTCCACTCGGTAATAAGATTCCTGTCCTAATTTATCGAACCTAACAATACCTGTTGTTCTTAGCTTTGTTAAGTGCTGTGATACTGTTGACTGTGGAATATTAATTTCCTCAACTAGTTGTGAAACATTGCAACCACCTTTTGATAAAAGTACATCTACTATTTCTAATCTAACCGGATGTGCTAATGCCTTTAACATATCAATATCTTTTTCTGGAACAATATTTATCATAATGAATCTCTCCTTATCAACTTATAATTCTATTATAACACTTTTACACTTTTACACAAGTGTAAAAGTGTAAAATAATGAACTTTTGAGTACTTTTTTTACTTTAAGTATAATCTATAATTGTATTTGGCTATATATCTATACTTATTAAACTTTATTTGATTTTTCACACTCTTATATACTAATTGCCCACTACTATTTCTCTAAAAAGATTAAGTTACATGATCTTCACTCCCAATTACTTTGTTATTTTTACACTTTTACACTTTTTGTTTAGTGTAAAAGTGTGAAAAATATCTATGTATCAAACTCACAAAAATAATTTCATTTGCTCATGATTTTCACTTATGTTAGAAATGACTGTCTTTCCTTCCAAGCTAACATCAAGCTCATTTCTTAATTCGGGTTTATCACGTAATATCTTCTTAGGGTGAATATAAACCTCATGAGATTTATTCCCAAAAACCTTTAGTTTTAACCAGCCCTTCATTTTACTCACTTCAGCATTATTGTCTAATACCTCATGTACATGACCTTCAAATTCAAATTTCCGTCCAAGATAGAAAAATTCTTTAATCATGTATTGGTTGTATTTTTTAAACCAATCATTTGCAATAGCTTTTTTCCATTCTGCGTGATCTGTATATATTTTTTCATCTAAATGATATTGCGTTGCCATAATAACTCTCCCAACTAATTATTAAGATTATGATATATTTATTATAACACTTTTACACTTTTATACAAGTGTAAAAGTGTAAAAACTATTTATATTTATCTATCCATTCATTTATAGCTCCAGGGATATTCTTTGTATTACTTTTTACCTCTTCAAAAATATAAGACATAAATTCTGTCCAAGAAAACTCTTCTTCATATGGATTATTTTGATTAATAAACTTTATAATCCTTTTTAACTCCCTTAGCCTTCCAGGATCTAATTGTTCTTGTAAATACATTTTTAAATACTTGTTTGTAATAGTTGAGTTTTTTAAACTCACTTCCAACAATATTGCTGTAGCCTTAGAAGGTGTTACATCTAATGCATAAGCCAAACTATTTATCTTTTCAGCTATTTCTTGTGTAAAACGAATTGTAATACGATCTGTCAGACCGTCTATCTTTTGACGTTGTAAAGATGTTCTTTCTAAGTTACCAACATAGCATGTATTTCCAAATACTAAATCCCTTCTAAAGTATTCTGATAAAAGATCCATTACTTGTTTAGAATATAAACCAATTGAACAAATATGCTCGGATACATCTTTTACTGGAGTAGTAGTTATATAGGAAATACGTGAAATTGTTTCTTTAAGATTAATAGAAACCGTTGGCTTAATGTCCCTTTTTTTATCTGAACGTGTCTTCCTCTTTTTTTCTTCTGTTTTCATTTTGACCTCCACTTTCATACTTTAGGTTTTAACCAGTGTCCTAGTGTCCTAGATTTATTTTATGTATATGTGGTAGGGAAGAGGGGTATGTATAAATTTTTACTAATCTGTTAAACATGGAAATAAATACGGAAGGGGAGAGGATCTTTATGCGATTATCAAAAGAAGAAGCTAAAAAAATCGCAAAAATAGGGATTGAAGCGAGAAAGAAATATAATTTACCAGGAAAGCTAAAAAAGAAAAGAAAAATTATTTTAGACAATAAAAAATAACACGAGAACTTTGTGTTATTTTTATCTATTTTACATCCTTATATATAATTATAATAATTAATTAACAAATTTAATTGTAATTTTGAATACTTCTATATCGTTAATAATAGAAAAATAGGGATTTATATCTAAAATATGTTATTTTATAGAAAAGGAGATGATAAATATGTGGGATTATATTGCAGCCGGAGCAAAACTGTTATCATTTTTTGTTACCGCAACAGTACTATTAACAGTAGTCTTTACTGTCTTTGATTACAAAAAGCTACGGAAATCAGTGGAAGTATTCCCTGATGGTAGTATTCGTAAAATCGTTGATGTTTCTGTTGGAAGTGTGGTCAAATCGACTGCTTTGAAATTTTTAATCTTTTTTTTCAATTATGGCCTGTACAAAGATTATCTATTGAAGGCGAAAAACAAAAAATCAGGAGCATCAAAAGAAGAATTTGCTGTTACTGAACTTGTTATAAGACATAATGCCAAAAATAACACTTTGGCGTACATATTAGGTGGTCTTAGTATTCTAGCTTATATAGTAGGGATTCAATTGGATCTTTTCCAACCTAATTATATTTTTCAATTTCTAACTATATTTATGATTTTCGTTGTCTTCATTAAACAAAAGATTTTACAATTCCGATTGAAAAAAGGGTACTTTGGCACTAATGAATATGAATTGAGACAAATACTACGTTTCATCGCCGATGAAAAAAATAAAGACTATTTTAAAGGTGATGGCAAAGGAAGAAAAATATTTTCTTCTACGGAAGATACTGCTGAATTTAAAGAGGAAATCAGTGGATTTGAAGCTTGGGGAGGAAAAGTATAATGGATCAGTTAACAGAGACTTTATCAAAGGTTCTTGATCATCTTCTTTTAAGGAATCCCAAAGGAACGATTTTAGGAATATTTTTAGGGGTATTAACGCACGGAATCATTTTACTCTTTCTTCCATTATTAAAAGCAAAAGAAACCTTTAAAAACATAAGTATAGAATCTCTCGTGATTTATCATTACGTTATTTTTTGGGTCGCTATTTTAAATATCCCTTATTTCTTTAAAAAAGAAACATTTGATCCAGAGATAGAAACAGCCATTAAAGGAATTGAGCTATATAAAGAACAAGGTGCAGCAGCTTGGGAAGTACAACAAGCTTATAAAGATTTAGCCTATGCGGTGATTAATAAGGTTCACCCTGTTGAATCTTCAGAAAAACAAACCGCTGAACAAAATCCAACAATGTTTGGATAAAATCATCAAAATAAAAAAGAATTCATTTTGAGAATCTTTCTTCAAAATGAATTCTTTTTTATTAAAAATAAGGATATACCAATATATTTTATATTTAAAACTATATTGCATAAAGCTTTGAACAATTACTTACTATTTTTTAATAATTCAATTGCTTTAGCAGCAGCTTCATTAGTTGAAAGACCTAACTTTTTACCCTCATTATGGAAAATTTCATACATTTTAAGTGCATCATGTGCGACTTCAAACATCTTCTTATCGTCTTTAAAAGCATATGTTTTAAGACGAGCATGATCTTCTTCTAATACTTTAGTTGTATGTGTAGCGTATATTGCTTTTGACTGTTGCTCGCCTTTTGTTAAAGGGTTTGATTTTCCTGATTTAAACTCATTTGTATCAATATCTTTAAAACTCATTCTTTTCCAATCCTTTCTAATAACTCATTAACTACATTTTGATACATTTCTAATACTGCTTTATCGTGCATATCTTCATTAGTAATACCGTTTTTACTAAACAATTTTATGCGTTCACGTTTCATTATTTGTGAATTAAATAAGTGATCATTAAATATCTTCTTAGAGTCTTCAAGCACTTCATTATCGACTTTTCCCTTTTTTGTAACCAAATAAGGAATAACTCCAGCCAATTTAATATTCTCATTATAGTCAAGAAGGTCTTTTAAATACTCAATAAATTTTACAGATGATGCAAAGGACTGTTGATGTGTTTGCATAATAAGAGCCACATAATCACTAGCTACAATTGCATTATTGGTAAATTCACTGATTGTTGGTGGAACATCAATAATAATGTAATCGTAATTTTCTTTGATTTGATCAATTAGATATTTTAATAGGTAAAATCTCTTTGCTTTATCACTAGTTAAGTCATATAAATGTGCTGGAAATCCTACTAAATCTAAATCACTTGGGAAAATATCTAACTCTGAATTTGCTTTAACAACACATTTAAGCAAATCTTCTTGTTGAATTGCTTCAAAGAGGCTAGTCTTTACATTTGAATCCATACTAAATGTATTAAACATAATTTCAGTAGCATTAGCTTGTGGATCAAAGTCAATTAATCCCACCTTTTTTCCTTGCTCTTGTAATAAGTATGCAAAAATAGTTGCAAAAGTTGTTTTACCAACTCCACCTTTGAAATTTGAAATTGTAATTACTGTCATTTTTCATTTCTCCTTTTGTGTTATTCTACTTAATTTTACACTTTTACACAAGTAAAAAAGTGTAAAAACATTTAATAATCATCTTTAATTTCGCCACTAACCTTCTTAACTGATAACATATATCTTTTTTCAAGTTCTTCATCTGATAATTGCATGAGAGCATTCAAATGGATTTCATCAATTAAAACAATCCACTCTATCAGATGTAGTCTTTCTTTTTCAACCACTTGGTTTTCACCCCTACAAATAACTTTACACTTTTCTATTTTTACACTTTTACACTATTTGATATTAGAAAATATCTATTTTCTTTGCCCCTTTAAACCTACGCTTAATTTCTTTCTTTACTTTTATCTTAGCGATTTCTCTTGATGATGCATAAACCAAACATGATCCGCTTGATACCTCTAAACTTTTATGTATTTCATATGCTATTTCATATTTACTCAAAATTAGACTGACTTCTTTAATCATATTTGAACGCCTCTTTTTACACTTTTACACTTTTATTTTTTTACACTCCGCTGATACTAGAAGATGGTCTCAAGCTATTTATTCCCCTATACTAAATGTTTTTACACCAAAACCAACTAAACAAATAGAGGTTGCGACTATAATAGCTTTTAAAATAGAATCCATTGGTTGTGAAAAATCTCCTACGTATTCAGACATCTTATTAAAATAGAAAATATAGATTCCAAACATTCCACCACCAATAAGTACAAACGAACCAAAACATCTTTTATAATACTTACACATTCTGGACCTCCCTTTAAATATAAGATGATTCTATAATAGAATCATCTTATATTTCATTTTTTAAGCTACATCTTCAAAAGGTTGCTGGTATACCATAATATTAAATGTATCTTCTCTATGAGCTTTATACGAAGTGAATGTGTACCTTTTTTCACATTCTTCTTCTTCAAATTCATCCCACTTATGTGCAAATGAATCCCTTGTAAGATCATAATCTTTTAGATATTTGTTTGCTCGCTGTTTTCCATAATTAATTGCATTCTTAATATCTTTAAATACTGAAACCTCGCTACCTGAACCACCAATATGTAAATCATAATTTATTACTACCAAAACTGGACTTGTCATAACTGAACCCTCCACCTTGTATATATAAGTTAGTATTTTGTTTAATTTCTTATATACTTATTATAACACTTTTACACTTTTACACAAGTGTAAAAGTGTAAAAAATAAACTTTTTCTACTTTATGTGCAATACATCATATGTAGGAACAAACTCTTTCTTATATAAAAATAGTAGAAGTATAGATTTGAGAGATTGCTATACTTCTACTAAATCATGTAATCAATTCATTATATGCAGCATATAATGTCTTACAAATTAAATAATCTCTGAATGATGGATTTCTTTGGTACTAGAATCTCTTTCTTATCTTCTTGTAATAGTGTTATAGCTTTATCTAACTTATTTTGTAGTAATTTAATTTCTTGGTCCTTTTCTTCTGTTATGGATCGCTCCTGTATTAATAAATCTATAATGGTTTGGTTTTGCTGAACTATTTTATCCTGTTGCTCAAACATATGTACAAACCGTTCTTTCACCATAAAACTCTCTTCCTGTGAACGTTCAGCCTCTAAAAGCGTTATATCAGCGCTATCAGATTCTTGAACGCTATCCGTTTTCGTTGCGTTTATCTCTTCATGTGGCTTATTCTGTGCATCCTGAGGGCTATTTGAATTATTC
Source organism: Bacillus sp. RCC_6_1 (assembly GCF_041360755.1). Taxonomy (NCBI): domain Bacteria; kingdom Bacillati; phylum Bacillota; class Bacilli; order Caryophanales; family Bacillaceae; genus Bacillus; species Bacillus sp. RCC_6_1. The sequence goes on from NZ_JBFUPV010000019.1 coordinate 56,318, forward strand.
TCTTTAATTGTATTAGCAACTGAAATGTCTTCATTACTAACAGTAGCAGCAGCTTCATCTAGTTTCCAATTTTGTTTTAGATATATTTTCATTTGTCTTAGTATCTCTATATCTTTCTGATAATATATCCGCTGGTTACGATCATTGCGTTCAAAAGTGTAATCCATTTTCTCTAATTCAATGGACCATCTACGAAGTGTATTTGCGTTTATTTCTAATTGCTTTGCTACTTCTTGAGCAAAATAACCATATTCCAAGCGTTACACCTCCGTTTTTCTACAAACTAAATTAGTTATATATATCTTTTATATACATAGTAGGCCGAACCCTTTGTCCTCCCTAATTTTCCCTAAAAGTAGTCAAGAATCGCTAAATTTATTAATTATTAGTTAGAAAAGATTTCTAAATTCTAATTGAATAATAGATTATTTTTTTCTAGTTTATTTTTATGTACACATTACAAATAAATGTAAAATCATCATTTTTAGAAATAAAAGTTGGAACAATAAAAGATAACTAATTCAAATAAATATAAAGAGGAAAGGGAGATAGCGTAAAAACCTTGAGGCTCTAAGGGTAAGAGAGTTATTAAAAATATTTAAATGTAGAATAAACAATTTAACAAGAAGACTATTCAATAATTAACAATTAACAAGGAAATTATTCAATAATTAACAATTCAACAGGTAGTATATCGTATTATCACATATACACAAGTATTGAATCGTAATAGAGAAAATAGAAAAAGAACACAAGAATAAGAGAGTTGATGTTTAAAACTCCCTTTTTCTTGTGTTCTTTTTTGTTGCCTTTATAGTTTTCCATGACTAATAGCCCTGTTATGCTTTATTTTAAAAAATAAAGAACAAGGCTGAAATGAACGAGATTTTTAATTTTTTATTTTATGCCTTTAAAGCATCTGGTACTGGAATATTATTAGTTAGTAGAGCCCGTACTAGATCATGCCTCATATCGCTATAAGAATCATCTGGAACATATTTATTCTTCCAAGAAAGAATAGATTCACGGAATTTAGCTCGCATAAACGCTCCAAGAACGCTTACTTTGTTACCAGATTTCACAAAATTCTCTAGCTCATCTAACGCATATGTCATTGTATATGTCATAAATGTTTTAATATCTTTTGTATGTTTTAGAAATTGAGCAATTGTTGAGATTTCATTTTTAAATGCAACAATAAGGTCCTTGTCCTCTTTCATAGACAATGCTAACTTTAATGACTTTAAGCGATCCTTTGCTTCTTTTCTCATACGTGCTTCTTGTTGTCTTAGAATCTTGTTTTGTGATTCAACAACACATTCAGCAGAAATATGAACGTTAAATTTAGTGATGAAAATTTGTTCAACATACTCCTTGATACGAGTAAGCCTACCCATATTAGGTTTACGCACTTCTGTATTTGAAGCTGTAAAAGGGAAAATAGGTCTAATAACATTTAAGTATTCACGTACTTTTTTGGCATTACGTCCTAGTTTTTCTTTTAGGTAACTCATTGTGCGTTGTGTAATGAATTTTTCAATTTGATCTTTATTCTCTAGACCTATTTTTCTAGTAAATGTATTACATAAGTCTAAAAGTAATAGAATACCTTTTGAGTCACGGTGAGAAACTAATTGTTTTAAAACCTTAGAATCTAGTAAATGGCTAGGAATTCGGAAATAAGAGAGCTTTCCAATGTCTTGTTTAGTTGTTTCTTTATATGTACGGTTTAATCTAGCATAGTTGCAAATTTCATAAACAGGAATTCTCCCGTCAATTAGAACTTCTTGAACCATTCCAGATTTTAATAATGCTTGAAATCCTGTGTGTACAGTCGTATATGCAATACCAGAAGCATTGGAAATAATAGATAATTTAAAATCACGAGGTAGTAAACCTACATCATTTACATAAAAATGTAAGTAAATATAGGTTGCTAGAGCTGATGAAGGAAGCGCATATTCGCCCAGCTCATTATTTTTAAGTAGATAATGGCGTGTTTCATCAAACATTTTTACTCCACGCATGAGGAATTTTGATGGTATGTTACTTGTTGTATCTAATTTTATATTTGTCAGTTCATTGATGTTAAAATCATCGTTTGTGAACATTAAAAAACCTCCCTAAATTTTCCACCTAAATAAAAGAGAATTAGAGAGTTTTGTATTCACAAACCTTTATAACTTATGATATAATTTAGTCATAAATAATTTTGTGATTAAAACTCTGCTAACGGAAGTTTTTAATTGATTCAAAGTTTGCCGACCTAGATCAATTAAAAACTGTGGGTGGAGTTTTATTTTTTTGTATTTTTTTATGAAACAAATGTGTTTCTTTATCTATTTTTATCTATTTTTATCTTTTTTTCTGTAATTACTTTTTATTCTATAACGTTTCTCCAACAATTTCAATATACTTAAAGTGTATGTTGTATACTTTCGGAGAATAATAATAAATTCGCATAAATAATTATATTATAAAAAGAACATTAGTTCTACTAATTTAGGGATTTTATACACTAAAAATAGATTATTATTAAAAAATAAAAGGCTTGAGGGAGAAATTCCTCAAGCCTTTTATTGCAAAAAAAATTATGTACAATCAAAAAAACTTACTTATATTCACATGTTTGGAAAATATTAAATGTGGAATAAGAAAATCTTACCATGTAAAATAGAACGAAGCTGGAATATAAAGGTTGTCACTGGAAAAGAATTCATGTTATTCTATGAAATGTTTTTTTACTAAGTCTGTATAATCAAGCAATGAGTTAAGAATGATTTTTTGTTTTTCTAATGGTAAATTACTAATTTTGTCTTTTATTTCTTCAAGTTGTACATCTGTATCACATTTTCTCCCAACTAATGTATCAAGAGATATACCAAGATACTCTGAAATTTTTATTAAAGTTGAGAGATCGGGTTCAGTCCTGTTTGCTTCCCAATTTGTGTATGTTGGACGAGCGACATTAAGGTAACCTGCGATTTCATATTGTGTTAATCCCCGTTTTTTGCGAAAATACATTAAACGCTCTCCTACTGTCGCCATATACACCACCCTTTCGAATCTTCGAACATTATACTTGAAGTAATAATAAGGATGGAATATATTTGGATAGAACGTTCTCAAACTAAACCTTTGGTGCGCAAATGGTAATTGTTTGAAACCTGTTTGGGCTTAAAAACAGAACAAACGTTCTATCCCGTGGTAGAATATGTTATATTTATGTTGTTATATGTGGTTAATATGATTAAAATGTTTTTTTAAAAACGATATTAAAAAATCTTAATATACATTTAAAAAGTATTTAGAAAGTAGGAACTCTCATGGAACAAAACTATTTTGTAGAAATTGTAAAAGAATGCAAGGAATATACAAACTCCGATACATTGGAAACAGTTATAGAATTACTAGATGTCATAGAAAAATATGAAAATCTAGATAACTTAAGTGACTCGTAATTACCTTTCATATCCAACCCTTAATCATCTGTATTATTTTCATTTTTTAAATTAGCTTCTAATTTTAAAAGATCAGCATAACGAATTAACTCACGTTCTACCTCGGGTTTATATTTATCTGGAACGCTCATAAATCGGTCATATAGTAGACGAGCTAAACGTTCAATAGGCTCTTCCTCGTTTTCATTCCTTAGATCCTCGTCACGGATATTATGTGTAAGTAAATAAGCCTCTGTTACATTGAAGTAAGAAGCAATTTGAGAGATTTTATTTAATCTTGGCTTCTTTTCTCCCTTTTCCCAGCTGGAGACAGCACTAACGGAAACCGACATTGCTTTAGCAAATTCAGTTTGATTAACGCCCTTAATTGCTCTTAATTTTCTTATGTTTTTCCCTAAAACTTCTTGGTTCATATAATCAAACACCTTTCTGTTTCACTTAAAGTGTAATTTTTAATCTTTAAGAGTTGACTTTAATCTTTTAGAGTTATACAATGTTCTCAGGGGGTGAGAAAATGGATAACATTTCTACTCGAATTACCATGCGAAATATTCGCAAATCCAAAAATCTATCTCTAGCAGAAGCATCAAAGGAATTAAATTTATCATTAGGCGTATTAAGAGAGATTGAGATTGGAAGTAAAAGTACAACACTCTCTAGAGCTGAACGAATTTCAGAATTTTATGGAGTTCCGATTGAAAAATTGTTTATTCCTAAGTATTTCACTGCTGTAACAGAGGATAATGATCCAAAAATATAAAAGCATTTATATTTTGTATAAGTAATTCTTCTTATATTATAAACAAAATTGCACTAAAAGATAAAAAAGTACTATAGGTTTTTCTTATTTCTAAAATTGCCAATATTAAATTAATAATTTTCATATATAAATTTTAAAACATGTTAAGCATAAGAATTTTACTTTATGTGAAATTGTAGGGGGTGATTTGGTTGGCATTGCTGGTTGAACCGACTAAAAAACAGGAAAAGAAAATTATTAAACTTGTTCTTAAAGAATTCAAAAAGTATCATTTATATGTTTGGTCATTGGAGGAAAAACAACAACCAAAGATCACGGCATCGTACACTTTGAATGAATCAACTACAGTAAACAACACGTTTCATTCTTCTACAGAAAGTACAGCTCTTAAAAATGTTGAAGCATGTGAGTTTACTACTTCTCTATTACGTAAGATCAGTCGTTTGGAGTTAACCCAAAGGCAATTGGTTATTCATTACTATATTAAGAAAGATAAAAGTGTAGTGCAGCTTTGTAGTCAATTTCATATTTCAGAATCTCAATTTCATAGGACAAGAAATCGAGCATTAATGACTTTAGCATATGCACTTGGATTAGCAAGAGAAGAGTTGATTGACCCCGACTAAAAATTTGAATTTCGAATAGTCAACTACTACATAAAATGTTATATTTTAATATGGTTAAATAATAATTATAAAATATCAAGCGCTATCCTAGTGCTATATATAGGGAGGAAACTATTACTAAATTAGGATAACTCAACAATTTGAGTATTTAGTAATAGATTACACACACATGTTTAAAAAGACTGCTGCTAAAAAAACCGCTGCTGGTATCATGACAATTGGTATCGCATTATCTACAACAATGATTTATAGCCCAACAAAGGCATTGGCATGGTATACGCCAGATAGCCCAGGTTATGATGAGATTGTAATTTCTTCAAATAATTCACTTCAAAACCCTGCTCGTCCCAAGGGAGATTTAAATTACTATGTTAAAGGTTACGTTGCTCCAGATGGCAAAGTAACTTTAGTTGGACCTTTTACTGGCGAAGTATTTAATGGACAAGAAATTGAGATTGTTGATCCATTCAAAGGTAACTATAAATTGAAGATTAAAGTGATTAAATCTGAGAAACCAGAGCCTAAGCCAGAACCAAAACCAGAACCGAAACCAGAACCTAAGCCAGAACCAAAACCAGAACCGAAACCAGAGCCTAAGCCAGAGCCTAAGCCAGAGCCGAAACCAGAGCCGAAACCAGAGCCTAAGCCAGAACCAAAACCAGAGCCAAAACCGAACTTCTTCATCCCTAAAAATGAAGATATTCCAGAAGCAAAATTTGTTGTAGTTGAAAGTAAAAAAGAAAATCAACAACATGTAGAACTTCCAAAGGAAGAAAATAAGCAAGAAGTGGAAAGTAACGGTATTACAAAAGGAGAAATTAAGTTTGTAGAGAAAAATGGTGTAGTTGTTCCAATGAAGAATAAAGAAGATGATGTTGCTTTATCTGTGAATACTACCCTTAAAGATATTGCAGATAAAAAAGACGATAAAGAAAAATTAAATACTTCCGATGAGCAAGTTAAACCGGAAGAAGTAAAGCAAAATGAAGAGAAAAAAGAAGAAAATAAACCAGAAGAAGTAAAACCAGAAGAGAAAAAAGAAGAAAATAAACCAGAAGAGAAAAAAGAAGATAAAAAGGGTAAAGATAAAGCCTCTAAGCAGAAAGACAAAAGTTCTGAGGTTAAAGAGGAACAAGGCGGATTATCACCAATTTCAGTAGCTGGTGGAGTTGCTGGAGCTGGAGCAGTAGGTGTTGGTGCTGCGGCTGGAGTTAGTCCAACATTTAGAAGATCATTGCAAAGCGGTTTAAGAAGACTAAGAGATTTATTTAGAAAATAATTATTCAAAAAGACTAGGATGATAAATCCTAGTCTTTTTTTATGTCTTTTTTGAATACAAAAATTTATGGGAGTTTTATGCAAGTTTCGTGAAAGTATCTTGATAGATTCTTGACAGGGAGGGAATCGTGATTGGCGGTACGATATTACCAGAAACAAAACGTGTGTGGAGAAGCGTCTACCTCCCTTATCAATGACGAACCGTGTATAGGTAAAAGATGTTTCGAAAAGTGTAACCATAAGAGAGGACACTTGGGTTCTGGATCGCACTAGTTTGCGACTACTTATATGGGGGATTTGGACTATTACTTTTAATGGTTTTACTAAGTTTGGTTTTTATCCTCTCTATCTTAGTAATTTAATAAACCATTAGTTTTATGTTTTTTTGAGTTAATGATTTTTTATCTAGTAATTGATAATAAACATTGATACAAGATATTTTATCGTTAATTGAAAGAGGTGTAGAACTGATAAGTAATACATCCAATGGTAAGTTCTTTGCAACCGTAAAGGTTGCTTTTGTTTGTAAATTAATTTATTTGGGAGGTGAAATGAAATGGGAGAACATAAGGGTGCAATTTTACTATGTATTATTGCCTTAGTTGTGTTTGGTCTGTGGTATGCCTTTACATCAGGAGCAATAAAGCCACTACTTGACCAGATTGGTACAGGAATGAGCAATATGGTAAGTAATGTGTTTAAAGCAATTCCGACATCAAAGTAATAATGAATTTATAAATTTAACTTTATTAAGGTGGTGAAAGAGAGTGGGAGAACATAAGGGTGCAATTTTACTATGTATTATTGCCTTAGTTGTATTTGGTTTGTGGTACGCTTTTACATCAGGAGCAATAAAGCCATTACTTGATCAAATTGGTACAGGAATGAGTAATATGGTAACTAATGTGTTTAAAGCGATTCCGACAGCTGGTAAGTAATTAGCTGCTTAAATATGGGATGTGAAAACAAAAAATGAAGACAAAACATTGGCTTATGGCAATTGGTTTTTCGTTTCTTTTTGTTTTTAGTTTTTTTAGTAACCCTACATATGGGGCGGCATACTCGCCCTATCCTTCCCATAACGTTTCTCCTGGTGAACTTGGAGGAAAGGAACAGGCTTGGGAAAGTAGTAAAAAGTTAGTATACGATGTTTATAGTGGTGTTGATGGAAAACCTAGATGGCAAATCTTTAATAGGGATTACGGCCGAGGAACACAACCTTATTTAGAATTTACAGGTTGGAGTGCGCTAGTAGGTTATCATGAACACAATGCTTCCAATCAAGAAACGTATTTATGGGCTATAAATCAAAGAACTGGTAAAAGTTATATTTATCAGGCTGAAATGACTGATTTAGATGCCTCTAAAGACTTAGAGTACAACCGACAAAGCAATACAGGGGAAGTTTATAATGCATGTCCACAAGGTGCTTATAATAAAAGAAATGACGAGTGTAACATGTATTATCATAATGTTGGTTTTGTTGCACATATCCCTTTAAATGAACTATTTCCTAATGGAACTACAGAAGATTCATGGAATCTAAGAATTATTAAAAAGGTAGAAAATCGTGTTATTTGGGACGATTTAAAAGTACCATTTCAATTTAAGGATTTAGATTTCAGTCTTGGTAAAATTTCATTAGATTCTGGTTTGAATGCAGGGAACTTAGTTATGGCAAATGATGGAGTAGCAAGAAGGAATTATCCCCGTCAAACAGGTTGGTCTGGTGGAAGATACTATACTAACGGTCAAACTTATCAAAGGGTTGCGCAAAATGAAGCGAATACCGTTGTATGGTATGGAGTAAGCTCTCCAGAAGATTCAGGGGAAACAAGATGGGCTGGTAGTGCTTATTGGATATTTGGCGGTCAACCAGCTAAATTATCCTATAAAATTGGTCAAAAAACTTGTCCAGATGGTTCAATTGTAAACTTGGATCAAACTTGCTCTATTAAAGTGGACATAAAGCATGTAGATGCTAAGTCTAATAAAATTTTAAGAGAAGATCACCATAAGATTAAGATAGGTTCAGATTATAGTTATACTCCAGAAAATAAAGGAGTATTTAAGGATTCACAAAATAATCCTTATATTGCTGCACCTTTAAACCAGCAATATAAAGGAAAAGCTCCTGAAAACAACCTGAATTTCACTTTTACGTATAAGAGTTCTCTATCTGATCCAACTAGGATTGTTGAAATGGAAGGTTCTACAGAAGGAATGACAAAAGGTGATTATTTATGGGAGCTTAGGCGTGTAGATCCATCTAAACCGAGCCAAATATATGCAAGTAGTAAGTTTGAAATTACAGGTAAGCATTATTCGGTTAGAAATGTCTTAAATCGTATAAGTACGAATGGTGTTTTTTCAGAGCAGAGTGAAAAACCTTTAGCACTTCTATTAGATATGAAAAATCTTCAAAATAAGAATATACAATATGATTATTCTTATGAATATACAAATCATTACAGTGTGAATTATATGTGTAAAGATCAACAGGGTAGTGATTGCTTTGATTGGGTTTATAAGGATACAACAGCTGTATGGTCCGAACCATATAAAAAGGTATTTGATTTAGTTAAACATTATGGTGAAAACCTCCGACTTTTAGTAGATCCGAGTTTTGAAAAAATGTTCAATGTGACTGGCTCTAAAGATTTACAAAATATCACTGGCAATGGAGCATCTGGTGAAAAAGGTGGCAATCTAATTGTAGGTAAAAAGAAAGCAATTGACATGAGTAAGGATAAAACTAAAGTAGTCTTTAATAAAAATTACTACGAAAGATTTAAACAAGCTGCAACTTCAAAGGCTAAAGATTATAATAGTTTACCTACGCAATCATGGATTGATATTTCACCAGGGACGATGGAATATGAAGTAGAATTACCTACTGATTCCCAAAAATCTAAGTCTTTCATGTATCAACGCAAAAATGGAGCTAATAGCTATTATTATGCTGTTGATATTGATAAGAATTTAAGAAGTACATATCGAAATCAAAGCCCGTATGCTTATACCAAGTATGCATTACCTCTTCAATTAGAGATTATGAAGGATAAGGGTTTAGTGAATGATACAAAACGTAGCTATGCTTTAAATTGGACTTCTGATTATTTCTTTGTTGGAAAACAAACAGGGTTTATTCAGCCGTTCCCTTATACAAAGTATTTACGTGATATGGAAAAGGGAAAAGGAAAATTACCATCAGCCGATGAGATTAAGAATATTGTAAATCAAGAAGCTAAAAACAATTATGAACAGCAAACAGGACAGAAATTCAATGATACATTCTTACATGCAGATTCTAATAGTAAGGATGGTTTGTATGGATCAAAAACAAACCTAAATCGCTACTACCTTCCTATTGCATCTGATTCAGTTTTAAAAGCTAAACAACCATATGAGAATAAGGTTTTGTTAGCAAATATGGGGTTAAATGATGTGACTTTAATATTTGGACAAAAATTTAATTTCGAACGCTATTTAGTGGGAAGTGTCGTTGACGATGCTTATGTAGTAGAGCAACATGATCCAACGGTAGAGATTTCATCGTATCCACATCAAGTGAATGTGAAGAATGATCAACAGCCAAAGATTAATGCAATTACAAAGGCTCACTCGGCAGAAAAATTGTTTGAGTTTAGAAAGACTGATACTTTAAGTTTGTATGATCAATTGAAGAAAGTAATTAATTTAGGTATATAACTAAATTTATGTGTAAAAGACCATTTTCTTTAGGAGAATGGTCTTTTTTTATGGATTTATTGAAAGGAGGTGATACGAGTGACGGAATATCAAGATCATTACACTCCAGTTCAAGAAGAAACACAGGGTGTAGTTGAAGTGCAGAGGGTGAAAAAGCCCAAAGTACAAAAGCCACCAACATTTAAAAAGATGGAAACAGCTGTGAAAAATATTTTAGAAGCACAAGGTATTAATTACTATGATTGGCTTCATGAGGCGCATGAGAAGTTAGTTCAAGAAACAATGCTTGCAAATGTGGACTCAATTGGTTCACTAGTAAAATCTTAAAAAAGGGGTAGGAAAATTCTATGAATGAATTTATTTCAACGATTGGTAATTTTACAAACACAATTAAGCCAGTTGCGCCAGCGCTAGCAGGTTTAATTTTAGTTATTATTGGTATTATTTACATGGTTTCAAAAGATCCGCAACGAAAAGAACAATGTACAGGCTGGATGATCAATGTGGTAAAAGGATTTTGTATTGTATATCTTGGAATCGCTATTGTTTCTTGGTTATCAGGCCAAGTAGTAGGATTCGGTTGATAAAGAGGTCGTATGACCTCTTTATATTTTTTTTATATAAAAACGGGGGTGTCCAACTTATGTGTTTAGAAAATGGATTGAAAATTGATTTTTATCCCAACCATGGTATGGGAATGGGATTAATTGAAATTGTAGAAATTAAAGCAAGTGGTGAAGAAAAGCCATATACATATCATTTGTGTAGTAATAAAGAGGCACAAGAATTTATTCGAAATGTCAGAGAGAAAAGAAGAAGTTTTTTAATTGCTGAAGATGCTGGAACAAAAAGCTTAGAATTGCTTGTAGATGGGGAAGGAAATGTAACATTCAGATACCCAGTGTGGAATACCATTAAAGAAATGGAAACACGTTTATTGAGTTTACAATGTAAAGTTAAATTTACGCTATCACCAGGAGAAGATTTTAAGAAGTTAGTAAAAAAATACGTGGATACAGAATTCAATAGATTGTTTGGGGTAGAAGAATCTCTTTTCCAAGAACGAGAAATTGCGAAAGACAGTATTTTCGATTCTTATTTTGAGGATTTATATAAAGAAGAGAACTTACAAGAGGATATTTACGATTTTCTTACATTAGAAGAGTGGATGTATCAAAAAAATTTAATTAATGGGTATGAAAAGTAAAGGAGGGAGTGATCTTGAGAGAAATAATTATAAAATTCTCAACGGAAGGTGAACGTTTTAGGGAACTTGATGAATCAAAAAGTTACTTTTTACAAGAAGCTGAGGATATTATTTTCCAATTGCGGCATAAGGTAAAAAGCAGATCGCAAGAGGTTCAGCCGAAACGATTTGGATTATATTTAAACGGAAAGTTTCTGTTGGATTCTAAGATTTCCTTTTCTGATAAGAACTCAATAGAGCAACAAATTAAAGATACCTTTCAGCGTACCGATGTATGGACGGATGATATAAAAAAGCAATATATAAACATTCTAGGTGATTATGCAAAGGAAGAAAAACAAGCGTTTCTTAATCAAGAATTTCGTTCGTTTATTTTTTTGAAGCGGGATTTATTTGAGAAAAAGGCAGATTTTTTATTTTCATTAAAACAATCAGAAAGGCTGTTCAAAAGCGTATATGCAAAGATTTCGAATGGTTTTTTCTCACAACTTGAGGATATTGTATCTTCTATGTTCGATTCTTATGAGTATATTGTACATTATTATGATTTACTAAATGGAAGCTATGAGGAAGTTATAAAAAATAAAGAAGAATGGTTTGGAAGTGTAGAGAATTTCGAAAAATTTGTTCGGTTTGTAACCGCAAATTATTTTTCTATAAATCGTTCCAGATTAAAAGTAATACAAGCTAATAATCCAATATATCATTCATTTCAAGATTATTTATTTGAATGGCGTGCTAAAACTGATTTTCAAGAATCGCTAAAGGTCCATGAGAATATTGATCAAAAATTACAAAATAAATGGACAGAAGTACTTCTTAATGGATCAACTTTTGTAAATGCCGAAAGTGTGGAAAAGTGGGTCGTTGAGAAGGTATTAAGGGAATTCTTTGAAGAAGAAGCAAAACGTGAAGGTTTATCAGAAGAGGAAAAACAATTTTGCGAAATAGCTGCTGGAACAGAGACTAGATTTTAGAAAAACAAAGGAGAATGAGAAATGAGCACTGTATCAGATGTTTGTGGGAACACTGAAAATCTAAAGGTATTATTAAAGACAGCCGCCCAAACTGCCAAAATACTGGGGGTTTCAAAGCAAAGGTTAGGGGCAATTAAGAAAAGTGGCCAGTTGCAGCCAATTTATGAGTCTTCACAAGGTGACTTATACTTACTATCAGATATTTATAGCTATAAAAACGGATTCCAGGTTAATAGAAGTGAATATCATACTAAGTATATGATTTATGACTTGTTACTAAAAAAGAAAAAAATTCTAGTTGTTGGAACTATTGGTCAAGGGAAAACACATTTAACCCAAATAATTAAAGAAGAATTAAGTGAGTATATGGAAAATATATCTTTATACGATTGGGAATGTGAATACTTATTTGTAGATATGTATAATGATTTATTAAATTCAACTAAAGGAGTGATAGTCACCATATTAGGTCAAAATGGAATTGAAGGATACAAAAGATTTATGGCTAACTTGAGTGAAGAAAAGGTAAATACTTCATTATCTGAAATCCCTAATTTCGATGTAATAATAGAAGTTGAAAGAGGTAGGAACTATAAAGTTATACAGGTAGATGATTATTTTGAACATATTTATCGAGAAATGATTTTATAGGAGTTGAAGATTAATGGGACGGTCGGATATTAAAACCTATTCATATCAAAACGTAGAGGAAGCTTTATCTGCTGTTAACGCTCAAGATCGTGGGCGTTATTTTTTATGCACTTGTCCAGAATGTAAGCAACCCGAAGCCTTTATTTATAAAAATAATCCCCAATTTTTACAATGTAACCGTGAAAATGTGTGTGGTTCATCTATTATATTTGAATATGAAGAGAATAAAAAGGTGAATGATTGGAAAGGGAAACAAGATGTTAAAGATCCTGAGATCACACCAGAACAAAGAAAAGAAATAGATTTGGTAACAAAGTTATTAAAGCATATTCAATATAATACTGAAAATAAAAACCTTGAGAGTTTTAGGGGAATGAGCAGAAACACAACGGAAGCTTTTATTTTAGATTTGGAACAAGAAAAACTTGTAAAGAAAATGTTCGAGATTGCTCCTAATATTTTTTATTCGAAGAAGACAATGCAGCACGAGGGTAAAAAGATAAATTATGCTGCTATTCCAGATATGGCTAAAAGGAATATTGTTCTCCCAATCTATGGTGAGAACGGAATGGTAGACAGAATATTATTACGGTCAACTATAGATCCGAATGTATCTAAGAAAGAAATCCAATTACAAGTAAACCCAAAATCAACTGCAAGGGATTATTTTAAAGATATTCCAGAAAAGGCAACACATATTGTAATTGGAGAATCCCCAATAGATGCATATTCTTTCCGTGAAATAGATTCCGATGTCGGTATTTACGCTCTTACAGGATCACGAAAGTGGAGAAAGGTAATAGAAGATATAAAGAGTAATAAGGAAGCCTTACAAGATAAGGTATTCATTATAGCAACAGATAATGATAAAGCTGGTATTGAGGCTAATGAGAATTTAAAGAAAGCATTGGAAGAAGAAAACTTAAATTATAGGTCATTTAAGTATCAATTAGAAGATATAAAAGATACAAATGAATATTTGCAAAAAAATAGGCTGGAATTTAAAAAAGCTTATGAAGCCATTAAACATAATATATGGGACAAAAATTTAATAGATGCACCCAAATTAGAGCAGAGATTAGTAATTAATCGTTTATATCGGTCGGATCAAGAAAGCATTGATCGTACGCAATTTAAAGTTAGTTATGAAGGGTTAACGCTGCATAACATTGCAATTGATAATCCACCAGGAAGCGTAAATATTCCAGGGTTGGAAGCTAATAAATCGGTTGTAGAAGTGGGTAGAAGAATGGAAGGATTTTTAAAACATATTGCTCGAAAAGCACCGAAAAATCAGGATTATCAAGATATAGTAATCCCTACTAAAAACAGTGAGTCAGCACAACTAAAGATACTTTCCTATAAAAAAGAAAGTGATATGACAAGGAAAGTATCGTTTCAGATAGGTGAGATTATCGTTAGGGATGCAGAGGTTAATTCTTTACCAGGTGGCGAAGATCCGATGGTTTTTTATCCTCGACATTCTAATAGAACTACTTTAGTAACAGGAACCGAGGAATTTGATAGGAATTTGATTAAATTCGTGAAGCAATATGAAAAAAATATGGACAAACAGCCAATAGTTAAACAACGCTCTAACGAAGGTACTTTAGAGCGTTAGTCAGATAGGGGATGAAATACTATGACAGCGCCATTTAAATTCTTTTTCGTAATTGTAAGTGTTGCATGTGTTATTTTAGCAGCCTCCATATTTGGTTTAAATCAAAACAATAATACCAGGACCATAACAGAAGTAAAATCATTACTTTCAACAATGGCAGTTGGTCAATTAAGAGAATCTCAAAAAATTGAACAAGATCCCAAAGAACTAGTTGCTAATTTAGTATCAGAAGTGATTAAAGTTCAAAAAAATCATGGAAATGATATTCGAATTAGTTATGTATTTTTAAATCATGATCAAAAACCAACTGAGAAGTCGAATGAGATTGAAAGTGTTCAATTTAAAATTGAACAACTAAATAAAGATAAGGAAGTCCGTTCACAAGCCGAACAAAGATTATCTTTAAATAAGATTTCTAATTAGTTAGGCGGAAAGGAGTTGTGACATGGGAGAGCTGAAAGGTTCAATTCTTTCAATGCTTATATTTATAGCTATCTTCTTACCCTTTCAATTATTTTTAAGTATCCAGTCTATTCACCAAAATGCTTTCATGAAAGTAACTACTGAGGTACAGCAAATGGTTGATTCAGAAGGGGGCATAACGCCAAAAATTCAAGGGATAGCTAATAAATTACGTTCTAAAGGATATGAACTGAACTTTAAGGATCAAAAGGGTTCTAATGTTGCTGGAAAACAGCCCGTTGGTACTGTTATCGAAATTCAATATCGTTACAAATATATAAATGTATATCGTGAGCAAACGCTAGAAACGTCCAATTTTGTTTCAGTTTTAAGAAGATAGGAAAGGAGAGCGCTTGTGAAACAGTCAATAAATAAATTAGCCGAAACCAAAGTATTAATGCTTATTAGTATTTTGGTTTTATTTTTTAACTTTTTCTTTGCTAATTTCTTATTAGCATTTTTGCAAAATATATTAGTTGTTTTTAAAGAATTTGCTCATGAAAATATGCAAGCAATGGATTTATTTCATCTTTCGTGGGAGGATTGTTTCAATTTTCAAAGTGATATTATGACCTTCTATATAGGTGCATATGCACTTACTCTCTTTGGATTATTAAAATTTTGCTACAGCATGAAAACAAATTACGCAACAATGAATGAGAACCAGCACGGTAGTGCAGAATTTGAAGAACCAAAAGAATTAATGAAACAATATAAAGTTGTACCAGGTAGTGACAAAGAGTACAAAGGGGGAAGTGGTGTAATTGTCTCTGCTCTCCAAAAAGGAAAGAAATATTTACTTATGTTAGATACTGGCCCAGTACATACAGCGGTTATTGGTATATCCCGATCAGGTAAAGGGGAGCGATACGTTTTTCCAACAGTCGATGTAATTTCTCGTGCAGAAGAAAAAGATTCCATGATAGTTAATGATCCCAAGGGAGAAATTGCTGCGGCCAGCTATGAAACTTTGAAAAAGAGAGGTTATGAAGTCTATATTTACAACTTAATGCAACAAAAGAAATCAATGGGATTCAATCCACTTCAATTGGTTATAGAAGCATATAAAAAAGGGGATACTGCTTTAGCTCAACAGTATGCCAATAGTGTGACATTTTCCTTGTATCAAGATCCAAATGCTAAAGATCCATTTTGGAATAACTCTTCTATATCTCTAGTAACAGCTATTATTTTAGCTATTACAGCAGATTCTTTAAAAGTTGGAAAAGAAGAAAGAGTAAATATGTATTCTGTAGCTAACTTCCTTGCGACAAAAGGAAGTGATAATAATGAGGAAACAGGAGAAAATGCACTAGATATGTTTTTCCAAGCAAGAGATGAAAATGATCCAGCTCGTATGATGTACGCAACGAGTAACTTTGCCGCTGGTAATACACGTTCTGGTATTTTTAGTAATGCAATGGCTAAACTACAAATTTTCACATTGACGCCAAATGCTAAATTAACATCGTATAATTCGCTAGATTTAACAAAGATTGGATTTGGTGAAAAACCAGTAGCGATTTTTATGGTAACGCCTGATTTCGATAAATCAAACCATGTATTGGCTTCAATTTTTGTAAGCCAAGCCTATCGTGTCAATGCTGAAAAAGCAACAATGAGTGCAAGTGGAAAAATGAAAAGAAAAGTGCAGGTATTACTCGATGAATTTGGGAATATGCCAGCCATTGATGGTATGGACGGTATGATTACGGTTGGTGCTGGTAAAGGATTCCGCTTCCATTTAGTTTTACAAGCATATTCACAGGTCAAGAGTTTATATGGGGATGAAGCTGACACAATTATTGGTAACTGTTCGAACCAAATTTATATCTTAACAATGGATAAATCTACAGCGGAGCACTATGCTGCCTTAATAGGGAAACAAACGATTCAAGACTACACTCGAAGTGGTAAATTCTTATCTACGGATAAGAGTACAAGTGAAAGTACAAAAGAACGTTATTTATTGATGCCAGATGAATTAATGCGATTACAGGAGGGTGAAAGTGTAGTCGTACGTGTAAATAAAAGGCAAGATAATAAGTTTGGAAAGATTGTACCAAAGCCAATTTATAATCGTAATGAAACGGCTGCTAAAGCTCGTTACGAGTATTTAAGTCATGATTTTGATAATTCAAAGTCAGTATTGAATTTACCAATTATTTCAGAACATGAAAACATCATCTTAGAAAATATCGTATATACTGCAAAATCAGAGACTGATAGTTATGTATTAATGAAAGATTTAATGCCGAAAGATTCCATTTTAGAGATAAAAGACACGATTAGGACGGAGTTAGGGGATTATATTCATGATAGAGCTGATATTGCTTTAAATATTGTAGAAACTCATTTTGATGAGTTTACATTCCAACAATGTTTATCGTTCATTGTATATGCCTCCTACTTATCTTTAAAAACAAAAGTAGAATTAGTTGGGCAATTAAATGAGTATTTACCTAAATCGGTAATTGAATTATGGCGAGAAAGAGCAAAAAAATCTGATTGTTATGAGGCTACAGAGGAAGAAGCATTTCTTCAAGTACAACAATTTGCAGAATCTGAAGAACGGGAAGAACATGCAGAGTATGACGAAATTGATGTAAGAGATCAGTGGGCTGCTGTTGCAAATGATGGTTGGGATAGTATCCCAAGTAATGATTAATATAAATGGGGGATATTAAAATGATTACTAGAGACCAATTAGAACAAGAACATATGAAAAAAGCAATTTATAAATTTGCTTTAGATATTACGGAAAAGGATCAATCAAGATTTAAACAAGACCAATTTGTAATAAAAAAAACTAATAGTGAGTATACGGAATTTGAGTTAAAGTCCAATGATCTCAGTAAACAGGGACAAAGATATTTGATTGTTGAAGTTGATCATAAAACAGAAAATGTAAAAGTTTTCGAACAAAATATAGATAGAGATGAATTTCAAAAAAAGGGGAAATATTATGTCGGGAGAGAAAAATTAAGTGGAATTCTAAAAAAATATGATTTAAGTAAAGAGGATTATAAAGAATCTTTAGATGAAATTGATGAGGAAATTGAACAAGATCAATATAAAGAACTTTTTAAAGGGAAAGTATTAAACCTCTTAGAAGAACAAAAAGAAACCGAAAAAGAGAAGTGGCAGTATAAGGAGCGTTTCAAAGCTGGGGTTCTAAAATTACTCAATGTAGAACCTAAAGAGCCTATGAAACAAGTGAAAAAAGAAGATAATAAAGCCAAGCACGATAAAAATGTAAGAGCAATGAAAGAATTTGAGAAATCCCATTCGGTTGAAACAATATATCAACTTAGAAAAGAAGCATTTAAAGAGTTAAAAGAGCTGGATCTAACAGAATCTCAAAAAGAAAAATTAATAAAGTTAGAGAAAAATTTAGATAAACAAAAACAAGAGTATGATAAAAAATCAAATAAAACTAACTCTAATAAAGAAACTAACGAAAAGAAAAATGAGAAACAGAAGAAAAAAGGTTTAGAAATGGAGAGATAGGAAGGGATGATTCCCTTCCTTTTATTATTTATGGGTTAAAAGGAGTGATAGAGGATGTTTGGAGAGATTTTAAGTGAAAAGCATTTAGATATGTATTTGGAGTACTTTAATTTAGATAAAAAGGCTTATCGCATTACACAATGGATGTTAACTTTAGTAATTTTTATGGGTTACACATTAGTTGTAATGACCACAAAGAAATATGAGTTTTTCTTAGGGTTACCCATAATCGTGATAGCTGCCAATAAATATAACTATTTTAATTTAATGCTACGTAATACGAATGCCAATATAGAGAAAACCTTTTTATTTCCAGAGTTTTTAAGATATTTTTTAGGTTTATTAGGTACTTCTGGAAATGTTTATACAACATTAAAAGAAACAGCTCCATATTTAAAAGGACCAATGCAAGCGCAATTAAATTTATTAGTTGAAAAGATTGAGAAGAGTAATGATCGTGAGCATTATATTGAATTTGCAGATTTTGTAGGTACAAGTGAAGCAAATATGGTTATGAGCATTATTTATGAATTTAGTGAGTATGGGATAAAGAAGGAAGCTTTACAAGAATTAGAAATGTTTATTGATCGTATTCAAGAGAATAAAGTTAATGAGCTAGTTGATAAAAAAGTAGAGGCAATGGATATATTCTCTGTGCCAGCACTATTTTTAGCTGTAGGTTTTGTGGCTGGATTTGCAGGTATTATTTTTATCTATTATATGAATCAAATTTCAAGTGTAATGACTTTTTAAATGAAAGGAAATGGATGTAATGAATAATCATGAAGAAAAACAACAAAAAGTTAAGAAAATTCTAGAGGGAAGTTTTTTAAAACCATATATGAAAGATAAAGATGTTACGGATATTAAATGGAATGGAACTTTCTTAAGAATAGAAAATAGGGCTACAGGAAGGTATACTCCTAAATCTCAACCAACTACAGAGGAAGTAAATAACTTAATGAGACAAATTGCTGCTATTCAAGGGGAAGAATTGACAGAGAGTGAACCCATATTAGACACGGCATTTGGCGATTTACGAGTAAATACAATCCATCCTGTTTGTGCATATGGTGGAACGTTTGCTTTGCGTGTAAGCAAACCTCATTTAGCAATTTCTAAATTAACAGACCTAGTAAGTGAGGAGATATCAGTACTTCTTGAATTACTTATTAAAGCTAGGGGGAATTTTACAATTAGTGGCGGAACAGGTACGGGGAAGACTGAGTTACAGAAATTATTGGTAGGTTTTATGGATGATTATGATTCAATATTTTTAATTGAGGATACCCCAGATAGTCATATTAAAGAATTATATCCCAACAAAGATATCAGTAGTTTGAGAACACTTGCTAATAATGATCGTGAGAAAAAAGTTGATATATGGCATTTAATTAAAGCAGGGTTACGTAATAATCCAGACTGGATTATGATTTCAGAAACCCGTGGAAAGGAAGCTGCGGGGGTATTGGATAGTGCAAAAACGGATCATTCTATTATTACAACTGTCCATGCTAAAAGTGCCAGAGCTATTCCTGGTCGATATATCCCTATGATGAAGCAAGCTCCAGCATATGCGAATTCTGATGACATTACAATTTTAAGAGACATAATAGAATTGTTACCATACGGAATACAAATGAGAAAAGAACATGACAGTGGAGAGGTTATACGAGACATAAAAGAAGTGGTAGAGTTTATTGACTATAGTAGTGAGAAGGGGCTTATTTATCGAACTATTTATCAGAAGGAAAATGAATGGTATCCAGAATTAGGTGAGTATAAAACAATCGAAAAAATACAACCTGTTTCAGAGCGAACAATCAAACTATTAAAAGATGCTAAGCTTTATCATTTACTACCAGATGTATTTAAAGAGGAAGTTGCAAAATAGGAGTTTTTTGCAAGTTTTACGAAACTTTTCTGCAAGTTTATTGATAGAATAGGGCTAAAAAAAGCTGATAACATGTTAATATCAAATAATTTGGGTGGGATGAGTAATGAAAAAAATATTTTTCATGTTATCAGCTATTATTGTAGTTTTTGGTGCTTTTATGGTTTTTGATACATATAGAAATTCACAAAAACAACAAGTAAGTCCATACGGAAACAAACAAGTGTCTATGCAAACTTTAGAGCAAGCAGAGAAAGATTCGTTTTATCAAAATATAATTTTGCCTGAGCAATTAAAGGGAAATGAAAAAGTTGGACAGAATGAAGTGGTTTATTTTTTTAGTCCAGTATGCTCATATTGTGAAGCGCTAGAGCCTAATTTAAAGGATGCAGTAAAAAAATACTCTAATGCAAAATTTAGTTTATACAATGCTTACGAGTTCAAAGAGGGATGGCGTGATTATGATTTACAGGGAACGCCTACTTTGATTCATTTTAAGGATGGTAAAGAGGTAAATAGATTAGTAGGATACCAACCTAAAGAAGCTGTAAATCAATTCTTTGACTCAATTAAATGAGAATAAGTCTAGTACATGCAGCTGTAAATTTAGTAAACTATACTTATATGGATTTATAAATATACAGTTGGAGTGATTGAATTGAAAATCATAAAATCAAATTGGATTATTGCACTAGTAATTCTATCTATAATGGTTGTAAGTGGCTGTTCTAAAAATACAGATAGAACGAGTAGTAAATCTAATAAGAATGAGAAATCTGTTAGCGCTGGAGTAGTGGAAGTTTCATATGATGAATTAATGAAATTAGTTAAAAAAGAAGAGCCTGTATTTGTAATGATGGCTCATAATAGAGATCTTCAAAATTCAAATGCAAAACAAGTTTTGGATTATGATGCAAAACAATTAGATAAAAAAGTGTATCTCTTTTCTTGGGAAGACGCACCTAAAGATTTAGATTGGGATTCCAATGTGGCAAGTAAGACAAGAAACGAATTAGAGAGCATAGGTATAACAGAACCAAAAAGTAGGTATTTAGCCTTTAAAAAGGGGAAAATAGTTGATGGTTCAAGTTCTATTTTTAGTGGGAAAACAAGGCCTTATGAAAATGGAGATTTTAGCTACTCAATTAAGATGGGGCTAGAAAAATAATTATTTTAAGAACTTATTCTAAAGAATAGGTTCTTTTTTTATTAAAGGAGGTTTATAAAAATGGCAAAATCAAAAAAGAAAAAAATATCTTTGTGGCAAGAAGCAAGATTGCTATTTAGTGGGTGGTCCATAGTAGGATGGTTAGCATTTTTATTTATTATGCATACAGGATATGTATACATAATTTTGAAGGATGTTCCTATAAGTATAATTGCAGGTAGTTTTGGTTCAGTAATATGGTTCTTCGCCTTTACTGTTGCAAATAAGAAAGTCAGGGTTTATCAATTTCAATTAAATGAGCTATTAAAGTATGCAACTAATATGTCTTTCTTTATGCAGTCGGGGAAAAATCCATATTATAGCTTGATAGAAACAAAGAAAACATTAGATGTTTCTATTCAAAAAGAAATTGATAAAACACTAGCTAAATTGGAAGAAGAGGCAAAGTTAGATACAAAGCACTTTGAAAAATTTAATTTCCCAGCTTTGAATCAATTTCATAAAATTTTAAAGATTAAAGATGAAAAAGGTGGTTCAGCAAGGGAAATGTTTGGCCGAGTTATTAAAAGTATGAACTTTGAAATCTCCAAACGTGATGATCTACATCGTAAGAAGAAAGGTAGGGCGCAAACAATCTATATGATTATTGGTATGGTTGGTGCAATGCCAGTTATTCTTCACTTCATGACTGCCAATATATATGATCAATTTTTATCAGTGAAAGGACCAGCTACTATACTGCTCCTTCTTTTTTATATAGTAATGCTTTTCACTTGTAAGTTCGTACAAAAGAAAAAAAATGATATTTCAATTCGATTATAGAAAGAGGTGAATGCATTGAGTAAGGAAGAAATACTAACTCAATATCAAGATATATTAGATATAAACGGAATTGCGAGTAATATATTTCGTTGGTTAGGCGAGAAACTCCTATTTTTACTTCTTTATATAAATGAGGTTGTAGAAAAGGTAGTAATACAAGTTATTACAAGCAATGATTTCTTTCAATATTCAGAAATTAATAATTTAAGGAACGGAATGAGTTTAGTAATATGGGCGCTTTTGACTGTTACCATAATAGCAGTTGGTTACCAATTAATGTTCAATAAAATAGAAAAAAGAACGAATGTTATATTAAACGGATTACTTTCAATATTATTTCTTGTAGGTGGTCCGATTTTAATGGACAACCTCAATAAAATAGCGAGTGCTGGTGTGAAAGACTTGCATGCATCACCAGGTTCGCTAGGGGTAAGTATTGTTAAAAGTAATTTAGCAGATCTTAACTTTTACGCTAAGACGAATTTTCAATTGGGAGATCCAGAGGGAAAAAGAATTAATGGTATCTCGGAAGGAAATATTAAATATATTGATTTTAATGAAACGGTAGATATGTCTTTAGCGAAGGATGAAGGGAAAAAGGCTTTAAATAGTAGGTTAGCTCTTTCGTATGATAATAAAATTGAAGCGGTAGATCTAGATAATGGTTGGTTTGATGTGTTTAAAGAAGCTTACTATAGATGGAGCATAAATTGGGGATCGGTACTAATCTCACTCATTGTTACTGCATTTGCTTTATTAATTAGTATAGTAAAAGTAGGACGAATTATCTATGAATTGGCTTTTCATAATATCTTTGGAGCACTAGTAGCCGCAACTGATATTAGTGGCGGTCAAAGATTAAAAAAGGTAATAAATGAAATTTTCAGCTGCTATGCAGTCATTTTTTGTATGGCATTACTTTTAAAAATATATACCCTTTATGTAGGGTGGCTAGCTACAAAAGATTTTGGTTTTATGGGCTGGGGGAACGCACTACTTCTTCTTGCTGGTTCTTGGGCTGTTATAGATGGGCCAAATATTGTTGAACGTATACTTGGTATTGATGCAGGTTTACAAAGTGGCTGGAAGACTATGATGGCAGGTGCAATGGCAGCAAAAGCTGGATTTGATGTTGCAAAAGCGACAGGGAAAATGATGAAAAAAGGTGCAACAGGAACAGCGGGTATGATTAATAAGCTTAGAGGGAAAGAAGATCCAGCAGGTCCACGTATGCCAGGTGTTGGAGATAATGATTTAAACAACTTTGATACGCAAAATGGTAATAATGATGATGATGATGACGGTCCTCCACCTTCTGGCGGTGGAGGTGATATTGATGGTTCTGGTGATTCAGAAGAGAAAGATAAGAAAGCCCCAAAAGGTCGAGGTAGTGCAGAGGCAATACCAGGTACATCATCAATCGGCAGCAGAAATAATAAAGAAGTAAAAGGAAAGGATGATTCCAAGGTTAATCCTGGTGGGTTTTCAATAAATGAGGAATCGTTATTTGATGGAGGGAAGTCTAATATTCCGTTACCAATACCGGTTAAATCAAATATAGGCTCACAATCAGCAGGATCGAAGGCAGGAGCTAAGAAACCTGCAAAGAACGGTGAAAAATTAAGTGATAAGATTACACCAATGAAAAACCAATATGACGGACCGATAGGACCACATCCAGCAGGACCAAAAGCAGGAGTGGGACAGTCTACAACGAACGGAGAAAAAACGGAAGAGAAGATAACTCCAATGGAAAATCAATATGATGGACCAATAGGACCACATCCAGCAGGACCAAAAGCAGGAGTGGGGCAGTCTACAATGAACGGAGAAAAAACGGAAGAGAGGATAACCCCAATGGAAAATCAATATGATGGACCGATAGGACCACATGCAGTAGGACCAAAAGCGAATCCATCACAACCAGCGACTCCAGCAATGGGACAAGGAGCTGTGAACGGATCAAAAGCAAATCCATCACAACCAGCGATTCCAGCAACAGAACAAGGAGTTGTGAACGGACCAAAAGTAAGTCCATCACAACCAGCGATTTCAGCAATGGGACAAGGAGCTGTGAACGGACCAAAAATAAATTCATCACAACCAACGATCCCAGCAATGGGACAAGGAGCTGTGAACGGATCAAAAGCAAATCCATCACAACCAGCGATTCCAGCAACGGAACAAGGAGTTGTGAACGGACCAAAAGTAAGTCCATCACAACCAGCGATTCCAGCAACGGAACAAGGAGTTGTGAACGGACCAAAAGTAAGTCCATCACAACCAGCGATTCCAGCAATGGGACAAGGAGCTGTGAACGGACCAAAAGTAAGTCCATCACAACCAGCGATTCCAGCAACGGAACAAGGAGTTGTGAACGGACCAAAAGTAAGTCCATCACAACCAGCGATTCCAGCAACGGAACAAGGAGTT
>NZ_JBFUPV010000020.1:0-72836 GCF_041360755.1 Bacillus sp. RCC_6_1
GCGGAAGTAGTTCAGTGGTAGAATACAACCTTGCCAAGGTTGGGGTCGCGGGTTCGAATCCCGTCTTCCGCTCCAATAAAATTTAATATGGCGGCATAGCCAAGTGGTAAGGCAGAGGTCTGCAAAACCTTTATCACCGGTTCAAATCCGGTTGCCGCCTTTTCTTTTGTGCCGATGTGGCGGAATTGGCAGACGCGCACGACTCAAAATCGTGTTCCTTCGGGAGTGTCGGTTCGACCCCGACCATCGGTATCATGAACGGCGTAAAAAAGCTCTATACAATTAGTATAGAGCTTTTTTGTTTTCTTTTCATTACATGACAAAATAAGCAGAAAAAATATTGTATATACAATATTTCTTTCGAGTACTCTAGAGAGAATTTCTCCACCCCGGTGACATGAAGTTAAATCCGATACCACCAGTAGATATTAGTACATTACCAACGGTTAAGTTTGTAACCTCTAAAAACTTCTTTTCAAACCCTTCTCTGTTGTACTTATACATAGTTGAGTGGCATGCCCACATATGCGTTGAAGTACTTAACCAGTCCCCTAAATCTTTTAATTCAGGGAACGACTCAAATTGAATTGGTTCATCTAATTTCATGAATCTCACTTGATAGATAGTTGGGTTTAACTTTTCTTCTATCCCTTTAAGACTATGTGCTTTTTTCTCATTTGAATGTGTCATAATTCTCCCGCTCTCTTTTCTTCAAATTTTTCCCTATTTTTATTATACAACAATAGAAAGTAATTATGGGAATATTATGGAAATAGGTGTCAGCAATATAAAAAGACTCTAACAGAAATGTTAGAGTCTTTTTGTTAAATTATACTATGTGCTTCTAAAATTCGTAATAAACGTAGGAATTCATGTATAATATAACTTGTCGAAAGAACAAAATGATAGTGATTTATATTATGTCTATAATATGAATCAAAAATGAACTTTTTATATTTCTTTTAAAAATGTGTTGAACACACATTATATTTCATATTAATATTTTTATGTAGATTTAAAACGGGAAAGAGAGTGGAAAGTATGGGCCGTAAATGGAACAATATTAAAGACAAAAAAGCATCAAAAGATGCAAATACAAGCCGTATATACGCGAAATTTGGGCGTGAAATTTATGTGGCAGCAAAACAAGGCGAGCCAGATCCAGAATCAAACCAAGCGCTAAGAGTTGTATTAGAGCGTGCGAAAACATACAATGTTCCAAGAACAATTATTGATCGTGCAGTTGAAAAAGCAAAAGGCGGTTCAGAAGAAAATTATGACGAGCTTCGTTATGAAGGATTCGGACCAAATGGAGCTATGGTTATTGTAGATACACTTACAAATAACGTAAACCGTACTGCAGCAGATGTACGAGCTGCATTTAGCAAAAACAGTGGTAATATGGGTGTGAACGGTTCTGTAGCTTACATGTTTGATGCGACAGCTGTTATCGGCCTTGAAGGTAAAACATCAGATGAAGTTCTTGAAATTTTAATGGAAGCAGATGTAGACGCACGTGACATTCTAGAAGAAGAAGATTCTGTTATCGTGTATGCTGAACCAGATCAATTCCATGCAGTACAATCTGCACTTAAAGGTGCTGGCGTTGAGGAGTTTACAGTTGCAGAATTAACAATGCTTGCACAAAGTGATGTAACACTTCCTGAAGATGCTCAAGCACAATTTGAGAAAATGGTTGATGCATTAGAAGATTTGGAAGATGTTCAACAAGTTTATCACAACGTAGACTTAGGAGAGTAATACGATAGATGACCCTTTTCGCTTAGCGGATAGGGTCTTTTTTTATGAAGTTAATTAAAGTGATGAAGTATTAAAGGTATTTTGTTGTAGGTAGTGAATATGATTATAGGGATATATAAAATATTCATTATCTCTAGGAGGCTTAATATGGAACATAAGACACCAAAGCATATAGTTGCTGTAGCAGGTTATTTAACAAATGAAAAAAATGAAGTGTTATTAACAAAAGTGCACTGGCGAGCTGATACGTGGGAGTTGCCAGGAGGACAGGTAGAAGAAGGCGAAGCGCTCGATCAAGCTGTCTGTAGGGAAATAAAAGAGGAAACAGGGTTAACGGTGAAGCCTATCGGAATTACAGGGGTTTATTATAATACCTCTATGCATATTCTAGCTGTTGTTTTTAAAGTAGCATATATAAGTGGTGAAATAAAAACTCAACCTGAAGAGATACAAGAGGCTAAATTTGTTGATTTAAATGAAGAGAACATAGATGAGTATATAACGCGTCCTCATATGAAATCCAGAACGCTTGATGCAATGAGAGCAACACATTTTATTCCGTATGAAACGTGGGAAGTACAGCCGTATAATTTAATAGGAAGATTGTAAAGAAAAGAGTAGCCGATTTGAGATACATTCGAATCACTACTCTTTTTTGTATACTGTTTAAGAAAAAGGTCAAAATAATAATAGCACTAGTATTGATTTGCAGAACGTTTGTTCTGTATAATAAATCTATATGTTATATACATTTAGATTACTAGATAGTCAAAAGTATATATATTTGTAGATGATATAATTAAAGTGTAAAGTGAAAATATAATAGTCTTAAGGGTTTCTCTTTTATTGGTTATTCGTGCTTTAACATAACCTATATTCAATATTTCAGATGAATAGTAGATAAAAAAATACTGTGATACAATACTTTTTTATCCCACTATTTGCTGGGCAGTAAGCCTGATTGATGAGGGCTCATTAAAGTTTCACTTTATACCTTACAATGATGTAAGGTACGTGTAAGAGAAATCGATGGGATATTTTTTTACAACAATGTATTCTTAAAGTAAGAGTTATATGCTGTGTGGAAAAGAGGTGTTCAAGATGAAAGAACGAGTATTATCTAGGGTGAACTATCATCAAAAAGTTGCATTAAATCCAATGACTAAACTTTTTTATAAAGCCATTATATTATTATTATTGTTAAGTTGTACGTTATTATTCATTGGAAATGTAATGATTGAGAAAAGTGATATTAGTAAATTACATGTACCGGCTAAGTTAGAGGTGCCAGAATCATTAACACATGCATTTATTGCGACAGAAGATAAAAGATTTTATCATCATAACGGTTTAGATTATATAGCAATTATTAGAGCCTCAGTTGAGAATATAAAGGCTGGTGGTGTCGTGCAAGGAGGAAGCACGATTACACAACAGCTATCTAAAAATGCTTTTTTAACAAATGAACGTACATTTTCTCGTAAGTGGAAAGAGATTTTTTATACGAAAAAAATTGAACGCACATTTACGAAGGATGAAATTTTAAAATTATATGTAAGTAATATTTATTATGGAGAAGGAGCGTGGGGAATTGAAAAAGCAGCAAACCTTTACTTCGGTAAAAAGGTGAACCAATTAACGTTGGCTGAAAGTGCAATGATGGCTGCTGTAGTAAAAGCACCTGCTTATTACTCACCTGCCCAAAACTATGATAAAGCAGTAGAGAGACGAAATGTCGTTTTGAGACTAATGGAGAAAGAAGGCTATATAAGCCATGATGAGTATGTTCAAGCAGTTAGTGAGAAATTAGTAATTCGTCATGATATAAAAATAGAGCAGTCGATGTTAAATAGCGCGCGTAAAAAAGCAGTAAGTTAAGAGAAGTTCCTACAGAGGAGCTTCTTTTTTTGAATAAATTGTGACAAATTGTGACACAATATCGTCACAATTATTGTGTTTTTGTAATTTATGTGAGCGTGTTCATTGCGTGACGTATATAAGTGTTGATATTATGTGTATTGTGTACAATGCTGTATACAGAATATGAATTTAAAGAGGAATGTATATGAAATCAAATAAACTCATGGCTCTTGGTATAGTTTTTTCTATCGCAGTATTGATTGTAATTGGAACAATTGCGTATAGCATCATAAATGACAAAAAAGATAAAGGGAATGAGATGTTTGCTTATTCTACGCAACAATCTTTAGGGAAAGATGATGCTCCAGTTAAGGTAGTTGAATTTGGAGACTTTAAATGTCCTGCTTGTCGTACTTGGGATGTAACAGTATTACCTCGATTAAAAGAAGAGTATATTGATAAAGGCAAAGTGCAGTTATATTTTATTAACTTCCCATTTATCGGAAAAGACTCGGATTTAGGTGCAGCAGCTGGTGAAGCAATTTATAAACAAGATAAAGATTCATTCTGGATCTTCTATGATGAGATTTATCAAAATCAAAAGAAAGATACGGAAGAATGGATTACAGAAGATTTGCTTCTTAGCATTGTGAAAGAGAAACTTCCAAAAGTTGATGTAGAGCAATTTAAGAAAGATTTACACAGTAAAGACATTAAAGAAAAAGTACGTAAAGATTCAGATCGTGCTCAAAAATTAAAAGTTCAAGGTGCTCCTTCTGTATATGTAAACGGAAATCTTGCAAACCCTGATTTCGATAGTATGAAGAAGGCAATTGATAAAGAATTGAAAAAGTGATGAGGTCTCTCATCACTTTTTCGACTTTTTTCGATAAAATTCTTGCCTCTACTTTTTTTACATGCTATACTACTTTACATAAGTTATTCTAATATCTTATATGTAATTCATATTTGCGGGTGTAGTTTAGTGGTAAAACAAGAGCCTTCCAAGCTCTGGTCGAGAGTTCGATTCTCTTCACCCGCTCCAAATTTTATTAAATGTTTTTCTATAAATTGTGATCAACGCAGTGTTTCGTTTCCGAGATAAACGAGGCATTGCGTTTTTTAATGTTTGAAAAACCTAATTACATGCGAAAATAGAAGTAAATAATAGTATTCCAAAAGTGAATTACTAACCAATAGAGTCGTTACATAAGGGATGGATTCATCTGAGGAGGCGATTAAGAGTGGATTTTGAACAATTAAAGCAAGATGTAATTGCGTATAGTAAAACAATTGGCATAGATAAAATAGGCTTTGCGAGTGCTTCTCCTTTTGAGGAATTAAAGCAGCGCTTAATCCAGCAACAACAATTAAATTATCAATCTGGATTTGAAGAGCCTGATATAGAGAAGAGAACGAATCCGCAACTGTTATTACCGGGTGCTAAATCAATTATTGCGATTGCTTTAGCATATCCTTCAAAATTAAAAAATGCACCATTAAGTAAGCGTGGAGAACGCCGTGGGATTTTTTGTCGTGCTTCTTGGGGACAAGATTATCATCTTGTTTTACGAGATCGTTTGCAAAAATTAGAAGCATATTTAATTGAAAAACTTCCGGATATAGAAGTGAAGTCCATGGTTGATACAGGTGAATTAAGTGATCGAGCTGTATCAGAGCGTGCAGGCATTGGATGGAGCGGTAAAAACTGCTCTATTATTACACCTGAATTTGGTTCGTACGTATACTTAGGGGAAATGATTACAAATGTTCCATTCCCGCCAGATAAGCCGATAGAAGATCAATGCGGGGGCTGTACGAAATGTATCGATATTTGTCCTACCGGTGCTTTAATACAGGGGGGACAGTTAGATTCGAAGAAGTGCATTGCGTTTTTAACACAGACGAAAGGATTCCTACCTGAAGAATATCGCGATAAAATAGGAAATCGTATATATGGATGTGATACGTGTCAGACTGTTTGCCCGAAAAACAAAGGAATGGATTTTCATAATCATCCTGAGATGGAGCCGGATCCTGAGCTAGTTAAACCATTATTAACACCACTTTTAACAATTAGTAATCGTGATTTTAAAGAGAAATATGGGATTATGTCAGGGTCATGGAGAGGGAAAAAGCCACTGCAAAGAAATGCGATTTTAGCATTAGCACATTTTAAAGAAACATCGGCAATTCCTGATTTAATTGGTGTTATGAAAGATGACCCAAGACCAGTACTACGCGGAACGGCAGCATGGGCACTTGGGAAAATTGGCGGAGATGGAGTAGGCGAAGCGATTGAGAAAGCGATGGAACGTGAGAAAGATGAAGAAGTGCTTCATGAAATGAATCGCGGGCTTGAATTGTTAGCACAGAAAAAAGAGTAGATAATATTTCCCTTTTTCATATTGTAATATGGGAGGGAGACAGAATGGTTGTAAAAACGAAGATTGAAAACCAAGTACAACAATTTTTAGCATATATAACGGAGAAAAGAACGAATGTGGATGGTATTGCTGAGGATTTACTACAAATGGCACTGAGAAAGAAACAATTGTTTCAAAGACGTAGTGCACATATAGTGAAAGCAACTGCGGATGTTTCTTTCATTAGACAATTAAATAGTAATGACCATCAAGAAATTGATTATCAAATACATTTTAAATATTTAATTAAGCATAAAGAATTATTTTATATTGAAGAGGAACAATTAAAACGAAGAGTTTGTTTAAATAATAGTCGGATTATAGGCGATTATGCTATTGAAGTGTCAGAAGAAATTAGAATGGGTGAGACATTAGAAAGGGAAATTACGAAAGAGAAGTACGGTTCTTATCAGTATAATCGTTTAGAGGCAGTGAAATATGCAGAGCGTTGGTGGGATGACCGAAATCCTATGTATCGTAATTTCCCTGATAATTGTACGAATTTCATTTCTCAATGTCTTCATACTGGAGAAGTACCTATGAGCGGATATCCTAATATTCGTAAAGGATGGTGGCAAAGGGAGAATCAGTGGAGCTGGAGCTGGGCTGTTGCACATTCTTTTTATTGGTATTTGTCAGGTGCTACAACAGGACTTCGAGCAGAGGCGGTAGAGAGGCCAGAAGAACTTATTCTTGGAGATGTCATTGCTTATGATTTCGAGGATGACGGAAGATGGAATCATACGACGATTGTAGTAGCAAAAGATGCAGATGGTATGCCGCTTGTAAATGCACATTCAGCGAATAGCCGTCGACGTTATTGGAACTATGAAGACTCTAGTAAATATACACCACAAATGAAATATAAATTCTTTCATATTATTAATGGGTAGAGATTTTTCGCTCAAGTGGTATAATACGTAGTAGACAAAAAACAGAGGTGAATATCGCGTGGGAGTACATGTTGTTTTATATCAGCCAGAAATTCCAGCAAATACAGGGAATATTGCTCGTACTTGTGCAGCAACTGGAACAGAATTACATTTGATTAGACCGCTTGGATTTTCAACGGATGATAAAATGTTAAAGCGTGCAGGATTAGATTATTGGCAGCACGTAAAAATTACGTACTATGATTCAATTGAAGAATTTTATGAAAAAAATAAAGACGGTGAATTCTTCTATTTAACAAAGTATGGCGAGAAAGCTCATACAGCGTTTGACTATAGCAAGCGCGAGAAGGATTACTATTTTGTATTTGGAAGAGAAACAAACGGCTTACCAGCTAATGTAATCGAAGAAAACTTTGATCATTGTTTACGTATTCCAATGACAGATAAAGTACGTTCATTAAATTTATCTAATACAGCAGCAATTTTAATTTATGAAGCGTTCCGTCAACAAAATTACCCTGGATTAGATTTAGAAATCGTTTATTAAAAGTCGCCATATGGCGACTTTTTTTTATAAAATAAAAATAATATATAATCATACATTTAAAAGAGAGGACATAATCATATAGAATGGGATATATGATTAAAAATAGATAAGACGGGTTGAGATAAATATGAAGGAAGAATATAGTAATCAAAATACCTTTTTAAGTATGATAGATATGGATTTAATTAGACAAGGATTATTACATGCTATTCAAGATTTAGTATTCATATTGAAAGTTATTGATAATGAAACGTTTCAATATATGTATGTGAATAAAATAGGAATGGATTATGCTAGGTTAAGCGAAGAGTGCTATGGAAAAACCTTTGCAGAAGTATTACCAAAAGATATAGCGGGGATATTGCAAAGGCAATATGCAAAAGTAGTGAGAGAAGCGAAAGCACACACCTTTTGTGATGTAGTCAATTTACCAAAAGGTGAGATACACTATGAATCTTCACTTAATCCTGTCTGCGACGAAGAAGGAATATGTCAATTTGTTATTTGTATTACAAGAGATATTACAGCTCAAATTGAGGAGAAGACAGAGATAGAGGAAAAACAAATGTTATTTAAGTCGTTACTGGAATATAATAATGACTCAATTATATCTATAGATTCTATAGGGAGAGTTACATATGCAAATCCGGCAACGTATGAAATATTTGGATACCGGTATGAGGAATTAAATAATAAATTTATTTTTGAATTCATTAATAAAGAATATGAAAAAGATTTTCAAATTATATTTAAGGGATCGATGCAAGGAAAAGCAAAACAAATTGTTTCAAAGAAATATGTTCATAAAGAAGGGTACGAGCTATATATTTCTTTGAGAACTATCCCGATTATTGTGAACGGTGAAATTGTTGGGATTTATATTGTTACGAGAGATGTTACAAGGCAAGTATTAAACGAAATGCGAACAGAATATTTAGCTTACTATGACCAGTTAACGGGATTAATGAATAGAATTTCATGTGCAAATAAGTTAAATACTTTTTTAAATGAGAGTGTAAATTTTGCACTTGTATTTATAGATTTAGATGAGTTTCATCGTATTAATGATACATTTGGTCATAAAGAGGGAGATAAAGTATTACAAAAAGTTACAGAATGTTTAAGTAATCTAAAAATAGAAGATATGCACTTATTTAGAGAACACGATGATCAATTTGTTATGTTGATAGAAAATATAACGAAAGAATATGTAGAGGAAGTTGCAAAAAGCATATTAAAAAACATTAGTGAATATTTTGTAATCGAAGAAGAAGATGTATATTTAAGCGCGTCAATTGGAATTGTAATGGCTCCAACAGATGGAGAAGATGAAAAAATACTATTTCAGAGAGTCGATGCTGCTTTAGAAAAAGCAAAAGAAAAAGGAAAAGGACATTATCATTTTTATTGTAGTGGATTAGACTGTGAGCGTGAACAAAGGTTTATAATAGAAAACCAGTTACATCGTGCTATAGAAAAAAATGAATTTTTCTTATATTATCAGCCACAAATTAATATTGAAACGAAAAAAATAGCTAGTATGGAAGCTTTAATAAGGTGGGAGAATAAGGAATTAGGATTTGTTTCTCCAAACCAATTTATCCCGTTGGCAGAAAGAACAGGATTTATTATTAAGCTGGATGAATGGGTAGTAAATCAAGTGTGTCAGCAATTGCGCGAATGGTTAAATAAAGGGTATGATGTGGTCCCAATTGCAGTTAATATTTCAGCTAGACACTTTCGTTCTATTACATTAATAGAGATGATTACACGGGCTTTAAATAAGTACAATGTACCAACTCATTTATTAGCGATAGAGGTTACAGAAGGAGCTCTTATACATAAAGATATATCGAAGAGAGTGTTACTACAATTAAAAGAGCAAAATTTAAAGATTCATTTAGATGATTTTGGAACAGGCTATTCATCTTTAAGTTATTTAAAAACATATCCAATTGATACTTTAAAAATTGATCGTTCTTTTATGGAAGGTATACATATAGATGAACGTGATACGAATATTACAGCTGCAATTATTCATTTAGCTCATACTTTAGAATTGAATGTGATTGCAGAAGGAGTAGAAAAAAAGGAGCAAATACAGTTTTTGAAAGAAAAGAATGTGAAGCTTGTACAAGGTTATTATTATAGCCGACCACTATCCAAATATGATATGGAAAATATGTATTATAAATAAAAAATGATGTGCTAAAAGCACATCATTTTTTATGTGTACCTGGTTTGTCATTGTAACCGGATGTAAAAATAGCTGTAAGAAATGTGAGTGATACACCTAAAATTAATAATAATTTCATACTAATATCCTCCTTACTTTTTTCGGTTCATGAGTTTTATTTATTACCTAAAATGTATGTAAGGTTCTTAGAAGAAAAGAATTTATTTATAATGAATAGCAGTGTAAAAACGTTAATACCTATATTATACAGAATTTTCTTTGAATTTTGGAGGGAATTTTAGTGTGCTATTATATATTTCGTTTTGATTTAAAGAATGTTTAAGGACATCCTAGCATACCTTTTATAATAATCCGATTGAACAAGGAGATGGGGGAGGAGCTATAATGGATATTCTAAAAAAGATTGAACAGCATCGAGCAGCAGAAGAACGTTTACAATGGGAAGGTACGTTTGCGGAGTATTTGGAGCTTGTGAAAGAAAGACCATGGGTGGCTCAAACAGCACACTCTCGCATTTACAATATGATAAAAGATGCTGGAATTGAAGAAGTTGATGGTAGAAGAAAGTATAACTTCTTTAGTAATCAGCTCTTTGGATTAGAGGATGCTCTAGAACGTCTTGTAGAGGAATATTTTCATCCATCTGCAAAACGATTAGATGTTAGAAAAAGAATTTTATTATTAATGGGTCCTGTTAGTGGAGGGAAATCAACGTTAGTTACAATGTTGAAACGAGGATTAGAAACATATTCAAGAACAGATCGCGGAGCAATTTTTGCGATTAAAGGATGCCCAATGCACGAGGATCCACTGCATTTAATTCCACATCATTTACGAGATGATTTCTTTGATGAGTATGGGGTTAGAATTGAAGGGAATTTATCACCACTAAATGTCATGCGTTTAGAGCAAGAATACGGATCAAGAATTGAGGATGTAGTTGTAGAGCGTATTTTCTTCTCTGAAGATCGTCGTACAGGGATTGGTACATTTAGCCCGTCTGATCCAAAATCACAGGATATTGCAGATTTAACAGGTAGTCTGGACTTTTCTACGATTGCAGAATATGGTTCAGAATCAGATCCGCGTGCGTATCGATTTGATGGAGAATTAAATAAGGCAAACCGAGGAATGATGGAGTTCCAAGAGATGTTAAAATGCGATGAGAAGTTTTTATGGCACTTATTATCACTTACGCAAGAAGGGAATTTCAAAGCGGGAAGATTTGCGCTTATTTCAGCAGATGAATTAATTGTAGCGCATACAAATGAAACAGAGTATCGCTCATTTATAGCAAATAAGAAAAATGAAGCATTGCACTCAAGAATTATTGTAATGCCAGTTCCTTATAATTTACGAGTAAGTGAAGAAGAACATATTTATGAAAAAATGATTCGTGAAAGTGATGTATCGAATGTTCACATTGCACCACACACACTTCGCGTTGCAGCAATGTTCACCATTTTAACTCGTTTAAAAGATCCGAAGCGTCCGGATATTGATTTAATTAAAAAGATGCGTTTGTATGATGGAGAAACGGTAGAAGGTTATAATGCGATTGATGTAGAAGAATTACAACGCGAATATCAAGATGAAGGTATGAAGGGTATTGATCCTCGTTATGTCATTAACCGAATTTCGTCTACAATCATTCGAAAAGAGGTACCATCTATTAACGCGTTAGATGTACTTAGATCTTTAAAAGATGGGCTAGATCAGCATCCATCCATTAGTAATGAAGACCGTGAACGTTACATGAACTTCATCTCATTAGCGAGAAAAGAATACGATGAAATCGCGAAGAAAGAAGTACAAAAAGCGTTTGTTTATTCATATGAAGAATCAGCTAAGACGCTTATGGATAATTACTTAGATAACGTCGAGGCGTACTGCAATAAATCGAAATTACGTGATCCGTTAACAGGAGAAGAAATGAGTCCAGATGAAAAATTAATGCGCTCAATTGAAGAGCAAATTGGAATTTCAGAAAATGCTAAGAAAGCGTTCCGTGAAGAGATTTTAATTCGCATTTCTGCTTATGCCCGTAAAGGAAAACGCTTTGATTATAATTCACATGAACGTCTTCGTGAAGCGATTCAGAAAAAACTATTTGCTGATTTAAAAGATATAGTGAAAATTACAACGTCAACGAAAACGCCGGACGAAAATCAGCTTAAGAAAATCAATGATGTTGTTGCGCGTTTAATTGATGAGCATGGCTATAATTCTTCTTCAGCAAATGAATTACTACGCTATGTAGGTAGCTTGTTAAACAGATAGTTTGATAACAAAACGCTGTCTCTTGTATTTTGCGGGACAGCGTTTTATTATCCGTTCATATGTGTATAAAGTGTCATACCTTGTCCAAATGTAATAAATTAAGATGCAATTTTATGAATTTATTGTCAATTATTTTTACAATATGCATATGATAGAGTAACCAACCATTCATACGAAAAAAGCCAACACAATACAATATGTTGCAAAGTAAAAATATGTGCAACAATGCATTGTGTTTCTTTCTTATCAGTGGCTGAATATTTCTTTCTATTATGTGAGTGGCAAAATTTTGTTTAGGATGCTCGGGGTATTGTATGAAAAACGTTATAAATGTTTATGGGATGATTTTCTGTGGGCAGTTACCTTTCAAACATTCTAGCTTGCACATTACAGAACAAAATTTATAGATTGCTGTTCATACAGGAAGACAATTACAGTAAGGAGGGAAAGGAATGGGCGAAGAAAATCAACCAAATTATACGATTTCACAGGAAAACTGGTCCCTCCATCGCAAAGGATATGACGACCAACAGCGCCATCAAGAAAAAGTACAAGAGGCAATTAAGAATAATTTACCCGATCTTGTAACAGAAGAAAGTATAGTTATGTCTAATGGCAAGGATGTTGTAAAAATACCAATTCGTTCTCTAGATGAATATAAGATTAGATACAATTATGATAAAAATAAACATGTTGGGCAAGGAAACGGTGACAGCAAAGTTGGTGATGTCGTTGCGAGAGATGGATCAGGTGGTCAAAAACAAAAAGGGCCAGGAAAAGGGCAAGGAGCAGGAGATGCAGCTGGGGAAGATTACTATGAAGCTGAAGTCTCTATTTTAGAATTAGAGCAAGCGTTTTTCAGAGAGTTAGAACTGCCTAATTTAAAGAGAAAAGAAATGGATGAAAACCGGATTGAACATGTTGAATTTAATGACATTAGAAAAACAGGATTATGGGGAAATATCGATAAGAAAAGAACAATGATATCCGCATATAAACGAAATGCAATGAGTGGTAAAGCATCTTTTCATCCAATTCACCAAGAAGACTTAAAGTTCCGCACTTGGAATGAAGTATTAAAGCCAGATTCAAAAGCTGTTGTATTAGCGATGATGGATACGAGTGGATCGATGGGAATATGGGAGAAATATATGGCACGTAGCTTCTTTTTCTGGATGACAAGATTTTTACGCACAAAGTATGAAACAGTAGATATTGAATTTATTGCCCATCATACGGAGGCAAAAGTAGTTCCAGAGGAAGAGTTTTTCTCAAAAGGAGAAAGTGGCGGAACGATTTGTTCTTCTGTATACAAAAAAGCACTCGAACTTATCGATAATAAATATTCACCAGACCGCTATAATATTTATCCATTCCATTTTTCAGATGGTGATAATTTAACATCAGATAATGCTAGATGTGTAAAACTTGTTGAAGAGCTAATGAAGAAGTGTAATATGTTTGGGTATGGGGAAGTGAATCAGTACAACCGCCATAGTACACTCATGTCAGCCTATAAAAATATTAAAGATGAAAACTTTAGATACTATATTTTAAAGCAAAAAGCAGACGTATTTCATGCGATGAAAAGCTTTTTTAGAGAAGAATCAGGTGAGAAAATGGCATAACCTCTTTTAAAGAGGTTCTTTTTTTGTAAACTTTTTATTTTCCCAGTTGACAATGATAATGAAAATCATTATCATTTATTCGAGAAATGATTACATTTCGAATTATATATTTCGGAGGAGATGTAAAGTTGAAACAAAATAAAAGAAAACGTATAAATGCAATGATTATAGCGGCAGCGTTATCACTTCCGTTTGCTGTTTATTCAACACCTGCTTTAGCGGCAGTAGCAATTGAGGCGAATAAAACTGGACAAGGTTTAGAAGATGGTACATATGACGCTGTTATTAAAGCGTATAAAGATAAAACGAATGAAGAGTCTATGGCAGCTGTTTATATAAAGGATCCGAAATTAACAATTGAGAATGGAAAGAAAATTGTAACAGCAACATTAAGTGATAGTGATTTCTTTCAATACTTGAAAACAGAGGATATTCATACTCCAGGTGTGTTTCATGATGTGAAAGTAATATCAGAAGATAAAAAGAAAAATGGAACGAAAGTGATTCAGTTTGAAGTAGGGGAATTAGGAAAAAGGTATAATATGCGAATGCATATTTATATTCCAACAATGGCCTATGATAATAAGTACCAAGTACAGTTTGAAGTAAATACATTGAATTTAGAGAACAATGTTCCAGAAAAACAAAAGGAAAATAAAGAGGAGCAACAAGATGAAAACGGAAATGTAATATTAGATAAGCAATTACAAAAATATATTAATAAATATAACTTAAATAGAGATAATGTAGATGCGCCAATCACAAAGAAAGATTTATTACAAATTAAAACGTTATCCATTTATTCAGGTAAAGGAATAAATAAAATAACTGGTTTAGAGTATATGACAAACTTAGAGAAGTTGACGTTACGAGAGTCTAATGTAAAAGACATATCAGCCATCTCGAAGTTGAGAGGTTTGAAGTACGTTGATTTAACGTCTAATTCAATTGAAAGTATTCACCCAATTGAGCAGTTAGAGAATATTAATATGCTTTTTTTAAGAGATAATAAAATTTCTGATCTTACACCATTAAGTAAAATGAAAAAAATTAAAACATTAGATTTAATCGGTAATAACATTAAAGATATCCAGCCATTATTTACAGTATCAACTATGAAACAATTATACTTAGCAAATAATCAAATCAGTGATCTTACGGGAATTGATCGATTAAATAATGTGGAATTATTATGGATAGGGAACAATAAAATTAATAATGTTGAATCTATTAGTAAAATGAGTAATCTTATTGAACTAGAAATTTCTGATAGTGAAATAAAAGATATATCATCATTATCGCAATTAGGAAATTTACAAGTGCTGAATTTAGAAGAGAATTATATCTCTGATATATCGCCGTTGAGCACTTTAACAAATTTACATGAGATAAATCTTGGAGCAAATGAAATTTTTGACGTAAGGCCTGTTGAGGAATTAGGTAAGCGAATTTCAATTGATATTCAAAGACAAAAAATCTTTTTAAATGAAGGAAGCGTAGATGAAGAAATAAAAATCCCAGTATACAACCTTAAAGGAGAGCCACTTCAAAATATTAATTTGCAAAGTGAAGGGGCTACTCTGAATAACGGATTTATAAAATGGAATAGTCCTGGAGAAAAAATATATGAATTTAAACTAGATACTAATTCTACTGAAAGTAAAATAAGATTTAATGGTACGGTTATACAGAATATAGTTGAAAAACAAAAAGAAAGTCAAAATGTAATTCTCGATAAAACTTTACAACAACATATTAATAAAGAGAATTTAGGTAGAGAGAATTTAAACGCTCTTATCACAAAAGAAGATTTATTACAGATTAAAAAATTAGAGATACTTAAAGAAAATGGAAATGAGATAAAAAATATAACAGGTTTAGAGTACATGACGAACTTAGAAAAACTCACTTTAGAAGGAGTAGGCCTGAAAAATATTGAGTTCATCTCAAACTTGAAACAATTGAATAATGTGAATGTATCTCATAATCAAATTGAAGATATAACACCACTATCTTCATTGGAAAATTTGCAGTGGTTAAATCTTGCGGACAATCATATTAAAGATGTAACGGTTATTGGTTCCATGCTAAACTTATTTAGCTTAAATCTAGCTGGGAATGAGATTCGTGATGTCAGGCCGTTAATACAATTAGGGCAGTGGTTTACAATTGATGTTGGAAGACAAAATATCATTTTAAATGATGCAAAAATAAACGAAGAAATTCAAGTTCCTGTATATGATTTAGAAGGAGAAAGTATTGAAAATATTCAATTGACAAGTGAGGGAGGGACGTTTAATAACGGAGTAATAAAATGGAATACGCCAGGTGAAAAGGTGTATAAATTTGATTTAGATTCTGATGAAATTAGCATAAGGTTTAACGGAACGGTAATTCAAAATATAATTGAAAAAGAAGAAGTGAAAGAACCAGTAAAAGAAGTTGAAGAAACAAAAGAAGAAGTGAAAGAGCCGGTAAAAGAAGTTGAAGAAACAAAAGAAGAAGTGAAAGAGCCGGTAAAAGAAGTTGAAGGTACAAAAGAAGAAGAAAAAGAGCCAACAAAAGAAGTTGAAGGTACAAAAGAAGAAGAAAAAGAGCCAACAAAAGAAGTTGAAGAAGCGAAAGAACCAAAGAAAGAAGTAAAAGAATCAGCAACAGGATTGGATCAAGAGCCAAAAGGGAATAATCAAGTTGTTGAAAACGAGGGAAGAAAAGCAGACACTTTAAATAAACAACATACTAATAAGCCAGAGGAAGGCAAGAAATTTTTACCATCAACAGGCGGTGAAGCTAGCACTTCGACTTTACTTTCTGGCATAACACTTGTTCTTTCCGCACTAAGTATGTTCGTATTTAGAAAGAGATTATTTAAGAAATAAATAACGTTTAATCTTATTGTTATATATAATTAATTTTTGCTTTTTTGAGAAGACATTATCATGGCGGTTTTATTAGAAACATGCATATGATGATGTCTTTTTTTACTAGAGAAGGATATTACTAGTGATTGTCTAAGTGTATTAGAAAAGGAGGGGAAGTTATGCATATTAATTCTATTTCAAAGATCGAAGAAGCTACAGAATTTATTTCGATGATGAATAAAGATATTACGCAGCATGTTGGTTATTGCGGGGAAAATCATGAAGAAATATTGGACGCTATTCTTCATGGTTTTTCTGATATAGGGTGGGAGAAGTCTTTTGTCGTTTCTTATAATGATAATAATGAAATTGTAGGTGTATTAGGATTTGATATAGATAAGGTAAGCGAAAGTGCGGAGATTTGGGGGCCTTTTATTATAGCTTCGAATTGGGGAGAGATTGCTTTAAGTATGTGGAAGAAACTTATCGAGAAAATTCCACTTCATATTCAAAAGTTTCATGGATTTTATCACGTGAAAAATAGTAATGGCATCGACTTTATGAAATATTTACAAGCTAAAAAACAAGAGAAACATAGCGTTTTAATTTTAAAGAAAACTAATGTGGAGCAATGTACAATAAATCAAGTAGAGGAAGCATCTCAACAAGTATTTGAGCAGTTTATTGTTTTACATAATAATATTTTTCCTAATACATATTATGAAGGAAATGAAATCATTGAACGTTTAAGTGATACGAATAAATTATTTGTAAGTATGAAGAATGGTAAGTTAGAAGGTTATGTATATGTTGAAGTAAATCCGGAGTTTCATGAAGCGAATATTGAATTTATTGCAACCGCTGAAAATAGTAGAAGAAAAGGTGTCGGAGAGCGGATATTACAAGGGGCAATTCAGTATATTTTCTCCTTCCAAGGGATGAGAGAGATAGTACTATGTTTGAATACGAATAATGATCGTGCGATGAAATTGTACAAGAAAATAGGTTTTGAGGAAAAAGCATGTTTACAACACTATATAATAGAGTGAAAAACCCATTCATATGAAAATGATATTTCATATGAATGGGTTTTATTACGGATTTAGAAGTGATTTGAGGCGCCAATCGTTACATAACCTTTTTTATTTTTTTCGGCACTTCTTTCGTTTGCAAATTAACATCTTCTTTTCGTAGCTCTTTAAAGAGTGAAGTAACCATAAGAACGACTACAATAGAAAATGGTAGCGCAGCAATTATAGCTGCGATTTGTAGTGCATTTAATCCTCCAGCTTGTAATAAAATAGCGGCAATTATCGCGATTGTTAATCCCCATATAAGTTTTAAACTATTTTTCGGTGATAAGCTTCCGTTACTCGTTTGCATGGAAACGACAAATGTTGCTGAATCGGCAGAAGTAACGAAAAATGTGGCTACTAGAATCAACCCGATAATCGTTAAAAATGTAGAGAATGGTAGATGTGAAATAACAGCAAATAATCCAATTTCTGTACCATTTTTTGCAATTTCATCAGCTATTCCAAGCGATTGGAACATTTCCATATGGATTGCGGTACCACCAAATACTGCAAACCAAAATGTACAGATAAGAGTCGGGACTAATACAACTCCAAAAATAAATTCTTTTATTGTGCGCCCTTTAGAAATACGAGCGATGAATGTACCGACGAATGGAGACCAAGAAATCCACCATCCCCAATAGAAAATAGTCCAGTTTTCAATCCAAGAAGAAGATTTTTCATTAAATGCTCCTAAATTTAATCCCATACTAGGCAAAGCTCCAATATAAGAACCGAGTGTAGATGTGAAATATTTCATAATAAATACAGTTGGTCCTAAAAGTAAGAAAGAGATGAGTAAAATACCTGCAAGAGAGAAATTCAAGTTACTCAAATATTTAATCCCACGATCTAAGCCAGTTTGTGCACTCGTTAAATATAAAACAGCGAAGATAGCTATAAGTACGAGCTGAGTAAGTAAAGTGTTATGAATGGAAGGGAATAAATAGCTTAATCCTCCAGCAATTTGTTGAGCACCAATCCCAACAGATGGCACAATGCCAAATACTGTGGCTAAAACAGCTAGAATATCAACTGTTTTTCCGATACGAGAATTTTTCGATCGATTAAATAATGGAGTAACTGTAGCCCCGATAGTGCTACCTTTTTGTTTGCGGAATGTGAAATATGCAATTGTTAAAGCGAC
Organism: Bacillus sp. RCC_6_1; assembly: GCF_041360755.1. Classification (NCBI taxonomy): domain Bacteria; kingdom Bacillati; phylum Bacillota; class Bacilli; order Caryophanales; family Bacillaceae; genus Bacillus; species Bacillus sp. RCC_6_1. The sequence continues at coordinate 18,677 of NZ_JBFUPV010000020.1, forward strand.
CATTGCGTATAGTGACCACGGAAAGAGTCCCCAGTGGAAAAATGAATATTGCATAGCGAGTTTGGCACTTTCCTCTGTCCCCGCTTTTCCTGTTAATGGATCTGTAAAATGTGAAATCGGTTCAGCGATTCCATAAAAGAGGAGTCCAATTCCCATTCCTGCCCCAAACAACATGGATAGCCAAGATGGATAATTATATTTTGGCTTTTCTCCATCTTTACCAAGACGAATAGAACCGTACTTAGAAAATGCTAAATAAACAGCCAAAATAATCATTGTAGTCATAAGTAGAGAGTAAAACCACCCAAATTTATTGAGGATAAATGAGTTTAAAGAAGATGTAACACTTTGTAAATCGTAGCCTTGTATCCAACTTGCTGGGGTAATTCCCCATATAATGAATAATGTTGTTAGCAAGAAGGAGATATAAAATACACTGTTTTCTTTTTTTATCATAGAATCCCACCCTTATTTAATAAAGTTAACAATTATAATAATCATAACAATTAAGTTTTTAATTGTCAAAAAATTACCTTTTTATAATGTGAAAGGATGCAATTTGTTTTAGGGAGGTAAAGAGCAATGTGTTCACGATATGTACAAATTATAGGAAGAAATAATATGAAATATTGCATTTTATATTGTTACATCCAGATTTTATGTTAAATTCTTGAATGGAATATTAAAATAGGGGGCAAGGATATGAACAAGAAATCAAAGATCAATAAAGTGATGCTTAGCATTAGTACAATGGCTTTATCGTTAGGCGCACTTCAAACTCATGCAGCAGCGGAAGAAAAAGTACCGTATAACGTGTTGAAAACGAAACCGGTTGGAATTGAAAAGTCGGTAGATGAAGTTGGACATATTTCAAAAGTTGATGAAACTTTATCATTTCAAGAACGTTTAAAAGTAGGAGATTTTTCACAGCGACCAGCATCTATTACGAAGAAAACTGCAGTAAAGCAAGTTAAAGAAAGCTATTCAATGGCTGATTTAAACAAAATGAATGATCGAGAATTAGTTGAAACGTTAGGCAGTATTAAGTGGCACCAAATTACAGACTTATTCCAGTTTAATGAAGATGCAAAGGCTTTTTATAAAGATAAAGGAAAAATGCAAGTCATTATAGATGAATTAGCTCATAGAGGTAGTACATTTACGAAAGATGATTCAAAAGGAATTCAAACGTTTACTGAAGTGCTGCGTTCAGCTTTTTATCTTGCATTTTATAATAGTGAATTAAGCGACTTAAATGAAAGAAGCTTCCAGGATAAATGTTTACCTGCTTTAAAAGCAATCGCAAACAATCCAAACTTTAAGCTTGGTACAGTTGAACAAGATACAGTCGTATCTGCATACGGTAAATTAATTAGTAATGCTTCAAGCGATGTTGAAACGGTTCAATACGCATCGAATATTTTAAAGCAATACAATGATAATTATACTACTTATGTAAATGATCGAATGAAGGGACAAGCAATATACGATATCATGCAAGGTATTGACTATGATATACAGTCGTACTTAACTGAGGCTCGTAAAGAAGCGAATGAAACGATGTGGTATGGAAAAGTAGATGGGTTTATTAATGAAATAAATCGTATTGCTCTTCTAAATGAAGTAACGCCAGAAAATAAATGGCTTGTTAATAATGGCATTTATTTTGCTAGCCGTTTAGGGAAGTTTCATAGCAATCCAAATAAAGGATTAGAGGTTGTTACACAAGCAATGCATATGTACCCGCGCTTAAGTGAACCGTATTTTGTTGCGGTAGAACAAATTACAACAAATTATAATGGTAAAGATTATAGCGGGAATACAGTAGATTTAGAGAAAATACGTAAAGAAGGAAAAGAGCAATACTTACCAAAAACGTATACATTCGACGATGGATCAATTGTGTTCAAAACAGGAGATAAAGTATCAGAAGAAAAAATTAAGAGACTATATTGGGCTGCGAAGGAAGTAAAGGCACAGTATCACCGTGTAATTGGAAATGACAAAGCGTTAGAGCCAGGAAATGCGGATGATGTATTAACGATCGTAATTTATAATAGTCCAGATGAATATCAGTTAAATAGACAATTGTATGGATATGAAACAAACAACGGTGGAATTTATATTGAAGAGACAGGTACATTCTTTACATATGAGCGTACACCAGAGCAAAGTATTTATAGTTTAGAAGAGTTATTCCGTCATGAATTTACTCATTATCTGCAAGGGAGATATGAAGTTCCTGGTTTATTTGGAAGAGGAGATATGTATCAAAATGAAAGGCTAACTTGGTTCCAAGAAGGAAATGCAGAGTTTTTCGCAGGATCTACTCGTACGAATAACGTTGTACCAAGAAAGAGTATAATTAGCGGATTATCATCTGATCCTGCAAGCCGTTATACAGCAGAGCGTACACTATTTGCTAAATACGGTTCTTGGGATTTCTATAATTACTCGTTCGCATTGCAGTCTTACTTATATACGCATCAGTTTGAAACATTTGATAAAATTCAAGATTTGATTCGTGCGAATGACGTGAAAAATTATGATGCATATCGTGAAAATCTAAGTAAAGATCCTAAGTTAAATAAAGAGTATCAAGAGTATATGCAGCAGTTAATTGATAATCAAGATAAATATAATGTACCGGAAGTAGCAGATGATTATTTAGCTGAACATGCACCGAAATCGTTAACTGAAGTGAAAAAAGAAATTAGTGGTACGTTGCCTATGAAAGATACAAAAATGACAAAACATAATTCTCAATTCTTTAATACATTTACATTAGAAGGTACGTATACAGGTAGTGTCACAAAAGGTGAATCAGAAGATTGGAAAGCAATGAGTAAAAGAGTAAATGAATCTTTAGAACAATTGGCGCAAAAAGAATGGAGTGGCTACAAAACTGTTACAGCATACTTCGTCAATTATCGTGTGAATAGTTCAAATGAATTTGAATATGATGTAGTCTTCCATGGAATCGCAAAAGATGATGGAGAAAATAAAGCTCCAACGGTTAATATAAATGGCCCTTATAGCGGTCTTGTAAAAGAGGGAATTCAATTTAAAAGTGATGGCTCAAACGATGAAGATGGAAAAATTGTTTCTTATTTATGGGAATTTGGAGATGGAAGCACAAGTGCAGAAGTGAATCCAGTACATGTATATGAAAGAGAAGGTTCTTATAAAGTATCGTTAAGAGTAAAAGATGATAAAGGCAAAGAGAGCAGAAGCGAAACAACTGTTACGATTAAAGATGGAAGTTTAACAGAATCAGAACCAAATAATCGTCCAGAAGAAGCAAATCGTATCGGGCTAAATAGTACGATAAAAGGCAGTCTTATTGGCGGGGACCACACTGATGTTTATACATTTAATGTAGCATCAGCGAAAGATATCGACATTTCTGTTTTAAATGAGTATGGAATTGGGATGACATGGGTACTTCACCATGAATCAGATATGCAAAATTATGCAGCTTACGGTCAAGCCAATGGGAATCATATAGAAGCGAAATTTAATGCAAAACCAGGCAAGTATTACTTGTATGTATATAAATATGATAATGGTGATGGAACGTACAAATTATCAGTAAAATAAGTGTCTTTCCAATGTATGTTTAACTTTACTTTTTGTGGAAAATAGTATATTATATAGATATATAATATATCGGTTATTTTCTAGGAGGAGCCTGTCACAATAGGTTTCTCCTGTTCTTTTTTAGAGGCCTGTCTTACAGGCTTTTCTTTAAAAGGTAAATAACTGAAAATTAAGAACTATAATCTTTGAAAGAGGTGGGGCATACATATAACAAAAAAGGGATTGTTTAAGAAAGGGGGATAAGAAATGGTCTTGTTTGGTTATCCACTTGAAACAATTTATTTATATGGATTTATTATTGCTACTATACTCACTGTTATTTATATCTTCTTTGGAGATATATTTGAATCGATATTTAGTTTTGGGGGCGGAGCTGTATCCGTTGTTACTTTATTACTTAGTTTCTTCGCCATGTTATGTGGGCTTAGTTATATAGGAGAATATTTGTTTTCCTTTAATAGTATTACTATTTTTGGGGCTGCATTTGCTATATCTTTTATCGGTGTTTTCATCATGAAAATACTAATTTTAAAACCGATTGCAGAAGCAGAGCAAAATACCGTACAACGTATGGATGAATTTATCGGTTGCAAAGGAGAAGTCATTACGACAATTCCTACAGAAGGATTTGGTGAAGTATTAATTTCATCCCAATTTGGAAGTAATGCAATCCCAGCTAAAACAGTTGGAAAAAAAGATATTTCGCAAGGAACAGAGGTTATTATCGAGGGAGTCCAAGATGGTGTTTTACTTGTACAAAACATCGCTTATTCTTTAAAGAAACCAAAATTATAAGGGGGAATTTACATGACGATTCCATTAATTATCGGTGGAGTTTTACTGGCAATTTTAATTCTACTCATTTTAGTATTCATTACGAAGTATCGTACGGTTGGTCCAGATGAAGCGTTAATTGTTACAGGGAACTGGCTTGGTGGAGGAAAGAATGTTGTTACCACTGATGATGGAAAGAAGATTAAGATTATCCGCGGGGGCGGTACTTTCGTAGTTCCAATTATGCAAAGAGCAGAACCTTTAAGCCTATTAAACTACAAATTAGAAGTTGGTACACGTGATACGTATACGAAGCAAGGTGTTCCAGTTACAGTAAATGGTGTTTCTATTATTAAAGTAGGTTCTACAATTGAAGAAGTATCTACTGCAGCTGAGCAATATTTAGGAAAAGAAACGGAAGAGTTAAAAGTAGAAGCAAAAGAGGTTTTAGAAGGTCACTTACGTGCAATCTTATCTTCTATGACAGTAGAGGATGCGTATAGTAATAGAGAGCAATTTGCTCAAAAGGTACATGAAGTAGCTTCTACAGATTTAAAGAAGATGGGACTTCGCATTGTTTCTTTCACAATTAAAGAAATAATGGATAAAAACGGATACTTAGATGCGCTTGGTCAGCCGCAAATTGCGACCGTTAAGCGTGATGCAACAATTGCGAACGCAGAGCGTGAAAAAGAAGCACGTATTGAAAAAGCACGTGCTGAAAAAGAGGCAAAAGAAGCAGAATATCAACGTGATGCACAAATCGCTGAAGCTGAAAAACATAAAGAATTAAAAGTACAGTCCTATAAGAGGGAACAAGAGCAAGCCCGTGCAGATGCGGATCTTTCTTACGAATTACAACAAGCGAAAGCACAACAAGGTGTTACAGAAGAGCAAATGCGCGTTAAAATCATTGAGCGTGAAAAGCAAATCGAGTTAGAAGAAAAAGAGATTGCGCGTCGTGAAAAGCAATATGATGCAGAAGTTAAGAAAAAAGCAGATGCAGATCGCTATGCTGTTGAGCAATCAGCGGAAGCAGAAAAAGTAAAACAAATTAAAAAGGCAGATGCGGATCAATATAAGATTGAAGCTGAAGCGAGAGCTCGTGCGGAAGAAGTACGTGTAGAAGGTTTAGCGAAGGCGGAAATCGAAAAAGCGCAAGGTCAAGCGAAAGCGGAAGTACAAAAAGCACAAGGTACGGCGGAAGCAGATGTTATTAGATTAAAAGGTTTAGCAGAAGCAGAAGCGAAGCAAAAAATTGCAGAGGCATTTGAGTTATATGGCCAAGCGGCAATTATGGATATGGTTCTTAAAATGCTTCCAAGTTATGCGAAGGAAGTTGCAAGTCCGCTTAGTAACATTGATAAAATTACAGTTGTTGATACAGGCGGCGGTGGTAAAAATAGCGGCGCCGGAAAAGTTGCGGGTTATGCAACTGATTTAATGGCAACGATGCAAGAAACGTTAAAAGCTTCTTCTGGAATTGACTTAAAAGAGTTATTAGAAGGATTTGCTGGAAAAGGAACAGTACAGCAATTATCAAGTGATAAACCTGTTGTATCTGTAGTAGAAGATGAGAAAAAAGAAGTAGAAAAAGATAAAGAATAGTAAGGTGGAAAGAACCTCTAGTAAGTGAAATACTGGAGGTTCTTCTGTGAATTATAATATTTCGAATAATATACATTTTTATATATTGTTTTAATTATTTAATTTATATAGAATGAAAAAGGTATGTATTAACTCTTTAATAGAAAAAGAGACAAAGAGTTAATACAATTAATCGTGTAATTTATATAAATAAATTAAATGTGAGATAATTACATTTAAAACGGTATGGAGGGGTAGAAATATGTTTCAAGGGAAATTAAGGAGTAGTAGTTTAAAAACAAAGTTACTTGTGTCATTTGTTATCATTTTAATTCTTCCAAGTATTGTAATTGGTTGGACGTCTTATCAACAGGCGAAGACGAATTTTAATGAAACGATTTTAAACTCGGCGAAAGATAATATAAAAATTTTGGATAATGTAATTAATAAAGAATTGGATAGTAAAAAAGTAGATGCAACTTATTTTACGAAATTATTCACACAATCAAGTTACCAAGCAGATCAAATTCAAAACATACAAAATAAACTAGAAGAATACAATAAACTGCATCCAGAAATGGAAGCAATCTATACAGGATCTAGTAATGGACAGTTCATTCAATCACCAGCTATTCAGATGCCAGATGGATATAATCCTACAGAAAGAGATTGGTATAAAGAGGCCGTGAAGAAAAGTGGAGAGGTAATTGTAACTGCTCCATATAAGTCAAAAACGACAGGGAATATTGTTATTACACTAGCAAAACAAAACGAGGATAAAAGTGGAGTTCTTGGGATTGACTTAATCATTAATAATATTGTTACTACTTCTAAGATGGTTAATATCGGTAAGGAAGGATATGTAGCGATATTTGATCAAGATAAAAATGTAGTAGCGCACCCGAAAATGAAGCCAGGAGAGAAATTAGAAGAGAAACTTAGTAAAGAATTGTATAAACAGGAAGCTGGAGATTTTTATTATTCATTAGATGGTGAAGATCGCAATATCACTTTTAAAACGAATAAGAAAACTGGATGGAAAATAGCAGGAATTATGCCTTCAAAAGAAATTATCGAAGCAGCTAACCCTATTTTCTATAAAACAATAACTGTTATTGGTATTTCATTAGTAATTGGTGGGATTTTAATTTACTTCATAATTGCTTCTATTATTAGTCCGTTAAAACAACTTGTTATATCATCGAAAAAGATTAGTGAAGGCGATTTAACAGAGTCAATTACAGTTCATTCTAAAGATGAAATTGGGCAGCTAGGAGAAAGTTTTAACGAGATGGCTGCATCGTTACAAAGTGTCATTTCCAATATAAACACTTCAGCAAGTCATGTAGCGGCATCTTCAGAAGAATTAACAGCTAGTATGAAGCAGACAAGCGAAGCAACGGAACAAATTACACAGGCGATAGAGCAAGTATCAAGTGGTGCAGAAATACAAACGAAAGAAGTTGAAGAAGGAGCAACATTGTTAGAAGAAGTTACAGAAGGAATTCAGCGTGTTGCAGATAGTTCTTCATTAGTATCTACAGCCTCTATGTATACGAAGAAAAAAGCTGAAAATGGTGGGAAGTTAGTTGAACAAACTGTGAATCAAATGCAATTAATTCATGAGTCTGTTTCGCAGTCAGACAAAATCATTGGTTTGTTAGACGATAAGTCGAAACAAATTGGAGCAATCCTTGAAGTGATTCAACATATTGCTGAACAGACAAATTTATTAGCGTTAAATGCGGCAATTGAGGCTGCGAGAGCTGGAGAGCAAGGAAGAGGATTTGCAATTGTAGCAGATGAAGTGCGAAAGCTAGCAGAACAATCAGGACAGTCTTCTACGGAAATTGGGAAACTAGTGAAAGAGATTCAATTTGATATAAAAGAAACAGTAAGCTCTATGAATCAAGTTGGAGTAGAAGTACAATCAGGACTTGTAGTTGCAAATGAAACGAAGCAAAGCTTTGCTGAAATATTGAAATCTACGGATGATACAGTTGTACAAATTGATAACATGGTAGATGTAGCAAAACAAATGACGGTAGATGCAAAACAAGTAAGTGCATCTATTAATGAAATTGCAGCTACAATTGAAGAAAATGCAGCAAGCGTTCAAAATATTGCTGGTTCCTCTGAGGAACAATTAGCTTCAGTAGATGAAATAAATGCAGCAGCAGTCCATTTATCACAAATGGCAGAAGAATTACAAGAGATGATTAGTAAGTTTAAAGTGTAATAACGAATGTTAAGAAACGAGGTAGTAATTTTACTTCGTTTCTTTTTTTATGAAGAGAAAAAGAAAGAAATATAGAGTAACCGTGTTATGATTAAGTATAATTAAAGAGACTGTATATTCTTTAAATTCTATCTTTAATCATGTTAGGGGAATGGTTTTGAAATTAAAAAAATTAAAACTCCAACCGAGAATTACATTAACTATTAGTACACTTATTTTAGTTGTACTTATGCTAACGAGTTATTTATTTTATTACATATTATCTGAAACGGTAGAAGAGCAAATTGGCAAAAGGGCTTTGCATGTTGCGAAAACAGTTGCTGCTATACCTGAAATAAAGGAAGCTTTTCAAAAAGAAAACCCAGCTTCTATTATTCAGCCGATTGCAGAAAGAATTCGAATGGATACAGAGGCTGACTTCATTGTAGTTGGAAATAAAGAGGGGATTCGATATGCACATCCTGAGCGAGATAAAATAGGAGAAGCGATGATTGGTGGAGATAACAAAGGCGTTTTATTAGAAGGAAAATCATATGTTTCGAAAGCAACTGGATCATTAGGCCCTTCATTACGCGGAAAAGTTCCAATCCGTAATCAGGAAAATGAAATCATTGGTGTGGTGTCTGTTGGATTTTCAATGGATGATATTCATGGAGCGGTAGAGGTGTATGGAAAGCGTGTATTTTGGATTACAATAATAGGCCTATTAATTGGAGTAATCGGCTCTATATATTTAGCGGCAAGTATAAAAAGAATGATGTTCGGTATGGAACCAGAAGAAATTTCATCTTTATATGAAGAGCATAGTACAGTGATTCAATCTGTACGTGAAGGGATTATTGTAATCGATAAAAATGGCATGATTAGTTTAGTCAATCAAGCAGCTTATGATATTCTTTCGCTAGATAAACAACAAAATATTATTGGGGAATTTATTTTAAATGTAATTCCTAATTCAACGATACTAGATGTACTTCAAACTGGTGAAGAACAGTTTGATCGCCAATTAAATATAAAAGGACAGGCTGTTATTGCGAACCGTCTACCTATTAAAGTAAAGAATAAAGTAACTGGCGTTGTATCGAGCTTACGTTTGAAATCTGAAATGGATCAGTTAACAGCAGAATTATCTCAGACGAAGCAATATACAGAGGCATTACGAGCGCAAGCGCACGAATATAACAATTTATTGTATACGCTTTCAGGTCTTATCCAATTAGAATCATACGAAGATGCTTTAGAGCTTATTCATAAGGAAACAGCGGTATATCAAGATTTTGTTCAATTTATTATGAAGCGGATTCAAAATCCATGGCTAGGTGGAATTTTAATTGGATTTTATAATAGAGCACGAGAGTTGAAGATTGATTTTATGCTAGATAGAGAAAGTGGTTTACACAAATTAAGTCCACATATTGAGAGTAATTATGTCGTTTCTATTTTAGGAAATTTAATTACGAATGCATTTGAAGCAATTGAAAAAAATGAAGAGAATGATAAGAGAGTAAGGATGTTTGTAACTGATATTGGAGAAGAAATATTAATTGAAGTGGAAGATTCAGGGCAAGGGATTCATGATGAAATAATTACTAGCATATTCTATAAAGGCTTTTCGACGAAAGAAGGAGGAGAGCGAGGATATGGATTAGCAAAAGTGAAAGAGTTAGTAGAAGATTTAAATGGAAGTATTGCAATCGAAAAAGGGGATTTAGGTGGTGCGTTATTTATTATTGCACTACCGAAAGAGAGAGGCGAATAGTAATGGGTGAGGAGATTGAAGTATTAATTGTAGAAGATGATATTCGGATTGCTGACATTCATCGTCGTTTTACTGAAAAAATTGAGGGATTTAAAGTAATTGGAACGGCAACGACTGGAGAACAAGCGAAAGAATGGCTAGAGCTTGTGAAGCCACAGCTTGTGTTATTAGATGTGTACTTACCTGATATGCAAGGAACGGAACTTGTCACATATATTAGGCATCATTTGCACGATACAGATATTATTATGATTACAGCGGCATCGGAAACAGATGTAGTGAGGCACGCCCTGCGGGGCGGAGTAACAGATTATATTGTAAAGCCACTAATGTTTGATCGATTTAAGGCGAGTTTGGAAAGTTATCAAAAAAAGATTGTGCAGCTGAAGAAAAATAATCAATTATCTACAGAACAAATAGAACATTTATGGTCTCAAAGAGGCGTAAAGGGAAATGAAATGGAATATGCCCCGAAAGGGATAGACCCCTTAACTTTAGCAAAAATAAAAAAACATATGTTAACAGTTAATGAAGAAGGCATTACAGCAGAGGTACTAAGTTCAATGGTAGGCGTAAGTCGATCAACTGCAAGGCGCTATTTAGAGTATTTAATATCTGGGAAGAAAGTCCACGCAGAGCTAATATATGGGAGTGTGGGGAGACCGGAGAGACGGTATTTTCTTGTTTCTTCATAATAAAAAACAGTAGAGGATTTATTTCTTCTACTGTTTTTTGCGTCTTATATTGGAATAATCCCAATTACAATGCCAGTAATCAACATCACCATTGTCGTTCCAACTGCCCACAATAAAGTAAAACGTTGATGTTCACCAAAATCAACTTTTGCCATCCCAACTAATAAATAAGTGGATGCAACAAGAGGACTTAATAAGTGAACGGGTTGCCCAAGTAAGGAAGCACGTCCCATTTCAGCTGCACTAATTCCGTAAGTAGCAGCAGCCTTAGTTAAAATAGGTAATACCCCAAAGTAAAATGCATCATTGGACATGAAAAATGTGAATGGCATACTAAGAAGAGCTGTAATAATTGGCAATTGTGGTCCAAGTGCATCTGGTATAAGAGTTACTACACTGTTAGCCATGGCATCTACCATTTTTGTTCCAGATAAAATACCAGTGAAAATACCGGCAGCAAATACGAGAGAAACAACTGCTAATACATTCCCTGCATGAGAAGCAATACGTTCTTTCTGTTGTTCTAAGTTTGGATAGTTAATCATAACAGCAATAGCAAAAGCGACTGTAAATAAAACAGGTAACGGCATAACTTCTAGTATGAGACAGACAAGTAATGTAGCGGTTAATAAAAAGTTAATCCATAGAAGTTTAGGACGTTTATGCACTGCGGCTTCGACAGTTGCAGCTTGCTCATCCATTGTTTGCATTTGTTTTAAATACTGTACATCCATAATTCCTAAACGTTTTCTTTCTTTTTTTCCAAGATAGTAAGCAACGAAAACAACCCAAATTGCACCAGCAATCATTCCTGGAATAAGAGGTGTAAATAATTCAGAAGCCTCAAGTCCAAGTGCGCTCATAACACGAGCTGTGGGTCCACCCCAAGGTGTAAGATTTGTTACCCCCGCCCCTAACATAACAACTCCAGCTAATATGAGGGGGTTCATTCCAAGGCGCTTATATAGTGGATACATTGCGGAAACTGTAATCATGTATGTTGTTGTACCGTCACCATCTAGAGAAACGATAATAGTCAATATAGCCGTTCCGACAACGATTTTTAAAGGATCTCCTTTTACAAATTTTAAAATCTTACTAATGACAGGATCGAATAAACCGCTATCAATCATAATCCCAAAATATAAAATAGCGAACATAAGCATAATACCAGTAGGTGCTAATTTTTGAATTCCCTCTAACATCATAGGCCCCATATTGGCATAGAATCCGCCAATTAATGCAAAAACACTCGGAATTAATATTAATGCTACTAGCGCTGACATACGTTTCGTCATAATTAAAAACATAAAGACAAATACCATCGCAAATCCAAGTAGTGCTAACATGTAATTTCCCCCTCAAAAGAATGATTGCGCTTTCGAAATAGAATAAAAATTCAGAAAAAGGTTTTTTATTTATAATAAAAGCATCTATTCAAATGGTAAATAATTTGAAAAATAACATCATTAGAAGCATAATTTTTATTTTGTTCATTTTGTTCATGGTAGTTAATTTGAATTTTTAAAAAGTAAGCTGCTCCTCGTAAGAATGGTAGAATAAGATGAAAATAGTGAAGTGTGAAATAGGGAGTAGATGTTATATGAAAACGAGAATTGAAGAGATTTATAGCTCTTATGAAGGAAAAGTAGAGGAGATTTTTATTAATGAATCTTCTTACGTATATGAATGGGAGAAATTACTGATGATCCGAAAAAATGACGGTGAGCTTAAAAAAATTGCAGTCGGGATTAGTGGAAATATAAGATTGGTAAATGTAGAAGTTGGACAGGAAATTAGTGAGGATACATTATTAGTTAAATTAGAAGATGATTTATTAATTACAGGTTGTGAGTGATGAGAGATGTGTAGAAATAACTACACATCTTTTTTTGTTTCCTATATTACAAAAAGCACATTGTTTTTTCACAAATCTCACACAACCTTTTGGTATTCTTTTCGTGGAGTATACGGTTTCTAGGGAGGAATATTGATGAAAGTAAAATATGTCGTACTTGCTATATGTTTATGTTTCGTATTTACGGTAGTCGGGTGTGGGAAAAAGGAAACAGCAGCTGTTGCCATTGATGAGAAACATGATAAATGTGATATTTGTCAAATTGGGGTAACAGATAATCAATTTGCAACAGAAATTATTTTAGAAAATGGAAAAGCGTTAAAGTTTGATGATATCGGTTGTATGTATAAATGGATGGAGATCAACTCAGGTGAAAAGACGAAAGAGAAATTTGTTCGAGATTATGATTCGAAAGATTGGATTTCGTTAGAAGACGCTACTTACGTATATGATAAAACAATAACGACACCGATGGCTTATAATGTCATTTCATTTAAAAATAAAAAAGATGCAGAGAGCTTTGTATCTAACTATAAGGGGAAAGTTCTTTCATATAAAGAGCTAGCAGAGCATAAATGGGAAATGAATAAAGAGATGATGGGGAAACCGAAAGCAGGAAATCATGGTGGACATCATTAATGATAGAAAAAGACAACTATATAGTTGTCTTTTTCTATTATTACTCAGGTGCAAATATAGAAAAGGTGTAAAATTTTTAGAAGAACGGTTACAATGGAATATAGTAACCTAAAGCAATCATTTATCCCGCATTAACGGGCAATAAGATCCCCACCTCAAAATTTAGTGAAAGCAAAGAAGTTAGGTGGAGTCGGGCTGCCCGTAAAAGCCCGATTGGTGTGGGCTAATAATTAGTGGTGGATGAACAAAACCCCCACTAATTAAAGTTTCACTTTATGTACTTTTTAGAAATGTATACAAATGCGGTAAAAACGTGCTAAACTAATTGCTTCATAATGTTAATGATGGGGCCATCAGGCGTATCATTTCAATAGGTTGAGAAACATAGTATAAGCTTAAGATAATCCGATTAAAGAAGGAATATAAAGGGCTTATGGATAAATGTACTCAAGAAGAGTTATTGTATGTGATGGAGGAATGGTTAAGAAAACATTATCTTTCATAGGAGCTGTAGTTGTGAGAAAACAAAAAATTTTATTATGTATTTTATTAGGACTTTTAATGACGGTAGTGGCTTGCGATAAGCAAGAAGAACCAGAATCGAAACCGGTTCATGTGAAAAATGAAAAGAAAAAAGAGAAGCATAAAGAACAGGAAGAATCTAAAGAAGAGAAAAGTATAAATTTAATGGACAAACAGTTGTTACTTTCAGCTACCCTTGGAGACACAGAGACAGCTATGAAGTTGATTCAGGATGGAGCGAATATAAACGTAGAAGGTGACAACGGAGAAACGCCTGTCCTTGCAGCGACGTACCAAAATCATGTAGAGACAGTTAAAGCATTAATTGGTGCAGGTGCTAATATTGAAATTAAAGATGAGAAAAAAAGTAATCCACTTCTTTATGCAAGTAGAGAAGGATATACGGATATTGTAAAAGTATTAATTAATGCAGGAGTTAATACGAAAGAAACGACTAGGTCAGGTGGGACAGCACTTATTTCTGCATCTGAGCGTGGCCATGTAGAGGTTGTTAAAGAATTATTAGAGCATACAGATATTGATGTGAATTATAAAAATGAACGTGGTGGAACAGCGTTATTAGAAGCAATTGTATTAGGAAATGGTAGTGAAAACCATAAGAAAGTAATTCAATTGCTTATTGATCACGGTGCAGATGTAAACATGGCTAACAAGGAACATCTGACGCCACTGCAATACGCTGAAAAAAGAGGTTTTAAAGATATTGTAAATATGTTGAGGGTAGCTGGAGCGAATGAAGTAGTACAGCCACAACAACCAGTAGAGTAAAAAACGGAAAAATAATCCCATTTAGATAGACAGAATGAAGAAATCAGTTAGTATGATGGATTCAGTAATGTGTATTTGAATGGGATTTTTATTTTGAACATGAAAAATAGATTATGAATGGATGGTATATGGAGTAAATAAGGAGGATAAAAATGAGGCTCTCAAAACTTGATTTAATAGTAATTCAGGCAGAGGTTTTATTTGTTCATAATCAAGTAGGAAAAATGAAATATGTAAATGAACAAGGAAATCCGAAAGCACCATGTTTTTTTCTTGGCAGAACTCGTGAAGGGAGTATAACGAGATATCATTGTAATGTGGACGATGAAACGGTAAGTAAGATTGAGAAGTTAATTCGAGAACCTTCAAAGCATATAGAGATAGCAAAGATTATTAATATATTAAATGAAGAAAGAACAGTGGAAAATATTTGGATGGGTCCTGCTTTCATGTTTCATAGTAATTTACATAAGCCGACTAGAACAATACAAATAACTGAGAAGAATAGAGAGCTTTTGCGAGAAAATTTTCCTAATCTAATAGAACAGATGGAATGGAGGAAACCTTATTTTGCAATTGTAAAAAATGAAAAGGTAGTTTCCGTTTGTTGCAGTGCCAGAAGTACGCCCGTAGCTGCTGAGGCAAGTGTGGAAACTTTAGCGGAATTTCAAGGGAATGGATATGGTACTGATGTTGTTACAGCCTGGGCCTTATCAATACAAGAGGAAAAGCGCATTCCACTTTATAGTACTGCTTGGGATAACTTTGCTTCGCAAGCAGTGGCAAGCAAACTAAAACTTATTAACTATGGAATGAATTTACATATTGATTGAATTTTAAGTATTGTTTCGTTCTATTCGTTTGTATTCGAATATACGGATTAATGTAAATGGTGATATGGTGAATATTAACATTCGGTTAACACCTAATTAACAATCTATCAAAACTGACTTAATAAATGCGTAATATAGTAAAGGTAACAAAATAAATAGGGTAGAGAACATTTGAGAACACCCACTTACATATAATGTGCCACTTTCTTAGGTGTGCTCTATTCCCTAGAGTTCAAATAAGGAGAAAGGCGTTCTATGTAAGTAGGTGTTTTTAGTTTGGATAAAAATAGAACAGTTAGGTGGAAAAAATGTTTAAAGAACCTTATATTGCGATGATAAAGGATTGGAAAGGATACAAAGCATACAAAAAATTGCCGAAAACAGTTTTTCTTATGACTGGTTCAATGCTGGAATTACCAGAGCGTGTATATGAATTGCAGAAACATGGACATGATGTATTTCTTCATTGTGATTTTATACAAGGCTTAAATACGAATACAGAGGAAGCGCTTTTGTATATTCAAGATGTTATCGGGGCACAAGGTATTATTTCAACAAAGGGTTCAACAATTCGAAATGCTAATAAAATTGGATTGAAAACAATTCAACGTATTTTTATTGTAGATACTTTATCCCTTACTAAATCAATTGAAAATTGTAAAACGACTAAACCAAATGCAGTAGAGATTATGCCGGGGATTATGCCTTCTATAATTAAACAGCTAGTAGAGGAAATAGAGTTTCCTATTATTGCAGGTGGGCTGATTCAAACGCGAGAAGATGCGGAAATTGCAATTCATGCAGGAGCAAGTGCGATTTCAACAAGTCATTATGAAGTATGGATACAAGAAGAAAAAAGGAGTGCAACCTTGTGATTGAATTGAAAAATGTTTCAAAGGTATATAAAAATGCAGAAGAGACAGCGGTTAAAGGCGTATCGGTTCATATTAAGAAGGGTGAATTTTTTGTTTTAGTTGGACCTTCGGGATGCGGGAAAAGCACATTATTACGAATGATCGCTGGCTTAGAAGAGATTTCTTCAGGAGATTTAATTATTAATGAACGTGTTGCAAATGATCTAGAGCCGAAAGACCGTAATCTATCAATGGTATTTCAAAATTATGCATTATATCCACACTTATCTGTAGAAGAAAATATTTTATTTGGACTTAAGGTAAGAAAAGTACAAAAAGAAGAGCGACAAAAGCGATTAATGGAAGCTATTGAAATGGTAGGACTGAAAGAGTATGTGAAAATGAAACCAGGCCAATTATCAGGCGGACAAAGACAGCGTGTTGCACTTGCCAGGGCAATTGTGAGTCAAGCGCCAATCTGTTTAATGGATGAACCACTTTCGAATTTGGATGCGAAATTACGTGCGCAAATGAGAATTGAAATTAGAGAAATTCAGCAGCGATTAGGAATTACGATGATTTACGTTACCCACGATCAAATAGAAGCGATGACTATGGGAGATCGTATCATGGTTTTAAATAAAGGAAGTATACAGCAAGTTGGAACACCACTTGACATATATAACGAACCAGCAAACGAATTTGTTGCAAACTTTATAGGTTCTCCTTCTATGAATATAAATGATGGGGAAGTAAATAAAGAAAAAGGTGTATTACATATAGGGCAATTGCAAATTCCATTATCTATTAGACAGTTAAAGCAATTACCAGAAGGAACAATTCGCATAGGCATGCGCCCTGAGCATATTGTACTGTCTGAGGAGGGACAAGAAGTGACGTTGCAATCTGTAGAAGTATTAGGGAATGAGTCTATATTGAACTTTGCGGTAAATGGAACAACTTGGAGTGCGAAAGTCATCGGACAGTTACTCTTGAACAAAGGTGACAAAGTAAAATTATTATTCTCGCAAGAAAAGTTATGCTTCTTTAATGAAAACACGAATGAACGCTTAAAAGTGGTAGCTGAAGAAGAGTTGAAAGTGGTGGCGAAATAATGATCGAAGTAAGTAAGTTACCAGTTCAAACAAAGGTGTCAAAAAAGAAAAAATTATGGGGGAGAACGAAAGATTTAAGAATAGGATTATTGTTTTTGGCGCCATCTATTTTGTTATTTTCGATTTTTTTGTTCTATCCATTGTTTAGGACAATTTACTATAGCTTTTATTTAACCGATATACATGGGGAAGCTAATCTTTTCGTTGGCTTAGAAAATTATCAATACTTATTCTCTGATCCAGCCTTCTACAAAAGTATAAAATCAACTTTATTATTTGTTTTATATACAGTGCCTACGAGTATTATATTTGCTTTGTTTCTTGCATTGATTGCAAATGGAAAAGTAAGAGGTATTGGGTTATTCCGAGTTCTGTTTTCTTCGACGATGGGAATATCAGTAGCTGCTAGTGCAGTGATTTGGCTATTTTTATTTCATCCAAGTGTAGGATTATTTAATAATATATTAGCTTCTATGAACCTTCCTGCAATCGCATGGTTAACGAGTCCGGACTGGGCACTATTCTCTGTATCAGTTACAACAGTTTGGGTGAATACAGGTTTTGCATTTTTAGTTATATTAGGTGGTTTACAAAATATCGATACGTCGTTATATGAGAGTGCATCTATAGATGGTGCTAGTTATTTATATAAACTTCGCCGTGTTACATTACCGATGCTATCACCAACTTTATTCTTTATTGTAACAGTAACATTAATTAGTGCGTTCCAAAGCTTTGGACAAATTGATATTTTAACGCACGGTGGACCAAATGATGCAACGAATTTGATTGTGTACTCGATTTACAAAGAGGCGTTTGTGAATCATCAATTTGGAACAGCAAGTGCACAAGCAATGGTATTATTTGTTTTCATTTTCCTTGCTACATTACTTCAATTTAAGTTTGCTGAGAGAAAGGTGCATTATAAATGATTGTTAAACAGTGGAAACAAAATTTCCTATTATACATGCTGCTCATTATTAGTGCAGTAATGGTATTTTTTCCTGTACTGTATGCATTTTTAATAAGTTTTATGACACCAGACGATGTTCAAATGAGAAGGTTATTTCCGACCCAGTTTACTTTTGATAATTTCATTAATATTTTTCAAAAAGTACCACTTTTTACATACTTATATAACAGTTTAATTGTATCGACAGTCGTTATGATTGGACAACTTATCGTATCAAGTTTAGCAGCTTATGCTTTTGTTTTTCTTCAGTTTAAAGGGAGAAACTTAATTTTCTTCCTGTTTATTTCAACGATGCTTATTCCGTGGGAAGCAACGATGGTGCCTAACTTTTTAACGATTCAAAACTTTGGTTGGATCAATAGTTTCGCCGGGATGACAGTGCCGTTTTTTGCAACAGCTTTCGGTATTTTCTTGTTACGTCAACATTTTATGACACTTCCGAATGAACTGAAAGAAGCTGCGTTTATTGAAGGGATTGGAAATATAAGATTTTTATTCAGCGTTGTAATTCCGTATTGTAAAACGAGTTTTATTACGCTTGGAGTATATAGCTTTTTAACAACATGGAATATGTATTTATGGCCACTTTTAGTGACCACTGATGAAAAAGTAAGAACAGTGCAAATCGGTGTGAAGCAGCTTCAGTCTCAAGAAGTTGCAACTGATTGGGGAAGCGTAATGGCCGGTGTTACGGTTATCGTTATTCCAACATTGATTTTACTATTTTTAGGGCAAAAGCAATTACAACAAGGATTAACAAAAGGTGCAATTAAATAATTAAGAGAAGGTGAGATTTAAATGAATCTAGTAAAAAAAGGTGCTGCTCTATTAATGGTAGCAACAATGGCATTATCTAGTGTCGCTTGTTCAAATAGTAAAACAGAGGGAAAACCTGAAGCACAGGCAAAAGTAGCACCAGTTGAAAAAAATGGTGATAAAACAGTAATTCGCTTCTGGCATGCGATGGGTGGAAAAACACAAGGAGTACTAGATGGTCTTGTTGCAGACTATAATAAGTCGCAAAATAAATATGAGATAAAGGCAGAGTTCCAAGGAACATATGAAGAGTCTTTAACGAAATTTAGAACGATGTCTGCAACGAAAGAAGCGCCAGCTCTTGTTCAATCGAGTGAAATTACAACGAAATATATGGTTGATAGTAAAAAAATCACACCAATTGATAGCTGGATAAAAAAAGATAAGTACGATACGTCAAAATTAGAAAAAGCAATTACAAATTATTATTCAGTTGATGGAAAAATGTATTCTATGCCATTTAATTCATCTACACCAGTATTAATTTATAATAAAGATGCTTTCGCAAAGGCGGGCTTAGATCCAGAGAAAGCTCCGAAAACATATGCGGAATTACAAGAAGCAGCGAAAAAGTTAACGATTAAAGAAGGCGGAAATGTAAAACAATATGGATTCTCCATGCTTAACTACGGTTGGTTCTTTGAAGAATTGTTAGCGACACAAGGTGCTTTATATGTAGATAACGAAAACGGTCGTAAGGATGCTGCAAAGAAGGCGGTATTTAACGGTAAAGAAGGACAGAAAGTATTTGGAATGTTAGATGATTTAAATAAAGCTGGCGCACTTGGAAAGTATGGAGCAAGTTGGGATGATATTCGTGCCGCGTTCCAGTCTGGACAAGTTGCTATGTATTTAGATTCTTCAGCAGGTGTTCGTGATTTAATTGATGCATCTAAGTTTAATGTAGGTGTTTCATATATTCCGTATCCAGAGGATTCGAAACAAAATGGTGTTGTTATTGGTGGAGCATCATTATGGATGACGAATATGGTTTCAGAAGAAACGCAACAAGGTGCTTGGGACTTTATGAAATATTTAACGAAGCCAGACGTACAAGCAAAATGGCATACTGCAACAGGTTATTTCTCAATTAATCCAGATGCATATAATGAGCCATTAGTAAAAGAGCAATATGAAAAATATCCACAGTTGAAAGTAACAGTAGATCAACTGCAAGCGACGAAGCAATCTCCAGCAACACAAGGGGCTTTAATTAGTGTATTCCCAGAATCACGAGATGCAGTTGTAAAAGCATTAGAAGCGATGTATGACGGGAAGAATAGTAAAGAAGCGTTAGATGAAGCTGCCAAAGCAACAGATAGAGCAATTAGCATTTCAGCTCGTACGAGTCAAAAATAAGAGAAAGCCGTATCCTTAAAAGGGATACGGCTTTCTTTATAGGGAGATAAGGGATCAAAGAAATGATGAAGTCTTATCTCTTTTATATGAGTAAAGGGTCTAGAGTGAATGTTGTCCTTTTCATTATTTATTTAACTCCATTGCGACTTGTTTACCATTTACGAAAACCTCTACTACCGCTACTACAACTTCCATTACTTTTTTCATCTCTCCTTGTTTTTTGTTTCATTTCTTACTTTCAGTATAAGGAAATACAGTAATTACAACTATCGAATTGGATGACAAGAGACTTACATTGTTGTAAGGATAATAGTTTAGTTTGTAATAAAGTGAAACTGTAATCAGTTGGGGGGGCGTACTGCCCGTTAATGCGGGATAAATTTGATTTAAGATTAAGATTCGGAAGTTTCTGTTGTTTTGAACTATAATTAGAAAGAGGGGGATAATATGAAAAGAATTCTTGTTATTAGTGATATTCATGGAGAGATAGAAAAGTTCGAACAGTTATTGGAAGAAGCACAATATGATGCGAAACAGGATCAATTAATCTTACTGGGAGATTATGTAGATCGTGGTCCAAATGCGCGTGCTGTAATTGAAAAGGTAAGAGAATTGAAAGAAGAGGGAGCACTCATTTTAAAGGGAAATCATGAAGATATGATGATTAAGGCGTTAACGACAAATGAGGAACGTTCATGGAACCATTGGGTAAAAAGAAATGGTGGAGATAAGACATTATATAGCTATGGATTTGTAGAAGAGGATATTGCGGTTAATGAGAAAGACTTCCAAAAACCGATTTTACACTCTCGTGTATTAGAGGAACATATAAAGTTTATTCAAGAATTAGATCATTACATTGAAACAGAAGAGTATATATTTGTACATGCTGGGGTTGAACCGATGAAACGAGTTTCTGAATCTGAACCATATACGTTAATGTGGATCCGTAATGAATTTCATAATGGATATAGCGGTGAAAAGGTTGTTGTATTTGGGCATACGGAAACAAAAACGCTTCATGGTAGTGAGGAGTGCGGAGTGTATTTTGGTAGTAATCGTATTATTGGAATTGATGGCGGGGCTGTGTACGGTGGTCAGCTAAATTGTTTGGAATTGCCGAGTAAAAAGGTATATGTAATAAAAAATTGAAAGAGATAAGAGGAATCTTATTTCTTTCAATTTTTTATTAAGCTAAATTTAAGACAAAGTTTTTATAATAAAACTTCAAAATTTTAGAAGGAAATAGTTAAAAATGAAAATACGTAATGTAACTACATTCTTTTGCTATGAAGAGAAGAAATGTAATAATAAATAGAATTGAACTATTTGATGGAAGGTGAGAGCATGCGCTTACTTGTAGTAGAAGATAATGCCTCGTTATTAGAGTCTATCGTACAAATTTTGCGTGATGAATTTGAAGTAGATACGGCAATAAATGGAGAAGATGGATTGTTTTTAGCGCTTCAAAATATATATGATGCAATTTTGCTGGATGTGATGATGCCAGGGATGGATGGATTTGAAGTAATTCAAAGAATACGTGATGAAAAGATTGAAACACCAGTCCTGTTTTTGACAGCGAGAGATTCTTTAGAAGATCGGGTGAAGGGATTGGATTTTGGTGGAGATGACTATATCGTTAAGCCATTCCAGGCCCCTGAATTAAAAGCGAGAATTCGCGCTTTACTACGCAGAAGTGGTAGTTTAACAACGCAGCAAACGATTCGTTATAAAGGGATTGAATTGTTCGGAAAAGATAAAGACGTTCAAGTAGATGGACAAAGTATTAAGTTGACATTGAAACAATATGAGCTACTAGAGTATCTCATTCAAAATAGCGGGAAGATTTTAATGCGTGAACAAATTTTTGATCGTGTTTGGGGATTTGATTCAGATACGACAGTAGCCATTGTGGAAGTGTATGTGCATCATTTGCGTAAAAAATTAGAACCATTCGGTTATCAGAAAGATATTCAAACTGTTCGAGGTATTGGATATATATTAAAAGAACAATGAAAAAAGGAAGTATGTTTCAAAAGACACGCATTCGTTTGACTATAGTGAATTCATTAGTATTTATCCTATTAATAGGTATATTAGGTAGTATTATTTATTCATACACATATAAGCGTATTTATAATGAAGTGGATCAATCTATAAAAATGATGGCTCAGTATAGAGAAAAATTAGATGTTAAAATACCACCAAGAAAACGTATGGAGAATATCCAAATTGGAGATCCGCGAGTAACTAGAATAACTTGGAATGGGAAAATAGTGAAAATAGAGGGCGATAATCGTAAATTCCGTTCAATTTTTGAAGAGAATTTGGAAAAGTTTTCTCCGGAAAAAATAGGGGAGTTACAAGATATCAAAGTACAAGGACGATATTTTAGAGCATTTTCGCTTCAAAAAGATGGAGAAATAGTTCAAATCGTGCGAGATATAACAGCGGAAGAAGGAATGTTAAATACTTTATTTTTAATCCTCGTTATAGGTTGTAGCATAGGAAGTTTATGTGCGATAGGTATCGGCTTTTTCCTAGCTGGCAGAGCACTCGTACCTATTCAAAATTCATGGGAGAAACAGCAGCAATTCGTTTCTGATGCATCACATGAATTAAGGACACCGCTTGCAGTTATTCAATCAAAAACGGATGTGTTATTTCAGTCACCATCCGCTACGATAGAAGAAAAAGCGATGGATATTTCTACAATTTCAAAAGAATGTAGGCGGTTATCAAAACTCGTTAGTAATTTATTATTACTAGCACGTTCTGATTCTAATCAAATTGAGATGGATAAAAAAACATTTGAACTTGATAAATTGTTAGAAGAAATAGTAGCTCCATATAAAGAGATTGCTTCTTATCAAGAAAAAGAAATGATACTAAAAGTAGAACGTGACGTATCTTTTATGGCTGATAGAGAGCGGATTCATCAAATGATGGTCATACTGTTAGATAATGCGATGAAGTATACAAACGAAGGCGGGCATATTCAAATTGATTGCACGCAAACGAGTAGTTCGATTCGCATACAGGTGAAAGATGACGGGATAGGAGTGAAAGAAGAAGATATTCCGAAATTATTTGATCGTTTTTATCAAGGGGATAGAGCAAGAAGTACGTCAGAAGGAGCTGGATTAGGTCTTTCAATCGCAAATTGGATTGTAGAAAAGCATTACGGAAAAATATCAGTAGAGAGCAAATGGGGAGATGGCACTTGTTTTGAAGTGATTTTCCCTAAAAACCAAAAAATATAAGTAAGAAGACGATCTTGTTTTTACAAGGTCGTCTTTTTTTAAGACAAAGTTAAGAAACTATTTATATTATATATGGCATGAAGAAAGTTCGTTACATGAAGAAGAGACTAGGTGTATGTGAGTGGGGTTTATCAATCATAATGTTATCTCAAGCAGCGATGAGATGTATGTATAGTATTAAAAAAACTAGGGGAATGATGGGAAAGAAAGTATAAGAGGGAGGAATTAATTTTGAAAAAGAAAATGATGACGGTATTCACTATTGGAGTAATGAGCTTAAGTATATTAGGGGGTGCCTCTCCTTCTGAAACATCAAAAGGAAAGACAGATTACACACAACGTAGTAAAGAACAATTAAATAATGGAAAGATACATGCTGTGCATACAGAAGAAAAGGCAGAGAATCTAGGTATTGAAACGGAAGGGAAAGAACAAATTACGTTAGAAAAAGAAATTCATGAGACAGAAGTAGGAAGAGAAGCGAAGCAGCTAGGAATTTCGATTGAAGGAAAAGATGTTGGGACGCTGTCAGAAGAAATCTATGAAACAAAAGTAAAGCAAGAAGCGTTAAAACTAGGCATATCTATAGAAAATACATCAATTGTAAATTTAATTAATCAAATTAATACGATTAAAATTAATGATGAAGCGGATAAATTAGGTATTTCGACAAATGGAAAAGAAATAGAGGACATTGCAGAAGAAATCTATGGAACGAAAGTAAGAGAGGAAGCAGGGAAGTTAGGTATTTCACCAAAAGGAAAAGAGATAGAAGTGTTAGCACAAGAGGTGTACGAACAAAAAGTGCAGGAAGAAGCAAAAAAATATCATATTGATTTATATGGGAAAGATATATATCAAGTATTAAGAGAAATTAATGAACAAAAGGTGCTACAATTGGCAGATGAGCTTAATATGGACAAAGCGAACATGAATATTCAAGAGCTAACAGAAAAAATAAAAAAAGATCAACCTGAGAGAGAAAAAGAACTAAATTTTGTACCAGTGATTCGAACGGATGCTGACGCATTTTATTCTTATTTAACGAACTAAAAAGGGCGTGAGAGTGATACGGAGGTTTAAGTGGTATATATGTATAGCATTACTAGCTATAGCGGTATGGAGTGTATATACAAATGGAATTACAAAGTATGGGGAGAAGTGGACATTCTTCAATATACAAAACGGGAAAGAACCGGAATTTAGTAATAATGATGAAAAGGTCATTTTATCAAGTGTACCATTAATTCAGCAACTACCAGAGCTAGATAGAGGCTGTGAAGTGACAAGCTTAGCGATGATGTTACAATACGCTGGTGTTTCAGTGGATAAGATGACATTAGCAAATGAAATAAAAAAAGTTGATTTTATAGACGATGGTGTGCGCGGGAATCCAAATGAAGGATTTGTAGGTAATATTTATACATTTTCTGAATCGGGATATGGTGTATATCATGGGCCACTTTTTCAGTTAGCGGAAAAATATTTACCTAATAAAGCTGTAGACTTAACAGGGAAGAATATAGAAGAAATTTATAAGAGGATAAAAGCAGGGCAACCTGTAGTCATGATCACAAATGCAACATTTGCACCATTAGATGCAGCTGAATTTACTACATGGGAAACAAATAGTGGAGATGTTTCTATTACGTATAATGAACATTGTGTTGTACTTATTGGATATGATCAGGAATTTGTATATATTCGAGATCCACTTGAGGATAGCTTAGATGTAAAAGTACCGAGAGAAACCTTTGAACAGGCATGGGTACAAATGGGAAGTCAGGCAATTAGTTATGTAAAGAGCGTCAAATAAATTAGGACGAAGAGTTTTAGTAATATGACTATAAGGCGAAGGGTAAAGATTTAAGGATTATAAGAGAAGTTTTATAGAGTAGAAGCTGTTAAGAAATAAGAGAACTTTAGCATATATAATGCTAAAGTTCTCTTATTTTTATGATTAAAATACGTATAAGGAGTGGATATGCAAAGATGCATAATTGACGAAAAATTTACATGTTATCATTATATATTGTTTTATGCATGTTAATTGTATAAAATGACACAAGTATCCACATTACATAAAGGAGGCTTATTATGCAAAAAATATTTAACTGGGTTAAATGTATGAGTATCAATAAAAAATTAATCATTTCATTCTTTATTATTTTAACTATACCAGGAATTATTATTGGTGGTGTTTCATATCAAACTGCCAAAACAAATTTTGAACATCAAATGACAGCTAAAGCAAAGGAGAATATTTCGATTTTAAATACTGTTATTTCTCAAAATATAGAAGAGAAATTTGTTGATGCGACGTACTTTGCAGACATCTTAACAGAAGATACATATCTAAATGGACAGGAAGAAATAGTAAGAACGAAGCTAGCGCAATATATAAAACTTCATCCAGAAGTAGAAGGTATTTATATTGGAACAGAGACGGGAAAGTTTATAAGAGAACCATTTATCCAAATGGCTGATGGATACAATCCAAGAGATAGATCTTGGTATAAAGAAGCACATGAAAATAAAGGGAAAGTAATTGTTACTTCACCATATCAATCAGCATCTACCAAAAATATGGTAGTGACAATTGCTAAAGAAGTAAAAGATGGTAAAGGTGTTATAGGAATTAACTTAAATTTAGATAACATCTTAAAAATTTCCAAAATGATTAATATTGGTGAAAAAGGTTATGCAGTTATTTTAGATCAAAATAAGCAAATTGTTAGTCATCCATCTAGAAAACCAGGTGCAAAAGTTACTGATCCTTGGATTAAACCAATTTATGAAGAAAAACAAGGAAATGTGTCTTATACAGAACAAGATGATAAAAAGAATTTAATCTTTGCAACAAATGAGAAAACAGGCTGGAAAGTAGTTGGTGTTATGTTCGATGAAGAAATTAACCAAGCTGCCAGTCCAGTGTTTTATAAGACTTTGATTGTCATTGCTATTGCTATTGCATTTGGTAGTATATTAATTTATTTCATTACAAAGTCTATTACAGGGCCATTACGAAAAATAGCTGAATCGGCATATAAAATTAGTAAGGGAGATTTAACAGAGAAAATTACAATCCATTCCAAGGATGACATAGGGAAATTAGGGAATTCATTTAATGAAATGTCTATGTCTTTACAGGATGTTATTACCCAAATTAGCTTTTCAGCAGAACATGTTGCAGCATCGGCTGAAGAGTTAACAGCGAGCGTACAGCAAGCAAATGATGCGACAGATCAAATTACAATTGCGATGGAACAAGTATCAGGTGGGGCTGAGTCACAAAGTCAAGGTGTTGAAGAAGGTGCGGCTACATTACAACAAGTAAATACAGCAATTCAAGATGTAACTGGAAGCGCAGAGTCAATTTCTATTTCCTCATTACATGCCCGTGAAAGAGCTGAAGAGGGAGAAGATTTAGTTGAACAAACCGCAAAACAAATGCAGTCTATTTCTAGGTCGGTATCCGAGTCAGATGCTATTATTAAACTTCTTGATGAGAAATCAAAGCAAGTAGGAGCTATTTCTGAAGCAATTCAAAACATTGCAACTCAAACAAACTTATTAGCTTTAAATGCGGCTATTGAAGCAGCAAGAGCAGGTGAACAGGGACGAGGATTTGCTATTGTAGCAGATGAGGTTAGAAAATTAGCAGAGCAATCAGGAGAGTCATCTGGAGAGATTGCAAATTTAATTGCAGAAATTAAGGCGGATATTGAACATACTGTTAAGGCGATGGATAATGTGAATGGAGAAGTTCAACAAGGCCTTGATGTTGTAACAAAAACGAAAGTAAGTTTTACGGAAATTTTAAGTTCTACTACACATATTGTTTCTCAAGTTAATCAAATGGTAGAAACAACGAAGAGAATTGCTGGAGATGCAAATGAAGTGACAAATGCTATTGATGAAATTGCAGCTGCTGCAGAAGAAAATACAGCTAGTATGCAAAGTGTTGCAGCTTCAACAGAAGAACAGGTTAATTCCATGGAGGAAATTAGTTCAGCTTCGCAAAACTTAGCTGAGATGGCAGAAGAACTACAAGCGATGACTAGTAAATTTAAAGTATAATAACAGCAGATAAGTAAGGTGAAAATAATATCACCTTACTTATTTTTCTATTCAGCAATTAGGGGAGTCATTAACAGGATGAAAAAAAGAAAAAGACTATGGAATTTATGGAAAACGATTACATTGTTAGTTTGTACAGTTGTAATTTTTTCTTTACTTGTGACAGATATATTAATTAGTCATAATGTAGAACGGACGACGGAGGATAGCCAAGCAGAGAAAGCAAAAACAATTGCACACATTGTGGCGAATGATTCGATTGTAATCGATGGTTTGGTTGGGAAAGCAGATACCTCTGCAATCCAAACGTATACAAATAGAATATTACAAAACACAGGTGTTCAATTTATTGTAGTTATGGACATGAATGGAATAAGAAAGTCACATCCAAATCCTCAAAAAATAGGGCATCATTTTATTGGGGGAGATGAAGGGCCTGCATTGAAAGGAAAAGAACATGTATCGTTAGCAGAAGGAACTTTAGGTATTTCCATGCGAGTGTTTGTACCAATATTTTCTGAAACAGGTGAACAACTTGGAGCAGTGGCTGTTGGTATTTCAGCAGATAATGTAAAAGAGAGAGTTAAGGAAAGTAGACATATTATTTATATTGGTGTCGGAGTGGGTGTATTAGTCGGAATTATAGGAGCAATATTGCTAGCTAGACATATAAAGAAAAGTTTATTCGGTCTTGAGCCGCACAGGATAGCAAAAATTCTTGAAGAAAGAAATACGATGCTACAATCTGTAAAGGAAGGTATTATTGCTGTAGATAAAGAGGCTAGAGTAACGTTAATTAATAATGAAGCGAAACGTCTATTTAAAAAAAGCGGACTTGAAGAAGATTTTATCGGTAAAGATGTTGAGTTGTATATGCCAAATTCACGTATAAAAGAAGTATTGCAAACGGGAGAAGTACAATTAAACGAAGAACAAAATATTTATGGAATTACGATTGTGACGAATCGAGTTCCTTTATATGTAAAAGGAGAAATAGTTGGTGCAATTGCAACATTTCGTGATAAAACAGAGATTAGAAAACTAGCAGAGGAACTAACTGGTATTAGACTATATGCAGAAGCATTACGGGCACAATCTCATGAGTTTATGAATAAGATGCATGTCGTATTAGGGCTTACACATATGAAACAGTATGAAGAATTACAGAAGTATATAAGCGGCATGGTATCAGAGCATCAATATGAAATTGGTGGAGTTATGAAAAGAATAAAAAGTCCAGTATTTGCTGGTTTTTTACTAGGTAAGCTCAGCTATGCTAGAGAGAAAAATATAAAATTAATTATAAGTGAAGATTCTTACATGCCGGAAATAGATGTTGAAAGTATTACTCATGAACTTATTACGATTGTCGGAAATTTAATTGATAATGCATTAGAGGCAGTTACGAATTGTGAAAAGAAGCGAGTTGAAGTTAAGATACAACATGGGGATATACTAACTATTACAGTGCAAGATACGGGAAAAGGTATAAAAGAAAAAGAAATAGAGGAATTATTTACGAAAGGTTATTCCACAAAGGGAGATAACCGCGGTTATGGTTTGTATCTTGTAAAAGAAAGTATACAGCGAATAAATGGGGACATTCATATGCATTCATTAGTAGGAAAGGGAACAACGATAACGATTGAAATACCTAAAGGTAGGGATGAGAGGCAAATATGATTAAAGTTTTAATTGTAGAAGATGACCCGATGGTAGCAATGTTAAATACGCATTATTTAGAGCAAGTAGGAGGATTTGAACTTGTTCAAGCAGTTAACTCAGTAAAGTCAGCGATAGAAATATTAGAGAAATCACGAGTAGATTTAGTATTACTTGATATTTTTATGCCTGAAGAGACTGGTTTTGAGCTTTTAATGTATATCCGGAACCAAGAAAAAGAAAGCGATATTATAATGATTTCAGCTGTACATGATATGGGAAGTATAAAAAAAGCATTACAATATGGCGTAGTAGATTATTTAATTAAACCATTTACATTTGAACGATTTAAAGAGGCATTAACTATATATCGAGAAAAACTTACTTTCATGAAAGAACAACAAAAAATTAGTCAATCGGAATTAGATTTATTAATTTTACAAAAAGAAAAAAGAGAGCCTACTGTGACGAAAGAGCTTCCAAAAGGGTTAACGAAGCAAACGTTGCAATTAATTTGGCAGAAGATCGAGTCTCTGAATGGAAGAGTATTTACAACAGATGAAATGGCACAATTAGTTGGAATTTCAAGAGTTTCTATTCGAAAATATGTAATGTTTCTGACTGACATTGGGGTGTTAGAAAACGAAATGATGTACCAACATGTGGGAAGACCTGTAAGTAAATTAAGATGTGTTGATCAAAAGAAAATAGAGTTTTACGTATAAGCGACTTAACATAAGTCGCTTATACTTTTTTTAATTACAAAATCAATTACAAAACTTACAAAAACTATTTTTACTATTGAAAGCGTTTTAATATTGTTATTAAGAAAACGAGGGGGTGCCATATGGGAATTCAAAAGAATGTGGAAGCGGTATCATTTTCTGAAGGAAATGAAGTACAAAGAGAATCTTTCGCTTCTAAAATTATGAATGTAAAAATCGGTGTTATACCTTTACCGTTATATGTAGTATTGGCTGCTATTATTTATGGGGCATCTGTATATAATAAATTGCCAGCAGATATGATTGGTGGATTTGCAGTTATTATGATCATGGGGATTTTCTTAGGCGATATTGGGATGAGAATTCCAATTTTAAAAAATATCGGTGGTCCAGCAATACTTTCGTTATTTATTCCATCATTACTTGTATTTTTTAACTGGATGAATCCAGCTTCAATGGAAGCTGCGACTATGTTAATGAAAAAATCGAACTTTTTATATTTATATATTTCTTGTTTAGTAGTCGGAAGTATTTTAGGAATGAACCGTAAAGTGTTAGTACAAGGTTTCGTTCGTATGTTTATTCCTTTAGTAGTAGGGACGTTAGCTTCTGTAGCAGTAGGATTATTGGTCGGTTCATTATTTGGATTTGAAATGAAGCACACATTCTTCTTTATCATCGTACCAATTGTGAGTGGTGGTATCGGGGAAGGGATTTTACCATTGTCGCTAGCTTATAGTGATATTTTAAATGAATCATCAGCAACGTTTGTATCACAGCTTATTCCAGCAGCTATTATTGGAAATATGTTCGCAATTGTAAGTGCAGGGTATATGAAGCGTTTAGGTGAGAAGAAACCGGAGCTTAGTGGTAACGGTGTATTAGTGAAAACAGACAATCAAGCAGAATTATTAAAAGAACAAAATACAGAGAAGCCAATTGACTTCTCATTAATGGGAGCAGGTTTATTAATTGCGTGTACGTTCTTCATCTTCGGAGGATTTGCTTCTAAGTTCATCGGTATTCCTGGGGCAATCATTATGATTTTCTCAGCAGCGCTTGTGAAATACTTTAAATTAATGCCAGCAAAAATGGAGCAAGGAGCATTCCATTTATATAAATTTATTTCGAAGAATTTAACTTGGCCTTTAATGGTTGGATTAGGATTGCTATATATTCCGTTAAAAGACGTAGCAGCAGTTCTTTCAGTAGGATATGTTGTTGTGTGCGCATCGGTTGTTCTTACAATGGTAGCATCAGGTTTTCTTGTAGGGAAAGTGATGAAAATGTATCCAGTTGAATCAGCGATTGTAACTGGATGTCATAGCGGTTTAGGTGGAACTGGAGATGTTGCTATTTTATCAGCTTCAAATCGTATGGAATTAATGCCGTTCGCGCAAATTTCGACTCGTTTAGGCGGAGCGGCAATGGTTGTAACAGCGACAATATTATTAAAGATGTTTTCATGATCAAACAAGCTAGCTATATTCATATAGCTAGCTTGTCAAATTAAGGGGAGATTATAAGTATGTTAGCAAATCAAATTAATGAAAGATCATTGTTATTGCATAAAGAATTAGTAGGGAAAATTGAAATTACAAGTAAAGTAGAAGTAAATTCAGCGGATGATTTAAGCCTGACGTATACACCAGGTGTAGCGGAGTCTTGTAAAGCAATTGCGGCAGATGAAGAAACGGTGTATGACTATACAGCACGTGGTAATATGGTGGCAGTTGTCTCAGATGGAACAGCGGTACTCGGTTTAGGAAACATTGGACCGAAAGCGGCTATGCCTGTTATGGAAGGAAAAAGTATTTTGTTTAAGAAGTTTGCGAATGTAGATGCTTTCCCATTATGTTTAGGCACAACGGATGTAGATGAAATCGTTACCCTTGTGAAAAATTTAGAGCCTACATTTGCAGGGATTAATTTAGAAGATATTGCAGCACCGCGTTGTTTTGAAATTGAAAAACGATTAAAAGAAGAAACGAATATTCCTGTATTCCATGATGATCAACATGGAACAGCTATTGTCGTTTTAGCAGCTGTTATTAATGCATTAAAAGTTGTTAGCAAACAAATGGATAATGTGAAAATCGTTATTAACGGTGCGGGTTCGGCAGGAATTGCAATTGGAAAATTATTATTAAAGGCTGGTGCAAAGCACATTACGCTAGTTAGCCTAGAAGGTATTGTTTGTGAAGGTGAAACATGGATGAACGAAGCGCAAATTGAAGTTTCAAAAAAGACAAATCGTGAACATGTGCGTGGAACGTTAAAAGAAGCGATTAACCAAGCTGATATTTTTATTGGCGTATCTGCTCCTAACGTATTAACGAAAGAACTTGTACAGACGATGAATGAGAAAGCAATTGTGTTTGCAATGGCGAATCCAATTCCAGAAATCTTCCCTGAGGATGCATTAGAGGCTGGGGCAGCTGTAGTAGGAACTGGGCGCTCGGATTATGCGAATCAAGTAAATAATGTATTGGCGTTTCCCGGAATATTCCGCGGTGCGTTAGATGTGCGCGCAACTGATATTACAGAAGAGATGAAATTAGCGGCAGCATATGGGATCGCTAACATCATTACTGATGAAGAACGTAATGCGAATTATGTAATCCCGAATCCATTAGATAAAAGAGTTGTTCCAAGTGTTGCGGAAGCAGTAGCGAAAGCAGCTATTGATTCAGGCGTGGCACAAATTACGAAAATACCACGTTATTAATAGCTAAAAGCAGTGCCTAAAAGGCACTGCTTTTTTGAGATAAGAAATCAAAATAATGAAGAAGTGTAGAATTATTTATGTTTCTTCACTATTTATTTAATTCCATTGCAACTTGTTTACCATTCACTAAAACCTCAGTTACTGCTACGATTACTTCTATCATTTTTTTCATCTCTCATCTCTCCTCGTTCATTTCTTACTTTAAGTATAAGAGAAGAGAGATAATTCAACTATCGAAGTACATGACGTAGAAATTACATTGTTGTAAGAAAGTGGTTTATTTTTGTCACTTTACTTAGCGGTGATTACAAACTGATCATAATATTTTTCATTCACATAGATATTTAATAACCATAATCCAGATGAAGGTAGTGACATAGCGAGAGGGAGTTCGCTTGTAGTAGAATTGATTGTATTTGAAGTAGTCCAAGTTTGTTTGGAAATTTCTTTTTGAAAGAGTACTGGTGTTGGAGTTACAGATCCTTGTTTTAGCGCAATAATAGACAATTTTCCAGTAGATATTTCAGAATCTAGAAAGTACCACATTATTTCATTTTGTTCATTTGCGATAATAGGACTATCAGCCATTGCGATTTTTCCTTCGATGCCTTTTAAAGGTATTTTTCCGTCTATGAATGAGGGGGCTTCTTCCCAATTTACATCTTTTAAAACACTAAGGTGAAAGAAGGAAGGTGCGTTCACTTGAGTGGATGAAGTTGCTATTACGTCTTTTTTTTGTTCTTTTGAATCCGGTTGAGTTTGTGTGCATCCAGTGATGAGGAGGGAGAGAAGTAGCATAGTTCCGATTTTTTTCATGGTGCCACACTCCTAGTTTTTATTGTTAGTGTAATTGTATTTGCTAGAAGGCGGGACAATTCCTTTAAAGTATAAAAAGAGGTCGTAAGTTTTGTACGACCTCTTTTGACATTTTTTATCCCGTAAAGCCCGATTGGTGTAGGTTAATAATCAGTGGGAGATAGCCCCACTAATTAAAGTTTCATTTTATATTTGTTCCGTTGTATAGGTTGGTTCGGTTTCTTTTTGAGGCATCGTCAAAAAAATAACGGACAGAACGATACATACGCCGCCTAATAATTGGTATGCTCCAAAAGCTTCATTTAGCCAAGTGATTGAAACGATGGCAGCTACAAGGGGTTCAATGCTAGATAAAATGCTTGTTTCTGTTGCTGCTAAATATTTAAGACTACCGATATATAGAAGGAAAGAAAGGGTACCACTAACAATGATAAGAATAAGCATAGAAAAAGTTTTCAGTGTAAGGGTTTGTGAAAATTGATTCCACCCGAATGAACGATTATAAATAAGTAGTGCAATTCCTCCGATTAACATCCCCCAACCAATTACTACAGTTGTCCCGCATTCTTTAATGAGAGAAGCCGGATGAAGGGTATAAAATGCAAATCCGATTGCTGTTAATAGTCCAAAAATAATAGCTTCTTTAGATAAAACAATATTTTCAATTGAGCCATTTGTAATAATAAAGTATGTTCCTATTAGCGCGGCTATAATTGCGAATAGTTGCATGGAAGCAGGGAATTTTCTTTGTTCAAATGCAACATACACGGTAATAAGAACAGGACCTAGAAATTGAAATAGCGTTGCAGTGACCGCGTTACTAATATGAACCGTTTCGATAAAGGCGTATTGTGCACCGAGCATGCCGAGAATAGAGAAAATAATAAGTTGTATAGAATATCTAGGATGTTTCCAAATTTGAAATATGTTTTGTTTCTTTATAAGTAAGAAAGACAAAATAAATATTCCTGCAAGTAACAATCGAATTGTTAAAAAATCAATTGAGGATACATTAGTATGCTGAAATAGCCACTGAATCATTGGACCAGATAATCCCCATAATGTAGCCCCTGTAATAATCATAATGAGTCCGATACGTCTACCATTGTTCATTATCATGTTTCTCCTCTCCGGTATTTGATTTTTGATGTGTGACATGATAAAAGGAATTATATATAAAATCTGGTACTGTAAAAAGTATCAGATTTTAATTTTATTAAGGGGTCAGATATTATGTTAGAATTAACGCCTAATTTAAATGTGAATAGTAAAAAGGCATTGTATGTGCAATTGTATGAGTATATAAAAAAAGAGATTAAAGATGGATCGATTGTCCCTTTTACGAAATTACCGGCTAAGCGAAAGTTAGCGATACATTTACAAGTAAGTAAAAATACAGTAGAGGCAGCCTACGAACAATTACTTGCAGAAGGTTATATTGAATCGATATCGAGAAAAGGTTATTTTGTATGCAAGATTGAGCAAATGGTTCATGTAGAGGATAGCGAAGAGAGGATAGAAGAAGTCCCGTTTCAGGAGAAGTGTTATAAATTTGACTTTACACAAACAGGAATTGATACAAATGCTTTTCCATTTAATATGTATCGGAAAATTGTAAATGAAGTATGGCAGCCGCATAATAACGAACTTCTCTTTCTAGGACACCCTCAAGGGGAAGCAAGCTTAAGAGAAGAGATTACGAATTATTTGTATGAATCTAGAGGTGTGCGTTGTTCAGCTAGTCAAATTGTATTAGGAGCGGGAACACAAATATTAGTGAAACTATTGTTTCAATTGTTAAAGGGAAGCCATTATGCAGTTGAAAACCCAGGGTATCATAGGAAGATGGTTGTTTTTGAACAGGGAGAAGCAAGAGTCAAAATGTTATCTTTAGATAGAGATGGAATTTGTATTGCAGATTTAGAAAATAGCAATGCGAATGTTGTATTTGTTACACCTTCCCATCAGTTTCCATATGGAATGATTATGCCTATTACGAGAAGGATGCAGCTTTTACAATGGGCAAAGAAAGAAGAGAGCAGGTATATTATTGAAGATGATTACGATAGTGAATTTCGTTATTCTGGAAAGCCTATACCGGCGCTGCAAGGGTTAGATACAGAGGGGAAAGTTATTTATATGGGGACGCTATCTAAAGCATTATTGCCATCGCTACGGATGAGCTATATGGTGTTGCCGAAGAAATTAATTAAAAAGTATCAACAGCAATATTTATTTTATACACAAAGTGTTTCAAGAATAGATCAAGAAGTGATTAGAAGATTTTTAAATGAAGGATATTGGGAAAAACATATTCATAAAATGCGTGTTGTCTACCGAAAGAAGAGAGATAGACTTGTTTTTGAAATAGAGAAGTATTTCTCTAATCGTGTTGAAGTGATAGGAGAAGATTCGGGATTACACATTTTATTAAAAGTGCATAATGGAATGCGGGAAGAAGAATTAATTCAAGAAGCTGCGAAATATAGTATTAAAATATATCCTGTGTCTACGTACTATAAAGACGGTATGGCGCCTGAGAGTGTAGTTTTACTTGGGTTTGCGATATTATCAGAGGAAGAGATTGCGAAAGCGATTCAATTATTACACACGGCATGGTTTACAAGAAAGTAAAAAACATCCTCCAAACATGAGGATGTTTTTTATTATTTATTTTCATCTAAGAATAAGACCATATGCTCTTCGTCCCAATATTGTCCGTTATATTTTAATGAACGTTCTTGTACACCGAATGTTTTAAAACCTAATGATTCATAAAGTTTTTTCGCTCCATCGTTGCCAACAACAACATCAAGCATAACTTGTTCTACTTCTAAAGATTTAGCAAGCTCAAGACATTCTTTAATAAGTGCTTTTCCTGCTCCAAGTCCGCGTGCTTTTGGAGATACATATACAGAACCGATTTTAGCTTTATGTTCTTGTTTTACATATGGTTTCGTTTCCAGTGTTGCAACCCCGATTAATTTTCCATCTTTAAATGCACCTAGCGTATAGTTTTCATCTTGTGCTAATTTTTGTGCTTTATATTCAATCGCACACTCTTTATTAATAATATCTTCATAAGAAGAGCTGAATGCTTCAGGGTTTTGCTTTAATCCTTCTACGCGAAGTTCTAAGTAAATTTCTGCTTCGTCTTTTGTTAATACATGGATATCCAATTATATCACCCTCCAAATCTTTGCAAATGTACCTTTATTTTATATTGAAATAAGAATAATTTCAAAAGCTTAGCTTATATGAGCTGTTTTTATGAACAAAATAACACCAGTAGTGTTTACTACTACTGGTGTTTTCACACGCATATTATTCAAAAGGTAGCTCGATTATAAAGTTTGTTCCCGCTTCTAATTGGCTTGTTACTAGAATAGAACCGTTATGCAATTCTACAATTTCCTTTGCAACAGCTAGCCCGATGCCTTTTCCGCCTGTAGCTCGTGTTCTGGATTTATCAACACGATAAAAACGGTCAAAAATATGCGGGATATCTTCTTCAGGAATACCTTCACCTTCATCTTGTACACTTATTGTAAAAGAATATGTTTCCATGAGTACACGTATCGTAATGGATGTGTTTTCTGGCGAATGTTGATAAGCGTTGTGTAATAAATTTAACATAACTTGTTCCATACGTCTTTCGTCTATACAAACTTCTAAATCATCTTTGCAATATACATGAAGTTGCATTTGCTTATTCGTTAATGTTGTTTTTGTTTTTTCAACCATTCGTTCTAAAAATGGCTGAAGAAGCACTTTTTGTTTTTTTATAACAAATTGGTGTTGTTCTAATTGTACAAGCATAAATAAATCTTGGACGAGATCGGTTACACTATCCGTTTCATCCTCAATGATTTGTAAGTATTCTTCTCGCTCCTCTTTTGTTAAAGAGTCTCTCTTTGCTACCTTTGCATAACCTTTCATATAGGTCAATGGAGTTAATAGTTCATGAGCGACACTAGCGAGAAATTCATTGCGCTCTTTTTTCATATACGTAAGCTCACTCGATAAATCTTCAATTGTTTTTGCTAAACTTCCGAGTTCATCATTTCGTTTAATACCTAATTGAATTGGCTTGTTTAATTTTGACATTTTTTCTGTCGCTCTCTTCATTTTTATAAGAGGATCTGTAATAAATTTAGAAAAAACAAAGACAGAAATAGTTGTTAAAATAATCGTCAAAATACTAATGATAAGAAATTGATGCAGGAGTTTAAGTAACATCTTTTCTAAGAAAGATGTTTTTAATAACATATGTAAATTACCTTGAAATCCTTGAATTTCAAGTGGACTTACTGTTGAGATGAATTTTGATTTTTTCCAGTTTCTTTCTACAATTAACCCGCTTTTTGGAATAGATTTTGTTTTACAAATAAGTTGTTTTTGCATTTCTTTCGTTATGGGTTCTGAGTTAGAAATAATTTTGCCGTTATTGTCAGTTATAATGATTGTGATATCAGTATTAGCAATTAATTCGGAACCGATTAAATCTTCAGCCGCATGCTCGATAGTGAAATCCTGATACCGAGGGTGTTTAGGACGTTCTGTGTATTGCTGTTGTTTAGAATGATCATTCCATCTTGCACGGTTTACAATCTTATCACGATACCGATTACCTTTCTCTAATAGAGCATCGGTTTCTTCTTTCACACGCATTGTTGAAAGGCTTTTATAAAAAGATACGAAAGCAATTGTTTCAATACATAAAGCTAATATTAAAAAGTATGTCCCAATTTTAAGGGAAAGTTTACTCATTTTCTCACCATACCTTATTCATAATAAAGAGTCAGTGGTATACGATTTCCCACTGACCGAAGTAATTATTCACTTTTCCATTTATATCCGACTTTATAGACCGTTTCTAGGTAATCTTCAATCGGAAATCCTTTTTTGCGTAGTTTATCACGGATATTACGAATGTGTGAATCAATTGTTCTATATTCGATATCTGTTTCATAGCCCCAAATTTTTTCGATTAAATCATCTCGGCTATAAGCACGGTTTGTATTTTGCAAAAATAGTCCGAGTAACGAAAATTCGATAGGAGTTAGCGAGATTTTTTCATCGTACACTGTGACGGTATGTTTCGTTTTATCCCACTCAATACCATTGAAACTAACAAAGCCATCTTTTTTTGTACGGCGTAATATAGCCTCGATTCGTGCGACTAATACATGCTCATCAAATGGTTTTGTAATATAATCATCTGCGCCCATCGTGAGGCCTTTCACCATATCGTAGTTTTGGTTGCGAGCTGTTAACATAATGATAGGAACGTTAGAAATTTGACGAATTTGATAGCAAGTATCCCATCCATCCATATTCGGCATCATAACATCTAATAAAATAATATCGAATTCTTTTTGTTCGATTAATTTTAGTGCTTCAAGGCCAGAGGTAGCTTTCATACAAAAATAGCCGCGAGGGCTTAAGAATAGATCTAATAATCGTAACATACGTTCTTCATCGTCTACTAATAAAATTTTTACCATAATCTTGTGCACCCCAAACTGTTCATTCTACTTGTATAGTTTACATGAAAATAATAAAAAACTCTTTTTATGTGATTGAATGGAGGGATGATTTTTTCGCTCGGAGTAATTGACATAAAAAATGCACTAGTTTTGCACAACTATTTTTTATAATAAAAAACGTAGCGACACAAAATACCCTATGTTGCGACATAACGTCATGTCATTTTATTTATAAAATGACAATTCCATTCTATTGTGTATGTGAGATAGAGAGGGTTTTCGTATTCACCTCGCATCGGATAAGAAAAATTTCCTATCTCACACTTTTTTTAAAAGGAGATCATACACATGAATTCAAAAGAAGAAATTTCAA
This sequence comes from Bacillus sp. RCC_6_1, assembly GCF_041360755.1. NCBI lineage: Bacteria > Bacillati > Bacillota > Bacilli > Caryophanales > Bacillaceae > Bacillus > Bacillus sp. RCC_6_1. Next base: position 58,228 of record NZ_JBFUPV010000020.1, read on the forward strand.
AAAAAGAAAAGCAAGATCGTAATACGGTTGTCATGTGCGTTGCCGTATCTATGGTTATTATTATAAGTTGTGTAAATAAAATTTTGGGGATTTTATAATATAAAAAAAGCTGATTGCTTCTTAAGAAGCAATCAGCTTTTTTCATTGTTAGGGGAGTATTCCTATATGATAAACCAAGGTAAAATTGCTAACCCAGAAGTTACAATTGCTGTAGTAAATATTAAAAGCATAGCTCGTTTGTTTTGTTTCATGTCACATTCTCCTCTACATATCAAGTACATGCGATCAGCGTGGGATATAGTTCCCCACTGAGTAAAGTTTCACTTTATATTTTTAGTATAATGAATGGTAAGGATTGGTACGATCGATAAAGGTGACATGAAGATTACATTGTTGTAATGCAAAAAAACATCTTTCTTATTAAGAAAGATGTTTTTGGAAAACTACCCCGCAAAAGCCCGATTGGTTCAGCTAATACTCAGTAGGGGATGGAAAAATCACCCACTGAGTAAAGTTTCACTTTATATTGAAGTATTAATCATTTAAGAACAGAACCATATGTTCCTCGTCCCAATATTGACCGTTATGTTTTAATGAACGCTCTTGTACGCCGTAAGTTTGGAAACCTAATGACTCATATAATTTTTTTGCTGCATCGTTACCAACTACAACATCGAGCATAAGTTGTTCTACATGTAATTTATCGGCATTTTCAATAATTGCTTTAATTAGAGCTCGTCCTGCTCCGAGACCACGTGCTTTTGGAGAAACAAAAACGGAGCCAATTTTTGCTTTATGTTCTTGTTTAATAAATGGTTTTGTTTCTAAAGTAGCGATACCAATTAAATCATTATCTTTGAAGACACCTAGAGTATACTTATCCGGATTGCTTAATCGTTTAGCCATAGCAGCCACAGGATTTTCATGTTTAAGAACATCTTCATAAGAAGAGCTAAAAGCTTCCGGATTCTTCGTTAAACCTTCCATACAAACTTTTAAATATATTTCTGCGTCCTCTGTTGTTAATAAGCGAATTTCCATAGTTGTAACCTCCCTGGTGGATTTCAAATAAATCCATTACTTTTATAAGATTGAGTATATGTTTTGTTAGTATTCTCTTTTAATTTGTAAAAGAATGAAAAGATATATGCTACAATGTTTTGTTTTAATTATGTAATGAAATTATATATTAACTTTGTTAACTATTCAAGTGTTTAATATGTTACATTTTTATAACTAAAATAACTCCTCGATTGAGGAGTTATTTTTTAAACATTGGATTGATAGCCATCAATTCGTTTTGGATGTGTGTAAATATTACAAGATTCATTTCTAATAAACCCTACGACTGTAATGCCTAAATCATGGGCAAGTTGCAATGCCAGTTTTGTTGGAGCGGATTTAGATAGAACAATTTCACATCCGATTTTTGAAACTTTGAGTAAAATTTCGGATGAAATACGTCCGCTAAATGCGATGATTTTTCCTTTAATGGATATATCGTTACGCAAACAATGACCATATATTTTATCTAATGCATTATGTCTTCCAATATCCATTCTTGATAGGAGGATATTGTTTCGATCACATAGCGCGGTATTGTGAACACCGCCAGTTTGGCGAAATGTAGTAGAAGATTGTTGCAAGGTATTCATTAAATGAAAGCATTCTTCAGGAGTAATTTTTACATGTATATCATGTAAGTCTTTTGCTTTTGCTGCGTCGTTTACGAAAATAAAACCTTGTCTACCTTTTCCGCAGCAAGAAGTGATGTATCGTTTATTATATAAAGTTTGATAGAGCGGATTCACTTTTGATGATTTTACATGGACAATTCCGTTATCTTTTTGAACCCATAGTTCTTCAACATCTTTATAGGAAGAAATAATCCCCTCAGAAATTAAAAAACCAATTACCATATCTTCAATATAATTTGGTGTACATACGACTGTTACATATTCTTCACCATTCAATTTAATAGTAATAGGAGATTCTGTAACAATCTCATCAAGTTGTTTTGAAAATGTACCAGATTGATAACGTACAATTGTATAAGTCTCTTGCGTAGGCCCCATATTTCATTCCCCTTTTATATGTATTTATCTCCCACATTTATCATAAAACAATGGAAAAAATAAAAACACCTATTAACAAGAAGATCACAGATTATTTTGGTTATTATTGTATATGTACGATATAATAGAACTGTAGAATAGTGATATTTTCAAGCTTTCGTAGTTATACCTTATAACATCTAGAATCGACTTCATAAGAAAGTATTTGGGTAGAGCGTTTCAAAAATATGTACAGTAATGCGATTTTGAAAACGGATTCATAATTGTGTTGTACAGTTGGTTGTAAGGAGAGGGGAAACTATGGCAGAACAGACAGTCCGTGTAACCGTCGATGGTAAAGAATTTTCTGCATCAGGTGAAAAGACGATACTACAATTATTTAACGAGAGTAATTTGGAACATCCTCAAATTTGTCATGTACCAGAAGTAGATCCAATTCAAACTTGTGATACGTGTATTGTAGAAGTAAATGGAAAGTTATTGCGTGCTTGTTCAACGAAATTAGAGAACGGTATGCATATCGAAAGACAGTCCCAGCGTGCAAAAGAGGCACAGACTGAGGCAATGGATCGAATATTAGAAAATCATCTATTGTATTGTACCGTTTGTGATAACAATAATGGTAACTGTAAAGTCCATAATACAGTACATATGATGGGAATTGAGGAACAGAAATATCCGTATGAGCCAAAAGTAAGTGCGTGTGAAGTGGATATGTCACATCCATTTTATCGATATGATCCAAATCAATGTATTGCTTGTGGGCAGTGTGTAGAAGTATGTCAAAACTTACAAGTGAATGAAACTATATCGATTGATTGGAGCTTAGACCGTCCACGTGTTATATGGGACAATGGTGTAAGTATAAATGACTCATCTTGTGTAAGTTGTGGGCAGTGTGTAACAGTATGTCCATGTAATGCGTTAATGGAAAAAACAATGCTGGGTGAAGCTGGATTCATGACAGGATTGAAACCGGATGTGTTAGATCCGATGATTGATTTTGTAAAGGATGTAGAGCCGGGATATAGTAGTATTTTAGCAGTTTCAGAAGTAGAGGCTGCGATGCGTAAGACGAAAGTGAATAAAACAAAAACAGTTTGTACATTTTGTGGTGTAGGTTGTTCATTTGAAGTATGGACGAAAGACCGCCACATTTTGAAAGTGCAGCCTGTTTCAGATGCGCCGGTTAACGGTATTTCCACATGTGTAAAAGGCAAATTTGGATGGGATTTTGTAAACAGTGAAGATCGTATTACAAAGCCATTAATTCGCCAAGGAGATACGTTTGTTGAAGCTTCATGGGAAGAGGCTCTGGAAGTTGTTGCATCCAATATGCAGCATATTAAATCAGAATATGGAAGTGATGCATTTGGATTTATTTCTTCTTCGAAAGTAACGAATGAAGAAAATTATCTTATGCAAAAACTAGCCCGTCAAATATATGGAACGAATAATGTAGACAATTGTTCCCGTTATTGTCAATCTCCAGCAACAGACGGTTTATTTAAAACTGTCGGTATGGGCGGGGACGCTGGAACAGTGAAAGATATTGCGGAAGCAGGCCTTGTCATTATCGTTGGAGCAAATCCAACAGAAGGACATCCTGTACTTGCAACGCGTGTAAAACGTGCTCATAAATTACATGACCAAAAATTAATTGTGGCAGACCTTCGTAAACATGAAATGGCAGAGCGTGCGGATTTATTCATTCATCCGCGCCAAGGAACTGATTACGTATGGCTCGCTGGTATTACGAAATATATTATTGATCAAGATTGGCACGATAAAAAGTTCATAGCTGAAAATGTGAAGAATTTTGATGAATATAGCAAAATGGTAGAAAAGTATACGCTTGATTATACAGAAGAAATTACGGGGATTTCGAAAGAAAATCTGAAAGAAATGGCTCGTATGGTATATGAAGCAGATGGTACTTGTGTACTTTGGGGAATGGGTGTAACTCAAAATACTGGAGGAAGTACAACTTCAGCAGCAATTTCAAATCTATTGCTTGTTACGGGTAACTATCGTCGTCCTGGTGCAGGAGCATATCCATTACGCGGACATAATAACGTACAAGGCGCTTGTGATATGGCAACATTACCAAACTGGCTTCCAGGTTACCAAGCGGTTTCAGATGATGCGCTCCGTGCGAAATTTGAAAAAGCATACGGTACTACAATTCCGAAAGCACCAGGTTTAAATAATATTGCAATGTTACTTGCGGCAGATGAAGGAAAACTGCGTGGTATGTATGTTATGGGTGAAGAAATGGCTTTAGTAGATTCGAATGCCAACCATGTACAACATATTTTAGCGAATTTAGATTTCCTTGTTGTTCAAGATATGTTCTTATCGAAAACAGCTCGTTTTGCTGATGTTATTTTACCGGCAGCACCAAGCTTAGAAAAAGAGGGAACATTTACGAATACAGAGCGCCGTATTCAAAGATTATATGAAGTATTGAAGCCGCTTGGTGATTCAAAGCCAGACTGGTGGATTTTACAAAAAGTAGCTCGTGCACTTGGCGGGGACTGGAATTATGAAAGTCCAAGTGAAATCATGGATGAAATTGCATCGCTTGCACCTTTATATTCTCAGGCAACATACGATCGTTTAGAAGGATGGAATAGTTTATGTTGGGGTAGCCATGATGGTAGCGATACACCGCTATTATATGTGCATGGATTTAACTTCCCGGATAAACTAGCTCGTCTATCATTAGATGAATGGGTACCACCAGTTGTAGCGCCAGATGAGTATGATTTACTTTTAAATAATGGACGTATGTTAGAACATTTCCACGAAGGGAATATGACGAATAAATCGGCTGGTATTTTATCTAAAGTATCTGAAGTGTTCGTTGAAATCTCGCCTGAACTTGCCCTAGAGCGCAATGTGAAAGATGGTGGCCTTGTAGAATTAGCATCACCATTTGGGAAAATTAAAGTACAGGCACTTGTTACAGATCGTGTAACGGGGAAAGAGCTATATTTACCGATGCATGCAACGGTAAATGAAGAGGCAATCAATATTTTAACTGGAACGGCGACAGATCTTTATACGTGTACACCAGCGTATAAACAAACGATGGTAAAGATGCGTGTATTACGTGAAAAAGGGAATCGTCCGTTACCATCTTCAAACCCGAGAGATAAAAAGCGTAATCCGCAAAACGGTGTTGAAATCGAGCAAAAATGGCAAAGAAAACAATACGTATCACTTGTGGACTAGGGGGCGGAGATAGTGGCGAAAGAAATTACTATAATTAAAAAGAAAGTTGTAACAGAGGAAGAACAGAAACAGCAATTAGCAGATGAACTTCTAAATGAGCTATCTAATAATCGTGAAGCAGTAGAAGAAACGATGCAGCTTTTAGCACAGTTGCAGAAGGCTGGTATATTAGATGCAGCGATTAGTTTACTTGCTGCGAAGGAAGATGTTTCAAAAATCGCTGTGGAGCAATTAAATCGTGAACCAGTTAAAAATGCACTCAACAATATGATGGGGGCAGGAGAAGCGTTATCTTCAGTTGACCCAGAAATAACGAAGCAAATTACGTCCAGTTTAGTTACAGGATTGCAATTTGCAACAGATGAATTAAATAGTGGTAAAAAAACAAAAGTGATGGATTTCTTTAAAGTATTAAAAGATCCAGATATCAATAGAGCTATTACATTCGGTTTTAGCTTCTTGAAAGCATTTGGACAAGGGCTAGAGAAAAAATAGAATAAATGAAAAAGTGATGGGAAGTAGCCATCACTTTTTTCATTATATGTATAAGAGTGTTCATGTTAAGCGGAATATATTATTATTAAAAAGATGGATTAGAACTGGAAATATGGAATCCATCTCAAATATCGTTTTAGAATGTGGAGGAATATATGCAACACCGTAAAAAACTATCTATACCAGGAGTAATAGGACATTCCTTTCAAACAGTTAAATTTGCTTTTTGGAATGTATTAACTTTTCAACTTGCTTATAAATTATTAGCAGCGATTGTGTTTGTTCCACTATTTGGAATCATTTTTAATAAGTTATTGTATTTTGGTGGTTATGCAAATGCGACAAATGATGAATTATTAGCGTTTTTAAAGACGCCTTATGGCATCTTAGCAATCGTAATTTTATCATTGTTAGCACTGTTTCTTATCTTTACAGAATTTGCGGTGCTTATTATTATTTCGTATTTCGCTCATAAAAGACAGAAGGTGAAATTACGTCCGATTTTATATAAAACGGTAACGTATTTACCTACTCTTTTTACATATTGCTTACCAGGATTTATTTTATATGCTGTCGTATTGTTGCCTCTTTTAAATATGGGATATGAAACAGCATTAATCCCGCAAATTCAAATTCCTAACTTTATTACAGGAGAACTGTTTAAGACAACGATGGGACAAGTTGGTTATTACACGTTCTTTGCTGTAGTCGCGTATTTGAATCTTCGATGGATTTTCGTTCTACCTATTGTTGTTTTAGAGCAAAAACCATTTCGCGTGGCAGCACGTAAAAGTGCAACTTTAGTAAAGGAAAGCTTTTTTAAAGTACTATTCTTTTTAGTAGGGTTTTTTATTTCAATTGGAATTGTATATGTCGTGTTTTTGGGAATATATTTATTGTGCCTATGGGGTGTTTATGAATTTACAAACCCGAAAGGAACATTTGCATTATTAGCTGAATCAACGATTTCTGTATTTTTAACGAGCACATTGTATTTATTCAGCTTTATCGTGACGCCATTTTATATTATGGCGATTACGCGATTATACTTACAAAAGGTACCGGTTGAGGATGTTTTATTAGAAGAAGGATTAGATTATTCGAAAACGAAAGCAGATAAATGTTTTTTTCAAAAACATCGTTGGAAATTCATTGGCGTATACATTGTAGGAATTATTACTGCCGGAATGGTCGTTGCCTTCATTGTAACGTTTATTTCAAATTCGTATAAAGAACCGATTATTATGGCGCACCGCGGGTATATATCAAAAGGCGTAGAAAATACGAAAGAAGCTGTGCAAGGTGCTATTGATGCAAAAGCAGACTACGCTGAAATAGATGTATTACAAACGAAAGACGGTGAACTAGCGGTTATACATGATTTGAAGCTGAAACGTCTCGCAAATGCCAATGTGCATGTGTCAGATTTAACGATGGCGGAGTTAAGGCAACTTACCCTTAGTCAAGATGGACTTTCAGGACAAATAAGTACACTTGATGAAATCATTAAGCTAGCAAATGGCAAAATCAAACTTAATATAGAAGTGAAGCTTCATGGGGGCGAAAAAGATTTTGTAAACAAAGTCTTAAAAACGATTAAAGATAATGAATTTGAGAAGCAATGTGTAATTCAAACGTTACACTATCCACTTATTAAAGAGTTTAAGCGTGCAAATCCAGATATAAAAGTAGGGTATATATTGTATGCAAGTAGAGCTAACTTAAAGAATGTGAAGGCTGACTTTTACGTAGCAGAAGAATATATGTTAAATAAGAAATTAGTAAAAGAAGCAAGGAAGTTAAACAAACCAATTTACGTATGGACAGTAAATGATATGGAAAATTTAAAGGCATATTATAAGTTGAACGTAGATGGTATCATAACCGATTACCCTGAAGATGCACGTGAAACAATTAAGATGTTAAAAGAGCAAGAAGCGGAAGAAAGTGATCTGTTTGATAAAATTACTGAAACGACAGATGATTTATTTTCTAAGTTATTTATAAGTTACCCAGCTGCTGGCTAAATGCTAGCAGCTGTTTTTTTTGTGAAAAGAATATATCTCTAAAGTATTGAGTAAAGTAATAACTGTATATGTATACGTTATCGCTTAGGTTTCTTACATTGTTACATTATTGTCAAATAATAAATGATTGCTGTTTATTTTGAAGCAGTATAATAAAAATAGAGTGAAAGATAATGAAATGACACGAAACTCCTAATAGAATCAATGTTTTATATATTTACACTATTCTAAATATAAAAACTTTAGGAAAATGGTATGTTAGCGTTTTCATAACTTTTAAGTTATGCTAGAATAAGGACATAAGTTATTAATTATTACAAAAAGAAAAAAGAATCTCTTTTTTCTGTTAATTATAAGGGGGCATTTCATTATGCGTATTGGGGTACCAGCAGAAATTAAAAACAACGAAAACCGTGTGGCAATGACACCAGCAGGTGTTGTACATTTAATTCGTAACAATCACGAAGTATTCATTCAAAAGGGTGCAGGTTTAGGGTCTGGTTTCACAGACGCTCAGTATGTTGAAGCGGGAGCAAAAATTGTTGATACAGCTGAAGAAGCTTGGAACATGGAAATGGTTATGAAAGTTAAGGAACCAATTGAAAGCGAATACAAACACTTCAGTGAAGGCTTAATCTTATTCACATACTTACACTTAGCTCCAGAGCCAGAATTAACAAAAGCTTTAATCGAGAAAAAAGTTGTTTCTATCGCATATGAAACAGTACAATTAGAAAACCGTTCATTACCATTACTTGCACCTATGAGTGAAGTAGCTGGTCGTATGGCTGCACAAATTGGTGCACAATTCCTTGAGAAGAACAAAGGCGGTAAAGGTATCTTACTTGCAGGTGTTCCAGGGGTTAAACGTGGTAAAGTAACAATCATCGGTGGTGGACAAGCTGGTACAAATGCTGCTAAAATTGCAGTTGGACTAGGTGCGGATGTAACAATCATCGACTTAAGCGCAGAACGTCTTCGTCAATTAGATGACATTTTCGGAAACCAAGTAAAAACTTTAATGTCTAATCCTTACAATATTGCAGAAGCTGTTAAAGAGTCTGATCTTGTAATCGGTGCAGTATTAATCCCAGGTGCAAAAGCTCCAAAACTTGTAACAGAAGAAATGATTAAATCAATGGAACCAGGTTCTGTTGTTGTAGATATCGCAATTGACCAAGGTGGTATTTTCGAAACAACTGATCGTATTACAACTCATGATAACCCAACTTATGAAAAACACGGCGTTGTTCATTATGCAGTTGCAAACATGCCAGGTGCGGTTCCACGTACATCAACTCTTGCATTAACAAACGTAACAGTACCATATGCAGTACAAATTGCTAACAAAGGCTACAAAGAAGCTTGCCTAGGTAACTCTGCATTACTAAAAGGTATTAACACATTAGATGGCTATGTAACATTTGAAGCAGTTGCAGAAGCTCACGGTGTAGAGTACAAAGGTGCTAAAGAATTATTAGAAGCAGAAACAGTATCTTGCTAATAGAAGCATTATACAAAACAAAATCGAACAATATATAAAACAACATGATAAGAGCTAAGAGTGAAGATCTCTTAGCTCTTCTTGGCAAAAGGGGGCATACATCGTGGCCAACCTATTTAAAAAGAAATCCGTTACGCAATTGTTAGGGGAAAGTAAAAGTAAAACTTTGACGAAAACGCTAGGGGCATTTGACCTAACAATGCTAGGGATTGGTGCGATAATTGGTACAGGAGTTCTAGTATTAACTGGATTAGTAGCAGCAAGAGATGCTGGTCCAGCAGTTATTTTTTCATTCATGATTGCAGCCATCGTTTGTGGATTTGCAGCATTATGTTACGCAGAGGTTGCTTCTACACTTCCTGTTTCAGGTAGTGTGTACACATACTCATATGCAACAATTGGTGAGTTTGTAGCTCATTTAATGGGATGGACATTACTATCCGTATATGTTGTAACGACTGCCGCAGTAGCTGGCGGATGGACTGGTTACTTCCATAACTTAGTGAGTGGATTAGGGCTTGAAATTCCAAAAGCACTGCTAACGATTCCGTCTCAAGGTGGTATAGTGAATTTACCAGCAGTTATCGTTACATTAGTTATAACTTGGTTATTATCAAGAGGTACGAAAGAAAGTAAACGAGTGAATAACATAATGGTATTAATTAAAATTGGTATCGTTGTTTTATTCATTGCAGTTGGTGTATTCTACGTGAAACCAGAAAACTGGATACCATTTGCACCGTATGGTTTAAGTGGAGTTTTCGCGGGGGGAGCAGCAGTATTCTTTGCTTTCTTAGGATTTGATGCATTAGCAACTTCTGCTGAAGAAGTAAAAAATCCGCAACGTGATCTACCGATTGGTATTATCGCTTCGTTAGTCATTTGTACAATCATTTATGTTGTAGTTTGTCTCGTTATGACGGGTATGGTTTCATATAAAGAGCTAGATGTACCGGAAGCGATGGCGTATGTGTTAGAAGTTGTAGGACAAGATAAAGTAGCTGGTATAATCGCAATTGGAGCTGTAATTGGTATTATGGCAGTAATTTTTGCTTACATTTATGCAACGACACGTGTATTCTTCGCTATGAGCCGTGACGGTTTATTGCCAGAATCTTTCGCGAAAATTAATAAAAAGACAGAAGCACCAACATTTACAGTTTGGTTAACAGGAATTGGTAGTGCTTTAATTGCTGGATTTATCGATTTGAAAGAATTGTCGAATTTAGCGAATATTGGAGCGTTGTTAACATTTGCGATGGTTGGTGTGTCAGTTATTATTCTTCGTAAAACACATCCAAAATTACAACGTGGATTTATGGTACCACTTGTACCGATCTTGCCGATTATTTCAATTGCATGTTGTCTATTCTTAATGGTAAACCTACCATTAAAAACATGGATGTACTTCGGTGCTTGGTTAGCAATCGGAGTAGTTGTATACTTTGTTTATTCGAAAAAACATAGTCATTTAAAAGACGATGGAAGTTCGCAGGATAATTTAGAACAAGCTAATTAAAGGGATATAAACACAGTAAGCCTTGTGCGTCTAGGGAGCGCGCAAGGCTTTTTCTTTTGTTGAAATAAAGGGAATGTATATTATTTTGTCGAATTTTTCTGTCGGAATATGAAAAAAGGGTGGGAGCGAAATGGAAGAAGCAAAAGTTGTTGTTGGAGCAGAGGGTTATAATAATAACCCTGGTTGGTTACATACGAATGAAGAAGAATTAAATTTATTACGGAGAGAAACTTGGCTTGATAAATTTCAACCTAATTCTTTATCAGTAATTTTGGCAGAACATGTATGGGAGCATTTATCATATGAAGAAGGAATTGAAGCTGCAAAAATTTGTTATGAGTTTTTAATGGAGAATGGATATATTCGTTGTGCAGTACCAGATGCATTTTTTCCAGATGAAGAATATCAGCAAGGGGTACAAGTAGGTGGACCTGGTCCATTAGATCATCCTGCAGCAAGTCATAAAATTGTTCATAGCTATAAAACAATCACGTCCATGTTTGAATCAGCAGGTTTTCAAGTAAGGCTCTTAGAATACTGTGATGAGAATGGTAAGTTTCACTATAATGATTGGAATGAGAAAGATGGATTTATTTATCGTTCGAAACGTTTTGACCATAGAAATCGGGATAATCAGTTAGGGTTTGTTTCTTTAATTGTGGATGCGGTGAAAAATGAAAAGTAAGTAAAAAGGGGTGTGCGAATTGTGCATCCTTTTTTGTATGAGAATATAGAGAGTGCGGAAAATATGTATACGACTTATTAAAATGTGAACGGAATGTTCATAAAAAAAATTCAGATTTCATTGACACATATGAGTGGGCGCTCATATAATAAGAGTATAAGATATATGAATGATTGTTCATATGTTCAATTAAAGAGGTGAGCTATAATGGCTGGAAATAAAGTAGAAACACCACAAGAGACATGTTCTCAAACGATAATTCATGAAGAAGTTGTAGAGCAAGTAAAACAAACAATTCCAACTGATGAAAGTTTAAGTAAAGTAGCAGAACTATTTAAAGTATTAGGTGACCGTACACGTACGAGAATATTACATGCGCTATTTGAAGCTGAAATGTGCGTTTGTGATTTAGCTTATTTATTAGGAATGACACAATCATCTATTTCGCATCAGCTTCGTGTGTTAAAGCAAGCGAAACTTGTGAAGAATCGTAAAGAAGGAAAGGTTGTTTATTATTCGTTAGCTGACCAGCACGTAATTCATATCTTCGAGCAAGCGTTTGAACACGTAAACGAAGAAGAATAAAAGAACGCGAGGAGGGAGAACGATGGCTGAAGCATTGGTGAAAAAGAAACTGATGTTAGAAGGTTTAGATTGTGCGAACTGTGCAATGAAAATTGAAAAAGGTGTTGGGAATATAGAAGGAGTAAATTCTTGTTCTGTAAACTTCGCAACAAAGACAATGATCTTAGAAACAGCACAAAATAAAGAAAACGAAGTTGTTACGGAAGCAAAACAACTCGTTACAAAATTAGAACCGCATATTAAAGTTCAAGAAGAACAAAAAAATAAAATTGCTAAAGAAGTATTTATATTAGAAGGTTTAGATTGCGCGAACTGTGCAATGAAAATTGAAAATAAAGTGAAGGAAATGCCAGCTGTCTCAGAAGCAACTGTTGATTTCGTATCGAAGAAATTACGAGTAGAAGTTGCGAATAAAAGAGAACTAGAAGCGACTGTAGCAAATATAACAAATGTCGTTCAAAAGTTAGAACCAGATGTGAAAGTTGTTCGTGAAGAGAAGAACGGTCATGACCACGGACATAGTCACGATCATGGTGAAGCAAATGTGAAAAAGATGGTAGGGAGATTAGTGGTCGGCGGAATTTTGACAGCAATTGCTGCATTAGCGGGCTTACCACAAATGGTAACAATTCCGTTATTCGTCCTTGCTTATTTATTAATAGGTGGAGATATCGTTTGGAGAGCGATAAGAAACATAACTCGTGGCCAAGTATTTGATGAAAACTTCTTAATGGCAATTGCAACTGTAGGAGCTTTTGCAATTCAACAATATTCTGAAGCTGTAGCAGTAATGCTATTTTATCAAGTAGGAGAACTATTCCAAAGTATTGCGGTAAACCGCTCCCGAAAATCAATTACTTCATTAATGGATATTCGTCCTGATTATGCGAATGTAAAGGTTGGAAATGAAACGAAGCAAGTACCACCAGAAGATGTACAAATTGGCGATTATATTATCGTTAAGCCAGGTGAGAAAGTGCCGTTAGACGGAAAAGTAATTGAAGGAACATCAATGGTAGATACTTCAGCATTAACAGGTGAATCTGTACCACGTGAAGTAGAAGTTGGAAATGATGTATTAAGTGGCTTTGTGAACCAAAATGGTGTGTTGACAATTGAAGTTACAAAAGAATTCGGTGAATCCACTGTATCGAAAATTTTAGATTTAGTTCAAAATGCAAGCAGTAAAAAAGCACCAACGGAAAACTTTATTACGAAGTTTGCACGTTACTACACTCCAGTTGTAGTTATTACAGCGGCGATCATGGCGTTTATTCCACCACTTATTTTAGAAGGAGCTACATTCTCTGAGTGGATTTATAGAGCTTTAGTGTTCTTAGTAATCTCTTGTCCATGTGCGTTAGTTGTATCCATTCCTCTTGGATTCTTTGGAGGTATTGGCGGTGCATCTAAAAGTGGTGTGTTAGTAAAAGGTAGTAACTATTTAGAAGCTTTAAATGATGTAAAATATATTGTTTTTGACAAAACAGGAACATTAACAAAAGGTGTTTTCAAAGTTACAAAAATGGAACCGAGCGAAGGTACTACAAGTGAAGAGTTATTAGAGTATGCGGCATTTGCTGAAGTATATTCTAACCATCCAATTGCCCAATCTATTCGAAAGGCATATGGAAAATCAATTGATGAAAAAATAATCGATGATTATAACGAAATTTCTGGTCACGGTACAGTCGTAAAAGTACAAGGAAAAGAAATTTTTGCAGGTAATGCAAAATTAATGAGAAAAGAAAATATTGAATTTAAGCAACCAGAAACAGTAGGTACATTAGTTCACGTTGCTGTAGATGGAAGATATGCAGGTTATATTGTTATCTCTGATGAGGTAAAAGAGGATTCGAAACAAGCGATTCAAAAGTTAAAAGAACTAGGTATTAAAAAGACAGTAATGTTAACTGGTGATGCAAAACCAGTTGGTGAAGCTGTCGGTAAAGAATTAGGCTTAGATGAAGTTCATGCGGAATTACTACCACAACAAAAAGTAGAAGAGATTGAAAAAATTGATGCAGCGAAGCACGGAAAAGAAAAAATTGCCTTCGTTGGTGACGGTATTAACGATACACCAGTATTAGCCCGTGCAGACGTTGGTATTGCGATGGGTGGTTTAGGATCAGATGCAGCAATTGAAGCGGCAGACATCGTTATTATGACTGATGAGCCTTCAAAAATTGCGACAGCTGTAAAAATTGCAAAACGTACAAGAAGTATAGTGTGGCAAAATATCATCTTTGCTCTAGGTGTAAAAGGGATCGTTTTATTACTTGGTGCTTTTGGTATTGCAACAATGTGGGAAGCTGTTTTCTCAGATGTTGGTGTGACACTACTTGCAGTGTTAAATGCAATGCGTGTATTAAGAGTGAAAGATTTATAAAAAAGAGGACGCGACCTGGTCATCTCCCTGTCAAGTAGACAGAAATAAAAAGAGTATTATGCCACGGCCTTTTCCCGATATTCTATCGGGGAA
>NZ_JBFUPV010000021.1:0-58508 GCF_041360755.1 Bacillus sp. RCC_6_1
AGTTAGTTTGTCTAGCATCTAAAATAAAAATTGACGTTTCACGTTGTTTGTTTCGTTCAGTTTTCAAAGAACTACTTGGTCGCTCATTTGCGACTTCCTTATGTTAACATTTTCGTTTTTCGATGTCAACTAAGTTTTTCAATTTCTTTTTGTCGTTTTCTGCGTTTCCGCATCAGCGACGGTTATTAATTTAACATATACAAACTATTAACGTCAACACTTTTTAATAAAAAATTCTTTTTCTTACATAACGAATACATTCTTCTGTGTTAGCTACTCTCCGGAATAAACAGAAAATGATTTTATATCTTTCTTCCATGGCTTTTTTTACAACTTCATGAATACGCTCATCTTCAAAATCAAATAAAAGTTCCTCTAATTCTCTCTTCAATATGTATTCCATTTCTTTTCTCTCTTCTTTTGTCAACATCAGCCCAAGCAAACAATCACCTCAATAATTCCTTACGCAACAATAAACGTTCCGCTCATTTTCAATTATCACAATCCTATCATCCATTATATCCACTACTTACGATATTAATCCTTTGTTCTCTTTTTTATATTTACAGCATATATGTAACTGAAAAGGATTGGACAAAGGGGCGTAATATTATGTTTTTCTTTTTTATTACGAGTAAGAGAAATTTTAAACACATTAGCTTAATAGTGATACTGTCCTTATTTACAGCATGGCTACTCTTTTTAAAAACATATTCACATGAATCTGCTTTTTCAACTGCTACAGGCCCTAAAGTAATTTACAAAGGAGACACCGCTAAAAAGCAAGTTGCATTTACGTTTGATATTAGTTGGGGAGACAAAAAAGCAATTCCAATCCTAGATACTCTTAAAGAAAGAGAAATTAAGAATGCAACATTCTTCCTTTCTGCTGCATGGGCCGAAAGACACCCCGATATTGTAGAGCGAATCATGAAAGACGGACACGAAATCGGTAGTATGGGGTACAATTACACATCCTACACTTCTCTAGAGACAAATGAAATAAGACGAGACCTTTTACGAGCACAAGATGTTTTTACGAAACTTGGTGTAAAACAAGTCAAGCTGTTACGTCCACCTAGTGGCGAATTTAACAAAGCAACCCTTAAAATCGCAGAATCACTTGGATACACCGTCGTGCATTGGAGTAATAATTCAAACGATTGGAAAAACCCAGGTGTAAATAACATCGTTTCCACTGTCTCTAATAATTTGAAAGGTGGAGATATCGTCTTATTACACGCATCCGATTCTGCCCTTCAAACAAATAGAGCTTTACCGCTGCTCCTGCAAAAAATAAAAAGTGATGGATATGAGCAAATATCCGTATCACAACTTATTTCCAACACAAGTACGAAAAGTGAAGATGTGAAGTAGCTTCTTCCCTACCACTCTTCACGCATAAAAAGCTCTACTACCTTTCAAGAAGGTGGTAGAGCTTTTTTAATCATACCATTTCCAGCATTATAACTGCTGGTGTATAAAATCTCTCTATTAAGCTGATTTACTTGTTTTTCCGATTAAACGATGTAATACAAGTAATTGATATGCGTTACATAACAATAGCGGTATAACCATTAAATATAACCAATCTGTATCATTAATCCGAAGCGCCGGTACCCATTCAAGGATCGTTACAACAACCATAAAGAACAGAGCTGGCACAAATGCTTTTTTATTTGTTTCTTTGCTTTTTACATAAGCAACAATTGCTCCAAACACAAATAATATTCCAGCAACAAGTATGTTATTCCCTAACGAGACTTCCCCATTTGCAATAAGTACAGATCTTAAATACACAAAATCAAATAATACGAATGCAATAAAGAAGAGCTGGACTGCATTCCATAAAGAAGATGAGCGGAACATCCCTAGTCCAAAACGGTGGATTGTTAAATATGCAAAGAATCCCATTTGACTTATAACACTAAAAATAAATCCTACACCCATCAGCCAGAAAGATACTGCTAAAATCTCCTTACCGTCGAAATTTTGAAAAAATTTATTGTACTTGTCCCACTCCAAAACAAAACCAATAATAACTGTGCTAATTCCACCAAGAAACAACGTCGTTAAAAATAGTCGTACCCACTTGCGGCTATTCACAACACATCCCCCATTATCCTTATATTTCTAATTAAATTGTATCAATGACAATTTCAAAAAGCTAGCCATGTTCATGTATAAATTCCTTAAAGATATTTATATTAAAAAGAGAGAACTGTGCTGAAAGGAGTTCCAACTTATGAAACGGATGCTATTCATTTTCGTTTCTTCTTTTCTACTTATCGCACTTGCAGCATGCGCACAAGGAAAAGAAACGAAATCCGAACTAGATTACGATCAAACAAAGAAAATGATTGTTGATATTTTAAAAACAGATCAAGGTAAGAAAGCTATTCAAGATGTATTAACTGATGAAAAAATGAAACAAGCACTCATACTAGATGAAACAGTAGTAAAGAAAACGATTGAAGATGCCATGGTATCCGATAAAGGGCAACAATTCTGGGAAAAGCTCTTTAAAGATCCTGAGTTCTCATCGAAGTTCGCTAAAAGTATGGGGAAAGAACAAACCCAATTAATGAAAACCTTATTAAAAGACCCTGAATACCAAGCAGGCGTTATAGAAATTATGAAAAATCCTGAAGTAGAAAAAATGATGTTACAAACAATGAAGAGTAAAGAATACCGTCAATATCTACAACAAGTACTAACAGAAACTGCTGAAAGTCCACTCTTCCAAGCCAAGATGATTGATATCATTAGTAAAGGTGTGCAAAAAGCTGAAAAAGGCGGATCTGGTAAGAAAGAAGCAGGCGGTGACGGTGGTTCTCAAGGCGGGAAGAAGGAAGAATAGTAAAAAATAATAACTATAATAACGAGTGGACAATTTATACATTGTTCACTCGTTATTACTTTATCTTGCTATTAACAGACGAAATGGCCCCCTCTAGTTAAGCGAAAGGTTTACTAGCAACAAAAGCCTTATTGTTGTCAGTAACAGGTGAACCCCACTGATTAAAGTTTCACTTTATTTTTGTGTAACAGCTGTTCTATCAATTACTGTTTCAGCTATTTTACTATAAATAATGCCCGTTGTATGTGTATCTTCATATACTGAAGGAGCAAAGTCTTCTTTGTTCCAATCGGGTTGTTGTAGCGGAATGCGACCAAGAACATTCGTTTGTAATTCGGTAGCTAACTTATCTCCCCCGCCTTTTCCAAATACATATTCTTTCTCACCAGTTACCTTACTTTCAAAATATGCCATATTCTCAACAACACCAAGAATACTATGTTCAGTGCGCAATGCCATCGCTCCAGCACGCGCTGCTACAAACGCAGCTGTTGGATGAGGCGTCGTTACAATAATCTCTTTGCAAGATGGCAACATTGAGTGCACATCTAACGCAACATCACCTGTGCCTGGTGGCAAATCTAGTACTAAATAATCTAAATCGCCCCATTCTACTTCTGTGAAGAAGTGGTTTAACATTTTCCCAAGCATAGGTCCTCTCCAAATAACTGGTGCATTATCCTCTACAAAGAAGCCCATTGAGATTACCTTTACACCTAAACGTTCCACCGGAATTATCTTGTCACCTCTTACGATAGGACGTTTTTCTATCCCCATCATGTCTGGCACACTAAAACCGTAAATGTCCGCATCAATAATACCAACTTTTTTTCCTAAACGAGCTAAAGCAACTGCAAGGTTAACGGAAACAGTTGATTTTCCCACGCCACCTTTTCCACTCGCTACTGCTAAGAATGTTGTTTTTGAATTAGGTGACAATAAAGATTCACTTTGCTCTTCTTCTTGTTCCGGTGCAAACTGAGCTAATTCCTCTTCTGTAAATTCTGCAAAACGAAGTCCAACTGTTGCTGCCCCAAGTTCTTTTACTAACTTTACAATTCCAGACTGCAACTGCATTTGTTCCGCTGTACCGGTTTTTACGATTGCAATTTTGACACTCACATGTTCCTTCTCTGGCTTGACTGTTACCTCTTTAATTGCACTTGTTTCTTTTAATGTTTTATGTAAAAACGGATCTACAATCCCTTCTAACGCTTCAACCACTTGCTCTTTCGTTATCATAATTAGCCCAGCCCCCTGTATGAAAAATAACGTAATGTTAATTGAATTTATCTCTGCTTATCCTTGAAATAAATGCGTTTACATTTCCAGTATAACATATTTTCCGAAAACTTCGTTAACGAGAGAAGCTCAAAAAAATCCTCCTTATTCTGGAGGATTTCCTTTTTCCGTGAAATAACGTAATATACCACGGTATATTGCAGCTGCTACCTTTTGCTGATATTTCTCCGAATTTAACATATACCTTTCGTTCACATTCGATAAAAAGCCAGCTTCAATTAAAGCACCTGGTGTTTTAGAATACTTTAATAAATATACATGCGAAATTGTCTTAGCAGAACGATTCGTGTTTTCTAAACTTGTTCTCAATTCAGCCTGTATAAATTTTGCAGCACGTTCATTTTCAATCGAAGAGCGGTAATAGAACGTTTGTGCGCCTTTCGATCCACTACTAGTTAAAGCATTTAAATGAATACTTGCAAAAAAGTCTACATCAGGTTTATTGATGATTTCTACACGTTTTTTTAAATCCTCTGCTTTACGTCTACTATATGACTTTGTATCTTTGTTAGCTAAATCATAATCTCCCTCACGCGTTAAAATAACTAGTGCACCTTGTTCTTGTAAATAGTCTTGTACCTTTTTTGTAATTTCAAGCGTAATATCCTTTTCTATAATATCCTTTCCACCAACAGCCCCTCCATCTGGTCCACCATGCCCAGCATCTAATACAATTACTTTCCCTGATAAGGGTAAATTCCAAGCTCGCCACGATTTTGTAATTTGAAATTCTTGTTTAACTAAAAAAAACAATACAACCGCAGCGAGTGCAAAAGAGATAATTCGAATTCTCTTCATACCTTTCCTCCTCCAGCTAGTCCCTCTAATTACTTATATGGGACAAGAGGAAAGTTTATGCTTGTCTTAATGAAGCTTTAATCGATATCTTCTTTCACCTTTTTCATACCCTTCTTGCCACCACAATCCTATAAACTGCTGACAAGATTCAAAAAGTAATTCCTCATCTTTCAACTTTATTTCTCGCATAGTCATACTCGTTAAAAATTGAAATAGCGTTTCAGTTAATTGTTGTTCTTCTTCTAAAGCTCTATATTTCACATCAAAAAACGATTCACCATAATAACCAAATTTACTGTATCTCGCTCCTAATAAATAAGATTCTATCCCTAATTCAATACAGTAATCTTCATACTGACGATGAAGCTCTTGCATTTGAAAGGCATCACGAATATTTGAACGCAATGTTTTTAATGATAATTCCCGCAACATCTTCCGCTCGTATTTTAACTGCTTTTCTTTTTGTTTTTCTTGTAAGCTGACAATGACATTCATAGTACTTATAAACCTCCCTAATACGTATTAGTCTAAACTTCTAAAGAAGAAGCATACGCATGGCGGTAGCACTAAAATATTCCAAGCTATAAAAATTGCAAAAGAGGAATGAAACATAAAAAAACCCCAACCAAAATGGTTGGGGTTTGTAGTTCGCAAAAATTAACGTTTTGAGAACTGAGGTGCACGACGTGCGCCTTTAAGACCGTATTTTTTACGCTCTTTCATACGTGCGTCACGAGTTAATAGACCTGCACGTTTTAGTGTTAGACGGTATTCTGGATCAGCTTTTAATAAAGCGCGAGAAATACCGTGACGAATAGCACCAGCTTGACCAGTGTATCCACCACCATTTACGTTTACAAGTACATCGTAGTTACCTAAAGTTTCTGTTGCAACTAGAGGTTGTTTCACTACTTCACGTAATGCAGCAAATGGGATATAGTTTTCAAAATCACGACCGTTAATGATAACGCGTCCTTCGCCTGGAACTAGGCGTACGCGCGCTACTGAACTCTTACGACGTCCAGTGCCATAGTATTGAACCTGTGCCAAAGTAAGCCCTCCTTTAATTAATTATCCGCGAAGTTCGTAAACTTCTGGTTTTTGTGCTTGGTGTGGATGCTCTGCTCCAGCATACACGTTAAGTTTCTTAGAAACTTGACGGCCTAAGCGTCCTTTTGGAAGCATGCCTTTAATTGCAAGCTCTAACATTTGTACAGGGTAGTTTGTACGCATTTCAAGAGCTGTTCTTTGCTTAAGTCCACCTGGGTGGTTAGTGTGACGGTAGTAAATTTTATCGTTTAATTTATTACCTGTTAAATGAATTTTCTCAGCGTTAATAATAATTACATGATCACCCGTGTCAACGTGTGGTGTAAATGTAGGTTTGTTTTTACCACGTAAAATGGATGCTACTTCACTAGCAAGGCGACCTAAAGTTTGACCTTCAGCATCAACCACATACCATTTACGCTCAACTTCGTTAGCTTTTGCCATAAAAGTCGTACGCATGTGTTTCCCTCCTCGTTATCTTTTCCATAGAAAAAATCTATTGTTTATCTTAAACACGATTTCCTTCCGGGGCTAATCGTGGTTTTAGAAACAATACCATATGTTATGATATACTTTTGAGTTTCTAATGTCAAGCAAATGTTACACCAGGATTAGTTGTTATAGTTTACCTCCCATAAGTAAAGCCCATGACCTGGAGCCATCTTTCCAGCAAACTGACGATTTTGTTTCGCTAAAATCTCTGGAATGCTATCAGGATCAAGCTTTCCTTGCCCTACGCTAAGTAACGTACCAACAATAATTCTGACCATATTATATAAAAATCCATTACCTACAAAACGAAAAATTATTTCATCATTTTGTTCAATTAACTCGATTTCATAAATTGTTCGCACTTTATCTTTTTTGTCAGTTTTTGCCGAACAAAAAGAAGTGAAAT
This sequence comes from Bacillus sp. RCC_6_1, assembly GCF_041360755.1. Classification (NCBI taxonomy): domain Bacteria; kingdom Bacillati; phylum Bacillota; class Bacilli; order Caryophanales; family Bacillaceae; genus Bacillus; species Bacillus sp. RCC_6_1. The sequence continues at coordinate 6,909 of NZ_JBFUPV010000021.1, forward strand.
CATGTGTTCCAATAAAATAAGGAATTGCTTTTCTTATAGAGTTGATTTCGAGCGGGTATGGATATTGATATACGTAATTTCTACGGAATACATCCGCAGTCTTTGATAATAATACACGATAACGATATTCTTTTTTCTCAACACCGTAACGTGCATGAAATTCTTCTGTTTTTTTCTCTACTTGCCTAATAACAATATCATCTGGCAACATTGTGTTTAAAGCATTAATCCATTGCCACTCTTCAAGAGACAAAGGAGTATCAAAGTGTATTACTTGTCCTTTTGCATGAACTGTAGAATCTGTTCTACCAGATGCCTGAACACGAACAAGTTCTCCCTTATGCAATTTCTGCAATGCTTTTTCTATCTCCTGTTGAACAGTACGATGGTTCGGCTGAATTTGATAACCACAAAAATGCATGCCATCATATGCAACCGTACATTTTATTCTATCCATTTCTCTATTCTCCATTACGATCGCACCCATGCCAAAATACAAGCTAAACAAAATAAGCTGACAATCGTTACTGTATCGCTTGTTTTCCAGCGTAGTTGCCTAAATTTAGTACGTCCTTCACCACTTTGATATCCACGAGCTTCCATCGCAATGGCTAAGTCCTCTGCACGCTTAAAAGCACTGATAAACAGAGGAACGAGCAGTGAAATAATAGCTTTCATTCTATCTTTTATCGGTCCCCCGGCAAAATCAATACCACGTGACGCTTGTGCTTTCATTATTTTACTCGTTTCATCCATTAATGTCGGGATAAAACGAAGAGAAATTGACATCATTAATGCGATTTCATGAACAGGAACCTTTATACGCTTCAACGGCTTTAATAACGTCTCCAAACCATCTGTAATTTCAATAGGTGTCGTCGTTAACGTTAATAATGTCGTCATTAAAATAATAACGAAGAATCGTACAGAAATGTATATCCCTTGCTCTAATCCTTTTTCATATATTGAAAACCAACCAAGCTGGAATAGTACATCCCCCTCCTTATTTGTAAAAATATGCAGGAAAAATGTAAAAAGAAAAATCCATAAAATTGGTTTTAAGCCCGAAAGTACATAACGAATCGGCACTTTTGCAAAAAATAAAGCAATGAGTGCATATAAAAATAAAAATCCATATGAAATCGCATTATTTGCTAAGAAAACAACAAATACATATAAAAAGACAATCAGCAGCTTCGTACGTGGATCAAGTTGATGAATAAGTGAATTCCCCGGGATATATCTCCCAATAATCAACTGCTGCATGATTCATGACCACCTTTTCGTAACACCTGCACAACTTCATGAGTAAGATCCTCTAAAGATAAGGTAGCCTTTGGAATTGAAATACCAAACTTCTCTTCAATTGCACGTTTATACTTTAATGACATAGGAAGATCCACACCAATTTTCTCTAGTTCATCGGCATGTGAAAATACTTCCTCTGCACTTCCTTGCAAAAAGACCGTTCCTTTATGCATAACTACAATCTGCTCCGCATACTGAGCAGCATCCTCCATATTATGCGTTACAAGGATAACTGTAAGCCCCTTTTCCTTGTGCAGCTTATAAAACATCTCCATAAGTTCGTTCTGCCCTTTTGGATCTAGTCCTGCTGTAGGTTCATCTAATACAAGCACTTCAGGTTCCATCGCCAGTACACCCGCTATAGCAACACGTCTCATTTGTCCACCACTTAATTCGAACGGAGAACGTGTTAACAGTTCCGGTTCTAGCCCTACAAGTTCAATTGCCTTTCTAGCCTTTTGCCTTGCTTCGTCTACAGATACTCCAAAATTAGTAGGGCCGAAACAAATATCTTTCTCCACAGTCTCTTCAAACAACTGATGTTCTGGGAATTGAAAGACAACCCCTACTTTTTTACGTAGTGGCTTTAACTTTTTTTCTTTCTTTCCTGCCGAAATCAAATGTTCACCAATTTGAACTGTACCATTTGTCGGCTGCAATAAACCATTTAAATGTTGAATCATCGTTGACTTACCTGAACCAGTATGACCAATAATGGCATAATAGCCCCCACTTGGAAACGACACATCTACATCATAAAGTGCGCGTCTTTCAAATGGAGTTTTATATTGATAACGATGCTCTACTTTTTGGAATGTAATCTCCAAAGTTCGTTCACCAAGCTTTCCATTGTAAGATGCGTATTTTGCAAGAGAATTTCATTTCTTTTTAATAATTCTGCTATTTTCACTGAAAACGGTACATCTAAGCCAATTTCTTGGAGCATATGAGAGGATTTGAAAATTTTTTCTGGAGTCCCTTCCTCTAATATTTCTCCCTTATTTAAAATAATGACACGATCTGACTGTGCCGCTTCTTCTAAATCGTGCGTAATCGATAACACGGTAATACCTTTTTGAGTAACAAGTTGTCTAACCGTTTCTACTACTTCACGTCTCCCTTGAGGGTCTAACATTGACGTTGCTTCATCTAATATTAAAATAGATGGTTGAAGTGCTAAAACGCCTGCTATTGCCACTCGCTGCTTTTGCCCACCAGATAAGGAATGAGGCTCATCATTAAGAAAATCTTCCATACGGACAAGTCGCAAGGCCTGTTCTAATCTTTCAATCATTTGTTCTCTTGGCATTCCGATATTCTCTAAGCCAAATACAACATCATCTTGCACTGTTGTTCCAACAAATTGATTATCTGGATTTTGAAATACCATTCCAATTTGTTTTCGAACATCCCATACCGTTTCCTCTGATAAAACCATTGTATCATTTACTGTAATAGTCCCTGCTTCTGGCAAAAACAAACCATTCAATAATTTTGCAAGTGTAGACTTTCCTGAACCGTTTTGTCCAATAATAGATACCCATTCTCCCTCATATAAGGAAAATGAAACATCTTTTAATGCATAAGTGGCTGCCCCAGGATATTGAAATGATATATTTTCTATCCGAAGTTTCTCTTTTTTCAATAGAAGGCACCCTTTCCTTCGCACAGTTAGCCTATTTTTATATTTAAAAAAAAGGGCCATGACCAGTTTCTTGAAAAGAACTGTCCTGCCCTTTTAATTATCATTATACTAACTCGATAATTACCATTGGTGCTGCGTCTCCGCGACGTGGACCAATTTTTGCAATACGAGTGTATCCGCCTTGGCGCTCAGCATAGCGTGGAGCTACATCAGCGAATAGTTTTTGAAGTGCATCTTGACCAGTCTCAGCGTTAGCTACTTCATTGCGAATGAAAGCTGCTGCTTGACGACGAGCATGAAGATCTCCGCGTTTACCTAAAGTGATCATTTTTTCCACTACAGAACGAAGTTCTTTTGCACGAGTTTCTGTCGTTTGGATGCGCTCGTTGATAATTAAATCAGTAGCTAAATCACGTAACATAGCTTTACGTTGCGCACTTGTACGGCCTAATTTTCTGTATGCCATTCGTAGTTCCCTCCTTTGTTGATGGGTTTAAATCCTCAGTCGTCTTTACGTAAACCTAAACCTAATTCCTCAAGTTTATGTTTAACTTCTTCTAAGGATTTACGTCCTAAGTTACGAACTTTCATCATATCTTCTTCTGTTTTGTTCGCAAGCTCTTGTACAGTATTAATTCCTGCACGTTTTAGGCAATTATAAGAACGAACAGAAAGGTCTAGTTCTTCGATAGTCATCTCAAGAACTTTCTCTTTTTGATCTTCTTCCTTCTCGACCATAATCTCAGCATTTTGTGCTTCATCAGTTAAACCAACAAAGATATTTAAATGCTCAGTTAAGATTTTGGCACCTAAAGAGATAGCTTCTTTTGGCCCGATGCTTCCATCCGTCCATACATCAAGCGTAAGCTTATCATAATTAGCCACTTGTCCGACACGTGTCTTTTCCACTTGGTAAGTCACACGTGATACTGGAGTATAAATAGAATCAATAGGAATTACTCCTATTGGTTGATCTTCGCTTTTATTTGCATCAGCTGGCGTATACCCACGGCCACGCTTTGCAGTTAAACGCACGCGGAAATGCGCATCTTTTGCTAACGTTGCAATGTGTAAATCTGGATTTAAGATTTCTACATCACTATCGTGAGTAATATCAGCAGCTGTGACAATACCTTCGCCCTGTACATCAATTTCCAACGTCTTCTCTTCTTCAGAGTAGATTTTAAGAGCTAACTTTTTCAAGTTTAAGATGATCGTCGTAACGTCTTCTACTACGCCCTCAACTGTTGAAAATTCATGTAATACGCCATCGATTTGGATAGCAGTAACAGCGGCACCAGGGAGTGAGGATAAAAGAATACGACGTAAGGAGTTACCCAAAGTAGTACCATATCCACGCTCAAGCGGTTCAATTACGAATTTACCATATTTAGCATCTTCGTTAAGTTCAACCGTTTCGATTTTCGGCTTTTCGATTTCAATCATTAACTAAACCCTCCTTCAAAACGTCGAAACCCCGGTTAAACAAAGGTATAACCCCTGTCTAACCGAAAGTCCCCCTTAGGCAGTTCCCGATTGTGCACAACAAGCGATGTTTCTGTACGAAATTTCTCGATAATGCATCATATCCATTATAGACAAAAGGGAAAATTCTATACAGAAAAATTACACACGACGACGTTTTGGTGGACGACATCCATTATGAGGAACTGGAGTAACATCTCTAATTGCTGTTACTTCTAGACCTGCAGCTTGAAGAGCACGAATTGCAGCTTCACGACCAGCACCAGGACCTTTAACAGTAACCTCTAAAGTTTTTAAACCGTGTTCCATTGCAGCTTTAGCAGCAGTTTCAGCAGCCATTTGCGCAGCGAATGGAGTAGATTTACGAGATCCACGGAAACCAAGTGCACCAGCACTAGACCAAGAAAGTGCGTTACCGTGAGTATCTGTAAGTGTTACGATTGTGTTGTTGAAAGTAGAACGAATATGAGCTATACCAGCTTCAATATTCTTTTTCACACGTTTTTTACGAGTGTTTGTTTTACGTGCCATTGTTAGTTCAACCTCCTTTACTTATTATTTCTTTTTATTTGCTACTGTACGACGTGGACCTTTACGTGTACGAGCATTGTTTTTAGAGTTTTGACCACGAACTGGTAAACCACGACGGTGACGAAGACCACGGTAAGAACCGATCTCCATTAGACGTTTGATGTTAAGAGATACTTCACGACGAAGGTCTCCCTCAACTTTAATACGATCGATGATATCACGGATACGTCCTAATTCGTCTTCCGTTAAATCACGAACTCGTGTTTCTTCAGAAATACCTGCTTCAGCAAGAATTTTTTCAGCAGTTGTGCGACCAATGCCGAATACGTAAGTTAAAGAAATAACAACGCGTTTGTCTCGAGGAATATCTACACCTGCGATACGTGCCATTACGAATGCACCTCCTTCTGATTAACCTTGTTTTTGTTTATGTTTAGGGTTTTCACAAATAACCATTACTTTTCCACGTCTACGAATAACTTTACATTTTTCGCAGATTGGTTTAACTGACGGTCTTACTTTCATGTCTCGAACCTCCTTAAAGATTACGGAGTGCTATATTATTTAAAACGGTACGTAATACGACCACGATTTAAATCGTACGGAGATAATTCTACCGTAACTTTGTCTCCTGGTAAAATACGAATGAAGTTCATACGGATTTTACCAGAAACGTGAGCCAATACGACATGCCCATTCTCTAATTCTACTTTGAACATAGCATTTGGCAACGTTTCAAGAACGGTACCTTCGACTTCAATTACATCATCTTTAGCCATTCAATAGTTCTCCCTTCTTCAAATCAGTAACATTTTACACTGCTCTGAAATCCCGGAGAGCCAGCTACTTATAAAGTGGTAAGGATTTCGTATCCTGCTTCTGTAAGAGCAATCGTGTGCTCAAAATGGGCACACCATTTACCATCTACCGTTACCACTGTCCAGTCATCAGATAGTGTTTTTACATATCGTCTTCCTTGATTCACCATCGGCTCAACACAGATGACCATTCCCGGCTTTAATCTAGGGCCTCTATTTGGTGGACCATAGTGCGGGATTTGAGGGTCCTCATGTAAGTCTTGCCCGATTCCGTGACCAACATACTCCCTAACGATCGAGAATCCATTCTCTTCAGCATGGGTTTGAACCGCATGTGAGATATTTGATAATCTCTCGCCTGGTTTTACTTGTTCTAGACCAAGATACAACGATTTTTCTGTGACATCAAGTAGCTTTTGAACAGATTCAGAAATGTTTCCAACTGGATACGTCCATGCAGAATCTCCATGGTACCCATTGTATTTCGCACCAATATCGATACTGATGATATCGCCCTCTTTGAGCTTGCGCTTCCCTGGAATTCCGTGTACAAGCTCTTCATTTACAGAAGCACATATGCTCCCCGGAAATCCGTTGTATCCTTTAAAAGATGGCGTAGCACCATATTTTTGAATCGTCTTTTCCGCTATTTGATCGAGCTCTTTCGTTGTAATTCCTGGAGTAATGTGCTGTTTCAACTCTTGATGAGTCAAAGCAACGATCCTGCCAGCTTCTCGCATGATTTCTATCTCGCGAGGAGTTTTGCAGATTATCATTACGCTAAGCCTCCGATGAGAACATCGATATCAGCAAATACTTTATTGATATCTTGCTCACCATTAATGCTTTGTAAGTAACCAAGCTCTTCGTAGAAATCAAGCAAAGGTTTTGTTTGCTTAATATTTACATCTAAACGATTTGCTACAGTTTCTTCATTGTCATCAGAGCGTTGATATAATTCGCCACCACATTTATCGCACACATCAGCTTTTGCTGGTGGATTGAATTCTAAGTGGTAAGTCGCACCGCACTCTTTACAAATGCGACGGCCTGTAAGGCGTTTTAATAACAACCCTGAATCCACATTAATGTTTAAAACATAGTCGATTTTTTTGCCAAGATCTTTCATAATTTCTTCAAGAGCTGATGCTTGTGCAACAGTTCGTGGGAAACCGTCTAGTAAGAAACCTCTTACGCAGTCGTCTTGACTTAAACGTTCACGAACGATTCCGATCGTAACTTCATCTGGAACAAGTGCACCTTTATCAATAAAAGATTTTGCTTGTAGACCCATTTCAGTTTCAGCCTTCATAGCTGCACGGAACATGTCTCCTGTTGAAATGTGAGGGATGTTATACTTGGCAACAATCTGTTCGGCTTGTGTACCTTTACCAGCACCAGGAAGCCCCATTAAAATTAAGTTCATCCTTGTTCCCCCTCAGAGTACATGAGCATGTAGGGAAGACAATTCTTCCCACTTACTCACTGCTTGATAAACCCTTTGTAATGGCGTTTTACCAGTTGGCTTTCTAGCTGCTTCATTGTTTCTAAAGCAACGCCGACAACGATTAACATACTCGTTCCACCGATCTGTGCAGATGGAGGAAGATTTCCCAATTTCGTAAAGATAACTGGTAAGATTGCAATCGCTGCTAGGAAAATTGATCCTACAAAGGTCAAACGATACAAGATTTTTGTTAGATATTGTTCCGTATTCTTACCCGGACGAATACCTGGAACATATCCACCTTGCTTGTTTAGATTCTCTGACATTTGCTCTGGATTAACCTGAACAAATGCATAGAAATATGTGAAGGCTACAATGAGCGCAACATATATGATCATTCCCACTGGGTGAGAATAGTTAAAGTTTGCAATAATCCACTGCGATACATCATGTTTCGGGAAGAACTGTGCAATAGTCGGAGGCGTAATTAAGAATGAAACAGCAAAAATTACTGGAATAACACCAGCACTATTTACCTTAAGCGGTAAATGTGTGTTTTGTGCTCCAGCATAACCACCATTTCCTCCTGTTACACGCTTCGCATATTGAATTGGAATCTTTCTAACAGCCTGTTGAATGAAAATAACACCCACAATAACTGCTAGCACAGCTAGTAAAATCAATGCAACTTTAACGATACTCATGAACAATTGATCTCCGATATTTTGAAACTGTTGCTGATACACTTGAGATATAACACTTGGGATCGCTGCGGCAATACCGCCAAAGATAAGGATGGAAATACCATTACCTACACCTTTAGCTGTAATCTGTTCACCTAACCACATTAAAAATGCAGTACCAGCAGTCAGTACCGTAGCAATGTATAAATAAGTGCTCCAACCTGGATTCAAAATTAATTGTCCACCTACCATACCGTTAAAACCGATTGACATACCAAACCCCTGAATAAACGCAAGAACAATTGTAAAGTAACGCGTGAATTGCGTTAATTTACGACGGCCCATTTCACCTTGCTTCGACCATTCCGAAAATTTAGGAACAACATCCATCTGCAATAATTGCACGATGATGGATGCTGTAATATACGGCATGATTCCCATCGCAAAGATGGAGAAGTTTTTCAAGGCTCCACCGCCAAATGTATTTAGAATACCTAAAGCATTTAATTGATCTTGTGCCTTCAGTACGTCTCCATTTGTAAATGGCACGGGGATAAACGTGCCAATCCTGAATACGATTAACATCGCTAAAGTGAATAATATTTTACGTCTTATCTCAGCAACGCGCATAAAGTTGGAGATTGTACGAAACATTAGATCACCTCAACTGATCCGCCAGCTGCTTCAATTGCTTCTTTAGCACTTGAAGAGAACTTGTGCGCTTTAACAGTTAGTTTTTTCTCTACTGCTCCGCTTGCAAGAACTTTAACACCGTCGTTTAACTTGCTGATAACGCCAGTTTCCAGCAATAATTCAGGTGTTACTTCTGTACCATCTTCAAAACGATTTAACGTTGATAAGTTTACAATAGCAAACTCTTTACGGTTAATGTTTGTGAAGCCGCGTTTTGGTAAACGACGGAATAATGGAGTTTGACCACCTTCGAAGCCAAGACGAACACCGCCGCCAGAACGTGCGTTTTGTCCTTTATGACCTTTACCAGCAGTTTTACCGTTACCAGAACCGATACCACGACCGACACGGTTACGTACTTTACGAGAACCTTCTGCAGGTTTTAATTCATGAAGTTTCATTCCCAGGCACCTCCTTATATTAATGAGTTATCCTTAAGCTTCTTTTACAGTTACAAGGTGAGAAACTTTGTTGATCATACCAAGAATAGCAGGAGTTTCTTCCTTAACTACAGTTGAATTCAACTTTTTAAGACCTAAAGCTTCTACCGTCGCACGTTGATCTTGTGGACGACCAATTACACTACGAGTGAGGGTAATTTCTAACTTTTTCGCCATTTGTTTTCCCTCCTTAACCTAGTAGCTCTTCTACAGATTTACCGCGTAATTTTGCAACATCTTCAGCGCGCTTAAGTTCGCTTAATCCGTTCACAGTAGCGCGAATCATGTTGATTGGTGTGTTAGAACCAAGAGATTTCGAAAGAATATCTTGTACACCAGCTAATTCAAGGACCGCACGAACAGGTCCACCAGCAATAACACCAGTACCCTCAGCAGCAGGTTTTAAGAATACTTCACCAGCGCCAAAATGACCGTTGATTGTGTGTGGAATTGTTGTACCAACTAATGGTACAGCGATTAAGTTTTTCTTAGCGTCTTCGATAGCTTTACGGATTGCGTCTGGTACCTCTTGTGCTTTACCAGTACCGAATCCAACATGACCGTTTTTATCGCCAACTACAACTAGTGCAGCAAAGCGGAAACGACGACCACCCTTAACAACTTTCGCGACACGATTTATCGTAACTACACGTTCTTCAAGTTCTAATTTACTTGGGTCAATGCGATGCATCAATTTTCCCTCCTTTGACCATTAAAATTGTAATCCAGCCTCACGAGCAGCTTCAGCTAGAGCTTTAACACGGCCATGGTATAAGTAACCACCGCGATCAAATACTACTTCTTTAACGCCTTTCTCTACAGCACGCTTAGCAACTGATTCTCCAACTTTCGTAGCAGCTTCAATATTGCTAGTACCGTTAAGAGCAAGGTCTTTATCAAGAGTAGATGCACTTACTAACGTTACACCATTCACATCATCAATAACTTGAGCGTAAATATGTTGGTTAGAACGGAACACGTTTAAACGTGGACGCTCTGCAGTACCAGTAAGTTTAGCACGTACACGTGCATGTCTTTTCTTACGAGTCGCATTTTTATCAGCTTTAGTGATCATTCTTGTCACTCCTTTCTCTCACCTAACGGGTTTACTTAGCAGTTTTACCTTCTTTACGACGAACAACTTCGCCTTCGTAACGAATACCTTTACCTTTGTAAGGCTCAGGAGCACGTACAGCACGGATGTTAGCAGCGAATTCGCCAACACGTTGCTTGTCGATACCTTTAATTACGATCTTAGTTGGTGCAGGTACTTCAACTTCAAGACCTGCTTCCGGAGTCATTTCTACTGGATGAGAATAACCTACGCTTAATACAAGTTTATCACCTTGTTTTTGAGCACGGTAACCAACACCGACTAATTCAAGTCCGCGTGCGAAACCTTCAGTTACACCTTCAACCATGTTTCCGATTAAAGCACGAGTTGTACCGTGTAATGCACGGTGTTCCTTCTGTTCAGATGGACGCTCAACTGTTAATGTATTCTCTTCAATTTTGATAAGCATATCAGCATTGAAAGTACGAGTTAATTCACCTTTAGGGCCTTTTACTGTTACAGTATTGTCTTCTGCAACTGTAATAGTAACACCTGCAGGGATTTCAAGAATCTTTTTACCAATACGAGACATGTGGTCACACCTCCGTTCGTTTTAAATATATATTACCAAACGTATGCTACTACTTCTCCACCAGTTTGTAATTGACGAGCGTCTTTGTCTGTCATTACTCCCTTAGATGTAGAAACAAGAGCGATACCTAATCCGTTAAGTACACGTGGTACTTCGTCAGCTTTAGCGTAAACGCGTAAGCCAGGTTTACTGATACGTTTTAATCCAGTGATTACACGTTCATTGTTTGCACCATATTTCAGGAAAATACGAAGGATACCTTGTTTGTTATCCTCGATGTATTCTACATCACGAATGAAACCTTCACGTTTTAAAAGTTCAGCGATCTCTTTTTTGATTTTAGAAGCAGGAACCTCTAATTTCTCATGACGTACCATGTTCGCATTACGGATGCGAGTAAGCATGTCTGCAATTGGATCTGTCATCACCATGTGTTTTACCTCCTTCCCATTTGTGGGTTTTACCAACTAGCTTTTTTAACACCAGGAATTTGACCTTTATATGCAAGTTCACGGAAACAAATACGGCAAAGTTTAAATTTGCGGTATACAGAATGCGGACGACCGCAGCGTTCGCAACGTGTATACTCTTGTACTTTAAACTTAGGAGTACGCTTTTGTTTCGCTATCATAGATTTTTTAGCCACGTTTTCGCCTCCTCTACTTAGCGTTGGCTTCCATTATTTTTGGAATGGCATACCGAATTGTGTTAAAAGTTCACGAGCTTCTTCATCAGTTTTCGCTGTAGTAACGATTACGATGTCCATACCGCGGACTTTGCTTACTTTATCATAATCAATCTCAGGGAAAATAAGTTGCTCTTTAACACCTAATGTATAGTTTCCACGACCATCGAATGATTTCTTAGAAACACCACGGAAATCACGTACACGTGGTAAAGAAACTGATACTAATTTGTCGAAGAACTCATACATTTGCTCGCCGCGTAAAGTTACTTTCGCACCGATTGGCATACCTTCACGAAGACGGAAACCAGCGATTGATTTTTTAGCACGAGTTACAACAGGTTTTTGACCTGTGATTTGTGTTAATTCTTCTACTGCGTTGTCTAACGCTTTTGAGTTAGATACCGCGTCACCAACACCAGTGTTGATTACGATCTTTTCGATTTTTGGTACCTGCATTACAGATTTATAGTTAAACTTGCTCACTAGAGCAGGAGTAATTTCCTTTTGGAACTTCTCTTTAAGGCGATTCAATGAAGTGACCTCCTTTCTTAAGAAAATTATTTATCTAATAATTCACCAGATTTTTTTGCAATACGAACTTTTTTACCATCTTCTACTTTGAAGCCTACACGAGTAGGTTCACCTGTTTTCGGATCTAAAATCATAACGTTAGAAACGTGAATAGGTGCTTCTTTAGTAATAATTCCACCTTGTGGATTTAATTGAGATGGCTTAGAGTGCTTCTTAACGATATTGACACCCTCAACGATAACACGGTTTTGCTTTGGGAAAGCCACAAGGATAACGCCTTGTTTTCCTTTGTCTTTACCAGTGATTACCTGTACTTTATCACCTTTTTTTACATGCATCTTAATTCTGCACCTCCTTAGCAAGGCAATACCTTAAATTATAGAACTTCTGGAGCTAAAGAAACGATCTTCATGAAGTTGCTATCACGTAATTCACGAGCTACTGGTCCGAAGATACGAGTACCACGTGGGCTCTTATCGTCTTTAATGATAACCGCTGCGTTTTCATCAAATTTGATGTAAGAACCGTCCGGACGACGAGCTCCGCTCTTCGTACGTACCACTACTGCTTTAACAACGTCACCTTTTTTAACAACGCCACCTGGTGTTGCTTGTTTTACCGTAGCAACGATAATGTCACCAATGTTAGCATATTTACGACCAGAGCCGCCTAATACTTTAATTGTTAAAAGTTCACGTGCACCAGAGTTGTCAGCAACTTTCAAACGAGATTCTTGTTGGATCATGTTATGAAACCTCCCTTCGGACTAAAAATTCCGATTCGTCTATTTAGATAATAACCGCTTCTTCAACGATTTCAACTAAACGGAAACGCTTAGTAGCAGAAAGCGGGCGAGTTTCCATGATTTTAACGATATCGCCAAGTTTCGCTTGGTTTTGCTCATCATGGGCTTTGTACTTCTTAGAATACTTAACACGTTTTCCGTACAAGGAATGAGTTTTGTAAGTTTCAACTAAAACTGTAATCGTTTTGTCCATTTTGTCAGACACTACACGACCAGTATAAACTTTGCGTTGGTTACGTTCGCTCACTATGCAAACCTCCCCTCAATTTATCGATTAATTCCGATCTCTCTTTCACGAACTACAGTTTTCATACGAGCAATTGCTTTACGCACTTCACGAATGCGAGTTGGATTCTCTAATTGTCCTGTAGCAAGTTGGAAGCGAAGATTAAACAACTCTTCCTTTAAAGCTTTAACTTTTGTTTCGATTTCGGCAGTGGTTAATTCACGAATATCATTAGTTTTCATTAGATTCACCACCATTTTCTTCACGTTTTACGAATTTACATTTCACAGGTAACTTGTGAGCTGCAAGACGTAATGCTTCGCGTGCTACCTCTTCAGATACACCCGCGATTTCGAACATAATTTTCCCAGGTTTTACTACTGCTACCCAGCCTTCTGGTGCCCCTTTACCGGAACCCATACGTACTTCTAGAGGTTTTGCAGTGTAAGGTTTAGAAGGGAAAATTTTAATCCATACTTTACCGCCACGTTTCATGTAACGAGTCATTGCACGACGAGCAGCTTCGATTTGACGGTTTGTAATCCATGAAGCAGCTTGTGCTTGTAAACCGAATTCACCGAAAGCAATTTCAGTTCCACCTTTAGCACGACCACGCATTTTACCACGATGCTCTCTACGATATTTTACGCGTTTTGGCATTAACATATTATTTTCCTCCTTCCTCAGAAGCTTTCTTTTTTGTAGGAAGGACTTCTCCACGGTAGATCCATACTTTTACGCCTAATTTACCGTATGTTGTATCAGCTTCAACTGCTGCATAGTCAATATCAGCGCGAAGTGTATGAAGTGGAACAGTTCCTTCACTGTAAGATTCTGCACGAGCGATATCAGCTCCGCCAAGACGACCAGAAACCTGTGTTTTAATACCTTTAGCACCTGCACGCATAGCACGTTGAATAACTTGCTTTTGTGCACGACGGAATGATACACGGTTTTCTAATTGACGAGCGATGTTTTCGCCTACTAATTTAGCGTTAAGATCAGCTCTCTTAACTTCTAAAATGTTGATGTGTACACGCTTGCCTGTTAATTGGTTAAGAGCTTTACGAAGTGCTTCAACTTCAGTACCACCTTTACCAATTACCATACCAGGTTTTGCAGTGTGAATTGTAACATTTACACGATTTGCTGCACGTTCGATTTCTACTTTAGCAACAGCAGAATCTTTTAAGCGTACATTAATGTACTCACGGATTTTGATGTCTTCATGTAATAATGTAGCGTAATCTTTCTCAGCGAACCAACGAGATTCCCAGTCACGGATAACGCCGACACGAAGACCAATTGGATTAACCTTTTGACCCATCGATTATCCCTCCTTCTTTTCTGATACCACAACTGTGATGTGGCTTGTGCGTTTGTTAATTTGGCTTGCACGACCCATTGCACGTGGACGGAAACGTTTTAACGTTGGACCTTCGTCAACGAAAACTTTTTCAACAACTAGGTTGTTAATGTCCATCTCATAATTGTGCTCTGCATTTGCGATTGCAGATTTTAAAACTTTTTCTACAACTGGAGAAGCAGTTTTTGGTGTGTGGTTAAGGATAGCAATCGCTTCACCCACTTGCTTACCTCGGATTAAGTCTACTACTAAACGAACTTTACGAGGAGCAATACGAACTGTTCTCGCTACTGCTTTAGCTTGCATTGAAGTGCCTCCTCTCATTATCTTCTAGTTTTCTTATCGTCAGCAAGGTGACCTTTGTACGTACGAGTTGGTGCGAATTCACCTAACTTATGGCCAACCATATCCTCAGTGATGTACACAGGTACGTGTTTACGACCATCATATACAGCGATTGTGTGTCCGATGAACTGAGGGAAGATTGTTGAACGGCGAGACCAAGTTTTAACAACTTGTTTTTGCTCAGATGCAACTAATTTTTCCATTTTGCTCATTAAGTGATCATCGACAAATGGTCCTTTTTTTAAGCTACGAGCCATTTTGGTGCCTCCCTTCGTGATTGGCGTACGGTTCTAGAAATGAACCGTACTACAATCCCATTATTTTTTACGACGACGAACGATGAATTTGTCAGACGCTTTGTTTTTCTTACGAGTCTTGAATCCAAGAGTTGGTTTACCCCATGGAGACATTGGAGACTTACGTCCGATTGGAGAACGTCCTTCACCACCACCGTGTGGGTGATCAACCGGGTTCATTACAGAACCACGAACTGTTGGGCGTTTACCTAACCAGCGAGAGCGACCTGCTTTACCGATTTTGATAAGTTCGTGTTGTTCGTTACCTACTTGACCGATTGAAGCGCGACAAGCAGATAATACAAGACGTACTTCACCAGAAGTTAAACGTACAAGTACGTATTTACCTTCTTTACCAAGTACTTGAGCAGATGTACCAGCAGAACGAACTAATTGTCCGCCACGACCAGGCTTAAGCTCGATGTTATGAACAACAGTACCTACTGGAATGTTGATTAATGGTAATGCGTTACCGATTTTAATGTCAGCTTCTGGGCCAGACATAACTTCCATACCTACTTCTAAAGATTTAGGAGCAAGAATGTAACGTTTTTCACCGTCAACGTAGTTAATTAATGCGATATTCGCAGAGCGGTTTGGATCGTATTCGATCGTAGCAACGCGTCCTGGAATTCCATCTTTGTTACGCTTAAAGTCGATGATACGGTATTGACGCTTATGTCCGCCACCTTGATGACGTACAGTTATTTTACCTTGGTTATTACGACCAGCCTTCTTGCTTAAAGGAGCAAGTAATGACTTTTCGGGTCTATCAGTCGTGATTTCAGCGAAATCATTCGTAGTCATATTACGACGACCGTTAGTAGTTGGATTATACTTTTTGATTCCCATCTCAATTTCCCTCCTTCTTTAGTAAGAATTAAACGCCTTGGAAGATTTCGATTTCTTTGCTGTCAGCAGTTAGCTTAACGATTGCTTTACGACGACGGCTAGTAAAACCAGCGTGACGACCAACGCGTTTTGCTTTCGGCTTGTAGTTCATGATGTTCACTTTTTCTACTTTAACACCAAAGATCGCTTCAAGAGCATCTTTAACTTCTGTTTTATTAGATTTAACGTCCACATCGAACGTGTATTTTTTTTCAGCCATCATTTCCATAGAACGTTCAGTGATAACTGGGCGCTTAATGATATCACGAGGATCTCTCATTATGCAAGCACCTCCTCTACTTTTTCCACTGCCGCTTTTGTCATGATTAGCTTATCATGATGAAGCACGTCTAAAACGTTTACGCCATCAGCAGTGATTACTGTTACTCCAGGGATATTGCGAGCAGATAACTCTACAGATTCGTTTGCATCAGCAGTTACGATAAGAGCTTTCTTCTCAACAGTTAATCCTTTAAGTACTGCTAGCATATCTTTTGTTTTTGGTGCATTTAACACTAGGTCTTCAAGAACTACAATGTTGTTCTCAACTACTTTAGTAGCTAATGCAGATTTGATTGCTAAACGACGAACTTTCTTAGGAAGTTTGTACGCATAGCTTCTTGGTGTAGGTCCGAATACCGTACCACCACCACGCCATTGAGGAGAGCGGATAGACCCTTGACGAGCACGTCCAGTTCCTTTTTGACGCCATGGTTTACGACCACCACCGCGAACTTCAGAGCGAGTTTTTACTTTGTGTGTACCTTGACGTAAAGATGCACGTTGCATCATTACAGCTTCGAAAAGTACAGCTTCATTTGGTTCGATACCGAAAATAGCTTCAGCTAATTCGATTTCACCAACCTGTGAACCAGTTTGGTTATATACAGTAACTTTTGGCATTGGAATTCCTCCTTCCTATTGTGAATTATTTGCTAACCTTCACAGCGCCTTGAACAACTACAAGAGATTTCTTAGCACCTGGAACGTTACCTTTTACTAGTAATAAGTTGCGCTCAGTGTCAACTTGAACGATTTCTAAGTTTTGGATAGTAACTTGGTCTCCACCCATACGTCCAGCAAGTTTTTTGCCTTTGAATACACGGTTCGGAGCAACTGGGCCCATTGAACCTGGACGACGGTGATAGCGAGAACCATGAGACATAGGTCCGCGAGATTGTCCGTGGCGTTTGATAACACCTTGGAAACCTTTACCTTTAGAAATTCCTGTTACATCAACGATTTCACCTGTAGCGAATACGTCAACTTTTACCTCTTGACCAACCTCTAATCCGTCCACGTCTGCATCGCGGATTTCGCGAATGAAGCGCTTAGGAGTTGTAGATGCTTTAGCAGTGTGGCCTTGTTCAGGTTTGTTAGTTAACTTTTCACGTTTATCTTCAAATCCTAACTGGATTGCATTGTAGCCATCAGTTTCAGTTGTTTTCTTTTGAAGAACAACGTTTGGATTAGCAGCGATAACTGTTACTGGGATTAACTCACCGTTCTCAGCAAATACTTGAGTCATACCGATCTTTCTTCCTAAGATTCCTTTGGTCATGAGTTACACCTCCTACATTTTTAAGTTATATAAATTATAGTTTGATTTCGATATCTACACCAGATGGTAAATCTAAACGCATTAATGAATCTACTGTTTGTGGAGTAGGACTCACGATGTCGATTAGACGTTTGTGCGTGCGCATTTCGAATTGCTCACGAGAATCTTTGTACTTATGAACAGCACGAAGAATTGTGTAAACAGTTTTTTCAGTTGGTAATGGGATCGGACCAGAAACTGTTGCCCCAGAACGCTTAGCTGTTTCTACAATTTTCTCAGCTGACTGATCAAGAATACGGTGATCGTAAGCTTTTAAACGGATACGAATTTTTTCTTTTGCCATTATTTTCCCTCCTTCGTTCGCCTATTTCTAAAATAGACCTTCTCCATGGAAATTTCCCCACACCATGCCATGGCAAAGCGGCCGGGTGTGTCAGCAACCTTCCACTTCATCGCAGTCAAAGACCAACATTGTCTATTATACAATGTTATTCGTCTAGATGCAAGCATCTTTTTGTTTGCATCTGCTTTTCTCTACTTTTGCTATTATACATGGCACTTTAAAGAATTTCAAGTTTTCATCTAACAGAATTCATTTTACAGTTTCTGGATTATCTTTTGTTGTTTTTATATTACTATAGAAGAAACTCGTCAAAACAAAAAAACACTCTCTTCTCCCTTATATAAACGCAAACAAAAAACCTAAGGGAAAATCCCTTAGGTTTTTTTATATCAGTTAAGATTACTCAACGATAGTAGCAACTACACCGTAACCTACTGTACGTCCACCTTCACGAATAGAGAATTTAGTTCCCTCTTCGATAGCGATTGGAGCGATAAGTTCGATAGTCATTTCGATGTTGTCACCAGGCATTACCATTTCAGTACCTTCTGGTAATTGGATGATACCAGTTACGTCAGTTGTACGGAAGTAGAACTGAGGACGGTAGTTAGCGAAGAATGGAGTGTGACGTCCACCTTCTTCTTTAGATAATACGAAAACTTCAGCTTTGAATTTAGCGTGAGCTTTTACAGAACCGCTTTTTGCAAGTACTTGTCCACGTTGGATGTCTTCACGAGCAACCCCACGAAGTAAAGCACCGATGTTGTCTCCAGCTTGAGCTTGGTCAAGAAGTTTACGGAACATCTCTACACCAGTTACAGTTGTAGAAGCATTTTCTTCAGCAAGACCGATGATTTCTACTACGTCACCAACTTTAACGATACCGCGCTCAACACGACCAGTAGCAACTGTACCACGACCTGTGATAGAGAATACGTCCTCTACAGGCATTAAGAATGGTTTGTCAGTTTCACGTTCTGGAGTTGGGATGTAAGCATCAACTTCAGCCATTAATTCAATGATTTTTGCTTCCCAATCAGCTTCTCCTTGAAGAGCTTTAAGAGCAGAACCTTTGATTACAGGAATGTCGTCGCCTGGGAATCCGTATTCAGATAATAGGTCGCGAACTTCCATTTCTACTAATTCTAATAATTCTTCGTCATCTACCATGTCGCATTTGTTTAAGAATACAACGATGTAAGGAACACCTACTTGACGAGAAAGAAGGATGTGCTCACGTGTTTGAGGCATTGGGCCATCAGCAGCAGATACTACTAAGATACCGCCGTCCATTTGAGCAGCACCAGTGATCATGTTTTTAACATAGTCAGCGTGACCTGGGCAGTCAACGTGTGCATAGTGACGAGTTTCAGTTTCGTACTCAACGTGTGCAGTTGAGATTGTGATACCGCGCTCTCTTTCTTCTGGAGCAGCATCGATTTGATCGTATCCGCGTGCTTCAGCACCACCAGCTTTTGCAAGAACTGTAGTGATCGCAGCAGTTAATGTAGTTTTACCATGGTCAACGTGGCCGATTGTACCGATGTTAACATGGGGTTTAGAACGTTCGAATTTAGCTTTAGCCATTCTAAATTCCTCCTTAGTTTATATAGGTTATTTTATATTTAGACTAGAAAGTGAAACTTACGTCCCACTTTCTAAGCTTACATAAGTAGTTATACTTGAACAATCGATAAAAATCAATTATTCACCTTTATTTTTTTTGATAATTTCTTCAGAAACAGACTTTGGTACTTCTTCATAGTGGTCAAACACCATAGAGAATGTTCCGCGTCCTTGAGTGTTAGAACGTAATGACGTTGCATAACCGAACATTTCAGAAAGTGGAACCATAGCGCGAACAACTTGTGCGTTACCGCGAGCTTCCATACCTTCTACACGTCCACGACGAGATGTTACGTCACCCATAATGTCACCCATGTACTCTTCAGGAATTACAACTTCAACTTTCATCATTGGCTCAAGAATTACTGGGCTACATTTAGAAACCGCAGCTTTAAGTGCCATAGATGCAGCGATTTTGAACGCCATCTCAGATGAATCGACATCATGGTAAGATCCGTCAACTAATGCAGCTTTAATGTCAACTAGTGGATAACCAGCTAGTACACCATTTTTAAGTGCATCTTCAAGACCTGCTCCAACAGCTGGGATGTATTCACGAGGAACTACACCACCGACGATCTTGTTTTCGAATTCGAATCCTTTACCTTCTTCGTTAGGTTCAAACTCAATCCAAACGTGACCGAATTGTCCACGACCACCAGATTGACGAGCGAACTTACCTTCAACTTTCGCAGCAGCGCGGAAAGTCTCACGGTATGCTACCTGAGGAGCACCAACGTTTGCTTCCACTTTGAATTCACGACGCATACGGTCAACGATGATATCAAGGTGAAGTTCACCCATACCAGCGATGATAGTTTGGCCAGTTTCTTGGTCAGTGTGAGCACGGAATGTTGGATCTTCTTCAGAAAGCTTAGATAATGCTGTACCCATTTTATCTTGGTCAGCTTTAGATTTTGGTTCGATAGCTACAGAGATAACTGGCTCTGGGAATTCCATAGACTCAAGGATAACAAGGCTCTTCTCGTCACAAAGAGTATCACCAGTAGTAGTATCTTTTAAACCTACAGCAGCAGCGATATCACCAGCGTAAACTGTTGAAATCTCTTCACGGCTGTTAGCGTGCATTTGTAGGATACGACCTACACGCTCACGCTTACCTTTAGTTGAGTTTTTCACGTATGATCCAGAGTTTAACACACCAGAGTACACACGGAAGAACGTTAACTTACCAACATAAGGGTCAGTCATGATTTTGAATGCTAAAGCTGCGAATGGTTCTTCATCGCTAGACTTACGTTCTACTTCTTCATCTGTATCCGGTAGAGTACCTTTAATAGCAGGTACATCTAGTGGAGATGGAAGGTAGTCGATAACTGCGTCTAACAGAATTTGAACACCTTTGTTTTTGAATGCAGAACCACAGATTACTGGGAAGAATTCTACAGAAGTTGTAGCCTTACGGATACCAGCTTTAAGCTCTTCTACAGTGATTTCTTCACCTTCTAGGTACTTCATCATCATTTCTTCATCAAGCTCAGCTACCGCTTCAATAAGTTTTCCACGGTATTCTTCAGCTAATTCTTTGTGCTCTTCAGGAATTTCAACACGTTGAATGTCTGTTCCTAAATCGTTACCGTACATGTAAGCACACTCTTCAACAAGGTCAATGATACCATTGAACTCATCTTCAGCACCGATTGGTAACTGAATTGGATGTGCGTTTGCTTGTAAACGATCGTGGATTGTTCCTACAGAGTATAAGAAATCTGCACCGATCTTATCCATTTTGTTAACGAATACGATACGAGGTACGCCGTAAGTAGTAGCCTGACGCCAAACAGTTTCTGTTTGTGGTTCTACACCAGATTGCGCATCAAGTACTGCTACAGCGCCATCAAGTACGCGTAAAGAACGTTCTACTTCTACTGTGAAATCTACGTGTCCTGGAGTATCAATGATGTTTACACGATGACCTTTCCATTGTGCTGTAGTTGCAGCAGAAGTAATTGTGATACCACGCTCTTGCTCTTGCTCCATCCAGTCCATCTGAGATGCACCTTCGTGAGTTTCACCGATTTTATGAATACGTCCTGTGTAGTACAGAATACGCTCAGTTGCTGTTGTTTTACCAGCATCGATGTGAGCCATGATACCAATATTACGAGTGTTTTCTAAAGAGAACTCTCTTGCCATTTGGTGTCTTGCTCCTTCCATATATGGATTGGATTTTTTTATTTTAAGTAGCAAAAAAGCCACTTTATATTGTTACACATGTCAGTATGTCCAGTACTCTCATTATGTAAAACGAGCGCCCGATGAAAGGGAGAGGCATTCTCCCTCTCCACACTTCCATAAGCGACAAATAAAGCGGTTTATGCTTACATTTATTTTACGTTGAATCCTACCAACGGTAATGAGCAAATGCTTTGTTAGCTTCTGCCATTTTATGAGTGTCTTCACGTTTCTTAACAGATGCACCAGCGTTGTTAGCTGCATCTAAGATTTCGTTAGCAAGACGCTCTTCCATAGTTTTTTCACCACGAAGACGAGCGTAGTTTACTAACCAACGAAGACCTAAAGTTGTACGGCGTTCTGGACGAACCTCAACTGGAACTTGGTAGTTAGCACCACCAACACGACGAGCGCGTACTTCAAGAACAGGCATGATGTTCTTAAGAGCTTGCTCGAATACTTCCATTGGCTCTTTACCAGTACGTTCGTTTACGATATCGAACGCATTATAAAGAATTGTTTGAGATTTACCTTTTTTACCGTCAACCATCATTTTGTTGATAAGGCGTGTTACTAGCTTCGAATTGTACATTGGATCTGGTAACACGTCACGTTTCGCAACAGGTCCTTTACGAGGCATATTGAGTTCCTCCTTTCATTTTAAAGTTATTATTTTTTAGCAGGTTTTGGTCTCTTAGTACCATATTTAGAACGTCCTTGCATACGTTTGTCAACACCAGCTGTGTCAAGCGCACCACGAACGATGTGGTAACGTACCCCCGGTAAATCCTTTACACGACCACCGCGAATTAATACTACGCTATGCTCTTGTAGGTTATGACCGATACCTGGGATGTAAGCTGTAACCTCGATACCGTTTGTTAAACGTACACGAGCGTATTTACGTAACGCTGAGTTAGGTTTCTTTGGAGTCATTGTACCAACACGAGTACATACACCACGTTTTTGAGGTGCAGAGATATCAGTTGATTTTTTCTTTAAAGAGTTAAAACCTTTGTTTAACGCAGGTGATTTAGATTTCCATACTTTATCAGTACGACCATTTCTCACTAATTGGTTAATAGTAGGCATTTGATTATCCTCCCTTCGCATGTTTGTATGACCACATATCCAGGTGGTTCATTATTAGTTGAAAACAAAGTTTTTGCAAGGAAGAGCAAATGCTCTCTCCTCACAAAAACAGTTTTAACTTATTATTCCTATTGCTGAAGCTCCCACTTGAATCCCCGAAGCTTTACCAAGCTTACGAACTGATTCAACTTTTGTTATGGGCACGTTATATTGCATTGCAACACGAATGATAGCATGGGTTAACCGCATGTCAGCATCCTCTGCGATGACAACTTCTTTAACTGTACCATTTTTGATTGCCTCCAATGTGCGTTTATGACCAACGACTACATTTTCAGCAGTTGATACTTTTTGATAAGACATATAAATATCCTCCAAAGCATCGTTCAGGAGCAACCTTGATTATAGTAACATTTTGACTCATACAATGTCAACTAAGATTAATTGTTTTTATACAAAATTTATGCCGGAAAATTTTACTGTTCCACATAAACCTCATCGTTTTCTACATTCATGTCATCTTGTGTTGTTTTTACAAGATCCACTTTGCGATAACGATTCATACCTGTTCCAGCAGGAACAAGTTTACCGATAATAACATTTTCTTTTAATCCTAGAAGTTCATCGCGTTTACCCTTAATTGCTGCATCAGTTAAGACACGAGTTGTTTCTTGGAACGATGCTGCAGATAAGAATGAATCTGTTTCAAGTGAAGCTTTTGTAATACCAAGTAGAACAGGTCTAGCTGTTGCTGGTTGCTTACCTTGCAGTAAGACCTTAGCATTCGCATCAGTGAACTGATGGATATCTAGTAATGTTCCTGGTAATACATCTGTTTCACCTGCATCACTTACACGAACTTTACGTAACATTTGACGTACCATTACTTCTACGTGTTTGTCACCAATTTCTACCCCTTGCATACGGTATACTTTTTGAACTTCACGTAATAAGTATTCTTGAACCGCCGTAATGTCCGTTACTTTTAGTAATTCTTTCGGATCAATAGAACCTTCTGTTAACTCTTTACCGTGGCTAATTGGCTGTCCTGGAGTTACTTTCAGACGAGCACCGTAAGGAATAGCATACGTACGAGCTTCAACTTCACCCTGTACAACTACTTCTTGGCGATCTTTAACGTCGTTGATCGCTGCGATAACACCGTCGATTTCACTGATAACTGCCTGACCTTTCGGATTACGAGCTTCGAAGATCTCTTGGATACGAGGTAAACCTTGAGTGATATCATCTCCGGCAACCCCACCTGTATGGAATGTACGCATCGTTAACTGTGTACCTGGCTCACCGATAGATTGAGCTGCGATAATACCTACCGCTTCTCCTACTTCTACGTCTGTTCCAGTTGCTAAGTTACGACCGTAACACTTCTTACATACACCGTGGCGAGTGTTACACGTAAACGCTGAACGAATGTTTACAGTTTCAACACCCGAATTTTCAACGATATGAGCGATATCTTCAGTAATTAATTGATTTTCAGCAACTAATACTTCACCTGTTTCAGGATGTTTTACAGTTTTTCTTGCAAAACGTCCAACAAGACGATCATATAATGACTCGATAACTTCATTACCCTCTTTAATCGCACCGATTAATAAACCGCGATCTGTTCCACAATCATCTTCACGAACGATTACATCTTGTGCAACGTCAACAAGACGACGTGTTAAGTAACCAGAATCGGCAGTTTTAAGTGCTGTATCAGCAAGACCTTTACGCGCACCGTGCGTAGAGATGAAGTACTCAAGTACTGTTAAACCTTCACGGAAACTCGATTTGATTGGAAGTTCGATGATACGACCAGATGGATTGGCCATAAGACCACGCATACCAGCAAGCTGAGTAAAGTTAGATGCGTTACCACGGGCACCTGAGTCACTCATCATGAAGATTGGGTTGCGTTTATTCAAGGATTTCATCAGTTTTCCTTGGATAACATCTTTTGCATTACTCCAAATAGAGATAACGCGATCGTAACGTTCTTCTTCCGTGATTAAACCGCGACGGAATTGTTTAATTACATTATCTACTTTTGCTTGTGCTTCGTGGAGAATTTCATCTTTTTCGCCTAATACAAGAATGTCAGATACCCCAACTGTAATACCAGCTTTTGTAGAGTACTTGAATCCTAAGTTTTTCATACGGTCAAGCATGCGAGACGTTTCTGTAATTTGGAAACGTTTGAATACTTCCGCAATGATGTTACCAAGGATTTTCTTGCTAAATGGCGCCACTTCTTCGCGACTAGCAATAATTTCTTTAATGTTCGCACCTTTTTCAACGAAATATTTCGCTGGTGTTTCTTTTTCAAGGTTTGAATTTGTTGGTTCATTAATATAAGGGAACGACTCTGGTAAGATTTCGTTAAATATTAATTTACCAACTGTTGTTAATAGAAGCATACTCTTTTGCTCTTCAGTAAATGTTGCGTTGTTTACTGCACTTGCAGCTACTGCAACACGTGTATGAAGATGAACATATCCATTTTGATATGCAAGCAATGCTTCGTTTGCATCTTTGAAGACCATACCTTCACCGATTGCACCTTCACGCTCAAGTGTTAAGTAATAGTTACCTAATACCATATCCTGAGATGGAGTAACAACTGGTTTACCGTCTTTCGGGTTCAAGATGTTTTGTGCCGCTAACATAAGAAGACGAGCTTCAGCTTGAGCTTCTGATGATAAAGGTACGTGAACGGCCATTTGGTCACCGTCAAAGTCCGCGTTGTATGCAGTACATACAAGTGGGTGAAGACGGATTGCGCGACCTTCTACTAATGTAGGTTCAAACGCCTGGATACCAAGACGGTGAAGTGTTGGTGCGCGGTTTAGAAGTACTGGATGTTCTTTAATCACAGACTCTAAAACGTCCCAAACTTCAGGTTGTACACGCTCGATTTTACGTTTCGCACTCTTAATGTTATGTGCTAATCCTTTTTCAACTAACTCTTTCATTACGAAAGGTTTGAACAGTTCAAGCGCCATTTCTTTTGGTAATCCACATTGATACATCTTTAAGTTCGGTCCTACAACGATTACAGAACGACCAGAGTAGTCAACACGTTTACCTAATAAGTTTTGACGGAAACGTCCTTGTTTACCTTTAAGCATGTGAGATAGTGATTTTAATGGACGGTTACCTGGTCCAGTAACTGGACGGCCACGACGACCATTATCGATTAATGCGTCTACAGCTTCTTGTAACATACGTTTTTCGTTTTGAACGATGATGCTTGGTGCACCTAAGTCCAATAGACGTTTTAAACGATTGTTACGGTTAATTACACGACGGTATAAGTCGTTTAAGTCAGAAGTAGCAAAACGTCCACCGTCTAACTGTACCATTGGGCGTAGTTCTGGTGGAATTACTGGTAGAACATCTAAGATCATCCAAGACGGTTCATTTCCAGAGTTACGGAATGCTTCTAATACTTCTAGACGTTTAATAGCACGAGTACGGCGTTGTCCTTGTGCTGTTTTTAATTCTTCTTTTAAGAAGTCTACTTCTTTATCTAAATCGATGTCTTGTAGTAGCTTTTTAATTGCTTCTGCACCCATAGCAGCTTGGAATGTGCTACCATATCGATCACGATATGCACGGTATTCTTTTTCAGAAAGTAATTGCTTCTTATCAAGTGGTGTATCTCCACTTTCTGTTACAACATAAGAAGCGAAATAAATTACTTCTTCAAGCGCGCGAGGGGACATGTCTAAGACAAGTCCCATGCGGCTCGGGATACCTTTGAAATACCAAATATGAGATACAGGAGCAGCTAATTCGATATGACCCATACGTTCACGACGTACTTTTGCACGCGTTACTTCAACGCCACATCGATCACAAACTACACCTTTATAACGTACACGTTTGTATTTTCCGCAATGACATTCCCAGTCCTTTTGTGGTCCGAAAATACGCTCACAGAACAAGCCATCTTTTTCAGGCTTTAACGTACGATAGTTAATAGTTTCTGGTTTCTTAACTTCACCGTATGACCAAGAACGAATCTTGTCAGGTGAAGCAAGTCCAATCTTCATATATTCAAAGTTATTTACATCTATCAAGGGGCCTACCTCCCTTTTAGTCTACAGGTTATCCCAATTATTCCTTAGTTGTCTCAACTTCGACATTCAATTTATCTGCTGATTGATGATCATCGTCATCTTCTGTATCACGCATTTCAATTTCTGTATCGTCGCTAGACATCATTTTAACGTCCATACCTAAACTTTGCAGCTCTTTAATCAATACTTTGAATGATTCAGGAACGCCTGGTTCTGGAACATTTTCGCCTTTAACAATTGCTTCATAAGTCTTAACACGTCCAACAACATCATCAGACTTCACTGTTAAGATTTCTTGAAGAGTATAAGCAGCACCGTAAGCTTCAAGTGCCCAAACCTCCATCTCACCGAAACGCTGTCCACCGAACTGAGCTTTACCTCCAAGAGGTTGCTGCGTTACAAGTGAGTATGGTCCAGTAGAACGAGCATGAAGTTTATCGTCAACCATGTGCGCAAGTTTGATCATATACATGACACCAACAGATACGCGGTTATCGAATGGTTCACCAGTACGTCCGTCATACAGGATTGTTTTCGCGTCATTTGCCATACCAGCTTCTTCAATTGTGCCCCAAACATCTTCCTCACGAGCACCATCGAATACTGGTGTTGCAATGTGAATGCCAAGGTATCTTGCTGCCATACCAAGATGAAGCTCTAATACCTGACCGATATTCATACGAGATGGTACCCCTAATGGGTTTAACATGATATCGATTGGCGTACCGTCTGGTAAGTAAGGCATATCTTCTTCTGGTAAAATACGAGAAATAACACCTTTGTTACCGTGACGTCCGGCCATCTTGTCACCTTCAGAAATTTTACGTTTTTGAACGATATATGCACGTACAAGTTGATTCACGCCTGGTGGCAATTCATCGCCATCTTCACGGTTGAATACTTTTACGTCTAAGATAATACCGCCACCACCGTGTGGTACACGTAGTGATGTATCACGTACTTCACGCGCTTTTTCTCCAAAGATAGCATGTAATAGACGTTCTTCAGCTGTTAATTCTGTTACACCTTTAGGTGTTACTTTACCAACAAGTAAATCTCCATCTTTTACTTCAGCACCAACGCGAATGATACCGCGCTCGTCAAGGTTACGTAATGCGTCTTCCCCAACGTTTGGAATGTCACGTGTAATTTCTTCTGGTCCAAGCTTCGTATCACGAGCTTCTGATTCATATTCTTCAATATGAATAGAAGTGTACACATCATCTTTTACAAGGCGCTCACTCATGATGATCGCATCCTCGTAGTTATAACCGTCCCAAGTCATGAAGCCAACAAGCACGTTACGTCCAAGTGCTAGTTCACCTAATTCCATAGAAGGACCATCCGCAAGGATTTCACCTTTTACAACTTCATTTCCAACACTTACGATTGGACGTTGGTTGTAACAAGTTCCTTGGTTAGAACGAATGAATTTTTGCATTTTGTAGCGATCTAAGTCGCCTTTTACTGTTTGACCGTCAACTTCTACATAGCGACGTACCCAAACTTCACGTGCTTCTACGCGCTCAACAACACCAGGATGTTTACAGATTACTGCAGCACCTGAGTCTTTTGCTGATACGTACTCCATACCTGTACCTACAATCGGAGATTCCGGATTCATTAACGGAACCGCCTGACGTTGCATGTTCGCTCCCATAAGTGCGCGGTTAGAGTCATCGTTTTCTAAGAACGGAATACAAGCTGTCGCTGCCGACACTACTTGTTTTGGAGATACATCCATGTAGTCGATGCGTTCTCTATTTGTGACAATGTTTTCACCACGGAAACGAGCTACGATATCTTCACTTAGGAATTCACCTTCGTCAGATAATTTCATATTCGCTTGGGCTACAACATAATTATCTTCTTCATCTGCTGTTAAGTAATCAACATGCCCTGTTACAAGACCAGTTTCTGGGTCAACACGACGGTATGGTGTTTCAATGAAACCAAACTCATTTACTTTCGCGAACGAAGATAATGAGTTAATCAAACCGATGTTTGGTCCCTCTGGTGTTTCAATCGGACACATACGACCGTAGTGAGAGTAATGAACGTCACGCACTTCAAAGCCTGCGCGCTCACGCGTTAAACCACCAGGTCCTAATGCAGATAGTCTTCGTTTGTGAGTTAACTCTGCTAATGGGTTTGTTTGGTCCATAAACTGAGATAACTGAGAACTTCCGAAGAACTCTTTAATAGATGCAATAACAGGACGAATATTAATTAGTGCCTGTGGTGTAATCGCATTTGTATCTTGGATCGACATTCTCTCACGAACAACACGTTCCATACGAGAAAGACCGATACGGAATTGATTTTGTAATAGTTCTCCAACAGAACGCAGACGACGGTTTCCTAAATGGTCAATATCATCTGTATCCCCTACTTTGTATAGTAGGTTGAAGAAGTAACTGATAGAAGCAAGGATATCACCTGGTGTGATGTGTTTCACATCACGAGTAATGTTTGCATTACCAATTACATTAATTACGCGTTCGCCTTCCGACTCAGGAGCATAAATCTTAATAGATTGCAGCTCAACATCGCCTTCTACCACTCCACCCATTGGTTTCGCTGTTTTGAATCCAATGTTTTTCTCTAAGTAAGGTAAAATGCGATCAAGTGTACGACGATCTAAGATTGTTCCTTCTGCCGCTAAAATTTCACCAGTTTCTGGATCCACTAATGTTTCAGCTAAACGTTGATTAAACAATCTGTTTTTAATGTGTAACTTCTTGTTGATCTTATAGCGACCTACATTTGCTAAATCGTAGCGCTTTGGATCGAAGAAACGAGACACAAGTAAGCTCTTAGCATTTTCTACTGTTGGTGGTTCACCAGGACGTAGACGCTCATAAATTTCAAGCAATGCTTTTTCTGTGCTATCTGTGTTGTCTTTTTCTAATGTGTTGCTTAAGTATTCGTTATCACCTAAAAGCTCGGTGATTTCTTGATCAGAGCCAAACCCTAATGCGCGTAACAAAACAGTTACAGGAAGTTTACGCGTACGGTCAATACGCACATATACAACATCCTTAGCATCTGTCTCATACTCTAACCAAGCTCCGCGGTTTGGAATTACAGTAGCAGTAAAACCACGTTTTCCGTTTTTATCCACTTTGCCACTATAGTATACGCTTGGAGAGCGAACTAACTGGGAAACGATAACACGTTCTGCACCGTTAATTACGAATGTTCCAGTCTCTGTCATGAGTGGGAAATCTCCCATGAACACATCTTGTTCTTTTACTTCACCAGTTTCCTTGTTGATTAGACGCACTTTTACACGAAGTGGTGCTGCATACGTCACATCACGCTCTTTGCATTCGTCTACAGAGTATTTAGGTTCACCTAAGCTGTAGTCGATAAATTCAAGCGATAGATTTCCCGTAAAGTCTTCAATCGGAGAAATGTCTTGGAACATTTCTCGCAAACCCTCATCAAGAAACCACTGATAAGAAGAGGTTTGAATTTCGATAAGATTTGGTAACTCTAATACTTCACTAATACGGGCATAACTTCTTCGTTGGCGGTGGCGTCCGTATTGAACTAGTTGACCTGTCAACTGCTTCACCCCTCAAATCATGAGTATTATAAATGCACAAAAAAATTTGTGCAAAATCACAAATAAATACAACTACTGCTATTAGCGTAGTCTCTTTCTCTTAAAGATAAATACGTTGAGTCTTTCTACCTGCTCAAAAAAGAAAAATGGCTTCTATAAGAAAACCATCATTCTGTTTCATAATCTGCTGATTTTACTATCTTTTCCAAGAGAAACAAAAATATACATCTTTCTCAACGCAGAAAATCATATATTGGCATTGTATAATGTTAACATAGCCAAAAATAACCGTCAACGTTTTTTTGATTTTATGATATAATATCCTTTTTTCTTTTCTACAACCTCAACTTCAGAAAATACTTCTTCTAGTTTTTTTAGCGCAGACGGTGCACCTTGTTTCTTTTGAATAACAATCCAAAGCTCTCCATCTGGAACTAAATACTCCACAGCTTTTTCTAAAATCTCATGTACGATATCTTTACCCGCACGAATTGGAGGGTTAGATAGAATAGCAGCATACTTACCATCTACATTTTCATAGACGCTACTTTGAAAAATACGTATATTCTCGATTTTGTTATTAGCGGCGTTTTCTTTCGCAAGCCCAAGTGCCCTCTCGTTCACATCCACCATGTGAACTTCACGACCTTGAAACTCTTTCGCTAACGACAAACCAATAGGACCGTATCCGCAACCTACGTCTAATATATCACCTTTAATATCTGGCATTTGAAACGCTTCAATTAAAAGACGGGAACCAAAGTCCACTTCGTTTTTCGAGAACACCCCATGGTCAGATAAGAAAGTGAATCGAGATCCACGAAGGGCAAACTCCCATCGCTTACGATCACTTTTACTAGAAGGGTCGTTAGAAAAATAATGGTCTGCCATATGGCCACCTCTTTTCTTTACAGTTAAAAAAAAAGCTCGCATGAGAGCGAGCTTTTTTTAAAGCATCAAAAGTTAATTACTTAACTTCTACAGCAGCGCCAACTTCTTCAAGTTTAGCTTTGATTTCTTCAGCTTCTTCTTTAGCAGCAGCTTCTTTGATTACTTTTGGAGTGTTGTCAACTAATTCTTTAGCTTCTTTTAAGCCAAGACCAGTGATTTCACGAACAACTTTGATAACTTTGATTTTTTGTGCACCAGCGCTAGTTAGTTCCACATCAAATTCAGTTTTCTCAGCAGCAGCTTCTCCAGCGCCACCAGCAACAGCTACAGGAGCAGCAGCAGTTACGCCGAATTCTTCCTCGATAGCTTTTACTAAGTCGTTAAGTTCTAATACAGTCATAGATTTAACTGCTTCAATGATTTGTTCTTTAGTCATTGTAAATATCCTCCCTTAAATAGGTTTGTATTGTTTTATCGATAATACGTAATTATCTTTTAAAAAATTAAGCGCCTTGCTCTTCCTTTTGGTCTGCAACTGCTTTAGTAGCAAGTGCAAGGTTACGGATTGGAGCTTGAAGAACGCTAAGAAGCATAGAAAGTAAGCCTTCACGTGATGGAAGAGTAGCGATTGCTTTAACCTCATCAAGTGTTACAAGTTTACCTTCGATTACGCCCGCTTTAATTTCTAAAGCTTCATGATCTTTAGCGAAGTCGTTTAATACTTTCGCAGGAGCAACTACATCCTCGTTACTGAACGCGATTGCGTTTGGTCCTGTTAAGAATTCATTTAACTCAGCCATTTCAGCAGATTCTGCAGCACGACGAGTTAGAGAGTTTTTGTAAACTTTGAACTCAACGCCAGCTTCACGTAATTGCTTACGTAATTCTGTTGCTTCAGAAACTGTTAAACCACGGTAGTCAACAACGATTGTAGATTTACTAGCGCGAAGTTTGTCCGCGATTTCAGTTACAACTTGTTGTTTAGTTTCGATTACTTTGCTCATGTTATTACACCTCCTGTAGATTATATAGAAGATGTACCGAAAGTGCACTAAAAACCTCCATGCCCAACTTGTAGACATGGAGGCATATAGTCACAGAAAAAAGATTCCGCTTCGTATATTAACACCTAGGTAGGAAATTAAGTCTATTGACACCTACTGTCTACGGTACACTAATTAAATTCACAACATAAATGATTATATTAAAACTTCTTTATGAAGTCAACTTCCAAAATTTACGCTAATGTAGAAACGTCTACACGTACGCCAGGTCCCATTGTAGAAGCAACTGTTACGTTCTTCATGTAAGTACCTTTTGCAGCAGCTGGCTTAACTTTTTGTAAAGTGTCAGCAATTGTTTTGAAGTTTTCTACTAATTTAGCATCTTCGAAAGATACTTTACCGATTGGAACGTGGATGTTACCAGCTTTATCAACGCGGTATTCAACTTTACCAGCTTTGATTTCGTTAACAGCTTTAGTTACATCGAAAGTAACTGTTCCAGTTTTAGGGTTTGGCATTAAACCTTTAGGTCCTAATACGCGACCAAGTTTACCAACTTCACCCATCATGTCAGGAGTTGCTACTACTACATCGAAATCGAACCAACCTTGTTGGATTTTACCGATGTAATCAGTATCGCCTACGAAGTCAGCTCCAGCAGCTTCAGCTTCTTTAGCTTTTTCACCTTTAGCAAATACTAATACACGTTGTACTTTACCAGTACCGTGTGGAAGAACAACTGCACCACGGATTTGTTGGTCAGCTTTCTTAGGGTCAACACCTAAACGGAATGCAGCTTCTACAGTTGCATCAAATTTAGCTGTGTTTGTTTTCTTTACTAATTCTACTGCTTCTGTTGCAGAGTAAGCAGCTGCACGATCAACAAGCTTTGCAGCTTCTACGTACTTTTTACCTCTTTTAGCCATTTTTATTTCCTCCTCGAATGTGGTTTTAGCGGAATAACCTCCCACGTTTACGCCTGTTTTCAGGTATAACCTGAGGATGAGCGCCATCCATTTATTTAAAAACGATAATCATTTACGATAATAAAGGTTGCGAATTGGAATTCCAGACCCGCAACCTTTTTTAAAAACAAATCGAATTAGTCTTCGATAACGATGCCCATACTGCGTGCAGTACCTTCAACCATACGCATTGCAGCTTCTACGCTAGCAGCGTTTAGGTCAGGCATTTTAGTTTCAGCGATTTCGCGTACTTTATCACGCTTAACAGTTGCCACTTTATTACGGTTTGGTTCACCAGAACCAGACTCAATACCAGCTACTTTCTTAAGAAGAACAGCAGCAGGAGGAGTTTTAGTAATGAAAGTGAATGAACGGTCCTCAAATACCGTAATTTCAACAGGGATGATAAGACCAGCTTGATCTGCTGTACGAGCGTTAAACTCTTTACAGAAGCCCATGATGTTAACACCTGCTTGTCCTAATGCTGGACCAACTGGTGGAGCTGGGTTAGCTTTACCTGCAGGAATTTGAAGCTTTACCATTTTAATTACCTTTTTAGCCACGAGACACACCTCCTTAAGTCCGTGATGTGGTCAATTGGACAGTGATTTGCCCTCCCACGTCATATTTTATCTGTAAGGATAAAATCTTTCAAAAAACGTCTCCGATAACGAAGACGTACTGACTTAAAAGATATTATCACTTTTTACAATTCATTTCAAGTTTCATTTTATAATTTTTCAATTTGATGGAAGTCAAGTTCAACTGGAGTCTCGCGACCAAACATATCCACAAGCACGCTAACCTTTTTCTTCTCCACATCAATTTCTTCAATAGCACCTGTATAATCTGCGAATGGCCCCTCATTTACACGTACTGTCTCATGAAGTTCAAAGTCGAAATCAACCACTTCGTTGTCCATTCCCATATGTTTCATAATGGTAACAACTTCCTCTTCTAATAGAGGTGATGGTTTAGATCCAGAACCAGAAGAACCAACGAACCCAGTTACACCCGGCGTGTTACGTACAACATACCAAGAGTCATCAGTCATGATTAATTCTACTAATACATAACCTGGGAACACTTTTCTTTTCATTAATTTTTCTTTTCCGTTTTTCATTTCTACTTCTACTTCTTCCGGGACAACAACACGGAAAATTTTATCTTGCATACCCATTGATTCTACACGTTTCTCTAGGTTTGCTTTTACTTTATTTTCATATCCAGAATAAGTATGGACAACATACCAACTTTTTTCCATTCATTTAGGACGAGCGTCCTTCCCTCCCTGACGTACATTTTTTTGCGCAAATGAAAAAACCCGTTCACCGGGCTTTTACACAGTTCTTATAAATAACATTATATCATGGATAAGTGCTTCTTATTCAAGAATTAACCAAGAATTAACCGAATTAAAGAAGAAATGCCCATATCAACTACTGCGAAGAAAATCGCAAAGAACACAACTGTAGCAACAACAGTCGCTGTTGAGCGGAGTAATTCATCTTTTTTAGGCCAACTTACTTTTTTCATTTCGCGACCTACATCGCCGAAAAAGTTCGTTAAACGCATCTGCGGGACCTCCAGTGTATTATTTCAATTATTTATTTTGTTTCCTTGTGAACTGTATGCTGATTGCATGTTTTACAAAACTTTTTTATTTCAAGTCGCTCTATTGAGCTCGTATCTTTCATAGTAGAGTAGTTTCGATTTTTACACTCTTCACATGAGAGTACAACTTTTTTCCTCATTAGTTACACCAACCTTGTAACATTATGTCCCTAAAAATGTATCATACAATAAAAGACAATGTCAATGACATGCATTTTGTACTCTCTACAAAAGAAAACAGGTGATTTATTTTACACCTGCAGCACTTGTTACTTCTTATGAATTTAAAGTTGTACTTTCTCTCATTTCCATATATCGTTCCAATTTCCTCTTTACTCTTTGTAAAGCGTTATCAATAGATTTCACATGCCTGTTTAACTGTTCTGAAATCTCTTGATAAGAACGACCATCTAAATATAAAGAAAGCACTTTTCTTTCTAAATCGCTTAATAATTCAGATATTTTTGATTCTATGTCTGTATATTCTTCCTGGCTAATGATCATCTCTTCAGGATCAGTCACCTTCGCTTCAGAAATAACATCCAATAACGTTCGATCAGATTCCTCATCGTAAATCGGCTTATCTAAAGACACATACGAATTTAAAGGAATATGTTTTTGTCTTGTTGCCGTTTTAATAGCGGTAATAATTTGTCGAGTGATACATAGTTCAGCAAATGCTTTGAATGAAGACAGCTTGTCCTCTTTATAATCACGAATTGCTTTAAACAACCCTATCATACCTTCTTGAACAATGTCTTCTCGATCGGCACCCACTAAAAAGTAAGATCTTGATTTCGCACGAACAAAGTTCTTATACTTGTGAATTAAATATTCTAGAGCGTCAGTATTACCTTTTCGAACTAACTCAACGATTGCCTCATCCTCTAAATCACGAAATGTAACGTCGCCTATACTTACGAAGCCTGCTTCCACCTTGATCCCTCCGACCGCTATTTATTTAGCAATATTATACAGTAAAAAGATAAAGAGCGTCAATGCTTCAACGCTCTCCTCTTCTTAATTTTTCTAATTTTTCTGTAATATCCTTACTAAATATCTTTCGCATGGCGGGCTGCTGTTCTTTCGCGTCTTTTGTACGCCTTCTTACTTGTTGTTCCATTGCTTGTACTTCCAACTCTAATTCACGCGCAGATTTTCGAAGGGCACCTTGCGCAAATATAACCCATTGTTCTGTATAATCAGAAGTCGCAACATATATTTGTGTATTTATATTTCTAAGCTCTATCGCAAGTTGCTCTATCTTTTCGTCTGCAGTTTGATTCTTTCGTGTGAATATTACTTCTACACGAGATTGTTTCATCTTTTTTTCAATACCATGGACTGTATAGGCATCAAAGACTATCATCACTTTTGTGCCTGTATAACCTTGATAATCCGCCATCTTATCAATAAGCGCATCTCTTGATGATTGTAAATCTACATCCCGCAGTTTCTTCAAATCTCCCCAAGCTCCGATAATGTTGTAGCCGTCAACGATTAAAATATCGTTCATTTTTTATTTACCAATTTCGTGACGTTTACGATATACCTCATACATTAACAAACTTGCGGCTACTGAAGCATTTAAGGATGTAACTTTACCAACCATCGGTAGAGTGATTAAGAAATCACACTTTTCACCAATAATACGACTCATACCTTTTCCTTCACTACCAATTACTAATCCAATCGGCATTGTACCATCTAAATTACGGTAATCCGTTTTCCCTTTGGCATCTGTACCAGCAATCCAAAGTCCACGCTCTTTTAATTCATCAATTGTACGAGATAAGTTTGTTACGCGCGCAACAGGAATGTATTCAATCGCTCCTGTTGATGCTTTCGCAACTGATGCGGTAAGTCCCACAGCTCTTCTCTTCGGAATAATAATTCCATGAGCTCCTGTTGCATCAGCAGTACGCATAATAGAACCTAGGTTATGCGGATCTTCAATCTCATCTAAAATCAAGAAGAACGGATCTTCATTACGTTTTTCTGCCACTTTGAATAAATCTTCTAACTCTGCATACTGATATGCAGCTACTTGAGCAATTACACCTTGATGATTACCCTCAACTAATTGATCTAACTTTTTCTTTGGTGCATGTTGTAAAATAATCTTATTTTCTTTCGCTAACGCTAGTACAATTTGTACTTGTCCTTTGGCAGCACCTTCTGCGATCCAAATTTTATTAATATCTCTCCCTGATCTTAACGCTTCAATTACAGGGTTACGTCCGATAATATATTCACTAGTCATGATGATGTGCCCCCTTCCTTTTCTTCTAAAACTGCAATTGCCTTATATACAATTTCGTCTAATCTTTCACGATTATTTAATAAATGATGATAACCAATTAGTGCTTCAAAGGCTGTACTATGTCGATATGTTTGTACATCCGTATTTTTCGGAACTGTACCTGAATTTGCATTACGCCCTCTTCTTAATACCACCTCTTCTTCCTCTGTCAAAAATGCCGTCTCTAATAAATGATAAACAACTTTCGCCTGTGCTTTTGCTGAAACAAAGCTCGTCCCTAAGCGATGTAATTGATTAGGGCGAACTTTTCCTTTTTGAAGGAGGTGATAGCGGATATATTGTTCATATACCGCATCACCCATATACGCTAACGCCAAGCTGTTTAATTGCTTTGCATCAATCATCCTTATCCTCTTTTCCATCTTGTACCTTGAGCGGTATCTTCTAAAATAATATTACGTTCTTTTAAATCGTCACGAATTTGATCAGACAATGCGAAATCGCGATTTTTACGAGCTTCAATGCGCTTTTGGATAAGCTCTTCAATTTCTTCATCCAGTAATTCTTCTTTTGATAATTCTAATCCTAAAATATCAAATAACGTTTCCAGTTGTTTTACGTATGCTTCAATCACAACTTTAGATGTATGCTCTTCAAGTAAATATTGATTTGCATGATTTGCTACGTTGTATAATTCGGTAATTGCATTTGCAGTGTTAAAGTCATCATTCATTGCCTCTTCAAATGCAGTCTGGAATTTCTCTATTTCAGCTAACCATTTCTCATTATGGTCCGTTAAATCCGTACTACTCTCCATACGATGCTTTAAGTTTCCATAAGCTGTTTTAATTCTTTCCAGTCCATTATTCGTACTTTGTAATAACTCTTCACTAAAGTTAATCGGGTGACGATAGTGTACTGATAACATAAAGAATCTAATTAACTGCGGGTCGTATTGCTTAATAATATCGTGAACTAAAATAAAGTTACCCAGCGATTTAGACATCTTCTCATTGTTAATATTAATATATCCATTATGCATCCAGTAACGTGCAAACGTTTTTCCAGTCAATGCCTCTGACTGCGCAATTTCATTTTCATGATGCGGGAACGCCAAGTCTTGCCCACCAGCATGAATGTCAATTGTATCCCCTAAGTACTTACGCGCCATTGCTGAGCATTCAATATGCCATCCTGGACGTCCTTGCCCCCAAGGGCTTTCCCAGAAGATTTCTCCTTCTTTCGCAGCTTTCCATAAAGCAAAATCAAGAGGGTCTTGTTTCTTTTCCCCTACCTCAATACGAGCACCGTGACGTAAATCTGCGATTGGTTGATGTGATAATTTACCGTAACCTTCGAATTCCTTCGTCTTAAAGTACACATCACCCTCTGATTCATATGCATACCCTTTATTCACAAGTTCTTGAATAAATTCAATAATGATATCCATATTTTCTGTTACACGAGGATGAACTGTTGCGTGTTTGCAACCTAGTGCTGTTACATCTTCAAAGTACGCTTCAACAAAACGATCAGCAATCGTTGGTACATCTTCACCTAATTCATTTGCCGCTTTAATTAATTTATCATCTACGTCCGTAAAGTTAGATACATATTGCACATCGTATCCTTTGTATTCTAAATAACGACGCACTGTATCGAATACCATAGGAGGTCTTGCATTCCCAATATGAATGTAGTTATAAACTGTAGGTCCGCATACATACATCTTTACCTTATTTTCTTCTAATGGAACAAACTCTTCTTTTTGACGTGTTAACGTATTATAAATGTGAATAGTCATTTTTATCCTTCCTTTCTACCTTTAATTCCAATTGTTTCTTCAATTTATCAAGTTCTACTTCCATAGCCTTTAATTTATCAAAAATCGGATCTGGAAGGTCAGAGTGATTTAATTCTTGACCAATCTTTACTCCATTTTGAATAACGACACGGCCAGGTATACCTACAACTGTAGAATGTGCAGGAACTTCTTTTAATACGACAGACCCTGCTCCGATTTTAGAATTCTCTCCCACAGTAATAGACCCAAGAACTTTAGCACCCGTCGCAATTAATACATTATCCTGAATTGTTGGGTGCCTCTTCCCTTTTTCTTTTCCTGTACCACCTAATGTAACCCCTTGATAAATCGTTACATTATCACCAATTTCACAAGTTTCTCCAATTACAACTCCCATTCCATGATCTATAAAAAAGCGTCGACCAATAGTTGCTCCTGGATGGATCTCAATGCCAGTAAAAAAGCGGCTCACTTGTGAAACAAAACGTGCAAGAAAGAAAAAATTTCTTTTATAAAAAGCATGTGCAATTCGATGGGCCCAAACTGCATGTAATCCAGAGTAAGTTAAAATGACTTCGAAATAACCTCTTGCCGCTGGATCCTGTTCAAAAACGACTTCAATATCTTCCCGAAGCCTCTTAAACATCGGTGTTCCCTCCCCTTTATGGGCTGCTTTTTTGTCGAACGAACTAACTCCCCTAACTCATCACTTCTCCCCTAATTCTTTATATAAGGAGATAAATTCTATATTCATACCTATTTACACGGTATAAAAAAAAAGGCGTCTCTGTCATATTGACAGAGACGCCTTTTAAGCGCGGTTCCACTCTGTTTAGGCTTAAAAAAGCCTCAAACTCATCCATGATAACGGTGTACACCGCTTCTGCTTACTTTGCGGCCTAAGACATCCCACGAAGCAATTCGCTGTTCAGCAGAAGACTCGAAGGGGCATTTCAAAAATCCGCTTATAAACCACTCCCAGCCTAAAGGTGGTTCTCTCTGTAAAAAGCCTGATTTTCTACTTCTCCTTCTCGTCGCTTTTCCTTATTAGGTTGTAGGTATACTTATTATATTTCTAAACCTAGAAAATGTTAACCAATTACTTTTTGAAGACGATTTAAAACTTTTTCTTTTCCAAGAAGTGCAATAGCATTCGGAAGCTCTGGACCATGCGTTTGTCCTGTAGTTGCAACACGGATTGGCATAAATAAATTTTTACCTTTATGTCCTGTTTCCTTTTGAACTGCTTTAATCGCTGCCTTAATTGCTGCTGGCTCCATTGCTTCTAGAGCTTCTATTTGACCAGCAAATGCACGAAGTACTTCAGGTACTTGTTCACCATTTAATACTTCTTGTCCTTCTTCTTCATAATCAACATGATCTTTAAAGAACATTTCAGAAAGCTCTACAATTTCAGCTCCAAAACTCATTTGTTCATGG
Source organism: Bacillus sp. RCC_6_1 (assembly GCF_041360755.1). Taxonomy (NCBI): domain Bacteria; kingdom Bacillati; phylum Bacillota; class Bacilli; order Caryophanales; family Bacillaceae; genus Bacillus; species Bacillus sp. RCC_6_1. Next base: position 47,211 of record NZ_JBFUPV010000021.1, read on the forward strand.
TATAAAGCAATTACATCACGAATCCAAGCTTGGTCTTGTTCGCTTAAAGTTTCTCCCACACGTCCAGCTTTCACTAAATGCGGTAAGCTTAACTCTACAACCGTATCTAAATCTTGCTTTTTCATATACTGGTTGTTCATCCATTTTAGTTTTTGAGAATCAAATAATGCAGGTGATTTTGATAAACGAGCTGCATCGAACATTTTGATAAACTCATCTTTAGAGAAGATTTCTTCTTCTCCTACCGGAGACCAACCTAGTAGTGCAATAAAGTTAAAGATTGCTTCTGGAAGATACCCAAGCTCTTTATATTGCTCAATAAATTGAATAATAGATTCATCACGCTTACTTAACTTTTTACGACTTTCATTAACAATTAGAGTCATATGACCGAATTGTGGAATATCCCAGCCGAAAGCTTCATAAATCATCATTTGTTTCGGTGTATTTGAAATATGATCATCACCACGAAGTACATGTGTAATTTCCATTAGATGATCATCTACTGCTACTGCAAAGTTATAAGTTGGAATTCCATCTTTTTTCACAATAACAAAATCACCGAAATCATTTGAATGGAACGCAACTTCATCTTTTACAATATCTTTGAATGTGTAGTCACGATCAGCTGGTACACGGAAACGAATACTTGGAATACGTCCCTCAGCTTCAAATTCTTTCACTTGTTCTTCAGTTAATTCACGGTGGTTACCTGCGTAACGAGGTGTTTCACCGCGAGCGATTTGTCCTTCACGCTCTGCTTCTAGCTCTTCTTCTGTCATATAACATTTATAAGCTAGACCACGCTCTAATAAATCTTCATATAATTTTTTATAAATATCTAAACGCTCTGTTTGGCGATATGGTCCAAATTCACCACCAACATCAACACCTTCATCCCAGTCCATACCGAGCCATTTCAAGTATTTTAATTGGCTTTCTTCTCCACCAGCCACGTTACGTTTTACATCAGTATCTTCAATACGAATAATAAATTTGCCATCTAAATGACGAGCAAATAAATAATTAAATAATGCCGTACGCGCATTTCCGATATGTAAGTGTCCTGTTGGACTTGGCGCGTAGCGCACTCTCACTTGCTTTTCCATAATTGGTACACCTTCCATTCTTAATGTCAACACATTCTATAATTGTACACCAAAAAAATGTGATTATCCATCTTACGAATTAAAAACCATTATTTTTTCTGTAATAAAACAACCGCTTGAGAAGCAATCCCTTCTTCTCTACCTGTAAATCCTAATTTTTCTGTTGTTGTTGCCTTTACATTAATGTTATTGATAGACGTTTCTAACAGTTCACTAATGCGCTTACGCATGCTCTCAATATGTGGTGCCATTTTTGGTTTTTGAGCAATAATTGTACAATCTAAATTTCCTAACTCGTAACCTTGTTCACGCACAAATTCCCAAACTTTTTGTAACAATACAGCTGAATCTGCATCTTTAAAAGCTGGGTCTGTATCAGGAAAATGCTTTCCGATATCTCCTGCTGCAATCGCACCTAAACATGCATCAGCAATCGTATGTAACAATACATCTGCATCTGAATGACCAATTAATCCTTTCTCGTGTGGAATTGTAATTCCACCGATAATCAACGGACGCCCTTCCGCAAATTCATGTACATCAAAACCTTGTCCAATTCGAAACATCCTTACTTCCTCCTTAAGCTAAACTACTGAGCTTTATGACTCTATATTATATCGCTATCCTTATAAAGAAAAGCCCGGCTGTTGCCGAGCTTTTCTTTATTAACACATCATCAACGTTATTTCTTCTGAACACGTAGGAAACTTTCAGCAATTAGTAGATCTTCCGGAGTCGTCACTTTAATATTATAGTAACTCCCCTCCACTACACCAACTTGCTTCCCAACGCGTTCTACGAGACTTGCATCATCTGTGCCAAGAAAACAACTTTGCTTTGCGCTTCTATGAGCTTCTAGCAAAAGAGAAACAGAGAATCCTTGTGGTGTTTGTACAGCGTTAAGTTGAGATCGCTCTACCGTTTCTACAACAACACCCTGCTCTACTTTCTTAACAGTATCTTTTACTGGCACTGCACAAATGGAAGCTCCATATTTTTCTGCTGCAGTTAATACATCGCGAATCACTTTATTCGTTACGAACGGGCGCGCCCCGTCATGAACAAGAACATATTCGACACCACTCGCATACTGAAGTGCGTTATATACGCTATCTTGTCTTTCGGCTCCACCCTGAATAAATTGTACGTGCTTTTCAATCTGGTACTTCTGCATCAACTCTTCAAAATACGGGCGTTCTTCTTCGTTAATTGCCATAATAATACTTTTGCACGCTTTATCTTTTTCAAAAGCACGCAATGTGTGCACAATAATTGGTACTTCATCTATAAGTAAAAATAACTTATTTTTACCAGCACCCATTCGTTTCCCTTGGCCCGCTGCCGGAATAATTAATGTATACATATTAATAATCCTCTACTTATAATGCTTTTTCTAGCAATTTACGTTTTGCGAAAATCATACGACCAGCCGATGTTTGTAATACGCTAGTAACAAGTACATCAAGTTGTGAACCCACATACTCTCTACCATCTTCTACTACAATCATCGTACCATCATCTAAGTATGCAACACCTTGATTCTGTTCTTTACCATCTTTCACAACATAAACACTTAATTCTTCACCAGGGAGTACGACTGGTTTAATCGCATTAGCTAAATCATTAATGTTTAACACCGTAACCCCTTGTAATTCAGAAACTTTGTTTAAATTGAAATCGTTTGTTACTACAGTTCCACCAGTGATTTTTGCCAACTTTACAAGCTTGCTATCTACTTCTTGGATATCATCGAAATCGCCTTCATAAATTTCTACCGGAATTGGCATCTCCTTTTGAATACGATTTAAAATGTCTAGCCCTCTGCGGCCACGATTACGCTTTAAAGCATCTGAAGAATCGGCAATATGCTGAAGCTCTTCTAATACGAATTGCGGAATGACAATTGTTCCTTCTAAAAACTTTGTTTGGCAAATATCTGCAATACGTCCGTCAATAATTACACTCGTATCAAGAATTTTCCAATGAGTCGTAGATTTTTCTGCTTCGACCTCTACCTCTTCATTCTCACTATTGTTTTTCTTCTTACCTCCGCGTTGGGGTAATGTAAATAATCCTAGCAATTCATTCCTCTTTTTAAACCCTACTTGGAATCCTAAATATCCAAGTAAAAGGGTGAAGAACACTTGCAACACCGTACTAATAACTGGAATTGTAAATTCACGAATTGGTATCAAAATTAAATATGCAACAATAAGACCAGAGATTAATCCTAATGTACCAAATAAAACATCTGCTACAGGCGCCTTTACAAGAGCCTCTTCAATATGCTTAATAAGTTGAACAATATAATCTACAAGCCAAAATGTTGTTAAAAATAAAATAATTGCACCAATAATTGCACGAACATACGATCCTTCCAACAAAGGAACCGCACCGATATCTAATACATTAATAATTTTTGGGATTAAGTAAATCCCTAACGCTCCCCCGATCACTAAAAAGAAGAGCTGTACAATCCGTTTTAACATCCAACCACCTCCTACTCATTATTAACCATTGTTTCGCTAATCAAAACGCCGAATGCAAAAGCGGACGTGTTTTTTTGTAAATAGTTTTATTTACCAATATATCATATCATATACCAAAAATGTTCTAGTGTCGTTATATTATAGAATCAATGTAATATTCTTAATTGTGTCTACTCATATAGAGATGCTCTTGAATTCTTTTTAGACCTTCTCGTATTTTCTTCGCTCTCACTTCTCCAATTCCTTCCACATCATCCAATTCATTAATAGTTGCTCGGCAAACACCTTGCAATGTTTTAAATCGATTAATTAAATTCTCGATAATAAGTGGCGGAACACGAGAAATCTTGCTTGTGATTCGGTACCCTCTAGGTGTCACACTTTCTTCTAAACTTGTTTGTCCTGGATACCCAAGTAATTTAACTAAATCACTATCCTCTAAAAGTTGTGTATTTGCAAGATCTTGTAACTTTTTCAAGATTTGATGATGGTCTTGTGTTTTCTCCTGGTGATAATCTTTAATTAACAATGCTGCCTCTGCCTCTAAATCAGCTAGTAATTCTGTAAGCTGTAAACGAATTAACCTACCTTCTGTTCCTAGCTCATGAATATAGCTCAATATTTCATTTTTTATACGCAGCACCATTTCAACACTATGTAAAACGTGAACCACCTCGGACATTGTAACGACCTCTTCAAATTCTAGAATACCCAAATTCGTAATGCCGTCATTCCATACAGCCTTATATTTTTCTAGCGTTTGAATTGCTTGATTTGCCTTCGTTAAAATGACACCTATATCTTTTAGTGTATAACGTAAGTTCCCTTGATATAGCGTAATTACATTACGTCTTTGTGAAATGGCCACAACAAGGCTGCCCGTCTGCTTTGCTACACGCTCTGCTGTTCGGTGACGCATACCTGTTTCAATAGAATCAATAGATGAATCCGGAACTAACTGTGCGTTTGCAATTAAAATTTTACTTCCAGTTTCATTTAAAATAAGTGCTCCATCCATTTTTGCTAATTCATATAAACTAGCAGGAGAGAATGCGCAATTAATATGAAAACCACCATCAACAATGCTTTTAATCTGCTCATTATACCCAAGAACAATTAGTCCCCCTGTTTGTGCACGAAGTACATTATCTATCCCTTCGCGCAGTGGTGTTCCCGGGGCCACGAGCTGTAAAATATTAATTATACTTTTGACACGTTGCTTATTTTCTTCCATAGCCTAGCCTCCTAATGTCAAACGAAGCGCTTCTCCTAAATTAGAAACACCTACAACCTCAATCCCCTCTGGAATTGTCCACCCCCCTAAATTTTTTCTAGGAATGATAGCACGTTGAAATCCTAATTTAGCTGCTTCTTGTACACGTTGTTCGATTCTTGATACTCTTCTTATTTCTCCAGTTAATCCAACTTCTCCTATTACCGCATCAGTTGGTGCCGTAGATTTATCTCTAAAACTTGAAGCTATACTTAAGGCAACAGCTAAATCAATTGCCGGTTCATCTAATTTCAAACCACCAGCTACTTTTAAATACGCATCTTGATTTTGTAATAGTAAACCTGTTCTTTTCTCTAGTACCGCCATAATAAGCGAGACACGATTATGATCAATTCCTGTCGCCATTCTTCGAGGATTTCCAAAACTAGTAGGGGAAATTAATGCCTGTATTTCTACTAAAACTGGTCTTGTTCCTTCCATTGAGGCAACTACTGTTGAACCTGCAACTCCAACTGGTCTTTCCTCAAGGAAAATTTCAGAAGGATTTAAGACTTCTGCAAGGCCAAGTTCTTTCATTTCAAAGATACCCATTTCATTCGTAGAACCAAAACGATTCTTTACAGCTCGTAAAATACGATATGTATGGTGTCGATCTCCTTCAAAGTAAAGAACTGCATCGACCATATGTTCTAACATACGCGGCCCCGCAATTGCACCTTCTTTTGTCACATGTCCTACGATGAAAATTGGGATTCCCTTTGTTTTTGCAAGTTTCATTAATTCTGCTGTACATTCACGTACTTGCGCCACGCTACCAGGAGCTGATGTCACCTCAGGTAAATGTATCGTTTGAATAGAATCAATAACAACAAAAGCAGGATTCATCTCTTCAATATGTGCTGCAATACGCTGTAAATCTGTCTCTGATACAACAAATAGATTACTACCATTTACATGTAAACGATCTGCACGAAGTTTAATCTGCTTTGCTGACTCCTCACCTGATATATACAATACATCATATGAAGCATCTGCTAATTGCGAGGAAATCTGTAATAATAACGTTGATTTTCCAATCCCAGGGTCCCCACCAATAAGTACTAAAGATCCATCTACAATTCCGCCACCTAGTACACGGTTAAACTCCTGAAATTTTGTTTCAATACGTGCCTCAGACTTTGTTTCTACTTCTGTAAGACGTCTTGGTTTTGTTACTTCTGTTTGAATTGCATTTGCATAATTTAGGCGTCTGGATGATACAACGGGTTCCATCTCTTCAACAAGCGAATTCCATTGACCACACCCTGGACATTTACCCATATATTTTGGTGATTGATAACCACACTCTTGACATGTGAATTTTGTTTTCTTTTTAGCCATATCTTTTTATATTTCACTTCGCTTTCATCTATAAACATTTGACCTTCTCGTACAAGAAAGAGGGCTATCTCGTAGCCCTCTTAGTTTGTCTATACTTATTTTACCTTTTCAGCACTATGAATGACAAATGTTTCCCCTTCTACATCAAAGATAACTTTTTGTCCTTTCTCAATAGCACCTTTTAAAAGTTCTTCCGATAGTCTATCTTCTACATGCTTCTGAATTGCTCTACGTAGTGGACGAGCACCATATTCACGATCAAACCCCTTATCAGCAATAGCTGCAATCGCCCCTTCTGTTAATTGCAATTCAATTTCTTGTTCTTTTAAGCGATTCACTAACTGATTTACCATAAGAGTCACAATTTCTTGAATATGTTTTTTCTCAAGCATATGGAATACGATAATTTCATCAATACGGTTTAAGAATTCTGGACGAAATGCCTTTTTCAGCTCATCCATTACTTTACCTTTCATATCCGAATAATCACGGCTTTCATCTTGTACGTTAAATCCAAGATGTTTGTTACGTTTTAACGCCTCAGCACCAACGTTAGACGTCATAATAACAATCGTATTACGGAAGTCAACTGTACGTCCTTTAGAATCAGTTAAACGACCATCTTCCAATACCTGTAGTAAAATATTAAATACATCAGGATGCGCCTTCTCTACTTCATCTAATAGGACAACTGAATACGGCTTACGACGAACCTTCTCTGTTAATTGTCCGCCTTCTTCATACCCAACATATCCTGGAGGAGAACCAACTAAGCGAGAAGTTGAATGTTTCTCCATATACTCAGACATATCAATGCGAATCATTGCATCCTCATCACCGAACATAGATTCTGCCAATGCTCTTGCTAATTCTGTTTTACCTACACCTGTTGGTCCTAAGAAAATAAATGAACCAATTGGACGTTTCGGATCTTTCAGTCCTGCTCTTGCACGACGAACAGCTTTCGCTACAGCCACTACCGCTTCATCCTGGCCGATGACACGATCATGAAGAATGGATTCTAAGTTTAATAATTTATCAGTCTCTGTTTGTGCAAGTTTAGAAACAGGGATACGTGTCCATGTAGAAACGACATTTGCAATATCTTCTACCGTAACCTCTGAATTTTCTTTTCCTTGTTGTTCTTTCCACTGACGCTTTGTATCTTCCAATTTCTCACGTAAGCGTTGTTCCATATCACGTAAGGAAGCAGCCTTTTCAAACTCTTGACTTTGTACAGCCGCATCTTTTTCTTTTCGAATTTCCTCAAGATTCACTTCAAGCTCTTTTAAGTTTGGTGGTGTTGTATAAGAACGTAAGCGAACCTTTGAAGCAGCTTCATCAATTAAATCAATTGCTTTATCTGGTAAGAAACGATCCGTAATATAACGATCGGAAAGTTTCACAGCTGCATCAATTGCATCATCTGTAATAGACACACGGTGATGGGCCTCATAACGATCGCGTAAACCTTTCAAGATTTGAGTTGATTCTTCTAGACTCGGCTCATCAACATGAATTGGCTGGAAACGTCTCTCTAAAGCTGCATCCTTTTCAATATATTTACGATACTCATCTAAAGTTGTCGCACCAATACATTGTAATTCTCCGCGTGCTAAAGATGGTTTTAAAATATTTGATGCATCGATTGCACCTTCTGCTCCACCTGCACCGATTAATGTATGAAGTTCATCAATAAATAGAATAATATTCCCTGCTTGACGTATTTCATCCATTACTTTCTTTAAACGATCTTCAAACTCACCACGATATTTCGTCCCAGCTACCACTGTTCCCATATCTAGTGTCATAACACGCTTATCTCTTAACGTTTCAGGAACTTCATTATTTACGATTTGCTGTGCTAACCCTTCAGCAATTGCTGTTTTACCTACACCAGGCTCTCCAATTAACACTGGATTGTTTTTTGTTCTACGGCTTAACACTTCAATTACACGTTGAATTTCTTTACTACGTCCAATAACAGGATCCAAACGATTCTCACGTGCAACAACTGTTAAGTCGCGCGCTAAACTGTCTAGTGTCGGTGTATTTGCATTTGTCGATGAACCACCTTGGTGACCTGAACTTGCTTCGTTACTTCCAAGAAGTTGTAACACTTGTTGTCTTGCTTTGTTAAGGCTGACGCCTAAATTATTTAAAACACGTGCCGCTACACCTTCACCTTCACGGATTAAGCCAAGTAAAATATGTTCTGTTCCAACGTAAGAATGTCCTAGCTTACGCGCTTCATCCATAGACAATTCAATAACTTTTTTAGCACGAGGTGTATAATGTACAGTTTGAGAAGCTTCTGTTCCACGTCCAATTAACGCTTCTACCTCTTTTTGCACTTTCTCCGGGCTCAATCCAAGAGCAATTAACGCTTTTGCTGCAATTCCTTCACCTTCGCGTACAAGCCCAAGTAAAATATGTTCTGTTCCAATATTATTATGCCCAATGCGAATTGCTTCCTCTTGAGATAAAGCTAATACTTTCTGTGCTCTTTCTGTAAATCTTCCAAACATCATAGAAATCGCCTCCTACTTGCGCTTAGTTTTTTTCAATACGTAATCGCTCACGGATTAAGGTTGCTCTTCGATAATCTCTTTCTTCTGGTCCTAAAGGTCCTCCTGCGTATTGTTGTAAAATACCTGGTTGCGTAAGAACCATTAGCTCAGTCAAAATATTTCTCGATATACCTTTTATATATCCTAGATCAATACCAAGTCGTACATCCGATAAGCAAGTTGCCGCTTCTGCAGATTGAATTAAACGACTATTTGCTAGTATACCGTAAGAACGATAAACCTTATCTTCAAGCTCAATACTCGAATTTTGTACAATTAATTCTCTGGCCAATTTTTCTTGTTGTATAATTTGCTGCATGACACTCTTTAAATCTGCAATAATATCTTCTTCGGATTTCCCTAGCGTCATTTGATTTGATACTTGAAATATATTACCTAACGCTTCGCTACCTTCACCGTATATTCCTCTTACTACTAAACCTAATTTTTGAATTACTTGTATAATACGGCTAATTCTTTTTGTTAAAACCAGCCCTGGTAAATGAATCATTACAGAAGCTCTTAATCCTGTACCAACGTTAGTAGGACAACTCGTAATATATCCAAGTGATTCATCAAAAGCATATTCAACCTCTTTCTCAATCCAATTATCTATTTGATTGGCGCTTTGAAGCGCCTTTGATAACTGTAGTCCTGGAAATAGGCACTGAATCCTAATGTGGTCTTCCTCATTAAGCATCACACTAATGTGTTCGCTTTCTGATAACAGACATGCTCCATATTCAGTCCCTGCTAGATTTGGACTAATTAAATGCTTTTCGACTAAAACTCTCCTTTGAAGAGGCGTTAATTCATTCATTTTTAATAGTCCAAACTTCCCAAAGGGCTCTACCGCTTTATTTATAAATTTCTTTTTAAATAATTCTTGAACCTTTTGAGCTTCCTCTTCGTTTTGCATAGTAGAAAATTGATATTGCTTAAAATTACGAGCCAAACGAATTCGACTACTTAAAACAATATCAGAATCAGGGCCATCCCCCTTCATCCATGGACTAATCGCTTCATTCATAATTTTGTCCAGTGACATAGAACTACTCCCCCTCTCTATGCTCACTAAGCTGAGTTTCAAGCCCTCGAATTTCATCTCTTACCTCAGCAGCTTTCTCAAACTCCTCATTCTGTACATATTGTTTCAGAATAAGTTTTAGTTCATCTAATTCTTTCTTTAAGTGGATATTTCCTTCCATTCGTTCCGGAATTTTTCCACAATGTTCTGTATGTCCACCATGAAGTCGTTTTAACAATGGGTTTAAGTGTCCTTTAAATGTATCGTAACAAGAAGCACAACCAAGGCGTCCCACCTTTGTAAAATGTTCGTATGTCATCTTACAACCTGGACATCTTATTGTATTTGTATTTGAAAACCCGTTTTTTCCTTCTCCAAACATTGTTGATTCACCGTGTAATAAACCAGCAAATACATCATGAAATGAAAAGTTAGACTGTGATGATTGAAAGAAAGACGTATAGCCACTTTGCTCTGCACATTGCTCACAAAGATGAACTTCCGCCTTCTTCTCGTTGATTACTTTTGTATAATGTAAAGTTGCTGGTCTTATATTACAGTTTTGACAAGTCATCAATATCCCCACCTTTACAACAGGAACGATCTACCTCATGATACTTTTCATACATTACTAGATTGTCCTCTTTCCTTAATCCATTTAGATAAAAGTACATGCTCTTTTTCAAAACTTCTACAATATTTAACTGCCCTATCTTAATTATCATTCTTTTACAAAAGCTGTATTTATTTATATTTCAGTGTTCTTAACATTGCGCATAATATTCGAGCCCTAAGTTCATCTCGAGAAGGAATATCCATTGATAATACAGAACGATCTAGTACACTTAACATTAGTTTTGCTTCACGGCCTGTTATGATTCCCTCTTCTAATAAACGTATAATCATACTCTCTGCATTCCCTTGTGCAACGCTATGATCAATCATATGAAGCATTTGATCAATAATGTCTATATCATCATGCAGTTTGACTTTTATAATGCGAATGTAACCTCCTCCACCACGTTTACTTTCTACTACAAATCCTCTTTCTAATGTAAAACGGGTATTGATTACATAATTGATTTGAGATGGTACGCACTCGAATCGATCCGCAATCTCATTTCTTTTGATTTCAATCACATTATTATTACTTAAGTCAATAACTTGCTTTAGATATTGCTCAATGATATCAGATATATTTCTCATTTATCCGCCACCTTTATTGACTTTGACTATCTTTGACTTTAATTATATACGTATTAATAAAATTTGCAACTCTTTTGCTTATTCACTATCCTAGCCACATTCCCCTGCATTTAATCAAAATAGTAATTATTTAAGGACATTTTTTTAATTACTATGGATTATAAAAGAAAACACGAAAAAACACGAGTCATTTGACTCGTGTTTAGTTGCTTGGCGACGTCCTACTCTCACAGGGACAAGGTCCCAACTACCATCGGCGCTAGAGAGCTTAACTTCCGTGTTC
>NZ_JBFUPV010000022.1:0-54906 GCF_041360755.1 Bacillus sp. RCC_6_1
GGGCAAGTAACTTTAACAATACGCTAAAGTCACTTGTCACGATAGGTTTCAAACTTAGGTTTATAGAACGAACGATTATCAAGTGCGAAGACACGCTCTGTGTATTCGCCTGGTTTTGTGCGTCCTAATGCGCGGTCCATCATGTTCATTTTTGCATCTAAGTTATCGATGTAGTGCAGAATTTCTGCTTCTTTTACTAATGGTGGTTTTGGGCTACCCCATTCCGCTTTTCCGTGGTGCGAAAGGACGATGTGTTGAAGAATTAATACTTCTTCTGCATCGATTTGCAATTCGTCTGCTGCTTTACCAATTTCGTTCACCATAATAGAAATGTGACCTAGTAAATTTCCTTCTAACGTATACGTTGTAGAAATTGGGCCAGATAGTTCGATTACTTTACCAAGGTCATGTAAAATAACGCCTGCATATAGTAAGTCTTTATCTAAAGATGGGTATAGATTTGAAATAGCTTTCGCTAAATCAAGCATTGATACGACGTGATAAGCTAGTCCAGATACGAACTCGTGATGGTTCTTTGTCGCTGCTGGATAGTCTAAAAATTCGTTTTGATGCTTATTTAATAAATGTCTTGTTAGACGCTGAATGTTCGGGTTTCTCATTTCAAATATGTATTGCGTAATTTTCTCAACCATATCTTCTTTTTTCACTGGTGCTTTTTCTACGAAGTCTGAGATGTCTGTTACTTCATTTTCATTCGCAACACGAATTTGTTTCACACGTAATTGAATACGTCCTTTGTAGTTTAAAATATCACCAGCTACTTTCACGATTGTTTCCGCTACATATTGTTTCTCAACTTCTGGTGATACGTCCCACAATTTCGCTTCAATATCTCCACTTGGATCTTGTAAGATTACTGTTAAAAATGGCTTTCCATTGCTTGCGATACCTTTTGTCGCTGTTTTAATTAACAAGAAAATATCGACTTGTTCACCAACTTCATACTCTGCAATTTTCTTTTTCATTCGAATTCCTCCACCAAATCAGTTACTTTTAGTATAGCACACTACAACTCATTTTCTTTACGCATATGTGTTAATTTTATAATCTGTTTTTCTGGAAAATACGCAAGTAAATGCGCATGACATGTAAAGAATATGACTTGTCTATCCTTTGCAATTTCCTTTATAAGTTCAATCGTACGATTCGTCCTTACCGCATCAAAATGCACGAAACTATCATCAATAATAAATGGATAATCATGTTCGAATGTTTTCGCGAGTGCAAATCTCAGCGATAAATATAACTGCTCCGCTGTCGCTTGGCTTAGTTCATGACTGTAAAAACGCATACCATCGTTACGTTCAACGATAAACGGTTCTGCCTCTGACGGTGAAAAGATTTTACTATAGCGTCCGCCTGTTAAATAGACGAAATACTCTTCTGATTTTTGTAAAATACGAGGAAGATGAACTTCATGATAATAGTGCTTCGTTTTCGTTAACACTGTCTTTGCGGCCGCATAAGCAGCCCACTTCTTCACTTGTTCACGCACTTGCGCTTTTTTCATTTCCCATTCATGCATTAAATCGCCGTACGTACTACCTTCTTCTAAATTCGCAATTTCCATACGATGTTTCGCAATACGCTCTGTCAGTTCTTTCTCTTTCGTAAGACAGTTTTGGACAGTTGTAATTTCTTGCTTTAATTTTCCTTCATACCCGTCAGCTTCATAATGTTCAGCTAATGATAAACTCGTTAAACGCTGTTCCAACAGATCAATTTGCGGTAATAAACGCCCCACTTGTTTCTCTGCATCCTCACGTTTTTCCGCCAGTTTACCTGCTTCTAAAAACATCTCTTCATCTGTAGACTCTGCAATATGCCATAAACCATCTCGTTCTATTAGTAATTGCTTTAATTGTTCTTGCATAAACTCATATTCTTCTTGCCATTCCGCCAGTTTTTCTTTTAACTGCTTACAAGTTTGGCGCTTCTCTTTCTCATTTTGCATACGGCTTTGTGCCTCGTGTAGCTTACTATACTCCGCACTACCGATAACAGTTTCTAGTTTATGTTCAAATTGCGAAATCATTTCATATAATGAAGATTTTCGCGTACCTTGCTTCTCTAACTCCCGATATAATTGCTGCATTTTTTCAATACGCTCAAACGCCGGCAATATGTGTGCATACGTATAAAATTCAGGAAACATATAGCGCGTTTTATATGCATCGACTTGTTCTCCCGCCTGGAACGTTTCTCTCTCCCATTCCTCATACGATGAAACGACTTTATCATACGCTCGTTCCAACTGCTGTAACTTATAAGACTCGCGCTCAAATAACTTCCGAATCTCTTCATCTTTTTCTAACTGATAACGAACAGACATCGCTTCTTCACTTTGTCTCCCGCCAGCACTTTGCTGAAGTGTAAGGAGCTCTTCTTGTAATCCACTTGATGGATCTTTATATAAAACAAGGGCGAGAACAATCCCTACAAAAACAATGACACTAATAAATAAGAGCGGTCGATTGTCTATAAATAAGCTTGTGAATAAAATGCCTGTGTTAATAAGGAGTAACAGAAGACAAACTCTTTGCCACTGCTTTTTCTTTTGCTTAGCTGCTCCTGCTTTTTCCTCATACTTGCGCTTCATTCTCTCTGCGCCCATACCGATAAACGCCGCATCTTGGAACGATTTCTCTTTCTCAACTAACACATTTCTCTCTTCATCCACTAACATTTGTTGCTTAATCTGCCTTATGTTTTCTTCTTGTTCTTCTAACTGCTCCTGCGCTACTTTAAAACGATCATCAAGCTGTGCTTTTTGCGTTTCTAATTCGCGCGCCTTTTGCACTGTTTGCGTAATTAACTCTTTCGTTGCCAAACTCATATCAAATGAAAGAACTGTTTCCTTTTCAAAAGTAGCACCAATTTGTTGTTCTAGTTCTGCGATTTCTTCTTTTATATTCGTAATACTTCCTGTCATATCACGCATTTCTTGGCGTGCATTTTCGTAAGACATATGCTGCATACGAAGTTCTTCTACATAACTTTCTTTTTGTAAAAACTCTTCATCTATTTGAATAGAGGCAATTTCCGATTGCACTGTCTCAATTTTCTTGTGGAGCGAATCAACTTGTAATTGAAGCGGCTCCATCTTCGCCTTAATTGCTTCATAACGCGCCATTCCGTTTACAGGAAACTGCCCGCTCTCGTTCTCTAATACTTTCTCATGCGCACGCTTTTCAATAACGAGTGGCTCAAGCGCTGCTAATATTTCATAATCTTGCTTTCGTTTTTCTGCACTCTCTTTTTCCCCGCGAACAGAAGCAAGATTCTCTTCGCTTTCTTTTAACTGCTCGACCTGTTTTTCATACGTGCCAATTTTCCCTTGCCACTCTTTCATCTTCTCTTCAAGTTTCTTCATCTCTTGCAGTGACACGTTAATTTCTGGTTTACGACCACTCGGCTTAAAGCGCTGGTCCATTTCTTTTTCTAGCTTTTTATCTAACTGCAATAGCGCATCACTTCCGACTGCACTTGCCGAAAATAAATAATTGCCAATATCTGCTTCGCCAAGCTGATGAATGTTTTGAAGGCCATGCATATCAAATGAAAAGACAGATTCAAATAAACTTTCATTCATCCCGCTTAATATATCGTTTAAAATTTCTTCTCCGCCCGTTTTCCCGTCTTCAAAATAAACGGTCACCTCGCCAGCTGCCGTCTTTGGCAACCGTTCAATTTTCAAACGGCCGTACTTCTCTGTTTCCACAGTCATCGCACCGCCATACTTCCCGCCTTCTTTCGGCTCATAACGGCGCTGTCCTCTCGTCGGAAAACCGAATAAAATACTTTTCATAAATGAGCGAATTGTCGATTTCCCCGCTTCATTTTCACCGTATAACACTGTCAGCAAGGAAAGATCCATTTCCACATTTTCTAATTTTCCGTACCCATAAATATGGAGTTTTTCAATTCTCATTTTTTATCCCTCTCTTGCTGGAATAATTGTTCTAAAATAATATTTTCTGCTTCCTTTTGAATCTCTTTCTTCTCTTCTTCTGTAAAAGATTCAATACTATTACGCGCTACAGGAGATGTCCAAATAGTGCGCAATACTCCGTCCATATTAGTGAAAGCTTCTAACTCCTTTAGCACACTACCGACGAAATGATTTTCCGCTTTCAAACGTTCGATTTCCGCAAAAGAAACCGTCTCATTTTTCCACTTCATTGCATATACGAAATCTTTTCGCTCTTCTCCAGATGCTAAAATGTGAAAAATCTCTTCCACACGCTTTTCGTCGCGCAAATAAGGTGAAAGTGGGCCTTGTCCTGTAAATACGACAGTTAATAGCGTACCTTCCTCTTCTCTTCGGCATTCATTCATCGCAGTAGATATGCTTGTCATAAGTTCATCAACAGTTTCAAGTCCATCAATATAAACTTCGATTTCATCCCATACAACATCTGCCGTATGGAAAAATGAACACTGTGTTCCTTGTTTCGTAAGTTCAATAAGGTACGCACCCTTCTCGCCTGTTTCCTTACGATGACGACCTTGTATGTTCCCTGGATAAATAATGTATGGTTCTTCTGATAAAATTTCACGTTTATGTATATGGCCAAGAGCCCAATAATCAAACTGTTTTTCTTTCAACTCACGAATTTGAAACGGTGCATAGCGATTATGCTCTGCATCTCCTTCCACACTACCGTGAAGCATACCAATATGAAAAGGCGCATCACTCATTTTCGTATACTGCGCTGTCATATTATCCATTACCGCTTGCTGCAAATAACTAAACCCGTAAATAGAAGCTAACAATTCACCATTTTTATAAAATGATTTCTCTTCTACATAAGGCTCCGTAAATACATGAACATTTTCTGGAAACTCAATTGCTGCCCAGCTTCCCCCTAAATGATCGTGGTTACCGTGAATAATAAAAACAGGGACATCGTACTGCGACAGTCTCTTCATTTGCTCACGCACAAACACTTGCGCCCTCAAACTTCTCGTCTCCGCATCATACAAATCCCCAGCTAGTAATACGAAATCAACGCGCTCTTGAATCGCTTTATCAACAATACGCTCAAATGATTCAAACGTACTTTGCTTCATTCTCTCCCACACAGGCTGCGTAACATTCATCTCCATCCCTTTAAACGGACTATCCAAATGCAAATCAGCCGCATGTATAAACTTTACTTGTTTCACAAATAACGATCCTTTCTATCTTTCAAAAGTTTCATTTTATCAAAATTTAAATCGCTGAAAACTAATAATCATCGAGAATAAAAATATTCTCGATGATTAAAGTTTCATTCTATTTTACCACGCAATGTCATATATTTCTTTGCATATTGTAGCGTTTTATGTCAAAATAATTATAAGATTCTGATTTTAAATATTGGAGGGAATTTTCATGGGAGTATACGTTCTAACAGTCTTTGAAAAAGATGGTTCAAAAGCATTAGACGAATCATTCGAGGCGGCAACTGAAAAAGAAGCGAAAGCAAAAGGTGAATCTATCTTACAAGAAAAAGGATTGTATGAAAAAACACATCGCTGTACATCTACTGCAGGTAAGCTCGTTTTATTCCAGCGCTAAAAAAAGAAGCGTCATCCGCTTCTTTTTCACTCTACTATATCTTCGTCACACCACGTAAACACCACATCTAGAATACGATTACCGATACGTACGCGTTTATTCCATTTACCTGTTTGGATCTGATGTTGCAATTCTGCTTTCATCTTTTCCGTCCAGTCGTGAATCGTTTCACTACCGTCGTACGGATATACGCTCGGAAACTCTTTCTGCAGTAGATGCAAGCTCTCTGCATCAAAATGAAAATGGAAGAAGTAGTTTGCTGTAAGCGATGGTTCTTGCAATCGTAAAAAATGATCATCAATTTGCTTTCTATTTCGATAGAAAGTAAAGATATTCACTTTACCGCTAGTAATTTGGTCAATTTGAATTTCGTGCTTCTCTATAATCACGTCTTGTCCACCTCGTTGTATACTATCTTTAGTATATATGTCTTTTGCAACAAAGTTAACCATTTTCGCGCGAAATTCATTTCCTTCATTATATTACCTGTACCTCCATATGCAATCAGAATAAATAAAACAAAGTTGAAGGGGAGCGATCACATGTATTTCGGAAGCAAAGGTTGGTATGTAAAAGAACTTAAAAAATTAGGTATCCGTACTTATGAAGGTAAAAAACTAGAATCGTATCGTACGCATGTGTTGTCTAGTTTACTGGAGAGAATGAAGAGAGCTTCGGCTTAATAGAAAAGTAAAAAATAAAACGAATCCGAATAGTGGCATATAATAAAAAACACCTCCTAAATTCGCATACTAAGTATGCAAATTAAATGGAGGTGTTTTTATTAGTTTCACTTTTTCAGGGGCGCTTCAGTTTTCATAAAATATTTTTTGTTTCCGCTGAAACGGATAAGTTTTAATCTCAGCTGTATCTAAATTTTCATTGAATAAATGAATAGCTATAATTTGTCTACAATCGTAAGTATGGTAATAATATGTTCCAGATTCCATACACATTGCACTCGTATAGATGGTATTATCTAATGTTCCGTCTTCTGTTATTACTGACCCTTTAGGAACCTCACAATTTGATAAGATATGAAAAATAGCAGATATCCCCTCTTCTTCGTTCTCTATACCTTGAATGTTTTGTTTTCCATATGCTGCCCGCACAAATCTTGATGGCGGGGTAAAATCTCCAGGAAGTCCCATCGTTCCTGAACCTTGGCCAAAAGCACTTAATGGTACATCTCCCCACTCCGTTGGCGCAAATGGCTGCGATTTAAGTCCAATATATTGTCTTAAATTTTGTAAATGCCAATTAAACTCCGGACTATTAGTCATCACTCCTAATGGATTGTCATACATTTTTAGTCCATCAGTTGTCGGCTCAAGTACAATACACTCTCCCCATTTATCTGCTAAAATCCAATGTAGCGGTGGGGTAATTCCTAAAACTGGTAATGGTATATCTATAAGGGAAATGTTATCAACAGATTTTTTTAACTCTTCAACAGAATTAAATTGCGTGAGGCTCCAAGCCACAAAATCAAATGGCGCTAAATTCGTTTTATGGTTATCTATACTGTTACTATAAGTAGCGAATCCCGGGAAATAGAGAGTGGCACACGTCATACCAGCTTCATTTACTCCGTCCGCCATAATGACCCTTCCTTCATGATTAATTCCCATTCCGACAACAGCCTTTTTCGCTCGGATAGTTTCACCAGTTATATTGTTCCACTGATAACGCCGAGGAATGATTATTACTTCCTGATTCATATCTAATGTGAAATCCATTGTTCTCGCAAAAAGATGTTGGAAATTTTTAGTTTGTAACGTCAAACTAGTACACATGAAGAAATCCCCCCATTTTATAGTTATATACACATTTTATAAAATTCTGATAAATACGTAAATTAAAAACCCTATTTATCACTAACAAAGTAACCACCCAAACTAAAAATGCTATAATAAACCCAATCAAACTAAGGGGGCAAATTACTTTGATTGGAACATGCATTCAATTTCATAAGTTTGGCAATCCAAAAGACGTATTACAAGTTGAATATAAAAATATAGAACCACTGAAAGATAATGAAGTTTTCGTCCGTATGCTAGTTAGACCGATTAATCCATCTGACTTAATTCCCATCACAGGAGCGTACGCTCATAGAATTCCTTTACCTAACATACCTGGCTATGAAGGTGTTGGTATTGTAGAAAATGTTGGCGCTTTTGTTTCTCGAGAGCTTATCGGTAAACGAGTGTTACCTTTACGCGGGGAAGGTACTTGGCAAGAATATGTGAAGACATCAGCTGATTTTGTAGTCCCTATTCCTGATTCCATTGATGATTTCACAGCGGCACAAATGTATATTAATCCCCTTACGGCGTGGGTTACTTGTACAGAAACGTTAAACTTACAGCGTAATGACGTTTTATTAGTGAATGCTTGTGGGTCCGCTATTGGACATCTATTTGCGCAGTTATCCCAAATTTTAAATTTCCGATTAATTGCCGTTACAAGAAATAATAAGCATACAGAAGAATTACTGCGCCTTGGTGCTGCATATGTAATTGATACTTCCACTGCCCCGCTTTATGAAACTGTTATGGAATTAACAAACGGGATTGGTGCGGATGCTGCGATTGATTCTATCGGAGGACCGGATGGAAATGAATTAGCTTTTTCCTTACGTCCAAACGGGCATTTTTTAACGATCGGTCTTCTATCAGGAATACAAGTGAACTGGGCCGAGATTGTCACGAAAGCAAAAGTGCACGCAAACATATTTCATTTACGACATTGGAATAAAGAGGTATCACCATATAAATGGCAAGAAACGTTTCGTCACTTAATTCGCTTAGTAGAAAATGAGCAATTACGTTTTATGAAAGTCCATTCTACGTATGAATTAGCGGATGTGAAAGCGGCCGTTGATGTTGTACAGTCTGCTGAGAAAACGAAAGGAAAAGTGTTTTTGACGAGTTATTGAATGCCATAAAAGAATCTCTTTTAGTATCTCGGCTTCAACTACCTAAAAAATAACATTGTCAACACAACTTAAATTGGTTATCATAAAAACGAATATAACAGGAGATGAGCAGATGAATATGAACGAAAAGAAATCCTTTTCAAAAGTTTCTCGGCGAAAATTAGTCGATGAAGTATTGGAACGTCTACAAGAGAAAATCTTTTCTGGCGAGTATGAAGTTGGTGATCGCCTCCCTACAGAGCCGCAATTAATGGAAGAGCTAGGGGTAGGACGTTCAACGCTGCGAGAGAGTATAAAGATATTAGTACATGCTGGCGTATTAGAAGTTCGACAAGGACAAGGCACTCGTATTGTCTCATTAAATACAACGCAAGATTCATTTGAAAAAAGACTGCAAGCAGCTAATATAAATCATGTGTATGAAGCACGAAATATGTTAGATAAAGAAGTAGCAATGTTAGCGGCACAACGCCGAAGCGAAGAGGATCTTTTATATTTAAAAGGACATTTGAATAAAAGAAAAAATGCCCTTCAAGAAGGAAATTATGTAGCATACATAGATGCAGACATTCAGTTTCATCTAGCCATTGCAAAGGCGAGTAAAAACGAAGTTCTATTTGATTTGTATCAATCTTTCGTACCTGCCCTTCGCCATATTTTAAGTCAATTAATATTACATACAGCGAACTATGAAGACAACTCTGGCATTCATGAAAAGTTATTCCAAGCTATTTTAAAGCAAAATACCGAAGAGGCGCGAACATACGCTGTTCAAAATTTGGAGCTGAAATAAGCTCCTTATCTATTACACAAAAACATCAGATGATATACTCAATAACATCTGATGTTTAAGAAAGGAGAAAATGAAATTGAAACAGCAAGAACGAACTTATTTGTATATACTAGCACTATTTTTTGTTTCCATTAATTTACGTATCGGAATTACATCTGTTTCACCTTTATTAGAAACAATCCGACAAGACTTAAATATAAGCAATTTTTCCGTTAGTTTTTTAACAGCTATTCCTGTTTTTTGTATGGGGACATTCGCCTTACTGACTGGGAAGGTAATTAAAAAATACGGGGCAGAAAAATCAATTATGACTTGTCTTATTTTAATCGGCTTGGCAACATGTATGAGAGCTTTTACCTTTTCCATTTCCACATTATTCGCGAGTTCTTTATTTATCGGTATTGGAATTGCACTGGCAGGTCCTTTACTATCAGGTTTTATTAAAGAAAAATTCCCTACAAAAATTGGCTTAATGATTGGCATATATTCAGTAGGTATGGGAACTGGCGCTTCTTTAAGTGCAGGTTTAACAATCCCTTTACAACATGTATTAAAAGGATCTTGGAATATGGCACTCGCTTTTTGGGGTGCACTAACTATTATCGCTATTATGTTTTGGTATCCTGTTATGAAACGAAAAAAGAAGACGAGCACACAAAATAAAAAGAATAATAAATTGCCTTTAAGAAATAAAAAAGCATGGTTATTTACAATCCTTTTCGGGCTACAATCAGGAATCTTTTATTCCATTACGACTTGGCTTGCGCCGGCAAATCAAAGTATGGGTGTGAGTAGTGAGCAAGCAGGTACTCTTATAACTGTTTTTACCGTGATCCAAATGATATGTAGCTTTTTAATTCCGACATTAGCGGATATTTATAAAAACAGAGCACTTTGGTTATTAGGGAGTATATGCTTTGTAATCGTAGGTTTATCGCTTATGATTTACCCACTAACTACACCATGGATCCCTTCTATTTTACTAGGTATCGGGCTCGGCGGCGTATTTCCACTCGCTCTTATGCTGCCGCTATATGAAACAAAAACTTCAGAAGATGCAAGTGCATGGACTGCTATGATGCAATCAGGAGGATATATTATGGGCGGATTCATTCCTGTCCTAGCTGGGATAGCTCGTGACTATTTTGATAGTTATACGCAAGTTTTTATTATAATGGCACTTTTAAGCTTAATTTTACTCCTATTAACTTTAGTCATGAATAAAAGGAGAAGAAATGCAGAAGACCTTCTCTCCGCTTAAATTTAAAATGTTAATATATGGTATAATTTAATTAAAAAACGACGGAGCTTCTAACATGTGGTTCATTTCGGCACTCGCACCTATTGTAATAGTTGGTGGAATTGTAGTATTTGTAATGAAGAGAATGGAACGTCAATATAAAGAAGAAACATTAGGAAAGAAAAAATTAAAAGAAGCTCAAAACTTATTAGACATTTTCATACCTATAGGAATGCTTGTCGGCTGTATAATTGGTTTGATTTTCGGCATGTTTTCCCCATATTTCTCACTACTTTCAATTAGTTTAGGATCCGGAATAGGCTATTTATTTGGTTTTTTCGCCTATGAAATTTATAGCAAGACAGGAAACAATTTTTCCTAATCCAAAAGGAATAAGCGGGACAGTACATAGTAATCATATAAAATATGTAACTGTCCTTTATTTTTGCATCAATGTTATCACCTTACCTTTCGCCTACTATACACCTCTTTTATTGATTTTTCTCTCCTCCCCTTTTTGCATATCCGCTTTTTTATTTTCATTGGATCTATATCCAAAGTAAAGTAGCGCACATGTAATAACAGAACCTACAATGTATCCTAAAAAACATCCTAACCAAAACATAAAAATTGCCCCCAATCCATTATAAATTTTATGTAGTAGACATCTGTAAACCGTTCTCAGTACCTCCGTTTTTTATTACAGATTGGAAAATCCCCTTAACCATTCCATCCATGAACATTCTGTCTTCTCTATTTTGATTATTATCTATAAAGTTATTTATACCACTAATTCTTCCATTATCTCAAATAACAACTTTATTATTTATTATAAAGTTTGCACTCACACTACATATATGTAGCATCACTGTCTCTTTTTCATTTTACCCTTGCAACTGGAGTTTACTTCTACAACTTAAAAACAAAAAACCCCCTCAAAGCATAAACTTCAAGGGGTGAGCCTGTTTTTTATTTACTTATATACGTACAGCTGTACCACTTACAGCAACCATTAACATTCCATCACGAACAACTTCGTAATCTACGTCAACACCAACGATAGCGTTCGCACCTTTTTGTTTTGCAAGTTCTTTCATTTCGTCCATCGCAATATCACGAGCTTCTTTTAGCTTACTTTCATAAGAACCAGCACGACCACCGACAACATCACGAACAGAAGCGAATAAATCGCGGACAATATTTGCACCCATAATAGCTTCACCATTTACAATATCGATATACTCAATAATTTCTTTACCTTGAATTCCAGACGTTGTTGTTACAATCATGACTGACACTCTCCTATAAATTATAATTTTTGATTAGCTTTCTTATGTCTTTATTATGACATGGAAAAAGTAACTAATCTATTGAATTACCTTACAGGAGTGTGACAATTTTGTAATAATAAAACGCGCTTTATGTTTCATTTTAATAAAGCGCTTTAATATTGGGATACATAAACGAGTCTCTATTTTCTTTCCAATCCTTTTCTACTTCTTTAAAAGTTGGTCGCCCTAATTCTTTATTATTTTCATGTTTACTAAACCATTTTTTCACATACTGATCTCCATTTTTACTTTGAACTGTGCAAAGGAAACTATTACTACTATCCTTTAATATTTTTACAATCACGAATAGACACCTCTTCCCTTCTCAATATCATAATAGGACTTGATCTTTTACTATAAGCCCTTCCTCTCTTATAGTCATACGACTCCTCGGCCGCGCCAAAGTTGTAAGATCAAAAACGATATTCACTTTGTTTACATTTTATTTAAAGAAATCAGAGTTATAGGCATTATGCTTATCAAATATTTTATAGATTTCTAACTTATCATCTAATTTTGCATCTACTAAAATTAATATATTTCCATCGTAAATATATTCTTCATACTTTTTAGCATGGTCTTCAGGGATTCCTAAGCCGATAAATGCTCCTATTAAACTTCCGGCTCCTCCGCCAATACCAGCTCCTCCAATAGCTGCTGCGATTGGTCCTGCTGCTACAATTGGACCCATTCCAGAAACGGCAAGTATACCAAGACCTGTTAATAAACCACCGAGTCCGCCTGCTACTCCTCCAGCTACAAGCCCTGTCGCTGAAAAGATATCTGCTTTATGTGCAGTTTCGCTATTCACTTTTTCACCCGATTTTTCTTCCAGATGTTCAATTTCCTTTTGATCTTTCGCAATAGCTGAAATGTTATCTGCTGAGTATCCTTTTTCATTTAATTCATTAATAACGAGTGCCGCATCATCAATTGTTCTAAAAACACCTACTATTTTTCTATCTACATTCATAACTATTAACCTCCTAAAGTTTTATATAATGTATCTTTATTTTTCTTCATTTCTGTATACACTAATCTTCTTATTAACATAACCATTTACGAAAAAAGCAAATAGTAAAAGCACTACAAGTGAACTACTTAACAAGTAAATTAAATCAAATGTAATATTAATCATCATTTCATTCATGTATACCAGGCTCCTTTTTATTTAAAGTAAAAGTATATTTTGATAGACTAATCTACTAAACATAGACATCTTACAATTCATCTTCAGTTAATCTCTTTGTAGTATATGTATACCCTTCCTAACCTTTTCTAAACGTAAAAAACTATAATTATATTTTTTCTTATTTATATGTTTAACATTTTTTTAAACGGGTATGTTTATATTGTTATGCTTACTATATGGAAAGGAATATTACGATGAACGCCATTCACTCTACTACTATTTCTTATAATGAAACACCTACAATAACGCAGATTCATCATTTTTATGCTTTAATGACAACATTTCAAACGAATGTATTTATAAGTAAACACGGAACACTTACTTCTATTAAAAACTTAAGCACTCTAGTATCCTTTTTCCTTACTGTAAAAAAGAGAGATCTTGTATTATTTATTTTTGAAGGAATAGATGCAAAAAGAGCTTTAAGAACACTCTTCCCTTCTTAGAATATTTGTTATCCTCTATTCCCTCGTTTACTACCTTTCATATATAGTTTTATATTTCAAAATGATTTCCTCTATTAAAAAAGAACCCCCTAATACAATAGGGGGATTTCTAGTTTAGCCTTATGAAAACTGATATAATATATATTACGTTTTTCATTCTTTAAAATAGAAAAGTTTTAATAACCTTGAAGGTAGGAATTTTTAATGAACTCGAAAGCAAAATTTAGTATTCGCTACAAAATTATGGCTGGTTATTTAGTTATCATTTTGTTCTTACTTGTTTCTTTCATTATGTTGAACAATGAGATTTCTAATTTACAAAAATCTCGTAATTTTATTATTGATCACGATTTTAAAGTTCTCAATTTAACAAATCAAGTGGAGAAGGATTTACTAACAATTGAAAATAAAGCGAAAGGGTTTATCATTTCTAATAATCCAAATTACGTACAATCTCTTAATTCTGCGGAAAAGGATTACGAAAAGCATTATCAAGATCTTTTCTCATTATTAGAGGATAACCCATCTCAGCAAGAAAAATTAAAACAGATTAACGAAAATATTATTAGTTGGATAAATAAAGAGATTCACCCGTTAATTGCAAATCATAATAGTAATAATGTACAAACAATCGACACGACTCAAATTCAGTCATTACAGTCACAGGTAACTAACTTCCGTAGCACTGAGGAGCAATTAACAAAAAAAAGAGCAGCACAATTAGATACTGAAAATAATAAATTAGAAATTTGGTTATACAGTTTATTGTTCTTACTTTCTTGTATTTCTATTATCATTTCACTCTATATTTCGAATTCCATTACAAAAACGATTAAAAATGTAATTCAAGCTATTAAATCCATTTCTTCTAAAGAAAAAATCACGGAAAGAATTCATGTAAACACACGTGATGAAATAAAAGATCTTGCTCATACAACGAATCACCTACTAGACGAAATATCGAAAAGAGAGTGGTTACAAACGGAGCTTGCAGAATTAATTTTAATGTATCAAGGTGTATCTTCTATTGAGATGTTAGGTAAAAAAATTCTTAGTGGAATTATACAAAAAACGCAAACTTCTTGCGGTGCATTTTATGTACGTGAAGAATATGAAGAAACTGTCTACTATGTGAAAAAAGCTTCTTTCGCCGATCAAGGTGCTGATATTGGGAAACAATCCATTCAAATGGGTGAAGGTTTCATTGGACAGTCTGCCTTAGAAAAGAAAAGTTTTATTCTCAGGGATATACCCGAAGAGTTTCGTTATGTCACTAGCGGAGTATTAGAAATACGTCCTAAAAATCTATTAATCATCCCTATCTTATTTGAGGATGAAGTAATCGCAGTAATGGAGTTAGTAAGTGTAACTGAGATTTCAGATTTACATCAAGATTTAATTCAACAAACCGTTGATAATCTAGGTTTAACAATCCATAGCATTATGGGACGTATGCGAATTCAAACTCTTTTACATGAATCACAAGCAATGACAGAAGAGTTACAAGTTCAATCAGAAGAATTGCAAACGCAAGCGGAAGAACTACAAATGCAAGCAGAAGAATTACGAACAACGAATGAACAATTAGAGTCTAGAACTGAAGAGGCTGAGCAGAAGACAGCTGACTTACAAATTACTAAATCAGAATTAGAAGAAAAAGCAAGCGAGTTGTTACGCAGCTCAAAATACAAATCTGAGTTCCTAGCAAATATGTCACATGAATTACGCACACCGTTAAATAGTATTTTACTATTATCTGAAATGTTAAGAGAAAATCATGATAACAATTTATCCGACGATGAGATTGAATTAGCAACTGTCATTCATTCATCAGGGAAAGACTTACTTACTTTAATTAATGACATACTCGATTTATCTAAAGTAGAAGCAGGCAAACTAGACATCATTTTTGAAGCAACGAACATAAGTGACATGGCGGCCAATATGCATCAAAACTTTTTACATATAGCTGCACAAAAAAATGTCGAATTTACTATTGAAGACAGTGATACGATTCCTAATCTGTTTTATACAGATGCAAAACGGATTGAGCAAATTATTAAAAACTTATTATCCAATGCATTTAAATTTACAGAAAAAGGATCCGTTTCTTTACATTTCGATTCGATAGAAACAAGTAATTTAAGTCATGATATGCAGTCTATAAGTAAAGATTGGATTACAATTTCAGTAAAAGATACTGGTATTGGTATCGCTAAAGAACAGCATCAACTTATTTTCGAAGCCTTTCAACAGGCAGATGGCGCAACGATTCGGAAGTATGGTGGTACAGGATTAGGTTTATCTATTTGTAAAGAGTTTGCTAGATTGTTAGGTGGTTGGATTACGTTAGAGAGTAATGTAGGAGAAGGTAGTACTTTCACGGTATATATTCCTAACCTTCCAAATGGATTACCAGATATACAGTTATCCAATTTAGAAGTCGCAGCAACGATAGAAGATGTTATTCCTGCTGAAGTTGTTGAAGAAACTATCGTTACTCCCGAAACAAATAACGTCTTCCAAGAGAAAACCATTTTAATTGTCGATGATGATCATCGAAATATATTTGCGTTACAAAACGCATTAAAAAAACAAAATGCCAACATTATTACTGCCCAAAACGGCTTAGAGTGTTTAGAAATACTAAAAAGTAATACAAATATTGACCTTATTTTAATGGATATTATGATGCCTAATATGGACGGTTATGAAACGATGGAAAATATCCGAATGAACTTAGGGTTAAATGAAATACCTATTATCGCATTAACTGCTAAAGCAATGCCAAATGATAAGGAAAAATGTTTATCTGCTGGCGCTTCAGATTATATAAGTAAACCATTAAATCTACATCAACTCTATTCGGTAATGAGTGTATGGTTAATAAAATAAGTGAGGTTTAGTTGGAGTGGAAAATAAGTATTATAATTTTGATCCATCAGTAGATACGGATGAGCGCACGAACTTAGAAATTGAATTACTATTGGAAGCGGTATTTAAACTATCAGGATTTGATTTTCGCCAATATGCTCGCACATCTATTTATAGAAGAATTTGTAATAGAATGCAGCTCTCTAATATCCCTACCATTTCAAAATTAATTGAAAAAGTAATTCACGAGGAAGGGGTTTTAGAACAGTTATTAAATGATTTCTCGATTAATGTAACTGAGATGTTCCGTAACCCTGCCTTTTTTAAAGCG
Source organism: Bacillus sp. RCC_6_1 (assembly GCF_041360755.1). Taxonomy (NCBI): domain Bacteria; kingdom Bacillati; phylum Bacillota; class Bacilli; order Caryophanales; family Bacillaceae; genus Bacillus; species Bacillus sp. RCC_6_1. The sequence goes on from NZ_JBFUPV010000022.1 coordinate 16,730, forward strand.
CTTAGAGAGCATGTTATTCCTGAATTAAAAAAGCAACCTGAAATTAGAATTTGGCATGCTGGATGCGCAACTGGTGAAGAAGTATTATCAATGTCCATCTTACTTCACGAAGAAGGATTAAGTGAAAAGTCGGTTATTTACGCAACAGATATGAATACAAATGTGTTAGAAAAAGCAAAACAAGCTATCCTCCCGTTAAATAAAATGCAAACTTATACGAAAAATTATTTACAAGCTGGCGGTACACAAGCATTTTCTAACTATTATTCAACAGATAATCGTTTTGCTTATTTTAATCCATCACTTTTACAAAACATTATTTTTGCACAGCATAATTTAGTAACCGATCAATCTTTTAACGAGTTTCATATTATACTTTGTCGTAACGTTTTAATTTACTTTACAAGTAAACTTCAAAATCAAGTGCAGCAACTATTTTATGAAAGCCTAGGTCACAATGGTTTTCTATGTTTAGGAAATAAAGAAACTCTTCGTTTTTCAAATATAATGCCGCATTATACCCAATTTAATCCTAGCGAACAAATTTATCAAAAAATACAATAAAAAGCGTATGAAATCCTCTGTTTGGATTTCATACGCTTTTTATTTCGCATTCGTTTGTATCATAATTAGACACATATCATCTGATTGCGCTTTCTTTTGTTCTTCCTTGTAAAACCCTTCTATCTCGCCTTCTAAATCTCCCCATTTTCTTTCTGTAAAAGTACGTAATTTCTCTTCAGCCTCAAATTCATCATTTGCAATTGCTTCAAGAACACCATCTGTAAACAATACGATTTGAGCGTTCTTCTCAAAAGGTATAACTGTCTTTTTAACTTTTATTTCATCAAAAAATCCTACCGCACAACTCCCGCGATTTAGTTCAACCATATTTGTTTCATCAACTAAAACGTATCCAGAAGGATGCCCTGCATTTACATATTCAATCGTTCTCTTTTCTGTATCTACTACTAAATATATCGCTGTAAAATAATATGGAATATCGTCATTCTCATTATGTAAAAGAGTCATATATTTATTTAAGTCTTTAATGACAAGTTCTGGATCGATTAAAGATTTAATCGTTTCACGTAATACAGACGAAATAAACATACAAACTAATGAAGCAGATATACCATGTCCCATCACGTCTAATAATATAATACCGTAGCGGTTTTCATCGATTTTATACCAATAATACATATCTCCAGCTAATTTAAATGAAGGTAAGTAACTTGCTTCAATTTTTATATAATCTTCTCTTAATGGGCTACTTAATAAGTTTCTTTGTACTTGCGTAGCTAAATCTAATTCATTCCGAAGATTTTCTTCTTGTTCTTTATGCCAATTTAATTCCGATTTCAAGCGTAACGCTACACGCATACGTGCTAATAGTTCAACTTTATTTATAGGTTTCGTAATATAATCCATTGCCCCCATATCAAGAGCTTCGGCCAATTTATTGGCATCCTCTAAAGCTGTAACAAAAATAATAGGAATATCTTTAAACTTCTCCTCTTTTTGTAATCGCCTACAAACTTCAAGTCCATCAATTTCAGGCATCATAATATCTAATAAGATTAAATCAATTTCATTATACCTGGAAGAATCTTCTCCAAATTGAATGTATTCGAAAAGCTCTTGTGCAGAATTCAGCGATACAAGATCCTGATATCCGGCTTGTTTTAAAATTTTTTCAATTACAAAGATGTTAACCGGATTATCATCGACAATTAAAATGGACACAAGTTATTTCCCCTTTTCTTATTTAAAATGTAAATCTATTATCATTTTCTATTTTTCTAGTATTGCATACTCAGTTACAAAATGAAAATTTCCTACTCTAACATAATTTTTATACAGCAAAAGAACAAACCCCCAGAAATGAGAGTTTGTTCTTTCATTCTATAAATTTCCACTATTAATTTAACACCATTGCTTTGTCATTTAAAAGACGATCTAATTCTTCCATATGATTTGTTTCATCTGCAATCATATCTTCTAACTTTACAACTAACTCTGTCATATTTAATTTCGCTGCCTGTTCTTTTCTCGTTTCATAACGCTTAATTGTCTCATATTCTGATTGTCTAGCCGACTCTAACATTTCTCTAACATCTTCTACTTGTTTCACTCGTAAAGGGATTGTAGTAGGTGTACCACCTAACGTCTTAATTTTCTCCGCTAAATATAGGGCATGTCCTTGTTCATCACTAATTTCAGATTCAAAGAAAGGTTTTAACACTTGTCTATATATACCAGAAACTGTAGCTGCATTATGGTTATACATAATAATTGCTGAGTATTCTCCTGCTAAATCTTCATTCAATCCTTCGATTAGTTCTTTCACATCGTGTGACATTTTTATATCTCCTCCTATATTTAATAACTACCCCTTTTCTCATGTTTTAAACATAATGATTTTAAATTTTTATGTATCTAAAAATGCTGCTTGCTTCAATTTACTTATCGCTTGTCTTTTAATACGAGAAACGTGCATTTGTGAAATACCTAACCGTTCCCCTGTATCTTTTTGATTTAAATTTTCTCCAAATATATAATGAATAACACTCTTTTCTGTGTCATTTAATACGTTGAAAATATCCTTTAAAACGAGACGCCTTTCTGTCTCTTCATATCCTTGCTCTACTTCACCTACAGATTCAATCCTCGCTACCGAACTGCCATCAGATGAATTTTCAACTACATCATCTAAGGAAGATACGCGATAATTATTTTTCGCATCCATAATTTCTAGCACTTCCTCTTCGGATAGTCCTAAATGATCTGCAATCTCTATAATCTTCGGTGAACGCTGGAAACGATCTGTTAGCTCCTCTATCGCAAGTTTAATCTTCCCGCCTAAATCTTTAATTCGCCTTGGAACGTGAATACCCCAAGTTTTATCACGTAAATATTTCTTTATTTCGCCTACTATTGTAGGTATTGCAAACGGCTCAAAAGCATTCCCTATCGAATAATCATACCTTCTTATTGCACCTAAGAGCCCTAACATTCCTACTTGTATAATATCTTCATGCATAGGCCCGCCTTTTGAATAGCGATATGCAATGGAGTATACAAGATTTTTATAGTGATTAACCAATCTTTCCTGTGCTTCATCACATTGGTTTTGTTGGAAGTCTGCAATTAGTTTAATAACGTCTTCTTTAGTAAGATTTGTAGGTTGAGATTGGATTTCCATCATTCTCCACCTGCTCTCTTTGTATATATTTTGTCATTAAAACTGTCATGCCCTCATCATGCATAATTTGTATATCATCCATTAACGTATTGATTAAATATAAACCTAAACCATTTTCTGGCAAATGTTCTACTGGTTTATTAATATCATACGGACCAACTTTACTTTTTAAGCTATTAAAATCAAAGCTAACTCCATTATCCGCAGCCATAATTTCTAATCGATCTTCATATAAGCCAAAGACAATTGTAATTTCTCCAACGTCTTCTTTATATGCATGTTGTACAATGTTTGTACAAGCTTCACTAATAGCAATTTTCATATCTTCTATATCGTCATAAGCAAAGCCCATTCGATTCGCAACACCAGCCATTGTTAAACGAATAATAGCCACATATTCTGCTTTTGCAGGAATTTTCATTTCTATCTTTTCAAATCTCTCCATCATCCCTAGTCACCTTCTTTCTACTTTTTCAAAATCGGAATTCAAATTTAATATTTCTGTTAATCCTGTAATATCAAATAATCTTTTTAACCTTTTAGATACACCGATAAACTCTAGTTTTCCATCATTTTTCTTAACTGCTTTTAATAAAGCTATAAAAACGCCTAAACCAGTACTATCCATATAATCTACGTTATGAAAATCTACTACAATATGAACCTCTTTTTCGCTTGTAATAGGCATTACCTTATTTTTTAAATCTGATGCCGTATACGCATCAATCTCACCATTAAGTTGTACCGTATAACCTACATCATTTTGCAAAATATTTATTGCCAAATTCATCATTTCCGCCCCCTTATCTCGAACTTTTACTATTTAATTACCCATAAAAATTAGTTTTAAACATATTTTTTTATTTTCATTATAAATAAATTTTCTACACCTTTCTCGGCTTAACACTTAAATCGTACTAATAAATGTTTAAAACTTATAATTTTGTGTATGTATAATGTATAAACATTATTTTTAGGGGGATCTATCTATGGAAGAGCACAACTTTAAAAAGGGAGATTTCGTTCAATTTTCTTATCGACACGATCATGCTACAAAATTAGTTGGTTCCATTATTAACATACTAACGAATACAATTGTAGTTGATATAAGTAATAGCGAGGACTTATCTCATATAGAACCAAGGCAAGTCGTAAGAATAAATAATTGTAAAAAGGTAACGATGGCTTAATACATAATAGAAAGTGTAATGTTAATGAGTGGGGGGTTCTTCATCCTCCACTCATTCCTATGTAAAATACATAAAAAAGCATCCAATTAAACTAATTTGGATGCTTTTTTATGTATTTTTATCAGTTCATTAACTTTATAACTATATATAATAAACTTAAGATTACTATTTATTATCATACTTACGCTTTCCGCAGCATTCTAGAGAAGAATGTAACGATTAAAATAAAGACGATTGCACCTAATAACGCTGGAAGAACAGAAATGCCTCCCCATTCAGGACCCCAATGACCAAATAACGCACTACCTACCCAAGATCCGATTAATCCGGCAATCACGTTACCAACTATACCTAACGGAAAGTCTTTTCCTGTAATCATTCCAGCTAACGCACCAATAAGTCCACCTACAATACACGTAATAATAAGTCCCACAATTAAACCTCCTATATTCGTTTTATATTGAATTCATCAAGCTTTAGTATGTAACTAAAGCTTGATGAACATATATTATTCTTTATTATCCAATTCATCACTTATCTTTTGTTTCACTTTTCCGACTTTTTCTTTTATCGTTCCCTTCGTTTTTTCCCACTTACCTTCATTTTTCAACTCTCTATCTTCTGTAACTTCACCAATTCCTTCTTTTACTTGTCCTTTTTTCTTTTCAACTTTACCTTTAACTTGTTCTTTTAGTCCGTTCTCACTCATATTTACAATCTCCTTTTCGTAATAGATTTATAGATTTAAAGGATACAAATTTAAATAGAATACATGCATCTTCTTTCTTGTAACCATTCACCGACTCTTTCTAAATCCTTAACGAATAACAAGATTTTCCCTTCATCCAGTTTTTCTTCATAAAAGTTCGCTTCTTCCTCATTAAGCCCTAACTCTTGCATTTTATTTCTTAACTGATCTCCTGTTTTTTGAAAGACGTTAATAATGCTTGTCCCAAGTCCCTCCTCTTTTATCCCAATTGTATTCACGTCTGCATTGTCCGCAATTCTATCTGTCCTATCTTTCTCATGCGTTAATACGTAAATATCTTTTTGGTCTATTCCTTTTTTCACGAGATCATTCGCCGCATTCATGACCTCTTTCTCCGTAATAAATTCATATACAAAAGGTTTACTATACTTCGTTTCCATCTTTAACTTCCTCCTTTAAAATGAATTATTTGTTATATTATATGTAGTACACCCATTTTCGAAATGTTAAACATAAAATATGAAAAAAGTTATGTGAATTTTGATTTTAATAGAGAATGAACATCATCATTTACCACTTTAAAACATCTTCTCCTTACAATAACTACCTAAATTAACAGAAAATTAGTATAATTAAACTTGAGGAGGGATACTATGAAAAAAATCATATCTATATGCGCTCTAACCGCTTTATCTTTCACTTTAATAGGTTGTACAAGTACCTCGGCTACAGATAAAGCTTCACAAGTTAAGCAAGAACATAAACAAAATACCTTTCAATTAAATTCTGCTAATATTACAGACATTGAAATACTGAAAACAACAAATCATACTACTTCCAAATCTCAAACAGACAACGAAAAAATGATACAATCTATCGTTTCAGCAGTCCAAAAAGGCACTCCTAAACAAATCACACTAGATCAAAAAAAGAGAGAATCTGCACATTCTACTATTACTGTTACATATAAAGATGACTCAAAAGAAGAATTTCTTGTGTGGGCTGATAATAAGGAGCAAATTTCGATTGCTAAAGATGAGAAGAAAGATAAGGTAGAAGGTGTGATAGTGAATATTAAAGATACTAAAATAATGAAGGATTTCTTTTAAAATTCTAATTAACGTTAAAAAAAAGTAGGATTACATCCTACTCTTTTTTTAATCATGCTCAATAAATAGACCTTTATAAAATCTATTTAAGGTCTAATTTTGCTAAATCATGTTGTAAAACATTGTTTCCTTCTTGTGGGTTAAATACGATTGCACTAAGACCAAAAACATTCGTAACAACATCTCTATCTTTCGGACGAATGATTCTTACTTCATAAGCAAAAAGTGCTGGAGGAAGAGCTGCTGAACGAAAAGTAACATATCGATTAGGTGGCAATGTTTGTGTTGAAGGGTCTATTAATGGTAACAATACCGGAGAACCAGATGACCAATCAAACATTTCAACTGTTACTCTACGAGTATCATCTGGATCAACATTCATAGCTTCAACAGTAAGAAATAACGTAGCGGAATGTCTACGTAATACACCCGTTGACAAAGTTTCATTGTGATGTTTATGACATCTTCCAGGAGGATGACCATAGCCATAGCTCATATCAATTCCCCCCTTTCATTTACAATTAAGGACAAGTATTCCTTATAATATATAATGCTAGTATTATTTTAATGAAAGGTATAAAAGCGGATTTCTATCTATTCGCTCTTAAAGAATAATATGGATTCCCCTGTTTTTCCTTTGAACTCCTGCTAAGAATAAATCTATTTTGAAAAGGACCTGCTCCATTTATTCGTAAAAAGCATAAAGTAAATGGAATCCGTTAAAACACATGAGTGAACCTTTGTTTTTCTCCTCCTATTTAAAGGAGGAACTGTTATGGGCTTTGGTGGTAGTTGTGGCGGCTGTGGCTTCGCTGGAGGATTTGCTTTATTAGTTGTATTGTTTATTTTATTAATCATCGTTGGAGCTGCTTGCTTCTGCTAAAAACTATCGAAAGGACACTCACGTGAGTGTCCTTTCTTCATGAAAAAAGCTCTACGCAATGTGCAGAGGTTCAAGTGTAACGAATACTTTAAAAATGTAGTATTACATTCCCCCTCCAAAATGAACTTCGATGCTATAAATTTCGTTTAAGTGCAATCTTAATATTTTAGTTTAATAGCAATATGGTGAAACTTTATTCCAAACAATATTGCTATTGCACCAAAGTAAAACAAACTGGACAACCTAGATTTCAAAAGGAAGACACCTTAAAGGTTGTCTTTTCTTTATAAGTAAAAAAAGCCCGCCTATTTCCGTAGGCGGGCTTTATCTTTATTACACAATATGAAAGTATACTCTCTTTTTCTTTGAAATTTTATGTAATTATACATATTCATGAAAATAGAAGAAGTGAAATTGTACGTTTAGATACAGTTTGGCAACAAACTAACTGTTTTCTTGTGCATTAATAGACAACTACTGCAAGAGTTATAGTTTTTATGTTTTCATTTCCTTTTTGCATTTCTCTTTTAATTAGACGAATGCTTTTTTTAGTACATAATAAAAAATATCCAGAAAAACTGTCACAAAATCCGTTTTTCTGGTTTCTCTATAATACAGGTATCAAATTGAAAGTGAGGTTTAAACGAACATGTTAACCATAGAAAATGAAGAAAGTCATGCTTCTGATATGACCTTTGAAGATTTATTTAAGCAGTACTATGCTTACGCTGTGAAACAAATCATCTGGATCGTTAAAGATCAATCTATCGCTGAAGAGTTAGCACAAGAAGTATTTTTACAATTATATCGTAGTGATTGGAAAGGGATTGAAAACATACCTGGATGGTTGATTAAATCTTCTACTTATGTAGCCTATAACCATTTTCGATCTGAAAAAAGGCAGCAAGCGAAGATTGATAAAGAAATACAATACCATGAAGTACAAAATGTTTCATCATTAGACGATGATTGGATAAGAAAAGAAGAAATTACAAAGGTCCAAACGATACTAAATAAAATGAATGATCGAGAACGAACCCTTTTACTAATGAAATTCTCTGGTTTTCAATATAAAGAAATTGCAGAAGTACTTCAAATTGAAATATCTTCTATTGGAACATTATTGGTCCGAGCCAAAATGAAATTTCGCAAGATTTATAAACAAATGGAGGAGGCATAACAAATGAAATGTTATGATATCGGGTTTATTCAAACATATATTGATGGAGAACTTTCTCATGATATAAGAAAGGAATTCACAAAACACCTAGATACATGTGAAGCATGCCAAGATTTATTAATAGAAATTAGTAAATTAAATCAATGGGAAAACGTAATGCTAGATGAAGAATCTGCAAATTCACCACAAGAAATCAAAATTGATATAGAACAAGCATGGAAAACATTTGAAAGTCGTTCCAAGTTAGACAATGTTTCTAATATAAATCACAAAAAACAACAAAAGAAGGGACTCTTTACAAACATGAGTAAAAAATCAAAACGTTTTATTTATACAGCAGTAGCTGCAGCAGCACTTTTCACAACAGCAATGATTCCACAAGTACAAGTGGCGGCTACAAATGTTGCTTCCTATTTTTCTAATGCAATTACAAATGATAAAGTTGTAAATGAAGGAATAAAAGATGAAAATGGTATCACACAAGATATGATGAAGAATGGTAAATATATTCCTATTGATGAAAAAATTACAGATCAAGGTATTACTGTACATCTCAAAGAAGTATTTATCGCAGATTCACGTATATCAGTTCATTATAGAATGGAAAAAGCGGACGGAAGTTTAGTACCATTTGAATTTGATACATCAGGATTAGATCTTGAGAGTGATGGTAAAATTGATGGGCAACAAGAGGAAAACCCTGAGATTAAAAATGACGGGAGACTATCATTTATCCATGATTCAGATGATTATCTTCCTTTTGAACTTATGGCAGCAGGTAAAAAGTTAGATAAAATAGGCATTCGTGATAATGATAGACCTGAAGGTGTTGCTACATTTGTTATAACTACTGAAGAAAAAGACGTTTTTAAACAGCCTCTTACTTTAGATGTAAATATAACTAGAATTGGAAAAATAATTGGATCTTGGAAAGCTCAAATTCCAATTGATACTTCACATTTGAAAAATAATACGAATTAACATGAAAAAAAGAATAGAACAATATGTATCTAATTCTCAGTTTATATGTTTCCTTGTTTTCGTTACATTTATTTCTTATATAGTTTTTATTTTATCTTTTATTTATGATTTAAGTTTATAACCTTAAATCAATCATTTAAAACCATTACAAGAAAAAGATCTCTAAAAAAGTGGGGAAATAAATAACCGATTTCTTAACGTATAAGGAATCGGTTATTTTGTATTTAAAATGCGTCTAAACGTACAATTTTCTTTTTTTGATATGGTGACCTCCAATACATCATTGTCCTTCTCTAAGCTCATATCTATTTTAAGAAGAGTCATTTACAAATTCAAAAAAACCCTCAAAGCATCTACTTTAAGGGGATTTCTCCTATCATCTTCTCTCTTCATACAATCGATTTGCTTTATACGAGCAAACGAAAAACATACATGTCGCAACGGGGATAAATGTCAAAAAAAGTCCTCTCATTAATGCAAATGGCGTTTCAAATAAGAATGACCATAGAAATGATACACCTTGCTTATCCCATAATCCTGGCGTCAAGTATAGTTCTTTCGGATTTACAAAGGCTCCTAAATTCATTGTATTACTATACATAAATAAAAATAATATCGGCAAATAACAAATCGCTAATTCTAAAAATGTTTTAGATAGACGCTTATACTTCCCTGCTCGTGACATTGGATCTGAAAAAATGTCATCTTCACTTTCTTCATCTACCTTTTTAAAATATTGCGTACCTGACCACCGATTACCAGCTATATGCTCCCAACCACTATCTTCAAATAATGTGCAGTAATTAATAAAATCACTTTTTCTACTAAATACTCTATGGTCTATTTTAATCGTCGCATCTTCCGGTTCTGTATATCTAAATGTATAACCAAATGTATTGCTTTCTAGTTGATAGCCTTTCCAAGCCATCTCTTCTAACCATTTTTCCTCTTTCTCAAAGTCTAAAAAGAATTTTAATCTCCACATCATCGTTTCCTCCTAACTATACGTGTAATAAACTTTTTGTAACCGCAATAATGTGCTGCATTCTCATAAAATCTAAATGCAATACTTCTTTCCCGCGTTCCGTAATGACATACACTTTTCTTCTTTTATCTTCACTTTTTACCGATTCTATTAACCCTTGTTTTAATAAATTTTCCACCGCACCATACAATGTACCCGCTGCGATTTTCACTTGATGATTACTCAGTTCCTCCACCTTTTGCATAATTAAATATCCATGAGCTGGCTCTAATAAAGCTAAAAGAACGTAATACGTTGTTTCCGTTAATGGTAAATTTTTATCTCTATTCATAAAGACCTCCAATGTAACGATAACTATATAGCTAAACTATATAGTTAAACTGTATAGTTTAATTTTATACAGTCAGACTGTATATGTCAAATGTAGGAATAACTTTATAACCCAAAACAAAAACTCTATCTTTTTAAAAGATAGCGTTTTTGTTTTACCCTTGCTTATTCTTCGCCTTCATTTGCTCTTCAAGAGATTTTTTTTCAGTTTCTAACACACTCATATCACTTTTCAACTTTTGCGTTTCTTCAAAATGTTCATCTACTAATTTATTATATTCTTTCTCAGAGTACATTTTTTCACTGGTTGATGTCGTTTTCTCTTTCGTAACAACTACATTAATAATTACAAATAAGGCTACAATTCCTATTAACACAGCGAAAATCTTCTTTTTATTCATGATTAATCCTCTAAAATGTAAAATTCCAAAAATTATCATAACAGACCAATTCGCTTTCACCTGTCATATTTTGTCGAATCAATATAATAAAAAAAGCATCTGAAACAGATGCTTTTTCTCATTCTTAATACGTAAACGTAATCGTCACTAAAGAATACCCTTCTTTCGCATTATACGACTCCGCTTTATAAGAAACACGGTTGGACCCTTGCGGATAACCGATTTCCCCAATTGCATTTTTCACATCTTGCAGCGCACCGTTCATTGATTGCTTATAAAGTACTTCTATCTTTTCTGGCTTTGCACTATAACGCTGCTGCATTTTATTTTTTAATTCAGTATAGTTATTTGCAATATATTCATTTCCTAGATAGTTTAACTTTGTATCTTTTAATATTTGCTGATATGCAGACGTTTTCGTACTACCTGCCGCAATTTTATTTGTCAGTGTACTATAATAATTTGTTGTAGCTTGCGGATAGTCTCCACGGTTCCACTCATGATTTCTTGCGATTTGTTCATCTGATAAATTGAAATACGAATACGTTACGCGGCCCTGCTCATCTGGAACCGGATCATCGAATGTTGTATCAAGGTGATACCATTTGTTTTCGATTTTCACTAAATTCCAAGCATGAGGTTGTCCGTCCCCAGTTCCTGTCACGAAATGATTTTCAATTCCTGCTTCTTTTAATAATTGATAAGTTAATAGTGCGTAACCTTGGCAAACCGCAGAACGATTTACAAGTGCTTCATATGCTGTGTAAGCTTTATAAGACGTATCATAAGAAACATGCTTTACTACGTAATCATGAATCGCCTTCACTTTTTCGTGATCATCCATTCCAACTTGAGTGATAGAAGAAACGATTGCTTTCGCTTGTTTCATGACATATTCCGTCTGTTCTTTCGTTTCACGATATGTAATCTTAAGCGTAAACGTATAATTTCCAGGTGATCCAGAAAGTCCATATGAAACATTCGATCTATTATTATTTGTATACTCATTTTTACTTGCCACTTCTTTATATGCGTTAAAAAGTGTATTCATCACTTCGTCTGTATTATTATTTTTCGTTTTATATGGCAGTGTAATATTTGTCTCGTATGTATTAATACGCTTTTGTACTTCCTCTTTAAACGCTGTTAATAATGCCGCATCTCCTGTATCTTTCACATCAGCATTTTTATACTTCAAAGTTTTATATAAAAACTGCGCATACTGTTCACGTGTTACTGTGCCATACGGTTCAAAATTCCCGTTCCCTGTGCCATCTGCGATTCCATTTGACTGCACCGCACTAATTGCATTTTCTGCCCAAAATGGATTTGGAACATCCTTAAAGGTATGTTTTTGTTTTGCCGCAAGATGGAAAGCATTCGTAAGAATTTGTGCCATTTCTGCACGATTCACAGAAGCTTTCGGTCTAAATTGGCCATTTTCATCACCTTTAAAAACTCCTAAATTTGTTAAAGTTAATACCTCTTCTGGGAACATTGTAGAACTTTGATTAATATCACCGTAAGGATTTTTAAACGTAGACCCATCCTTTAATACGTAACGAGTTCCATCATTACTAAACGAGCCGCCTTGTTTATTTGGTACTAACACTCGATAAATTAAAGCCGCAACTTGCTCCCTTGTCGCAACATCTCCAAAACCAAATATCCCATTTCCATAACCGGAAATAATATTTTTACTCGCTAAATCTTTAATCGCAGGATATGACCAATGTGATGTCGGCACATCAGAAAAAACACCCACTTCAGCAGCTTTTACATCGCTGCCATTTGTATATAACAACGCACCACCAATAAGTGATAATGATGTAATTGATTTTAATAGTTTTGTATACATAATGTCTTCTCCCAATACGCTCTCTATTTTTGTTGGTTTATGTCGAAAAATCTAAAAATATGACAAAATATATTATACAATTAAAACTTTTTAAGGGATATATTAAATTTTAAAATATGCAAAAATTCATATTGTTATAAGGATTCATAGTGATATTATGTTATTTTACTTGCGAATATATAAATAAAAAAACTCTCATCTGAGCGTTTCATCTATATACCTAATAATTACTTTTTTCTACACTTCGAACTCTTCTTCGGTAATAATCCTTTGATCTAACAACTCTTTATACTCCAATATTTCTTTAGCCCCACGACTCTCCATGCGTATATTGTATAACACTTTTTGTATTGACCTTTGATTGGTCCGTTGAAAGATTTACTCCATTTAGAAATAATTCTATTGAATTTTTCACCACTAGCCACAAAAATATCTTATAATCTTTATATAATAAACTACAGTATTAGGAGTAGATAAAATGCCAGTTACACTCGAACTTATTCTTTTCATTCTTATAGCAATTAGTGCTGTTGGCTATTTAATAAAAGAATTTCAAAAAACTAGGAAACGAACACTTGGAATTTCACTAGAATTTTTAGTTCTTTTCTGGTCAATATGGAGAATATCAACTCTCATAATCTAATTTATAAAACATGAATTCCTTCGAATGAAGTGAAACTCTAATCAGTGGGGGTTTTACGGGATAAATTTACCAGTATTTTCACCACAACATTCATGTTAAAATCCCTTGTGAGTACGACATAACTCGACCTTATGAAGCTCCGCAGCTTTTATCGCGGAGCTTTTTTTATTTAAATTAACGCTTTTGTTCACTTTTTTGATACATTTACGAAACATTCATATGTTACGTTATATAAGTCCTTTTTTAAATCATATTCATTCTAGTAAAAAGTCCTAGTCCCCCTAGGACTTTTTGCATTCAAATAATGAGTTGTCTTTTTTCTCAATAACCGAAACTATTTAACATGGTAAAATAATAATTGGACTGGCATCCAATACCATATTACAATGGAGCAAATCGCAAGAAGGCACCTTAGGGTGTCTTTTTTGTACATAAAAAAATCTCACCATCTTATAGAAACGATAAGCCCTTTAAAACAATAATTGCAACTATATTAATTTTACATTACATTAAGGTTAGAGAATGTTCTTATTTTAATAAAGTGCTAAATAGTAGGTGGAAAAATGGAATTTAACGATTTGGGTATTACCATTAAAGAACTTAGAATCAAAAAAAATATATCACAATCCGAATTATGTCATGGAATATGTTCACAAAGTCAAATTAGCAAGATTGAAAAAGGTATGATTTATCCATCTAGTATATTGTTATATCAATTATCAGAAAGACTTGGTATTGATCCGAATAACATATTTGCACTAACTCAAAACAAAAGATTAAAATATGTAGAAAATGTAAAATACGTAATAAAAGATTGCTTAAAGCAAAAACAATATAAAGAACTTTATGAAATAGTAAAAAAAGAGAAAAACTTAAATAATTTTCAAACAAAAGATGAGAAACAATTTCTAATATGGCATGAAGCAATTGCTGTATTTATGGTGGATAAATCAATAAAAACTGCTTTAGATTTTTTAAATAATGCATTAAAACTGACTTTAACTAATTCTGATTTTTTATCAGAAAGAGAAATAGATATTATGCAAACAATGGCTATATTTTATGCAGAAAATAAAGAATATGAAAAAAGTATTAATATATTCAAAAGATGTTTAACTAATTTTAATAAGTTAGATTTTCCTAAAGATAAAGAAATTAAATTAAAACTCATGTTAAATTTAGCAAAATGTTTCGACTTCACATACCAATATGAAGAGGCAATAAAGTACATTGATAAGGGTATCAAATTAGCAATTAATCTACATACTTTATACCTACTAGGTGAACTATTCTATTTAAAAGGTCAGTGTTTATTAAAAATGAAACAACATAATGTAGAAGATGTTATTTATAACTGGAAAAAAGCATTATTTATATTTGAACTAACAGAAAAAGAATATTATACAAAAGTGATACCAGATGAACTTATTGAATTACAAAATAAAAAACACTCATAATTTCATAAAAACTACTTACAAATCCTACAGAAAAAATCCTTATAGCTTTTAAACTTAGATCGATAATATTAAAATAATTTAAGCCGGCGGAAGGCACCTTTAGGTGTCTTTTCTTTATTTTTACAAGGACCTGCTCAATTAATTTTAAAAAACATAATAGGGAATATTGTTTTATTTATCTCGTTTTCATTCATGCTATATATAAAATTCGTTAATAAACCCACCTCAAATACTAGTTCCTTTTATAAGCCGTTTTTTTGATGTAGATGACATTATTCTCTATACAATAGAATGAATTATGGGAACATACTTAGCAATATATATCAAAAAATAATATTAAGAAAACCCCTCCACCTTAAGGTAGAAGGGATCTTCTAATTTCTATTTCAAACTACCCGAAATTTCCGTAAAGGTACCCTAAGCGCATGTGTATCTGCATATCCTAAACTTCTTTCACCAACTACCACTCCTCTGCCGAACGATCTTTCACCAATAGATTGTATGCCGTGAAGTGCTACTTGTAACATTTCAATTCAGATATACGACAGTAAAGAATACATCATCACAGTGTCAGCAAGCAAAAGTGTATTCTGCATTTCTGAAAACAGTAGATGGCAGATTATGACCTACTGAATCTGCTAAGAAAGAATATACAAGAACATCCTTAACATCCTCTTTATTTCCACTAATGATGACATCAAGGAAATCTTCTACTTGAAATTCTGGAGTAAATAACACAATCTTAGTTGTTCTGTTTGGTTCTAAAGAAACAAAAGTACGAGAGATTTCAACTAATTCATTTTGAGTTGGGAAAAAAGTGTTTCGACTTCTCTTAACAGTTACCGTTACATTACTAGTATGGCAACGTGAATCATTGTTTAACATAATGTTGAGAGCAGTTGGAATAATCCCATTTTCAGAGACTGGAACTCGAAACACTCCAGTAGATTTATGGGCCATATAATCAGATCCTTCCAAAATAAAATATATTTACAATATATTAAATGCAAAAAACGTTGATTTTGATATGGACAAATTATGTAATTAATATATTTATAATAACCCTCGGTATTACTAAGCCAATGTTTTAAAAGATTAACAAATATCGCGAGAACCAATCGAATGTATATTAAAAGTAAAAAGAATAAGATGTCTAAAAGATCCCCTATTTTGAGCCAATAATGAGACATTATGTTAATCTTATATGTATAGCTGCACAAAATTGAGAAACTGAAGGAGACAGATAAATTTTATGAGAAAATTATCTATATTACTTACTTTCATTCTAGTATTAGTCAGTATTACGGCTGCTTGCACACAAGATAAAACAGATAGTGCCGTTGAAAATGGTCCAATAGAAGAACCAACCGCAAAAAATGAAAATGAAGAATTAATAAATTTTGAAGAAAAAGAAGAGATAAGCCGCTTGGAACAAGGTATTTTATTAGTTGGTGAGAGTGTTAAGGGAGGCTATTACTTGACCGCTGTTCAAAGTGCATATTTAGATGCTAGCAACGATTCCGTCATTGTTAATGTCTCTGTAAAAAATGTACGAGGTCAAACGATTGGATTATCAGAATTAAAATATAACTTAAAAGATGAAAAAGACGGAAAGATCTATAAAGGAAAGGTGCTTGATCAAAACCCTTCTGATATACAAGTTAAACCAAATGAAACGGTAGAATTGAAAATAGCTTTTGAAGTACCACGTACCGCAGATGAATATATGTTTTATATTGAAAGCTCTTTAGACCCTCTAGAAACATACTGGAAAATTGATAAGCTGCAATCACAAACAAACTAAGTGTAAAATACAATTTGATTGAAGAAATCTCTCAAATAAGCAAAAAGTAACGAAAGAAGTCTTCTACATATCAACTATATAAAAGTCCCTCCGTCTTAAGACAGAGGGACTTTCTCATTCCTATTTCAAACTACCCGCAATCTCCGTAAAGATAACTCCAAGCGCATGTGCACCTGCATCAGGGTATCCTAAACTTCTTTCGCCAACTGTACCAGCGCGGCCCATGCGAGCTACGATTTCTTTCGTGTACTCTGCTCCTTTAACCGCTGCTTCTGCACCTTTTTCAAAGGCAGTTTTTACGTCTACTTCGTTTGAGGCGCTATCTAACCAAGAGTCTACACATGGAGCAAGTGCGTCAACAAGTGTTTTATCACCAACTACTGCTCCTCTGCCGAATGATCTTTCACCGATAGATTGGATGCCTTGCAGTGCTGCTTGCAGTATTTCAGCGAATTCTTTTACTGTTAACTCGCGCTTCTCGCCTGCTGCTTTACTAGCAGCGCGGAATGCACCGCCCCAAATTGGACCAGAAGCGCCGCCGCAATGTTCCATAATAATCATAGAACAACCGTCAAGGAATGATCCGATCGTTACATTTTCTTGTTCTACAATAGAATGCCACTCACGTTTTAATTGTTTAAATCCTTTTGCAACACTCATTCCGAAGTCACCATCACCTGCATGCGTATCTAGCTCACAGAACGGTACTTCATTTTTAATGATAATATCGCTCATTTTATCAACGAGATAAATCATGTTGTTTAATGTAATGACATTATCTTTAATAACAGCGTGTTCTTCCGCCGTTTCTAGTTCAAATGAAACTTCCTTCTCTTCTGTTTCTTCAAGTACATTTACATACTCTACACTTTCAACTGGTCCATCTACTTTAAACGCTGGTGTGTTACATTCTTTCGATAGTAATGTTTTTAACTCATCATCTAACTTCATTACAGTTAAAGACATACCAGCCATATCGATACTCGTCATATAGTTGCCGACGAATACTCTATTAATTTTAATGTTTCTAGCAGCTAATTCTCGCGTCACTGCATTGTTAAATAAGTAAAGTTCCTGCAGTGGTGTTCCGCCAAAACCGTTAACTAGAAGTGCGATTTCCTCGCCATCTTTTACTCCTAAATCTTTTACAAGGTCATTTGTCATACGGTTCGCTAGTTCATCTGCTGACAACATTTTTTCACGCTTAATTCCTGGCTCGCCGTGAATACCTACGCCGTATTCCATTTCATCTTCCGCAAGTGTGAAAGTAGGTGATCCGCTCGCTGGAACTGTACAAGACGTTAACGCTAAACCAATTGTGCGCACGTTAGCCGCTGCTTTTTCTGCGACAGCTTTCACCGCTCCTAAATCCATACCTGCTTCCGCTGCTGCGCCGGCAATTTTATGAACTAAAATAACTCCTGCAACGCCGCGGCGTCCTACTGTATACAGACTATCTTCTACCGCAATATCATCGTCCACTTTGACGTAGTCGACTTCAATTCCATCTTCCGTCGCTAAATGCGCACCGTTTTTGAAATTCATAATATCGCCGCTATAATTTTTAATAATTAATAACGTACCTTTTTTACTAGCTGTTTCTTTAATTGCTTGATATACCTGAATTTGTGAAGGAGAAGCAAAAACATCTCCGCACACCGCCGCATCTAACATTCCTTTTCCGACTAATCCTGCATGTGCCGGCTCATGGCCACTACCGCCGCCACTAATTAACGTTACTTTATTTTCGTTCATTTCTTTCTTCTTGATGACTTTATATTTTCTCAAAAGCTCAAGCTCTGGGTGAGCCATAACCATTCCGTTGCACATTTCCATTACTAATGTTTCTGGTTTGTTTATAATCTTTTTCATTGTGATTCTCCCTCAATTCCTTTAATATATTGTGATATATTTGAAATCTTCTTCTTACTATCCATGTTAAAATGAAAGCGTTTTATAGTAAACGGACAAAATGGACAATCTGTCTAAAGACACCGCTCTCATTTGTAGGTAGGATTTTCATATTACTAACATTCTAGGGATGATTCAGATGACCTCTTCTATAATTTCTAAAAAGATAATCGCGAATTCATTGAAGTATTTAATGGAAACAGAGTCGTTTCATAAAATATCAGTGAGCGATATTATGTTACACTGTCAAATGCGTAGGCAAACTTTTTATTATCATTTTAAAGATAAATTTGAACTATTAAGCTGGATTTATAGAGAAGAAACGAAAGAAAACATTATCGACTTTCTTGACTATGAAACGTGGGAAAATATTTTCGATTTATTATTTGATTACTTTTATGAAAATCAAAAATTTTACCGAAATGCTTTCAAAGTCATTGAACAAAACTCGTTTAATCACTATTTATTTGAGCATACGAAAAACTTATATATGAAGATTATTGATGAATTATCTGTGAGCTGTGGATTCAGCCTTTCTGATGAGACAAAAAATACGATTGCCTCCTTTTATAGTCACGGCTTCGTTGGCACGATAAAAGATTGGATTGAAAGCAAGTGCGAAGTAGATCCATCCATTATGTCTTCTCTCATGAAAAATATGATAAACAATCAATTACTACTATTACTGGAGCAATCAGCAAAGTAATTAAAGGGTGGCAAAGGCAATGAAAAAGATTATGAATGATGTACAACATATCGTTCAAGATATGATGCATGGCTTTTATTTTGAACATAACGACAAAGTGAATTACGACGAAACAAATAACATCATTTATGTAAAAGATATCGAGAAACTGAAGCAAAACGTTGTTATCATAAGTGGCGGTGGTAGCGGACATGAGCCTGCTGACATTGGGTATGTAGGAAAAGGTATGCTTACGGCGGCAGTAAACGGAAGTATTTTCACTCCGCCTACAGTGGAACAAATTGTCGCGGCAACTCGCCTCATGCCAAAAGATAAGAGTATTTTATTCATCATTAAAAACTTTAAAGATGACGTAGCAAACTTTCTAGCTGCAGAACAAATCGCCAAAGAAGAAGGAAGACAAATTGACCACATCATCGTAAATGATGACGTTTCAATTGAAGATGATGCTTCGTTTAATAAAAGAAGACGCGGCGTCGCTGGTACTGTTTTCGTTCAAAAAATACTTGGTGCGGCCGCTCTTGCAGGTCACTCTTTAGAAGAACTAACAACACTTGGGCAAGCTGTCATCAAAAACTTACACACATTAGGGGTCGCACTTTCACCTGCAAACGATCCAGTGAAAGGAAAAGCTTCATTCACATTAAACGAAGATGAAGTTTTTTATGGCGTCGGCATTCACGGAGAAAAAGGTTACCGTAAAGAAGCACTATCCTCTTCTGAAATATTAACGATCGAACTAATGAACAAATTAAAAAGCATTTATCGCTGGAGAAAAGGCGACAACTTCGCCATTCTCATTAACGGATTAGGCGCAACTCCATTAATGGAACAATACATTTTCGCAAATGATATTCGCCGTTTATGTGAGCTGGAAGGATTACAGATTACATTTGTAAAAGTTGGTACGCTGCTAACTTCTCTAGATATGAAAGGTGTTTCGCTCAGTTTGCTTAAGGTGGAGGATTCTGATTGGGTGAAGTGGTTGAAAGAAAGTACGGAAACTGCTAGTTGGTAATACAAATAAAGTGAAACTTTAATCAGCCCTCACCAATCGGGCTTTTACGGGCAGACCGATCCTCACCTTGAAATAAACTTTTAGATAACTCAAAATAACAAGCAAAAAGTCCCTTCAAAGTTAAAGGGACTTTTTAGTATGTAGAAATTAGCCTAAACCTAAGATTACCTCTCTTGAAAGGGGGCATTTTTATGTTATTCAGGTTTATTGAGGAGCTTTTGTTTGAAGCAACTTTAACCCCATACCAATAAAAATCAGTCCTGTTATCTTATTTAGAATCATTCCTACCTTTTGGTTTCCTCTTAATTTTTTTGTAACATATGAAGAGAAATAAGCAACAAATAAACACCATAATAGTCCAGTTACTGTAAAAGTAAGTCCTAAAATGATAAAAGGCATAGGACCTGAAGCCTTTGTATCTATAAATTGCGGAAGAAACGCAATAAAGAATAAAGAGACTTTTGGATTCGTAAGACTTGTTAAAAGCCCTTGTATATATATTTTTCTAATGTTCAATTTATTGGACGAGGCCTGGAAAGCTACATTCGTCTTATCAAGTATCATTTTAATCCCTAAATATACAAGATAGATAACACCTATAACCTTAATAGTGTTAAATAGCACAATGGATTTTGTAAGTATAATAGATAAACCAAAAGCAACCAACAACGTATGAACTAAAGAACCAGTAATAATACCAAACACAGAATACACACCTGCTTTTCTACCTTGTGAAATACTTCTCCCCACAATGTACATGGTGTCTGCACCAGGAATTAAATTCAATAAAATTCCTGTTAGTAAAAACACTTCATAATTAATAATACCGTACATTCTAGCACCTCTATCTATTTTTTTTGGTGCCCTTATTGATATTAAATTAAACAGACGAAAAAAGAAAGTATTTTCTATTTATTCAATAAAATTAGCGAATTTTTGAATCTACAAACGAAATCCAGCTATTAAATGATTCAATTACTGAAGAATTCTGCCCTCAATATTACAGCAAATTTACATTAAAAATGTAAATCCTCATTTCCTTTGTATTTTCCTTTATTAAGTCTTTTTCTTATGAATAATTCTGCAACAATTAAATTGGGTACCCACGCTAACCAAGCAATAATAGCGTAACTAAGTTCAAAACGCTCTATTCCAAATAGAACGATAAACAACGGTAGCCAAATTCTTAATGTAACTGCTCCAAAGGTTAAAGAATAATTTCTAATCATCCAATTCCGATGCTCTTTAATTTTTTTATTCTTAACTCCATGTAACGCTTGATATGCTGATGTTAGCCAAAATACAGATAACAAACCGAAACCTAGCTTCGCTACCAATCCTCCCGTAGCATAAAAGGATAGATATAATCCAGAAACGCCGCCTAATAATATACCAACCATATAGATTCTCCCAGCTATTCGATGACAGTTGATATTCCTTTCTCTAAATCTAGTGGATAATGTAAAAGGACCAATTACTAATGCTACTATACTAGTTGTAATATGTATAAATAGCATCATATACCAGAACGCACTTAATTTAGATCCAAACATAAGCTTCACTTTTACAAGCCCTGTTTGAAATCCATCCATAATAAAATATTGGACAACAATATAACTAGCTACTAAAAATGCAAAACAAGTAACTACAAACCAAATTTTCCTGTTCAAATTTTACTGCCTCCTTAATACATTCACGAAAATTAGATTATATATTTCTTTTCATTCTCGGGAAAAATAGAAAAGCCTTCTTTACTCTCTTTAGCACATTGTTTTTATAAACCGAATGACTTACATGCAACGACGAATAAAATATATGATACAAGGCCCTTCTTCATACATAAAAACCCTCAAGTATGTCGTTCTATACTTGAGGGTTTTTTCATTTATTCTCTCTCGTCTCTCATTTTCTTAAATCAATAATTAGCTCATCTGTAATCTGCTCAAGATGGAAAAATCTTTTTATATAATGGATATCAGACCATTTTTCTTCTCCACCAATAATAAATAATTCTTGCGCATCATACATAAATGAAAAGCTTGGATAGAAACTGTCCGCTTTTATTTCAATCCCACCAGTACGATTACTGATAATCTTACAGTCTGCTGAATAGCTTAATAGCGTATAGAGAGAATCTTGTGCTGATTGGAAGAAATACTTCATAAGTGTGGTTATATCATCACTATTGGTAATGCACACTTTAAAAAAGTTCGTATCCTTTTTCTTATTAGTAAAAACTAGCTCAAAATGAAGTTTATTCTCTTCTAAAAACCCTTCAATAAAGTCTCTACATAAATAAGTTTCAAATAACATATACATAGGAAATTTGTTATGTGCGCCTATAAATCCTTTAATGATTTCTTCAAATCCTGTATGCTGATTCAAATTCGTTCCCACTCCTATCATAATAGGGTGATTTAAATAAATAGGATACGGTGATTGCCCTTCATCTTTTAACATATACACTCGTTTTTCATCTGTATGAAGAGCTGGTTTAGACTCTTTTAGTAAGTATTGAGATAATTGAACATTTAACACATTTACACCTGCCTATCATGTCATACATAAACTGTATCTATTAAGTTAGAAAAAAGGATGAACAATTCATATTTTACCGTGTATAAGCGAGAAGAACTAGAATAGATCGCCGGCTTACATGTCTCCAGGATAATAAATGAACATCGCACCTACAAATGAAAAAACTAAACAAAAAACAGCCTCGTATTTTATAACTAAAGAAGAGTTCGTATCAAGCCTTTTTTCCTCTCTTTTACATATCATTTTAAACATTTTAAATAAAACTCTATATATTACATACCCCACAATTGCCCCAAGGGTATTCGTAAATACATCATCAATATCTGTAATTCTATTATTTAATAATTGGTTTAACTCAATTGCCAATGAAAAAAAGAATCCCGCACATACGGTGTTTTTCATTTTTCTAAACTGCGACCAAATAGTCGGTAATAAAAAACCTAATGGCATAAACAGTACAATGTTCAAAAGATACGTCGTACTACCTGCCGTATCAAATAGAGTCAAGTTGATTTGACTTACACGAATCCACGTTTCATATCTACTTATATCCCATACAGTCGCGATCTGCGTCACCCTATACACTAGCGAAAGGTAGAATAGAAAAACATATACCCACAAAAAATGCAGAATAGATATAGTTCTTTTCGCTTTAAAATAAAATCCAATTTGAAACACAATACAAAACATAATAGTAAAAAAATAAGTATACAAATAACTCATCAAAACTCCTGTATCCATGTAGAATCCCCTAACTTTACAATTTCATCTATGACTTTGTTGTTTATAGGATAGGAGAAACTTTTAAAATAAAAAGTGGGGTAAACATAAAATTTTTCTTAAATCTTCAGTTGGGTTTTATTATTACTCTTCTTAGGAATCCACCATTGATAGCTAGGCAACAGTATGCTTACACTTAACAATATTATCATTTTTGCACGTAATCCTCGTAATACTTTAACCGATGAAGCATATATAAAATCATGTGAATCGTTTGTTCAGTTAAAACATGAAATTAAGAAATATATGACGTACTATAATCACTCTTGCTATCAATAGAATGTACAGAAGATGACTCCTGTTTGCATACAGAAATCATCTTTTTTAGGTTACCGATTTTTTTTATAATGTCCTTTACAAAGGGTACAAATCAAGAGCATCTTATTCCTATTCAAGGGGATCAACTATACCTTCTTCCCTTAAAATCACTAAAACCCATTTACAAATCTATAAAAGTAGATATAATATCCTTATGGAACCTTTATTAATTTATAAAGCATTGTCAAATGAAACAAGATGTCAAATTTTATCATGGTTAAAAAATCCAGAAAACCATTTCGACGAAAAACCTTACCTAGAACAAGACCTTAACTTTCAAGTTGGAGTATGTGTAGGAGATATCCAGCTTAAAACTGGCTTAGCTCAATCGGTTATTTCTAGTTATTTATTAACTATGAAAAAAGCAGGCTTACTAGAGTCTGACCGAATTGGAAAATGGACCTACTATCGTCGAAATGAAAAAACAATACGAGAGTTTTCTGAATACGTCCAAAACGAATTATAAAATGAAAGCTAATAATCAATCAGCATACTAATTGATTATTAGCTTTCACACATTCTGCTTTTTTACAGGTATCCAATGACTTCTTATAAATTGCACTGCCTGTAAAAGCAAGAAACATCGAAAGGAGAATTTTTTTTAATATATCATATCTAGTTATTTAGATATCTGTTATTGTATTTCAGATTACATACTCCTGATAATATTGGCATCCAATCATGCTTATAATAATGCTTCTTTGTTAATGAATTTACTTTCAAAATACTGATACGAATGGAGAGTTTTATAAATGAAAAAAGTAAATCCTTTACTTATTCTGACACTCGCAATAGGTGTGTTCGGAATTATTACTACCGAGATGGGTATTGTCGGCGTATTACCACAAATCACTGAAAAGTTCGGAATTTCAACTACACAAGCTGGATTTTTAGTAAGTATATTTGCACTAGTTGTTGCTATTTCTGGTCCGTTTTTAATTCTGCTCGTCTCTAGTATTAATCGCAAAATAATTTTATTAACAGCAATTTTCACATTTGTTATTTCAAATTTAATCTACGCTTATACAACACAATTTGAAGTCATGCTTGTTTTTCGTATTTTACCGGCAGCGCTTCATCCACTCTTCTTTTCAATCGCTCTTGTAACAGCTGCTAAACTTGTCCCTCCAGAAAAGAGCGGTCAAGCAGTTACAAAAGTTTTCATGGGAATTACTGTTGGTTTCGCTTTAGGTATACCACTAACCTCTTACCTTGCAGACCAATTTTCACTCGAAATGGCTTTCTTATTCGGAGCATTCGTTAACACTCTTGCATTCATTGGAATACTACTCCTACTTCCTTCTATGCCTGTTAAAGAAAAAATGTCTTTCGGCAAACAAATTCGTATACTCGGCAAACCAGGATTATGGTTAAATATTTTAACCGTCACATTCCTTTTTGCAGCCATGTTTTCCGTATACAGCTACTTCGCCGAGTACCTTGCAAAAGTAACTTCCATGAATGGATCTCTCATCAGTATCATGCTATTCATATTTGGTATAGTTATGATTTTAGGTAATCATTTATTTGGTGGTCTCCTGCAAAAAAGCATAATAAACACTGTAATATCATTCCCTATTCTATATTCTATTGTTTACATATTGGTTTATTATTTAGGTTCCTACCTTGTTCCAATGATTTTTATAGTATTCATTTGGGGAATCGTACATGCTGGTGGATTAATTGTTGGTCAAACATGGTTAATAAGTGAAGCTAAAGAAGCACCTGAATTTGGTAACAGTCTATTCGTTTCGTTCTCAAATCTCGGAATTACTTTAGGAACCACTATTGGAGGCTGGTTCATTTCAAACTTAGGTATTCACCAGCTTATTTGGAGCGGCTTTATATTCACACTACTCTCATTTCTATTAATTATAATAAAACTAAAATTTTTCAATTCTAATAGCCAGGCTTCATTATCAAGCTAGTACATTTTCAGTTCCAAATTTGATAAAGTGAAACTTTAATCAGCCCTCACAAATCGGACTTTTATTAATTTCAACGTTTAGACAGATACATAACTCCAAAACTAAAACGTTTATTGCAATTATCGATATGGAACATTTTACAAAACAACTTAACATGGTAAAATAATATTCGGACAGGAGTCCAATATTATTAAAATTAAGATAGTTCAAGTCGGAGGAAGGCACCTTAGGGTGTCTTTTCTTTATTTGCAAATGGACCTGCTCAATTATTGTGTAAAAAACATAAAGTAAGTTGAATCCATTAAAATACATGAGTGACCCCTTGTTTTCCCCTCTTATTAAAGGAGGAACTATTATGGGATTTGGTGGTAGTTGTAGTAGTGGTTGTGGCGGCGGCTTTGCTTTACTAGTTGTATTGTTTATTTTATTAATCATTGTTGGAGCTTCTTGCTTCTGCTAAAAAACTATTGGAAAAGACACTCTTATATGGGTGTCTTTTCATTGTAATAAAAAGCTCTCTAGAAAAGAAAGTTTTGAGGCTTTTACATTCAAATCATCCAAATTAGTTATTTACACAGCACTTTATTTCTTCTCATCCCTCATACTGTAATAGCCCAAATTAATAATAATCAGGAAATACCCACCCATAATTCCAGCTGCAAATGTCCACATGTACTCACGGTGTTCAATTTCATACATAATAATCGCACCGAGTATGGCGGCTGCAAACCGATTCATCATGCCGAGCATTGGTGCTTTTTCTTTTTTTACGATGCTATTTCCGAACTTTTCGATACGCCTTCCTAAAATCCAGGCGCAGTACATACTCACTAAAAGGCCGATGCTTATCCCTACAAACTGGGCTGGAAAAGGTGTCAGCAACCATCCCAATAACATCACGCCTAATAAACAATATATTTGTATGTTGAATGATCTTAATGCCATACGAATCATATTATGCTCCTTATCTTTCCTATTAATCCCATCTTTCGGACTTCAAGCTTTCCGATATATCTTTTTTAAAATGAGGGAATTTGATTTTGCTCACCATTAAATAAGCGAGTACGCATGTGCCAAATGCCACGGAAACTGGGTTATTTAGGAGGCATAAAATGAGGAGACACATTGCCGCAAATGGAATGGGCATTCCGATGAATGTTGGGAGTTTGCTTTGTTGCGTGTTAAATCTAGCAAGCCGCAGCATTCCGCAAATACTATAAGCGAGCGCACATATCATCCCGATAAACTGCAAATCTTTTAAAGCGGCACTATAGGCAAGAATAGATGGTGCCACACCGAAGGTCACTAAATCCGCAAATGAGTCTAACTCTCCGCCTATTTCCGAAGCAGCATCTAGTTTCCGAGCGACCATACCATCAAACAGATCAAATACCATACCTGTAATAATGAACATAACTGCACCATGCATATCGTGAACGAAAACAGCGTGAATAGCCAAAAGCCCACACACAAAATTTGCTATCGTAATCATATTTGGTATGTAACTCATCACACGCTTCTCCTCCTTTCTACTAATTGCTTCATCTTCATTCTTACTCATTAGACTCAAGATCCTTCTGCTTTTCTTCCAATATCACTTTATTTATTTTCTTTAACGTATCAGTCATTTGCTGCAACGCTCCAATATCAATTTTCGAGAAATATTTCTCGATCAATACATCATCTAACTCAGACAATCTTTCGATATATTTACTACCGTTTGGACCGATCGTAAGGAAATACTCCCTTTTATTGTTAGGATTTACTTGTTTCGAAATCATCTGTTGCTTTTCCAATTTCGATAAAACTTGGCTCACAGCACTTTTCGTTATATTAAACGTACTCGCAATGTTATTTGCTGTCGTGTTTTCATTTAAATGAATATGAAATAACATGCTCTCTTGCTGCCCAGTAAGACCGAACTCATCCTTTAAATCTTGAAATAGTAAAATATAGAGTTCCGTATAGGCTCGATTCATTTCATTAATTACTTCTTTATACGTTCTAGTCATAGCATCCTCCATGCTTTTATTTCGTTTTACTTAATAGTTAAGTTTACTTAACTTAACTATATTATACCGTTATGTTTGTGTAAAGGGAAATATAACTCTACACTTTACTCACAATGATACAAAAAAGAAGACACTCTTCTAAAACATGTTTAGTCGCTTCTGTCTCACTGCTTTCCTCATCCAAATACTTGGCAAGTCATTCTGAATAATCAAAAAGAAAATCAACAAAATTCCATATAGACCCATTACTGGTTAAAATGTTATAATGGAATTACCCTACATAGTTACTCATAGCCAGACTGAGGAACTAGCGTCTTATTAAGTAATGCGCATAACTAAAATAAAAAAGACACTTTACGGTGTCTTTTTTATTTATATTCCTAGGAATTATCTCTTTTATAAACAGACTCTATCAAACAGTAAAGGAGACTAACAGATGGAACATCCTGTTGCAAGAGAATTACGTTTTATACAGGTATGTCTTATCATTTTGATTATTGTCATTGCGTTTTGGGACCGGGAGAAAACTGTAGAAATTACTGATCACGGTAGCGATCCTATCTTAAACACCAGCAATATGACCCAAGTTGGTGAGAATACATTTGCATACAAAGACGAATCAAATCAAATTAAAATATTTAAGTTTAATCCAGATACAAATGAAATATCACTTATTAAAGAGTTTCGTGCTGAGGAATATTACTCAGATACAGCTAAATAAAGTAATATTGACCACAAAAGTATAATGACCACAGCCTTTAGACATAATTACGACTAAAGGCTTTTTGTAGATAAGTAAATGAAAAGGAGATAATTTTATGGAACATAATAAAAATGGAATACTTGCTTTAATTGTTTTATTTTTAGGATTAGTATTTTTTGTTAGTGGAATGGTTTATCATTTATGGGGCTCATTTTAATTTCAACTTTTAGACGGATAAATAACTCGAATCAGAGAAATGCACAATATTTTCCCTTTTCCTTCCAAAATTAATATAATAAGATATAAAATGTAATACATATAAAGACAAATATATAGCACTCATTAAAGTGCTTCTATTTTGGAAGGAAGAAACGATGAACAAAAAGTTATTAGCCCCATTATTATGTAGCACATTCTTGTTTGGAGTATCAGCTTGCGGTTCACATGATGCACCTGCGAAAAATGAGCAGGCGACTTCTAAAAAAACAGAGAATGACAAACTTAGCAGCAAGGATTCGCAAAAAGAACTTCCTACCAATGTAGATTCCTCTGATGTATACATGTCAATGGGATCTGCCGAGTCATTAGATGTTATAGGGACTGGAGAAGTTAAAGCACAAGGTGTCTTTAAAGTATTAGACATCGCAGTTTATAATCGTAAAGAAGAACCCATTACACTAGATATTAACAACTTTAAATTAATTGATGGATTTGGAAGAGAATATCACATTTCTAATGAATATCAATCCGTACTTAAAGCTGCAAATACGTCTACATTTAAATTTGGTATTGTTAACCCTGATGAACATTCGGACGGAAACATTGTATTCGATGTACCGAAAAACACGCGAGGATTAACTTTAAAATTTAATAATGATAAGTTAGATAAAGAGCTCCAATTAAAAGTGGAATTGGAATAGGCAAAATAAATACGTCTCCCTTAACATTCTCTACTAACATAAAAAAGTACAGTCTTTTCTACAGCAGACTGTACTTTTTCATTTATCATTTCACATAACATTCCCTAATTTTTTTGACTAGATGCTCTCCAATCACGAAAAGATGTTGGGCGTCCAGAAAAAGCTCTTTGCTTTGTAACAGATGGTTTTTCTTCAGGAGTCATTGTTTTTTCTTTAAGCGTCGCTGGTTTTTCTTTAAGCGTCACTGATTTTTCTTCAAGAATAGTCACAGCTGTTTGCATTTTCTCTAACTGTTCTTTCAGCAATTGTTGTTCAATCTTTAAATCCGTAAGTAAACGTAAAATCATCTCAGAATTAGCCATAAGATCCTCCTTCCCCCAATACACAGAATAAAATACAATATGTAGAAGGCGGGATACCGGTGACAAAAATAAGGTCGTCAACTCTTTTTAACTTCTAAAATCCTTTTATTTTTTTAAGGACCTGCTCCATTCATCCTTAAAAACATAAATTAAATTAAATCCATTAATAAATGGTCTTTATGGAAGGAGGAGTTAATATGGGCTATGGCGGTAGTTGTGGTGGAGGCTGTGGTTTCGGCGGCGGATTTGCCTTACTTGTTGTGCTCTTCATCTTATTAATCATCGTTGGCGCTAGCTGTTGGGGCGGCGGATTCGGCTGCTAAGGAGAGGCACTCTTGAGAGTGTCTTTTTTTTGGTATGTGGCTCGTATACATATTAAAAAAAATTTCCGTTCTAGAAGTACTATAATATTAGCTTAACATGTCAGTTCCCCCTAATTAATAGGTGGTTCTAGCCTATAGAATTCTTTTAAATATAAAATGAAACTATATTTCTCAATGAATAAAACAATTTAACATGGTAAAATAATATTTGGATGGGAGTCCAATATATTATTAAAATTAAGATGGTTCAAGTCGAAGGAAGGCACCTTAGGGTGTCTTTTCTTTTTTATAAATAATTATAAATTAAAATTGTAAAGGATGCTTACTACTTACAAGGAACATTTTCTTCCGTACAACTATTTATTTGAAACTAATTACTATTATAAATATAAAGAAGTTATGGATAAAGTAGTGAGGTAAATAAAACAAAATATAGATTTAATTCATGTTTCTCAACGAGGTACCACCAGCATTTTCAAAAAAATACGCTAAGCAAAAAAATAATCAGCTGTCCATATGGACAGCTGATTTACATCATTACATTTCTATTATTTATCTTACCACTTGTACAGATACTGGTTTCCACCCCTGATTTTCTACCCAATCAATATTAACCTTATATTTTTTATTATTTTGCTTATCTCGTACATTACCGTAGGCTTTATTATTACCATTATTCCCAATAAAATCGAAAATCAATTGGCTCTCTGGAACATCAACAGCATAAGAAATTGCTTTTTTCATCTCACTCCAATCTACTGTTCCTTCTTTAAATTTCATTTCAGGTTTTGCTCCTTGCTCGGTACCAATTGGCTTCCAAGAAGGATTAGTTTGAGAATCCTTTTCTTGAGATGCCGTTTTTTCTTCCTCATTATTTTCAGTTCCGTTCGTTTTTACCGATTTTTCTGCTTTTGATTTCTCTTCTAGCTGTGCTGCTTCTTTATCTTCAGCTTTCTTCTCTTCTATCTTTGCTGTTTCTTTATCTTCAGTTTTCTTCTCTTCTATCTTTGCTGTTTCTTTATCTTCAGTTTTCTTCTCTTCTATCTTTGTTACTTTCTTTTCTTGAGCAATTGCTTTCGTTGATGTATTAGAAGGGGTAAACAATTGGTATGTCACTATACCAACTGTCACTAATACCAAAGTAAATGCAATATTAAAAATTGCCTTTTGACGACGATTCTGTTGTTTTTCTTGAAATCTGCTTACTTGTCCCATTCTTCAAACCTCCGTGTTTACTTTCTCCTCTACTCTTTATGTATTATCCCTAAAATTCTTAATATTTTTATTAAACAATAGAAATAAACTACACTTTCCATACAGGATTTCATATCATAATAAAATTTGTGTTTTTTCAAGTATCTGACATATGTTATTCAAAATAGTTTAATACATTAAAAATAGATAAGCTTCTGCACTTAAGAAACTTTCAATTTTATTCAAAGGTGATTCCAATTATGTCCATATTAGATCTCCTGTAGAAAGCTTTTTAACAATTAAACCTCTTCTTCCCTTATTTATAATTTTTAAATTAAATTTCCCTCTATAGTATAATAAAGATGTTTCGTTTTCTAATGGGGTATGTCGTAAAATCAAAAGGGATTTTATCTCTTTTACCTTCTTTTCAGAGTAAATTTCACCACTAGGAAATTCTATTATTCCTAATGTAATCTTTAATTCGCTCTCATCGAAAGGCCACTCCTTATTAAGTTCACTTATCTTTTGTATAAAGCTTCTTTTGGTTTGTCCTATATATAGCAATGTTACACTCTTAGCACATACTCTAGAGATTGCAAATATCCCCTTCTTAGAAGCTTCTTCCCTATTATAAAAATCATTTATACTATACATTCCATACCATTTAATATGTACTGTTTCTATGAATCTCACCTCATTTTTAGACAATATTATAATTTCTGAATGTTCAAATTATAATGGGCGCATAGTCCTGATTACTTGAATTATAAATTGTGCTTTTCAATAATACATTTTATTATTACTAATTTCAATAATACAAAAAAAATACAATATTATAGTTTAATTACAAAACTTTATAAAAAAACAAAGTGATGTCGTACCAAATATTATATTTTTTCAATATCAGACTACCATGAACAAAAGTTAGAGAGTTATGGAATAAAATATAATTTGTATGTACATTTTTTTCAAAAAAAGTTTTGTAGTTTGCAACTGAATTAAAAAAACATAGATTTTTATGACTCTTTCGGAGATATACCAAAGTGGGATCTTTGATATGCACATTACTATACCGAACTTTCGGTATAGTATTTTTTTGCAGCTCCTTGATTTTTCACCAAATACGTATAAAAATCAATAGTAGGAAAATAAACTGCTGGCTAAAAGTTTACTTTCGATAAAATAAAAAAGAATCTGCAAATCTGCAGATTCTCCTGATAATGATTATATAAGTATAGTATCATCCATTTATTTGACTATTATTCGGAAAGTATAAAACGGTTCACTAGATAGCAGAGTATTTTTACATATTGTATTAATTCCTTCTTCAAAAATCCCCCTAAAATAAAAAATACGCTATTCTTTCTGTAGAATCATAGGAAAGGATGGTATTTTTGTATGTCTATTTCTGTATTTGATGAATTATAACTATTTGCTCAAGAAATTCAAAGCTTTTTATGGACTTTCTTTTATTATATCGGTTTCACATATTTCCTCTAAAATCTCTAATACTTGCTTTTTCAATTCAGCCATTTACTTATTTTCTATGACTTCTTATTCTTTTTCTTTTATAGGAATCATTGCAAGAACTGTTAAATCTGCATTCGTTAAATCTTTTATCACTTGATGAGAAGCAAATACCGGTAGCGAAACAATAAAACCATCATCTACTTTTGTAATATCATTATGTGTAACATACTCCAGAAATACTTTATTTGCAGCCGCTACAAATTCTTCATCGCCTGTTCCATCAGGGTATGATACACCAATTTCCCCTAACATAATATAATATTGCTTTTTAATACCAGTCATATCCATTGGATCAATGGATTGAATTTTGTAATTTACCATTCCAGATTTCACTTTTCTTTCAGGAATATCTAATTCAAAAAACTCTCCAGCTTCTTCTAAAATAATATTGATATCTTTGATTGTTGTTATAGCATTAGTTGCTTCCTTAAAAAACATGAGTTGCTCTCTTGATAAAACAATATTTTCTTCCTCTTTCTTAAACTGTAGATTTTCTAAAATATCTTCTATTTCTTCTACATTTTCCAGAAAAAATATATCATTCTCCATATGAGGAATTAATTCTTTTAAGTTTATCAAATACATTTGTGAATACTTTATATTCATCTCTTTCATTTCACGTAATTTGTCTAGAAATTTTAATACCTTAGCTTTACGATATGTTTCTGCCATCATTTTCACCTCTCGTTACATTTTGTATACAATCCGTATACAAAATGTAACGAGAGGTGTATTAGATTTGCAAGTATTAATTTTAAAATACAAAATTAATTGGTATTGTTTAAAAATTTTTATTATAGCTATCATGAATTTACTAATACAACTCCACCTATAAAGGTTACGATTCTAAAAAATATTAGATTTTCAAATATTCTTCTTCGCCTGCTGAAACTCTTACAGCGAAACGGACGAAAATCCCCATCGATACAGGGAGAAAACAGTCTTTAATATATTAGGTGTCGTTTACAATTGGACCATGTCTGATAATTAAGCCGCTTAATTTTAAAAATGAAACCCGTTAGGATTTATTTGATATGCAGAATCCCCAATGATTTGCACTGGTTTTTAGAATAAGAAAAAATCCCTTCTGAAACTGCCCTTTCTTAGCCTTAGCTTGATAGCAATGTGGCGGTACACCATCGCTATCAAGCTAAGACTTTAAAGAAGCCCCTAAACGATAATTTTGTGTTTTTTACAGCACCGAAGTTCATTTTTATAGTTTTTGGGTAACCTTTTTTGTTAGGGTGATAGATATGGGGGCTAAGTCATAAATGTTTAAAAAAGAGCTCGTCCTATCTTTTCTGTACGAGAAACAAGATAGATTGACCTAGTACTGTGGAAATCTTTAATGGGTACAGAACAAAGAGATAAATGACCTATGTGTTCTGAAATTGTTCGAAACACGCTCTTACTTTATTTAATTGATTCATTCTTTTATAAAAAAGTCTGTTCATTTCTATGATCCTTCAACTAACGCCATCCACCCATTGAACAAAAAGGAAAAAGTAAAGTTAACTCTTTTTCCCATAAGGAATAATGACTTTGTTCAGTAATCATTATCATTTTGCTAATGTAATGAACTTACTTTATTAATTTTCAACGGATACCCTCTTCATTAATCGCTTTAATTTATTTTCTGTATCCGTTTCCCCTACTGGCGTATAGATACTACACCGTAAATCCATATCACCTTGAACTTGAAAAGAAGTTAAATTAAACAACATTTTGCCTGCTTTAGCATGTCTGAATTCAATTATCATGTCTGGAGCCTTACTCACTTGACTTTCTTGCCATAAATTCTGGAATTCTGGATGGGAACGACTCATTTCTTCAATAAACTGGCTGTACCATTCATCGTCTAAATAGCGTCCATAATAGGTACGGAAAATAGCAAGAAAACCTTTCACGAAATGTTCCCAATTGACGGCCAATGCTTTTAACTCTTTTCTAGTGAATACTAAACGAATCAAATTTCTTTGATTATTTGGTATTTGTTCAAAATCTAAAAAAACATGAGCAGCTGCAGGATTCCAGCCCATAATATGGCAATGTCGATCCGTAATGATAGTTGGACAATATGTTAATTCATCTAGTATTCGTATTAAAGAAGGGCTAAGCTTTGATTGATCCTTTTTTGGACTTGTACTTTCTGAATTTGTTTCGAATGCCAGGTCATATAAGTAGTCTGTTTCATCATTATTTAATTGCAAAGCTTTAGAAATACAATCAAGTACGATTGTAGAAACCTTTATATCTCTTCCTTGCTCTAGCCATGTATACCAAGTGGTGCTTACACCTGCTAACTGCGCAACCTCTTCTCTTCGTAACCCTGGTGTTCTTCTCCGGTTTCCGGCAGACAAACCAATAGACTCTGGACTAATTTGGGCACGCTTAGCTTTTAAGAATGCCGACAGAGCTTTAAGCCTTGTTTTATTATTCATTTTTAAAACTCCTTATCTTATCAATTTATCCTAGTAGTAGTTATACTAGGATAAATCCCCCCCTTGTAATAGGATAAATTGACTGTAAAATACAAGTATATTATTGATTGGAGGGATTGCAAAGTGGAAAGAGTTGTGATTACTGGTATGGGCGTAGTTTCTCCTATAGGAAACGACATCAAAACATTTTGGAACAATCTAATTAAAGGGGAATCTGGTATAGTCAATATCGATACTTTTGATGTTACCAATCATAAAACAAAAATTGCAGGTATCGTCCAAGATTTTGATGCAGATGAAGTTTTAGGAAAGAAAGAAGCAAGACGTTTAGATCGTTTCTCTCAATTTGCTTTGGCTGCAGCTGAACAAGCTTGGTCAGATTCTAAGTTAGACCTCGATCGTATAGATGTAGAAAGGTTAGGCGTATACGTAGGTTCAGGTATCGGAGGGATTGAAACCTTGATTGAAAATGTTGATGCACTTAGGCAGAAGGGACCAAGAAGAGTCAGCCCAACTCTAGTACCTGCCATAATGTCTAATGCTGCTGCAGCACAAATTAGTATCAAGTGGAATGCGATGGGACCTTCTATGTCACCTGTTTCTGCCTGTGCAATTGGAAATACATCTATCGGGGAAGCCTTTAGACTAATTCGTTCTGGGGAAGCTGACGTTATATTTGCGGGTGGAACAGAGTCAGCTATAACAGACTTATCAATAGCCAGTTTTGGTAACGCTACAGCATTATCAACAAGAAACGATAATCCCACTAAAGCTAGTCGTCCATTTGATGAAAATCGAGATGGATTTGTCATGTCAGAAGGAGCTGGAATTCTAATCTTAGAATCTTTATCTCATGCTTTACATAGAGAGGCAAAGATTTATGCAGAAGTCATTGGATATGGTGCAAGTTCAGACGCATACCATATCGTAGCTACACATCCGGAAGGTAAAGGTGCTTATCTTGCAATGAGATCAGCTTTAAAAAATGCCAATATATCGCCTGAAGAAGTTGATGTTATTAGTGCCCATGCAACAAGTACAAAAGTGGGGGACATCTCTGAAACGATGGCTATTAAGCAACTGTTTGGAAAACAAGCTTATCAGATTCCGGTAACAGCTAATAAATCTATGCTTGGTCATATGTTAGGGGCAGCTGGTGGAGTTGAAGCAATTGCTCTAGCAATGAGCTTAAAGGAAGGGACAGTTCCTCCAACAATTAACTTAGAAAATCTTGATCCATTATGTGATCTGGATTATGTACCATCTGTTGCTCGCCAAGTGAAAATAAATATAGGTCTATCTAACTCATTTGGTTTCGGAGGTCATAATGCAGCCATTGTTTTAAAGAGATACGAGTGAATAAATTTCTCTCGTAAATTTAACCGTTTACTCTAGAAACGGTTAGATTTATTTAATTAAAAAAAGGAAGAGAGAGTGAGAAAATGAATATTAGAGTAGCAACTGCATTAGACTACCCTAATTTAAGAAGGATATATTTAGAATCACGGCGTGAAAGTTTTCATTGGCTAGATAGAAATGAAATGACTGTAGAAGATTTTGATAAACATACTGAAGGAGAACATATACTACTAGCAGAGGAAGATAATCATATCCTCGGATTTGCTTCTTTATATTTACCTGAAAACTTTATACACAATTTATTTGTACATCCTGAGTTCTTTGGTAAGGGGGTTGGAAGACAGTTACTTCATGCTTCCATAGAAAAGATGAATATACCATTAAGATTAAAGTGTGTTTCTAAAAATCAAAAAGCATTAAAGTTTTATGAGAATATGGGCTGGAAAAAAGTTATTGAAGAAGGTGAGCTAGAAGAAAAATATTGGGTAATGATATATGAGAGGTAGCACCACATCGCTATCTAGTGAACCGTTTTATACTTTCCGAACAATAGCCAAATAAATGGATGATACTATACTTTGAATAAAAAACACAAGCATTACATAATAAATAAAATATTCCTTATCTATTAACTTAAATATTGCTACTAATGCTACTCCAATTAATATACCAACGGTTAGAACAGTATAAGATAATGACTTAATTTTAAAGATGAACATTTGCCCTCTCTCATCTTGTGACTCCATCCGACGTTCAAATGTAATTTTGTAAATTTCTGCAATAAACACCAATACTACTAACACACAAATTACAATCGTAGCAATATTAACCATTATTCATCCTCCTTATATTTAAATACATCGGTTATCTCTTTCTCAAGTGAATTAGAAATTTTGAAAGCTAAAATCAAAGAAGGGTTATATTTATTTTTTTCTAAAGCTACTATAGTTTGTCGACTGACACCAACTGCATCTGCTAATTGTTGTTGAGTCCATCTTTTTTCAGCTCTTCCTACTACTATATTATTTTCAAGCATGTCATTCCTCTCTTCTATTATACAGTTATATTAACGTAATAGTAATATCTTTTTTACAAAAAGTAAAGAATATATTACAACGAACCGAATAATACATTATATGTTTCGCCGAAAAAACATGAAAATTATACGCTATTAAATTTATTGGGGGTTCTGCCGCATGCCCACCAACTTAAGAAAACAAATCCACCCCATAACGAGAAAATGAGCTTTTTATTACAAATTAGCACAAAATTCCGTTCTGGGGGTAGGTGTATTTTGTTAGCTTGATAGCGATGTGGTGCTACCCCATCGCTATCAAGTTTAAATTTTATAATGCCCCCAAAACGAAAAATTTGTGTCATTTATAGAAAGAAGTTCATT
>NZ_JBFUPV010000023.1:0-53692 GCF_041360755.1 Bacillus sp. RCC_6_1
TGTCCCCTGTGCAATACAGAGTTCAATCCTTAGTAGCTGCTTAATATATTTGTCTAATTTTTTGGGTTCAGTTCATTACTGGCAGTCCTTTTTTGGTAGTTTTAGAAATTAAATTATAACATATTAATATACAAATTATAAATATAATTTTACAAAAGATACTATAAGTTTTTTATAATTCTTGATTTCTCAATTTCCATTGCATACTGAATTTTCCTGTAAGTATTAATAACTACCATTAAAATTATCAATCCACTAGATTATTAGAAAAAACTGGTTATCTACATAATTGTTTGGTAAAATATAGATATAATTTAAGAGGGTAAAGTTAATATAGATCAACTAAGTAATGCTAAGAAAATGTTTTATTGCATAAAAAAGGCTCCATTGCTGGAGCACTCAAAATAAACAAACGAATTAAAACAAGAAACAGACAATTTAACTATATAGATAAAACGTAAATAAATCTATATATATGTAAAAATGAATATAAAAACTCTATTTATTGATGCTATAATAGGTTTACTCGATGATTGTTATATTTTTTTATGGTTTTTAAGCAATAAATACCTTCTTAACACCAAGTGTACAAGAAAAGAAGACATCTTAAGTGATGTCTTCTTTTCTTATATAATAACAACACAATAAAATTAAGATGGTTCAAGTGGGAGGAAGGCACCTTTGGGTATCTTTTCTTTGTCGAATTTGCCTAATAGGGGCAGCACCACATTGCTATCAAGTTAAAAATTTTTTCACCCAAAACAAAAAAACGAGCTGAATTCACATAAATAACTATGGAAGAAAACAAAAACTTGGGATTAAAGAACTTGTGATGTATGACTATATTGGCTGTTTTTATCCAGAAGGATACATGAATCCTGATTATACATTTGTATTTAATCATGAGGATATTGAAGGAATTATATTTGTAGGTTTTATAGATGAGGAAGAAGAGGCATTTGTAGGATTGCTTAATTGAATAGGATCTAGAAACAGGTAATCTTCAAATTTTGATAAAACTAGCAATCTCCACGCCGAAATTGGTTAAATTATAAGGGGGAAAAGCTGGTCACGAAAATGATGAAGAGATTACTATTTTCAAATCAGTTGGTTTGGCTGTAGTAGATACTATCGTTGCGAATTATTTGTATGAGAAAGTAGTGGAGCGTGGGATGGGATTGAGTTTTGAGGGACTGCCTTTTGGTGGTCTTTTTTGCATGAAATCTTGTAAAGCTAGAAAAAGTAGGATATTTAACGATTAGAATTGAATATTCATATTCTAATATTCAATAGAAAGATAAAACGTTTAAAAGTTCAGAATAATAGATTATAATGTGTTTAGTAAAATTAACCAATAAATATTTTGCTCATTATGTATTAAAGGGGAAATGAAAATGGCTGGACAAATTCGTATGTCACCAGAGGAGCTTAAATCGAAAGCGGCTCGATATGGACAAGGTGCAAATCAAATTGAGGACATTTTAAGTCAACTACAAAACTTGCAAAATGAATTAAGAGGAGAATGGGAAGGACGTGCTTTTGAAGGTTTTGACCAACAGTTCAATCAATTAAAGCCAAAGGTACAAAACTTTGCACAGCTATTACAAGAAATTAATATGCAGCTTAATAAAACTGCAGAGGCTGTTGCTTCTCATGATGAAGAATTATCACGTAATTTCGGTTTGAAATAAAAATTGTTTTACTCTATATAACAAGTATTTCAAATGAGCCATACAGCTTATATTGTATGGCTCATTTGATTGCATGCCTAGCGAGTGATATTGATAGGGATATATATTTAATGAGATTTCTTTGGTGCGTCTGGAAAACTTATAGAAAGGGTTTGAAAGAATGGGACAATTTCAAAGTAATTTACAAACAGCAACGCAAATTGCTACGAAAATGGGATCAGCCTCTGATAGGATTCAAAGTGCAACAAGTCGTTCTATAACAAAAGCGACGCGTACAACATTATCTGTTAACTTCAAAGCACAAGAAGCGAATCAGCAAGTTTTAGACTTGACGAAACAATTTTCCGCTGCCTTTCAACAAGCGGTTGATAATATTCATTCGGTATCTAATGAATTTGAGAGAATGGATAACGCACTTCACAACACTTTTCGCTAATGTGACAACCTACGTAAAGTAAAATAGTAGGAGGAAAAAGATGAGCCAAGATATTGAAAAACAAATTAATCAAGTAAATCAAAAGTTACGAAATGTATTTGAAGAACAGGACCGAAATCAATTCGCGATTCACATTCAGGAGCAAGCGGAAGCAGATTTTTATGAATGGAGAGGTCGAAACCATCGTTTGTTTGATCGAATTTTAGGAACTTGGCATGGTGATAGAGAAATGTCTCAGTTTTTTATGAATACATATCAAGAGGCACAACATATTGAACGAAAAGTCACATTTGAATTAGAAAACCAAAAAGAAACGTTGCTTAAAGAAAGACGAAACCTTAGTGATTTAGAAAACGACCTTTCCTATCAACAACAACAATTAGCGAGGGAGGTCAATGCATGAGCTTAAATATGTATTTAGGAGAAGTACAAGGCCAAACTCAAAGTATGAATGCTGTATGTAACGCTACTATTCAAGGTATGGAACAAGTCATTCAGTCAATTGATGCCTTTGCAATTGATACTGTGTTACAAGGGCAAACGTATAGCAGTGCAAAATCATTTTTTGTACAAACTTTTCGTCCTCTAGCACAAGGAATTATTTACTTATGTGAAGAACTAATCCGTCAGAATAATGCCTTTCCAAGTCAATTTCAATCACAGGTAGCTTCAACTGATGTTATTGAACAAGAAGTGTTAGAACAAATTCGAGAAATTGACCGAATGAAAACAAGTATGGAAGCTGTCAATCAAGCTATGCCAATTCCGGGTATGGATGCCATGGTAAATCTTTTTATTGTTATGAGGCAAAAACTGCAAGAAAAGCTGGATCATTTGTATCAATTCAATCAGACCTCTAGTAATAATTATAGTACAGCAATTCAATTAGCAGCGAGTATTGCTGCAGGTCTTGCGGAAGTCCAAAGTGGGAAAGGGTTTAGTGTTGTCAGCGGTACATTTAGTACGCAAGTATTGAACATGGGATGGACAACATCTATTCAAAAAATTACAGAAAAGAAAACTCATGAAGCTGATAAAATAGCACAGGCAGGAACTAAAAAAGATGATAAGGATAACATTAAATATTTTACAGGTAAAGCAGAATGGAAAGATGGAGATCGTGTTGGAGGAGTTTTAGAAGGTTCTGTGATTGATGGTAAGGAGCCTCTTGGTAATAACAGCGAGTGGAACATGAAAGCTTTATCTGGAAAAATAGATGTAAATGTGCCTTTTTCTTTTGATGCTGCTAAAGATGATTTAATGGCTGGAAATATTATTGGAGCAAAAATAGAGGGATCTGCTTTAGAAAACTCCTTTAAAATAACAAAAATAAAGGTTCCAATTACTACTTTTATTGGGCCCATTGGACCTATTAGGTTTACTCCGCAAGAGTTAACCATTACTCAAAAGTTTGGCGAAGCAAACTTTACAACAGGTGTGGATCAATATACATTAAAAATTGCATCGGAACTTACTGCTAACAAATATGAAGCAGAGTTAAATCTTTTTCATATCCCAGATTTCGTTCCATTTATAGGAGACCATGATGTAATAGCAAAAGGGGAATTAGGATTAGGTACATTCGGTTATAAAGTAAAGCTTGGAGCTGAAACCGGGGGATACTTCGGGGAAGAGTTTGGCCTTGGAGGATTTATCAAATTTGAAAAACCAAAGAAAGAGGAAAGCTGATATGCAAGCATTTAAAGTTGGAAAATTAGTCACATTCGTTGCAATTATAATACTTCTTGTAGTTGCTATTTTATCTCCTTACAGTTTATTTAAAAAGATTTATTTTATTATTGGGGTTCTTATTATTGGTGCAATTTCACTTGGTGCAAATAAATTTTTTGAACTGGTACATAGTAAATTTAACAAGAAATGATATTACCTATGTGATAGGGGAATTCAAAATATGAATAAATTGTTAAGGATTCTTACCATTGTTGGGGTACTTATTCCCCTTGTAGTAATATGTAATTTACCTGAAGCTTCTTCAAAAGAAAAAATCCTTTTTACAGTCATTCAATTATCTATTGGATTTGCTTTTATAATTATTTTAGAATTTATATTCAGATATAAAAAGAAAAAGGAGAGCAAATAAATGAAACTATTACCTATTGGCTCAGTTGTTAAACTAAAAGGTGTAGAACCAATCATTATGATTATCGGAAGAATGGTTATTTCAGCAGATAAACGTGATTTTGACTATGTAGGTGTTCCTTATCCAGTTGGTTATTTAGGTGATGAAAAAGTATTATGCTTTAATTGCGATAAGATTGTAGAAGAATTACACAGAGGTTACATGACTGAAAATGAATTGATATTACGTGAGAAATTGTTGAAAATATAGTTTTTTATTACAATTGAATTAAATACAAAACGTATCTAGTACACTATCTTTTTCTTCCTTACTGATGCCAATATATTTAAGTGTAATTTGTGAGGTGCTATGATTGAGTATTTCTTACAACATAGCGACATCTTTTGTTTATTTATAGAACCAATAGCCGAAGGTTTTGCGCATGGTGTGAGTCCTAATAGATTCGATACCGGCAAAATCTCCGGCTTTTTGAAATTTTTGATAAGCCTAGATCTTATTAATGGGGTGATCTTCTTTTCGAGAAGGGAATAATATTTCACAGAAGGTGTAAAATGGGATGTTGATTTAGATGGTGATGGTGAAGATGATAGTATTAAGGATATGGTGAAAACGAGCGCGAAAAAAACTTGGTCAACGGTAGCGGGGGGGGTTAATTAACATGAAAAAAAGTCTAGATTTTAATAAGAAAGCTTTTGCACATTATATGGCTCTTTATCCTGTAAATGAAATAAGAGTCCACGTAATTGGTCTTGTCCTTTTGGGGGCGGATGTGTTTGTTCTTTTGCCTGCTTTTGCGAATCCTTTTCGATTACTCTATGTATATATAGTAACTCCTCCAGTTATTTTTTTAAATTTGTGGGCGATATGGATTGCTATCAATCCTCGGAAACGACAATTACAATACACTCTATTTCGAGGAGTATATGGCACCATATGTTCAGTCGGATTATTAGTTATAACTCAAAAATATGCTTATGAAGTGTTACAATTACAAACTCCTATCTATTGTATTCTTTCATTTGGTTTGTATAGTTTTGCTTTGTATCATTTTTATAAAAATCATATTGAAAAACTTCAGGAACCAAGAAAAAAATCAAAATCATCGAAAGGAACTGGTGGTGTAAAAGTAGCAGCTATTGCAGCGGGATTGGGGCAGTTAATTGCTAATATAATTCTTAGCATTGCAACACAACAGATGGGTGCGATTGTATTTATGTGTGCATGCACAGTGTTTTCGTTTGGTTTGTTTTATATGATTATAGAACTCCATAAGTATTATTATTTACGTAAGCATATAGAAGATGGAGGGAAAATACGTATAGGCTTTTAAAGAGGATTTGTTGCATTTCAAGTGTATAATTGCATTCTTCTTATGGA
The DNA here is from genome assembly GCF_041360755.1 of Bacillus sp. RCC_6_1. Lineage (NCBI taxonomy): Bacteria > Bacillati > Bacillota > Bacilli > Caryophanales > Bacillaceae > Bacillus > Bacillus sp. RCC_6_1. The sequence continues at coordinate 5,606 of NZ_JBFUPV010000023.1, forward strand.
AGCCATTTACGAGGCTTATAGCAATAAAAGATGTATAAGTGGAAGATTATATTGTGGTAAAACATCTGAAGGAATGGAAATTAGGTTTGTTCTTATTGATGATAAGATTATAGCTGTTTATCCAATGTATTAAAGAATGTGAGGTACTCAAAAATGAAAGTAACTACTCAGCCCATAGTTAAAAATGCAAGGCAATATGGAGGGGATTGTTAAGAAGCAATCCCCCTAAGTTTCAGATGAAATCAAATGATTGAATATTTACATTTAAATAATCGACTATTTATGCTTTAATATTTATATGTACATAACTGGAATTATTAGGAAATTATATTTAATATGTTTTAAGAAAGGGGAATGTTTTTTATATGGAAACTCCAGAAAATCAATTTAAACGTGCACTCAATCCTTGGTTTTCCATTTGGACAAAACCACGTGATACAATGAAAGAAATTTTTATATCCAAACCTAAGAATGTGTTTTTACTCATTTTATTAGGCTCATTCGTACAGACTTTAGATCGAGCATCTTCTAAAAATATGGCGGATTCAATAAGTAGTCCAGTTTCATTAATCTCAATGGTTATATTCGGTACCTTCGTTGCCTTCTTAATTTATTATTTTTTGCTACCAGCGTTATTTAATTGGGTGGCAAAAAAACTTGGTGGACAAGGTACCTTTGAGAAAACACGTTACTCAGTTGCCTATTCTTATATCCCTTACGTTTATTCTCTTATATTAGTTTGGGTGCCTTCATTTTTCTTGTTTGGGATAGAAAACTTTACGAGTGAGACACCGAAAATGGAGAGTAGCATAACTTTAACGATTTTGTTTCTTATTTTTGCCATAATTGATATAGTTATTGGAATTTGGACAATCATTATTTCCTTAAAATGTTTAGGAGAAGCACACCAATTTTCAGCATGGAAAGCATTATTAACAATAATAATATCCTTTATGATTATCATTCTTCCTTTAGTAATAATAGTATTTCTTATAGTAGGGGTTACAACTTTTTAATCATTTATTTGCTTCTTATTTATCCAAATGTTTTCTACGCGCTGTTAGTAATTGTTACAGGGTGAACAACCACATGATTCGGATGTTCTACTTGGCGAAGCGTATGACCTATATGATCAAATTAATCGCCCGTTTTACGGCCTGTTTTTCTTATTATCAGTGTTAACAGGAATTTGTGAAGGCAAACTTGAAAATCAAATATTAAACTATTAAAACCTTAGGAGAGCTGAGTAGATTGTCTTTGTTCGTCTCTTATTTTCCAATTGGAGGCTAATTATTACCAATTGGTTCTGTAGCTCTTATAGAAGAAATTAATCAACCTCTTATGATTTATGGAAGAAAGCAACAACAAGCGGATAATAAATTATGCGATTATGTTTCTTGTCCATATCCTCATGGTAATTTATCAAAAGAATATAATGTGTTTTTTAATCATAATCAAATAATTCATTTATTATTTAAGGGTTTCGAAACAGAGGATGAATTAGAATTAAGAAGTAAATTATCTGAGTTTTAGTGAAAATGGAGAAAATATAATATGGTTTTAGGAATTTCATATTCTGATATTTTTCGTATCATAATTATTGTTTTGTTTTTTTTCATTTTTTGGAGATTGAATACTTGGTATAATAAAAAATATAATGTTCCTAAGGTTTTTCAATGGTTTCCTAGAAGATGGGGAAAAAGAAAAGTTTCAGAGCATTTGTCTCAACTAGATAAAAAGTTAGAAGCTGAAGGTAAAGGTATCTGGGTTACAATCTATGCTATAGATTTGTACATTGTAACTATTCCTTGTACAGTAAAAAAATATAAATCTTAATACATATATGTTTATAAAAAAGACCTTTTATTTTAAAATAAAAGGTCTTTTTTATGATGATTGAAATAGTAATTTTAAGTGAATTAAATTTGAAATGTATCAAGAATATTATCTTTTTCTTCTTTATTAATTCCAATATATTTCAGGGGGATGTGTGGTGTGCTATGGTTAAGAATTTCTTGTAACATAGCAACATCTTTTGTTTGTTTATAGAACCAATAGCCGAAGGTTTTTCGCATGGTGTGAGTACCAATGGATTCTACATTGGCAAAATCTCCGGCTTTTTGCAATTGTCGATAATACGTGTTTTTTCGTCATACAAAAACCCCTACATATAAGTAGAGGTTTTTAAATTATATCTTAATGAATTATGCCTTCTTAGATAAAGTAAATCGAGTTCAGATAAACGAAGATTATAGAATACATCATTTTAACTAGATTTATTATTAACTAAATTGTCCCCACCACCAAGCTCTGCCTCAATCTGCGAAGTCTTCGATGACTCATCCATACGCCAATACGTAATAAAGCTGATCGCGATACATCCAGCTACGTAGAAGTAGAATAGTGATTCCATTCCGATACTTTTTAGCCATAATGCGATGAACTCAGCTGTTCCGCCAAATATCGCAACTGTTAGTGCATATGGTAAACCTACGCCAAGTGCGCGAATTTCAGTTGGGAAGAGTTCTGCTTTTACAATTGCGTTAATCGAAGTGTAACCAGTAACGATAATGAGACCGACCATCATGAGTAAAAATGCTACGATTGGTTCTGTCGTTTTTTCCATGAAGAAGAAGATCGGTGCTGTTAGTAATGTTCCGAGAATACCGAATGCCATTAATAGTGGGCGGCGTCCGATTTTATCGGATAGTAGTCCTGCAATTGGTTGAAGTACGACGAAAATAAGTAGTGCGACAAAGTTAATCCAGCTTACAACTTCTTTCGGAAGACCGACTGTGTTTACCATGAACTTTTGTAAATATGTTGTGTACGTATAGAATGCGACAGTGCCTCCTAATGTTAGGCCGACTACTGTTAATACTGCTTTCGGGTGTTTCATAAGAGCGCGAACAGTTCCTGCACTTTCGCGTTTTTGTGATTTTATGTTTGCGAACTGCTCCGATTCATCCATCGTGCGGCGAAGCCATAATACAGCTACTGCGCCCATCGCTCCAATAATGAACGGAATGCGCCAGCCCCAAGCTTTCATATCGGGTTCGCTTAGCAATTGCTGAAGAACAATTTGAACGCCTAACGCAACCATTTGCCCAGCAACGAGCGTTACATATTGGAAACTTGAATAAAAGCCGCGGCGACCACTACTAGCCATTTCAGATAAATATGTGGCAGAAGTTCCGTACTCTCCGCCAAGTGATAATCCTTGTAGTAAACGGGCAAGAACTAAAATAATTGGTGCCATAATACCGATACTTTCGTAACTAGGTGTACAGGCGATAATTAAAGAACCACCGGCCATAACCGTAATCGAAAGTGTTAATGCTGCCCGGCGTCCGTGCCGATCTGCATAGCGTCCCATTAATAAACTTCCGATAGGGCGCATTAAAAACCCAACTGCGAAAATAGCTGCTGTGTTGAGTAACTGACTCGTTGGATCTCCTTTAGGAAAGAACTCTGCTGAGAAGTAAACAGCGAAAGCAGAGTAAACGTACCAATCGTACCATTCAATTAAATTGCCGACAGAACCTTTGAAAATATTGCCGGCGACTCGATTAGATTTTGCTTGAGCCATAATAATTCCTCCTCTTGCTTATAAATAAAATGATAATTATGAAAGCGTGTTCATTGTAGTTGAATTGTACTGTCTGTAGAACGAAATCTCAATATTATGACAATTTTATTCTTTTTGTACTTTATGTACATGGAGAGTTTTAATAGTTGCTTCCTTATTCGTTTTGTCATAATAATAGAAAAAGGAGATTGATAGTTTAGAATATTTTATCAAAGGATATGAAGTATGAAGAAATCACGCAAAGTGTCATTGCAAACGAAAATAGTAAGCTTAATTATTACGTTAATTTTATTTGTTGTTCTCCTATTAGCAGGAATATTTGTTTACATTCAGTCCGTTGATACGAAGCGCCAAGTGGAACAGTTAGCGCTGCAAACGGCTAAATCTCTTTCTTTTATGCCAGCTATAAAAGATGCTTTTCAAAATAACGAGCATAAAAATACGATTCAATCCATTGCGGAACAAGTTCGTGAGCAAGCTGGTGCAGATTACGTCATTGTAGAAGATCGCTATGGGGTTATGTATTCACATTCTAACTCGGAGTTGATTGGTACAAAGAGTAACAACCCGTATAACTATGAGGCACTTACTTTTGGTGGTTATTATACACTCGAAGGAAATGGTACAAGTGGTCCAGCTTTAATGGCGAAGGCACCTATTATTGTTCATAACGGAGACTACGATCAAGTAGTAGGTGTTGTGACAGTAGAGTTTTTAATAAAAGGTATCGAATCTAACATATTAAGCAGAACGAAAGAAATTATCCTCTTTTCCTTAGCTGTATTACTAGCTGGAATTGTTGGTGGCATTCTTTTAGCACGTAGCATTCGGAAAGATACACTCGGTTTAGAGCCGAATGAAATTGCAGCGCTATACCGGGAACGAAGTGCAATATTACTATCTATAAAAGAAGGAATTATCGCTATTGATCAAAACGGGTTTATTACGATGATGAATACGTCGGCAGAAGAGATGCTACATGTGAATGATGATTATATGCAGCAACACATTTCAAAAGTTTTACCAGAATTTAATATGGAAAGAGTGCTAGAAAACGATCAAGAAATCGCGTTTCAAGATAAGGTGTTTATTTTAAATATGACGCCGATACTCGAAAATAACAGTACGGTAGGAGTTGTATGTAGTTTTAGGGATAAAACAGAACTGCAAAACCTTGTGAATACGATATCTGAGGTAAGAAAGTATTCTGAGGACTTACGCGCTCAAACACATGAGTTTACAAATAAGCTGTTCGTCTTATCAGGATTACTTCAGTTAGGGCACTACAAAGAAGCAATTGAATTTATCCAGCAAGAATCTAATATTCATCAAAGCCAAAACCATATTTTATTCCATCAAATTCATGATGCGAAAGTACAAGCTATTTTATTAGGGAAAATCGGAACAGCATCTGAGAAGAAAATCGATTTTCATATTGAAGGAGATAGTGCGCTGCATCCGTTACCAGACCATATAAAAGTTTCGCACCTTATTACGATTCTTGGAAACATAATCGACAATGCATTTGATGCGGTGAGTGAACGAGAGGAAAAGAGTGTTTCCTTCTTCGTTACGGATATTGGACACGATATTGTGTTTGAAGTGATAGATAGTGGAGCAGGGATACCGGCACAAAAAATCACGTCCATTTTTCAAAAAGGATTTTCAACGAAAGGAAATAATCGTGGTTACGGACTAGCAAACGTGAAAGAAATGGTAGAACTACTAGGGGGAACAATTGAAATTCAAAACGAGAAAAATGGGGGAGCTATTTTTACAATTTACCTTCCGAAAATATTGAGAGAAAGTACATGACAAACAGGGGGATGGGCATATGTTGAAGGTTGCAATTGCAGAAGATGATTTCCGCGTCGCGCAAATTCAGGAAGAGTTTTTATCAAAAATAAAGGACGTAAAAGTGATTGGAAAAGCATTGAACGCGAAAGAAACGATAGAACTACTACAAAAGGAAGAAATCGATTTACTTCTATTAGATAATTACTTACCAGATGGAATTGGAACTGACTTATTACCACAAATTCATGCTGACTTTCCAAACGTTGACGTCATTATGGTAACAGCGGCGAATGAAAACCATATGCTAGAAAAAGCAATTCGAAACGGCGTAAGTAACTACCTTATAAAACCGGTCACGTTAGAAAAATTCGTTCGCACAATTGAAGACTATAAAAGAAAGAAGCAATTATTACATAGTAACAATGAAGTAAATCAAGCACTTATCGATAATTTCTTCGGGACTTCGCAAACACAAGACATAAAAAACTTACCGACAGGTGTGGATCCGTTAACACTGCAAAAAGTGAAAGGAATTATAAAAGGATTCGACGAGGGCATTACAATAGAAGAAATGGGAGAACAAATGGGGGCCTCCAGAACAACTGCAAGAAGATATTTAGAATACTTAGTAGCGACCGGCGAATGCACAGTAGAGTACACATACGGCATTATCGGACGACCAGAACGAAAATATCGCATAGGACAAGGACTATGAAAAAACGATTATTACTATGTATATGGATCATGATAGGAGTAATAGCTGGTTGTTCCTCGGAAAAATCCCATACGAATAAAGTGAACATCGACAAAGTAGAAATCGTTGCGCCAAACGTTCAAGGAGCAGGATGGGACTTAACAGCACGAGCGATGCAAAAAACGCTAACAGAAGAAAAAATCTTCACAAAACCAATCACTGTCACAAACAAAGTAGGTGGCAGCGGTGATGTCGGATGGAAATATACGAAACAAAAAGGCGGTCATGTACTGGCGATTAACTCAAGCTTACTCATAACGAACAACCTACTGGGCCACAGTAAACTAACATATAAAGACTTCACAACACTCGCGACACTCGCATCGGACTGGGAAGTTGTTGTCGTATCAAAAGACTCAAACATAGAAAACGCAAATGAACTAATGGAACAACTAAAACAAAACAAGAAAAACTTCAAAATCGGCGTCGCTCCAGGCCTAGGAAACGACGATCACCTATCATTCGTACAAGTAAGCAAAGCATTCGGCATAAACCCAGCCGAACTACAATTCTTCGTCTACGAAAACAAAGAAAAAATCATAAACGCCCTAACGAACAAACAAATAGGCGCCGCAACCATGACCCTATCCGAAGCCGAAAAACAATACAAAGCTGGCAAAATAAAAATACTAGCCGTATCCGCACCAAAACGCCTAGACCGACTACCAGAAATCCCAACATGGAAAGAACAAGGAATCAACGTCATCTTCCAGCACTGGAAAGGAATTATGGGCCCGAAAGATATGACAGAGGAAGAGGTTGCTTATTGGGATGGTGTTATTAAGAGGATGGTTGAGAGTGATAGTTGGAAGGGGATTTTGAGGGAGTGGGGTTGGGAGAGTTTTTATAAGGGGAGTGGGGAGAGTAGGGGGTTTTTGGAGGAGAGTCATTTTAGGTATGAGGAAATGGTGAAAAAAGAGGCTTAAGAGGGAAGTATTCAATCAGGCTTTATTTTTGTAGTTACTTCTATATAATATAAAAGAGATGAGAGTGTTAGGCTAATTGTATTAAAAGGGCTAGATAGGGATAGATAAAATCTAGCTTACTGATTAAAAATATATTAGTCGTTAAAAGATATAAAAGGCATTTTTCAGTCTATAAAGTGTGGAAACATAAAGTATAGAGTTTCTGTGAGATTTAAGGAGGACATAATGAAGAAAAATATTTATGTTGTTGGAGCAGTAATTGTTCAAGATGAGAAAATTTTATGTGCACAAAGAGGACCATCTAAATCGCTACCTCTTATGTGGGAATTTCCAGGTGGGAAAATAGAAGAGGGAGAAACACCTCAAGAGGCGTTAAAGCGTGAAATTGATGAAGAAATGCATTGTAGCGTGCAGATTGGTGAGCAAATTGATTATACAGCCTATGAGTATGATTTTGGTATTGTTCATTTGAAAACTTTCTATTGTAAACTTGTTGAAGGAAGTCCGGTTCTAACTGAGCACGTAGCAATTAAATGGTTATATCCGAATGAACTAGCAGCTTTAGAGTGGGCACCTGCGGATATCCCGACTATTGAGAAATTATCAAAAGAATCGATTGTAAAGTAATTTGAAAAAAACTATTCGTTTTATACGGATAGTTTTTTATATTTGTAATAAATTTGCACTTTAAATCAGTGAGTAATACAATTAATATAAAAAATTGTCATAAATGGTGATCATATGGAGAATTTTATTCAAAAATTAGAGGGGTCTTTATATAAAGGGTTTATTGATCAAAAACATAATCATCCTGGAATATATAAGCCGAAATTATTAGTAAACAATACGAAAAAAAATGAAAATGTTTTAAGCTCATTATTGGAGGAGCTAGAAAATAGTACATCTTTTATTTTCTCAGTAGCTTTTATTACAGAAAGCGGGCTAGCGACTTTAAAATCACATTTCCTTGATCTTAAACAAAAAGGGGTTAAAGGACGTATATTAACATCTACATTCTTAAACTTTAATACACCAAAAGTGTTTAGAGAGTTAATGAAACTTGAAAATGTAGAAGTAAGATTAACAAATTTATCTGGTTTTCATTCAAAGGGATACATATTTGATAACAAAACACATTGTTCATTAATTGTCGGTAGTTCAAATCTGACTGCACATGCTTTGAAGGTAAACTATGAATGGAACGTTAAGTTAACATCGCATGAAGATGGAGAGATTGTTCAGCATTTCAAAAACCAATTTGAAGAAGTTTGGGAGCATTCTCAAGTATTAACCGAAGAGTTGATTGCAAATTACGAAACAATATATGAGCAAGCTGCAGAAAATAAGTTACTAGATCGAGTTATAGAATTACCTGGTCAATATCATAATTCAATTGAAGAAGCTTTGAAAATTACCCCAAATAAAATGCAACAAGCTGCGTTAAAAGAAATACAAGCTATTCGAGACGCTGGAAAAGCAAAAGGCTTAGTTATTTCCGCAACAGGAACGGGTAAGACATATCTTTCAGCATTTGATGTCAGAAATTTTGCGCCTAAACGGATGTTATTTATTGTTCACCGAGAGCAAATATTAAATAAAGCGAAAGCAGATTTTCAAAAAGTTCTTGGTGGAGCCGATGAGGATTTTGGAATTTTATCAGGATCAAATAAGCAAATGAATGCTAAATATTTATTTGCGACAATCCAGACTATTTCAAAGGAAGAAAATTTACATCAATTTGATCCTGGGCTATTTGATTATATTTTAATAGATGAAGTTCATAAAGCTGGTGCTAGTTCTTATCATAGAGTTAGTGATTATTTTAAACCGAAATTTTTAATGGGAATGACTGCTACGCCTGAACGTACAGACAATTTTAATATTTATGAGCTATTTGATTACAATATTGCTTATGAAATTCGATTGCAAGAAGCACTTGAAGAAGATATGCTTTGTCCTTTTCATTATTTTGGAGTAACTGATTTTGAGTATAATGGTAAAAAGATAGATGACACTACTGCTTTATCTAAACTTGTTACGGAAGAGCGAGTGGATCATATAGTTGAAAAAGTAAAATACTATGGTTATTCTGGTGAGAAAGTAACAGGATTAATGTTTTGCAGCCGAAAAGATGAGGCAGAACAATTATCATATGCCTTAAATAATAGAGGTTTTCGCACATTTGCATTAACCGGCGATCATTCCCAAGAGGAAAGAGAACTGCGGGTGAATCAATTAGAAAATGGCATACTGGATTATATTTTAACAGTAGATATTTTTAATGAAGGAATTGATATTCCAAGTGTTAATCAAGTTGTCATGTTAAGACAAACTCAATCAAGTATTATCTTTATACAGCAACTGGGGCGTGGACTTCGAAAACACGATTCGAAAGATTTTGTTACGATTATTGATTTTATTGGAAACTATAAAAATAACTATTTAATTCCGATTGCCCTTTCAGGAGATAGATCACAAAATAAAGATAATATACGTAGATATACAAATGACACGAGTTATATTAAAGGTATTTCAACAGTTAACTTTGAAGAGATAGCGAAAAAGCAGATCTTTAGAGCGATTAATAATAGCAATTTAACAGCTATGAAAGTATTGAAGGAAGCTTTTGCTGAGTTGAAAAATAGAATAGGAAGAACTCCATATCTATATGACTTTATAGTAAACCACTCTATTGATCCAGTTGTACTTGCAGAAGGATATGCGAACTATCATCAGTTCTTATTGAAAATGAAAGAAGATGTCCCTGCATTAACAGAGTACGAAAATAAAGTTTTAACGATGTTTTCATTGGAAGTATTGAATGGAAAACGTAAAAACGAAATCGTTTTGTTAGACTTATTATTAAAGCAAGAAAAAGTTGATAAGGATGAGTATATAAAACAACTTGAAGAATCTAATTGCCTAACAGATGATGCTACGATTACTTCTGTGCAGCGGGTGTTTGAGTTATCGTTTTTCACACAGAATAACCAGAAAAAATATGGTGAAAAGCCAATTCTCGCGTTACAAGAAGATAATAAGTACATGTTTAATGATCTAATCCGAGAAAGTTTAGAACAGAATGAATACTTCAAGTACATGGTAATGGACATCATTAAAAGTGCGAAAGAAAAGAACAAAAACTATGAGTGTGATAGTAACCTTACTATATATAAAAAATACTCAAGAAAAGATGCATGTAAACTTTTAAATTGGCACATTGATGAGACTTCAACTATGTATGGCTATAAAACCAAATACGGTACTTGCCCAATATTTGTCACATATCATAAAAATGATGAGGTAGAATCGAGTGTGAATTATGGTGATGAATTCCTTAATCAAGATGTTCTTAAGTGGTATACAAGAAGTAATAGAACATTAAAATCAAAGGAAGTTCAAACAATTATTGATGCTAAACAAAATAATATTGATGTCCATATTTTTGTGAAAAAAGATGATGACGAGGGAAGCGACTTTTACTATTTAGGAAAAGCGAAACCTGATAAAGCAAGTGTAGAACAAACTGAAATGCAAGATAAAAATGGAAAAGAATTGCCGGTCGTTACGATGAATATGATTATGGAGAAATCGGTTGATAATAAGCTTTATGATTATTTAAAAGATAGTAATGTTTTGTAGGTAGATTAAAAGTTCAATAATATTATTACTTTACAATAATAAAAAGAAGTTTAAGTTTTTAAAGTAATATCTATATGCAAGATAAGGCTGTATCAAACTAACATCAGAGAATGTTTTAGATATGGCCTTATTTATTGAATTATAATATATTGTTTAAATAGTTATTGTATGCAAATAGAAAGAAAAGTACTAAATCTTGTATAATATAATCAAAAAGTTACAATATTAGCCATGGAGGAATTCAAATGCCAACCTACAACAAATTAGTAAGAGATCGCATACCAGAAATTATCGAGAATAATGGAAGAACATTCACAACTAGAATACTAGATGAAAAAGAATATATAGAAGAAGTGAGTAAGAAAACACAAGAGGAGTTAGCTGAGTATTTAGAGGCTGAAAGTAAAGAACATAAAGTAGAAGAATTAGCTGATTTATTAGAGCTAGTGAATGCATTAGCACAATATGAAGGTGTAACGTTAGAGGCTGTTGAGCAGGTGCGTAAACAGAAGGCTGAAAAACGTGGTGGTTTTCAGGAGAGAATTTTTTTAGTTGAGGTACATGATGACTAATGTACAGCTCGTTACGAATAATTTGATCCATAAGCTAGAGCGCTATATGGATGATGCAAAATCAATATATATTTTAACTTCGTTTGTTATGAAATCGGGGGTAGATGTCTTAGCCCCTCTTTTGCGAAAAGCAGCCGAAAAGAATGTAGATATTAAGGTTTGTACAGGAGATTATTTGTATATTACGCAACCAGATGCTTTAGAGAAATTGTATAAAATTCATCCTGATATTGAGGTTCGACTGTGGAGGAGTGCTGGGAAATCATTTCATCCGAAGGCTTATTTAGTTGAGCGTGAGAGCGACGGAGTTATGATTGTTGGTTCTTCTAACATGTCTCGTTCCGCGTTAACAAGTGGCGTGGAATGGAGCTTGCTTGTGAAAGAGAGTGTTGGAGAGGAAGCTTTTTCGGAGGCGATTGATCAATTTTTACATATTCATATGAATGAAGCAACTCAGCCTATCAATATAGAAACAATTAAACAATATCGTAAAGAGTATGAAGAATTTCATACAACTCATTCGAGTTTAGTCCGAACTTGGACAAAGCAAGAAGAGATTGAAATGATGATTCCCTCGGGACAAGAGGATTATACTGCGAGATCAGGAGTAGAAATTGAATTAGAAGAATCAGCTATATATGAAACAAAGATTGCACCACGCTTTGCACAATTACCTGCATTGGAACAATTAGAGGGTGTACTGGAAGAAGGATACAACAAAGCGATGGTTGTTATGGCAACAGGACTTGGTAAGACTTATTTAGCTGCTTTTTTTGCAAAACGTTTTAAGCGAGTTTTATTTATTGCGCATTTAGAAGAAATATTAAATCAAGCAGAAAAATCTTTTCTACGTGTAATCGATAATAAGACTACGGGGATTTATAATGGAAAGAAAAAGGAAGGCGAGAAGGATGTTGTTTTTGCATCTATTCAAACGTTGAGTAGAAAGCGTCACTTAGAAAACTTCTCACCTAATGATTTTGACCTTATTATTGTAGACGAGTTCCATCATGCTGCAGCTAACAGTTATAAAAGAGTGCTAGATTATTTTAACCCTGATTTCTTATTGGGAATAACGGCAACACCAGATCGAAATGATTTTCGTGATATTTATTCGATTTGTGATGGGAACGTTGCATATCGAATTGATTTTATGGAGGCGATTCAGCGTGGATGGTTATCTCCTTTTCACTATTATGGAGTACATGATGATACCGATTACTCACAAATACGTTGGATAGGCAATAAGTATGATCGTGAGGAACTTATGCAAATTCAGTTAAGAGAGGAACTTGCCTTAAATATTTTAGAAGCTTGGAAGAAATATAAGAAAACTAGAACAATTGTCTTTTGCTCTAGTATTAGGCAAGCAGTCTTTTTGTCTACATATTTTAATGAGAACGGTTATAGTACAATTTCACTTCATTCGGAAACAAAACATATTTCGAGAGAAGATGCGATTAAACAGCTGGATAATAATGAACTAGATGCTATTTTCACAGTAGATTTATTTAACGAAGGTGTTGATATTCCATCTGTTGATACACTTTTATTTGTTCGCCCAACAGAATCATTAACAATTTTCACGCAACAAATTGGTCGTGGTTTACGATTGCATGAGCATAAGGAGTATTGTGTTGTAATTGATTTAATTGCAAATTATCGAAATGCAGATATAAAAATGCAAATGCTTCGAGTTGATGATGGAAAGACGAAAGGAAATGGTACACAAAATATATTGCCAGATGGATGTACAGTAGAATTTGAATTAGAAGCAAAGCAGTTATTAGATGAATTACTGAAAAAGAAAATGCCGAGAAAAGAAAAATTGCAACATAGCTATCAAACTGTAAAAATGGATCTTGGACGTCGACCTACATATTTAGAATTACATAAACTTGGTATAGAAGAGAGTAAAGAATATCGCCAAGAGTTTAAATCATATGTTGGCTTTTTAGCATGGAATGATGAATTAACAGAACTTGAAAAAACAGTGTTTTTACATTGTGAAGCGTGGTTGCAAGAAGTTGAAAAAACAGGAATGGCAAAAAGCTATAAAATGCTACTATTGTTAGCGATGTTACAACGCGGAAAAGAGGAATGGTACCATCCTATCTCACCACAAGAAGTTGCACCATTCTTCCATCAGTTTTTAATGGAACAAGAATACCGCAAGCGAATCGATTTTAGTGACAAGCAAGCACAACGTATGTGGGAATATGATGAAGAAAAAGTTAGTAAATTAATTGCTACAATGCCAATGACAAAATGGAGTGGTAGCTCGAAAGGTTTACTATCATTTGATGGCAAATTATTTTCTCTAAATATGGATGTTAGAAAAGAAGATGAAGAGATCTTATTTGAATGGACGAAGGAGATATGTGAATATCGTCTTCATACATATTTTGAAAGAAGGACAGCAACGCTGGAATAAGTGTTGCTGTTTTTAAATTAAAATTCCCCTTGCACCTCCCCCAACGTCACCCCCTAACCTAAAGAAGACAAATCAAAAAGGGGGGACCAAACAACTCATGAAAACCACCACAAAAGAAAAAAGAAACACCATCATCATGCTACTACTCTCAGCCGCAATAGGAATCTTTTCGCCACTACTCATGTACATCACACTGGCACGTAAAAATGGAGTGTACAAATACCATTGCCGAAAGGCGTTCAATTTTCATTTGTTAATCTTTCTTCTATTTAATATTAGTTCGGGTATTAGTGATGTTTTGTTTTGGATTGTGTTTGCCTTTGAGGTCGTTCAAGTGATCATTGTTGCGTGGAAAGTAATACGCGAAGAGCCATATCGTTATTTCATTCGAATTCCTTTATTTAAAGAAGATAAGTATGCAGTGGAAGGAGAATAGATGATGAAACAAGAAGTGGAGATAAGGGGAAAGCGAATTTTTATTATGATTGCAGTGTTGTTTATTGCGATTTATATCGTTTTACGAAAAAGAAAGTATGAGTACTTTTATGATGGTATTAGCGAGTATGAAAACCGTTATAGAGAGAATGTTCCTTTTGTATTGCTTGTTGTAGGTTTGTTTCAATATTGTCGGCAGAATGAGATGAGTTTTTCTCATATGCTTCAGTATGTGAGAGAGAAGTTAGCGGAGTAGGTGATGATATGGCGTGGATGATTAGTGAGTTTGCAAGTGTTGGGGATGTTACGGTGCGGACGCTTCGTTATTATGACAAGATTAATTTATTAAAGCCGAGCGATTATACTGAGGGCGGGCATCGGTTATATACGAAAGATGATTTGTATGTGCTGCAGCAAATTCAATCGTTTAAGCATCTTGGTTTTTCGCTTGGTGAGATTCAAAATATTATATTGCAGCGTGATATAGAGACAGAAGAATTTTTAAGGCAAATGCATTTTCAAAGGGAATTGCTTTTGGCAGAGCAAGAAAGAATTGCGAAGGTGCTTTCGCATATGGATGAGATGATGAAGAAGTTTCAAAAGGAAGAACGAGTGGATGTTGCTTTGTTTTCTTCATTTCTGCAAACCTTCATATGGGAGAAAGAAAATAAGGAATGGTTAGAGGAACACTTTTCAAAGGATAGTGTTCGAGCGTTTTATAACAATAAGGATTTAAAAGAAGAATTTGAGCAACGTTTTATGGATGTAATAGGGAAGTTGAAAAACTATAAGGAAGAAGAGAAGGATCCAAGTCATCATGATGTTCAAGTTACCTTGAAGGATTTTTTCAATTTAATAGAAGAGGTAACGAACTATCTTGATACACCTCAAAGTGATATAGAAGATATAATCCAAAAATCAAACCTCCCACTATCCGAATTTCCAACCCTCTTCACAACCGAAGAAGAAAAATATATAAAAGAAGCAATGAAGCAGTTTAACACCTAGTTAAACTGCTTTTCCATTATAATAGAAGAAAAATCAAACGGAGGGAAACCCACATGCCAACCTACAACAAACTAATCCGAAACAAAATTCCACAAATAATAAAATCCAACGGAAAAACACCCACAACAAGAATCCTACCCGAAGATGAATACATAGAGGAACTATGCAAGAAAACACAAGAAGAACTAACAGAATACATCAAAGCAAAAACAAAACCCGATAAACTCGAAGAACTATCCGACCTACTAGAACTAATAAACGCCCTAGCCGAACACGAAGGCGCAACATTAGAAGAAATCAACAACATCCGAAAAAAGAAAGCAGAAGAACGAGGCGGCTTTTCAAATCGAGTCTTTCTAATCGAAGTAACCGATAACTAGCCCCTTATAAGCCCCTTACAAGCCCCTACCAAGTAATAAATCACTAAGAAAAAACACAACAAAAACAACTACAACAACAAACACCGTAGTAGTAGTCAAAAAAAATTTGAAATAACACGCCAAAAACCCTGCCATCCTCCCATATATATTATGAAGGGGCTTTTACTTTTGAACGGAGACGGGAGGAACTTTGATGGCGGTGTATCGTAATGTGCAGGTGAATTTTTGGCAGGATGATTTTGTTTTGGATTTGACGCCGGAGGAGCGGTATTTTTATGTTTATTTATTAACTTGTTCGAAGACGACGCAGTGCGGGATTTTTCCTTTTCCGAAGCGGTTAGCTGAGATGGAGACGGGTTATAATCGGGAGACTGTGGATAAGCTTGTGCAGCGCTTCATTGATTATGGGAAGATTCTTTATGATGCGGATACCAGAGAGTTATTCGTTTTAAATTGGCTTCGTTATAATCCGGTGACGAATACGAATGTGGAGAAGTGTGTGCTTCGTGAGCTTAAGGGTGTGAAGAATAAGGAGTTTGTACATATGTTTCTTCAGAAGTGCACTGAGGAAGAGCTGAATGTTCCGATGCTTTTAGCACATTTCGGTATGCCTGATGATTTGACTGTGGATGATGTTGAGCCGATTTGTGAGGAGACAGAGGAAGAAGAGGTTGTAGAGGAAGAAACGGGAAGTCGCGTGTTTTCTTTTTATGAGCAGCATTTCGGTAGTTTGTCACCTCATACTGTAGAGGAATTGAGTGCGTGGATGGAAGATTTGTCAGAGGAGCTTGTGCTGAAGGCTCTTCAAATTGCGTTTGAGAATAATAAGCGAACGGTTGCTTATGTGAAGGGGATTTTGAGAGGGTGGCACGGGAAGGGATTTACGAAAGTGTGTGAGGTTGAGGCGGATACGGTTAAGTTTAGGAAGAAGGATTCGTCTGTTAGTACGGGGGAGACGGAGGAGTTTTTGGCGAGGTGTGAGGAGTGGGAGAAGAATGCGCCGTCTGAGGAAGAGTTGCAGCGCTTTTTAGCGGAGCGCGGGTGGCGGCCATGAGTATTCAAAATGTGGAGGCGGAGAAGACGGTGTTAGGTTCTCTATTAATTGATGGAGAGCTTATTAAGGAGTGCCGTTTGACGGAGCAGTATTTTTCTCTGTCAGTGCACAAGTCTATATTTCAGTTAATGCGGAAAATGGAAGAAGAGGGACAACCGATTGATCTTGTGACGTTCATTTCTAGGGTAGATCCGAAGTTTTTAGAGGGGATCGGGGGAATGGAGTATTTTATAGGGTTAATGGATGGTGTGCCTACAACTGCCAACTTCTCTTATTATGAGGGGCTTGTTCGAGGTGCCTGGAAAATGTATCAGGCGGGTGTTCTTGGGCACAAGATGGGAGAGCGTCTTATTGCGGAGAAGAGTGAGAAAGTTATCGGTGAGACGATTACGGCACTTTGTGAATTAGAGGAGAAAGACTCTGTATGTGAGTTTGATTTGAAGGATGCGTTAGTTGATTTGTATGAGGAGCTTCATCAAGATGTGAAAGAGATTACTGGTATTGAGACTGGTTATACATCGTTAAATAAAATGACGTGCGGATTGCAGGAAGGTGATTTTGTCGTTCTTGGTGCGCGTCCTTCTATGGGGAAGACTGCGTTTGCGCTTAATGTTGGATTGCATGCGGCGAAGTCTGGAGTGGCGGTTGGATTGTTTTCGTTAGAGATGAGTAGTAAGCAATTGTTAAAAAGGATGGCTTCTTGCGTAGGTGAAGTGTCAGGAGGTAGGCTGAAAAATCCGAAGCATCGTTTTGCGATGGAAGATTGGGAGAAGGTAAGTAAGGCGTTTGCGGAGATTGGTGAGTTGCCATTTGAGATTTACGACAATGCAGGCGTTACAGTGCAAGATATTTGGATGCAAACTCGTAAGTTAAAGCGGAAGCACGGTGATAAAAAGATTTTAGTCATTGTAGATTACTTGCAGCTTATTACGGGTGATCCGAAGCATAAGGGCAATCGATTTCAAGAGATTAGTGAAATTTCTCGTAAGCTTAAGGTATTAGCACGTGAATTAAATGTTTGTGTAGTCGCGTTGTCGCAATTGTCTCGTTCGGTAGAAGCACGTCAAGATAAGCGACCTCTTTTATCTGATTTAAGAGAGACCGGACAAATTGAGCAAGATGCGGATGTCATTATGCTTATGTATCGTGAAGATTATTACGATAAGGAAACGATGCAGAAAGAGATGACGGAGATTCATGTGGCAAAGCATCGGAATGGGCCTGTGGGGAGTTTTAAATTGAGATTTTTGAAGGAGTTTGGGCGGTTTGTGGAGGGGAAATAGTGAAAAGGCTGGAGCATCACTTTGCAAATAAAATAAAGCATAAGTGTTCTATTTCATTCACTTATGCTTTATTTTTTGATTCTTTCAATATGCTTCTCATTTCCCCATAAAGAAAGACTTTCTCTCTGCCGTAATCCATTGCTGCAAGTCATCTTGGCTACGTCGGACAAGTCGATTTACTAAAACATCATGCCATACATAATCCTCTAATAAGTATATATGAACGGGGTCATCTGTATAAAAAGCAATATTACGCTCTTCGAGTGATGGTCCATAAATCATCTCTTTAGAATCTATCGATACAATAAACCAATGTTCTGTAGACAAGGTTTCTGTATAAGGTGTTATGCGATGGGCTTCTAGATTTTTAATGGGATCTTCAACATGTAGGGTAATACCTTGTATTGTAACTTTATCAGCTACTTCAGATAGATCTTCTTTTAACGCTTCATACATCTCATCCCACATTGAAATGACAATACGTCGTTCTGCTTTTTTTATTAATGTCTGACAGTAGCTAATGATTGTTTGATTGTCTTTTAAAGTAATTACTCGATTATCCGTTTTTTCCTCGGAAGTTTCTAGTTTTTTTAATGAATCACTTATTCCTTCGTAAGTAGATTGCCATTCTGTTTGCGCCTTCTGTAAAAAGATTTCAACAGGTAGAGGTGAATAGCGGGTGGTGTCATTTATTTCTTCTTTCATGACAATTCCTTTTTCTACAAGGTTACCTAAAATCTCATAAATTCGCGCTCTTGGGACACCCGAATCTTTACTCACTTGATAGGCTGTGACAGGCCCCTGTTTAACAAGAGATACATAAGATTTAGCTTCATATTCATTGAAACCAATTTTTTTAAGCTGTTGCACTATGTAGTCCACTTTTTTCGTCCTCCGATGTTTGCTTTTATATTTTAACGTTACAATAACTATTTACATTTAGCAAATTGGTAGTTACTATTACAATAGTGACTAAAGGGGAGGTTAATAGTATGGATTTTTATTTAGACCCATCTGTATTGATGATTTTGATTGCTTTTGGATTTTTAGCTGCATTTATTGATTCAGTTGTAGGTGGTGGTGGACTCATTGCTTTACCAGCTTTATTATTTACAGGACTGAATCCAGCAAGTGCAGTAGCTACGAATAAACTAGCATCGACAATGGGAAGTGCAACTAGTAATATTGTGTTTTATCGTTCTGGTAATCTTGATTTGAAATCGGCGTTTAAATTAGTTCCGCTCACTTTCATAGGTTCCATAATAGGGGCATGGACTGTTCATTTAATGAATCCAGAAGTATTGAAGCCATTAATGCTGATCATGCTTGGTGCGGTCGCTATTTATACGATATTCAAAAAGGATTGGGGTAGTATTTCCACTCATAAAAAATTGTCTGGTCGACACGTCATTATTTTTACTTTTTTTGTTTTTGCTATTGGTTTTTATGATGGATTTCTAGGTCCTGGAACAGGTTCATTTTTAATGTTTTCTCTTTTATTTATTGGGTATGATTTTTTAAAAGCAGCAGGTAATGCGAAGCTTCTTAATTTAGGAAGTAATGTTGGTGCATTGTTGATGTTTATGTATGTAGGGCAAGTAAACTATGCATATGGTTTTATAATGGGGATTGCTCAAATTGCTGGAGGGATTGTTGGCTCCAAATTCGCTATAAAAAAAGGGAGCGGGTATGTTCGTGCCCTTTTCATTACAGTAACTTGTTTATTGTTAGCGAAAAATCTGTATGACTATATTCAGTAAGTAATTAAAGAACGTAGAAAAGGTCAAGTATGCAAACTACATCGAGTATAAGAAGATACTAAGGAGAGATTCCTTTTAACATTTTTTAGATGCTACCTTGTTTGAAGATAGCATCTAAAAAGAAAATCTAAGTGAAGAGAATGAAAATAATATAAACTCATATTTTTCTGGGGTATGTTTATTGATTCTATTGAAATGTTTACTCTATATTCTTCTTATAATTAGGCCTCAACAAACTCTTAAAATCCAACTCAGCAATTAACACACTCAATAATATAAGCGTAGCCCCTAAGTATCCTTTTCCTGTCAGCGTTTCACCTGTGAAAACGAAAGCAAAGCCTGCGGAAAAGACAGGTTCTAATGAAAAAATAAGACCTGTATGGGTAGGTGTAGTGTATTGCTGGGCGATAACTTGCACGATGAATGCGACTGCGGTGCAAAATATACTTAAGGCTAGGATGATTAGCCATGAGTTGGTTGTGCTAGGCAGTTTTGGCGTTTCGATAATGAATGAAAAAATAAGACTAAATAGGCCGACGAAGCCTAGTTGCACTACTCCAAGTGCAATGGAATTCACATGTTTCGTTACACTTCCAGTAATGATGACGTGGATCGCATAAAACAGGGCAGACAGTATGCAAAATATATCGCCGTTACCGATTTTGAATTCGCTCGTTAATGTTAATAAGCCGATTCCTATTATCGTTAAAATGATCCCTACTATAACTTTCTTTTCCGGAATGTGTTTTAAAAATATAGCTGATAATATTGGAATGAAAATGACTGTGAGACATAGTAGGAAACCAGCATTAGAAACACTCGTATACTTTGTACCGAAAGTCGCGAAAATGTAAACGATAAATAAGACAGAAGCGAGTATAAATGCATATTTTACAGTTTTAAAATCGATCTTAAATAAATGTTTGTAAAATATTAAACCTGATAAAAGAAAAGCGATAATAAATCGTAATGCGATTAAATTATATTCTTCTATGCCATCAAGTCCAAGTTTTGTAAGTAGGATGGATGCACCCCAAAAAAATGTAACTAGTAGTAACATTAAATCCGCTTTTAATTGTAGTTTCATTTCTATTCCCTCGTTATGTATAAATTTTATAATCCCATACCCCTATCCCCATTATTCATTTTAATATTAATTCTGAATATTTGTAACTTAAATTTATCGACGTTTTATTCCATAAAAAAAGAGGCTGTTTATAAAACAGCCTCTATGTATCTGAAAATCCGAACCTTAACTAAAGACTACGTACAATCTCCAACCCTTTTCTTGCTAAATGAATCCCTGCTCTACCTCTTTTTATTTCCACATAACCTTTCATTTTCAGGAAGTTCAACCGGTGTCTCACTTGTGCTTCAGATAAATTTATTTCGACTTCTTGGCTCTTTTCAGAAATAATTCTTCGTCCGATTGCCTTTCCTTTTTCTTCATAATTCATGATAAGGGTAAGGATGAAAAGTGATTCTTGATCAAGAGCGTTTGAACTTGAAGAAAAGGGTTTAATATTTTCTGCCTGATCACTATTTGTTTTCTTATGAGGAGGCTTTTGGAAATAATGTTGATTAGGCAAATCATTTTTTGTTATTTGGTTTCCGGTACGGACAGCAAGCATGTAATCTATCGTATTTTTAAGTTCTCTTACATTTCCGTACCATGGATATCCGTGAAGTTCTTCAATCAATTCTTGTTCAATTTTGACTTTAGGGTCCGATAGTGCGACAAAATGTTTAGCTAATAATTCAATGTCATTTCGGCGTGCCCTTAATTCGGGGAGGTGTATAAAGAGTACTTTAAGCCTATGGTATAAATCTTCTCTAAACATATTTTCTTGAATCATTTTCAGTAGATCCTTATTGGTTGCTGCAATAATCCGGACGTCTATCGGGATAATTTGGCTTCCGCCAACGCGCATAATCTCTTTTTCCTGCAATACTCGAAGTAGTCGTGCTTGAAGTTTCAGGCTAATATCTCCAATCTCATCTAAAAAAATAGTGCCACCATTTGCTTGTTCAAATAGTCCCATTTTCCCGCCCTTTTTTGCTCCGGTAAACGCTCCGTCTTCATAACCAAATAATTCACTCTCGACTAAATCATCCGATAAAGCACTGAAGTTAACAGCAAGAAAAGGGCCGCTATTTCGCTGGGAAGCATTATGAATAGCACTTGCAAACAACTCTTTTCCGGTACCACTCTCACCCTCAATTAATACAGTTAAATCAGTCTTAGCTAACCTTTTGGCAATTTGTTTCGTGTCTTGGATCGTAGAGCTAATCCCAACGATGTTATGAAAATTGTATTTTGCTACATAACCTTTTTTGACAAATTCTTTTCTCAATTTCCGTTCAAATCCGATGGTCTTAAGGGCATTTCTGAAAGTAACAATAATCGATTGATCATTTATATGTAGGCGTTCCACTATTACATCCAAGCCGTTTACAACAAATATTCCGCTTTCTTGTTGCTTATCTGAAAGGATGAAGTTCACTAAATCGATATTATCAATAATGGCATCAATCGGATGACCAATAGCGTTTTTACTTTTTATTTTCAGCATGCTTTCCAGAAATTCATTAAAGACAACAATTCTTCCTTCATAATCAATAGCTAGTATGCCATCACCAACACCATCAATAACTTGATGCAGTTGTCGATGAGCTTTAGCTAAATTCTTTGTTAAATCTACTATTTTTCGATAGTATCTCTCAGAAACGTGGTTACCTGATTCCTCCATTAAATGAAATCGATCTAGAATGGACATGATTGTCGTAATATCTATTAATCTATGACCGATATTAATTACTTTTTCTACAAAGTCAGGGATAATTTCAAGTTCGCCAGGTGTGATTGCGAGCTTAATCATTTGTATATTCGTTTTTCCAGGATAGTATGGGACATATTCAATGTGGTTCAGCCCCAATTGACGCATCGTTTCAATTGATTCGTATACTGTTTCATGATTATCATTCACATATAGGGCTTGTGTTCCTTCTGGTAAAAATAAAAGCTGGTCTACGTTTTCATAATTTAATGTTCGTTTTGCTATTATTACTTCGCAGTTTTCCCCAATAAAGTCTTTCACCGTTTCTATCGTAAATGTATTAGGTAACAAGATTAATGTAGAATGAAATACTTTTGGAATACTTTCTTCTACAGAAAAACTTTCAATATCTATGAGGTCACCTATCATCTCCGTTAGTTGTTGATGTAGGGCTTTTCGTGTTTCTTTTAAAACGGTGATCAATACAATGTGGTTAGTTTCAAATTTGTTCATAGAGCACCTCTTTAGTTGAATGTAATTGGTCTAAAGTTGGTTATTAATTGGTCATTATGTAACCAATTAATAACCAATTATAAT
Organism: Bacillus sp. RCC_6_1; assembly: GCF_041360755.1. Lineage (NCBI taxonomy): Bacteria > Bacillati > Bacillota > Bacilli > Caryophanales > Bacillaceae > Bacillus > Bacillus sp. RCC_6_1. Next base: position 28,614 of record NZ_JBFUPV010000023.1, read on the forward strand.
ACATTTCAACATAGTAAACACCGATAAAACGACAAAATATTTAAAAATATGTAAATAATCACTTTAATTTTAATGTTGGCACGATATTTGCTTATATCAATGGTGTGTAAAGAAATAATGAAATGAGTAGAGTCATAATTTACATATTTAATTCTTTACCACTTGCTAGAAAAGGGAGGTTAAGAGTATACAATTTCAGCAGAGAAAGACAACGAAACCATTTAAATTATGAGGTGAGAGAAAATGAAACCACTAATTGGTGTTACGGGGTATTATATTGATCATAGTGAAATAGGGAAGGAGGGCTTACGAGGGCTACCAGGTCAAGATATGGCTATCTTTTCTTATGACTACATTCGTTCAATTCAACGAGCAGGTGCAACGGTTGTTCTACTTCCAATTGAGGAAGTTGATCAAATTGAGTCCACACTTAATCAATTAGATGGATTGTTATTGGCTGGTGGCGCGGACATCAATCCAATTTATTACGGTGATACTCCAAAATCATATATAGGTACTGTAGAGGAAGAACGAGATAATTTTGAATTAAATTTGGCAAAGCAGGCTTTAGAAAAAGATATTCCTATTCTAGGAATTTGCCGAGGATTACAGGTGTTAAATGTTGCAGCTGGTGGATCTCTTTATCAAGACTTAGAGCACGAGATGGGGCCAGAATATTTCCATGTTCGAGAACAGTTCCGTAAATGGCAAGGCTCTCATTCTGTAGATCTTCTGGAAGAGGGAAAAGTTTATGAGGCCATTGGCCAAAAATCTTTAATGGTTAATTCTTTTCACCATCAAGCAGTGAAAACATTAGGAAAAGATTTCGAGGCGAGCGCATGGTCCTTTGATGGTGTAATAGAGGCTATTGAATCGAAAGCTCATCGTTATGTAGCAGCCGTTCAATGGCATCCAGAAATGATGTCGGAAAAGGATGTCTTGCAGCAGCGTTTATTTAACCAATTTGTAAATGAAATTAGTAAAAAGGTAGTTAAATCCTAGCGTGTTATAAATAAAAGAATTGGTGGATAGCTTGGTACGTCATGGTAGTGGGGAAACCAGACTGCCGGCTGCTTGTAAAAGTAATAATCATTGGGGGATGAACAAATCCCCCAATGATTAAAGTTTCACTCTATTGCAAAGGGGATTGGTATATGAGTCAAGTATCAGAGAAGGCAGTTTCATTCGAGCCAGAAGAAAAAAAGGAAAGAAAAGAATGGAAAATAAACGTATTTGCAATGTTACTTGTCTTGCTAGTTATTGCGGCTGTTATTACACATATATTGCCGGCCGGAAAATATGAACAGATTGAAAAAAATGGGTATACAACAGTAGATCCAAATTCATTTAAATGGATTGAATCAACGCCACTTGGATTTTTTGATACGGTAAAATCTATTCCTACAGGGATGGTAGAAGCTGCTAATATTATCTTTTTTATTCTTATTATTGGAGGTTTTTTTGGTGTATTAAAGGCATCCGGTACAGTTGAGGCTCTTGTTTCAACGATGGCAAAAAAACTCGCTAACCGTGAAAAGTTAATGATTCCTATTATCATGCTGTTCTTTGCACTTGGCGGGTCATTAATGGGGATGGCTGAGGAAGCTTTAGTGTATGTACCTCTATTTATTCCGCTAGCTCTTGCGGTTGGATTTGATACGATAACAGGAACTGCGATGGTACTAGTAGGAGCGTCCGTCGGATTTACAACGGCAATTATGAATCCGTTTACAGTTGGGCTGGCTCAAGGGATAGCGGGTCTTCCTATGTATTCGGGGATGGGGTTCCGCCTCGTTTTATTCGTAGTCATATATGTAATTGCTGTTACATTCGTTTATCGTCATGCGATGAAAGTAAAGAGGGATCCTGCAAGCGGAATTTACGGAAAATTCGATACAAACAAGCAAGACAGCCTACTAACAGCGAAAGTAGAGTTAACAAAAAGACATAAATGGATATTAACGGCCTTTTTAATCAATTATATTATTCTTGTATTTGGTGTTATTAAGTACGAGTGGTATATAAAAGAAATTGCAGCCTTATTTATTATTTTAACTATAATCATTGCAATTCTCGGCAAGATATCTCTTGATGATACTGTAGAATCTTTTACACAAGGATCGGCATCTTTAATCGGGGGAGCTTTAATCATTGGTGTATCACGCGCTATTTTAGTTGTCTTGAATCAAGGGCATATTATAGACCCACTACTGTATCAAGTGTCGGAAGGAATGGAACATATTTCTCCTTTTTTAAGTGTTGCTGGAATGTACAACTTCCAAGTAGCGATTCATTTTATTTTAGCATCAGGTAGTGGTCATGCAATGTTGACAATGCCTATCATGGCGCCACTTGCAGATTTATTGGACATTACACGCCAAACAGCTGTATTATCCTTTTCATTCGCGGATGGTATTGGAAACATTATTTTTCCCACAGGTGGTACGCTAATGGCTGGATTAGCAATTGCAGGAATTTCATGGACAAGGTGGGCAAGGTGGATTCTTCCTTTAATTCTAATTGAATACTCAATCGGTCTAATAGCAGTTATAATTGCTCATCTTATTGGTTATGGTCCGTCTTAATAAAAGGTGGATATGCTTTCAATTATAGAAAGTTCGGATTTGAAGAAGATCGCTAAATAATGATGATAGAAAAGCCCGGTTTAGAAGGGCTTTTTTTCTATGTAAAATTTCATTTGTTTTGTTTACATAATATCTTTACAATCATTTGATAAAATATATGTAACTGCATATTGTGAGGGTGGGTGGTTATCCCTTCTTTCCATTTGGAAGGAAAGGGGGTGATAATATGGAGTTTTTGTTTGACCTTGTAAAAGAATTTGTAAAAGCGACTGTACGTGAAGTTTCAGCGTATTTTTTGCGGAAGCAACTTCTGGGTAAGGACAACAAAAAACCCACTCCGCGCCGTAGGAAGCAAAAGGGTGGGTTTCGTAAAAAATAGTAACGTGTAATAACCACCACCCTATACGGTAGCAGTTAAGGAAGAGATGTTAGCGCATCTCTTCTTTTTATTATATGCCATTTTATTTGATGTCATACTTATATAGTATTCTACGGAAAATATATCATATTCCTATTTTGTGGTCAATTTGATCCCGCTTTAACGGGCAGTAAGACCCCCACCTCAAAATTCAGTGGAAGCAAAGAAGTTAGGTGGGGGATCAACTGTCCGTAAAAGTCCGATTGGTTCAACTAATAATCAGTGGGGGATGAACAAAACCCCCCACTGATTAAAGTTTCACTTTATTGCATGATTGAAAAGGTGTAGTCTTATTCCTCTTCAAACTGAAAAATATCCCTGTTAATAAGTTGGTGGAGATACTTATCCATTTCAGCCGCAGAAACGCTTCTTTCATTTTTAAACCACCATGCGCTTAATGAGGTGATTGCCCCTGAATAAAATTCAATGATTAGATCATTTGGCATCGTATGATTTTTGCGCAGTTGATGTAACGCTTCTATTTCTTGTTTTCTCGTTTCGTGACTTAAATACTGTGTCCGGTTAATAAATTGTTCATCAGACATTTGTGTCTCTAATATTTTACCGATTTCTTCATGGTGTAGAAATTGTTCCATTACTTGAAATGGTTTACTTAATCGATCTGAAACGGGTATTTCAGCAATCATCTTGCTGTATCGTTTAAATCCAAATGCTAATAAAGCATCTTTATCTTCAAAGTGTTTATAAAAGGTTGTTCGGTGTACCATCGCGCGGTCACATATTTGGTTAATTGTGATCGTACTATATTTCTGCTTTGATTGTGTCATTAATTCAAATAAGGAATCCCATAGTAATTTATGTGTACGTCTAATACGTAAATCAATTTGTTTTTCATTATCGTTCATCTACAATTCTCCTTTTTTGTAGATTAAATATACAGTGGCTGAAAATTGATTCTCCCTTTTTAATCTACATATGTATATTATATTACATGTGTTTAGGTATATTTATCGTTTTTTTAGCAAGAAACAGGAGGAGAATTTGTAAATGAATATGACAACTAAGAGCCCTGCAAGTGGCAAAGTTGATACTTCTAATTTGAAACATACCCCCATTTTAATTGCATTACTTCTAGGGGCAATGGTTGCATTATTAAACGAAACGTTACTTGGTAATGCGTTAACCGTATTAATGAAAGAATTTGATGTAACAGCTTCAACGATTCAATGGCTTTCTACAGCTTACATGTTAGTAGTTGGGGTTTTAGTCCCAATTACAGCGTTACTTCAGCAATGGCTCACAACGAGACAAATGTTTTTGATCGCTATGGTAACGTTTTTAGCTGGTACATTAATTGCGGGATTTGCGCCGGCATTTTCCGTTTTATTAGTCGGCCGTATCGTCCAAGCTGTAGCGACGGGGTTAATTTCACCGTTATTAATGAATACGATTTTAATTATTTGTCCGCCTGAAAAACGCGGTGCAACAATGGGATTAATCGCACTTGTGATGATGGCAGCTCCGGCAATTGGTCCTACATTATCTGGAGTAATTGTGGATTCATTAAATTGGCGCTGGTTATTCTACATTGTTATTCCTGTCGTGATCATTTCCATTATAATTGGAATGAAGTACATTCAAAATGTTTCAGAGTTAACAAGGCCAAAAGTAGATTACCCATCAATCCTTTTATCGACACTCGGATTTGGCGGACTTGTGTATAGCTTTAGTGCATCAGGTGATTTAGGATGGTCTGATACGAAAGTGTATGGCGCTTTACTTGTTGGATTTATCTCATTATGTATTTTTGTCGTCCGACAATTAAAAATTGAGAATCCAATTTTAGAATTACGCGCATTTAAAGTCCCGATGTTTACATTATCAGTTGGATTAATCGTCATTGTGATGATGTCGTTATTTTCAACGATGACTTTATTACCGATGTTCCTGCAAACAGTTTTACTCGTTACAGCTTTTAAATCAGGAATCATCATGCTTCCGGGAAGTGTTATTAGCGCCATAATGGGACCAATCGCAGGTAAACTATTTGATAAATTTAGTCCGAAAGTTATTATCGTTCCCGGTATTGTGTTAGTGGGGATAGCAATGTTCTTATTTAAAGGCATTACTCCTGATACATCAATGGTACAAATTATTGTTATGCATAGCGTATTAATGGTTGGACTCATGTTTGTTATGACAGCACAAACATACGGTTTAAATCAATTAACACCAGATTTATATCCGCACGGAACAGCACTGTTTAGTACACTGCAACAAGTAGCTGGCGCAATTGGTACAGCTATATTCATATCGAAAATGTCTTCAGGAACAACTAGCTATATGGAAAGCTCCGCAAATCCACTGGATCCAGTAGAGAAGTTAAACGGTTTAACGTCTGGATTCCAAGGTGCATTTGCACTAGGGTTAGTCTTTATCATTGTTGCTTTTATCGTATCGTTGTTTTTAAAAGAAGAGAAAGAGGGAGTAAAGGCAGCGAGGGTTTTACAGAACGAACATTAAGGTTTATATAAAAAAGACATCTTTCCCTAAAAAAGATGTCTTTTTTATATTTTTTTCGTAACACTTGTTTTTGATGTCTTAATACATAAGAATTGGTATGTAAAATATTTGTATTTTTTGAACATGAATAATTATTGAGAATAACGATGCAAAGCCGTGCTAATAACTAAAAGTCCAATAATGAGAGAAAGTGTTCTTATAATAAGTTCTGCCACTAATAGTTCACCAAATGATTTAGTGACATCGTATATAGATCCTGTTATGAGAATAGGTGCAATCATAATTATAATTCCAATTATTATTTGAAGAAGTAGATTGATGTTTTTATTCAAGACAATCACCTCCAAAAAAATAGGGAATGAGAATATGATTTTTTTTGTATTATAAAATGATTATATCGTATTACATTAGACGATATAATCATTTTTAAATAGTAGAAATTAGAGACTTTTCAATAAAAAGGAATTAAATATGGTATTCTTTAGTTAAGATATGTAAACGAAGACGGGGGAATGAAGATGGATAAGAAGCTAAAGTATTGGCTAGCATCTATTATAGGGGGAGTAGTACTTGCAACTGGTATGACTTATGGAATATTACAGTTTGCTGAAGTCCCGCTTAAGGGGGAGGACCATGTTTTTGCAGGGGTTAATAAAGAAGACATACTATCGAATGAAGCAGAAGTGAAAGGTTCAAATGCACAACTTCACATTACAGTAACTTCTACTGAAGAAGAAGTTATTTCAGCTATGCATAGCATGACTCATCAAAAAGTAAAAGCGTGTGAAGGAAAGGGAGCAACCCCTATGTCCAAAAAGAATGCAGAGAAAGTAAGAAATATTCTAAACGGAAACAATTTCAAGAACAAAGAAGAGCTATTAGCAATTACTGAAAGATGGGCAAATAGAGATTTTAGTAAAATTGTAGAAGAACATAACTATTTTATTAAACTTCAAGGTGGCGTGATAGGTGAAGCTACAGTGATGGATAAGGTAGACGAGCAAGTATTCTGTCTCAATACTTTCGGTGATGATGTAACGGCCGCATTAATTAAATCAGGAGATCTTCAAGCGCTGTAAGGTGTTTTTTCTCTGATATAAAGAAAGCCTCAAGTATTCATATACTTGAGGCTTTTCCAATGGAAAGATAGGAATGGTCCGAATTCTTTACATTAAGAACAAAGTGGAATTACTCCTAAACCAATTAATAAAGCTGCAGCAACTGCTGGAATTGGTACAGGAATTTGAATACCTTCTACAAATAAGAAATATTGACCACTTACTATTTTAAAACAAACTAATTGCATGGCTATTCCTCCCTTCTTTTAGGATTAATACATTATATTAATTTATCTATCTATTGATATAATTAAATTATTTATTTTTAAAAATATAGTTAATATGTGAATAGTTTTCGAAAGGACCTGCTCAATCAATGCGGAAAAACATAAGATGAAACGAATCCATTAAAATACATGAGTGAACCTTAGTTTTCCCCTCTTATCTAAAGGAGGAACTATTATGGGTTATGGTGGTAGTTGTGGCGGTTGTGGCTTTTCTGGAGGCTTTGCTTTATTAGTTGTGTTATTCATTTTATTAATCATCGTTGGAGCTTCTTGCTTCTGCTAAAAACTATTGGAAAAGACACTCATATAGAGTGTCTTTTCTTTCGTGCAAAATGATTCCTGACAATAGCCAACTGTATAAAGTATACGGTATACGGTATACTTTTGCCTCATTAGACATATAAAAATGTTGGAGGGATGTTATGAAACTAGTAGGGAAGCACATTTATATTCGGCTTTATAAAACTGCTGATGCTAACGAGTTAGCTAACTTACATATTAGAAATCGCGAATTTTTTCAACGAGTTTGCCCGTTGCTCCCAGAAGTTTTTTATACAGAAGAACATCAAAAAATACGTCTTGAACAAGCTCTAAAAAAGACAGTTGAAGGACAAGTATACCCTTTTGGAATCTTTTTAAGAGAAAATGATAAACTTATCGGAGACATTTCATTAACTCAAATTGTTAGGGGGGACCTCCAAAGCTGTTATACGGGATTCACTTTAGATAAGGAGCATAATGCAAAGGGCTATGCAACAGAGGCTCTTCAACTTGTTGTAGATTTTGCTTTTAGGGAATTAAAGCTACATAGAATTGAAGCAGGAGCGATGCTTGATAATATAGCATCTATTCGTGTATTAGAAAAAGTGGGGTTTAAAAAAGAAGGTATAGCGAAAGAAAATATAAGGATTAATGGCAAATGGACAGATCATCAAATATTAGCTATTATCAATAGTTTGGATGTGTAAGCTTATTTTGATTCCAATAAAGATAATCATGTAACTCTTCAAACTCTACCAACAGTTTTATAGAGACCTTTACAATTTTCGGATCAGAAACTAACCTTACAAGTCTTGAAATTCCACCTAACTCTACAATTACTCTATTTGAAAATTTTACAACTAACCACACTAAGACTCTTATTCGTTTTAGTTTTAGCTTTGTATTTGCTGCGTTCGTCACATTGACTAGTAGACCATTTAAATCCACAACTCCACAAACAATTAGATTAACACCAGGGAGATACAAGAACTTTCTTATTTGAGGATGTTAAATGCCACTTCAGTTAACGCCTCATCAAGGCCATTATTTATCCAACAAACAACATATATTTGTTGTGATAAATCAAATTCATATTACTGTGAGAATAGTGACTATGGTTAGTATTAGTTATTAAAGAGAGCTTTGGCTCTTTTTTTATTTTCTTTCGACATAATATAACAATATATGAATTAACAGTTTGGTATTATTATCTAGAAATCTTACATTTATCTACAAATTATTATTGTATTTTTAGATTTTTAAATGTAAAATATTTCAATGTAAATACATACCATTTAGGGGGATAAAGAAATTTATGAAAAAATTATTAGCTTCAGCAATAGCGGTAACACTATTAACAGTGGGGTACAGTTCTTCTGCATTTGCAGCTAAGAGTCCTAATGATACAAAAAACTGTGGTCATTTTAAAAGTCAACAAGATGCTCAAGCATTCTGGGATCAAAATGGATATGGTGTTGGAAATGATCCACACCGTTTAGATAATGATAAAGACGGCATTCCATGTGAAGATTATAAATATCCAAAGAGCACAAATACTACAACAGAAAATAAAGAAACTACTAAACCTCAAGAACAACCTAAACAAGAAAATACTAAACAGGAAAACACTAAACAAGAACCTGTTAAACAAGAAAACACTAAGCAAGAGAATTCAAAACAAAATAACCAAACAACAAATAATAAACAAGAACAAACTAAGCCTCAAACAACTGCAAAAGAAACAAAGAAAAATACTAATACAGTTGTGAAAAAAGAAACGAAAAAACAAGGTGAAAAATTACCTAATACAGCATCAAACGGTGTTACAATGATGTTAGCAAGTTTAGGATTAGCATTAGCTGGTTCTGTATTAATGTTCCGTCGTAAAAAAACAAACGCATAAAATAGTTCCTTAAAACGGCAGGAGAAATCCTGTCGTTTTCAAATGGAGTGATAAAAGTGAATAAAAAACAATGGATAGGCTTATGTTTAACTGTTATTGGACTTACTATCTTTTCCTATTATTTTCTAGAATGGTATAGTGCTAGACAATCAGCAGAGTCGTTAACAACTAACGAGGCTAAACAATATGAGACCTCCACACCTTCTAAAGAAAATGAAACGCAAAACATCAATCAAACAGAGACAGAGATAAAGACTGACACTTCATTACAAGAAAAACCTGTACAAATTCCTGCTTCAAAGGTAAACCATCAGTTAGGAGATAAAGTAGCATATTTAATTATCCCTAAAATACAAAAGAAATACTCTATATATTGGGGAGCTGATGATAAAGTACTAAAAAAGGGTGTAGGTATGTTTGTTAGTGACTTAACTACTACACCATCTGGAAATGGTCATACAGTTTTAAGTGGACATAGAGATACTGTTTTTACCGAGCTTGGTCAATTAAAGGAAAATGACCAACTTATCGTGGAATATGAAAATAAAACATATACATATGAAATTAACAAGCATTGGATAACAGATTCAGAAGATCGAACAGTTATTGTAGAAAAAAGTGAGCCAACATTAACATTAACAACTTGTTATCCTTTTGACTATATAGGAGACGCTCCAGATCGGTACATAATTGAAGCATCTCTACTTTCCATTCATTGAGGATGGAAAGTCCAATACACATTAATTTTAATAATATGTATTGGACTCCCATTCAAGTATCATTTTTCTCAATGAATATTTGGTATATTTTAGGGTGCTTTTTACTATTTTTATGTTAAGATATTTTGGTTGATATTCATCTTATTTTAGGAGGTTGGAAGATCTGTTACATGCTTTTCATATGGATTTTAGTTTCTATACCGAAAGTATAAAAGTTTTGGGGTTATTAGGGAATTCTACTCGCTTATCAATTGTTTGTAAATTGATTACATATGGATCGTTGTCAGTTTCTGATTTAAGTAAGCAAACAAGAATTACAGAGGATTTGATTGTACAACATTTGCGTAAATTAGCCTTTGGAAATATTGTAATTAGTGAACGTATAGGGAAAAGGCTTTATTTCAAAATAAAAGATAATAAAATAATTGAGATTATTAAGGTATTAGGATTACTAAGTTAATTTTCATTACTTTCAATATAAATGATTTTGCTATAACTCAATTGTGCAAAATCACATTTAGCCCGCCTACGGAAATAGGGAGGTTTTTAATATACAAAAAGGCGCCCATATAAGGGTGCCTTTTCCAATAGTTTTTTAGCAGAAGCAACTGCATCCGATAATGATTAATAAAATAAACAATACAACTAATAAAGCGAATCCTCCAGCGAAACCGCAGCCTTCGCCGCAACTACCACCATATCCCATAACAATAGTGCCTCCTTTAGATTAGAGGGTAAAACTAGGGTTCATTCCATGGATTTTAATGGGTTCACTTTACCTTATGTTTTTAAGAATTAATTGAGCAGGTCCTTTTGAAAATAGAAAAAAGACGCCATAAGGCGCCTTCCTTTTAGGTAGATAAGACTTTAGTTTTCCAATCTAAAGAAATTTTGTATCAGCTCTTTGAGAGTATATCATGATATTTGCTTGATTTATTATGCATTATTACATATCATTGTAAATCCCTCTATTTTCCATTTGATAAAATACAATCCCAATATTGTTAATAATTAAATAAATATTTCTACAAATTGAAAATATTTACAAAAGATACAAAAGTGATACATTTAAGGTGCAAGTTATAAAAAATATTTAAGGGGGATTTATTATGTTTAAGAAATTAGTAGTAGGAACATTAACAACTGGTATCGTATTAACTGGAGGGATTGGAGCAACATCAGCAAGTACAGAAGGTGTAGATAATACTAAAAATTCAGCACCAATTATCCAACGTACCCAAATACTTAAAGATGATTTCAGTCTGATAAATGGTGAAAGAGAAGTATCGTTCGAGCATGTAAAAAAAGCAGATATGAGAGTTCATATGACAAACAATACTAAAGGTACACTTGATTGGTCTTTAAAAGACTCAAAAGGTAATGTTATTGGTTCTGGATCGTTAGCAGCAGGAAAGGGTTTTACAAATACGTACAATACTCTTCCAAAAGGTAAATATAAGCTTAAAGTTACTCACAGAAATGGTGGTTCTGGATCATTCTATGCAGCTGCTCGTACTTTAGACTAATATACATAGAATCATCTTAAGTATATTAAAGAAGAACAATCGGGGAGTTTGAGGATTAAGGAGTTTTGTTATAATATCATCGTTTGTAAATACAAAGTCACAAAAGGCCTACCTAGGGAAATAGGTAGGTCTTTTAATACATAAAAACACACCATAAGGTGCCTTTTAAGCTGTAACAAATTTAAATACATAGTACATAAAAAATAACAAAGATAGACTTGCTAATCTGCCAGCAATCGATTCTTTCATAAATTTCATAAGTATCACTTTGACAATCAATGCTAAGAATAATGGTATAAACAGTACCATAGCAAGTTTAATAGCTAAGTCGTTTATAGTTGGATTAAACGCTTCAAAATTAATGATGATATTCACTTGCCTCTCTATTATCTGTTTATATTTATAATTAGATTTTTATTGTTTTGTCTACTAAAAAAGCCGTTAATTTGAGAACTATTTATTTTTGGATTATAAGAGTGCTCTCACATTTACGACAAGTAATCTTCTCTTCCTCAAAAATGAATAGATTTTCAGCATCACATTCTGGGCATACAACTGCAAATGGTGTTTTTATATTTTTATAGCATAGGAAAGAAAAGAATGCCATGATTAGAGCAGGTATAATAAGCATCATAATTAAGAATAGGCCCGCAAAAACGCCTGTAATTATGGAAAGTGGTTTCATTAGTTTTCTACCTACGGAGTTTACTTGATTATCCTTTTTACGAAAAGCAGTAACAAGGTAAGTTTGGGTTTCTTTTACTGGCTCAAATGCATTTACCGTATTGTAATCTTGTTCATCCATAGTGGGATAGGAAGTGTTTGGTCCTTGATATCCTCGTTGTATATAATAATTGTTTGACTCAGCTATTCGTGGTGTATACGAGATTCCAGTTCCAGGTACATAAGTTGTTGTTCTTGATTCAGGTGAAATAGAGTTCCCTCCCATACCTGTGTATGTAAAGTTAATTTTCACACCCGGGGAAAACTGGATAATTCTACGAAATTTATAACCCATAATATTGTATCCTCTCTATCTAATTAATAGAATTCTTTACTAATTATAACAAATTTTCAGTGTTAATATTAATGTATTATTTTATAATAAAATAGTGATATTTAAATTTGCTAATTTAAGGCGTTTTATGAGTTCTCTTTTACTTGGACATTTGGTGCTAAGAAGGTATTGTATTGCTAAAAATACAACAATTATCGAGTAAGCTTATTATACCATCAATAAATGGGATTATTTATATTTTAAATTTAACATATAGATTGAATAATATTTTCTCTATATAGTTAAATAATCTATTATTTATTAAATTTAATAGGAAATTTTGCAGGAAGGAGAATATAATTTATGGTTTTTTTGAGAATATTTTTATTAATTATAAAGAGGCTCGATAATGCCCTATTAAACTTTGATAAGTTGGAAAACGAATTGAATGAATCCGAGAATAAATTTAAAAAGAAATTTGGTATTTATGCAATTGATTTAATGGCATTATTATTATTTTCGTATTTTTTTGGGGCATTACTATATATTTTTATTACTTTCTTACCATCTTTTAATAGCATTATTGTATCTTTTGTAAAAAATTTAGGATATATCTTTACAGGAGAGAGAGAATTCTTATCACCCTCCTTACTTATAATACCAAGTCTATATATAAGTTTTAAAGATATATTTTTATGGTTAGTTTTAATAGCATTTATTTCTGCTATTATAGTTTATTTAAATAAAGATAATAATGAGTTTAGAATGGTGAAAATTTTAGCGATAAGTAATAGTATATTACGTTTAGTAGTTATAAATTTAAAAATAGAAAAATCTTTAGTTATTATAGGGCCAATTTTTATTTTTGTTACATTATTTATTACATATGCAATGGTGCCAGATACTTTCTTTGTAGCCCATATATTGGAGATTTTGTTTTTTTGGACAGCTATTTTTGTTATTTTAATTACGTATTCAAGTTTTAATAAAGATAGTATTAGAGCGAAAAGATTTGTCGTATTTATAGTGTTTATACTTATTGTAATTTCGAATATTTTACAAAATAAAACACAAGGTTCCATAAGTTTGCTATTTTTAACAGTTACTATATTTTTGACATTTGAAAGAGTATTTGCAATCCTTGTGGAATATAAGGAACAGATATATGAAGGGAAAGAATGGATATTTGCATTAAGAAATTTAGAACAAAAAGATTACGATAAGATAAGAACTAAGCATAATTTGGATAATGATGATTACTTAGAAATTTTTGAGGATAAGGTTTTAGCGGGGATGGTATTTTATAAAGGTACAAAAAGAGATTTATTAAAATCAAAAGTATGTTTTGAGAGTAGTTTAGTCGATAACCCAGATGATACATTTTGTAAATATTTATTAGCTCAAGTGTTAGTGGATATTGGTGAGGAGCAAAACATTCAAAAAAGTATTGATTTGCTTCAAGAAATAAAAAAACAACAGCAAGAAAATCCATATGTATTTGAAGTTAAAGATGTTGAAGAATATATAGCATATTTAGAGTTTAGTAGTGAAAATCCTAAATACAATGAAATAATTAATATTTTAAAAGATAAGAGGAATTTACAAAATGATTTTGTTTATATATTAGGAGTATCTTATTTGTACGTAGAAGATTTAAAAAAGGCAAGAGAGACGTTGGAGTTGTTAGAAGGGAAAGAAGATAAGCTAAGTTTTAATGATTGGCATGAGTACATGGATTATTTGGAAACTAAGGAAATGGAATTAAATCAAGAAAATAATTAGTAGTTTGTTTGATGGAAATGTATAAAATTTCATTTTAATTACATAGGAATTTTATGAATTTCAAGTCGGAGGAAGACACCCTAAGGTGCTTTCCTCCGACTTGAACCACTTTAATTTTAATAATATGTATTGGATTTCCATTCAAGTATCATTTTTCTCAATGAATAATTGGTATATTTTAGGGTGTTTTTTACTATTTTTATGTTAAGATATTTTGGTTGATATTCATCTTATTTTAGGAGGTTGGAAGATCTGTTACATGTTTTTCAGATGGATTTTAGTTTCTATACCGAAAGTATAAAAGTTTTAGGCTTATTAGGGAATTCTACTCGATTATCAATTGTTTGTAAATTGACTACATATGGATCGTTGTCAGTTTCTGATTTAAGTAAGCAAACAAAAATTACAGAAGATTTGATTGTACAACATTTGCGTAAATTAGCCTCTGGAAATATTGTAATTAGTGAACGTATAGGGAAAAGGCTTTATTTTAAAATAAAAGATAATAAAACAATTGAGATTATTAGGGTATTAGGGTTACAAAGTTAATATTAATTACTTTCGATATAAATGCTTTTGCTATAACTTAATTGTGTAAAATCACAAGTAGTCCACCTAAGGAAATAGGTGGGCTTTAAATTCATAAAAAAAGACCCCTAAAGGTGCCTTCCTGGGACTTGAACCATCTTAATTTTGAAAAATGGCATTGAAGGAATTTCTTTATTTATAACTATATTAGGGATGTTAATAATGGTCTTCTTTTTATTTGTTTACTTGTTTTCTTGGAAAACTTAATTAAAGTTTCTTAATTATTACTTGTTCGCCATCCTTCATAATGTCCTGTCCATGAATTTTTACTTACTTCAGTTGCTCCTTTTAAATACCAAGTCACTCCATCCCACTCTTTTACAGTAGGTATTTCCCCTTTTGATTTGTAACCAGGAAAGTCTTGTTTTTCTTTTTTCTTAACAAAACTTTTTTTATTATCAATCGTTTTTAATTTTACACCTGTATCAGTAGGTGTTTCCGCAAATACTCCTCCAGCACCAGATAACATAATTCCAGTTGCTAATGTTCCAATTATTACTTTCTTGAACATGAAAAATCCCCCTTTTTTGGAATGAATATTACATAAATAACAATACCATATTATTTGTATTTTCTAACATTTGAATTTATTTATAAATATTTAATTGAATATTCAAACTATACAATCAATATGAAAAGATTTAAAAATAATTAGTTCTATTAGTAGTGAATCTCAAGTCAATGATTGGAAGAAAACTAAATTATTTATGGGGTAAGAAGTATAGAACTCAAACTTTTTTTTGAATTTATATTCAAAAGTTTACTTTCAAATTAGAAAAGGCTAGTCCCTCGATACCCTTTTTGGAAATAAAGAAAGGACACCCTAAGGCGCTTTACTCCTCCTTGGACTATCCTTTATTACTACGGTACCAATTAATAAATTAAATTATAAAAATAATTTGTTATACTTCTATGTACCCTAGTTGGTATAATGTATAAGGCAATTATTGGTTAATTAATAACGAACATATATTAGGGAGGTATACAAGTCATGGAACTAATAATTTTTTCATTTGTATTAGTGGTAATATTCTTTATTCTTTCAATAACTTTAAGTGGTAAAGGTCAGTGAATAGCAAAAGAAGTTTTAAAAGAGCTTATTAATGGTCCTGAGGGAAAAATGTTGGTAGGTTTTTTTGGAACTTTAGCAGTTATAGGAGTAATTTTTATCATTTGGTTTTTATTGAACTAAACATTCCAGTTACTCAGGCTGATACAAGGTGCAAGAAAATTACTAGATAATTAAAGGTACATATATATTAGGAGGTACATAAACCATGATAGAGTTAGTTACGGCGTTTTTCTTACTAATTCTCCATTCCATTGTTTATCTCTTTTCAAGTGGAGAAACTAAGCAAATAGCAAAAAAACATATAAAAGAAATTCTTAATAGTCCTGATGGAATAATAATATTAGTCTTTGCTGCGGCACTTTTAATCGGGGGGATATATTTATTAACATTATGATTTCAGATACCTTAGTTTAAAACGTATAAGGAAATTAATAGCACGCATTAGGGAGGTACATAAGTAATGATAGATATAATATTCTCATTCTTCTTAGTGGTTACTTATTTCATTATTTATCTTTTTTCAAGTGGAGAAAAGAAACAACAAGCAAAAGAAAATCTAAAAGAAGTTATTACAGGTGCGGATGGTAAACTCCTATTAGTTACTGTTATGGGAATTCTAATCATGGTAATCTGGTTATATTTTTATGTTTTAGGTTTATGAATATAAACTAAAATCATATCCAAGTATACGAGATAATGGTTCACCTGGGAAGTATGCGTATTATGGTGGAGAATAGGACACTGGTGGTCTTTTTGGAGAAGCTAAATGTGTTATGAAACTGATGAACCGGATAATAGGTAGTATATAAAGGTCTTATCTTTTTTATAGGAAGATAAGGCTTTTTTATGCATAAAGAAAAGACACCCAAAGGTGCCTTTCTCCGACTTGAACCACTTTAATTTTAATAATATGTATTGGACGCCAATCCAAATATTATTTTACCATGTTAAGTTGTATTGTACATTGAGAAATTTGGTATACCTCTTTATTTGAACGTAAAAAGCCCTAGAGGAGCTAGGACTTTTTGACAGAATGAAAATGATTCAAAAAAGGACTTATATAACGTAACGTATGAATGTTTCATAAATGTATCGTAAAAGTGAACAAAATCTATATTTTGTTATTTTACTCCATCTCCTTCTAATGCTTCTTTTAGCATTCCTTCAGCTTCTTTTCTAATTTCTTCAGGTGTCATCTGGTCCACTGGTTTATAATTACCGTTTTTATCGTAGTCGGCTGTGTTAGTTTTTGGCTCATTTGTAGATGGCGGAACAGATTTATTAGGGTTCTCGTGTGTTATAACTTGAGATGCAGGAGATCCCTCTGTTTTAGACCTGTTTTGCTTTGTTAACTCTTCTTCTAACTTTTTCACTTGATCATCAAGAGCTTTATTTTCTGTTTCTAATGTTTTTATGTTTTTGTGAAGTACCTCATTTTCTTCAACGATTTGTTCATTAAAGTTTAGTCGGTTCATAGGTTCTTTTTCTGGTGATATACCTACTATAATAATTGCCATTAACATTAGTAATCCTGAAAAAACGAAATGATTTTTTGCTGTTTTTTTTAATAAGAGTTTAATAAATCCTTTAATTAAATAATAAATCCCGATAATTATAGTGTAAGTGAACGTCATAAACATGGTATGGAAAATCGTTCTAGATGTGAGGCTTGGGAATTCTCCAATTGTTTCATAAAGCGCACCATATGTAACCATCAAAATTGCAGCATACATTATCGTCAATATTAAGACGACAATTAAAAATCTTTTAAATAGTGTCAAAGCTATTCCTCCTGTAAATCTTAGATGTATTAGATAATTTAATAAAAAAATAAAAGTACTCTTTTGAGTGCCTATTTTAAGCAGATACAGTAGCTTTACCTTAACCTTTACGGAAGATACCCATTAATCCACCGATCATTAAAGCTATAAACGCGAAAATAAGACCAAAAATACCATCAATAAGACCTAATACAAATTCAGTTGTTCGTTTCATTATAATCTCTTTAATTATGTAAAATGTAAGATTTCCGAGCTTATCATAGCAAACAATCAATTCTAATATTGTCATATTATGTCGAACGGAAACAAAAAAGCACTCATAAGAGTGTTTATCCTTAAATCTAATGTTTTTTACTAGATTTTTTATGTCCTTTATTTCGTTCACAAGCTACACCATCGCCATCACGATCTAAATGCGAAGCATAAGCTGGGCTATCTGGAGTTATATCGTAGTAACCAGCATTATTTGCATCTGTACAGTTTGCAAAGTGAACTTTCTCTTGTTTAGGTGCAGCTTGTTGCTGAGGTGCTGTATTAGCTGCAGCTTTTTGTTGTTCCTGTTCTTTTGCTCTAGCTACTTCTTGTTGTTTCTTTTGTTCTTCAGCCTTTTTCTGTTCTTCTAACTTCTTTTGCTCTTCAGCTTGTTTTTGTTCTTCGGCTTTTTTCTGTTCTTCTATTTTCTTTTGTTCATCTTCTTTTTTAGTTTCTTGTTTTGGTTCTTCTGATGTACTTGCTTTATCATTTGAACCACAAGCAGCCAATCCCATAAGTAACACGCTGCATGCTAAAGCCATTAATAATTTTTTGCTCATAATTTAATTCCTCCAAGATATATAAAATGTAATATTTCTGGACAATCTTATCAAAACAAACATCTATATATTGTAATATTGTGTCAAATGAAAATAAAAAAGAGAGAGTCATAACTCTCAATGGGAAAATGATAAGAATTTACCGATGGATAATAGAGAAATATCCTCTATTTTTTACTAATATTGAGTAATGGTTTTTGTCAAATCTATAGGGAGATGTGGTTTTAATGTGGGGAGGAAGGAGTGTGTTTCAAAAGGTGTACCTTTTGAAGTGTTAAGGTATGAAATGATTTAAGGTTTAGAAAAAAATTTATAATTAAATATTAGAATTCATTGGAGCCATGTTCAGTTTAACTTCCGATAAATGTGTTTTAGAATTTATTATGAGAACGCGTTATTAAAAAAGGGAGGCTGTTACAAATGTGGAGAAATATAGAAAATCACTGAAAATGATTGTGCTTTGAGTTAACATAGTATTAAGGTAACTTTCCTAAGTAAGTATTTAAGGGGTGAATAATTTGAGTTTCACATATAAGAGACCGTTAATTTTTATAGTCCTACTGTATATTCTATTGCTAGCTTTTAACTATGCAAATCATAATCAATTTAATTGGTTTGAAAACCTTATAAAAACACTATTTATAGTAGTGTTTTTTGAAATTATGATGTGGTTATTTTCTTCAAAAAAAACAACCTCTAGAAAATAAGAGGTTGTTTTTTATCAATCACCAAGTTTTTCCAGTCTAGCCTTCTTCTTCATATAAACATGTACCAAAATAACATGCAAGTTGACCAGCTAAACTAACTAAATTACCTTTGACGCCTAATTTTATCATTTTTCTAGCTGCTAATTCATATTCTTTGTTAGTAATATTAGCAATAATAGAACCTAAAAAACCTACTGATAGAAATTCTACATAATTTGCTATAAGTTTTCTTTCTATACATCTATCTACAGCTTCTGTTTCTTGTTTGAATGGATCCTCATAGCCAGGCGGTGTATTTACACGTTGGATTTCTTGTCTCAATTGTTCTAATTCTTCAGTTTTACCATATTTGTTTTCTATCATATCAATATTAATATCTACTACTCTTCCGTGTTTATCTTTAATTGCAGCCTCTTCCATAACAAACTTCAATTGAGCAGCTACTTCTTGTACTAATTTTTCTTCTTCACTATTAATCTCTTGAGCTTTGGAAATCCCAGCGAAAGAAGTTGTAAACAAAGCGAGTACGAGAGCCATTGATACAATATTTCTTAATATAGCCTTCATTTTTAATCCCATCCCTTTTTCCTTATTTATGCTTTTTTACCGGTATTTTCTAGAACATTTCTATCTTAATACATAAGTCTATAAAAATATATACCTTTCAGAAAGTGTAAAAATGATAGAATTCAATGATTAATCCCTTTAAAACCGCAGTTTCAAGATAATTACAATTTAATTATTTTAATATTCTCATTTTTATTTATCAATTAAATTGTGGATATAGAAGAAAATAAAAAGCCACTTCCTTTAGAGGGGGGGCTTTTTTTGATAAGTTATTTCACATCTATTATATTAGAAAATTGCAGTTTCATTTTATTACAAAAGGCATCGGTACATATAACAGCACTATTTTGCTGGTCAATACCAACAACAGTCATATAGCTAGAGAGTAAATAGCCATCTTCATAATATGTAATTAGTATTTCTTCTTCAGATAATAAGGAACATAACAACATGTTCTCAATCAGTTCTTTTTCTTCAGCGGTTGAGATTGGACGGGGTACCCTATACGTTTCTTAATTATTTTAATTGTACTAGAAATTGTGAATAAAAAAAGAGAGCCGAAGCCCTCTATAATAACTACTAATAACCATAGTCACTACTCTCATAGTAATATGAATTTGATTTACCACAACAAATACATGTTGTTTGTTGGATAAATAATGGACTAAGTTCAGCGTTAGCTGTAGTGGCATTTGAGAAAGTAATACTTTGAACATCCTCAAATAAGAAAGTTTTTCTATCTCCTGGTGTTAATGTAATTATTTGTGGGGTTGTGGAATTAAATGTTCTAATAGTCAATGTAACAAACGCAGCAAATACAGGGCTAAAACTAAAACGAATTAGAGTTTTATTGTGATTAGTTGTAAAATTTTCAAATAGGGTAATTGTAGAACCGGGTGGGATTTCAAGACTTGTAGGGGTAGTTTCAGAGCCGAAAATTGTAAATGTCTCTATGAAACAGTTACTGGAGTTTGAAGAGTTACATGATTTATCTTTTTTCTTGTAATATTTCTTTCCATCTTTACAGAAATAATCTGCCATATCTAATCATTCCTCTCAAAAAAGAGTTTAAGGTTGTCCCATATTATATTATGAAGGTTGTATAAAAAGGTTCTAGTTTAAAAAGAGTAAAAAAAAAAGAGAGCCGAAGCCCTCATTGGATAAATTGGTAATGTTTTGCAAAACGGCCTTGCTGCCGTCCGTCTAGCCCCTCATAAGCTCGTTGGATGTCGTTGCAAAATTTGAAACTTATTGCTAATCATAAAAAAGACACCCAAAGGTGCCTTCCTCCGACTTGAACCGCTTTAATTTTAATAATATGTATTGGAATCCCATCAAAATAGTATTTTACTACGTTAATTAATATTGATCATTGAGAAAAAATAAAAGCACTCTTTCGAGTGCCTATTTTATTCAGATACAGTAGCTTTATCTTTACGGAAGATACCCATTAATCTTCCGATATCAGTAACAGTCATTATTAATGAAGTTTTATTAATGAATTTAACCAGCATTTTTATGTGAATCAGCACATGTGAGTGGATTTGATTTTGGAAAGAAGAAAGGGACACTCTATATTCAGTTAGATATGGAAGAACTCATGAATCAATTGTCCCCTGGTCAAACAATGGAGATTTCAGAGGCACACATTGGACAGCGCCAAAAATTACCAGCTCGTGTTATTATTCATCGATTAACAAAAGAACAAACAGAGAAAAGGTTGAAGGAACAAGCAAAAAAAGAAAAGAAGAAAGGTATTACCTACAAAGAACGAAGTAAACGGTTGAGTGGGATCAACGTGTATATTACGAGTCTTTCTACAGAAAATGTTCCAACGGAACATATCCATGACTTGTATTCATTACGCTGGCAAATTGAAATTTTGTTCAAAACATGGAAATCTTTTTTTAAAATTGACAGGTGCAAAGAAATTAAGAAAGAACGCTTAGAATGCCATTTATATGGGCAACTCATTAGTATTTTACTCTGTTCATCGACGATGTTCAAAATGCGTCAGTTACTCTTGGATAAGAAAAAGAAAGAGTTAAGTGAATACAAATCCATCTATATGATAAAGAATTATTATCAATTGTTTTATGAGGGACTACAAAAGAGCATCCATGAATTATTAAAAGTTTTGCTGCGTTTGTTTTACCTTTTAGAGAAAAACGGGAGAAAATCTCATCGGTATGAAAAGAAAACCGTTTTTGATATTTTAGGTGTTGTGTATGATTATATATTGTCAAAAAGTTTCAAGGTTGCATAATATTTTTTAAAATGCCTAGTTAATAGGTTTATTTGTTATGCCTATCTTTAGAACAGTCGTAGAAATTTAAAGGAATAATCCTCACATATAACCTCTTAGCGCCCTAAGGTTGATGGCGATGTGGCGGCATCCCATTGCTATCAACCTAACAGAACAGGTTGATAGCAAAAGTTTTTTATACAAAATAACATCAAAAAATACGTCTTGAACAAGTGTTAAAAAAGAAAGCTGAAGGGCAAGTAATCCTTTTGGAATCTTTTTAAGAGAAAATGATACAATGAAGATAATATTGGGGAATTATGGGGATGATTACGTTGCTTACTTTGATAAAATTTGTAGTTAGTTATGTTGCAAGTCTGTTTGCTTTTATTTTTGGATGGTTCTTAATTTCATATATTTTTAATCCTAGCTTTATTCACCCGGACGTTTTACATGGATTCATAAAAACTATCGTCACTTATGGTAGTATACCAGCTCTCATAGTTTGTTTACTTGGGGAAGTTTTATATAGGAAAATTAAACGATGTCGAGAGTTTCAATTTGGAATTCCTTTATTTATAGGACTAGCAGTTATCTATACACTTATACCATTTCTTTTTCTTTTTACTTTTACTTTTTCACATTTCTTTGACTTCGTTGCACCTGTTATTATGGGTTCCTTAGCGTTTTATTTAGTACGTAGAAAAATATAATTCTCGTTTTGGTGCATTATAATAGCTATCTCTGAATCACTAGTTTCAAAAAGCCTTCACGCAATAATGATTGCATGAAGGCTTTTGATGTTTGCTTATTTTTTTGTCTCGTTAACCCATGTAATAATGTCCTGGATGACGTATTCGGGAACGTTAGCAGGGATTTCATATTCACTAGGGAGGCTTAATTTCCCGTCACCCTCCGTGAAGAAATGATTCAATTTCGGATATTTTTTGAACTGAGCATTCCCGCGGTTTGAAAGTCCTTTCTGCCATTTTGTATATTCATCTTTTACTGTTACTTGATAATCACGTGCTCCTTGCAGAATGAGTAAAGGCTCTTTTCTTAATTTTGCCTCTTCAACTGGACGCCACCTAGAAACATCATACATAAAATGAGGTGACCCAAAATTGTAGCCAGCTGGAGGATGGTCAGGATTGAAAGTAGGATCCTGAATAAAAGCAGCCTGTCTTTTTAGTTCATCGATTTCTTCCTTTGGTTTCCCAAGGTATTGATACTGATCAATGGCAATTTCAGTCAAAGGGCGTGCAGGTGGTGCGAGTAAGATGCTTCCTCGGACAAGTGAGGAAGGTGCTTTGCTTAGTATACGTGGCATTGTGCCAGCTCCTAGGCTATGTCCAAGAATGAAAATATTATTTGGATCAATGCCTTCCTGCTGCGCTGCTGATTTTGCTGCAAATATAGCATCATCTGTAGTATCACGGTCTAACGTAACAGGTTCTGTACTCATCTTTAATGCATGTTCTAAGGTGCGTTTTTCATAGCGCAACACTGCAATTCCGTTGGATGAAAGGCCCACTGCAATGTCTCGTAAGATTTTTGTTCCCATATATGTGCTATCGCGATCATGGATGCCAGCACCATGAACAAGAACAACTACGGGCAGCTTTTCACCACGCTTATGTTTCGGAATTGTTAATGTGGCTGGTAACGGATAGGTAGAATTTCCAATGACGATTTCAC
Source organism: Bacillus sp. RCC_6_1 (assembly GCF_041360755.1). Taxonomy (NCBI): domain Bacteria; kingdom Bacillati; phylum Bacillota; class Bacilli; order Caryophanales; family Bacillaceae; genus Bacillus; species Bacillus sp. RCC_6_1. Next base: position 52,104 of record NZ_JBFUPV010000023.1, read on the forward strand.
GTTCTTGATAGGAATCAGGTTGATCATAGCTAGGATGGGGGATGGTAAAATATTCCTCGGGTGACCTTTCTCCAACTTCATCTACTTTCCCGCCAGGTGTGAATTTAAGGAGTAGCGGTATGGTAGTTCCTTCGGTAGCTGCTGGAATTTCCACCGTCTGATGGACCAAGTTTCGTTCTTTTATCACGGGGGTTCCCATGCTTTTTATCCTGCTCCAGCCACTTTGTGTCCACCAGTTTTGTAATGTGGTTGCTGTAAACTTGGATTGAAAAGCAGCAGACGTCAACTGTATTGCCTCTGCATACTTACCTTGCTGGAGATATTCAAAAAATAATGATGTACGCTCCGTTAAAGAGACTAGTTTCTTTTCAGCAGATTGTTCCTCATGTGTATCTGCGTGAATAGTTGTTGTAAGCGGGAAAGATGAAACACCTAAAGAAAAGAGTAGGGTAAATGTAAGGACTGATTTTTGTATTTTCTTTTTTTTATTCATGTTTTAACCTCCAATATGTGATGGTAAAAAACAGGTATGGTAATTAGAATTCTGGTACGAAAACTTCAAAATATTTGCAAGCAATCTCCAAAGCTTGGACATACTAATATTATTATTCTAAAAAAATGTAGATTTCTTCTCTTGTTACATGCATATTAATCCCAGAAATAATCTTTTTTCCTTCACTTTATATTTTGATTATACGAAGCAAAGCTCTCGTTTTTCTTACTTGATACTTACAAATTCCTTAAGTAGAGGATATTTTAAAATTTTGGCTGTATGAATATGTAGCGGTACTCCTATGTTAAGAGATAGCTTAAGGACCGAGGATTATATTGTTTTTATAAAGAGTTGATGTTATGTTTGTTTTGTAACATATGGTGTTTTATGCATGTAGGAGGATTTATTGAAGAAATTATTAATATTGTTTTTATTAGCTACATTTTGTCTACAGATTACAGGATGTTCTAATAATATGGGTACACTAAGGGAGAAGTCTAAAACTTTAACAACTGTGAAGTCTAAACGCATCAATAAAGGGTGGTACAAACATATGTAATAGTTTGTATCACCCTTTGTTGATGTTAGAAGTCATAAGGAAAAGGTTGATAGTTAGATATTTTTCATAAAGAAAAGACACCCATATAAGAGTGTCCTTTCTAATAGTTTTTTAGCAGAAGCAACTGCATCCGATAATGATTAATAGTATAAAGAGTACAACAAGCAAAGCAAATCCTCCAGCAAAACCACAGCCTTCTCCGCAACTACCACCATAGCCCATAATAGTTCCTCCTTTAGGTAAGAGGATTAAAACTAAGGTTCATTCATGTATTTTAACGGGTTCACTTTACTTTATGTTTTTAAGAATGAATGGAGCAGGTCCTTTTAAAAATAACGAAAAGACCCCCTAAAGTGCCTTCCTTCAACTTGAACCATCTTAATTTTAATAATATATTGGACTCCTATCCGACGAATACTATTTTACTATGCTAATTTTTTTTGTTCATTGAGGGGTAGCACCACATCGCTATCAAGCTAAGAAAATACAACGTCAATTATAGTAGAGGTTGTTTTTTTTTTTGTGTAGGGAATTTAA
>NZ_JBFUPV010000024.1:0-48345 GCF_041360755.1 Bacillus sp. RCC_6_1
CGGAAGTTAAGCTCTCTAGCGCCGATGGTAGTTGGGACCTTGTCCCTGTGAGAGTAGGACGTCGCCAAGCAACTAAAAACACAAGTCATTTGACTTGTGTTTTTTTGTATTGTTAAAAAGAACGGGAAAGAAGTAAGGGTGATACAAACACGTTGCCCAAGAGTTAATCATATTATATAAGAGATGGGTGTATATTTTTCTGTAAATTGTTAAGGATTAGAAGTATAAAATAGGTTCACTAAAATAGGGAGGGAAGGCTATGAAATTACAAAGTGAAGTTTGTATTGTTTGTGAGACAAAAAGAAAAGAAGGTATATATGTTTATAATAATTTAATATGCTATGAATGTGAAAAGGATATGGTGAATACAGAGACAGATGATCCGAAATATATACATTATTTAAAGCAGCTTCGAAAATTAGAAGTATCATATTTTTAAATAGGCATATGCCTATTATTTTTTTTGTTCTGTATAATAGATAGAGAATGAATAATAAGGAAGAGATGTAGATGAATCAAAATCGTATGCCTTTATATGAGGCGTTAATAGAGTTTAAAGAAAGAGGGCCGTTATCCTTTCATGTTCCAGGTCATAAGAATGGTTTAAACTTCCCTCAGGAGGCAATAAGAGAGTTTAAAGATATTCTATCTATTGATGTAACTGAGTTAGCAGGACTAGATGATTTGCATAGTCCGTTTGAATGTATAGATGAGGCACAACAATTATTGGCTGAAGTTTATAATACAAAGAGGAGCTATTTTTTAATTAATGGTTCAACAGTCGGGAACTTAGCAATGATTTTGTCTTGTTGTGGGGAACATGATATTGTTCTTGTACAAAGAAATTGCCATAAATCAATTATTAATGCTTTAAAACTTGCGGGAGCAAATCCCATTTTTTTAGATCCATGGATTGATGAAGTTTATAACGTACCGGTGGGAGTTCGTAACGAAATTATTAAGAAAGCAATTGAAAAGTATCCAAATGCGAAAGCACTCATTTTAACGCATCCTAATTATTATGGTATGGGTATGGATCTAGAGGCAAGCATCGCTTTTGCACATGCACATAAAATCCCTGTTTTGGTAGATGAGGCACATGGGGCACATCTGTGCTTGGGAGAACCATTCCCGAAGTCAGCATTAACATATGGTGCAGATATTGTAGTTCATTCTGCACATAAAACATTACCCGCAATGACAATGGGTTCCTATTTACATATAAATAGTCACTTAGTAGACGAAGAGAAGGTTACTACTTATTTAAGTATGCTACAATCTAGTAGTCCATCGTATCCAATTATGGCTTCCTTGGATATAGCACGCTTTACAATGGCGCGTATAAAAGAAGAAGGTCACAGTGAAATTGTTGAGTTTTTACGAAGATTTAAGGAACAATTACGTTCTATTCCCCAAATCGCCATTTTAGAATATCCGTTGCAAGATGAGTTAAAGGTCACCGTACAAACTCGTTGTCAGTTATCAGGGTACGAATTACAGTCTGTATTTGAAAAGGTCGGTATATATACAGAGATGGCTGATCCGTACAATGTCCTATTTATTTTACCCTTACAAGTAAATGAGGGATATATGAAGGTTATAGAGATGATCCGAGTAGCATTGCAACATTATGAGGTGAAAGACAAGAGGGAATCTATTCGTTATACTTATAAAGGTGAATTCTCTCTTTTACCGTATACGTATAAACAACTAGACGGATATGAAACAAAGATAGTATCTATAAAAGAGGCTGTTGGAATGATAGCGGCGGAAATGGTGATTCCGTATCCACCTGGAATTCCATTGATTATGTATGGAGAGAGAATTACTTCAGAGCATAAAGAGCAAATTATGTATTTAGAGAGAGCAGGAGCTCGTTTTCAAGGTAATACGAAATATATGAAAGTGTATGATATAGAAAGTAGGTTTTAGGATGAAGGGATTATTTGTAACAATTGAGGGCCCAGAAGGTTCAGGTAAAACAACGTTAATTAAAAGCTTATTGCCATATTTTGAAAAAAAAGCACAAAAGGTAATGGCGACAAGGGAACCAGGCGGTATTGCAATTTCTGAGGACATTAGGACGATTTTACATAAACAAGAATATACGATGATGGAAGCACGTACAGAAGCGCTTCTTTATGCTGCTGCGCGCAGACAACATTTAGTAGAAAAAGTTATGCCAGCACTTAATGAGAACTACCTCGTGTTATGTGATCGTTTTATAGATAGCTCTTTAGCATACCAAGGCTATGCAAGAGGATTGGGTATGGATAAGGTATTTGAAATAAATCGTTTCGCAACAGAGGACTGTATGCCTAGTTTAACAATTTATCTAGACATTGAGCCTGAGGTTGGTTTGGCTCGGATTGAAAAAGATGCAGGACGTGAAGTAAATCGACTAGATATGGAAGATATCTCTTTCCATAAACGTGTGCGCGAAGGGTATTTACAAGTTGTAGAACGTTTCTCGGATCGTATTGTATTGGTAAATGCTGATCAGCCGATGGAAAAACTTATAGAAGAAGTTGTTCAGATTATAGAAGATAAATTGTTATAATAGAAGGAAAGAATGAAATAAGTGAGGTATGCATTATGACGAAGACGTGGGAGCAGCTTTCTGCTATACAACCCATCGGTGTAAAAATGTTGATGAATAGCATTGCAAAAGAGCGTATATCCCACGCTTACTTGTTAGAGGGAGGGAAAGGGACAGGAAAGTTTGCGACAGCAATTCAAATGGCAAAGAGTTTCCTCTGTTCTGAGCGGAATGGGGTAGAGCCCTGCCATGTATGTACAAACTGTAAGCGAATTGATTCAGGTAACCACCCTAACTTACATATTGTAAAACCAGACGGATTATCTATTAAAAAGCAGCAAATTCATGATTTACAAGAAGAGTTTTCAAAAACAGGATTAGAGGCAAATAAAAAATTATATATTATTGAGCACGCAGATCGTATGACAGCAAATGCGGCAAATACACTTTTGAAATTTTTAGAAGAACCAAGTAGTGATACAACTGCTATTTTACTTACTGAACAAAGTCATCAAATTTTAAATACGATTTTATCTCGTTGCCAAGTTGTTACGTTTAGACCGTTACCTACGGAATCTTTAATTAGAAGATTACAGGATGAAGGGATTACAGCATCTTTATCGACACTTGCTGCTCAACTTACAAATAGTTTTGATGAAGCTTTAGCTTTATGTAGTGATGAATGGTTTGCACAAGCACGAGCTTTAGTGATAAAATTATGTGAAGCGCTCGAAAAAGATAAAACCTCTATTTTTTTTGTACAAGAAAAATGGGGAAAACACTTTGGAGAGAAAGAACAATTACAGCAAGGTTTAGATATGTTACTCCTTATTTATAAGGATTTATTATATGTTCAACTTGGAGAAGAAGATCGTCTTGTTTTTCATGATCAGAAAGAGATGTTTGAATCGTTTTCCTATGCTCAGAAGCGCATTGTATCAGCTCTCTTTAATATATTAGAGGCAAAAAATAGAATCAACGCTAATGTAAATGCGCAGCTTGTGTTCGAACAGTTAGTGTTGCGGTTGCAGGAGGGATGACCGTTTTGTATGATGTAGTAGGTGTTCGCTTTAAGAAGGCCGGAAAGGTATATTACTTTGATCCAAACCAGTTCGATATCTCTGAAAATGAGTTTGTCATTGTAGAAACGGTAAGAGGTATTGAATACGGAAAAGTAGTTATTACCAAAAAACAAGTTGATGAAAACGACGTTGTATTACCGCTAAAAAAGGTTATTCGTATTGCAAATGAAAATGATCGTACCATTGTTGAAGAGAACAAACATGCTGCCAAAGAAGCATATCAAGTCTGTCAACAAAAGGTAGTAGAGCATGATCTTGATATGAAACTTGTAGATGTAGAGTATACATTCGATCGTAATAAGATTATTTTCTATTTTACTGCGGATGGTCGGATCGATTTCCGCGAACTAGTGAAGGACTTAGCCGCAATTTTTAGAACAAGAATTGAACTAAGACAAATTGGTGTTCGTGATGAAGCGAAGATGCTAGGTGGTATTGGTCCATGTGGTCGTATGCTTTGTTGTTCTACTTTTTTAGGGGATTTTGAACCTGTATCCATTAAAATGGCAAAGGATCAAAATTTATCATTAAATCCTGCAAAAATCTCTGGTTTATGTGGTCGCTTAATGTGTTGCTTAAAATATGAGAATGATGAATATGAGGCAGCAAAGGAACAACTTCCTGATTTAGATCAACGTATACAAACCCCGCATGGTACTGGCCGTGTTATCGGATTAAATATTTTAGAAAGATTAATTCAAGTGGAACTAGTAGACAAGGAACGGATAGTAGAATATACGTTAGATGAGTTAGTGAATAAAGGGGTCGTTTCGAGTCAAACCACAGATTAATGAGGTGGGTGCTTGTGGAGAAAAAAGATATTTTTGAATCGGTTTCTAGTATGGAAGAGCAAATTGGACATTTATATAAACAGTTGGGAGAGTTAAAACAGCATCTTGCAGAGTTGTTGGAAGAAAACCAGCATATAAAAATGGAAAATAACAATTTGCGACACCGTTTTGAAGAAGTGCAGAATAAAGAAAAACAAAAAACTCAAAAACGTAAAGAAGTGAAGCCGAAAACAGATATTGGTGAAGGCTATGACAATTTAGCGAGACTGTATCAAGAAGGTTTTCATATTTGCAATCTACATTATGGAAGTGTACGTAAAGAGGGAGATTGTTTATTCTGTCTGTCATTCTTAAATAAAAAGTGAAATTACCTTTCCAATTATAATTGGAAAGGTAATTTTTTATACATGAAATAGGGTAGGTTAAGGGTAAGAAAAGGAGCAGTATATGAATTTATATGAAGATGAACGTTTAGATTACTTATTAGCACAAGACATGAAGATTATACAAAGCCCATCAGTATTTAATTTTTCTTTAGATGCCGTTTTACTTGCAGATTTTGCATGGGTACCAATTCAAAAGGGGAATTTACTTGATTTGTGTACAGGTAACGCGGTTGTTCCCCTTCTATTAAGTACAAGAACAAAAGGAAATATTACTGGGGTGGAAATTCAAGAACGCTTATATGATATGGGAGTAAGAAGTGTTCAATACAATGGGTTGGAGGAAAGAATTCACCTCATACATGGAGATTTGAAAGATATGCCAGAGAAACTTGGGCGTCATCAATATGATGTTGTTACATGTAATCCACCATATTTTCAAACACCTCAAACTTCAGAGAAAAATATGAATGAACATTTAGCGATAGCTCGTCATGAAATTATGTGTACATTAGAAGATGTTGTATCTGTAAGTAGTCAGTTAGTAAAACAAGGTGGGAAAGTAGCGTTTGTACATCGTCCAGGGCGATTACTAGACATTGTCACATTAATGCGTAAATATAAAATTGAACCAAAGCGTGTGCAATTTGTTTATCCTAAGGTTGGAAAAGAAGCAAATACATTGTTAATTGAAGGAATTAAGGATGGAAATGCAGATTTGAAAATTTTACCGCCTCTCGTTGTATATGAGAACAATAACGAATATACAAAGGAGCTACGTTCGATTTTATATGGAGAAGAATAAGCACTTTTTTTATGTGGTAGAGTGCTCTGATGGAAGTTATTATGCTGGATATACAAACCATATAGAAAAGAGAATTCAGACTCATAATAGCGGCAAAGGGGCTAAGTATACACGCGTCAGGCTTCCTGTTGTTTTAAAATATGTAGAGACCCACGATGATAAGCGTACAGCTATGCAAGCGGAGTATTACTTTAAGCAATTAACGAGAAAACAAAAAGAGGCATATATGCAAAAAGGAGAACGCTATGTGGCAACAAAAAAGCTTTCAACAAAATGAAAAGGGAGTTTTATATTTAGTACCAACTCCTATTGGAAATCTAGAAGATATGACATTTCGTGCAATCCGAATTTTAAAAGAAGTTGATTTAATTGCTGCTGAAGATACGAGACAAACGAAAAAACTTTGTAATTATTTTGAAATTGAAACACCTGTTACGAGTTATCATGAGCACAATAAAGAAGTAAGTGGGAAGAAACTATTAGAGAAATTAGAGGATGGAAAGAATGTAGCACTTGTTAGCGACGCTGGTATGCCGTGTATTTCTGATCCAGGTTACGATATTGTCGTTGAGGCAGTAGCTGAGCAATATCATGTAATTCCGCTTCCTGGAGCAAATGCAGCCCTTACAGCATTAATTGCATCCGGTCTTGAAACAAAGCAGTTTTATTTCTATGGTTTCTTGCAGAGAAACAAAAAGGAACGGAAGATGGAGTTAGAAAAGCTTCGGTATGTACAAACTACAATGATGTTTTATGAAGCGCCTCATCGTTTAGACGATACTTTAATTTCGATGCAGGAAGTGTTGGGAAATAGAGAGATTGTATTATGTCGAGAGTTAACGAAAAAATTTGAGGAATTTATTCGAGGAACAATCGAAGAAGCAATTGAGTGGACGAAGCAAAATGAAGTACGTGGTGAGTTTTGTATTTTAGTAGCTGGTTCAACAGAAGAACCTGCTCCAGAAGAACAATGGTGGGAATCTCTTTCGGTATATGATCATATTGAATATTATATAAATGAAAAAAGTATGAATTCAAAAGAAGCGATTAAAACAGTCGCTAAAGATCGAGATTTGTCGAAAAGAGATGTATATCAAATCTATCATGTCGATAAAAAATAAGCTTCTCATAATTGAGAAGCTTATTTTGCTGTTTCGATATAATCTTGAAGTTCGTTTAAGATTTGCTCAGCGCCTTCTTTGCTTAAGATGATTTTACCTTCAGCTAAAGAAAGGTTACCGTCAGATACTTCACCAGTTACTTGGCAAGTCATGTTTGGTTTATATTTCTTTAAGATGATTTTTTCGTCATCAACATAGATTTCAAGAGCGTCCTTTTCTGCAATACCTAAAGTACGGCGTAATTCGATTGGAATTACTACACGACCTAATTCATCAACTTTACGAACAATACCAGTAGATTTCATAATTTTTTTCCTCCTAAATAAATAGTTTATAAGTTTCGAGTCTATTTTTAGATTCGTCATTTTTCGACAAAATACCCTATGGACATATGATACCAATCATTTACATTTCCGTCAATTCTTAAATTCTATATTTTTTAAAAAGATTTATAGATTTCTTATTTCTTATATATAATAGATTGAGAGGAAATTCCACAATTATTTACATTGTTTTCTGAAAAAATAATAAATTCAAAGTGGAGATTGTATATTTTTGTGAAATATGAGCAATAGATGATAAAGATATCGAGCATTAAGACCTAAATTTAAAATTAGGTTGGCGTAAAGAAGATAAGTTAGATTTGGACTGCTCGTAAAAGCCCAATTAATGTGGGCTAATAATTAGTGGGGAGGAACAAAAACCCTACTGATTAAAGTTTCACTTTATATATGAGTTTTTGATATACTGTTTATAAATACATATGAGGTTATTCGGGAGGTCCAAAACAATGACAGAGGAAAATAAGTCCTTTTATATTACTACCCCAATTTATTATCCAAGTGGAAAATTACACATTGGACATGCTTATACGACAGTAGCAGGAGATGCGATGGCACGATATAAGCGTATGCAAGGTTATAATGTGCATTATTTAACAGGAACTGATGAGCATGGACAGAAGATCCAAAAGAAAGCAGAAGAGTTAAATATTACGCCACAGGCATATGTTGATAACATTGTTGCAGGAATTAAAGAGCTTTGGGAGAAAATGGATATTTCTTATGATGATTTTATTCGTACAACTGAAGATCGTCATAAAGATGTTGTCGAAAAAATCTTTAAGCAATTAGTAGATCAAGGTGACATTTATCTTGATGAATATGAAGGTTGGTATTCTGTACAAGATGAGACGTTCTATACAGAGCATCAATTAGTAGATCCAATTATGGAAGGCGACAAAGTAGTTGGAGGAAAAAGCCCAGATAGTGGTCATGATGTAGAACTTGTTCGTGAAGAATCTTATTTCTTTAGAATGGGTAAATATGTCGACAGACTATTAAAGTTCTATGAAGATAATCCACATTTCATTCAGCCGGAGTCTCGTAAAAATGAAATGATTAATAATTTTATTAAACCAGGATTAGAAGATTTAGCGGTTTCTCGTACTTCATTTGACTGGGGAGTTCGTGTTCCTGGTAACCCAAAACATGTTATTTACGTATGGGTTGACGCATTATCTAACTATATTACGGCGTTAGGTTATGGAACAGCAAATGAAGAGAAATATAAAAAATTCTGGCCTGCAGATGTGCATTTAGTTGGGAAAGAAATTGTTCGTTTCCATACAATTTATTGGCCGATAATTTTAATGGCATTAGATTTACCTCTTCCGAAGAAAGTCTTTGCTCATGGCTGGATTTTAATGAAGGATGGGAAGATGAGTAAGTCAAAAGGAAACGTAGTAGATCCAGTTACATTAATCGATCGTTACGGATTAGATGCATTACGTTATTACCTACTTCGTGAAGTTCCATTTGGATCTGATGGCGTATTCACACCAGAAGGATTTGTGGAGCGTATTAATTTCGACTTAGCAAATGACTTAGGTAATTTATTAAATCGTACAGTAGCTATGATTGATAAGTATTTTAACGGAGAAATCCCTGCATTTAAAGCAAATGTGACGGAATTTGATGAAACGTTAGTAGCGTTTGCACAAGATACTTTGAAAAAAGTAGAAGAAGCAATGGAGAATATGGAGTTCTCTGTAGCGTTAGGATCTATTTGGCAACTAGTTAGTCGTACGAATAAATATATTGATGAAACACAACCATGGGTATTAGCAAAAGATGAGAATGATCGTGCAAAGTTAGCTTCTGTAATGGCTCATTTAGCAGAAGTACTTCGTCAAACAGGTATTATGCTTATGCCATTCTTAACAGTAGCACCAAGCAAGATGTTTGCTCAGCTTGGCCTTACTGATGAAGCTCATAAATCTTGGGAAAGTCTATCTACAATTGGCTGCATTCCAGCTGGAACAAAAGTAGAAAAAGGAAACCCAATTTTCCCTCGTTTAGAAATGGAAGTGGAAGTAGAGTACATTAAAGAACAAATGAAAAGCTCTGCTCCTAAAGTAGAAGAGAAAAAAGAAGAAGAACCGAAGGCAGAAGAAATTACAATTGATGATTTCTTTAAAGTAGAATTACGCGTAGCTGAAGTACTATCTGCTGAACCTGTGAAAAAAGCAGACAAGTTGTTAAAAATTCAACTAGACTTAGGCACAGAAAAGCGTCAAGTTGTTTCTGGAATTGCAAAATTCTATTCGCCGGAAGACTTAAAAGGTAAAAAGGTTATTTGTGTAACAAACTTAAAACCTGTAAAATTACGCGGTGAATTATCGCAAGGTATGATTTTAGCGGGTGAAGAGAATGGCGTATTGTCATTAGCATCAATTGACCAAAATCTACCAAATGGTACAAAAATCAAGTAATTAAGACAAGAAAAGAGATGTTTCACGTGTAACATGTGTGAAGCGTCTTTTTTCTTTTTTACACTCTCTATTTTTGCATTAAGATTGTAGTATTGTTATCGTTAAGTTATTAAAGAACTTATTTTTGTAGAATAAACTTGATTTCAATATAAAAGGAGTTATGTATTATGTTGTTTGATACACATTCACATTTGAATGCAGAGCAATTCGAAGAAGATTTGCAAGAGGTTATTGCCCGAATGAAAGAAGCGGGAGTTACTTATACAGTTGTTGTTGGTTTTGATGAAGTAACGATAAAAAAGGCGATGGAATTAGCTGAAGCCTATGATTTTATTTACGCTGCGGTTGGCTGGCATCCAGTTGATGCAATCGACATGACAGAAGAACATTTAGCTTGGTTAGAAGAACTTGCTTCTCATCCTAAAGTCGTTGCACTTGGAGAAATGGGCTTAGATTATCACTGGGATAAGTCTCCAAAAGAAATACAGAAAGAAGTATTTCGTAAACAAATTGCATTAGCGAAAAAAGTAAATTTGCCGATTATTATACATAACCGCGATGCAACTCAAGATATTGTTGATATTCTAGAAGAAGAGAATGCAGCTGAAGTAGGAGGCATTATGCATTGCTTTAGCGGTAGCGTAGAAGTAGCAGAGCGATGTGTTGATATGAACTTTTTAATTTCGTTAGGTGGACCAGTTACATTTAAAAACGCTAAGAAACCGAAAGAAGTTGCTACGGAGATTCCATTAGAGAAATTGTTAATAGAGACGGATTGTCCCTATTTAACGCCGCATCCATTTCGCGGGAAACGAAATGAACCGAGTTATGTAAAACTCGTAGCAGAAGAAATTGCGAATTTAAAAGGAATTTCTTATGAGGAAGTAGCAGAAATGACAACTAAAAATGCAAAAGTTTTATTTGGAGTTGAATAAAAAGAACGGGTGAAACCTGTTCTTTTTTATTTTGAGAAACACTAGTAGAAGTAATCAAGAAAATAAATGTGAATGATGAAGTGTTACAATAAGGACAGAGAACAAAGATTTTTCTATTCTATTTTTTAAAATATAAGAATGGGGAAAATAATAATGGAAAAGTCGTCATTTTTTTGTTTTACTAAGTAGAGACGAAATGAGTGTGGAGGCAAGCATGAAAATAAAAGAGATTATCGTTGTAGAAGGTAAAGATGATACAGTTGCGATTAAGCGTGCTGTTGATGCGGATACAATTGAAACGAACGGTTCAGCAATCGGTGATCATGTTATTGAGCAAGTTAAATTAGCGCAGCAAAAAAGGGGCGTTATTATTTTCACAGATCCGGATTATCCTGGAGAGCGTATTCGAAAAATTATTTCTGACAAGGTTCCTGGCTGTAAGCATGCTTTTTTACCGAAGGAAGAAGCGCTTGCTAAAAGGAAAAAGGGTGTTGGGATTGAACATGCTTCTAATGAGTCGATTCGCCGTGCTCTAGAGAATATACATGAAGAAATGGAAGCTTACACAAGTGAAATTAGTTGGAGTGATTTAGTCGATGCAGGCTTAGTGGGCGGAGAAATGGCAAAGAGCCGCAGAGAAAGAATGGGTAAGCTATTAAAGATTGGTTATACAAATGCAAAACAGTTACATAAACGATTACAGATGTTTCAAGTTTCAAAGGAATCATTTGCAGAAGCTTATAAGCAAGTAATACAGGAGGAAAAAAAATGAAGGATATCGCAACGCCAAATCGTACAAAAGACATTGTTGAAAAGTATGGATTTTCATTCAAAAAAAGTTTAGGACAAAACTTTTTAATTGATACAAATGTATTAAATCGTATTGTCGATCATGCAGAAATTGGTTCAGAAAGTGGTGCAATTGAAATTGGACCAGGTATTGGTGCATTAACAGAGCAATTAGCGAAGCGTGCTAAAAAAGTAGTGGCTTTTGAAATTGATCAAAGACTATTACCAATTTTAGATGAGACGTTAGCGCCATATGGTAATGTTACAGTTATTAATAAAGACGTACTAAAAGCAGATGTACATGAAGTATTTAATGAGCAATTTGAAGAAGGGCAAGATGTAATGGTAGTAGCTAACTTACCATACTATATTACAACGCCAATTTTATTTAAATTGCTTGAAGAAAAGTTACCAGTTCGTGGATTTGTTGTTATGATGCAAAAAGAAGTTGGAGATCGTTTAGCTGCTAAACCTGGAACAAAAGAGTATGGTTCTTTATCGATTGCCATTCAGTACTATACAGAGGTTGAAACAGTTATGACTGTACCGCGTACAGTGTTTGTACCACAGCCAAACGTTGATTCTGCAATTATCCGCCTTCTAAAGCGTCCTAAACCGGTTGTAGAGGTGACAGATGAAACGTTCTTCTTTGAAGTAGTACGAGCAAGTTTCGCACAGCGCCGTAAAACTTTAATGAATAATTTATCAAATAATTTAAATGGTTTCCCGAAAGATAAGGAGTTATTGGATCGAATTTTAACAGAAGTAGGAATTGATCCAAAGCGAAGAGGCGAAACGCTATCTATTGAAGAGTTTGCAACATTAAGTAATGCATTAGTTCTTCATAAATTATCATAAGAATATGAAAGGGACAGTTCAAGTTGAACTGTCCCTTTTGTCACCTTTCTCTCTCTAAATTCATACTTTAAAAACAGGTAAGATGGCCTAATGAGTTTGGAGGTAGGAGAATGGTTTTACATGTTGGAGAATTAGTGGAACGATATTCTCATAAGAGGGATATTCTTTTTCGTATTATAGAAATAAAAGGCGAGATAGCTATATTGTTTGGAGAAGAAATTAGACTGGTGGCGGATGCGCCACTTGAAGATTTAATTAGTATAGATCAAAGAGAACATAAAAAAAGGGTGAAGCGTGAGAAAGAAACAATGGAGCGCACGTATCGTTTGTTTCAACAAGATTATGTACTGATGAAACAAAGGCATGAACATACTTCAACTGGTGGATACACAAGTGAGGTAAATTATTTTCAAATGCCGGGACGTGTATTGCATATAGATGGAGACCCTTTATATTTGCGCAAGTGCTTAGATTTATATAATAAAATTGGCGTTCCTGTTCAAGGTATTCATTGTAAAGAAACGGAGATGCATGAAAAAGTAGTAGACTTAATAGATCACTTTCGCCCAGACATTCTCGTTATTACAGGACATGATGCATATACAAAATCAAAAGGAGTGAAGGGAGATTTAGCGGCATATAGGCATTCAAGGCATTTTGTACAGGCTGTTCGTGAAGTGCGAAAAAAATATCCATCATTGGATCAACTTGTTATTTTTGCTGGGGCATGTCAATCACATTTTGAGGCACTAATTCGTGCAGGGGCCAATTTCGCTAGTTCACCATCTAGAATTAATATTCATGCACTAGATCCTGTATATGTAGTTGGTAAAATTAGTTTTACTTCATTTATGGAGAGAGTCAATGTATGGGATGTCGTACGTAATACAATTACTGGTGAAAAGGGACTAGGTGGAATTGAAACGAGAGGGATTTTACGAACGGGATTACCTTTTCAACATTACGAAGAGTAAGCAGGATACATATGTATCTTGCTTTTTGTATGGAAGGATTTAAATGAATTTGGATAAAAAGAGGTAAGAACGTAAAGACTACGTAATGATACTTTTACAATATAGTATTTCTTCTATCTATTCAAACGCAGGATGATATTAGCTGTGAATCGCGGTTAATAATTAGGATAGATATATCGTGCTTTAAGTGTTCAATCTAAATTACAGCGAGGTGTAGCGAAGTATATGTCAAAACGTTTAGATGAAATTAAAAGCGAATTAGATCACCATCTTGGACAGCGACTTATGTTAAAAGCAAATAGTGGAAGAAGAAAAACTGTGGAGCAATCAGGTGTACTAGCAGAAACATACCGTTCCGTTTTTGTTGTACAATTGGATCAACAAGAAGATGCGTTGCAACGTGTATCTTATAGTTATGCAGATGTTTTAACAGAGACAGTAGAGTTAACATTTTATGGAGACCCTCATAATGAGGTCATTTTATAATCCATATATCATTACATATATTCCCATAAATGAAAAGCTATATTATTTTGCATACTAACTATACCGTAGCAAAATAAGGAGGGACTCTGCATTGAGTAGACGAAGAGGTGTCATGTCAAACCAATTTAAAGAAGAGCTAGCAAAAGAGCTTGGCTTTTATGATGTTGTTCAGAAAGAAGGATGGGGCGGAATTCGTGCGAAAGATGCTGGTAACATGGTGAAACGTGCTATAGAAATTGCAGAACAGCAATTAATGAAACGAAACCAGTAGTTGTAAGATACTTTCTGTGCTACGGTAGCCGAGGAGACATTCCTCGGCTTTTTGTACTCTAAAAGGTGCCATCATTTTACATAAGTAGTTTCATTCTGAATGCTTTTCGTTATAATTAGGGAAGTGTCATCGTCTTACTATAAATTTATGGTAAAATAAACGATAAAAGATTGAGTACATAGAGTGGGTGAATAGATTGAAGCTACTAGTGAAAGCACCAGCAAAGATTAATCTGTCGTTAGATGTACTGGGAAAAAGACAAGACGGATATCATGAAGTGAAAATGATTATGACAACCATTGATTTAGCAGATCGTCTAGAACTAACGGAATTAGCAGAAGACCGTATTGAAATTTTATCCCATAATCGGTATGTCCCAGACGACCAACGAAATTTAGCTTATCAGGCAGCGAAATTATTAAAAGAGAAGTTTAATGTAAAAAAAGGTGTATCTATTACTATTGAAAAAACGATTCCAGTAGCAGCTGGATTAGCAGGTGGAAGTAGTGATGCAGCAGCGACATTACGTGGTCTTAATAAATTATGGAATTTAGGGCTTACAATTGATGAGTTAGCAGAGCTTGGTGCAGAAATTGGATCAGATGTATCGTTCTGTGTATACGGAGGCACAGCAATTGCCACTGGAAGAGGAGAGAAAATTGAGCATATAAAGACTCCGCCTTCTTGTTGGGTTATTTTAGCGAAACCACATATAGGTGTATCTACTGCTGATGTGTATGGAAATTTAAAGTTAAATCGAGTTACACATCCAAATGTAGATAAAATGGTTGATGTCATAAATTCTGGTGATTATAAAGGAATTTGTGATACTGTTGGTAACGTTTTAGAAGATGTAACATTTGGAATGCATCCTGAAGTTGCCCGTATTAAATCACAGATGAAGCGATTTGGAGCGGATGCTGTATTAATGAGTGGAAGTGGTCCAACTGTATTTGGACTTGTACACCATGATTCACGAATGCATCGCATTTATAACGGATTAAAAGGATTTTGTGAACAAGTCTATGCGGTACGTTTATTAGGAGAGCGAGAAACGCTTGAATAAAGACGTATAATACGTTATGATTTGTTTAGAATATTCGTGATTTGAGGTGAGAGTATGAAAATTAGAAGAAGTACAAGATTAGTCGATATGACTTATTACTTGCTACAAAACCCTCGTCAGCTAGTATCTCTCACTTTTTTTGCTGAAAGGTATCAATCGGCTAAGTCTTCCATTAGTGAAGATTTAGTTATTATTAAGCAAACGTTTGAACAACAAGGGGTCGGCACATTGCAAACGATACCAGGAGCAGCAGGAGGAGTGAAATATATACCGTATATAAGTGAAGAAGAGGCAGATCTAATTATTGATGAGCTTTGTGGCTTATTTGAAAACCCAGATCGTATTTTGCCTGGCGGTTACTTATACATGACAGATTTATTGAGTAATCCTCGCCATATTAATGGCGCAGGTCGTTTGTTTGCTTCTGTTTTTGCTAGGCAACCAATTGATGCAGTTATGACGGTGGCAACGAAGGGGATTCCACTTGCTTATGCAGTGGCAAATTACTTAGATGTACCAGTTGTAATTGCAAGGAAAGATAATAAGGTAACAGAAGGTCCGACTGTTAGTATTAACTATGTGTCGGGTTCTTCTAAACGAATTCAAACAATGACGTTAGCAAAACGCAGTCTTCCAGAAGGGTCGAATGTTTTAATTATTGATGACTTCATGAAAGCTGGCGGAACAATTCAAGGTATGATGAGTATGCTAGAAGAATTCAAGGCTAATGTTGTTGGTATTGGTGTATTAGTAGAATCCACAGATATTGAAGAACGACTAATTAATAATTTTGTATCATTAATTCGTCTATCGGAAGTTGATGTGAAAGAAAAAACGATTCAAGTGGAAAAAGGGAATTATTCTCTTGCACCATTTGATGAAGGGCTTGTAGAGGCGGAATAAAAGATAGAGCAGATAGCTCTATCTTTTTTATTTTATTTATAGATTATAAAATAGATGGACAAACTGCCTTTCGTACACTATTTTTAAAGAGTAAAATAAATAATAAAAGGGTGAAAAGTATGAAAGTTGTTCAAACAAGCAAGGCACCACAAGCAATTGGACCTTATTCACAGGGGATTATTGTAAATAACATGTTCTATAGCTCAGGACAAATTCCATTGATGGCAAATGGGGAGCTTGTAACAGGAGATGTAACAGTACAAACAGAACAAGTATTTCAAAATTTACAA
Source organism: Bacillus sp. RCC_6_1 (assembly GCF_041360755.1). Classification (NCBI taxonomy): domain Bacteria; kingdom Bacillati; phylum Bacillota; class Bacilli; order Caryophanales; family Bacillaceae; genus Bacillus; species Bacillus sp. RCC_6_1. Next base: position 16,067 of record NZ_JBFUPV010000024.1, read on the forward strand.
GCGGTATTAGAGGAAGCAGGTGCTTCATTTGATACAGTCGTAAAAACAACAGTATTTTTAAAGGACATGGATGATTTTAATGCTGTGAATGAAGTGTATAGCTCTTATTTCTCTACTCATAAACCAGCTCGATCTTGTGTGCAAGTAGCAAAATTACCGAAAGATGTTTCCGTTGAAATTGAAGTAATCGCCCTAGTTAAGTAACCTTTTGTAAGCGATAACCTCCACTAATCTCTATATTCAACTACTTTAAAAATTTTTATCTTAAAAATTTTTAAAAAATTAAAGGGAAAATAGAAAATTTGTGGAATTTATACAAATATATCGCTTATTTAGAAAAGGGTGGTGAACACAAGATGGAAGTGACTGACGTAAGATTACGCCGCGTAAACACAGAAGGCCGCATGAGAGCAATTGCCTCTATTACTCTAGACCATGAATTTGTTGTTCATGATATTCGTGTAATTGATGGTAATAATGGATTATTTGTAGCAATGCCAAGTAAACGTACTCCAGATGGAGAGTTCCGTGACATTGCACATCCAATTAATTCTGGTACACGCTCTAAAATTCAAGATGCGGTTTTAACAGAGTATCATCGTTTAGGCGAGTTAGAAGAGGTTGAGTTTGAAGAAGCAGGTGCTTCGTAAAATTCGAATGAAAAGGGCTTTTGACAAAAAGCCTTATAATTTTGTAGCAAACTCCTGTAAGCATTTACAGGGGTTTGTTTTTTTGGCTTTATATTTGGAAACTGTATAATTTATTAACATAAAAAGAAGAAACTACTAATTTTTTCAAAATCATTTTAAATAGTATAGCTTATTTCTTAAAAAAGATACTAAAGAGTAAAACATCTTATAAGAATTATGGTAAAATTTAATAGTTAAAATGTGTTTCTTGAAATATATGATGATTTAGGATAATATCTTTAATGGATAAATAGGTTGCGATGGAGGGTCTATATGTCAAACAGATTTGCAGTGATTCTAGCTGCAGGTAAAGGCACACGTATGAAGTCTAAGCTATACAAAGTGCTGCATCCTGTATGTGGAAAACCTATGGTACAACACGTAGTCGATCAAGTATCTCAATTAGGATTGCAGAAACTTGTAACGGTTGTTGGACATGGTGCTGAAATGGTACAAGAACAGCTAGGGAACGTAAGTGAATTTGCATTACAAGCAGAACAACTTGGTACAGCACATGCTGTAGATCAAGCTGCAAGTGTACTTGCAAATGAAGAAGGAACAACTTTAGTTATTTGTGGTGATACGCCTCTAATAACTGCTGAAACAATGGAAGCATTACTTCAGCAACATAAAGAAGCAGGAGCAATGGCGACGGTGCTAACAGCATACATAGAAGAGCCTGCTGGATATGGCCGTATTGTTCGTAATGAGAATGGTCATGTTGAAAAGATTGTTGAGCATAAAGATGCAAATGAGAAAGAATTAGCTATTAAAGAAATCAATACAGGTACGTATTGTTTTGATAATAAGGCTTTATTTGCTTCACTTTCTAAAGTTTCAAATGATAACGTGCAAGGTGAATATTACCTTCCAGATGTTATTGGGATTTTAAAAAATGAAGGTCATATCGTATCAGCTTATCAAACAGAGCAGTTCGATGAAACGTTAGGTGTTAACGACAGAGTCGCTCTATCGCAAGCGGAAATTATTATGAAAAACCGTATCAACCGAAAGAACATGGTAAATGGTGTTACAATTATTGATCCAAGTAACACTTATATTTCTGCTGATGCAATTATCGGTAGCGATACAGTTCTTCATCCAGGAACAATTATTGAGGGGAACACTGTAATTGGTTCTGATTGTGAAATTGGACCGCATACAGTAATTCGCGATAGTGAAATTGGAGATCGTACGACAATTCGACAATCTACTGTACATGATAGTAAGCTTGGTACAGAAGTATCGGTTGGTCCATTTGCACATATTCGCCCAGATTCAGTTATTGGAGACGAAGTACGCGTTGGAAACTTCGTGGAAATCAAAAAAACTGTCTTTGGTAATAGAAGTAAAGCTTCACACTTGAGTTATATCGGGGATGCACAAGTTGGAGAAGACGTGAATCTTGGTTGTGGTTCAATTACGGTGAACTATGACGGTAAGAATAAATTCAAAACTGTGATTGGTAATGGGGTATTTATTGGATGTAATTCAAACCTTGTTGCTCCAGTAACAGTTGAAGATGGTGCTTATGTGGCGGCAGGCTCTACAATTACAGAGAATGTTCCATCAAAAGCATTATCGGTAGCACGTGCACGTCAAGTTAACAAAGAAGACTATGTTGATCAATTGCTGAATAAGAAAAAATCATAATAATGTGGAGGGTTAATCTAGATGTCGACTCAATATCTAAATTCTAATTTGAAAGTATTCTCTTTAAACTCTAATAAGGAACTTGCTGAGCAGATTGCAAAGCATATTGGAGTAGGACTAGGAAAATGTTCTGTTGATCGTTTTAGTGATGGAGAAGTTCAAATTAACATTGAAGAAAGTATCCGTGGTTGCGATGTATTCATTATTCAATCTACAAGCTTCCCAGTAAACGAACATATCATGGAATTACTTATTATGATCGATGCATTAAAACGTGCATCTGCGAAAACAATTAATATTGTTATTCCTTACTATGGTTATGCGCGTCAAGACCGTAAAGCGCGTTCTCGTGAACCAATTACATCGAAACTTGTAGCAAACTTGCTTGAAACAGCAGGTGCAACTCGTGTAATCACTCTAGATTTACATGCTCCACAAATTCAAGGGTTCTTTGATATCCCAATCGACCACTTAATGGGTGTACCGATTCTTTCTGATTACTTTGAAACAAAAGGTCTTAAAGATATCGTAATCGTGTCTCCTGATCATGGTGGTGTAACTCGTGCGAGAAAAATGGCAGATCGTCTAAAAGCGCCAATCGCTATTATTGATAAGCGTCGTCCTCGCCCGAACGTTTCAGAGGTAATGAACATTATCGGTAATATTGAAGGCAAAACAGCGATTTTAATTGATGACATCATTGATACAGCTGGTACAATTACATTAGCAGCAAACGCTCTTGTTGAGAACGGTGCTTCTGAAGTATATGCTTGCTGTACACACCCAGTATTATCTGGTCCAGCAATTGAGCGTATTCAAAATTCAAACATTAAAGAGTTAGTTGTAACGAACTCTATCGTATTACCAGAAGAGAAGAAAATCGACAAAGTACATGAACTTTCAGTTGCTCCATTAATCGGAGAAGCAATCATTCGTGTATACGAAGAAGAATCTGTGAGTGTATTATTCAATTAATTGGATAGAATGAGACGTAACCAAAATTGGTTACGTCTTTTCGTATCGAAAAAAGAAAGTAGTGGTACAAGAATGAAATTGATAGTAGGACTTGGGAACCCAGGTAGAGAATATGAATTAACAAGGCATAATATTGGATTTATGGCCATTGATGAACTTGCGAAGCGTTGGAACATTTCTTTGAATGAACAAAAATTTAAAGGTGTATTTGGTGCAGGGTTTGTTAATGGAGAAAAGGTAATCTTATTAAAGCCGCTAACATACATGAATTTATCTGGGGAAAGTATTCGTCCACTTATGGATTATTATAAAATTGATGTTGAGGACTTCGTTGTTATGTACGACGATTTAGATATTCCTGTAGGTAAATTGCGTCTTCGCATGAAAGGTAGTGCTGGTGGACATAATGGTGTAAAGTCAACGATTTCGCACTTAGGAACACAAGAATTTCAACGTATCCGTATGGGAATTGATCGCCCGAAAAATGGAATGAAGGTAGTCGATTATGTATTAGGACGCTTTACATCTGAAGAGATTCCGGATGTTAACCATTCTATTGAAAAAGCAGCGGATGCATGTAAAGAGTGGCTAAATAAGCCTTTTCTTCAAATCATGAATACTTTCAATAGTTAAAAATGAGATTGGGAATATTTCTCTTTTGTTTTACCCATACTAGTAGTAATTGAATTTTTAGGAGGCTAGTATGGAAGGGTATTATTATTGCAGACACTGCGGAGGTAATGTAGGCTCCATTAACGCAGAAAAAGTATATAGCGACGTTTTATTTCAACTAACGGAGCAAGAAGTAGTAGAAATGATTCATTTTCATGAGAATGGAAATATATATATAAAAACGATTTGTGAATCGTGTCAAGAAACGCTCGCATCTTATCCTGAGTATTATGAGTATGAAAAATTTCTGCAATAAAATGTTGTCGCTTTGGCATGTCCAAAGCATTTTTCTGTTTTCCTTTTCCAAAATATTTGCATAAAATAGAATGACTTGCTCTTTATGTTGAGAGGAGTTTTAAAAATGATAGGTTTATTAGAGCAATTTTATAAAAATGAAGAGATACAATCGGTTATTAATGGGTTAGAAGATGGGTTAAAAGAACAACTTATATCAGGGATGGCAACGTCTTCTCGTTCATTATTAATGGCGGCTTTATATAAAAAAACAAAAAAATCACAATTAATCGTGACACATAACTTATACCAAGCACAAAAAGTACATGAAGATTTAGTGGCGTTACTTGGTGAAAAAGATGTGTGGTTATATCCAGTGAATGAACTGATAGCATCGGAAATTGGAGTTGCAAGTCCAGAATTGAAGGCGCAACGTATAGAAGTGTTAAATCGCTTGGCTGCGGGAGAGAATGGAATCATTGTAGCGCCAGTAGCAGGATTGCGTAGATTTTTACCAATAAAAGAATTGTGGAAGCAAAAGCAAGTTGAAATCAATCTAGGGCAAGAGATTGATTTAGATGCGCTCTTGCATACTTTACATCATATTGGCTATGAACGTAAGTCGATGGTAGAAGCTCCAGGGGAGTTCAGTTTGCGTGGGGGAATATTAGATATTTATCCTTTAACTGAAGAACTACCATTTCGTATTGAATTCTTTGATACAGAAGTCGATTCTATTCGATTATTTGATGTGGATGAACAGCGTTCTCAAGGTAAAAAAGAAAACGTTAGGTTTGGTCCGGCAACAGAGTTTTTATTTTCACAGGAAGAATTAAAATCAGGAATTCAGCATCTTGAAGAAGGCTTGACTAAGACGATGCAAAAACTTTCTGATGATAAACTAAAGACTAAAGTGCTTGAGACGGTAAGTCATGAAATTGAGATGTTGAAAAACGGGCAAAGTATAGAACAGATGTTTAAATACTTATCTATTTTCTATAAAGAACCTGCTAGTCTGATAGATTATTTACCAGAAGATGGTGTTGTAATTTTAGATGAGATTTCCCGTATTCAAGAAACAGCATCACATCTTGAAACAGAAGAGGCGGAATGGTATATATCACTTCTTGGTGAAGGAACAATTATTCAAGATTTATCTTTCTCTCACCCATTCGAGGGATTTCTTCATCATAAAAAAAGAAGTTTTGTATATTTAACGTTATTCTTGCGTCATATCGCACACACACATCCGCAAAATATTGTTAATGTAACATGTAAAACAATGCAAGATTTCCATGGACAGATGAATTTGTTAAAAACAGAAATTGATAGATGGAATGAAGGGCATTTTACGACTGTTGTACTCGGAACAGATGATGAACGTGTGAAAAAATTACAACATATTTTAAGTGATTATGATATTGAGGCAGATATTGTAGAAGGTACAGATATTTTATTGCCTGGAAGGTTACAAATTGCTGTAGGTGATTTACATGCAGGATTTGAAATGCCGATGCAAAAGCTTGTTGTCATTACTGAAAAGGAGCTTTTTCATAAGAAAGTTAAAAAATCACAACGTAAACAAAAGCTATCGAATGCTGAACGTATTAAAAGTTATTCGGAATTAAAAGTTGGAGATTATGTAGTTCATGTAAATCATGGTATAGGTAAATTTTTAGGTATTGAGACATTAGAGATTAATGGTGTTCATAAAGATTATTTAAATATTAAATATCAAGGTAATGATAAGCTATACGTTCCAATTGAACAAATTGATCAAGTTCAAAAATATGTAGGATCTGAAGGTAAGGATCCGAAAGTTTACAAATTAGGTGGGAATGATTGGAAAAAGGTTAAAACGAAAGTTGAAAAATCTGTACAAGACATTGCGGATGACCTAATTAAACTATATGCTGAGCGCGAAGCTTCAAAAGGCTATGCATATACGCCAGATACGGCAGAACAACAAGAGTTCGAATCATCTTTCCCATACCAAGAGACAGAGGATCAGTTACGTTCTATTGACGAGATTAAAAAAGATATGGAACGCGGACGCCCGATGGATAGGCTCCTTTGTGGTGATGTAGGGTATGGAAAGACTGAAGTGGCTATTCGTGCGGCATTTAAAGCGATTATGGATGAAAAACAAGTTGCAATTTTAGTACCGACAACGATTCTTGCGCAGCAACACTATGAAACAATTCGAGAGCGTTTTCAAGATTATCCAATCAATATAGGCTTATTAAGTAGATTCCGTACGAGGAAACAACAAAATGAAACAATTAAGGGCTTAAAGGATGGAACAGTAGATATTGTAATCGGAACACATCGTATTTTATCTAAAGATGTTACTTATAAAGATTTAGGGCTTCTTATTATTGATGAAGAACAAAGATTTGGTGTGACACATAAAGAAAAAATTAAACAATTGAAGGCGAATGTTGACGTATTAACATTAACGGCAACTCCGATTCCGCGGACGCTTCATATGTCTATGCTTGGTGTGCGCGACTTATCTGTTATTGAGACACCACCAGAAAATCGTTTCCCAGTCCAAACGTATGTAGTCGAGTATAATCCAGCGTTAATGCGAGAGGCGATAGAGCGAGAGCTTGCAAGAGGTGGTCAAGTTTACTTCCTATATAACCGTGTAGAGGATATTGAAAGAAAAGCAGATGAAATTTCGATGTTAGTTCCAGATGCCCGCGTAACGTACGCACATGGGAAAATGAACGAAAGCGAATTAGAGTCTGTTATGCTATCATTTTTAGAAGGACAGCATGATGTTCTTGTAAGTACAACAATTATTGAGACGGGTGTAGATATTCCGAATGTAAATACGTTAATTGTATTTGATGCAGATCGTATGGGATTATCACAATTGTATCAGCTTCGTGGGCGTGTTGGACGTTCTAATCGTGTTGCATATGCATACTTTGCATATAAACGTGACAAAGTGCTGTCAGAGGTTGCAGAGAAGCGTCTACAAGCAATTAAAGAGTTCACGGAACTTGGATCTGGTTTCAAAATTGCGATGAGAGATTTATCTATTCGTGGAGCAGGTAATTTGTTAGGGGCAGAACAGCATGGATTTATTGATTCTGTCGGATTTGATCTATATTCTCAAATGTTAAAAGATGCAATTGAACAGCGTAGAGGAACAGATGGGGCTGAAAATATAGTTAATGTTGAAATTGACTTAGAGGTAGATGCATACTTACCAGATGCTTATATTTCAGATAGTAAGCAAAAAATTATGATGTATAAACAATTTAGAGGTGTTTCTGCAATTGAGGATATTGAAGAATTGCAGGAAGAAATGATCGATAGATTTGGCGATTATCCACAAGAAGTTGGTTATTTATTACAAATTGCAAATATTAAAGTGTTGGCAATGAAAGAACAAATTGAATTAATTAAGCAGAATAAATTTGAAGTAACATTCCTGTTTTCTGAACAAGCAAGTCAAAATATTGATGGTGGAAAATTATTCATGCTCGGAAATAGTTTTGGACGTATGATTGGTTTAGGAATGGAAGGATCACAATTGAAAATTGTTATGAAAACAAATGGCTTAGAGACATCGAAGTGGTTAACGATTGCTGAAAATTTATTAAAAGGCTTACCAGATGTAAAAAAAGAAGTAATAAATGCCTAAAATAAGATAAAAAAATACAATTCGACGTGCATAGAAGAACTAATGTGTAAAATACTATATCTAACAGTTGGTGATTTTTACATGAACAGGTAAATTCACCACTTTGATCATCAGTAGAAAGTGAGGCAGCATTAGAATGAAAGCAACTGGAATCGTACGTCGAATTGATGATTTAGGCAGGGTCGTAATCCCGAAGGAAATTCGTAGAACTTTACGTATTCGAGAAGGAGACCCACTAGAAATATTTGTTGATCGCGATGGAGAGGTAATTTTAAAGAAGTATTCTCCAATTAGTGAGCTAGGTGATTTTGCAAAAGAATATGCTGATGCTTTATATGACAGCTTAGGACATAATGTGCTTGTGTGTGATCGAGATTCTATCATCGCAGTATCAGGCGTATCGAAAAAAGAATACTTAAATAAAAGTGTTGGCGATTTAATTGAAAAAACGATGGAAGAACGAAAGTCTGTTATTATGACGGATGAAAGTGATATTTCCATTATTGATGGTGTAACAGAAAAGGTTCATTCTTATACAGTTGGACCAATTGTTGCAAACGGAGATCCGATTGGAGCCGTCATTATTTTTTCAAAAGAAGCTATTATAAGCGAGATCGAGCATAAAGCGGTTAATACTGCTGCCAGTTTCTTAGCGAAACAAATGGAACAGTAAGGGTATATTGATTTTAGAAGTAGCAATCTTTCCTAATTATGATCTTTCTTTTTGAGAAATCAATTATTTGGAGATATATGTATATTGAATGAAGGTAGCACTTTGCTACCTTTTTTCGTTGAATATTTTTAACGTGTAGGAACTCATTATTACCCGTGTTGGGAAGGGAGTTTGTTCTTTTCTTTATGATATAATACGAGAGGTGAGAATAGAAAAAGGAGTTTTCTTGTATGGAAGCGAAGAAGTATCAAGCCTTTTGGCGTGGGGCTATTATATTAACGATTGCAAGTTTCGTTACAAAAGTATTAAGCGCTTTTTACCGTATTCCATATCAAAATATAGCGGGGGATATTGGGTTTTATATTTACCAACAAATTTACCCGTTTTATGGATTTTGTTTAATTTTAGCTACTTATGGATTTCCTGTTATCATTTCGAAAATGGTTGCAGAACGATTAGAGCGGGGAAAACAAAAAGAAGCAGAAGAAATTATTTGTGTATCTTTTTGGTTCTTATTAGGAATTGGTTTTATAGGCTTCTTTACATTGTTTTTTGGGGCCGAAACAATTGCGGTAGCTATGGGCGATATACACTTAGATAAGTTACTACGTGTTATTTCATTTTCATTCTTATTGATGCCATTTTTGTCTGTAGCAAGAGGGTATTTTCAAGGATTTAATAATATGATGCCAACGGCTGTTTCGCAAGTAATAGAACAAACAATTCGAGTTTCTATTATTGTATTTTTATCGCTATTCCTAATTGCTCACGGATTTGATTTATATACAGTTGGTGCAGGGGCTATGTTAGGCTCAATTGCGGGTGGTCTTATTGGGATTATTGTACTTATATTGTATATGCGTCAAGATTTTCGTTCTATATTCTTCAAAAGTGCAGCGAGAATTAAGGGTAAAAGGAAGATAGTTAAAATCCTTTTTTGGCAGGGGTTAGCGATTTGTGTTAGTAATTTAGTGCTTATTTTTATACAGATGGCTGATTCAGTGTCCTTTTACAGCTTACTTATTGGTGCGGGAGAACAGGCTGAAAATGCAAAGGTATTAAAGGGTGTTTATGATAGAAGTATTCCGCTAATGCAATTAGGTACTGTTGTGACGACTTCTTTCTCGTTGTCACTTATTCCGATTATTACAGCGGCGAAGGAAAGAGGAGATCTTTCCTTTATTCAAGAAAAGGTAAAGTTAGCAGTGAAAATAACATGTGTTATTGGACTTGCAGCAGCTATTGGACTAACTTGTATTATTCAACCTACGAATATTATGTTGTTTGAAAACAGTGATGGATCAGATGTTTTATCTATTTTATCGTTATCTATTTTATTTAGTTCATTGTCAATTACGACAGCTTCTATTTTACAAGGATTGGGGCAAACGTTTAAGCCAGCATTATTTGTTGTATTTGGAGGTTGCTTAAAGTTAGCGTTAAATTATATATTCATGCCTTATTTTGGTGTGAAAGGTGCAGCCTTTGCGACTTTATGTGCGTTAATTATAATCTCTGGACTAAATACTTTGTTGCTTACGAGAGCTGTATCAGGGTCACTTATCAATAAGCGAAATATGTTAGGGATAGTAATTAGTGGTATCTGTATGGGATTTGTATTAATGATATTCACACGTGTGTTACAGATGTCTGGATTAGTAATTGATACGGAACATAGAGGAAGCGCGACACTTGAAGCGTTGTTAGGTGTAGCCATTGGCGGATTGACATATATGTTTTTTATTTTGAAATTACGTGTATTTACAAAAAAAGAATTAGGAACCGTTATGAAACAAGAGAAAAAAGAAGGTTCATTGAAGAAGAGTGGATAGAGGTGACTGGTTGTGAGTGGAATCATTACTATTTTAGGTTTAGGAGCTGGTGAATTAGATCAGCTAACGATGGGTGTATATCGAAAAATAAAAGAAGCAGACCATCTGTTTGTTAGAACGAAAGAACATCCAGTTATAGAAGAATTGGAGAAAGAAGGCGTACAATATACGTCTTTTGATGCTGTATATGAAGCACATGATACGTTTGAAATTGTATATGAAACAATTGCGAATAAATTGCTAGAACAAGCTGAAGGTACAGAAATTATCTATGCTGTTCCCGGGCATCCACTTGTAGCAGAAAGAACAGTTCAGCTACTGTTGGAAAAAGGAGAAGTTTCAAATGTTGAAGTGCGAATTGAGGGTGGACAAAGTTTCCTTGATCCTATGTTTGCAAGTCTAAAGATTGATCCGATTGAAGGATTCCAATTACTTGATGCTACATCATTTGAAAGAGGGCAATTAGAACTGCGTCAACATTTAATCTTTTGCCAAGTATATGATGCATTCGTTGCATCTGATGTGAAATTAACATTAATGGAGATGTTACCAGATGATTATGAAGTGTATATCGTAACAGCTGCAGGAACTTCATTTGAACAAGTAAAGAAGGTACCGTTGTACATGTTAGATCATGAAACGGAATTGAATAATTTAACGAGTGTGTACGTGCCGCCAGTTCAGGAGCGTGCGTCCTTGTATCAACAGTTTGATGTTCTTAGAGAAATTATTGCGGAACTTCGTGGTCCAAATGGTTGTCCGTGGGATAAAAAGCAAACACATCAATCATTAAAGAAATATTTAATTGAGGAAGCTTATGAAGTGTTGGAAGCAATCGATGAAGAGGATGATGATCACTTAGTAGAAGAATTAGGTGATATATTATTACAAGTTATGCTTCATGCTCAAATCGGAGAAGATGAAGGTTGGTTCTCTATAGATGATATCATTCGAACTCTATCTGAGAAAATGGTTCGTCGCCATCCGCATGTGTTTGGAAATATGGATGTAAACAGCGCTGATGAAGTGATTGCAAATTGGGAAGAAATTAAAAAACAAGAAAAAGGATTCGTGAAAGAATCTGTTTTAAATGGCGTTCCCAAAAGTTTGCCGCAGTTACTACGCGCCTATGAAATTCAGAAGAAAGCTGGTAAGGTTGGATTTGATTGGGTTGATGTGCAACCGATGATAGAGAAAGCTTTGGAAGAATGGCAAGAGTTCCAACAAGAGGTTACAAATATGGATGAGAAAAAGATGCTGGGTGAGTTTGGTGATTTACTATTTGCATTTGTTAATATAGCTCGTCATTACAAAATAGATCCAGAAGAGGCGTTACGTTCAACTAATGAGAAATTTACTGGTCGTTTTTTATACATGGAGGCAAAAGTAGCTGAAATGAATAAAGAGATGAAAGATTTATCATTAGAACAGTTAGATGTTTTATGGGAAGAAGCGAAACAGACAGAGCGTTAATAGGGGGATTTGATATGCGTCTAGATAAGTTTTTAAAAGTATCACGTTTAATTAAAAGAAGAACATTAGCGAAAGAAGTAGCTGATCAAGGAAGAATATCTATTAATGGTCAAGTGGCAAAAGCAAGTTCTGATGTGAAAGTAGCTGACGAATTAACAATTCGTTTTGGTCAAAAAATAGTGACTGTGAAAATAAATGAATTAAAAGAAACAACTAAAAAAGAAGATGCAGCAAATATGTATAGCTTAGTTCGTGAAGAAAAAGTAAAAGCGGAAGAAGGCTTGTTCTAAAATCATTTATCCCCTCATACATTACTATTAGCTAGTAAAAACCTATGGGGGGATTTACGTGAATAATGGTTACTCACCTACGTCTTCTAATCAACAAAATGTTTCTGTAGAGCATGACATTATTATGCGTGGCAGGCGTATAATTGATATTACCGGTGTGAAGCAGGTAGAGAGTTTTGATAGCGAAGAGTTTTTACTAGAGACCGTAATGGGTTTTTTAACAATTCGTGGTCAAAATTTACAAATGAAAAATTTAGATGTGGAAAAAGGTATTGTGTCGATTAAAGGGAAAGTTAATGAGATGCTGTATATTGATGAAAATCAAGGGGAAAAAACTAAAGGTTTCTTTAGTAAGTTGTTTAAATGAGCTTAACAATTCAGTTGTATACAATGCTTTCAATGATTGGAATGGGTGCTTGGATTGGAGCGTCTTTAGATACATATCAACGTTTTTTAAAGCGCCAAGAACGTAAACGTTGGCTTGTATTTATACATGATATATTATTTTGGATTGTCCAAGCATTATCCGTCTTTTATGTATTGCTTCTCGTAAATGAAGCTGAGCTACGTATATATGTGTTTTTGGCATTATTATGTGGTTTTGCGGCATATCAAAGCTTACTGAAGGCACTATACATGAAGCTGTTAAATTTTCTCATCTATATTTTTATGCAAACAACATATTTTTTTGTTCGAATTATACAGCTACTCATGATAAAACCTGTTATTATTATAGCGCAGCTATTTATTGCATTTATATTATTCTTATTTCGTATACTGCTTTCAATTGGACATGTGTTATGGAAAATGGTGATTTGGATATTACTTTTCATATGGAAAGTTTTTTTCTGGCCTGTTCGATTTATTGCTTCGCTCATATGGAAACTTCTCCCTAATCGTGTTAAACTTTTTATAGTGAAACATATAGGGTTCCTGCAATATATAGCAAAATTGAAGGGACATATCTTCCAACTATGGGAGCATATAAAAAAGAAGTTAGGGGGACCTCGGAAATGAGGGAACTGAGACAAAGAACAATCGAAAAACAGAGTCCAAATCCTGTTAAAGAGCATATAATACAAACGGATGAGAACAGGAAGCGACTTTATCGCCGTTTAGCGGTTTTTCTTGTCTTTACTTTTACAATTATTGCGAGTATTAGTGTAACGTTTTATCAACAAAACAGTTCCATTAAAGCAAAAGAAGCAAAAGTTAAGGACATGAAAAAAGAACTGGATTCATTAACGAATAAAGAAAAAAGTCTAAAAGACGAAGTTCAAAAGTTAAATGATGAAGAGTACGTATTAAAGATTGCTAGAAGGGATTATTTCTTCTCTGGTAAAGGGGAGATAATTTTTCCTGTTTCTAAGTAGAGTATGTCTTATTGACACTATATTTTAGGATTATATATAATAAAGTAAAATTTGACTTTTTAACCACTAAGGAGGAGCATTTTTTTTATGTCAATCGAGGTAGGCAGCAAGTTACAGGGTAAAGTAACAGGTATTACAAATTTTGGGGCTTTTGTGGAGCTGCCAGAGGGCTTAACGGGTCTTGTTCATATTAGTGAAGTTGCTGATAACTATGTAAAAGATATTAACGATCACTTAAAAGTGGGCGACCAAGTAGAAGTAAAAGTTATTAATGTTGAAAAAGATGGAAAGATTGGTTTATCTATCAAAAAAGCGAAAGAACGTGAAAAAACAGAAGGAGATCGTCCACGCGGTGAATACCAACGCGGTGGTGATCAACAACGTTCTGGACGTCCACAACGTAATAATCGCTCTTTCAACAGAGATAATCGCGGTGGCGGTAACGACCGAGCTCCGAAAGAAACATTTGAGCAAAAGATGGCACGCTTCTTAAAAGATAGCGAAGATCGTTTAACTTCTTTAAAGCGTAACACAGAGTCTAAACGTGGTGGCCGTGGCGCGCGTCGCGGATAATAAGGACGTTTAGTTTTTAACATATAGAGAGGTACCCAGAGTGATGGCTCAGGGTGCTTTTTTATATGTTAAAAATATTTTTAAAAAAGTTTTTGAGATGTGTTGACTTTAATTAGTATCTGATGTAAGATACTAATTGTCCGTTAAATAAGACGACATGGCGGTGTAGCTCAGCTGGCTAGAGCGTACGGTTCATACCCGTGAGGTCGGGGGTTCGATCCCCTCCGCCGCTATATTTAATTTAACGGCCCGTTGGTCAAGTGGTTAAGACACCGCCCTTTCACGGCGGTAACACGGGTTCGAATCCCGTACGGGTCATCTAAAAAGATCATGCAAATTTGCATGATCTTTTTTTGTTAAATAAATTAAGATATACAACACTTCTACAAAATCACCCTATATTTTCTGAATATTTAATTAAAATCTCAAAAATAACTTACATACCGTGTATATCTGTAGAGTTATTTCGAATAAAAAGTCGAACGATTATAAAAGTGAAAACTGTTGTTTTGACAAAAAAACCAACAATCATCTTTTATAATGACAGTAATTAAACTATGCAGGTGGTGTTAAAAATATGCCTAAAGCAGGAAGGAATACTATGAATACAAGTGCATTGGCAATGAATGAGAGTCAGCTTGGAGGAATAAAGTGGACGAGTAAGTTGCGAATGAAATTTGAGCAAGTTTTCTTTAGATGGGGATTTATTATTGTTGTTATTGGTTTTCTTTTGGGACGAGCATATATATTAACAAATATTTTACCGTTTGCACTGCCATTTTTTGCTGCTGTTTATGTTATGAAGCGGGATAAGATGCCGCTAGCATTTTTAGCTCTAATGGGAGGAGCTCTTTCGGTATCGATAGATAATTTGTTTTTTACCTTTGCATCTATCTTTACCTTCTTCATTTATAATATCTTCTTTAGTCGATTTACACGTAAAACTGTTGGACTTGTTCCATTTCAAGTATTTATCTCCGCATTAACCGCACACTTAGTTGTTGTATATTTTGCGCAACAAACTGTCACCATGTACGATTTACTCGTTAGTACCATTGAGGCTGGGCTTAGTTTCGTATTAACTATGATATTTTTACAAAGCGTCCCGCTTTTAGTGGAAAGGAAAGGAAAACAACAGGCATTAGAGACGGAAGAAATTGTTTGTTTGATTATATTACTAGCATCTGTTTTAACGGGTACAACAGATTGGTTTGTATATGATGCTTCTATTCAACATATTTTTACAAGGTATTTAGTGCTAGTATTTGCATTTATTGCAGGTGCTGCCACAGGATCCACAGTAGGGGTTGTAACAGGACTAATATTAAGTTTAGCAAATGTGTCTAGCTTGTCTCAGCTTAGCCTTCTTGCTTTCTCTGGATTGCTTGGTGGATTGTTAAAAGAAGGGAAGCGTTTAGGTGTTAGTTTAGGTTTATTAATTGGGACAAGCTTAATTACATTATATGTGGACAAACAGACAAATATTGTAACAACTTTAATTGAGTCAGGTGTAGCGATTGTTATCTTCTTATTAACACCGAAGCTTGTTTTGGATCGTATTGCTAAATTTATGCCAGGTACACAAGAGCATTCGCAAGACCAACAACAATATTTAAGAAGGATGCGTGATGTTACAGCAAATAAAATCAACCAATTTGCAAATGTATTTGCTGCTTTATCTAATAGCTTTTCTGTATATGGGTATGTAGAGGAAGAAGATAAAGAGACAGAAGCAGATTTGTTTTTGAGTACAATTACTGCGAAAACATGTCAAACATGCTTTAAAAAGGATCAATGCTGGGTAGTGAATTTTGATAAAACGTACGATTATATGAAACAAATAATGAATGAAACGGAAGAAGGAACCCTGCAACATAATCGTAAATTAGTTCGTGAGTGGGACAAGCATTGTGTGAGAGGGAAAAAAGTGACGGATTTAGTAGCGGGTGAATTAGATCACTTCTATGAGGGACAAAAATTACGAAAACAAATGAAGGAAAATCGTAGAATAGTAGCGGAGCAACTATTAGGTGTATCAAAGGTTATGGAGGATTTTGCTAAGGAGATACAACGAGAGCGTGAAAATCATCAAGTGCAGGAAGAACAGATTATGCAAGCATTCCGTGATTTTGGTGTCGAAGTAGAGCATGTTGATATTTATTGTTTAGATAGAGGAAGTATTGATATTGAAATGTTAATTCCAGTTGCATCTAATGAACATGGTGAATGTGAAAAGTTAGTTGCACCGATGCTTTCGGATATCCTTAAAGAAAATATTGTCGTTAAACATGAAGAAAAGTCTTCTTATCCAAATGGCCATAGTTTAATATCATTTGGTTCGGCGAAGACGTATTCTCTTGATACAGGATTGGCTACAGCTGCAAAAGGCGGTGGATTTGTTTCGGGTGACTCTTATGCGATGATGGATTTAAGTGTTGGTAAATATGCACTTGCAATTAGTGATGGTATGGGGAATGGGCAAAGGGCTCATATGGAAAGTAAGGAAACGGTGAAATTATTACAAAAAATACTCCAATCGGGCATTGATGAAGAAATAGCAATTAAGTCTATCAATTCAATTCTTTCTTTGAGAACGACAGAAGAGATGTTTACGACGTTAGATTTAGCTATGGTAGATTTGCGGGATGCGAGTGCAAGGTTTTTAAAGATTGGATCGACGCCGAGTTTTGTTAAACGCGCAAATAATATTTTGAAAATTGAAGCAAGTAATTTGCCGATGGGAATCATTGAAGATGTTGAAGTTGATGTGGTGGGTGAACAATTAAAAACGGGCGATATTCTTATTATGATGAGCGATGGGATTTTTGAGGGAGCGCAGCATGTGGAGAATCATGAATTGTGGATGAAACGAAAAATTAAAGAATTGCAAACCGAAGACCCGCAAGAAATTGCTGATATCATTATGGAAGAAGTGATTCGCTCTTGTGATGGTTATATAAATGATGATATGACTATTGTAGTGGCAAAAGTGAAGAAAAATATGCCGAAGTGGGCTACGATTCCGATTGTAGGAATGCAGGCGCAGTAAAATGTAAGTGGAATGTTTATCTATAATTTGATTTTAAAAACCTAGGTGAATACCTAGGTTTTTTTGTGGAAAAAGGTAATGTTATTAATTTTGTGAATATACACGGAGGATGTAAGATAAAAATGTAATTTTTGTATATCTTTTTTTTGCACAATGTTTGTAAAAGTTGTACCATTGTAGACAAGGCAACTAACGTTGCTGTTCTTGTTTAATGAAAGGTGATTACGAAGTTGAAAGATACATTTGTTGAAAAAGTAGATGACTTTGTAAAGCAGCATGATGTATTAAAAAATGATTCAACAATTGTTGTGGGAGTTTCTGGTGGTCCTGACTCGTTAGCGCTTTTATATTATTTATTAGAAAAAAGAGCGGAAAAACAGTTGGAAATTGTAGTAGCTCATGTGGATCATATGTTTAGAGGTGATGAATCTCATGAGGATTTACGGTTTGTGCAGGGCCTTTGTGAAGAACTGGGAATTATTTGTGAAACGATAAGGATTAATGTATCACAATATCAACAGCAATACGGAATGAATGCACAGGTTGCTGCTAGAGAATGCAGATATGCATTTTTGGAAAGAATAATGAAGAAATATGATGCAAGATATGTTGCTCTTGGACATCATGGAGATGATCAAGTCGAGACAATTTTAATGCGTCTTGTAAGAGGGAGTACTCCGAAAGGATATGCAGGAATTGCAGTGAAGCGTCCTTTTCATAATGGGTATTTAATTAGGCCGTTACTTGGGGTAACGAAGGAAGAAATTGTTGATTACTGTAATAAGCTAAATTTAATGCCACGTATAGATCCGAGTAATAAAAAGGAAGTATATACAAGGAATCGATTACGTAAATATGTCCTTCCTCATTTGAAAGAAGAAAATCCACAAGTGCATGAGAAATTCCAAAAATTTAGCGTGCAGATGCAAGAGGATGAGGCTTATTTGCAGGAATTAGCTTTTGAGAAAATGAATAAAGTAATTACAAAAAAAAGTGATAAACAAATTAGCTTATCAATTCCTGCCTTTGAATCCATGTCTATGCCTTTACAAAGAAGAGGGATTCAACTAATATTAAACTATCTTTATGAATATAAGATTCCATCTTCTCTTTCTTCCATACATATTGACAAGGTGATTGAGTTTTTTAAGCGGACGCAACCTTCAGGTTCACTTGATTTTCCAGGTGATTTGAAAATTGTTCGTACATACGAGGAGTGTAGCTTTAGATTTAAACAAGAAATTGTTTCTCCTTTTTTACAAGATTTATCAGTACCCGGGACCATTACGCTATTGAACGGGGATGAATTTGTAACAGAGGTGAGCGAAGATATACCAAGTAACATGAATGAAACAGTATTTGTTGCTAAGTATAATGATATATCATATCCACTTCGTATTCGTTCTAGGGAAAATGGAGATCGCATGTCAATACAAGGTATGAATGGCACGAAAAAGATAAAAGCTATTTTTATCGAAGCAAAAGTACCGAAAGAAAAAAGAGAAGAATGGCCGGTCGTTTGTGATGCAAGTGGGACCATTATTTGGGTACCCTTGTTGAAGCGATCTGCATTTGCAATTTCGAAAGAGATGGCAAAGAAGGATAAATATATGATTATTCACTACAAAAGCAAGGAGTCTTCCGGGAGGATAATGAAATGATGAATCAAGATATCGAAAAAGTATTAATTTCTGAAGAGCAAATACAAGAAAAGGTGCGCGAACTAGGTGCAATTGTTGCAGAGGATTATAAAAACACAGTACCTCTTGCAATTGGTGTATTAAAAGGCGCAATGCCATTCATGGCAGATTTATTAAAGAGAACAGATACATATCTTGAAATGGATTTTATGGCTGTATCTAGTTACGGTCACTCTACAGTTTCAACAGGCGAAGTGAAAATTTTAAAAGATCTTGATACTTCTGTAGAAGGTCGCGATATTTTAATCGTCGAAGATATTATTGATAGTGGTCTTACACTAAGCTACTTAGTAGACTTATTCAAATATCGTAAAGCGAAGTCTGTAAAAATTGTTACATTATTAGATAAGCCAACAGGCCGTAAGGTTGATCTGAAAGCGGATTATGTTGGATTTACTGTTCCACATGAATTTGTAGTAGGATATGGATTAGATTATAAAGAGCAGTACCGTAATCTTCCTTATGTAGGCGTATTAAAACCAAGCGTTTACTCAAATTAATTAAATATAGGCTTCACAATTGTATAGGAAAGTTTTTCTATGTTACGATTTACTATAGTGTTTATGCCGTGAGAGGAGGTTAGGAATGAATCGTATCTTCCGTAATACCATCTTTTATTTACTGATATTCTTAGTAGTAATTGGAATCGTGAGCTATTTTAATGGTTCGACACAAAAAACGACATCAGTTAGCTACGACAAATTCATTACTAAACTAGAAAGCGGTGAAGTGCGTAATGTGCAACTTCAACCGAAAAATGGTGTATTTGAGGTAAAAGGACAATTTAATAACTCTAGCCAAGGAGAACAATTTGTTACTTATGCACCAAATACTGAGGAATTACAAAAGAAAATTAATGATAAAGCGAAAGGTGCCGAAGTTAAGTATCAACCAGCAGAAGAAACAAGTGCCTGGGTAACATTCTTTACTTCAATCATTCCATTTGTCATCATCTTCATTTTATTCTTCTTCTTATTAAACCAAGCTCAAGGCGGCGGTAGCCGTGTTATGAACTTCGGGAAAAGTAAGGCGAAGTTATATAATGATGAAAAGAAAAAAGTTCGTTTCAGAGATGTTGCTGGTGCGGATGAAGAGAAACAAGAACTTGTTGAGGTAGTTGAATTCTTGAAAGACCCTCGTAAGTTCTCTGAAGTTGGTGCTCGTATTCCAAAGGGTGTCCTATTAGTTGGACCTCCAGGTACAGGTAAAACTTTATTAGCACGTGCTGTTGCAGGTGAGGCTGGCGTTCCATTCTTCTCTATCAGTGGTTCTGACTTCGTAGAGATGTTTGTGGGTGTCGGTGCATCACGTGTACGTGATTTATTTGAAAATGCAAAGAAAAATGCTCCTTGTATCATTTTCATTGATGAAATTGATGCAGTAGGGCGTCAACGTGGCGCAGGTCTTGGTGGTGGCCATGATGAGCGTGAGCAAACGTTGAACCAATTACTTGTTGAAATGGATGGATTCGGTGCAAACGAAGGTATTATTATCATCGCTGCGACAAACCGTCCTGATATTCTTGATCCAGCATTATTACGTCCAGGTCGTTTTGACCGTCAAATTACAGTAGATCGTCCAGATGTAAATGGCCGTGAAGCTGTACTGAAGGTGCATGCTCGTAATAAACCGCTTGATGAGAATATCAACTTAAGAGCAATTGCAACTCGTACGCCAGGATTCTCTGGTGCTGATCTTGAAAACTTATTAAACGAAGCTGCTTTAGTAGCTGCGCGTCAAGATAAGAAGAAAATTGATATGAGTGACATTGATGAAGCAACGGATCGCGTTATTGCAGGTCCGGCTAAGAAAAGTCGTGTTATCTCTGAAAAAGAACGTAATATCGTTGCTTTCCATGAAGCGGGTCATACTGTAATTGGTGTTGTTCTTGATGAAGCTGATGTCGTTCATAAAGTAACAATTGTCCCTCGTGGTCAAGCTGGTGGATATGCAGTAATGCTTCCGAAAGAAGATCGTTACTTCATGACAAAGCCAGAGTTACTTGATAAAATCACTGGTTTACTTGGTGGTCGAGTAGCTGAGGAGATTGTATTTGGTGAAGTGAGTACAGGTGCTCACAACGACTTCCAACGTGCGACGGGCATTGCAAGACGCATGGTTACAGAATTCGGTATGAGTGATAAGCTTGGACCAATGCAATTTGGTAGTTCGCAAGGTGGTCAAGTGTTCTTAGGAAGAGACTTCCATTCAGAGCAAAACTACAGTGATGCAATTGCACACGATATCGATGTAGAAATGCAAACGATTATGAAAGAATGTTATGCTCGTGCAAAAGACATTCTTACTGAAAATCGTGATAAGCTAGATCTTATTGCAAAAACGTTACTTGAAGTAGAAACGTTAGATGCTGAGCAAATCAATCATTTATGTGATTACGGCAGATTGCCAGAACGTCCAACATCTTCAGATGATGTGAAAGTAAACATCAACATGAAGAAAGACGATGAAGATAAAGAAGATAAGTAAGAAACGAAGGAGTGACTATCGTCACTCCTTTTTTGTTTGTTAAAACCTTTGTTAATTACTATTGAGAACTTAGTGGATAAAGTAATTTAAGTAAAACTAGTATTAAAAATTGAAATAGAGAGCAATCTTTTTGTAAAATGATGAGGATAGGAAAGCTGATTATATAAGTATGTGTGATATGATGTTTTTATAAGTTTTATACATACTGCACAAATATAGATTAAATAAGATAAGTGGTGAGAATATGATTTTTGTATTGGATGTAGGGAACACAAATGCTGTACTAGGTGTGTTTGAAGAGGGGGAACTTCGTCAGCATTGGCGCATGGAAACAGATCGTCATAAGACAGAAGATGAATATGGAATGCTTGTAAAGCAATTGCTTGAGCATGAAGGTCTTTCGTTTGAAGATGTGAAAGGTATTATTGTGTCTTCAGTCGTACCACCAATTATGTTTGCTTTAGAGCGCATGTGTGAAAAATATTTTAAAATTAAACCGCTTGTAGTAGGGCCTGGGATAAAAACAGGGCTAAATATTAAATATGAAAATCCGCGTGAAGTAGGCGCAGACCGAATTGTAAATGCAGTAGCAGGAATCCACTTATATGGAAGTCCGCTTATTATTGTTGATTTTGGTACGGCTACTACATATTGTTATATTAACGAAGAAAAGCATTATATGGGTGGAGTTATTACGCCAGGAATTATGATTTCAGCAGAGGCTTTATATAGCAGAGCAGCAAAACTTCCTCGTATCGAAATTACAAAACCAAGCAGTGTAGTTGGGAAAAATACAGTAAGTGCGATGCAATCGGGTATTCTTTATGGTTATGTTGGACAAGTGGAAGGTATTGTTAAGCGTATGAAAGAAGAAGCTAGACAAGAACCTAAAGTTATTGCAACAGGTGGATTAGCAAAATTAATTTCCGAAGAATCGAATGTAATTGATATTGTAGATCCATTTTTAACGTTAAAAGGTTTATACATGTTATATGAACGTAATGCAAATTTACAGCATGAGAAAGGTGAATAAATACGTATGAAAGATTATTTAGTAAAAGCGTTAGCGTTTGATGGAGAAGTGCGTGCGTATAGTGTACGTACAACAAATACAGTAAGTGAGGCGCAAAGACGTCATGATACATGGAGAACAGCTTCAGCGGCACTAGGGCGTTCTTTAACTGCGGGTACAATGATGGGCGCAATGTTAAAAGGTGAGCAAAAGTTAACGATTAAGGTAGAAGGTAACGGTCCGATTGGTCCTATCTTAGTAGATGCTCATGCAAATGGAGATGTACGTGGTTATGTAACGAATCCGCATGTTGATTTTGAAGGAACAGAACAAGGGAAGTTACGTGTATATCAAGCGGTAGGTACAGAGGGGTTTGTAACTGTAATTAAAGATATTGGAATGCGTGAGCCGTTTATTGGTCAATCTCCAATCGTTTCAGGAGAATTAGGAGAAGACTTTACGTATTATTTTGCAGTTTCTGAACAAACGCCTTCTTCTGTAGGTGTTGGTGTTCTTGTAAATGGAGATGATAGCATATTAGCGGCAGGTGGATTCATCCTTCAAATTATGCCGGGTGCGCAAGATGAAACGATTTCATTTATTGAAGACCGTTTACAAAAGATTCCACCTGTATCAACGTTGATTGAACAAGGACTTTCTCCGGAAGAGCTACTATATGCAGTTCTTGGAGAAGATAAAGTAAAAGTATTAGAAACAATGGATGTTCAATTTAATTGCACATGCTCACGCGAGCGTATTGAGAGTGTATTAATTAGTTTAGGTAAAACAGAGTTAGAGCAAGTTCGTGAAGAAGAGGAAGAGACAGAAGTTCACTGTCATTTCTGTAATGAACGATACAAGTTCTCTAAAGAAGATATTACAAATTTAATCGAGAATTTGTAATAAGGGAATTAAGAGGAGCAATCCTCCAAATGAATTGACAAACAGGGAATTTTCTGACAAAATCTAAATATAGATAAAACCAATAAAAATACTCGGTGTTAGGAGTGACAGGAATGCGAGTGGCACAATCAGTTTCAGAATTAATCGGGAAAACGCCGATCGTTAAGTTGAACCGCATCGTAGAATCAGACAGCGCAGATATATACTTAAAATTAGAATTTATGAATCCGGGGAGTAGCGTTAAAGATCGTATCGCATTAGCTATGATTGAAGATGCTGAAAAAAATGGATTATTAAAAGAGGGCGATACAATCATTGAGCCGACAAGTGGTAACACAGGAATTGGTTTAGCGATGGTAGCGGCTGCTAAAGGATATAATGCAATCTTAGTAATGCCAGAAACAATGAGTATTGAGCGTCGTAATTTATTACGTGCTTACGGTGCGGAATTAGTATTGACTCCAGGGCCTGAAGGAATGGGTGGAGCAATTCGTAAAGCGACTGAATTAGCAAAAGAGCATGGCTACTTTATACCACAACAGTTCAAAAACCAATCGAATCCAGAAATTCACCGTTTAACAACAGGTCCAGAAATTATTGAACAAATGGGTGACCAATTAGATGCGTTTATTGCAGGTATTGGTACAGGTGGAACGATTACTGGTGCTGGTGAAGTACTGAAGGAAGCGTATAAAGATATTAAAATTTATGCAGTAGAACCTGCAGATTCACCAGTATTATCTGGTGGGAAACCAGGTCCACATAAAATCCAAGGAATTGGGGCGGGATTTGTTCCGGAGACGTTGGATGTAGAAGTATATGATGAAATTATTCAAGTGAAAACAGAGCAAGCATTTGAATATGCGAGAAGAGTGGCTAAAGAGGAAGGTATTTTAGTTGGTATCTCTTCAGGCGCAGTTATTTATGCAGCAACAGAAGTTGCGAAAAAGTTAGGTAAAGGGAAAAAGGTACTTGTTATTATCCCGAGTAACGGTGAACGTTATTTAAGTACACCACTTTATCAATTTGAATCATAATTAAACGCGATTGAAAAAGCATCCTTGAAAAAGGGTGCTTTTTCTTTTGGGATTGGAAATAGGAAAAGAGTGAATGACTAGAAAACTTCATGTAAAATAAGAGGTAGTATAATTAAATTATTTTCACTAGCCTTCGAGTATAATCAATCTCTATATAAATAACTTATGTAGTTTGAGCTGGTTAATCTAAGAGGGTGGGATAAAAGAAGACGGGGTGTTGATATGCAACGAAGAAAATCTTTAGCGCTTTCTATTCCATATCAGTTAGATTTCTTTAAGCAATATAAATTTCTTTCTCAGGGTAAATCGCAACATATTTTGTTAGAAAGCGGCCGTGGCGGTCGTTATAACATTGTAGGGCTGAACCCAGTAGCGGTAATCCGAGGGAAGGATGAAACGTTACATATAAGTGAAAGTGGTAAGGAAACAATAAAACGAGGGAATCCGTTAGATTTAATGCAAGAATATATGGAACAATGGAAGACGGACTATAACCCAGAGTATCCGCCTTTTCAAGGTGGTGCAATTGGCTATTTCAGTTATGACTGTATCCGTTATATTGAAAAGCTGCCTTCTCTTGCGGAAGATGATATTAATATACCTGACATCTTCTTTTTATTATTTGATGACGTATTTGTCTATGATCAAAAAGAACAAGTGTTATGGGTTATTACGCATTATATAGATAAATATGAAGAGGCAAAAGAACGGCTAAATGAGTGGAAGAGTCTTTGGATGACAGAAGCGCCTGAAGTGACTGTGCCCTTTGAAAGTCCTGAAAAGAAAAGTGAAGCAGTTGCTTTTACTGAAGCCGGCTTTATGAAGGCAGTTGAATGTATTCAAGAATATATTGGGGCGGGTGATGTGTTCCAAGTAAACTTGTCGACGAGACAAGAAAGAACGTTACAGACACACCCACTAGAAATTTATACAAGTCTTCGTGAAATTAATCCATCTCCATATATGGGTTACCTGGAGCTTGGGGATTTTCAAATTGTTAGTGGATCGCCAGAGTTGTTAATTAAGAAACAAGGAACTGAAGTAAGTACAAGACCAATTGCTGGAACGAGATCTAGAGGCGCGGATGAGCAAGAGGATGAAGAATTAGCAAGAGAATTAATTGAGAACGAAAAAGAAAGAGCAGAGCATGTAATGCTTGTGGATTTAGAAAGAAATGATTTAGGACGTGTTTGTAAATATGGCACTGTAGAAGTAGATGAATTTATGGTAATTGAGAAATACTCACATGTTATGCATATTGTTTCTAATGTGCGTGGTGAGGTGGAAGAAGATAAAGATGCTTTTGATTTAGTGAAGGCTGTATTCCCTGGGGGAACAATTACTGGTGCCCCGAAAATACGTACGATGGAAATTATTGAGGAATTAGAACCTGTTCGAAGAGGGATTTATACAGGTTCAATCGGTTGGATTGGTTATTCTGGAGATACAGAATTGAATATTGTAATTAGAACACTTCTTGCTAAAGATGGAAAAGCTCATGTACAAGCAGGGGCGGGAATTGTAATTGATTCAAATCCAGAAAATGAATATAAAGAGTCGTTAAAAAAGGCGATTGCTTTATGGCGTGCAAAAGAACGTAGCGAAGAAACGGTTAGGTGAGAGAAATGATATTAATGATTGATAATTATGATTCTTTTACATTTAATTTAGTGCAGTTTCTTGGAGAACTTGGACAAGAGCTCGTTGTTAAACGTAACGATGAAGTGACCATTTCAGATATTAAGAATATGAAACCAGATTTTCTAATGATTTCTCCAGGTCCATGTAGTCCTAATGAAGCGGGGATTAGTATGGAAGTTATTAAATACTTTGCTGGAAAGATTCCGATTTTTGGAGTTTGTCTAGGGCATCAATCCATTGCACAAGTGTTTGGTGGAGAGGTTGTCCGTGCAGAACGATTAATGCATGGGAAAACGTCGCTTATGCATCATGATGGAAAGACGATTTTTTCGGATATTCCTAATCCGTTTACTGCGACGCGCTATCATTCCCTTATTGTTAAGAAAGAGACGTTACCCGATTGCTTAGAGGTAACATCTTGGACAGAGGAAGGAGAAATTATGGCACTTCGTCATAAGACATTGCCGATAGAGGGTGTGCAATTCCATCCGGAATCTATTATGACTTCTCATGGGAAAGAGTTGTTACAGAATTTCATTTGTAAATACAGTCCAAGTGCAACGTTATGTTAATTTACGTAAATGGTCAGTATGTAGAAGCAAGTGAAGCGAAAATTTCTCCTTATGATCATGGTTATTTATATGGTCTTGGAGTTTTTGAAACGTTTCGTATTTATAATGGTCATCCTTTCTTATTGGATGATCATTATGACCGTTTAATAGAAGCGCTGGATACATTGCAAATTAAATGGACAATGAAAAAAAATGACGTGATGCTTATTTTGAAAGATTTACTCGCTAAGAATGAATTGAAGCATGCATATGTACGTTTTAATGTATCAGCGGGTATAGATGAAATAGGATTACAAACGGAAATGTATGAAGAGCCTTCGGTTATTGTTTTTATAAAACCTTTAACAGCTCCAGGAGATGTAGTGGAAAAAGAAGGTGTTATTCTAAAACAAGTGCGAAATACACCGGAAGGAACATTTCGTCTGAAGTCTCATCATTATTTAAATAATATTTTAGGGAAGCGTGAAATTGGAAATGTTGTGAGTAAGGAAGGTATTTTTCTTACTGAAGCAGGTTATGTTGCAGAGGGTATTGTTTCCAATCTATTTTTTGTGAAAGGTGATGTTTTATATACACCTTCGTTAGAGACAGGGATTTTAAATGGTATCACTCGTGCGTTTATTATAAAGAGTGCTGAAGAATTAAATATAGAAGTAAAGGAAGGTTTCTTTACAAAAGATGAGCTACTTTCAGCGGATGAAGTCTTCGTAACAAACTCCATTCAAGAAATTGTTCCGCTTTATCGTATAGAAGCGCAGGATTTCCCGGGTAAAGTAGGAGTGGTTACAAAAAGTTTAATGTACCTTTATGGAATGCAAAGAGAGAAATTATGGAGCAGAAATGAATTACGAAGAGGAGATGTGTAGTTTGAAGTGGGATTATGATTTACGCTGCGGCGAATATACATTGAATTTAAATGAAAAGACATTAATTATGGGGATTTTAAATGTAACACCAGATTCGTTTTCTGATGGTGGGAGTTACAACGAAGTAGATGCTGCGGTACGTCACGCAAAAGAAATACAAGGTGAAGGTGCTCATATTATTGATATTGGTGGCGAATCTACTCGCCCGGGTTTTGCTAAAGTATCAGTAGAAGAAGAAATAAAGCGAGTTGTCCCGATGATTCAAGCAGTTTCAAAAGAAGTAAAATTGCCTATATCTATCGATACATATAAAGCTGAAGTTGCAAAGCAAGCAATTGAGGCTGGTGCTCATATTATTAATGATATTTGGGGAGCGAAGGCGGAGCCGAAAATTGCTGAAGTCGCAGCTCATTACGATGTACCCATCATTTTAATGCATAACCGCGATAACATGAATTATCGTAATTTAATGGCGGATATGATTGCTGATTTGTATGACAGTATTAAAATTGCTAAAAATGCTGGTGTGCGAGATGAGAATATTATTTTAGATCCAGGTATCGGTTTTGCTAAAACACCTGAGCAGAACTTAGAGGCGATGCGTAATTTAGAACAGTTAAATGTGCTAGGTTATCCGGTTCTCTTAGGTACTTCGAGAAAGTCCTTTATTGGGCACGTATTAGATTTGCCAGTAGAGGAACGCCTTGAGGGAACGGGAGCTACTGTTTGTCTTGGTATTGAAAAGGGCTGTGAGTTTGTTCGTGTCCATGATGTGAAAGAAATGGCGCGTATGGCTAAAATGATGGATGCGATGATTGGTAAGGGGGTAAGGTAATTGGATAAAATTTATATCCATGATATGGAGTTTTATGGTTATCATGGCGTGTTCCCAGAGGAGAATAAATTAGGTCAGAGATTTAAAGTTGACTTAACGGTGGAGTTGGATTTAAAGCGTGCAGGGGAAAGTGATGACTTAGAGCATTCGGTCAATTATGGAGAGCTTTTCGAATTATGTAGAAAAGTTGTTGAGGATAGAAAGTATAAGCTTGTGGAGAGTATCGCTGAAAATATTGCTGCAGATATATTAAAACAATATGAAAGTATTTCGCGCTGTACAATTAAGGTAATTAAGCCGGATCCACCGATACCGGGTCATTATCGTGCTGTAGCAGTAGAAATTACGAGAGAACGTCCATGAACAATATAGCTTACATTGCATTAGGGTCAAATATTGGAGAGCGTTATACGTATCTAACCGAAGCGATTCAGTTTTTAAATAAAAATCCTTATATTCAGGTTGATGATATTTCATCTGTATATGAAACTGAGCCAGTTGGCTATACTGACCAAAGTTGCTTTTTAAATTTAGTTATAAAAATTTCTACCAATTTATCACCACAAGAATTATTGAAAGCAACACAAAAAGTAGAAAATGACCTAGGAAGAAAAAGGGAAATTAGGTGGGGGCCGAGGACTATCGACCTTGACATTTTACTTTATAATCAAGAGAATATTGAAGCAGAGAATCTTATTGTTCCGCATCCGCGGATGTTTGAAAGAGCTTTTGTTATCGTTCCGTTGTTAGAAATTAATCAAGACATAAAACAAAACATTTCATGTTCACAAGTAGAAGAAATGAAAAGGCGAGAGGGAGTAACGGTATGGAAGCAGAAAAATGGGGAAGACGCATTCGTGCTTTTCGAAAGCTAAAAGGTTACACACAAGAAGGTTTTGCTAAAGCACTAGGGGTATCTGTATCTGTTTTAGGTGAGGTTGAGAGAGGGAATAGATCGCCTTCTCAAGATTTTGTAGTAGAAGTTGCTAAGGCATTAAATGTTTCGATAGAGGAATTAATGCCAAAGTGATTGTACAGGAAGGAGTAGATTGATTGTTAAAGATTGCAAATATCGAGATGAAAAATCCGGTTGTACTAGCACCGATGGCGGGAGTGTGTAACTCTGCATTCCGTTTAACAGTAAAAGAATTTGGTGCCGGATTAGTTTGTGCTGAAATGGTAAGTGATAAGGCAATATTACTTAATAATAAAAGAACATTAGATATGTTATATATCGACGAGAGAGAAAAGCCATTAAGTTTACAAATTTTTGGTGGAGAGAAAGAAACTCTTGTAGATGCTGCGAAATATGTAGATAAATATACGACAGCAGACATAATTGATATTAATATGGGTTGTCCAGTGCCGAAAATCGTTAAATGTGATGCTGGAGCAAGGTGGCTTTTAGACCCGAATAAAATATATGAAATGGTAGCAGCGGTTGTAGATGCTGTTGAAAAGCCGGTTACAGTTAAAATGCGTATCGGTTGGGATGAAGAACATATTTTCGCAATAGAAAATGCTAGGGCTGTTGAGCGTGCTGGTGGCCAAGCTGTGGCGGTTCACGGACGTACACGAGTGCAAATGTATGAAGGAAAAGCGGATTGGGATATTATTAAACAAGTAAAACAATC
Source organism: Bacillus sp. RCC_6_1 (assembly GCF_041360755.1). NCBI lineage: Bacteria > Bacillati > Bacillota > Bacilli > Caryophanales > Bacillaceae > Bacillus > Bacillus sp. RCC_6_1. Next base: position 45,898 of record NZ_JBFUPV010000024.1, read on the forward strand.
TGTAAATATCCCGGTTATCGGAAATGGTGATGTCGCAACGCCGCAAGATGCAAAGCGTATGCTTGATGAAATTGGTGTAGATGGTGTTATGATTGGGCGTGCTGCTCTTGGAGATCCGTGGATGATTTATCGTACGGTAAAGTATTTGGAGACAGGTGAATTAATGCCGGAACCAACAGTGCGCGAGAAAATTGATGTATGTATGTTGCATCTAGATCGTCTTATCGACTTAAAGAATGAAAGTGTCGCTGTAAGAGAGATGAGAAAACATGCAGCTTGGTATTTAAAAGGTGTTCGTGGTAATGCGAGTGTACGTAATGGTATTAATGCTTGTAACACACGGGAAGACCTTGCGAATGTGTTAGGTACATTTGTAGAAGAAGTGGAAGCGAAACAACAAACAATTTACGTTGGTTAATAATGGGCATAGGAGATTGACATTCTTCTATACACTTCCTATAATTACGTGAAAGAAAGAAGAGCTGCCAGTTAGTTGCTGGCAGTTTTTCTAGTTGAGTAGAAAATGCTATACTGTATATATTGTAAAATTAAATAGAGCTGGAGTGATATCAATATCATGGATAACATGAACCACGAAGAATTAAACGACCAATTGATTGTTCGTCGTGAAAAGCTACATAATTTACGTGAACAAGGAATTGACCCGTTCGGTAAAAGATTTGAACGCACAAATTCAACAACTGACTTAGTGAGTCTATATGGAGAGTTCTCTAAAGAGGAATTAGAGGAGAAGGAAATCGCTGTTTCTATCGCTGGTCGTATTATGACAAAACGCGGAAAAGGGAAAGCTGGATTTGCACATGTTCAAGATTTACATGGACAAGTTCAAATTTATGTTCGTAAAGATGCTGTTGGAGATGACGAGTACGAATTATTTAAAACAGCAGATTTAGGTGATTTAGTAGGTATTGAAGGTAAAGTGTTCAAAACAAACGTTGGAGAACTTTCAGTAAAAGCAACAGGCTTTACGCTATTAACGAAATCTCTTCGTCCATTACCAGATAAATACCATGGATTAAAAGATGTTGAACAACGCTACCGTCAACGTTACTTAGACTTAATTACAAGTATGGAAAGTCGTGAAACGTTCGTTACTCGTAGTAAAATTATTCGTGAGATGAGAAGATACCTAGATGACAACGGTTATCTTGAAGTGGAAACACCTATGATGCATGCAATTGCAGGTGGAGCTTCTGCGCGTCCTTTCACTACACACCATAATGCGTTAGATATGGAATTATATATGCGTATCGCAATTGAGCTACATTTAAAGCGTCTTATTGTGGGTGGTTTAGAAAAAGTATATGAGATCGGCCGTGTATTCCGTAATGAGGGTGTATCAACTCGTCATAACCCTGAGTTTACGATGATTGAATTATATGAAGCATACGCTGATTATAAAGATATTATGAAGTTAACAGAAGATATGGTTGCTCATATCGCGAAAAAAGTACTGGGTACAACAACAATCCAGTATGGTGATTATGAAATTAATCTAGAACCAGAATGGACACGTCTTCATATGGTAGATGCGATTAAGCAATACTCTGGAGCTGATTTCTGGAATCCGATGAGTATAGAAGAAGCGCGTGAACTTGCAAAAGAACATAATGTAGAAATTAAAGATACAATGGAAGTTGGTCATATTATAAATGAATTCTTCGAACAAAAAGTAGAAGATAAATTAATCCAACCAACATTTATTTACGGTCATCCGGTAGAAATCTCGCCGCTTGCGAAAAAGAATGATGAAGATCCAAGATTTACAGATCGTTTCGAATTATTTATCGTTGCGCGTGAACATGCAAATGCATTCACTGAGTTAAATGATCCAATCGATCAAAAAGAACGTTTTGAAGCGCAATTAAAAGAGCGCGAACAAGGTAATGACGAAGCTCACATGATGGATGACGATTATATTGAAGCTCTTGAGTACGGTATGCCTCCTACGGGTGGATTAGGAATCGGTATTGATCGTCTAGTTATGTTATTAACAAATGCACCATCTATTCGTGATGTATTATTATTCCCTGCTATGCGCCATAAACAAGACTAAGCTTTGGAGATTTCTCCAAAGCTTTTTTTATTTGAGCATGAGTTGCGTGGGTATAGTAAATCTTGATAGTGCGAGAAATTATATTTATATAGAAGAAATGTGCTGTTTTTATACTTTTTTACTAAGTTAAAAATTTTATTAGAAAAACTATTGCATTTTAATAATCAAACTGGTATATTTATATTCGTTGCCACGAAAGGTAACAAACAAAACAAACGAAAAACAACTTATTAAAAAAGTTGTTGACGAAAATATAACGAAATGTTATATTGATAAAGTCGCTTCTGAGCGACAAAGTAGTTCTTTGAAAACTGAACGAAACAAACAACGTGAAACGTCAATTTTTATTTTAGATGCTAGACAAACTAACT
>NZ_JBFUPV010000025.1:0-41774 GCF_041360755.1 Bacillus sp. RCC_6_1
TTATAGAACGAACGATTTTAATCTAGTTCCAGATAATAAACGATAAAAAGATTAAAACGTTTAAACAGCAAGCTTTACGTTTCGTTCGTATTTTTTCTTTATTGATAAAAACCGTTAGAAAAAGAAAAATTTGTGGGCGAAATGTGGGCAAAAATAATAAATACGACAAAAGAGCACAGCGTGTATATACAGTGCTACCAACACTATATATACCGTCCACCTGATTAGGCCAGGTAAACACTTGCTATACTCTCATGACATATTGTACATCATGTAGGGTTTCTTAAGCAACGTTTGCCAAATTGGTGACGTTGCTTTTTTGTTCATCAAAGGAGCCGTTATAATGAAAAACCGTATTGATGTTATAGCAAGTAAAGAGTCATTTCATAATTTATCACCATTTATAGAATTAGAAGAACTAAACAAAACTGTACGTGCGTACAGAGACTCTATCCGTATGCTTATTAAGCGTACCGATGTACAATCTAAACTCATTACATTACTTGAAATTCTAAAACGCCACAGTTGCAAATATGTAGGTGTTAGTTTCCTGTGCAAAAACAGAATAGCTGAAAAAATGGAAGTTTCATATAAAACTATCCAACGTTTAATGAAGAAACTTGTGGATCTAGAGATGATTAAACAGGTAGCAATGAAACGTAAAAAAGATATGCTTCAAACTTCTAACGCTATTATTATTCAACCTTTCGTGGAAGAAGTGTCCGACAAGACACAAGGTGAAAGTCCTACAAAGTGTCCTACCATTAAAACAAAACCTGTTTCCTTAAAACAAAAAATTAAAGATATAAACAAACGTAATAGTAATGAGAATAACACTACACCGAAGGAAAACATTAAAGACGCTAATTTCGTAGCACATTGGGTGCCAGAACGTTTTATTTCTTTAGTTAACTCTTTTTACAGTGAATCTAAAACAATTCAAGAACTGTGGAAGGTCGTAAGACAGTGTAATAAAATTGTTAACCATACAACAGGTGATACAGCATTTACTAAAGAACAAGAGTTAACTATTGGCTTAAAAGCTATTAAAGAATTTGTTATGAAAATTAAATCCGGAGTAAAAATGAAAAAGGGTAAATTCGCTTATTTCAACGGGATTGTAAACAACTTAATGGACAAGTTCTACTTCGATAAAGAATTTATGGCCATATAAAAAAACACCTAGCTAAATTAACTAGGCGTTTCGATTTTCAAAATATCCATGAATTGAATTTTATGTATTGCATTCGGTCCATCACTCACTACAATTCTATTCAGTTGTTGTTCCAGTTTGATTATTTTACCTTGGATAACATCTGGTTCTTTATATTTTCGATACACAGTAAATACTAATTCTGTATCATCTTGTACTGCCAATTGAATTAATTCAGCAGCCTCTTGTTGTTCGAATTCATCCATGTATGGTCTAGGTTCTTTTTTAGTAGCCTTTTTCTTTGGTGGTTTTGGAATTGCTGTTGACAAATGACCTCACCTCATTATTTATTTTTAAGCATATTGATAGTTATTTCTTACTTTATCAACAGAAAGTATATTAGCTACTTTCAGCATTCTAACTTGTTGTTTTTGCATGCAATACACTAATACACGATCTTCATATATCTTTCTAACAATCACAGTTCTTTGAGAGAAATCTCCTGAACCGTTTAAATAAATTAATTCAATTGGTAGTTTTTGATTGAACGAGCATTTAAGTAAATGATTCATAAGATGACCTCCAAAAGAACATTTGTTTGTATAAATTATAGAACAAACGTTCTTTTTCGTCAATAAATTACAAACGCACATTTACAGTTGTTGCATGAAATTGGTATGATTTAGGTATAATTTCATAGGAGGTTTTTTAATGAGTTATGATACTATTGCATCACTACAACGCATGCAACAATTACAGCAATCGGAGGCTGCCGCTGGAAAGAGAATTGTCTTGCAACGAATGTTTACGGGATTAGACATAATGTTGTTTATTATAGCGTTTATCTTAGGTATTCCGACTTTCTCGATATCTTGCATATTATTTTTAATCTATTATTTCTCAATAACTAAAACATATTTAGTGAAAAATTTGGCTACTGGTGAAAAATTTAGAGTTAGCAAACAAGATTACAAGCAATATAAAAAGGAATTTAAAGCGAAGGAAAAAGAAGTTAGAAAAATTTCTGATCTATAATTGGATTTTAAGGACGGTACATATTAAATGAAAAAGAATTCTAAATTTATGACAATTACTCGTTCAATCTTCAATGCTTTTCGTTTACTTAGTAAAATCATTAATCCTATATTAAAAGCATTATCTAAAAGTAAATTTTAATTGCGTAGAAATAGAAAAGCCGTCCAACAGGACGGCTCTTTTTGTTTGCAAAACTATTCTTTTGTTATCTTAAGCTTGCACTTGATATACTTCGCAATACCATCCTTTATAGTCTTTGAAATACCATGTGATAGCGCCTAATTTATTACGGTCATCAACTGGTTCACACTGTAGATAGAAAATACCATCTGCTTCATAAACTAAGTTACCCTTCACTTTGAATTCAGCGAGTTTATCCATAATTTCTTGAGCTAAATTAACTCCTAATCCGCCTGATTTCATTGTCCATTTCATATTATTACCTCCACCGTTATATGCATTTTGTACTCTTTCAATGAAGCTATTCCATCGTCCTTCATCAAGCATACGATGAGGACAATACTTTCCACTCCATGATTGGTGTGTGCGAACTTTACTAATTGGAATATTGTACTGTTTCATTAGTTGAGCTACAACGATAGCTGCATTGTCTTCCGCTTTATAATATCTATCTCCACCGCTTAAAGAGTAGCAAATTTCAACCCCAATAGATTTACGATTACCATTCCCGTTACCGTCGCCAGTATGCCAGGCGTTACGCTCTAAAGGAATTCCTTGTACAGCCTCCTTATCATCTACCGCGATATGAAACGATACTTGATTATCATTGCGAATCATATAAGATACTTCATTTTCTGCTGTAGCGTCGTTGTACGTATTGTGAACTGTAATGAATTCTGGATTCATTGTATACGGACACTTTGTACCATATTTACTTGGGTCAACTAATTTTTTTCTAATTTCCATTATTGAACATCTCCCTTTTTCTCTTCTTGTTTTTGTTTTCCACCTAAAACTTCAACTGCATTTGTTAATGCTGAAGGTAAGGGGATTCCCATACGACCAGCGTTTTCTAAAAGTGAAAGTAACTCATTACCCATGAAGAAGAAAATAGTCGCTTCACGAATTGCGCTGTTACTTCCCAGTGCTGAATCTAGTTGAGCGGCCGCTCCGACCAAAAGAAAAAGCACCACCTTTTTGGCGATGCCTTTGAAACCAACTTTACTTTTTAATTCTCCGTTATATCCTGCTGCAATCATGCCAGTTAAATAATCAATAACTGCCATCGTCAATAAGATTTTCAATGTTGCATCCCATCCTCCCCAAAAATACCCACAGAAGCCACCAAAAGTGGCAATAAAAGTTTTTAATAGTACATCAATACGATCCACATTCTTTCCTCCTTTTCAAAATAAAAAAGACCAGCTATTGCTGCTCCTGCTCTGTTTGTGTGTTATTTTCATTAGTTGGTGTTGGCGGTTCTTGAGATGGATAATTCCCTGTAAGTGATGTATAACACTCTAAACAAATATTCTTTTTCGCAAACCCCATATCCAGTGCGTACAGACGAGCTCCACGTTTACATATTTCGCATCTTGTTGCAATACGGAAATATATCGTTCCATCCGTTTCCCCCCACACCTCTACTTTATTAGCGCCATATAAACCGGCATTGTTTAGCATATCAAAAGGAATTCGCACAAATACTCCGTTTTCGTTTCTTTCTGAATCTACTAACCTACCAGCAAACGGAGCACCTTGCCCCGCTTGTAAGGGATAACCTTGTAAATCCTTGTAATCATCCATACATTTTCCTCCTAAACGTTAGGTAGCTTGTACCATTGTCCTCCCATTCCCATAAAATAAAACCCATAGCCTTGACCGCCATCAAAGAAACGAATGGATCCAGCTTGGCCCATTTTATTACGCCCTAAATTTATTCCCTGCGTTAGAATAGGTTGATTTACGAATACATCCTTTTCAGTACTTATATCAAAGGTCTGCCCATGAGCAGCTGGTCCTATGTTATTATTTACGCTGCCTATAGCAATTTGATTAAACGGTTGAAGACCATCGGCTCTTTCTGCAGCTGCTCGATCCCAGTTATACATGCAAGCATAGTTACCACTAACCAATGTTATCCCTGAAACACAAACAGCTTTACCAGCAGAAACTTGCGCATTTGCAGCTGTAATTTTAACTACAATCATGTGTTCTTGTGGATTGTAATTGTTAGGAACAGTAAACGTGAAATTATACCTTCTAATTTCACCATAAAATGTAGATGGCTCTGGAAAATCTTTATATATTTCGTGCCAAATTTTATAACTCACTTCATCCAATGGTGTAACAAAACATACCTGCAATCGTGGTTTTGCAGTTGTACGCACACCGTTAATCTGTGCGGTTCTATAATGTGCTGACAATGTATAAGAGTTTCCTGGATGAATCCCGTTTTGAACCTTTGTTTCTGGATAATTATACGTGTCGACACGGACTGCATTTACCATTTGTTCATAGTTAAATATAAAAGTGTTATTTTCTATCACTACACCGTTTCCTTGTACTTTCCAAGGTAGGCCATATCCAGCACCAAACCCCTGATAATTTGGGTTACCTATGTTCAATTTTGGAACACTAGAAAAATCATGATCGGCTATTAAATTTCGTTTTGGCATAACGGTTGTTTTCGTTCCCCATTCATCTTCAAAAAGGAAGTCTAACATTTTAATAGTAACGCCGTTTTTATCGATGGTAATTTTATCGCCATTAACTTTGATGATATTCGTATCAATACCCTTTGCAGTTAACCATTTCACCATTGTATCGGCATTAATGTCCAGTTTTGCAGCATTGATTGTAATTTTCCCAGGAGACATATTGATTGCAGTAACGATACCATCCTTTAAAATCTGTGCAAGGATTCCGTCATCTAATACCTGTAACTTAGATTCCGTTTTCTTTACATAGGCATTATAAGTCTCATTTATAAACGTTTCTTGTTTTCCAGAGATAATTGAAACGCCTTTTTCAGTAGCACTAATACTTCTTTCTAATTCAGTAACTTTTTGATTGTATTTTTCGGTAGCTACTTTATTAGCGATATCTTCCATCATTTTATCAACATCAGTTTGATCTTTCGGATGTAACCAAAATTCTGTAGCTATAGTGCCACGTTGTAACATAGGTGCAGCACACCATAAACGTCCATTTCTTGTAACGTAATAACGCCATCTCACAAACGCTGCATTGGCAGGTGCTTTATCTGTACATACAGCACGAACCCACGTATTATTTACAACCTTGATATTCGTTCTAGCTGTTTTAACACGAGTTTTTTTGTCAGCCGTCCACCATTCAATTTCAATAAATGCACCACCACTATCAATAGGTGTTTTCCCATCAGTATTGAAATAACCTGATGCAACAAAATCTTCGTTAACCTGGCACTCAATGAATTGACTTGTAAGTCCCCACCAACGATCTTGAGTCTGGCCAGTAACGGTAATTGAAAATGTATTCATACCTTTGTATTTTAAGTTGGTATCAACAGAGCCAGTAGCCCCACTACCACTATTCCAAAACCAATATTTCTGTCCTAACTTAAAGTCCGCATCACGCAACTCGTTAACAGTACCTAAACCACCTACATAATCCTCAACATCTTTCTTTTTCATTGCTAGTTTCAATTCTTCAGAGTGTTGCTGTATCGTTGTAGTAGCCTGAGTTAATGTTTTTCCTTGCTCAGTTTGTGTTTCCTGTAATTTCTTAACACTTGCAGTTGTTCCTTCTGCATTCTTTTCTACAGTGTTAACACGTTCATTAAAAGAGGTTTGTGTTTTTTCTACAGTTTTAATACTTTCTTTAATACCATCCACACTTTTTTCAATCTCGGTGGTTTTCTTAGTGAATTCATCGGATGTAACTTGATCTTGGTAAGCTCGTTTGTATCCTGTCGCGATATTACCTCTTTCTATCTGCACGTTTTTGAAGTTAAGCCATGTGCCATTTGACGTTACTACGCGTCCGAAATAAATACGAAACATAATAGAAGTTGTGTCATTAGGGATTTTGAATGTGAAACTTCTTCTCTTCCAAGTCTTCAATTCTTTGTAAATTTCACCAACAAGTGCTCGCCAGTCGTTACCCTCGGCATTCATTGCGTAGAACATTTCAAAGTGATAATCGACTGACTCACAATTGATATCAGCAGAGATAGTTACTTCTTTACCAGGTTCTAAACCGTGTAATGATTTCTCGTAACCGCCAATTTGGTAAAATGCATCTGTGTGTCTGTTACATTTAATAGCAAGATGTTTTTCGTAGTATCGAATATCATCAACACCACCAACTTGACTTTCTCCTGACTGGTCAAACATTCGAGGTTTTTCATTGTCACAAGATGAATTGATAACAAGGTTGTTAACTCCAACATCAATATTCTCAACTTTACTATTAATTTGTTCCATTCGTTCTTTGGTACGTCCAGCTTCTGTTTTAATTTCAGTTGTAACTTTGATAAATTCGTTACTGTCTGCCTGGTCTTCAGGTGCAGGTCTCCACGGATAAACTTTTTTAGTTAGCGATAGCATAGGTGAAGTTTGTTGGTATAAAGCACCTTTAGGTATTGATTCAGCTTCGAATCTATATACAACATTTGGATCAGTGGCATCAGAGCCGACTGGAATTGTTACCGAAACCCTTTTCCATTCTCCATTAACTGTTGTTTTACCAGCACTGTTAGGAAAGAATACTTGTGTAGATTCCCCGCCTATCATTCTAGCTGTTACAGAAAATGTTACAGTGTCGCCAATTTTTATTTTCCCTTGCTTAATTAATTCACTGGGTTTAACGGCGATACCTTGCCATTCTGTATCTGTTTGCGCTATAGCATTTCCGTTGTACGTGTCTTTGATGACAGAAAGGCGCCCACCTTTTAAAGATAACTCTTCGTTAGTTGTTAACGTCTTAGTTCCTCTTACAAGGTTGATAACATCACCATCAAGGTTATTTACATTTTTTTCGATTCGTTCGATGGTTTGCTTTGTTCCATTTGCATCTTGTTCCACTTGATTTAACTTTTGAATTGTTTGTGATGACGTTTTGTTGATTTGTTCAATAGAACTGGAAATACCATTAATATTTTGTTCTGTCTTTACTACACGATCTGTAATACCGTTTTGATCTTTTTTGATATCGGATACAGTACTTTGTAGCCCTTCAACGCCTTTTGTAGTCTCAATGATCGTTTTGTTCATATCTTCTTGAGTACCTTGTATACGTGTGAGAGTTTCTTTAGTTGCCTCGTCACTTTCTTCAAGCGTCTTAGTTACCTGACTGACTCTTTCTTGTTCCCCTTTAACAGCATTGAAGTCTTTTTGTAGATTGTCCGCTTTCGTTTCAGCTTCTTTAACCCTAGCATCTAGCTTTTCTGCACTAGCATTAATCTCTTTTGTCACCTGCTCCAACGTATCTTTCTTAATTGCTTCCACATCAGGAATAAGGAGCTCCCAATCTTTACCGTTCCACACTTTTAAAATACCAGGTTTACCATTGCTAATATCTCGCCATAATGTTTTACCTACTATAAGATTATCGGTCGGTGGATTTTTAGCTTCAATAATATTCACCGTATTATTTTTTAGATTTTCCTGGACCTTTTCAGCAAGTTCCTTGGCTGTTTGAGATTCTTTTTGAGCTTGTTCAGCTGTCCCTTTCGCTTCTTCTGCTAACTTTTCTAGTTGTTCTAATAATTCTTTATTGGCTTTATTACCTAAAGAAGCAAGCACTCTATTGTATAATTTTCGCATTTCTTCATTCGGATCGGTAATTTCACGATAGTCACCAAATATATATTTATCTTGTGAAGGGTCTGTAAATGATTCATCACCAGCGATTGCCCGTGCTTCTAAATAAAGTTTCGGTGTAAATCCTGTATCTTTTATTCGGATTATATCCCCTTCATTAATCAGCTCATGAGCTAGTCCAAATACACGACCGATACTTTGTGCATTTACTTCATAAGAAACAGATGAATTAACGCGTTTCTTTATCTCTGTTTTCATAAGAGTCATTAAACGTTGTGGTGTTATATCTTGCTCTGTCTCTGGTGTATAGAATCCAAATTTATGTTGTCCTCGTTCATTCCATCGCTGGAATGCATCATTGTCTACAAGATAAGGAATTCCATTATTAATACTAGAGATGGTTATAAAGTCTCCACCTTCTTTTTTTACAAAACCTAATAGGGCTGTACAGATGTTTTGGGAATTCTCAATTCGTTTGATACCCATCAAATCTTTACCAAGAGTTACTTCTTTGCCTGTATCATGTCCTCGTTTTTTCACCATATCTACATAACGACCAACAATTTGAGACCCTACAACTTCCGCGCGATATTGAATTTCTAAATCGAATAAGGAAGCAATGTCTTTTAAAAATTTCAGTGGATCTATGAATTCATCAATCGTCATAGTGTGGAAGCCAGCGTATTCTGTTTTCCCCCTTTTCCACTTCGTACCCACAAGAGCTATATCGATAAACTCATTGACTGTTTTACCTACAATCTTCTGTGGATTGATAATGCCAGCTTTCGCGAGTTGAATCCATTCACCAGATGCATAAGCAATGACTGATCTATCATCTGAATCTTTTTCAGCTTCAGTAATTACATATGGAACAATGCGACCATCACGAACTTCTTTTAAAACTAAATTTTGCTGCATGAGTGTCACTGCATGATCTGTATTATCAAACACTTTAAACTCTAATGTATCAATGTTATTTTTTATCTCCCAATGTCGTTTATCGTCCCAATAATCTTTTGGTTGTATATTGGAAACAATTTGACTCGTTTTAAAATCAACAACATGTAAGATTCCACTTGGTGTCCTCATCTAAATCGCTCCCTATATGTTACTTTGGCTGTTCCAACAGTTGAAGGCATGATTTCTAGTTTATTCGAACCCTTATGAATAACAGGATAATCACTAAATATATCTTTTAGATTAATAGCACTTTTACCATTTATCGTTACAAGACTTCGCTCAGTATCAATAACTACTTTGTCACCAACATCAAAGATATAAGAAGGATTATTTTGTGTATTCATGTTAACCTTCCAAATTTTCAAATCGTCAATAGACATTTGGGAACAAAACATGTTGTTAGAGAACTGAGAAATGCTGATTTGTACTTGAGTGACTTGATTCATATTCACGTTATTTTCATCAAACCAAACAACGAACCTTTCAGCATCATCGATTTCAGTGCCTAATATAAACTTAGAAATATATGCTTCCCATCTATTACCGGTCCTGGCGAGCCATAATCGCCCTCTAAAATTAGACCAAGTATCTGGATGATCTCCATGTTCATTAATTAAAACTTGCCCACCAGGTTTCTTACTGTTACCCACACTAGCAAATCCACTGTTTTGCTCCGCTTCCCATTGGACATCACTCATTGATATACGGGCTACATAATCGCTATTTTCATCAAGAAGACCGATTTCCACACGCCCCATTTGATCCCAATGATAACTATTAATGTGTACATAAGCTTGCATGATAAAATCCTGTAATGGTCCTTGTGGAATATTCTTTTTGGCTATGCAACCATGCCATCCTTTTACTGTAGGTTCACCTAGATACTCGGCCATAAAACGGTATCCATCTGATTTAAACTTTCCTCCACCAGTCATGTCCTCAGTTTTAGGTACATCCGTCCATCCTATGGTTGTTCCCATCTCGTCCCATAACACACGTTGATTTCTTTCAACTGGAACTTGGTCTGCTTTTAATGGATATCCAATGCGAAAATAATTCGTTTCATTCCATACATCAAGAAACGTGGAAGGCTTCGTCACTTCAACCTCTATAATTGGATTAGATTCTACACTTCCTTTGTTTTGAACATTTGCTATTAACCCGCTTGTACCTGTTTGAAAATCTACTGTTCGAGTAGGTCCTAATTTATATGGCATTGGACAAATGAACTTAATTGTTCCTATTCCAAGTGTTACAAATTCATCTGGATCAAAGCTATCTTCCACAACTGCTAAATATGTTCTATTTGGTTCTACATCAAAAATAAGTTCTGCTGGTTGGTCTGTGATTAACCATTCTGCAATTTCTTCTTTCATAGTTTCCAAATCTGAACCCTCAGGGACTATAATTCCTACAGGAATAGATAAAACACGCATTTCCGTTTGGGTGTTTAATAGTCTTGATCCTGTATATCCTGGGACACTTAGAAAATTCCTTTTCACCGGTGCCCACGCTGGTCTTTTCCATCCCTTTTCTATTTGAACAAAATCTTTGCGTATGTTGTTAAATGTAAAAGAACTCATACTGTCACCCCATTTCTTTATAAAATAAAAGAAACCCAAACCTAAAAGTCTGAGTTTCTTTTTGCTTCTCTATCTTGATACTCGGTTGTATAACGATACGTACCGCGTGCAACGTCTCTTCCTTCTAAACTAACAGGTACTTCCACAATTAAATCACCACCAAGCATTGGAATTACTCCACCACCTGATGAACCAAAAGAGTTATTAATGACTTGATTTGATACACTGTTTGTCATAGCTTGTCTGCTGTTTGACATATTCCCATACACACCACTCATAACCGTTTTTAATCCTACTAATTGGTTTGCAGAATTAGCCATCATACGGCTCATATCGCTCATTAGTTGATTTATTTCCCCCGGTATAGCAAATTGTTGTCGTGGCATGGCTGCTACGATTCCTGCGCCAATATCTCCGAGTGTCTTTTTATTCAATGGTAAAACCGCTTCTTTGCCGGCTTCTCCTGCACCTTGTAGATTGCCACCATTCATTCCAAATATAGTCGGTTTAGTGAAGATACCACCTTTTGCGCGCCAATCTATATTGAGTCCAGAAGGGAATGTAATATCCTTCCCTAAAATATTTTTCGTACTAGTTTGCAAGCTAAAGTGTGGAAGAGGTGGCATTTCAGGTTTAGGAATTTTTAACTTCAAGTCACTAAAGAAGCTCTTGATCTTCCCAATAAATTTTTCTACACTGTCAACTGCATCTTTAATTGGATCAATAATAAAACGTTTAGCTGCTTCAAATTTTTCTTGAGCTGCATTCTTTACAGAATCAAATTTTTCCCGCGCTGTGTTGTACATATCATTGAATTTCTCTTTTGCAGAATTATAAGCTGAAATAATCGGTTCGACGATGTATGTGTAAACCATCTTCCAAGCTTCAAGTGTATACCCTTTTATTTTCGCCCAAATTCCTAACATCCAATTGGATAAATCATTTAACTTTTCTTTTGTTGTGTTCCACAATTCCTGAACAGGCTGAATGACATATTGTTTTACTAAATTCCATGCTGCAGAAGTATATGATTTAACTGTTTCCCATTTCGAATTTAGCCAAGAAACTAAATCGCCAAACTTTTCTTTTACTAAGTTCCAAGTATCTATGACAGGTTGAATAATATATTGCTTAAATAGTCCCCAAGCAATTTGCGCCATAGCTTTTGCAATTTCCCATTGTGTACCAAGCCAAGTGACCATTTCACTGATTTGTGTACTTACCCAGTCGTAAGCTTCCTGGATTGGCTGGATAATGTATTGACAGATTGCTGCCCATGCAATTTGTGCACCTGCCTGTATTAACAACCAACCAGCTTCTAAAACGGTAGAAACTGCTGAAATAATTGGATCTAAAACAGTAAGAATTGTATCCCATGTTTCTTGCCACGCCTGCGTTAGTGTTCCCCACAATTCAGACGCTGTTTCAACTAAAGAAGACCACCAAGAGGAAGCTGTTTCCACAATTCCGGACCATAAACTACTAAAGAATTCACCTATCGGATCAAAGAAACTATGCATCATTTCAGTGAATGAGGCCCAAGCTCCAGAAAAGAATTCAACAATAGAATTCCAGGTAGTACTACATATTTCACCTATACTTGTCCACAAATCACTGAAAAATTGACCTATTGGATCAAAGAATGAATGCATTGTTTCTAAAAATGAATTCCATGCATCACTAGATGATTGAACGATACCGTCCCAAAGCTCTATCAAGTATTCCTTAATAGAATTCCACATATCTATAGTCCACTGTTTTATAGAATCCCAATTTTGATAAATAGCAATTCCTAGAGCTACTATAGCTGCGATAATAATAGGGACAATAGCAACTATGCCTAGTGCGGCGGCGGCTCCGATTTCAAATACACCCATGACAGCTATAACTATTGGTGCAATTGCCATAAGTGCCCCTGAAATTACCCCAATAGCCGTTGCAACTGCTGCTAATGTCGCTGCTAATTCTGGATTATTAGAAATCCAATCAGCAATACTAGCAACAACATCAGCAATCACTCCTAGTATAGGTTCAAGAGCCATTTTTAAATCTTCCATTGCCTTTTGAAACTTAACTGCTGGATTTGCATCCATTTTTTTTATGGATTCATTCAATTTCTCCTGATTCTTTTGGAAGTCTACGGTTTTTTCTGAAGCTCTTATTAAAGTATTAGTTAGATTTTGCCCTTGGTCCTCAAACATAGTGGCTAGAACTTTAACCCCTACTTGATTCTTTTTAACAGGATCTTCTATTCCTTCTATTGCTTTAGCTACTTCTACCATTGCTTTTGAACCATCACTTCCACCTTTAGCGACTGCTGCCCCCCATTTTTCTATTTGTTCAGTTGCAATACCAGAACCATCAAGTGCTTCTTTTAAAGCTTTGTCAGCTCCTTGTGCGAATTCATTTAATTGAATCCTACCTTCTTTCAGTCCGTCTAAAAGATTGTCGATATTCCAACTACCGGTTTCAACGCCAGCTTCCATAATTGCTTGGACTTCTTCAGCTTTAAAGCCTGCACGAGTCAACTGACTCCCGTATTCGGCAATGATATCTAATTGCTCTGGTGGAAATCCCATTTTTAACAATGCATCCGTCATAGATAAAGCGTGTTCTTGAGATATTCCTAATTCATTACCTATTTCATAGGTTTCTTGAATTAATTCAGTAAAATCAATCCCTTCATAAGATTGAGCTATAACTGCTGCACTTTTTGCCATTGATGCATTTGCTTGGTCACTTATATCTTTATTTAAAGCCCATTGTCTTCTAACACCTTCTAAAGCCGCTTCTCCATCCACACCATATGCCGTAATTCCTCTTACAGCTTCTTCTACTGATTTTTTCGAAGACTCTGGGACCTCAAAAGTAATATCAATCTTTGTTTTTAACTTTGACATATCCATCGCTTTTTCAATAGCTGTTGCAATTCCGCCACCAGCTGCTAATCCACCAATAACGTTTTCTAATCCTACTTGTAGTCCTTCAAACTTCTTCTCGGTTCTACCCGCTTCTTGTTGTAATTCTCTTAACTCATTTTGTACTTGCCGTATGGAGTTTCCAGCATCCACAGATCGAAGAGCTCTTTGTAATTTTTCAATATCAGCTTCTGTACCTAATGCCTCACGACCAATAATTCCAATCGCTTGCTCTAACTGACGACTTGTAGCTGTTCCATTTCGAATTGCATTCACAAGACGATTCCCTAATGCTCCTGCAAAATCATCAACGCTTTTTCCTGTAGCTCTAAACAATGTTTCTA
The DNA here is from genome assembly GCF_041360755.1 of Bacillus sp. RCC_6_1. Lineage (NCBI taxonomy): Bacteria > Bacillati > Bacillota > Bacilli > Caryophanales > Bacillaceae > Bacillus > Bacillus sp. RCC_6_1. The sequence goes on from NZ_JBFUPV010000025.1 coordinate 13,762, forward strand.
ATTGTCTTGTGGAACTCGCTACATTCTCTTGCTCAGCTTTCATGTTTCCTAGTTTATTTTTAAGACCATTAAGTGACCCTTCTGTAAATTCAATCTCACGCCTGAATGCACGATATTGTTCTTCAGAAATTTTACCGTTTTGAAATTGAGCTTGTACTTGTTGTTCCGCTGCCTTCAATTTATCCAGTTTTTGCGTTGTATTTTCTATTTGTTGTGTAAGTAATTTTTGTTTTTGAGAAAGTGCCTCAATATTCCCAGGGTCAAATTTTAAAAGGCGCTCAATATCCTTTAACTCTTTAGCTACATCATTACTTTGTTTATTTACATCTTTTAAAGCATTTTGTAACGGCTGAGTATTACCACCAATTTCTATCGTAATCCCTTTAATTCTCCCTGCCATTTTCTCACCCCTTTCTTAGAATGAATCGAAGTCTTTTTGATTTGCTTTTCTAACTTTTTCTTTATCTGGATTCTCTAGCTCAGCAAATTCAGCAATGTAATCAAAGCAATCACCGATTGTCATATCTTCTAAATCCCAGCTTGTTAATTTCGCTTTATAACAAAGAGCAAGAAACAGTTCAGTAGTAAATTCCTCATCACTGAATGTCCCTTGCTCTCCATTATTTTTCTTTATTTTTTTTTTGCTCCCATAGTAACCTGAACTAATTCCATGACCGCAGGCATAATTTCTTCAATTGGGAATTCTTCAAATTCATCTAGCCACGTCATAGGATCAGGAATATTAGGATCAGCCGTTTTAGCGTATAACCACGTTAAGTCATAAATAAGTTCAAAATCTACTTTACTCATATCGACATTAGACATATCAATAGGTTGTTCTGCCCCATTTGATGAAGCTAAAGCATTAATTGCCCCTAACCCCATCAAATCTGCAAATAAATTACGTCTGAATTGCGCTTTATACCGCTTAACCGTAGCTGCTGTAGCTTTTAATTTGACTTGTTTTCCATCGATTGTAATTGTCTTTTCCATTTACTTACGCTCCCTTTGGTGCTGCTGGTTTTTTAACGTACACTTCTTTGTACCAGTTATCGTAAATTGCTTGAGTCGTTTTAGAAGTTGTTTTTGTTTTAACCATTGGTCTTCCGCCAGGCACTAAAACAATTGGACTAGAAACAAACTTTAATTCATTTGTATTTGGTTCGGCTGAATTTGTTTTTGTTTTAGAAGCGATTGTCGGACGACTCGCTGCACAGTTATACATAACGTGTCTAGTTGCGTTCACATCGCCATCGAATTCAAAGAGTAATGCAAATGATTTTCCTTTGGCATCAGCTAACTCATTTAATACACCGTCTGTTTCATCTAATTGCTCACCTAATGCATCGATAGCAAATTGTTCCGGAATAGTTGCAATAGATAGCGTTCCATCATAACCTTGGTTATTACTTGCTGCGTAATAAAGCATGTCATCAGCATAAAATTCAATTAAATCACCGCGTGGTTCAAAAGTTAATTCAACTCCACCGGGTAGTGGAATTGGTGTACCAAATTTCACTAAAAAGTCTTGAACATCATATGGAACATAATGTACATTCTTCAGACCAAACGTAACTTTATTTTCTTTATTCACCTACATCAACCTCGTTTCATAGTTTTTTTGATACATTTTTTCAGATTCAATAAAAGTCCCGTACGAGTCATAAGGAATCTCGTGATCATCTAGGACCTTTTCAAGTTTTGCTTCTGCGACTAAATCTTTTTTAGTTGTATAAAGCTCTATATTTAAATCATTTATTTTGTGATAAACCTTGTTATCAGCCATTAAATTTGCTGATCCATCCACAAGGAAACATATATAAGGTGGCGCTGGAACTGGCTTGGTCGGTGTTGCTGTGAAATGCGAATAAGCCACAGGATAACCTGTAGCCTCAAGGATTTTTGTTAATTCACCTAACGTCATTGTTGAATCGCCCTTTCAATACGTCTTGGCAACTCATCAATTACATACTGTTCAACTGGAAGGATATGAACTTGTGCCGGCACACGGCCACCCCCAGCTTTCGCATGTCCCTTTTCTAAAAGATGTGTTAATTGTCCTTTTGTATTGTGAACGACAAAACCATTACCTTCTTTTTTCTTACGCCACCCTTTACGGTAAGCACCTGTTTTTTTAGGGCTGCCTTGCCTTAATTTTTCTACAGCAACATCAGCTACTTCTTCTTCTGCTATCATTAACTCTTCTTCCACAACATTTGAATATCTTTGTAATTCTCTAGCAAGTTCACTCGCAAAATCATTCATATCAAGTATGCTCCTTTGCGATAATAGTCAACGTTTGATACATTTCATCATCATTCATTGGCGGTTCGATAATATCAAAGATACGATTCTTCATTTTAATTCGCATTAATTCTGTAATTCCTGTTGTATAAGGAATTACAAACCGATAAACTCGTGTAGACTGTGAAGCCGAAGCTTCAATGTACTCTGAACCTTTTACCGTTTTTATCATTGCCCATGCTTTTTTTACTTCTTGCCAATTACCTGTTTCAACTTCTTGATTCAAATCATCTTTTATTACTTCAGGTTGCTCAATGATAATTCGATTTCTACAATCACCTGTATTCAGTGGTTTCTTGTACTGAAAAGGACGCATATTAATCACCGTCTAATTTAATTTCTTCTAATGCTTTATCGATACCTAAACTATTAATCTGACTTAAAAAATTCTTGTCAAAATACTCTAATGCATCGTTATAAACATAACGAGAACGTTCAAAGACTAATTCTTTGAACTCCTCGTCTTTATTTAAATCGTAATTTCCACAAACCCTAAGTAATGCCTTGTTAGACGTAGAAAGGATGCGTTTTAGGTTATCATCTTCATCATCACCCAAGTGCATCCTATCTTTAAATTCTTGTAATATTTCAGTTGAAATCACTGTATCCATTCACATCATTCCTTATTTAGTTGCTGGTGGAGTTGGTGGTGTAAAAGAAATTTTCAAATCATAAACAAGAGCTGCTTTATTATCTTTTGGTTTACCATTAGCAAACTGTTTAATTGTATAAAGCATAGCATCTTCAATTGCTAATGTTTGGTCAAACTTTTTAAGTTTGTATCCACCTGCAATCGCTGCAAGATATTGACCTTTTACAAAGAATAATGCTTTACCAACTGGCACTTCTTCAGATTCTACAGTTTGAATGTTATAAGGTAATGCCATTACCCATTGACCTGTTGAGGTTTGAATTGTATTGCGAGCTTGTACACCAATTGAATCTACAGGATTTACAACCATTACGATGTTATTTAGGACTTTTCGTGATTTCCCTTTCGCATCAGTTGATAAAGCTTTTACTACTTCATATAATTCTCCAGCAACAACTTCACCAAATTGAGAAGGAGCAAATGTTAATGTACCGGATGATTTCTTATCAGTAACCGCGCCTGTAGTTGCATTTACATCTTTCATTAAACCTACAGGTTGTTGTGCTACTGATCCGCCACCATTTACAAAGCCAAACTCTAAACCTACTGAATAAGATTCTACTAATAGAGTTCGAACATAACGTTCAACCCATTCAGGGCCAAGATCTAACATATCATTTGGAATAGCTGCGAATGCAGTTAATTTAAGTTGACCAATTTTTTCTTCTCGGAACGCTGCATTTACTTGTCCTCGAATTTCCCCAAATAATTCGCCCCATGCATATGCTTTTGTTGCATCAGAATAAATGAACTTTGTAACTGCCCCTAGATCTTGTAACCCTAAAGCATCAAGTAATGGATGCTCTTTAACTAAATCCTCAAATACACGTTCTTGTGTAGTTACTGGCAAAATCGAGCCATCCTTAAAACCACCATCTTGTACAACAGCATTGAAGAATTTTGTTTCTGATGCAGTTAATACATTTTGACCGCGTTGTTGAAGAATAGAACGATCTAACATTTCATCATTTACTTGATTACGGACTGTATTAATTACATCCGTTTGCATTGCATCAAAGAAACCTTCAAATGCTGCCGTTTGTTCTTGTTCTGTACTTTCTGCATTAGTTAAGGCATCCGTTAATTTCGCTTTCGCTTTATTAAATGCTTCAGATTTATTAAATTTAATTACCATTGTGTGTTTCCTCCGTTTTTTTATAATTTTAAAAGGAGCCCTTTAATCCCACTGTTTTTTACAGCTTTAGGATTTGGCTCCTTTGGTTGTTCTTCTATATTGTTTTGTAAATCATTCAGGATTTCATTTTTTAATCCTGATAATGCTGCATTTAAATCTTCTTTTGTGATTCCTTGGCCTTTGTTCATGGTTCCATTTCTAAAGCCATCGATTACTTTCTGCGGAAGCATGGCAGCAGTAGCTGTTGAAGCTGTCGTTTTAACTGGATTTTCCATAAACATGATTTCATCCGCAAAATTGTTTTCTAACGCTTGCTGCGGACCCATCCAAGTTTCTTCAGCCATCATGTTAAGTAGTTCTTCCTCAGATTTACCACTTTTAATGACATAGGCATTTACAATTGCTCGATCTGTTATTTTTAACATCTCGGCTGCCTTTTCCATGTCACGATGATCTCCACCATGCCATTTAGCGGCGTTGTGAATCATGATTTTTGCTGTTGGAGAAATGCGAACTTTATCACCTGCCATCGCAATTACAGAAGCTGCACTTGCTGCTAAACCAACAATTTGAACTTCTACATGACCAGGATAATTTTTTAAAGCTGTGTAAATTTCCGAACCCTCATCTACATAACCACCAGGACTATTGATTGACACAATTAAATCCTCACTATTTGCATTATCAAGTTGTTTTGTAATCTTACCTGGGCTTGTCGCATCCATTTCAAACCAATCATAAATCCAAGCTTCATCATTTGAAATAATTGGCCCTTTAACGTCAATTTTCACCGTCATTTGTATTCTCACCTCCTTCAGATTCAGTTAATTTCGTATAGTTTTTCGTAATATGATGTGTATTTAAGTTAGGATCATCAGAAACTTCATATCCTACTTCTAATCGAATCTCATTCCCTGTAAATGCACTTGAAGAAATGAGCTTATCAATGCTTGTCGCAAGATCAAATATACTTTGATAAGAAACAGCTTTAATTTCAATTTTTTGACCTGAAAGATACTCTTCTTCTTCAAAAAATTTAACGTTTGCTTCATCACACATCTTTTTTAATAAAGGTTTCACTGTAAAAAGCATATAATTTTTCGTTTGCTTCTCAACATCAGCCATTTCGCCATATATCAAAGCAGTTGGAATACCAAAAGCCATTGCTACTTGATTTAAGAAGCCATTTGTTACTTTATTAATTTCCTCCACACTCTGCCCAGAATTTGCTCCACCTGACGTTTCAGCATATTTAAAACCTGGTTGTTGCGGAATGATAGCAACGTCTTTTTCTCCAATTGCTTTATACATGTTATCAATGAATTCTTGAAGTTTGGCTTGATGTTTTTCACTCTTTGCAGCGAGCATGTCCATATCAACTGTTCCGCGAATTTGATTCTTACGTTTTTGAGAACTTAATATTCTACCGAATAAATCACCATAATCAGCAAACAAACCATCGATAAGAGGTGATAACTTATCATTCCTGTATCTTAAATGAATGACTTCACTTTGTTTAAAACTTCTCTTAAACTGATAATCTTTTACAGTGACATTTGTAAAAGTATCTTCAAACACAGCATATTCGTTATGTTCAAAGTCATCAGCAATAAGTAGATCACCATCATCCGCTTGAATAATCAAAGCTTCATTATCATAAATAAGTTTGTAAATGAAACTCTCCCAAAAGGTACTTGCTGTCATATTCTTATTAGGCCTAACATTTAATCGGTAGTAAAGCTCATCCTTTTCAAATTCTTCACCGTTTTTCACTCTAAATTCTGACTGACTAATCGTTCTACCTAAAAAGGATATACAGGTATCAATTGCTAATCTTTTCATGTGAACCCTGTTTGCTTTTTCAATAAACATTTCCACATCAAACATAAACCCTACTTCACTATTTTTTTTGAATACCGCTCCTAACCAACCAATGGTTATCACCCCCTTTTATTAGAATTTAATACCATCTAGCATAAAGTCGAATTCATCCACAAGAATGTTATCTGCTTGCCATAATGCGTGAATAAAAGCTTGGAATCCATCCGTTTTGCGCTTAAATTCATCTTTTTTCAAGTATTCTTTGTTGCCGTCTTTTTTTATGTGGACGTAGACGTTGTTGGTGTACCAACGCATTAATGGATTATCTCCAAAAATGATACGATTGTTTGCAAATAACGTTTCAACTCTTGGGGCTAAAAGAGAATGTATCGCTTTTGGGTTACGAATATACAACAATATAAATCCTTCAGCTTCAAGTGCCGTTTTAACAAGATCAAGACGGAATGTATCAGCCACAATCGTATTAACACCGTATATCTCACGCATTTTCACAAACCAATCTACAATGTGAGTGATATTAATTACAGGTTCATCCACAATAGTTAACAAACCCTTTTCAGCCCATTCATAAATAGGCGCTTTCAGTTTCACTTTATCCAAGAATCCTTTACGTACAAAAGAATGACCTTTCCATATATAATCTTCACCATGTTTAAATAGCAAGCCGACTGCCGCGAAGTCTTTGATGCTGGCAAAGTCGAGACCGCCTACAGCTACTTTATGTTTTAAATCTGGAACTTCTCTGAGCGTTTCTCCATCTTCTTCAAAACCAGTACGCATGATTTCTTCCCATGAAGCTACAGATTTTGTTAAATCTGTTTCAGGGTAATTCATACGTTTTGTTATGAATTCTTCACGGTTTGAAGGATTATTTTCTAATTGTTTATATTGAGTTAATACTTTTTTAAATAATTGTTTAGCATAAGAACTTCTCGGCTCACTAAACATTGGATTCGCTTTTTCCCATACATCAGGATTATCAATTTCTTCTGGATTGTCTATCTTGCAAATGAAAGGAAACAATGGATCTTCTAAATCTTTTCCCTTTAGAATGTTCATCGCTCGCTCTTTTGTTTTGTCCAGGAATCCGTCGCGAACAAAGCCATCTGTACCAATAAAAAATTCTCTAGCATTTGGTACTTTTCCAAGTCCACTAGAGAATACATTTACTACATCAAAGTTTTCATATCGATGTATTTCATCGTAAATAACACAACCGTCACGAAGTCCATCCTTAGAACCAGCATTAGATGTATGATATTGCATAATGCTTTGCGTATCATTACTCAGTATCTCTACCTTAGTTCGATAAAACATATCTTCTAGTATTTCTTTTCCTTTAATAGCATCATAGACTTCACGAAAAGAAACTTTAGCTTGTTTCTCGTTGTTCGCCACAATTGAAACATTGTATCGATCTATTCCGTGCAGCGGACTAATAAAGAAATGGCATAGTGATGAAATTAAACCATTTTTACCACCACCACGAGCCATCATAATTAAAAATTGCTCATAAAAAACAGAATCATCTTCTTTATAGAAAAGAAAAACAAATGCTGTTAGGAACTTTTGGAATGCTTGCAATTCAAAGTACCATTTCTCGGTGAATTTTATATAGTCCTCATGCATTTCATTATCGAAATACAAATCATCGCGTATTAAGATGTATTTCTCCAGGTACTCAATTAGCATTATGCGCTCTTTATTCAGCTTAATTTTCCCTGCGCGATACATTTCAATATATTCAGTGACATATTTATTTTGAATCATGTTAAATCTTTAACTGAGCGCACAGGTTTTGAAGGAACTTTCTTTTCTTCTGCCGATGCTTCTAATCCAAGTGCATCTAAAATCTTTATCATTCGATCATTTGTTTTGTGTAAATCATTAATAGAAGGATTGGATTTCGGACCATGCATGCCAGATACTTTTATTCCTGTTTCTTCAATATCATCAACAAGAATACACTTTAAATCCCACAACGATAAATAGTCTTGAATTAAGTCAGTATAATGATTACCTACAATCTTTTTTTCTTTCAATTGATTTGTTAGATCCTTTTCAATCCTTTTTCTCATTGTTTCACGCTTCACTCTAGCCACAATATCCCTCCCTTCTGATTTACATCGTTTTCCAATTTGATATAACGCGCGAATTTGCTTATAAATTTGAAAAATCGACCCCCTCCTCCGGTGCCCCTTAGAGCAATTTTTGATGAAATATTTTAAGGGGGGTGTTATTACCGAATCATTTTTACCACTTCTCATCATGTTCCCATTTATTCTGTTTCTTTTTGAATGTTCTACCGTGTTCTTTATTATGACAATCCACACAGACTGTTTCGAGATTATCTATTTCTAATGCAAGAGCTGGATGATGTTCGAGTTCTTTTATATGATGGACAACGAGTTGAATCTTCTTACGCTTTGCACTCTCACTGTATTCATTCGTGTCTGTTTGTACTCGGCCATTACGTTTACATTCCTGGCACTCATAGTTGTCACGCTTCTTTACTTGTTCTCGTATACTCTTCCACTCACCACTGTCATAGAACTTACGCTTCTGCTGTTTGGTTTTGTATTCCTTCATTACACATTACACCACCATCTGCACACCACTTACAGCGTAATCCATCCTTTGATTTTGCTATTCGTTCACTATACTGTTCCGTATATCCACATGCTTTACATCTAAACTGTACAATCTTTTGTACCCTTTTACTTCTTAATAGATTGTCTATTAGTTTGTTCATTAAACTTATATCGGCTTCTCTCTTTGCTGCTGGTGTTAGATTGTTATGAAATCCTTCTATTACTTCAATTAAGATTGGCAACTTCTCTACATCTACATACTCTTCAATATCATCTACCCCAACCGAATGTATAAGCGTACTAATCGCAATTGCTTTCTCAAGTTTAGTTAATTGCACCTATCCTCACCCCTTACACTTAAATCCTTTCTCCATCTGTCTCTTTCTAATAATTCTTTTATTGATGTTTGTTCCAGGTATTCCACGGAATAAAACATAGGTTTCCCGCCATACAGCTTGTAATACTTAACATCTATTCCAGCTTTTTTATGCGCTTTTTCAAGAGGCTTAAGGTATTTGATATATGCTTTCTTATCAATGAGCATAAGACCAAGCGCAGCAATCTTACCATTTAAAACGCTGTCCAATTATCCTCACCCCTTATCTTCTAATAAACTAGCAATCATTTTATTTAGTACACTTAATGTTGCTTCTCCACACTCTTTCTCTGTTGCACTGTTTACTATCGGTCCAAATTCTTCTAATAGTTGTAAGTCGACATGTTTAGCAAGCACATCCTCACCTACAGCTATAAGGATTGAACTAACAATACCTATCTTCTCAAGTTTAGTTAATTGCATATGCCCTCACTCCTTACCATTCTCCTAATAACTCACGTAACTTCGGATGCCTGTATTCGTACCACTTATAGAAAGATAACCAAAATGCTTTTATTGTATCTTCATACATTTCTTTTGCCTCTTCATCGCTTAATTGAAACTCTTTTTTTAAGCACTGTAATGATTCATTGTAATGAAAACTTTCTATACTTTCACGCCAATTAACTAATGTACCGATTAAATAATGTCGTGTCATTTACTAAACACCACCTATGTAATTTTTACATAATAAAAAGCACCCAACTTGGGTGCTCAACATACTGATATTCATTAAAAAAAATATAAAAAAACAAAGAAATTCGCACTTCACACTTGATGCGCATCTCAATGCGTGTTATAATAAATATAGAAAGTTGAAAGGAGGTAATAACGATTTCTAGTAGGGAAGTAATTAAGAGGTTAAAAAAAGAAGGATGGTTTATAGCGAACATTGAAGGCAGCCACCATCAGTTCAAACATCCTTCTAAGGTTGGCAAAGTAACCGTGAAACATCCATGCAAGGATATTCCAAAAGGTACACTTCGCTCAATCTACAAGCAAGCGGGTTGGTTATAAACCGCCCCTTGCTTTCCCTAATTATACAAGAAATCGTTATAAAAACAAATTATGAAAAAAGACTATTACGTTTATCCCGCTATCCTTGAAAAGTCTTCAGATGGTTACGGTATTTACTTTCCAGACCTTCCTGGTTGCGTTTCTCATGCAGATACACAAGAAGATGCTTTAAAGGAAGGTAGAGAAGCATTAGGACTTCACTTATATGGTATGGAAAAGGATAATGAATCAATTCCCGAACCGACACCAATTGATAAATTAGAATTAGATAAAGACGAAAATTCTTTTTTAATTGATGTTTGGATGCCACCACTTAGAAATAAAGACAAAACAACTTATAAAAGAAAAAATGTAACTCTTCCTTCTTGGTTAGAAGAATACGCAACTCATAAAGGCGTTAATTTTTCCGAGATCCTTGTAGAAGGTTTGGAAATGCATTTGGGCATTAAAGATAAAAAGAATACACCATAAAGGACGCCATGAGCGTCCTCTTTTTTATATAAGCTATTTGTTACTCATATTCATTTTTTATTCTTCTTTGAACCGACACTATAGATAGGCACGTATCAGCTCAAAGAAGAGCAAAAGCTCTCCTAGACCGTTTAGACTAATAATCTAGTAATTACGAATTAAGAAATCAAGAACATTTTATTTGCATAAGGTTCGTAACATCTTATACAAACGGATTTCTTTCTAATGGTTGCCAATTGAACCACTGAGGTGAAAAACAACGCTCATTCAATCATTTACCATAGAAACTGGTTTCGGCTTTCATATATAGGTGGCATTATGATGACAAAATTAATCGTTTTAAAAAAGAAAGTCCCTTCAATTCATACAGAAGAGACTTTCTTTTACTTGTTGTGCAATTTTTTTATCTGCTCTACGTAAATTTTGCTGAACTGTAGACCTTGTAACACATCTCATTTTAGCAATTTCTTCCTGTGTAAACATCCCCGCTTTATACATTACAAATATTTCCTTTTCTGTTTTAGTCAAGGTAGACAGAGCATCATCTAACTGTATCTTTTCCCAGGTTGTAATTGCATTCTCTTTTTGCTCTTTATCCCATTCATACTCTGTTTCCTTACTTCTTAAATATCGTTGGATTAACAATGGATTTACTTTTACTTCTCTTTGATAAGAAGCTCTCCTTTCGATCCCCCGTTTTAATCCAGGTTCTTTTCCTGTACGCATCCACTTTAGAGAGTCTTCAATATCACTTATCATTCCATTTATAATTTTCTTATCTCTTTCATTTTCTTGGGCATTTGCTTTTTCTTTTGCAACTAATAATTGATTCAACGTCTCTTTGTATTGTTTGATTAAGTCTATCATGCAGTTTGTCCTCCTTAGAATAAAAAAAGGACGCTGATTAGTTATAAGAAATATTCTTTCTTACAGTTAATCAACGTCCTTGAATGTGGACTATTTTCTTTTTATTTTTAATACTTATTTCGGTATGTGAAATTATTTATTTTAATTCTCTCTTTTTCATTTGTATATGTAAGTTACCTGTAGTAACACTATATTTTTTTGCGATTTCAACATATGTTAGTCCTTGTTTACTAAGCGTTACTGCATTCTTACATATTCTATTCCATTCTTTAGTTGTTCTTGGCTTCTTCTGCTCAGTACCAATACGACCACCTAATAGAACCCCTAATTCATTAATTTTTATCCCCGCTTCACACTCTGTCCAACAATGCGCTACATCCCTACTATATCTATAAGTACACCCTAAGCAGTGTTGCTCTTGTAAATCTAAAATTTGAATACGAGCTTCTTTTTTATTCATATTCCAGACCACTCCAACTTATCTACATGGTGCAGGTAATCCACTAACGCTCTATCTGTTGACTTTACTAGATAAGTTCTATTATCAAATACAGAGCGCGGAATTGATTTTCTCCCACCTAATTTTGCAGCATGAATATACTCTTTAATTACTTCAAAGGGAACTAAGAAAACCGAATGTTCTATACTAAATTCAATTAAGAAGAAACAAATTGCCCCTAGCTTTTCAGCCTGCTCTAAATATTCAATTTGATGTGATGATATATTCTTTAAAGCGAAACTTGTTTTATTAGTCGTCGCTTTTGCTTCAAACGCCAACATTCTGCCTTTATATATGCCATCATAATCAACTGTTGATTTCTTTTCAAAATAGCCTTCTTTAATTCTTCCGTCTTTAAATAGTTTTGTGACAACTACAGGTGTAGCACGTTTTGTAATTAATGCTATGTTCTTTCTTCTGTACATATCATTTGACCAATTGATTAAATTCTCAAACGCAGCCCCATGATCTCCACTGTATGCCATTTTCGTTAACCTCACTTCCATACAAAAGGATTATTTTGTTGAGTTTTCAATTTCTAAATTTATAACTTCCGCATCATCTAACATAAGTAATAAACTTTCAACAACATGCTTTGATTCTGGATTGTTATACGTAAGGTAATTGCCATCTACCTCTACAATTGTCATTACTCCAGAGTGAGTTAATTTTATATCCTTCATTTCTCTTCCTCCCTTGAATAAAACTCAATATTCCGTAAATACTATAGACACATGGTTATCTTTCCTCTGTTTTTCTTGGGTGAGCAGTTAGCTTTTGCTAGCTGCTCTTTTACATTAATGAACCGTCAATTATAATCGGAGCATCTTTATATTCATTAAATTCTTCTTCCCATTTATGTTTTTTCTCAATTGAACATATTGCATTTAGTGTGTTTATAAATATCTCAAGAGCTTGTTCTCTAGCGATTTCTGAAGGAAGTCCTTCTTCTTTAACTTGTTCTACACTATCACCTGCAACATTTTCTACATATACTTCAATTGCTTTATCTGCATCTCCATCCACTGCAATTAACGCATAATATTCATGCTTATTAAACTCAAAGTATTTCATATCCGTTCCTCCTTGAATAAAATTTAGTGTTTCGTTAATAATAGACATAGGCTCCATTCGTCACGAATCAACCTTACACTTAGCATCATTTTTTAATATTGGGGCCGGGCAGTTAGCTTTTGCTAGCTGCTTTTTGTTTTTCTTCCTGTCTCTTTAAAAATGCTTTCGCTTTCTTAATAGCCTCTGCTCTTGTTTGACCTTCAGCTATGCCTTTTAATCCAGTGTCATCCTTAATGCACAACATTTTCTTCTTGCCATTATCCATAACAACCTCAACATGCGAATAATAAGCACTGTGTAATGTATCGTCTTCAAGAAGAAAGCTCATAAATTCCGCACCGACTTTTCCTGTAAACTCTTTAACCTTACGCATATCCATTCCTCCTCGAATAAATTTCTAAATCTTGTCCATACTATAAATGCACTTGAGTTCTGAACTTCCTTCTTAATGCTTTTCTTGAGAGCAGTTAGCTTTTGCTAGCTGCTCTTTTATCGTTTTGGATAGCCACACGCTTCTGTATAATCCCAATATCCTTTACATTCAGTTGAATTAGGTGTCATTTTGAAGTCTGCTAAGCTTTCTGATACGCATTCCTTTGAATTAGAACGATTAGGAAAATACATATTCCAGTAACACTCAGTGCAACTACATGTTAATTCTTGATCACCCTGCACTTGAGCCACTTTTGTAAATAACGCTTCAAATTCATCCATTTCCTCGTTCCCCTTTGCTACAAAATGAAATTTTTATTTAGTTTTCATGCATAATATTTTGATATTTGTTTATACTATAGTTGTAACTTTTTGTTACAACATATATCTGTATCCAGTGAACTTCTAAAATTGTACAACCGAGCAGTTAGCTATTTTGGCTAGCTGCTTTGTTGTTTAAAATGAAGTTTTTATTCCATTTCGGCATTCAAACCATCAGCATTTAAGAATTCACTTAATATCTCTAAATCACCACTTGCCACAACCATTTCCCAAGCTTCGCCTTCATAACCATATTCTTGTTCCAAAGTTCGTACAGCACTTTCAAATCTAGTAAATTCATATTCTCCACAATTAACAACTAATGTTCCCATTTTCATTCTCCTTTTCTATTAAAATATAGTTTTCTCAACATCAAATATTGGAAATTAATTACCTTTTATGGTAAGGTATTGGTAATCCCATAAAGTTATATTGTTCCATTAAAAAAGGACCCCCTACCCCTTTTCGGGGTCCTTTTTTGCGTTATCTAATAAAATAGCGTTTCTGTTCAAAAATTTATTTTAATTGGCCATCCTCTTTCATTATCAATCTCTATCCATCCTGATACATTTCTATTATGGTATCTATTACCTTTAATATTTCCCTTTCGTGATGGAACTTCTCCACCAGTAAAAATCGCAAAAGATGGCATGTTATAGCAACGAATCCATTTGAATGTAGGATCAATGACATCGCAATAAGGTTTTAACGTTAAGTTTTCTGTAATAGTTAGATTCCCCATCGCACCGCGCATTTTCTTGAAATGTTTATAACTTTCGTTTGATCCTTTACATACATATAAAGCTAATTGCTTCCCGCGAGCATATCTCATACTTTTCACCTCTATTCAAATAACGATTTTGTTTTAATCTTCAACTCTTGAAATAGCAATAATATCTTCTGTATTTATTGCGCAAGGAAGATACAAATTATTTTCTAACTCGAATAACATAATAAATTTATCTTCATTCAAATAATCCATAATTGAATCAAAGCTTTCCTGGCTATACACCAATACCTTTTGATTTGCATCTTTAAGTAGTAAATGTAATTTGCGGTACTTATCCAAATCCAGTGTCCTCCCTTTCGTTTTAAAATAAAGATTTTGTTAAATACATAAAAATTATTTCAACCTTCAACATACAGGATTTATGAATTAAATCTAGTAATATATAATTTATCTCCATGTAAAACTTTATCCTTAATTTTTTTAAAAGGCCTACCCTCACAACAGGCCTTTTAAAAGGGGGCTTGTTTTACAAAAATATCTTGTTTAGTTTTTTAATACGACTGGATTGTCATAACCATTTCCAATCACTTCAAACTCATTCTGATCTTCAACTAAATGCGGTAACAATAATCTAGAAAATTCTTCAGTCTTAATTGTTAAAGTGGAGTATAACCAACCAATAGCGCCTTCAATTACTTCTGTACTTTCAATTTCTTCTCGACTACAATCCGTATATATAACCCTTGTCCACCTTACAGCATCACCAAGATAAATATCGTTTCCGTTCTTATCCATTAAACCTGTGCACTGTTTAGGTTCAGAACACATATTCCAGCAATCATTTTCGTTATCTAAAATCCACCAACCGTCTTCTTTATCTCTTGATACACATTCACTATAAATCCACTTTTCTCCATCATGAGCCTTGAACTTAATTTCTTTCATTTTCATTCTCCTCTTCCTGCAGATAAAGATTTGATTCTTGCACATACACTAAAAACATACATACGATATAATCGTGGTCACCTTTTCAATTAATTCTTGGTCATGGAGCGTCTTTCTCCCAAGACGCTCTTTTTATGTTTAAATAAGGATTTTGTTAAAAAATTAATTAAATTCTCCATCGTGGTGCACTCTATACCTAAAAGGAGTAATCATGAAAATTTTAAAATACATAGCACTGACAATTGGATGGCTTATATTACTGTCTCTTTGGTATACAGCATTCTTTTTGTAATTATTTCAACGTCAATTTCTTAGATTTTTCATTAAAAATTATCACCACTAGGCAAAAGTCACATATATTGTTATGGATTGTTGTTCATAATTTTGGGCGGAGCACCCTGGTCAGGTGCTCTTTTTTAATACTGATCAAATAAGAATTTTGTTTAGTTTTCTAATTTGCTAATCCGATAATAACGCATGGCGTATCACCGAATTCCTTTTCTTTGTACAGCTCTTCTAATGTTTTATATACTGGAAACCCAACACAAGAAACTTCAATTTTTTCATCTGGATGCATTGTTTCTAACACTATGTCATCCATATACCCGCATCCGTTGTGACACTGCATTAAGTAATATCCGGCAGCCTCATATTTGCTATTGGCCAGGATAACTTTTATATCCTGATCGCCACATTTTGTAGAATTTCATCTCTTATTCTCCTTTCGTTTAATAAAGCTTTATTCAACATCCTCATCCCAACGTTCAACTCTACCTCGTGACCAAGACCAAATGCCATTACTCTGTAATGTTTCTAATTCAATTTCTACAGGAACATATTGTATTGACAGCTCGTCTTCAATAAATTGCTCTGCCATTTCTTTTGTTGGTAATAAGCAAGTTTCAGTTAAATCCATCGTATCTTCTTGCTGTTTGAAGTCATAAAATGAATCTTCCTCAAATTGGTAAGCAATCGCCCAAAATTTCATCTCTCATTCTCCCTTTTCTTGTGCCTTTTCAATTAGCCAATAAATTGCATCTACTTCTAACATCACTAAAGGATTACTAGTAAATGCATTTTCAACAGCTTCATCACATTTAGCCCTAATTGATTCTATTGAAGGTTCCATATTTTCTCCCTTTCTATTCAAATAACTATTTTGTTTAAAAATGATTTATTAATTCCAACTGAACATTACTTAGTAATCTATCAGATATCTCTATATAACCAGGATTCAATTCAATACCAATAAAATTTCTGTTATGCTTTGCAGCGACACGACCAACTGTTCCAGAACCGAAGAATGGATCCATAACAATTCCTTCAGCTGGCGCTCCAGCTAATATACACGGTTCAATTAATGCTTCCGGAAATGTAGCAAAGTGTGCTTCTTTTAATGGTTTTGTTGATACTGTCCAAACCGACCTTTTATTTCTTTTATCCCGAATTGCTCTAAATGCTTCATGTCCATACTTACCGTTAAAAGAACCTTTTTCTTTACTTGTTCTTTTGGCTCTTTGTGGTGGTCCAAATGCACCTTCCGAACCTCTAACATCTTGTTGGCCATAAACCGCTGGCTCCTTAATACTTTCGTGATCGTAATAGTATTTAGGTGACTTACTTAACAAGAAAATATATTCATGTGACTTGGTAGGTCTATCCCTTACACTCTCTGGCATTGCATTGGGCTTGTTCCAAACAATATCTTGTCTTAAATACCAACCATCTTGCTGTAATGCGAAAGCTACTCGCCAAGGCAAACCAATCAGATCCTTTGGTTTTAATCCATCTACTGATTTTGTGATTGAAACAATTCCAGTAACTTGGCCAACACTTTGAAAATGATTGTTACCTGGATTCCCTTTCCCATCCGCATTTCTTCCACGTCCACTTCCAGCATATGCATCACCTAGATTTAGCCAAATTGTTCCGTCATCCCTTAGTACACGCTTTACTTCTCTAAATACAGATACAAGATTCGATACATACTCTTCTACCGTTTCCTCTAATCCAATCTGACCATCTACCCCGTAATCACGTAATCCCCAATATGGAGGACTCGTGACCACGGTACTCACAAAATTATCTGGAAAAGTTTTTAGTACGTCTAAACAATGTCCTGGATAAACTTTATTTAGCTCCATTCCTGTCCTCCCCTTTTCTATTCAAATAACGCTTTTGTTTAGTTTTCTTCAACAAACCAAGATACAACATAGCCACACTTATCAGATACTTTTTTTGCTGAATTCTCTGCTCTTTTCTTGGACTTATACACTTTCGTATCAGACGTAACCTCTGAATCAGTTAGCGGAAATGTTTCTCCATACATTCGATATGTTTTACCTCTCCAATAACCATAGGATTCATGCACTTCACCTTTTGAATTATTACTTGATAGATAGATTACATATCCACTCATATTTTCGCCCTCTTTTTTTGTGAAATATCGCTTTTATTAAAGCGATATTTCACTTAAGATTCTTCTATAATCGTAGCGATCACATTATCCAACTCTTCCTTTGTCACTACATCCTCCGTATTATCGGCAATTTCTCTCAGCCTTTTAAGAATTTGCGCTCTTAATTCACTATTCATCTCAATATCTCCCTTTTTAATAAAATTCAAATTTGATAACATTCCAGGACTCCCTCATTCCAGAAAGTCCTGGGAATATAATTTATTTAACTTGAATCATCGGATTAGCTTCTCCACTTACTTGTGGTAACTTACCATCCCATTTTTCAATTTTTTTAATTTCTACAATTTCTGGAGTTAAAGACTTCTTAATAATCTCATTCGCTTCAGCTTTCCCTCTTGCTTCCTCAATAGCTTTCTCTGCATTAATTGTAGCTTGCTTTTTCTCAATCTCTGCTTTTTCAAGGTTTTGTTGAGCATCTACCACTCCTTGAATTGCTTTCGCTGTATTCGCGTCTGGTTTAGGTGCTTCTAACGTAACAGAATCTACTAAGAATCCAGTAGTATCTACCATTTTTCTAAATTCCTTTTCTATTGCTCCATTAATTTCCCCTTGATGTTGGAATACCTCTAGAACTGAATAGTTAGAGAAAACGTTTAATGTAGCTTTCTTAAGTCGAGTCTGTAACCAACCGTTCTCAATCACATCTGGAGCTTGTCCCTTGAACTTGTTATAAATCTTAGGAAGTTTCTCTGCATCATTCATGTAATCATAAGATAGACTCACTGTTAACGGCTTACCATCTTTGGTTTGTACGCTAAATTTATCCACTTTAACCGTTTCTGTTGAAATAGGATAAGCTGTTACACGTTTAAATGGCGAAACTAAGTGCCATCCTTGTCCTAAAGTCTCCTTTTCAATTCCTGTACTTCTGTTATAAACAACACCTGCATGTCCCTGATCAATCACCTTCACGCTCATTGCTGTTAAAATTCCACCTGTTAAAAGACTGAAACCTACTACTGCTGCACCTACGATTTTCTTTGTATTCATTTTATTTTTCCTCCTTGAACATGTTTTTAATTTTTAATACTACGTTTCCAATACACTCAAAAACTCCTAATTTACCTGCAACGACCCACGCCGCTGATATAAAAATCATTACTGCTATAAAACCAACAAATAGAGAATACATAGCGTTACTCCTTGTTTAATTAATATCCACTGACAAGACGATTAAAGTTTTCTTGATTTTTTTCTTTATAAACTTTCACAACGTCATCCCATGTAAAACCTGCAAATTCAATAATTTTGTAGAATAAATCCATCATCATTATTAAAGGTCTTTTCGCGCCAATAGAGTCCTTGTATTCGACTTTTCCAATAAGATGATTTACGTTCTTGTCCATATGGAAGAACGCTTTATTAAAACCGTTTATTTTAGTTTCTGTAATATAAATTGTTCGAAGCAGATTTTTGATTTTAAAGTCCATAGCAACCGATAACCAAAAATGCAAAATATCAACCATTTCTTCTAAAAATGTATCTTTAGGTTGCTCAAATTTTGTGGACCACATTTTAAAAGAATTTGTTGCATTCCAGGCTTCATTCACTTCATTTTTCAGCGCGTAAACCTTGTTATACAGCATGTCATAGCGAGCATAGTTTTCTTTATGCTTCGCTATAATATCCTTATCTAAAACCCTTTGCATTTGGAACAGTTCCGTTAAATCAATAAATCGATTTTTCATGTGATTTCTCTCCTACTCTTGAAATTTATTTATCTCAACGATTTCTTTTGTTAACCTTATCTGCTGATCTAAAAACAATCATAATTACCAATACACAGAATATTGAAACTATAGACTCCATGATTTAACCAGCCATATCCTCAGCAAAGAATAGAATCTCTAAATTTTCTACTGCAACCTCATACGTTTGATGTGAATTCATGATTTGTACAGTTGCTCTATCATCTATTACGTGTAAAACGCGAGATGCATACACATCATCAGTTACAACATCACCAGAGCGATACTCATTCGGCTTACGTCCCTTTTGAGCAAATACACGTCTTACACTTTCTTTGTTGATTTCTTCTACTGTTGCATATCTACATTTATTTGCATGATTGTAGCCCCAATCACCATGTATTGCTCCTTCACATCCCCACGATCCCCATAATTCCACTTTATTGTTAAATGTATCTTTAATCACTCGTTTCACTTGTGTAATAACTTTGTTATCCTTCAATTCGCATACAACCCATTGACCAGCAGCTACATTCTTTTCATCAATTTGTAAATTCATTCCCTATCTCTCCTTAATTCAAGATTTATGAATTCAAACTAATTTGCTATATAAGTTAACTTCCTGCGCTTCATTCTTTCTTCTCTTGATGGAATTACCATCTTAGACCACGGTGATGCTTTTTTTCCTTTACGCCCACGTTCTGATGCTGATAAAATTGGATAAGTTATCGCTTTTTCAATATCCCATTTCAATTTCTTAAAACGGTAATATGCCGTACTTCGTTTTAAACCATTCATTCTAGCTTGCTGTATTTGTTCATCTGTCAGTACACGATTATTTTTATTAAATTGATTTGCGCGTTTTAAGGATTCCTCTCGACTCATTGGAGGCTTAGTCATTGCATCTACTAAATTCCATCCTCTTTTTCTTCGATCCTCAAATGTGTTTCTAGAAATATTATTTTGTAAAGCGATTTCTTTTATCTTGTGCCATTCTGCTATTTTTTGAGGCTTTTTAGTAATGGCTACCTCTCTTTTCCACATCGCATCACGAATTCTATATTCTAAAGTTCTTCTACAAATCCCGTTCCTCTCTGCGATGTCATATTCTTCTGGAGTTATATAATAATCATATGGATTCCGCATGAGTATCTTCTCCTATTCAATTGTTAGTTAAGTTCTTGAATTTCTTTTAACGACCTATTCGAAACTTCAATACTACGAATCTTAAAACTATAATTCTTACGATATTTTTCACGGATTTTTAATGCAGCTTCTTCTTTCGTTTCAGCTTCACAAAATTCTAATTTGAATCCTGATTCTGTAACAATATCCACCATGTATGTGTCTATTAGTGGCTCATAAATAAAATCATGATCTATTGTGATTTGTTCAGTCATTTGATTCACCCTCTATCGGTGAAAGTGTAATAATCATTTGTTGATCTAAAACATTCCCTATCACAGCATTCATCCATAGATTAGGATTCATTTTTCTCATTAAAAATTCGATGACTATAATTAACTCTTCGATAGATAAGTAAACAAATTCACCTAAAGGTTCTTGATTGAACTTGCCACCTCGTTTTTCAATCGTTAGAGCTACTTCATTATCAATCACGTATCTTTTTGCAGTTACTAAATCAAATTGACGGACTTTCTCGCGGCCGAATCCTTTTATTAATTCCTTTAGCACGTCATAAATGACACGAAAATCTAACACTTTTACTTTCTGTTCAAGCTGCTCTCTACACTGCTTGCATAAAATCCTCTCCAAACCAGAAATATATATTTTACTCATATCAGACTCAGGAAAAGGATTTTCGCATTCGTAACATTCTTCTCCAATTACATCTTCAAATGGATTTAGCATGTAAATCGCTCCTATGATTTATATTTGTTTAGCACTTCTTGCAATCTCTCACGCTCTTCATCAATAGATTGCGAGTTTTGCTTTTCGATTTCTTTTTTAGTTGGCTCGAAATCTTCACGTAACCAATCTGGAACAATTTCTTTTCTATTTGAACGACCTGGTCCCGAACCATTCAATCGCTTGTTCTTACTCATTTCAAAGCGTCTATCTAATGCAGCAACATCATCTAATGTTTTTACTTTTTGCTTTTCCCAGCTTTTCAAAATGGCCTTAATGTAATTCCATTTTGGCTTGTTTTCATCAATAGCTTTGTGAGCAGCATGTTTAATTAATTCGCTACCAAACGAATCACAAAACTCTCCTAATTCCGTAATGGCAATTTCACTTAACGGAATTCCTTCACCTTTTAAAAAGTTATAACTGACTTTAAATTCTTCATCGACTAATACATGTGATTTCGATTCTTTATTATCATCATGATAATAATTAGTATTTTGTATATTAGTATTTAATTTATTAGTACTTAGTATATTAGTATTTAGTAGCAGTGGATTTTCCACCGGAGGATTTCCCACCGGAGGGATTTCCACCGGTGGATTCTCCACTGGTGGAAAATCCGCCAGTGGCTCCTCTTGTTGTGGAACTTCATGTATTACAGTTTCCCAACTAACAATTTTATTTTTATCATTTCTGATAGGATTACGTTTCACATATCCATATTCTTTCAATTCTTTCATACCGCTTTTTAAACTATCTATCCCATCTTTTGCGTGTGTAGCTAATTCTTCCCTATAAAACACCCAATCATCAGGAAGTGTGAGTATATAAGCTAAAATTCCTTTAGCTTTCCACGACAGCCTTTCATCCCTTAAACCGGTATTATTTATGACAGAATAATTTCTGTTTTTTTCTACTCTTATAATCCCCATAATACCTACCTCACAAATTCTTTAATCGGTGTTATAATTAACATGAAATGTTTTTCTTAGAGGACCCGTTGCAGCGGGTTCTTTTTTATGAATTCCGTCGAATATTATCGACAACTTCTTTTCTTCCTCCCACTTCTTCCAAACGATCTGCTACTTCTAAAACCTGTTTTCTTTCTTTAGAAGAATCATTTTTTATTTTCTTGAAGTACATAGCTGATAACTCCTTTGATATTTCTAAATCTCTGCTATTTTGCTTTTGATATAAATCGTGAAGTTCAACATAAGCAATTTTGTCGCCGTTTCTATTGGCTTGCTCCATTTGTTTATATAAAAGTTGTCGGTTTTGTATACATTCCTTACGCTCTTTTTCTAATTCTGATGCCATCATCAAATGTTCTGGAAGCACCCTGCTTTCGGTTCCCATTGTTTAAACGCTCCTTTTCTAAACGATCACTTTCATCAAACTTTCGTTCAATGAAAGTACCGCCTTTATAAACTCCATACGCAAGTACCGCTATCCCTAATCCAAAGATACAGACATTCGTTGTACTTTCTACTGTTATAATGTCCATTAGGCTAAAACAAACACCTTTTTAGACTCTATTTCTTGTGACAATGCTTCATTTAAGTACTCTTTAATGTTATTCATCGCTTCTAGCTTCCAAGCTCCACCATCGGCTTCAAACAAACCACAACGAGCACCTTCACGCATTCTGAATACAAACCTACTTTCTGGTTGTTCTACTTCTACAAATGTTCTATATGGCATTAACTCAACTGGGTTAGGAACTTTCGCCTGCCCTCTTGTAGCAGTTCCTGTTTTTACAGTTACAGCTTGCGATACACCATCATCTTCAATTCCTTTTACCATTTCATCTACAACATTTCCTATCACCTTTAAAATAATGCCACGATGATCATTTTCTACAAATCCTGACTGTAATGCGATATTAAGTTCTTCTCTGTCATAAAAACTATCAAAGTTAAAACGTGGAATAGATGCTTTCGCTTGGATATATGTACTTCTAGCCTTATCTCCATTAACTGCAGTAAAGCAACTTACCGTTGTTGGATTTTCAATATGAATCATTAAAGGCTCTGCAGTATCAAATTCTGATTTCACATAACTTACTAAACCAGATAAACTACGTACTACAACTTCCGCAGGTGTTGGCTCTTGCACAAGATGTAATCGTTGCGTGGAATATGTCTGTTCCCCGATTTTATGTGTTTCAATTGTTCCAATCTCTAATACCTTTTCAATTGCTTCTCTTGTCATAGTCATTTTTATTTCCCCTTTTCTTAATTAGATTTAGTTTTCAAATAATCGATTACTACTGTTTGCTTATCAGCAGCCTGATTTTGTTCTTTCTCTTCTACTTCTTCTACAGATTGTCCAACATCTGTTTTCACATCACCCTGTAGATCCATATAAAACTGTCCTTGAATTCCAGAAGCTAATTCTTGTCCAACTAAATTTCCGTTTTGGTCCATATCTAATAGAATCTTAGACTCTACCGCTTCTGTTGGTGCTAGTTTCGAAGTGGCTTGAACCTGACAATTCCATACATCACGCTTTTTATCACCAGCAAACGAAAGTGTTAAAACAATCTTTCTTGCTTTTTTAGGATCAGTATTTAAATCTGCCATATTTTCCATTACGCGCTCAAACTCTTGATGAAATCTTTCAGCAAGTGCTCCATCAGCAAATGTATTTAAATCAATCATGACTTCCATTACTTTTCTCACCTAAACCTTTCTTATTAAAATTCAACATCCACTTGAATATCGATGTTCATAGGTATTTCTTGCGTTACACGAATTGATTTTGGACTTACACCTTTTTGAATCAACTTTTTAACTTCTTCTTTTGCAGCTTCTTTTGTGTGAAATTCACTGATACCTGGAAAACCTGCGAAATTACTAGTAATCACTAAAATCTTTTGTTGCATGATTGCTCCTCCTACTGAACTTCCGCCATATTTATTTGTGCATTTGTAGCTGTAATTTCTTCTTCTAAAATGATTGGAAGTGAATATTCTTCATTAATGATTTGAATCGCTCTATCTAAATGATGACGTTTAATAGCTTTATAACTACTAATTCCGAACTCTCTATGTAATTGACTATAAATATCGCTATACACTTTTTTTCTAAGGCTAACATCCCTATAAGCATTAGATTCCTTACCACCTAATAGAAGAACACCTAACTTTCTTACAACCTTTGATACTTCATCACATTCGATAGCATATAAAGGGGCGTTTTCTTGTAAATCCTTCACATCTGATTTAATATCTTGAATTTCTTGTTTTTGACCTTCTAAAACATCAAATGTGAGTTTCAGAATACTCATCGGATCTTTAGGAAGTTGTTGCTGGTTTTGTATGTGTTGTTTCATTCGTTTAAACTCTTCAATAAACTTAATTTTCATTTGAACAGCTTCTTTTGTGTTGTAACTCATTGCAACTAGCGTGAAAGCTTCTTCTGTTAAGTTGTACTTAAGGTATTTTCGCCCACGCTCATTTTCATAATTTGACTCGTGAAAATTTACGAGTGAAAATTCAGGTCCCGCATATTCAATTTGTTTTCTAATATCTTTCAATACATTGTCATGTGTTTTTTCAAACATTTCAGCAATCATTAAACTATCTGTTACTACTTTTCCGTTGTTTTCAAATACTAATGCTTGTTCGTTTGCTGCTGTTAATTGATTCATGTTACTTTCCTCCTCTACAAACTCGGAATAATCTTAATTTTATTCGTATTACGATGTACCAAATGCAATTCATGATTTACTTTTTTAAAAATCAACCAATTATCGGGATTTAGATTGTATAATTTAATATGCATTTTTTCTTTTTTTGTTGGCTTTTTACCATTTTTCATTAATACTAACCTCCTTATAGTTCATCAAAATACTTATTAAGAAATTCTTTCATTTCCTTCGCTTTAAATAACCAACGATTATTTTTTTGTTTAGCAAAGATTTGTACTCTAGGATCACAAACAACATATTCCATTAACCAGTCATAACTTCTACTTGTTTCATATTGAAGTCTTTTCATATCCCACCAAGTACCAATTCCCATATCTCCTAAACGTTCATTAACTTGACGAGAAACTTCTTTTTGCAAGTAGTTATCATCGATAATGACTTGCACTGTTGCCGTCATTACTAGATCTCCTCACTTTCCAATATTCGATTTATTTTTTCTTTCACTTTTTTACCTTCTCTTTTACCGTGTAAAATATCAGAGAGATATGGACCAGAAACGTTAAGCATTTTTGCTAATTCTCCTTGCTTCATACCATTAACAAATAGCCACATTTTCACTTTCTTACCAAACCTTTTATCCATATCCACACCTCCTTCTATACATTTAGCTAATTTTTTAGCTTTCTATTGACTATTTCTATCCAATTAGATAAAATTGAAGCATAGCTAAATAAACCAAATTAAATTACCTTTTAAACGTTGAGGGACGTGCTATATAGGTTTAATTTGTAATGGTTTTGCGGCTAAATAATTAGCTTATGAACATAGTTTAATATCCGAACGGATAAAAGTCAACAACTTTTCTATCCATTCAGATAAAAAATGTTCTTAGCTTTATTAAGGGTGGCTCAAATGTCTACATTCAACATAATTAAAAGTCTTGCGGATAAGAAAGGAATATCGTTATCTGATTTAGCAAAACAACTAAACATGGGGGAAAATTCTCTATATAAGTGGAAAACACAAAAACCTGCTGTTGATAAGCTGCAGCTGGTAGCAGATTATTTTGATGTAAGTGTTGATTACCTATTAGGTAGAACTAACAAAGAGTACTGGGAACTTACAGAGAAAGATGAAAAAGATATACAAAAAAAGTTAGAAGAGTTAATAGAAGATATGAGTAAAGCTGATGCTCTTGCTTTTTCTAAAGACTCTGAACCTATGTCAGAGGAAACTAAACAATTATTAATTGTCTCATTAGAAAACTCTCTTAGATTAGGAAAACAAATGGCTAAAAAGAAATTTACACCAAAAAAATACAGAAACGAAGAGTGATTGGAGTGGATCTAGTTGGTTTCAAAACAACAAATCAATTTAAAAATAGACGAACTACTTAGACGATATAACACCAGAGATCCTTTCCTTATCGCTGAAGCAAAAGGTATAGTCGTTATCACAGAAGCCTTGGGGGATATTTACGGATACTACCACAAAGTGTCCCGTATCCCTTTTATACATATTAACGAACGACTTTCATATCAAAATCAAATCTTCACTTGTTTTCATGAATTAGGTCATGCTTTATTTCATCCAGATGAAAATACACCTAAATTATCCAAGGTGTCTCTTTGTTCTGAAATTCGTATAGAAGCTGAAGCAAACTATTTTGCAACGAGATTTCTTATCGATGGAAGTCATCATGATTACTACATACAAACAAAGCAAGAATTATTACAGCATTATGGAATCCCCAAACAAATGGATAGATTTATTTAAAATCTATTATATATTTTTACATGAAAACAGAACAAACATTCTCATTATATATAGAATGGAGTGATTAAAATGGCTAGTTTTAGAAAACGTAATGATAAATGGGAATATCGGATCAGGTATAAGGAAATGGGGAAATACAAAGAAACCTCCAAAGGTGGATTTAAAACAAAAAAAGAAGCTCAATTAGCTGCTGCTAAAATAGAAGAAAAATTAGTAAATGGGAGCAATATACAGGACGGTAAAATAACTTTTAATGAATATCTTTACGAATGGTTAAACGTCTTCAAAAAAGGAAATGTAGCTCCAAGAACTTACATGGTCTACGAAAAAAACATTAGACTTCACATCTTACCTGTGTTTGGAGAATTAAAGTTAAAAGATTTAACAAGAATTAAATATCAAAAATTTATAAATAACCTATTAGAAAAGTACAGTAAAAAAACGGTAGAAACAATTAATGTCACAATGCACCATGCGTTAGATACAGCTGTTAACGAACTTGGGATTTTAGAAAAAAACCCAACTACAAAAATTAAATTAAGAACAACTCGTGTTTCCTCAAAAAATGATGATATAAAATGCTACGATATAGATGAACTACATCAATTCTTAACTTACATCCTTAATGAGAAAGGAGGCTTTAAATACTATTCTTTATTCATGTTTCTATCTCGCACAGGTCTCCGCATTGGTGAATGCTTAGCCCTTCAATGGGAAGATATTGATTTTGAAGAACAAAAATTATTCATCAACAAAACATTAATCACTACCAAGAGAAATGAAAAAATCTTATTCGGTCCACCTAAAAATAGAAGCAGTAAACGAACTATCTCTTTAGATTCTTCTACCATATCTCATTTAAGAAAAATGAAAATAGAGCAAAATAAAAACACTTTGAAGAACGGTAAATATTATAAAGAGTATAATTTTGTATTTACACATGAAGATAATTCTTGTATGCTACACCCAGCAACCCTGAAATTCTTACAGCAAGCTTGTAAGAAAGGAAATTTAAAATACATTACCTTACACGGATTTAGACATACACATGCCGTTCACTTATTACAAAGTGGGGCAAACCTTAAATATGTTTCAGAACGTTTAGGGCATTCCTCTATAGACATGACTGCAAATGTGTATCTTCACATAACAAAATCTATAGAGGAAACTGCCGTAAACCAATATGACGAGTTTTTAAAATCTCGTGGGCAAATTGTGGGCAAGTAACTTTAACAATACGCTAAAGTCACTTGTCACGATAGGTTTCAAACTTAGGTTTATAGAACGAACGATT
>NZ_JBFUPV010000026.1:0-15644 GCF_041360755.1 Bacillus sp. RCC_6_1
TCCCGTGGTGTAGTGGTTAACATGCCTGCCTGTCACGCAGGAGATCGCCGGTTCGACCCCGGTCGGGACCGCCATTTCATATAAAGAAAAGAACGAAACAAGTTGTTTCGTATTTTTTTATTTGTTTTAACAAAAAACTAATAAAGACAGTCAAACTATCCTTAGGACAACTCCTAAGGACTTTTTTATATATTCAAAACCTGTATAATAAAGAGCAGAGAACATTGTGAGTAAAGTAGGTGAAGTCTGTGAGTAAATATGAAGTAACAACAAAATCTTCTGAGGAAACACAAAGGTTATCAGAAAAACTAGGTAAGCTCGTAGAGGCACAAGACGTAATTATTTTAGAAGGAGATCTTGGAGCTGGTAAGACGACTTTTACAAAGGGACTAGCAAAAGGTCTTGGAGTGAAAAGAGTTGTAAATAGTCCTACCTTTAATATCATCAAAGAATATAAAGGAAGATTACCGCTATATCATATGGACGTGTATCGCTTAGCAGAAAGTGAAGAGGACTTAGGCTTTGATGAATATTTCTACGGTGAAGGAATTACGGTAGTAGAATGGGCTCATTTAATAGAGGCATATTTACCAAATGAAAAGTTACAAATTAGTTTATTCCATGCTGGAGATGACACAAGAAAAATTATACTCGAGCCAATTGGAGATCGCTATATTAGATTATGTGAGGAGCTATTACAAGATGAAAGTACTAGCAATTGATACTTCAAATTACGTAATGGGTGTATCCCTTATTGAGGAAGGAAACGTAATTGGGGAAATCATTACAAATTTAACAAAAAACCATTCTGTACGTCTTATGCCAGCTGTAGAGAAACTGTTAAAAGAGTGTGGCGTAAAACCGAAGGAATTAACTAAAATCGTTGTAGCTGCTGGACCTGGATCCTATACAGGTGTTCGCATAGGCGTGACAGCGGCGAAAACATTAGCTTGGTCACTTCAAATACCAATTGTAGGTGTATCAAGTTTAGAGGTAGTAGCTGCAAACGGTGCTAACTTTAACGGGTTAATTTGTCCTTTATTTGATGGAAGACGTGGGCAAATTTATACTGGGTTATATACATATGAAGGAGAGCAGTTAACTTCAATAGAAGAAGACCGAATTATTCTTATTGTAGACTGGTTGCAAATGTTAAAAGATAAAGGACAGCCTGTTTTATTTATCGGTAACGATGTTAAATTGCATAAAGAAACAATTATAGAACATTTAGGTGATCAAGCTGTATTCGCTCCATTTACTAAAAATAACCCAAGACCAAGCGAGCTAGCATTCTTAGGATTACAAAAAGAAGAACAAGATGTGCATACGTTTGTTCCAAGCTATCTTCGTTTAGCTGAAGCTGAAACAAAGTGGTTAGAAAGTCAAAACAAGTAGGAGCTTGCAGAAGATGGATATGATATTTAGAAAGATGGAGCTTGATGATATTGCTCAAATTGTAGCTATTGAAGAAGCGTCTTTTTCAACTCCTTGGACTGCAGATGCCTTTCACCGTGAATTAATGATGAATGAACATGCACATTATATTGTGTTAGAAAAAGATGGTCGTGTAGTCGGGTATTGTGGATTGTGGATAGTTATTGATGAATCACATATAACAAATATAGCTATTTTGCCAGAATACCGAGGTCAAAAGTTAGGAGATGCCCTATTGAAAGCAGTTATTTCTGAAGCGAAAGAACTAGGGGTAAAAACAATGACACTTGAAGTACGTGTATCAAATGAAGTAGCAAAGCAGTTATACAGAAAATACGGATTTCAAAATGGTGGGATTCGTAAACGATACTATGCAGACAATCAGGAAGATGGTCTCGTAATGTGGGTGAATATATAATGGAAAAAAATACGATTATACTTGGTATTGAAACAAGTTGTGATGAAACAGCAGTAGCAGTTGTTAAAAATGGAACGGAAATTATTGCGAATGTCGTTGCATCACAAATTGAAAGTCATAAACGTTTTGGCGGCGTTGTACCAGAGATTGCATCCCGTCATCATGTAGAAGAAATTACAGTTGTGTTAGAAGAAGCTTTAAAGGAAGCAAACATCACATTTGATGATATTGATGCAATTGCTGTAACAGAAGGTCCCGGTTTAGTAGGAGCACTTCTAATTGGAGTAAATGCAGCGAAGGCAGTAGCGTTTGCACATGATATTCCGTTAGTCGGTGTTCATCATATTGCTGGTCATATTTATGCGAACCGTTTAGTAAAAGAAGTTCAATTCCCGTTATTATCACTTGTTGTATCTGGTGGGCATACAGAACTTGTTTATATGAAAGAACATGGTTCATTCGAAGTAATTGGTGAAACACGAGACGATGCAGCTGGAGAAGCATATGATAAAGTAGCTCGTACGTTATCTATGCCATATCCAGGTGGTCCTCATATTGATCGCCTTGCACATGAAGGAGAACCGACAATTGATTTGCCTCGTGCATGGCTAGAACCGGATTCATATGATTTTAGCTTTAGTGGATTGAAATCAGCAGTTATCAACACTGTGCATAACGCAAAACAACGCGGTATAGAAATTGCGCCAGAAGATTTAGCGGCAAGTTTCCAAGAAAGTGTAATAGATGTACTTGTAACGAAAGCAGCTCGTGCAGCAGAAGCTTATAATGTAAAGCAATTACTTCTTGCTGGTGGAGTAGCTGCTAATAAAGGACTTCGTGCGCGATTAGAAGAGGAATTTGCACAAAAAGAAAACATTGAATTAATTATTCCGCCGCTATCTTTATGCACAGATAATGCAGCGATGATTGCAGCGGCAGGGACAATTGCTTATGAACAAGGTAAGCGTGCAACATTAGCCTTAAATGCAAATCCAGGATTAGATATTGAAGCATAGTTATACACATAATTAACCACAGGTTGTGGATAAAACCCATATTGTCTGTTGATAATGTGGGTTTTATTGTGTATATAAAATGTTGATAACTTTTTTATTGATTGTGGATAATGTGGAAAAGTTATTTTAAGGTTTATTTTATAAAGGTGGATATGTGTATAAACTTGTGGATAAATAGGATGATGTCAGACCTTTGAGTTTGTTCTTTTTCGGGAAATAAAAAGTAAGAAGATATCCCCGAAAAACATTTTGAAACATCCCCCTATTATAGAAGATGCTAATATTGTCAATCTTTGTCGTTAAATCGATATTTCGTGTCGAATTGTTAATATATATAGGGTTACAATAGATATATTTGAAAAATCGTTGGTATATTCTAAGTTACGATTGATATACTCAAAAAATTGTTTCTGTATTAAAAGAAAAAAAGATGTCGCATAGTCAAAAATCCTGACTTATGAGACATCTTCCTTATTTAAATATGCTTATACATGCAACTCTTCCCATTCTGCCATACAAGTTTCAAGTTGTTCTTGTAGCGTTTGCTTTTTAGTTGTAATTTCACTAGCTTTTTCATAATCTGCATATATTTCTGGTAAGCAAAGTTGATCTTCTAACGTAGCAATTTCTTCTTCTAATTCTAATATACTTTGTTCTAGCTCTTCAATTTTTCTAGTGCGTTGACGCTCTAGTTTTTTACGCTCTTTTTCTTCTAAATAATTTAATTTCTCTTGTGCAACCACCTTTTGAACAGGAATGTCACTTTCTTGCTGTTCAAGTTCTGCACGTTCAATCATTTCATTTTTCTTTTCAACGTAGTAATCGTAATCCCCTAAATATTCCTGTGCACCTTCTGTTGATAACTCAACCACAGTCGTTGTTACACGGTTAATAAAGTAGCGGTCATGTGAGACGAATAGAAGAGTCCCTGGATAATCAATTAAAGCATTCTCCAAAATTTCTTTACTATTTAAATCAAGGTGGTTCGTAGGCTCATCTAGAATTAATAAATTTGATTTTTGCATCATAAGTTTTGCAAGAGCTAATCGAGCTTTTTGTCCACCACTAAGGGAAGATACTGGTTTCAGTACATCATCTCCTGTGAATAAAAAATTCCCGAGTATAGTACGGATTTCTTTTTCAGGTTGCAGTGGATATTCATCCCATAGTTCATTTAAAACCCGTTTAGAAGATGTTAAGTTTGCTTGTTCTTGATCATAATAACCAACAGATACATTTGATCCGAAAGAAACATCACCATTTAATAGTGGTAACTTATTCACAATAGACTTTAACAATGTGGATTTCCCAATTCCGTTTGGACCAACTAAAGCAACACTATCTCCGCGAGTTAAGCGCATAGTTACATGTTCAATTATAGGGTTCTCATCATAGCCAATGGTTGCATCATTTACTTGTAAAACATCATTTCCACTTTGCTTTTCAATATCGAAGTGGAATGATGCTGACTTAGAATCCCCTAATGGTCTCGTTAATAATTCCATTCTGTCTAGTTGTTTACGACGACTTTGAGCACGTTTCGTTGTAGAAGCGCGAGCTATATTCTTTTGAACGAAGTCCTCAAGTTTTGCGATTTCATCTTGTTGTTTTTCGTAACGTTTCATTTCTTGCTCATATAATGCTGATTTTAAGTCTAAATATTTACTGTAGTTACCAACAAATCGTCTGCTTTCTTTATTTGAAATTTCATATACTTGTGTAACGAGTTTGTCTAAGAAATAACGGTCATGTGAAACGATTAATATTGCGCCAGGATAACCTTGTAAATATTGCTCAAGCCACGTTAATGTTTCGATGTCTAAATGGTTTGTAGGCTCATCCAAAATAAGTAAGTCTGGTTTTGTTAATAATAATTTCCCGAGAGCTAATCTTGTTTTTTGCCCGCCGCTTAAAGTAGAGATCGTCGTCTGGTGCGTTTCAACTGGGAAGCCAAGGCCGCTTAAAATGGAGCGAATATCCGCTTCATATTGATATCCACCTTGATCTTTATAATTGAGTTGCAATTGGTCATAATCAGCTAACAATCTTTCATATGTAGCTTCGTTTGAAAAGTTTTCTTCTTTTCCCATTTCTTGCTCAAGCCTTCGAAGTTTTGTCTCCATTTGCTGTAAGTGGGTAAAGACGGTTAGCATTTCATCCCAAATTGTTAAAGACGTTTCTAGTCCAGTATTTTGAGCTAAATATCCGATTGAGACATCTTTCGGTTTTATAATTTCGCCACCATCATGAGATAATTCACCAGCGATAATTTTTAATAATGTAGATTTGCCTGCTCCATTCCTTCCAACTAATGCGATACGATCTTTTGTTTGTACTTCCAATTTTATGTTTGCAAGAATCGTTTCTGCACCGTATAATTTCGAAAGCGCGTTTACTTGTAATAAAATCAATGTTTTCACCTCAAATAATTTCTTAACTTTGCCATGTTTATATTTCTCAATCATACTAAAAATAGTGTATAGTTTAAAATAAAGAGAGAATACTTCTTCTCTTTATTATACAAGGAATTTAATGAGTGCTAAACTTCTGTATTTGATTAAAGTATATGAATAAAGATAGGAAGAGAGGAGAGGTCATATGGATCAGCAAAAGATTCCACAAGCCACTGCTAAAAGATTGCCTCTATACTATCGATTTATCCAAAACTTATCTCTTTCTGGTAAGCAGCGTGTTTCATCGGCCGAATTGAGTGAGGCAGTAAAAGTAGATTCCGCAACAATACGAAGAGATTTTTCGTATTTTGGAGCGTTAGGGAAAAAGGGATATGGATATAACGTAAATTATTTATTATCATTTTTCCGCGAAACACTTGATCAAGATGATATAACACGTGTAGCACTTATTGGAGTAGGTAATTTAGGGACCGCTTTCTTACATTATAATTTCACGAAAAACAATAATACAAAAATTGAAATGGCATTTGATGTTAGTGAAGAGAAAGTTGGAACAGAAATCGGGGGCATTCCTGTATATCATTTAGATGAATTAGAAGAGAGATTATCAAATGATATACAAGTGGCAATATTAACAGTACCGGCTACAGTAGCACAAGCTGTAGCAGATAGATTAGCTGAAACGAGCGTGCATGGTATTTTGAATTTCACACCAGCGCGATTAAACGTATCAGAGAATATTAGAATTCATCATATTGACTTAGCTGTAGAGTTACAAACATTAGTTTACTTTTTGAAAAACTATCCACAATAAAACGCAGAGGAAGCGACCTCTGCGTTTTATTATTGTTTCTTCTTTGTGAATTTAATTAATATAAGGCGAAGTGCCAAATTAAAATCAATTGTTGCCATAACTGCAAATAGTATTGTCCACATATTCCAGATTGTATCTGTCACGTTCGTAATGGCGAAGCGTGTAAAGATACATCCAAGAAGGAAGTATAGTGCAGCCATGAACAATGGTGAGTTTCTCATACAAAAAATCCTCCGATAAAGCCTTGCATTTTTTCAGCTTCTTTAATCATTTCTTGAATTTGTTCATTGCTCATAAAAATTTGCCCAATAGCGACCAATGTATTCATCGCAACATGAGCTGCAATCGGAACGATAATACGTTTCGTCTTCACATATAAGAAGGCGAATACGAGCCCCATAGCAGTGTATACCAATAAATGAGTAAAATCAAAATGAATTGCTGCGAATACAAGCGAACTAATGATAGCTGCGATAAAGAAGTTAAACTTCTTATAAAGTGCACCAAATAAAATTTTTCTAAATACGATTTCTTCTAAGATAGGTCCAATTATAGATACAACAATAAGGAACCAAGGTGTCGTTCTTGCAATCTCCATCAGTTTCATTGTATTTTCTGAACCTTGTTTAATTCCTAGCAGCTGCATCTCGATCATACCGGCAACTATTTGTGAAAAGAAAGCTAAGAAGAACCCGATGAAAATCCATCCAATAGTAGCTGGAGCAGAAGAGCGCTTTGGATCTAAATGCCTGTCACGAATATCTGTTCTAAGTAACCAAAGTACGATACATAATGCAACAAAGAAGCTAATAATTGCCCAGTGTCCCGTTATGATTTGTCCTTTTTCCTCAATAGTAAATCCTCTATTATCATAGAGTCCTGTTTTTAGGAGAAGTGGCAATCCAACAACGCCAGATAACTGCATTAAAATGTATGTAACGATAATCCACCAGTATTGTTTCTTCAAATGGTTTAACCATCCTTTCTAACTATAGTGTATGAGATAAGTTAGGATAACATGTAAATTATGCTACCTACGATATAAACCTCACTTGAATTATGTTTTTTTCGTAAATCCTTATTTGAAATTATAATAGAAGACAGGAGAAAGTTGTGTGTGTAGCGAAAACAACTTAGGGTGTCCTTTCATATTGTAACATACGAGCAGTGGAAACAACGATTCATATAGTAAAGGCAGTATTCTATATAGTGATTTGCGAAAAAATTATGATTTTTTTACTTGCAAAAGAAATTGAGATTATTTATTATTATAAGTGTGTTAGCACTCGGATGACTTGAGTGCTAATAAAAGAAATTTACATAACAAAATGAGGAGGTTATTGTTCATGCTAAAGCCATTAGGTGATCGCGTTGTAATTGAGCTTGTTCAAGCAGAAGAAAAAACAGCAAGTGGTATCGTATTACCAGATACTGCAAAAGAAAAACCACAAGAGGGTAAAGTTGTTGCAGTAGGTACTGGTCGAGTGCTTGAGAATGGTGAGCGTGTTGCTTTAGAGGTAGCAGCAGGTGATCTTATCATCTTCTCAAAATATGCAGGTACTGAAGTGAAATATGAAGGTACAGACTACTTGATTTTACGTGAAAGTGACATTTTAGCAGTTATCGGTTAATTATATAAATCTTAAAAAATCCAAGGGGGTCAATTATTATGGCAAAAGATATTAAATTTAGTGAAGAAGCACGTCGTTCGATGCTTCGCGGTGTCGACACTCTTGCAAATGCAGTAAAAGTAACGCTTGGACCAAAAGGTCGTAACGTTGTTCTTGAGAAAAAATTCGGTTCACCACTTATTACAAATGACGGTGTAACAATCGCAAAAGAAATCGAATTAGAAGATGCATTCGAAAACATGGGTGCGAAACTAGTAGCAGAAGTTGCCAGCAAAACAAATGACGTAGCTGGTGACGGAACAACAACTGCAACTGTATTAGCGCAAGCTATGATTCGTGAAGGTCTTAAAAACGTAACAGCTGGTGCGAACCCAATGGGTCTTCGTAAAGGTATCGAAAAAGCTGTTACTGCTGCAATTGAAGAATTAAAAACGATTTCTAAACCAATCGAAGGTAAATCTTCTATCGCACAAGTAGCTGCTATTTCTGCTGCTGACGAAGAAGTAGGTCAATTAATCGCTGAAGCAATGGAGCGCGTTGGTAACGACGGCGTTATTACTTTAGAAGAATCTAAAGGCTTCACAACAGAATTAGACGTAGTAGAAGGTATGCAATTTGATCGTGGATATGCATCTCCTTACATGATTACTGATTCTGACAAAATGGAAGCAGTTCTTGATAACCCATACATCTTAATCACTGACAAAAAGATTTCTAACATTCAAGAAATCTTACCAGTATTAGAGCAAGTGGTACAACAAGGTAAACCACTTCTTATCATTGCTGAAGATGTAGAAGGCGAAGCGTTAGCTACATTAGTAGTGAACAAACTTCGTGGTACATTCAATGTAGTAGCTGTTAAAGCTCCTGGATTTGGTGACCGTCGTAAAGCAATGCTAGAAGATATCGCGATCTTAACAGGTGGCGAAGTAATCACTGAAGAATTAGGTCGTGACTTAAAATCTGCTACAGTT
The DNA here is from genome assembly GCF_041360755.1 of Bacillus sp. RCC_6_1. NCBI lineage: Bacteria > Bacillati > Bacillota > Bacilli > Caryophanales > Bacillaceae > Bacillus > Bacillus sp. RCC_6_1. The sequence goes on from NZ_JBFUPV010000026.1 coordinate 8,702, forward strand.
GAATCTTTAGGACGCGCTGGTAAAGTTGTTGTTACAAAAGAAAACACAACTGTAGTTGAAGGTGTAGGAAGCACAGAACAAATCGAAGCTCGCATCGGTCAAATCCGTGCGCAATTAGAAGAAACAACTTCTGAATTCGATCGTGAAAAATTACAAGAGCGTCTTGCAAAACTTGCAGGTGGCGTAGCGGTAATTAAAGTAGGTGCAGCAACTGAAACTGAGTTGAAAGAACGCAAACTTCGTATTGAAGATGCACTTAACTCAACTCGTGCAGCAGTAGAAGAAGGTATCGTTGCAGGTGGTGGTACTTCACTTATGAACGTATACACAAAAGTAGCTTCTATCGTAGCTGAAGGCGACGAAGCAACAGGTATCAACATCGTACTTCGCGCACTAGAAGAGCCAGTTCGTCAAATCGCAATCAACGCTGGTCTAGAAGGATCTGTAGTTGTAGAGCGTCTAAAAGGCGAAAAAGTAGGCGTTGGTTTCAACGCAGCTACTGGCGAATGGGTTAACATGCTTGAGTCTGGTATCGTAGATCCAGCTAAAGTAACTCGTTCTGCACTTCAAAACGCAGCATCTGTTGCAGCTATGTTCTTAACAACTGAAGCTGTAGTAGCTGACAAGCCAGAACCAAATGCACCAGCAATGCCTGACATGGGCGGCATGGGCATGGGCGGTATGGGCGGAATGATGTAATTCCGTTTGCCCTAAAAAACATCCATTTCTATATAGAAATGGATGTTTTTTTATGTTTTTTAGAAAAGGAAATGAATTTCTGTAGAATTTTGTCGCTTTCTCTCTTGACCATATTGATATTTCATTGTTAGAATCTAGGAAGATAATATAAAACGATCCTTCATATATCCTCAATGATATGGTTTGAGAGTCTCTACCGGGTTACCGCAAACAACCTGACTATGAAGGCAGTGTGTCTTATATTTATAAAGAGCGGAGACTATCTTTCTTTATAAAGCCAGACCCCTGCCTTTTCTTTGTTATGAGACTAGAGGCGGAGGACTGGCTTTTTTTATTATATTGGTAATGCTTTTCGCCAAATTGGTGAAAATATTTATATACGAGAACTAACGTTGGGGTGATTATTTTGAAGAAACAACACGATACAATTATCGTTTTAGATTTTGGAAGTCAATACAATCAGTTAATAGCACGTCGAATTCGTGAGTTCGGTGTATACAGTGAACTTCATCCACATACAATTACTGCAGAAGAAATTAAAGCAATGAATCCAAAAGGGATTATTTTCTCTGGTGGACCAAATAGCGTATACGGTGAAGGTGCATTACATTGTGATGAAAAAATCTTTGAACTAGGTTTACCAATCTTCGGTATTTGTTACGGTATGCAGCTTATGACGCAACACTTCGGTGGTAAAGTAGAGCGTGCAAATCACCGTGAGTACGGAAAGGCTGTTCTTAAAGTAGAGAACGAATCAAAATTATATGCGAACCTTCCAGAAGAGCAAGTTGTATGGATGAGCCATGGTGACTTAGTAACTGGTTTACCTGAAGGATTCGTAGTAGACGCAACAAGTGAGTCTTGCCCAATTGCTGGTATGAGCAATGAAGCGAAAAACTTATACGGTGTACAATTCCACCCAGAAGTACGTCACTCTGAGCACGGTAACGATTTAATTAAAAACTTCGTATTCGGCGTATGTGGTTGTTCTGAAGGATGGAACATGGAGAACTTTATCGAAGTAGAATTAGAAAAAATTCGTGAAACTGTTGGAGACAAAAAAGTACTATGCGCACTTAGTGGCGGTGTAGACTCTTCTGTTGTAGCAGTATTAATTCATAAAGCAATCGGCGATCAATTAACTTGTATTTTCGTTGACCACGGCTTACTGCGTAAAGGCGAAGCAGAAGGCGTTATGAAAACATTTAGCGAAGGCTTCCACATGAACGTTATTAAAGTGGATGCAAAAGAACGCTTCATGAACAAGTTAAAAGGTGTAGAAGATCCAGAACAAAAACGTAAAATCATCGGTAACGAATTCATTTACGTATTTGATGATGAAGCGTCTAAATTACAAGGTATGGACTTTTTAGCACAAGGTACACTTTACACAGACATCGTTGAAAGTGGTACAGCAACTGCACAAACAATTAAATCTCACCACAACGTTGGTGGACTTCCAGAAGACATGCAGTTCAAATTAATTGAGCCTTTAAACACGTTATTTAAAGACGAAGTACGTGTATTAGGATCTGAACTAGGAATTCCTGATGAAATCGTATGGCGTCAACCATTCCCAGGACCGGGTCTTGGTATTCGTGTATTAGGTGAAATTACAGAAGAGAAATTAGAAATCGTTCGTGAATCTGATGCGATTTTACGTGAAGAAATTATTAAAGCGGGCTTAGACCGTGAAATCTGGCAATACTTCACTGCACTTCCTGGTATGCGTAGCGTAGGTGTTATGGGTGACGAGCGTACTTACGATTACACAGTAGGTATCCGTGCAGTAACATCTATCGACGGTATGACAGCTGACTGGGCACGTATCCCTTGGGACGTATTAGAGAAAATCTCTGTACGTATCGTAAACGAAGTAAAACACGTTAACCGTATCGTGTATGATGTAACGAGTAAGCCACCAGCAACTATTGAGTGGGAATAGTATTTATAAAAAGGTCCATCTATTGCTTATGCATAGATGGATCTTTTTTATTTTGGCATTAATACGAACGAAACTATAAAAGTTTATGAAAATGTTCGTTTTTAAATTGACAAAACTACTTCGTCGAGTTAATATGATTATGTAATTCAAACGAAAAGTGAATATTATAGCCGTCGTATAATATCGGGGATATGGCCCGAAAGTTTCTACCTAGCTACCGTAAATGGCTTGACTACGAGGCGTTTGTATAAAGATGAGGGGAAACTTGTCTTTGTTTATAGAACGCTTCCATGTATATATGCAATGGAAGCCTTTTTTATTTCTCGGGATAAAAGAGGGCTAGGGTGAAATACGGCGAGTAATCATATAACGGGGGAAACATAGGATGAAACGCTATTTTCAGTTTGATGAGCTCGGTACGAATTATAAGACTGAGTTCATAGCAGGGTTAACGACATTTCTATCTATGGCTTACGTACTATTTGTCAATCCTGCTACGCTGTCGCTTGGAAATGTTAAAGGGTTACCAGCAGGTACAGGGATGGATCCAGGTGCAGTATTCGTTGCTACGGCATTAGCGGCAGCGATCGGTTCGTTAATTATGGGTATTTTCGCGAAGTATCCAATTGCTTTAGCGCCAGGTATGGGGATTAACGCGTTCTTTGCTTATACAGCAGTCTTAACGATGGGTATTCCGTGGCAAACGGCCATTGCCGGAACATTAATGTCAGGTATTATCTTTATTATTCTTACTGCTTCAGGTATTCGTGAAAAAATCATTAATGCAATTCCATCGGAGTTAAAGTTTGCAGTAGCAGCAGGTATTGGATTATTCATTGCTTTCCTTGGATTCCAAAATGCCGGAATTATCGTGAAAAACGATGCGGTTCTTGTTGGGTTGGGGGACTTAACAAAGGGCACAACGTTACTAGCAATCTTCGGGGTTGTTACTACGATCATCTTCATGATTAAGAAAGTTAATGGTGCAGTATTCTACGGTATGATTCTTACAGCGATCTTAGGAGTTGCAACAGGATTAATTGATACTCCGAAAGCTGTAGTGGGAGCAATACCGAGTCTAGAACCAACGTTCGGTGTGGCGTTAACGCACTTCGGCGATATTTTCACAGTTCAAATGGGGATTGTTATTATAACGTTCTTCTTTATAGATTTCTTTGATACAGCAGGTACGCTTGTAGCGGTTGCGAATCAAGCAGGATTAATGAAGAACAATAAATTACCACGTGCAGGAAAAGCGTTATTTGCAGATGCGATTGCAACTGTAATTGGTGCGATCTTGGGTACATCAACAACAACGTCTTACATTGAATCGTCTGCAGGGGTAGCAGCGGGAGGACGTTCTGGATTTACAGCAGTTGTAACAGCAGGATTCTTCTTACTGGCACTATTCTTTTCGCCATTATTAAGTGTTGTAACGCCAGCTGTAACGGCACCGGCTTTAATTATTGTAGGAATCTTGATGGTTTCTTCCTTAGGGGAAATTGATTGGAAGAAATTCGAGATTGCAGTACCAGCATTCTTTACAATTATCTCTATGCCACTTACGTATAGTATCGCAACTGGGATTGCCATTGGATTTATCTTCTATCCAATTACAATGGTTGTGAGTGGTCGTCGTAAAGAGGTTCATCCGATTATGTATGTTATGGGAGTTTTATTCGTGCTATATTTCATCTACGTTCGTAAATAAAAGGGGTTTTTTAAAGGTCTAGACTTAAGGGGAGTCTAGACCTTTTTGCGTCTTCAGAAAATCTTAAGGATTTCCGAGCGTTTTTCTTCAGAAGTTTTCCTATAATAGAAGTTAGGGATTAAAAAAGTGATGGGGGAGATATTGTGGCACACGAAACAATACTTGTCGTAGATGATGAAAAAGAAATTCGGAATTTAATTACAATCTATTTAAAGAATGAAGGATATAAAGTATTACAAGCAGGAGACGGAGAAGAAGGATTACGTCTATTGGAAGAAAATGAAATACATCTAGTCGTATTAGATATTATGATGCCGAAAGTGGATGGTATTCATATGTGTATGAAGGTAAGGGAAGCGAAAGAAATGCCTATTATTATGCTTTCTGCCAAAACGCAAGATATGGATAAGATTTTAGGATTAACAACAGGGGCAGATGATTACGTAACGAAGCCCTTTAATCCATTAGAGTTAATTGCACGAATTAAATCTCAGTTACGCCGTTATATGAAAATGAATGGTTTCGCTGTCCAAAATGAGGACGAGTTAGAAATTGGGGAGATGAAAATCAACATCTCGACCCATAAAGTTGTTGTAGAGGGAGAAGAAGTGAAACTAACTCCGAGGGAATTTTCAATTTTAGAATTGCTAGCTAGAAATCCAGGTATGGTGTTTAGTGCGGAGCAAATTTATGAAAAGGTGTGGAACGAACGATCTTTCCAGTCTGATAATACTGTAATGGTGCACATTCGGAAAGTGCGTGAAAAGATTGAGGAGAATCCAAGGAAACCTAGATATATAAAAACAGTATGGGGAGTGGGGTATAAGATTGAAAAAGATATTTAATCCGTTTACTTATATAAGGAAAATAAGAGAATTAATTGAGAAATTAGTAAAGAGCGTACGAAAGAGTATAAGGATTCAATTGATTACTACTTTTGCTGCTTGTGCGTTATTAGGAGTTTTGTCAGCGAAGGGAGCTGCGCCATTTTTTGAGAATGCGAATCGTCAAGCAACTATCGATTATCGGGCTGGTATGGAACAAATTAATCACCAAGCTCAAGGAGCGGCAAATAGTTCGGTTCATGAAAATAAATTAGAAGCTATATCAAATATGATCGAAATGGAGAACCAAAATTTAGAGCAAGGGTCTAGAGCTTTAAAGATATTGGTTACTGATGAAAGTGGTAAAGTTTTATATAAAACAAAGCAAGCGCAAGAAGAGCAAATCGATTTGCATAATACGATTCGTAATGCAGCATCATTTGCGATTAATTATACAGATGGTAGAAATGTATTTGAAAGTACAAGAAAAGAGTTTATATCTTTTTCACCTATTACTATTGAAGGAAAGAATTTGTACATGTTTGTTAGCGGAATTCCAGAGGGAGAGGTAATGTATGATACGAAAGAAGGGCCATTCCCGTTTTTAATTGGTGTTCTTGTATTCATTTTCTCTTTCTTCTATATAACAAAGAGAAAGATGAAGCAGATTGAAGCAATGGCACAAGGTGTAAAGGAAATAGAAAGAGGCAACTTAGCGTACCGCATTGAGAAAAAAGGTGAAGATGAGATTGCAGCTTTAACTGAGAATATTAATAATATGGCAGAAGAGCTTATGAATAATATAGAAAAGGAACGTAAATTAGAGAAGCAAAAGAATGAGCTTATTACGAATGTATCTCACGATTTACGCACACCGCTGACTTCTATTATGGGCTACTTACGATTACTTCGAGATTCTAAATATGAAAATAAAGAACAACACGATGAGTATACGAGAATTGCTTTTGCAAAGTCGGAGCAGTTAAAAAATTTAATAGAAGATTTATTTGAGTATACGAAGTTAACAAATGAACAAGTTGTATTAGAAAAACAGGAAGTTTGTATGAATGAGCTACTCGAGCAATTAATAGAAGAGTTAGTACCGCAGGCGGAAGAACATGGACTTACGTTTGTTAAGAAGTTTCCTGAGGAACGTGCTTATGCATCGATTGATTCGGAAAAGATGGTTCGTGTATTTGATAATTTACTAATGAATGCGATTAAGTATAGTAAAGATGATGCAGATATAAAAGTTTCTCTTCAAAGGCAGCGTAGGGATATACAAATTGTAATTGCGAATCATAGTGAAGAGTTTACGAGAGAAGAGTTAGCGAATTTGTTTGAACGTTTCTATAAGAAGGATCAATCTCGAAGTAGAGTAACGGAAGGGTCGGGACTCGGTTTAGCGATTGCGAAAAGTATTGTTGAGTTACAAGGTGGTAGTATTCGAGCGGAATATAGGGATGGTATTATTCAATTTATCGTTTCGTTACCAATTATAGAAAAATAATAAATGAATAGAATGATATGTGATAAAAAGGCTTATTTTAAAAGAAATAAGCCTTTTTATATTTTTTATAAAAACATATTGACGATTAGAGCTTAGAGGTGTAATATAGAACAAGTCGCCGATGATAATAACGTCGCAAGCGACAAATGAAATAAAAAAACTTAGTTGACATTAACTAACGAAGATGTTAACATAAGGAAGTCGCAAATGAGCGACCAAGTAGTTCTTTGAAAACTGAACGAAACAAACAACGT
>NZ_JBFUPV010000027.1:0-15330 GCF_041360755.1 Bacillus sp. RCC_6_1
TCTTTTGAAGAAAATTTAGCCATAAAAAATGCACCTCCAATTGTTAATTATGTGTCTAACAATTGGGGTGCACTTCATTATTGATAGTCTTTTTAGGTAGATTTATAACAATTAATTACAATGTTTTTATATGTTGTTTACTATATACATTCATATTCGCCTTATGATCTTTAGCATAACCTATTACATGGCATATGTTTTTTGTACCAAGCTTTGTTAATGCATTTCGCCTTCGTAGGTGTTGAAGGTTTAGAACTATCCTTTAGTATAGTCATATCATTAGAACATCCTGCGATATTTAGACAGAATGTAGCTAATAAACACGATAGTAATAATTTATTCATATAATCACTTCTAATTCTTTAATAGTTAACATTTTTTCATGAAATAAGTTTCTTACTAATTTTACATTATATTAAAGCTCAGAAAATATTCTTATACTCATAAGTTATTACATTCGAGCTAGTGAGATTTTGTTAATAATAAAAGTGATTCTAGTCGAAGCAAGGCATTTAATTGCTGATAAAGGTAAAACTGCTAGTTATCTAATTCTCTCAGTCATTATGTATTTGATTTATTTAACACATGAACTAATAGCAGAAAATGAACGGAAAGGTACATATAGCTAATAATGTAGGGCCAATCCACATGGCCATGTTAAAAAAATCAATATAAACTATGTGAATTCTTTCTTCCAAAGAATTCGATATCTACAGAAAGGGATTTAAGGTTATTGTAAGGTAAATGAAAGTTACCTGAAAGAATCTCAGTTTAATATAAAATTATGAATTATCACAGGAGGGATGAAATAATGTTAAAGAAACTGGGAATAGGTTTAGTAACTTCCATAATTTTGTTGAGTACAAATGGTATTGCTGATGCATCTACTAACAGCGTACATGTAAAAAATGAAATGATATCTAAGAGCACAAAAAAGTGCAGTGACTGTTGGCGTGTTGGTCAATCTAGAACAGAAGATGGAGTTGCAGCAAAGCATACAACAATAGATGGAGAAAAAGTTGTCAAATATACAGTACAGGGCAATGGAAAGGTTAGAATGGATGTCATTGGTAAAGGATTTGCTGAAATTAAAGTAACTAGGGAGAATGGGAAAAGTGTATATTATCAGTTTGAGGTAATTTAATTAGTAATCAAATATAGGTTTTCATTTTAGAACGTTGCCTTCCTATAATTAGGAAGGCTTTTATTATTACATAAATAGGATAAAATAATAGTTCGCTAAATTGGCTAGGAACATAACTAAAAATGTCAGAGGAAATTTAGTAAATTGTTTCACATGAATCATCTTCTCTTGTTTGGATTAATACATATTAAAGTTTATTCTTTGCTTTTCTTTTATAAGAAAAAATAATGTATTTTTTCATTTTATTTTAAGGAGTATTTTGTTTGCTTAGCATGATAGCAATGTGGTGTCCCACTTATCATTATGACATTTGCACTGGCTATGGCTAAAAATGAATATAATAAGATTTTCTATGTAAAAGAAAAAATCTTAATTAGTTAAATTAGAATTATTTCTATAATTTAGATAGATGAGATGAATAGGTAGTTTAATTAGTTGACTATTTGAGCTGCATATTGTTCTAAATTTGCGAGTGGCTCCCAAAAAGAAGGAATTGTGGACGTACCACATGATAAAGTGAGAAGCTTTAAAATGTTTACCTTCTTCTAAATACAAGTTATACACACATATATTGATCTTATAAAGGTATATATTACACATAATATTATGTTAAAGGTGGCGAATTGTATCATGAAAAATTTTGTTCTCGAAAAAGAAAACATTATTCGTAAATATGGTGAATGGACCGCTTATGATATTAAATTAACGGATACTCTATATACAAGAGATATTCGACAACCAAATCCTGCATTAAAAAAAATTGTGACAATGATTCAAGATATCACACAATGTGATTTTAAAAATCTCCGAATCTTAGATTTAGCTTGTTTAGAGGGGCATTACGCTATTGAGTTTGCTATGCAAGGAGCAACTGTTGTAGGGATAGAAGGAAGAGAATCAAACATACAAAAAGCTATATTCGCTAAAGATTTATTAAGGTTGGAAAACTTAACCTTTTATCAAGATGATGTAAGAAATTTAAGCGCTGAAAAATATGGTCATTTTGATATTGTTTTATGCTCTGGTATTTTATATCATTTAGACTGCTCAGATGTATTCCCCTTTTTAGAAAAAGTGTATGAAGTATGCAAAAGGTTTGTAATAATTGATACTCATATCACTTCTACTCCTAATGTGTCAGTACTTTATAAAAATTATGAATATAAGGGACACACAATGCTAGAACACTCTGCTAATTCATCAATAGAAGAACGTTTAAAATCAAAATGGGCATCATTAGATAACGTTACTAGTTTTTGGATGACAAAATCCTCTCTATACAATTTTTTAACGCGAACAGGTTTCTCTTCTATAAATGAATCCAGAAGTTTAGTTCAAGAAGATAGGATCACTGTTGTAGCTTTTAAGAAATATCCAATAGAAATTAAAAGCTCTCCTGAAACAGAAAAATACATTGAACCCGATTATTTAGAATGCTAAAAACAACACTTTTAAGTTTAATAGTCTAATCACTCAGTATGAGTTAACACTATATGTCATTCAAGCTAAAAACTTAAAGTATCCCTAAACAAAATTATTAATTTTTTAAAAGCTATTTATATAAATGCAACCCGTTGTTTCTGTTTTGGGGGGCACTATAAAGTTTTAGCTTTATAGTGATGGGATAGCACCGCATTGCTATCAACTTAAAGAAATACTTCCTAAAACAAAAAATGAAAAGAATAATAAAAAAGCTTATCATTACGTGTTAAAGGATAAGCTTTTTTATTTTAGTGTAATTAGAAGTTTTGAAATTCTTTTACTACTTTCATAATAAACTTAAAGATGCTCTTTTCAACCTTGTAAAATTAACCCTTCATTATTTAAAAGCTGTAATATACCAAATAGCAACAACATTTCCATTTTTATCGAGTACTCTGCCTTCAGCTGCTCCTTCTTCATATGCTGTTACTACACCAGTTTTAGGGTTGACATAAATTTTATTTTCACTAAATAAGACATATTTGTATTGATTTCCGCTTGGCGTCATTGACCAAGGTTTCCCCACTTTAATGTGCATAAATTCACCTTGCACATCAGATACTTGATAAACCGATTTTGTTGATTCTGGATTGTTTACTGCAGCGTGAGTTTTAGTAGTAGCAAAAGTTCCTAAACCTCCAATTCCAATGGTAGCTGCTAACGCAATTCCAACAAATTTTTTCATGTGATAATGCCTCCTTTTTTAATTCATACCTGTATATTAAACGGTTAGTCTTTCATGTCACTTTCATTTACCTTACAATAACCTTAAATGGATTTTTGAAAATTCTGACCGATGCGAGGGAGAGTATGAAAAAAAATATATTAATCGTTGATGATGACAAAGATATTATTGATCTTTTAAAACTTTTTTTAGAAATGGAAAATTTTTTTGTTGTAGAGGCTTCAAATGGCGAAGTTGCCTTAAAGTGTCTAGAAGAAAATCATATTGATTTAGCTATTGTTGATATTATGATGCCCAAAATGGATGGTTATCAATTAATTAAAAAGATTCGTGAGACGTTACAATTCCCGATACTTATATTGTCAGCCAAATCTCAAGAAGTAGATAAAATTATCGGTTTAGGGATTGGAGCAGATGACTTCATTACAAAGCCATTTAGTGCTTTAGAAATTATAGCTAGAGTTCAAGCTCATCTTAGAAGGTCCTATGAATTTAATGATAGGGCTGTAGAAGGTAAGGAGAAGCAAATTCATATGGGTGATTTAGTATTAGATCATCATTCTTGTACACTCTATAAATCAAGCGAATCCATTTCTCTCAGTGCTACGGAATATAAAATCTTAACACTTTTTATGGAAGAACCAGGGAGAATATTTACTAAAAAACAAATTTTTGAAAATGTATGGTCGGATTATTACTGTGCAGATGATAATACGATTATGGTTCATATTAGTAGACTGCGAGAGAAATTAGAGGATTCTCCTAAGAATCCAGTTTATATAAAAACGATCCGGGGACTTGGGTATAGATTTGCTAGGAAGGAAGAACTTTATGAAAAATAAAGTTTTATATATCTTAATTAAAAATTACGTTATATTTGCACTAGCAATAGGTTTCACGGTGATAATCTTATTTATATTTTTGATGTACCAAACAGAAAAGCAACTAGGAGAGCTAAATAATTTAAAAGCAAGTGAAGTAGTGCGTGAAAACTTTAAAACTATTAATTCAGAATCAATAGAATCATTTGGTGGTTGGGTAGAAATTCTTAATGAAAATTTACAAGTTATCTATACCAAAGGGGAAAAGAAGGATAAGCTTTTATCATATTCACAAAGAGAATTTACTACTTTATTTTTTGATAATGATCAACTTCCTTATTATTCATCTGTAGCAACATTTGTAACGAAAAAAGGTGAAACATTATATTGCCTTGTTAAGGTTCCTAAAAAAGCAATAAAGTATGAATATACGTTTTCTGATAAAAATGAGGAATACGTATATGTTTTTTATAAGATATTACTTTCTACAATCGTTTTATTTTTTGTATTTTTCTCTATGAATGTATATATATTTAGTAGGCAAATTGCTAGGAAAATAACCAGGCCATTGGATAAACTAGCAACTGGATTTGAGGAAATTGCTAGTGGGAAATATGATAAAAGGTTAAACTATGAAACATATTTTGAGTTAATGCAAATACAGCATTCGTTTAATGTTATGTCGGAAAAACTCGATAAAATAGAGAAAGAGAAGAAGAGGTTGGAAGAAACCAAGCAGAAGATGCTTGTAGATTTGTCTCATGATTTAAGGACACCAATTACAACCGTTCAAGGTTATGTTGAAGCATTACAACTAGGGATCATTACAGAAAAAAGTGAAAGAGAAAGAACCTTGAATGTAATATATAATAAGATTCGAATCATTGCGGTGCTAACTGAAGATATTTTTGAACTGTCTAAATTAGAGCATTCTGATTACCCTTTTGAAGTACATCCAACTGATGTATCTGAGTTTATTCGTGAATTGCTTGTAGAATATTATGATTTATTTCAAGCGAAGCGCTTAATCCTTCAATATCAAATTCCCTCTAAAGAAGTGATTGCTCCAATTAACAACAGGCTATTATACCGGGCTATCTCTAACATAATATCTAATGCTCTACAGTATAATGCGGCAGGTACGACCGTTTTTGTATCGTTAATTGAAGATAAAACCAAAGTATATATAAACATTATAGATAATGGAATTGGAATACCTGAGGATATGAAACAGAGTATTTTTGATGCATTTGTTCGAGTAGATGATTCTCGAGAAAACAATGGGGGATCAGGTCTTGGATTAACTATTGCTAAGCATATAGTAGAAAAACATGGAGGGAGCATAAATTTAGATAGTACAAAGAAAAAAACACATTTCTGTATTTCTTTACCTAAATGCAGTGTGTAAATATCTTATGAAAAGTGTTAGTAAGTTAAATGGTTGAATAAAGAGAAAACGCACGATTTAGTTCCTTTAAACTTAACTCTGGTTCATATAAAATGGAAGCTTTACAGTTTACAAAATAAAAAAGGTGCTTATTTCAATTTCTTGTTTTATCATTTTAGTCAAGATAGTTCCTTTAAAACATGGTATAGATAATCAGTACGATTAAAGGAGAGATATTAGTCATTGCTTATCAATGGTAAGGTAGACGTATAGGATTTAACAAAGAACACATGCAACAATACAAATAATAATTTGTATGTGAACGTAAAAAATACCAAGACTGCCCTGGAGAGGAGGGGGGTCTTGGTATTTTTTTGTGAAGATTACGATTTTTTAAGTGATTTTCATATTCTGTTCACCATACTAACATCAAGTTCTTTAATTCAATCGTTTTAATTTCGCAAGTGTATTCTTTATCTTCCACATATCGGTGGGTAATCTTTGTATAAACTGATCTTATCTCTAAATCAGAATTGTTACCCCATCACCATGAAGTTAAAGTTTTTAAGGCCCCAAAAATGAAAAATATGCTATTCCATTTGTAGAATTATAGGAAGGGTGCGTATTTTTCTTTTTGTTTTGCTAACTTGATGTTAATGTGGTGTAACCTTAAGTATTTAAAAATTAAAAAATTCCCTTAATCATGTTAAAGGGACCTTGCTCACGCAAATGATCTGTAAATCAATTCATTTTTGATATACAGATCATTTGTATGATAATTTTTATAAATAATTGCTAAATAGTGAATTTACATAAATGCTTTTAGAAGTTCTTGAATTAATGGGATTGCTCCACCTATAAATTTTAAAACTGCCATTGCGATTTCCATATTATTCGCTCCTCTTTTTTCTTATTAAGATGTGGTGAATCTTTATAACTTTATTATAGTAAGCGCTTACAATTATAACAATACATTTATGTATGCAATATTGCATATTTATACATTAGGCCTCTATTAGCTATTTTTTAATGTTACCATAGCAAGGTGAGAGTCTATAAGGGTTCTCATTAATAGGAGGAAATATGGAAAGAGTGCAAGCGATTTACAGTAATCAAAAATTTAAGAGTTGGGTTAAACAGGTATTAGCTGTAGGAGGAATAATAGGGTGCTGCTATTTGGTGTTATATGTTTTCTGTTTCTTAGTTATCATGTAAATATTATACAACTAAACTAGTAGAGTCTTGCCTAGAGAGGTAAGGCTCTTTTATTGTAGTACCGGGAGATGAGCAAACTACATACAATAACTCTTAGGTTTTTCAGATCACTTTGTATGGTTCCTTGTTTAGAACACTAATTCCTATCATTGAAAACAGAATTCTATTGATAAAAAATATGTTTTTACTAGATACATATTAAAAAGACAAGCATAAATTATATTAGATTTTGGCAAAATCTTTTTGCCTTGGAAAAGGATTTAAATCTTACTGATAGATTTGATTCCTTTTTTATATACCATAATCCTTATATTACTACGTAAATATAATACAGTAATAATGGTTTAAAAGCAAGAATATTAGTAGGGGTACGTTCACACATCCATCAACTTAAGATTTTAAAGTAGCCCTTGAACAAAAAAATCTTTTTTTATTGATTGATAGTAAACAAGAAAGGTTAGCAAATCAACAACTAAGAGATTTCTTCAGGTAAGCTAATAAGTAATCTATCAAAACATCCTTTACAAAATTTACCGTTTTAGCCAAGAAGACTCCTTCCTCAAGGAGTGTGAAGGATCACAGCCCAGTGAGTAGGTGGGAGATGAATTGGCTTCGAACAAGGGATGACAAGAAGCCATCTTAATCAATAGCTAAACCTAATAATAAATTAATAAAAGAATGAGTTTTCCATTGTGTACGAATTTCAACATTTCCATAACAAAATTCATTAATAGTGGTTAAGAATGATTATATAGAAAATGGGAGTCATAGTGTAAATTTTTCTATAGATATTGATGGCTTAATATCTAACCCATATACCTGCGGAACAAACATTATTCTTAATAGCCTCATAGAGATTAAGAAACGTTATAAAAATTCTTGAAAGATTCTAAAACTGAGGATTCATTAAAAATACATTGGTAGCATAATGTGGTAGGGGAAATAAACGCTAAGGAAAAAGTATTATGTTTATTGCAAATGAAAATAAAATGTATGATCCTCAGGTAAGGGTGACAGTGGATTAAAACTGGAAAATAAAGTGTCCAGTAAATAAGGAAATATTAAAGGTAGAAGAACAGAACTTTTGAGTATTAGTGGAATCGCTCAGGAAGAAATAGTGACAGCGAAATTTAAAATTACTAATTTCTGTTCATCGATTCCGAACTTTGATGAAAAATACAAGTGAAACGCTGCTAAATAGCAGCGTTTCACTTAGTACATAAAATATATATTATTCCTTTTAAATTAACTATCAAAGTAGAGGTAGTATACCATTATCATAAAAAAATTAAGGAAAGTCCAGTACAATACCGAATCCATGCCAAAGAAGCTGTCTAATGAAATAATGTGTCTAACATTTTGGATTCACTTCAGTTATGTGTGCTTTTTTTACTAAATATCTAGAATGCATTATAATAAGTTGTTATCTTCTAGTAGTTGATACCAATCATCATTTTTATTACCTACAGTATCACTAATTCCTCCAGCTTGAACAAATTTACTACCTAATTCACAATATTTTCTCCCTAAATAGTAATGTTGTAAGAAATTATTCAAATTACCATAGGATTCAATAACAAAGTTTTGATCAATTAAATCCCCAAACAAACAAGAAACTTCACCATTAATTTTATTAATAAATAATGGATAGTTTTCTATTTTTCCTATACATATCCAATTATTAGTACCACCTGGCATATCATCGGTATAAAACTGAATACTATCAAGTTTTTCATGACCAAATATAGTTATTACTCCGCCATTTAATATTTCGTATTTTCCTATAATAAAATAATAATCTTTTAAAACACCTTCCTCTAATTTTTTGTCAAAGTTGTCTTGTATTTCTATTATTTCCCCAATCAGCAAACTAAATGGGTCATTACCTAAAATGTCTTTAATTAATTCTATTTTTTCTAATACTGATTTGTCCATTTTCTACTCCCTCTCAATATTTATCTTCACTCTCGAACCATAAGGGGCATCTTTTAATTGTACTCCTAAAATTCCACCAATTCGTCTATTTGTAAATTGATCCATGAATTGAAGGTTACTTCTAACGTCTTCTCCATTAAGGCCTAAATCCCAGCGGTGATCTGGATCCATATCATACTTTACTTTATCGATTAATTCTTTTGCTAATTTTTTATCTTTTGGATAATAGATTTCAATAATCTTTTTTATAACATCCTTTCGATACTGTTTTGTAACTTGAGGATCTCTAATAGGTTTTGTCTTTTGTAATAAGTTTGCATCACTCAAATCTTGTAATTTTTTCACTTTACGATCAAAATCACGTAAATTCATATCACGAAATTCATTGCCCCATTTTACATTATTTTCGAATTTTATAGTTACTTCGTAATACTCACCTAATTCATCTACTTTTTTTACAGCGGGGGGAATCTTTCTTTTTCCTATGTTTTTTCCAGATTTACTTAATTTACTTTCCCCACTGTTAATTCTTATAAAAAAATCTTTAGACGGAGAAATTTCACTTTTAAGTGGGCTTGTACCGGCAAAAGCAAATCGATCTTTTAATGGTAAGTGGCTTGAAATATAAGGTGTATCACCTGAAAATTTCGTTAACTTTACAGAGTCTCCAAGGGAAGTTACTTTTCCAATTTGGCCTGCTCCTTTATCTCCAATCCATCCTAAACCAAACTCCATAAAAATATTTGTTCCCCATTGTGTACGACTTTCAGCATCGCCATGCCAAAATTCATTCATAAAAGTGTCTGAAAAAGTATTTATCATGGTATAAGCGGTTTCTATAGGATGACCTGCAGCATATTTTAGGTTTTCCTTTGTCACTGTATCGTCTAACGAATTGTATGTCTCTACTAAATCGCCAATAAATTTTCCAGATCCATTCCAAACCCCTTTTATAAACTTTTCTAGTATATTCTTTTCAGAAGAACTACTTAATAGTATACCAGATTCGATTAGATTATTTGTTTTTATACTATTATCTAATCGAATATTATTGTCTAGATATTCATGAATAGAATCTGCCCATTCCATATTTATTCTTTGTGTACTAAATGTACCGCTTGCAGGGCTGAAGCCTTTTCCACTTTGAACCTCAGCAAGGCCTGCAGCGATACTAGCCGCTAATTGAATCGCGGTAGCATAGTTATTACTAGATGTTTGATTAAATTCATATAGATGTTCTAACTTTTCCTGGATTTTACGGCGCATCTCAATAAATAGGTTAACCATTGCATCCATATCCGGTAGTGGCATAATTTGTTTTGTAACTTCAATACTTGCTATCATTCGGTCAATCTCTCGGATTTGTTCTAATAGTTCTTGTTCAACTATATCTGTTGAGGCGACTCTTGATTGAAACTCAGCAGGAAAAGATTCATTTTGATGGAGTAATTCTTCACATAGGTAAATAATCCCCTGTGCTAAAGGAAGAAACGTTTCTGCAAAATACATTTTCGCACTATCATAAGTCTGACCCTGTAGGACAGAATCACCAACAAAACTGTCGATAGACTGGATTACTTGCTCCATACTTTGTATAGTAGCAGTACAAAAAGCATACATAGTGTTTGTTTGGGATTGTACCTCTCCAAGATACATATTTAAACTCATAAATTGGCCTCCCTAGCAAGTTTTTGTTTTTGATGAGTGAGGTCATTTTCTAGATTGTATAATTTTTGTTTCTCTTGAATTAATGTTTCCTTTTGTTCTTCTAATTTATAAGAAAGGCTTCTTTCAATTTGTTGAGTTTCTAATTGTATATTGGTAAAAAAGCGAAAGAGTTCTTTATCACCATGCCATGTTTCTAAAATACGATGAAAAAAGCGATGGCTGCGTATTTTTAATTCTTGAAAGTCTGCTTCTGCTTGTTCTTGTGTTTGTATTGCGCGTTGATTTTGGTATTGTTCCTCGGATAGATTCATTAGATTTTGACTCAAGACCTTCATTTTTTGTTCTATTTCTTGATTCATTTTTTCCGCCTACCTTTTTGCTTATATATAAGTTAACAGAAGGGATAAAGGAAAAATTCTTAAAAAAGCTAAAAATTCTTCTGTAATTCGTTGTCCATTCGTTCAAACTCTGTTGCTACAGACTGTATATTGTCAATGGATTGCTGAAAGGCAGAAAGAAATTGTCTAGTTAATTCTAATGCTTGCTGGTTTGCTTCCTGCGCTTTGGAATTCACGATTAAAGTTGTACGTGTTGCGTGCGTTATTGATTTACCTGTTGCATTTTGAATTGCGTCAGAAGCTGCTCTCATTTGAGTAGCAATTTGTTCAGCTTTTTGAACATTACTTTGAAAGATTGCCATTATAATATAACTCCTTACTTCAATATGTTTTTTAATAGTAAAAAGAAAGGGCTATGTATTTTATTATGTTTAATATTAAATTAGCAGTATTTTCATATGTTTTAAAACATAGCCTTATATTAATTGATTGATCCATAAAATGGAATACGATATTAATTATACCAATAAATCACTAGATTTACTTAGGCGAATTTTAGCTTTCATACAAAATCATTCATTTTATAATAAAGCACATTATATTGTAGCCTAGAAGGATAGTAGAGCTGTGGAAATACAAAAATTAATGAAGGAGTTTGAAATAGCCCCTAACTCTGCTGTTGCAGCAATTCAGAAAATCAGAATAGGGTTATGGGTTATTGGAGAGCAGTATAAAAATAAATCAACTAAGGAATGGAACTTGAGTAAATAACATAGCATATAGGAGGAAAAGCATGAAGATTTGGCAATAAAACTTTCTGATTTATGGGGAGAAATTTTTATTGAATGTGTAGAAGGGGGATAAATAAAGTGACTGTCCTATGTTTGGGGAGAAACTGGTACCTTGATGGTTAGTGAAAAGGCAAAAGAATTATTAAAGTCTATATTAGGTGCTAATGTTGAATTCTTACTTTTTGTAAGCAAATCAATTAGTGAGGAATATTATTTAGTTCATGTTTTGAATGTACTAGATGCAATTGATAGTAATAAATTAATTTTTAAAAAAAACTGATTACAGATTTAATAATAGGATGTGAAAAGTTCACATTTGATTGTAATGTTGTTCAAAATGAAATAATTTTTAAGGTTTATATAAATGGAAAAAACTATCCTACGGCTGTTTTTATTTCTGCCGCGTTGAAAGTTCTTATTGAACAAAGTGATTTGAAAGATTTTGAATTTATTGAGGTATGGGATTCAGAGGCGGGTGCGTAAAGAAATTTAATAAAATCAGATTATTGATGTAAATTCATACCCTAAAAAGTAATAAATAAAAATATAAGAGGCTTCTGTATTTGCATAAGCCTTTTCTTAGGTTTAAGCGCAGAAAGCTTGAAGGATATGAATGATACCGATATAAATTATGAATTTAATGTAAGCTATAGAGAAATGATTGAAGCAGGAGTTAATCAGAAAACTGCTAGAAAGGTATTGGTAGATGCTTATAAATATTTTGATAGTTTGGGGGGATGAGAAATGATATATTTATCCAATGTTTCTGGTTTAATAAAAAATAATCCAGCAAATGATATTGAAATTCAAGAAATAGAAGATGTAATGAAAGTTGAATTACCAAATGTACATAAAGATTTATTGAAATATACAAATGGTTTTTCTATAGGTGGAGGATTAATAATTTATGGTACTGATGATATTATAGAACGAAATGAGACTTGGGAAGTAACAGAATATGCAAATGGTTATGTTGCTATTGGTGATGATGGTAGTGGCAATGTTTTTTTAATGTCACAAGGTGCAGATGTACGAGCAGTAAGGGCTGTTGATTCTGGTGATATGAATCTAAATCATGCCACTGTAGTTACATTAGATTTTATTGATTGGGTAAATACGGGGTGTTTGAATCAAAAAATACAGATAATAAAAGAAGAAATCCCTGATACGTGTAATATAGTTTTAATAGAAATTCCTAATGGAGGATTAAAAGATTTAGTAAAGATAAAAAGTGTACTAGCACTTGATATTTCAACAGGGGAACTATTAAAAGGATTGAAAAACCTTCCTTTTACACTAGTAAAAGGAGCTCCATATGGTAAAGCAAAAAAATTAATTGAAAAATTAGGATCTGTTGGTTTAGCACTAAATAAAATACCAATGGATAAAAAATAATTAATGTTATATATAATTTGAAATTATGCTTTTACACAAATTGGACTTGGACTTATTGGTGATAAGGGGACAAGTAAAGTCACTACATTAGCAAAAGGTGCAAAATTCTCTACAGGAATGTCTTCTTTCGCAAATAAATTGCCACTGACGGATCGGTTGGCATTTGCAGGTGCAAGTGGATTTGGAAGCAATCAAATAAAAACATTTGAAGTTTTACGCAAAGCTCGTGAAACATTTATGTTTTCTAAAACTAGTGGAAGAAGTAAAGTTAAGGATGTACAAGAAGTAATTCAGGAATATGCAGATAAAGTTTTTGATAGAGTTGAGATGAAAAATGAATATCCCGATTCCTATTCAGCATCTCAAAAACTGCGTGCAGAACTTAAAGATGCAGGAGTTGAAACACCGCCATATCCTAATGCAACACATCATATTGCACCTTGGAAGGATAAAAGGGCAAAACAAGTGCAAGAGCTATTAGAAGAGTTTGAAATACACCATGATTCAGCGGCTAATGGAGTATTTTTACCCTATAAAGTGAACGATTATGTGACACTGAAGCGCTACATATAGGTAATCATAGTCCAGAGTATATAAGGGAAGTATACAGAGTATTAAGTGAAGTGAAACGCTTTGGGGGTAATCAAGAAGATGCAGTTGCTGCCTTGCATAGTATAAGAGAGAGGTTATTGGATGGTAGTTTAAAACTAAATTAATTTAACCAATCATAGATACTTAATAATTAAATTCTGAAGGAGTAAAAAGGTATGAAAATTTGGCAATTAAAAAGCTTATTTGATAACTATCAATCTTTTCAGCTACTAAATTTAAAAGAAGACCGTAAAAAATATTTTGATGGGAAAATTGATTTGGCAATAAAACTGTCTGATTCGTGGGGGGGAATTTTTATTGAATGTGTAGAAGGTGATAAAAAAAGTGACTGTCCTATGTTCTGGGGAGAACTTGGTACACCAATGATTAGCAGAAAAGCAAAAGAAATATTAGAGCCTCTAATCTGTAATAATGTTGAGTTCCTTCCATTAATTCATGATGTTACAAGTGAAGTTTATTACCTAATAAACGTTCTAAATACAGTTGATGCAATTAACTACAATAAAGCAGTTTTGGAAAAACTAAGTACAGGGTTAATAATAGGGTTCGAAAAATACGCATTTTTAGCCAATAAAGTTGAGGGGCAGATAATATTTAAAACATTTTTAAATCAAAGATTACATTCTTCTACTGTCTTAGTATCTGATGAATTTAGAAATACAGTTTTAGAAAACAATTTGAAAGGTTTCGAATTTGTTGAGGTATGGGATTCAGAAGAGGGTGCGTAAAGAAATCTAATCTAATTTAATTAGATTAGTAATGTGAATCCATATCTAATAGAGTAAAAAATAAGAAGCTTATGCACTTGTATAAGCTTTTTATTATGAATAAGTATAGAAAGTGATGGTAATTTATATTCAAGATATATTTTAGAATCACAAAGTAAATAGTAGTAAACGATTTTTTGTTACGTAATATTCTATTTTACTTTAGAAGATAAAAGAATAGTTAAGGGGAATAAGGATGAAAATATGGGGATTAAAGAGTGTATTAGATAACTATGAGTCTTTCCAGTTATTAAATTTTGAAGAAGATCACAAAAAATATATTGATGGAAAAATAAATTCAGTAACTCATTTAGCAAATTCATGGGGAAATATATATATATAGTGTATTGAAGGAGATATTCATAGTGATATCCCTAAATTTTGGGGAGGAACTGGTGCTCCAATGATTAGTGAAAAAGCCAAGCAAGTACTTGAACCTTTAATAGGTGATAATGTTGAATTTTTACCACTCTTACGCAATTCAACTAGTGAGGTATATTACTTGGTCCACGTGTTGAATGTACTAGATGCGATTGATGGTGATAAAGCAATCTTTAAAAAACTGATTACAGGCCTTATAGTAGGTTGTGAAAAGTTCGCATTTGATTTTAATATAGTTCAAAATGAAATGATTTTTAAAGTTTACATAAATGGAAAAATTCATCCGACGGTTGTCTTTATTTCAGACGAGTTGAAGGCTCTTATTGAACAAAGTGAATTAAAAGGTTTTGAATTTATTGAAGTATGGGATTCGGAAGAGGGTGCCTAAATAATCTAATTTAATTAGATACCCCTATATCTAATATAGCAAGAAATAAAAAGCTTATGCAATTGTATAAGCTTTTTATTATAAATAAGTAAAGGTTCAGAAACAACAACATATTACTCAGTAGTAAAGGAGAATCGTTATATTGTCTACACCCTATCCTTGAAATATTTAGCGAAGTTTTCTTTCATTACATTCTTTATCATTCTACTTGTCATTTTTTTAAACTTAATAGAAAGTCCCCTAGTTGCTTCTTATAGAATAACATACACCATTCTTATTTCTAGTATATAACTATAATAGAATGCAACTGTATCACTTAAG
>NZ_JBFUPV010000028.1:0-14767 GCF_041360755.1 Bacillus sp. RCC_6_1
ATAAAAATTGACGTTTCACGTTGTTTGTTTCGTTTAGTTTTCAAAGTTCAATATCGCGTTTCAGCGACTTTTATAATTTAACACTTCTCGTTAAATCTGTCAACAGCTTTTTTCTTTCGTTGCTGACGACGCTTATTAATTTACCATATTAATCATTTAATAGTCAACACTTTTTAAAAAAATGCCAAAATAATTTTATCTTGGCATGATATAAAGCTTAATAATCACTAATGCTGCCACACCCGGTAAGCCTAACAAACTCGTTATTGCTGCTGTCCCCATGTTAATCGGGATATGAAAATCAAAATATGTCCCTACAACATTTACGATAAAAAGCAATGCTATTCCTAAAGTAACATGAAAAATCACCTTACCTATAAAACGTAATGGCTTAGAGGTAACACCAAAAACAAGAAAAATAAATACTAAAGTAAGAATGCCAACAATAATAATTGTAGAATTCATTTTTTCCTCCTTATGAATGACCTATACATCTATTTGTATGGGACAAGACAATAAAAAAGAACAGTTATCATATGCAGCATCTCTTTTATATAAACTAAATAAGACGATACCTCAGCATTTAACAAATAAAATAAAAAGGCCTGCTTAGAAAGCAGAACCTTTTACCATTGTTCCATTTTTACAGGACGACGCTTTGCTTCTTTCAACAAAAAGAAATATTTCGCCTCTGCTATTTTCAAAGAACAAATGACATCT
This sequence comes from Bacillus sp. RCC_6_1, assembly GCF_041360755.1. Classification (NCBI taxonomy): domain Bacteria; kingdom Bacillati; phylum Bacillota; class Bacilli; order Caryophanales; family Bacillaceae; genus Bacillus; species Bacillus sp. RCC_6_1. The sequence continues at coordinate 721 of NZ_JBFUPV010000028.1, forward strand.
TGAGACGGTTCTACACTTTGTTCGACCATTCTCTTCTGACGTAACCACTCATTCTTCACTTTTTCCAAAAGTACAATTAACTTATCGTCATACTCTTTACGCAATTTACCCTTTTTTTGAAAGAACATTTTCGTTTCTCCTCTTATACTTCTCTGCGACCTTCTAACGCTTTGGATAATGTCACTTCATCTGCATATTCTAAATCTCCACCAACTGGCAGACCATGTGCAATACGAGTTACTTTAATGCCTGTAGGTTTTAAGAGGCGGGAGATATACATCGCTGTAGCTTCCCCTTCAATATTAGGGTTTGTTGCTAATATCACTTCTTGTACCGTTTCATCATGTAGTCGCTTTAAGAGTTGCGGGATATTAATGTCTTCCGGTCCAATTCCCTCCATAGGAGAAATCGCACCACGTAACACATGATATACACCTTGATACTCTTTCATTTTTTCCATCGCGATTACATCTTTCGGTTCTTGTACGACACAAACAACTGATTGATCTCGATGTGAATCATTACAAATATAACAAGGATCACGATCAGTAATATGTCCGCATACAGAACAGTACGCTAAATCTCGCTTCGCATTTACAAGTGCTTTCGCGAAACCTAACACATCATCTTCTTTCATATCTAATACGAAAAATGCCAATCGAACCGCTGTTTTCGGTCCGATACCTGGCAACTTCATAAAACTATCGATTAGTTTTGATATTGGTTCTGGATAATGCATGTATCAATATCCTCCTAGAACATTCCACCTGGTAAGTTTAAGCCTTTTGTAAATTTACCCATTGTAGAGTTTGAAAGCTCATCAGCCTTTTTAAGTGCATCATTTGTTGCAGCTAATACTAAGTCTTGTAGCATTTCGATATCTTCTGGATCTACAACTTCTTCTTTAATCTTCACTTCAAGAATTTGCTTATGACCATTTGCGATAACTGTAATCATTCCGCCGCCAGCTGTACCTTCAACTGTTTTTTCACCAAGCTCTTCTTGTGCTTTCGCCATGTCCTTTTGCATCTTTTGCATTTGTTTCATCATGTTATTCATATTTCCCATTCCGCCACGCATCATAATTAATTCCTCCTAATTATTATTACTCTTTTATTTCAATGAGTTCTTGCCCTACTAATTTCACTGCCTCTTCTATAAGAGGATCTTCCTTTTTCTCTGGGCTTTCTTCAGACTCTCCACCTTCACGTTGTAAAAAGTCTTCACGGATTTTACCCCATTCACTTTTTGGAATGGCAATCATATTTAACCTTTTACTTAGCAATTCAAATAAAGCTTGTTCTACTGTATCCATAGCTTCTCGATTTTCGCTCGCCATCTTACAGTGAATCTCATATTGAAATGCTAAAACGTAAGTGTCATCTGAAGCTGCCACTGGTTCGCTATTTTCTAGTAAAACAGCAAACGCTACTTTGTTATATGATTTGAGTCTTCCTAACAACTCACCCCATACAGCTTTTAATTGTTCTAAATCTTGACGCTTCGCTTGTTTTAATACTTCATTTACACGTCCGACAGGAATCTTCATACTTCCTGTTCTTACCGGCTTTGGTGTTGCACGTGTCTCTCTTACTTCCTGTTGTACACCAGCTGGCACACCGTTCTTTTTAACTTGCTCTAACTCTTTCTCCAGTTGCTGCATCCTGTTCATAATTGCTTGCAAACGATCTGTACCATTTGCTTGCATCATAAACTGTTGACACAATTGCACCATAACAACTTCTAAGAAAATACGCGGATGATTTGTCCACTTCATTTCCTGTTGTCCCTTACTAAGGGTATGAATAATCTCATAGATCACTTCCGGTTGCATTTCTTCACTCAACTTACGGAATTGATCATCTACAATTACTCGTTCCAACATATGTTCTAGTTGCGGTGAAGTTTGATATAAAAGCATATCACGATAATAGTAAATGAAATCCTCCATAAAACGAACTGGATCCTTCCCTTTACTCATCATTTCATCTATGATTTGCAATGCTCTTGATACATCATTTTCACGTATGCATTCTACTAAATTGCCTAAGTATTGCTGAGAAACAGATCCTGTTACGGCCAATACATCTTCTGTCGTAACGGTCTCATCACTATAAGATATAGCCTGATCAATAAGACTAAGTGCGTCACGCATACCACCTTCAGCAGCACGCGCAACAATTTGTAATGCCTCATCTTCCACTTGCGTACCTTCATTTGTCACGACCGTTGATAATCTCTCAACAATATCATTCACTGATATTTTTCGGAATTCAAAACGCTGACAACGTGAAATAATTGTAGGCGGGATCTTATGAGGTTCTGTTGTCGCCAAAATAAAGATAACATGTCCTGGCGGCTCTTCTAAGGTTTTTAAAAGCGCATTGAATGCACCCATAGAAAGCATGTGAACTTCATCAATAATGTATACTTTATATTCTACAGCACTTGGAGCATATTTTACTTTATCTCTAATATCTCGAATTTCATCTACACCGTTATTTGAAGCCGCATCAATTTCTAATACATCTGAAATGGATCCTTGTGTAATTCCTAAACAAGAAGGACATTCATTACAAGGTTCAGCTACCGGAGCATGTTCACAGTTAATTGCTTTTGCAAATACTTTTGCAATTGTCGTTTTTCCTGTTCCCCTCGGGCCAGAAAATAAATAAGCATGTGAAACTTTCTCTTGAAGAAGGGCATTTTGCAACGTTTTTGTCACGTGCTTTTGACCGACTACATCTTCGAACTTTTGCGGTCTCCATGTTCGGTATAACGCTTGGTATGACACGAAAATACGGCCTCCCTCAAAGGTTATTATCTCATTTATTATAACCCATTCTGTTTATAGATTCCAAAAGTTATTTTCTATACAAAAAACTCACCTTTGTATTAAGGTGAGTTTTGTATACATATATAACTGCCGTGCACCCTCCGTCGATTACGTACCATAAGCGTTACTCAAGCAGTTAGCTCGGTTCAGGCACTCCTGCGGCACACGAGAAGACCCGCTTATTGCTGCTTCCTTCCGGACCTGACAAGGTTCACGGGGTCCCGTTGCGCAGGACCCAAACGTCAACACCACTTACTTAAGGCAGACCTTACAGCAACATAACCTCGAGAGGGGATTCGGCCTCGCTAGAGCGGATTGCGAGTATAGGGCACCGCTACCTCCCCGCTTAGCACGGCAAAGTTAAAACCAATATTCGGTTGCCTTCATTAAAGGCATTATCAGTATAACTTGTTTCTTTATAAAATGCAAATACGTTAGTTCCCAGTATTCTTCTCTAATTTTTTTATTGCTTTTCTTTTTTTACGAAGCTCTCTAAAAAAGCTTGTTAACAACGTACCGCATTCTTCCTCTAGTACACCAGATACTACTTCACATTGATGATTGAAGCGTTCATCCGTTAAAAGATTCATCAATGTCCCTGCACATCCGCCCTTCGGATCACTTGCACCATATACAACTCGCTTCACTCGTGATAAAACAATTCCACCTGCACACATTGGACAAGGTTCTAATGTTACATACAATGTTGCATCTTCTAAACGCCATGTCCCTAATTTTTTACACGCCTCATCTATCGCTAGCAACTCAGCATGAGCTATTGATCTCTGCTCAGTTTCCCTTAAATTATGGGCAACACTAATTACCTCACCATCTAACACTATAACTGCTCCAATTGGTACTTCCTGTATTTCCTCTGCCTTTTTAGCTTCTTCTATCGCTAATTGCATAAAATAAATATCTTGATCTTGTTCCATAACATAGTCCTTTCATTACAAATAAAGTACACTTATTTCCATTTACTACACAGGGGATAACTTTTACAAATTCAATCCACCCTAAAAGAAAAAAGAGAGGGGATTACATATGAAAAATACCGCCTTGCTCATTATCGATATGATTAATGACTTTCAATTTTCCCACGGACCCATTCTAGCTAAAAAATGTGAAATTATAACAAACCCTATTTTACAATTAAAGAAAAAAATGAAATCCTTCGGCTGTCCTATAATTTACGTTAATGACCATTATCAACTGTGGAGATCTGATATCGACCAACTTATTACTCATTGTACAAATGAATATAGCGAAAACATAATCCATAAGATTGCTCCAAGTTCTGATGATTACATTTTTATTAAACCACATTATTCCGCTTTTTATGAAACACCTTTAAATTCATTACTAGGTTATTTAAAAATAGAAAATCTAATATTAACAGGGGTTGCCGGAAATATATGTATCCTATTTACAGCTAATGATGCTCATATGAGAAATTATACATTGTATGTACCAGAGGATTGTATTGCCTCTAACAACGACCAAGATAATATACATGCTTTAAAAATAATGGAAACTACATTGAAAGCAACTATAACATCATCAACCAAAATAAAATTTAATTAATACATATATCTATTTTCTAACTTTTTATATCAAATTAACCCGCTCGCTTCCCTCTTGTGCTACAATAATTCTGTTTTGTGTTTTTAGTAGTCACGGTAAATCACTGATTGAAAGGAGGAAACAGCGTGACCGGAGTACCATTTATCACGGTTGAAGGACCAATTGGTGTTGGAAAAACTTCACTTGCGAAGGAAATTTCAACTCACATGCAACTCCACTTACTAAAAGAGATTGTTGATGAAAATCCCTTTTTAGGAAAGTTCTATGAAGACATCGACGAATGGAGTTTTCAAACAGAGATGTTCTTTCTTTGTAATAGATACAAACAATTAGAAGACATTAACATAAAGTATTTGAATCAAAGGAAACCAGTAGTAGCGGATTACCATATCTTTAAAAATTTAATTTTTGCATCCCGCACATTAAAAGACTCCCAATATGACAAATACATGCAAATTTATCGTATCCTTACACAAGATATGCCTGTGCCAAATGTCATTGTTTATTTAACAGCTAGCCTAGAAACATTGCAAAAACGAATCGCCATGCGCGGAAGAGAATTTGAAAAAAACATGGATCCAAATTACTTACTACAGCTCACAAAAGATTATGAAACAGCAATGGATGCTTTTAAAAAAGATCATCCGGAAATACCAGTATTGAAATTTAATGGAGACGATATGGATTTTGTAAAAAATCCTGATGATTTAAACGTCATCCTATCTGCCCTTCAAAATACTCTCTTAAAGGAGTCGAAATAATAATGAATTTAAGGCAAAAATATGATATACCCAATGACGCAGTAATCACTATCGCCGGAACGGTAGGTGTGGGTAAATCAACTATGACAACTGCATTAGCTAATGCTTTAGGTTATCGCACATCATTTGAAAAAGTAGATTCCAATCCATATTTGGACAAGTTCTATGCGGACTTCACTCGTTGGAGCTTCCACCTACAAGTGTACTTTTTAGCAGAACGATTTAAGGAACAAAAAAGAATTTTTGAATATGGTGGCGGTTTTGTTCAAGATCGTTCCATTTACGAAGACACTGGAATTTTCGCAAAGATGCATCATGAAAAAGGAACAATGACGGAAACTGATTATGAAACATACAAAGGTTTATTTGACGCTATGGTCATGACTCCTTACTTCCCTCATCCAGACTTATTAATTTACTTAGAAGGTTCTTTCGATGATATTGTCGATCGTATTCAAGAACGCGGGCGCCCAATGGAACAGCAAACACCAATTGAGTACTGGAAAGAAATGCATGGACGTTATGAAAACTGGATTAACAACTTTAATTCATGCCCTGTATTACGCTTAAATATTAATGAGTACGATATTTTAAAAGATGGTGATTCAATCGAACCAATCATTAAAAAAATTGGCCATTTTTTAAAACAAACACGTAAACTTGTAAAATAAAAAACCCGTGCATATGCACGGGTTTTCCTATTAAATTACTTCTTCTTTGTTGGAGCAATAATTTCACTCTCAGGTTTTCCTGCGTTAATGCGCTGACGAACAGTACTTGTACTAATATCGTATGCTTCAGCAATCTCTTTAACAGTCATTTCTTTCCCGTTAATTACTGCCGTTAATACTTTACCTGTACGTTTTGGAGCCGCCGCTTTCTTTACAGCTGCTTTTTTAACTTGTTTTGGCGCCTCTACTTTACTCGTAGCTTGTTTTACATCACAAGTACAACCACAAAGTTTACGGAATGTATCATCACTAATAATGCGTGATACGTTTGCACCACTGTTTAAAATTCTATTGTTCTTACAGACAGGACATTGTACATAATATAAAGTTTTTCCATCTAAAGGAAACGTTTGTATAATAAGATCCATGTTGACTCCTTTCATATCTATGAAGATAATCATCGGAATATGAGTGTGTAATAAGGACAAAATTACCTTACACCATACTTTATGATTGGTTTTAAAATAAAAACTCGTTACGTGTTGGTAACGAGTTCTCCAATCTCCACTTATATGCGCTGTTGTCAATTATATCTGGAGGAGGTAGAGGGATTCGAACCCCCGCGCGACTCTCGCCGCCTGTCGGTTTTCAAGACCGATCCCTTCAGCCAGACTTGGGTATACCTCCATATTGACATCAAATATAATATCAAAAGAAAAACAGTTAGTCAACCCTACTAAAATAAATTATGAGGAAAGGAAAATTTTACTTTTCCCTTCCTACATTACAGTACTGACAACGCTCATAATTACCAATCACTCATACCGATGAATGTTTAAATTTACTTAATAACTGTTTTTCCTCCCATATAAGGGCGAAGAACTTCTGGAATTATAATTGTACCATCTTCTTGTTGGTAGTTCTCTAAAATAGCTGCAACCGTACGTCCGATTGCAAGACCAGATCCATTTAATGTATGAACATGTTCTGGTTTTCCATTTGGCTCACGGCGGAAACGGATATTTGCACGTCTCGCTTGGAAAGCTTCAAAATTACTACAAGAAGAAATTTCACGATATGTGCCATAGCTTGGAATCCATACTTCAATATCGTATTTCTTCGCTGCTGTAAATCCTAAATCGCCTGTGCACATGCTCATAACGCGATATGGCAACTCTAATAATTGTAACACGCGTTCTGCATCATTTGTTAATTTTTCTAATTCTTCATAAGAATCTTCTGGTTTTACGAACTTCACAAGCTCTACTTTATTGAACTGATGCTGGCGAATTAAACCACGTGTATCACGACCAGCTGAACCTGCTTCAGAACGGAAGCAAGAGCTAAATGCAGCATATCTTATAGGCAATTGCTCTTTATTTAAAATCTCATCACGATGCATATTCGTTACAGGTACTTCAGCTGTTGGAATTAAGAAGTAATCTTCACTTTCAATACGGAATGCATCTTCTTCAAACTTTGGAAGTTGTCCTGTTCCCGTCATACTTGCACGGTTTACCATATATGGAGGTAATACTTCTTCATATCCATGCTCATCAGTATGAAGATCAAGCATAAAGCTAATTAAAGCACGCTCTAATCTTGCACCAGCACCTTTGTAAAATACGAAGCGGCTTCCTGTTACTTTCCCAGCGCGTTCAAAATCTAAAATTCCTAAATCAGTAGCAAGATCCCAATGTGGTTTTGGCTCAAAAGTAAATTCTTTCACTTCTCCCCAAGTACGTGCTACTACATTATCATCCTCTGTTTCACCAACTGGAGCAGATTCATGAGGGATATTTGGAATAGATAACATTAATCTTTCTAAGTCTTCTTCAACTGTACGAAGTTCGTTATCAAGATCCTTTACTTTTTCTCCAACCTCACGCATTTCTAAAATTAGAGCCTCTGCATCTTTCTTTTCGCGCTTTAATACAGAAATTTGTTGAGATACTTCGTTACGTTTACTTTTTAATTCTTCTGTCTGAACAAGTAGCTCTCTTCTTCTCGTATCAAGTTCTTCAAAACGGCCGAAATCAGTTAAATCTTCGCCTCTATGCTGTAATTTCGCTTTTACTTCTTCAAAGTTTGTACGTAAAAATTTAATATCAAGCATTATATACTCCTCCTTTTATTTTATAAAACACAAAAAACTCCCGTCCCTATATAAAGGGACGGGAGTTAACCCGCGTTGCCACCCTAGTTGAAAGCATTACCGCTTTCCTCTCAAGTAGAAATAACGGCTCTTCACCGGGAATGCTTACTAATCCAAAAGATATTCCACATTCCATTCCAGGATGGATTCACAAACTGTTTCTATCGATTTCCACCAACCATCGACTCTCTATAAGAAACGACATTTGTTACTATTTCCTATCAACACGCTTATTTTATAAAATTGTTACCATCAATTTACTATAATCTTATACAAGTTGCAAGTTACTTATACAACTTTTTTCATTTTTGCTTCTTTTACCATTTCAACAAAGTATGCTGTCACACGATGATCATCTGTTAATTCCGGATGGAATGAAGCAGCTAAAAACTGATCTTGTCTTACCGCTACCATTCGGTCACCATGCTTAGAAAGCACTTCAACATTATCAGCTACTTCTACAACATACGGCGCACGGATAAATACACCAATGAGGTCTTCACCCACGCCTTCAATTGAAAGCGCAGCTTCAAAACTATCCTTTTGGCGTCCGAACGCATTGCGCTCAACTGTAATATCCATAGCACCAATATGTGCTTCTTCATAGCCAATAAGTGTTTTCGCAAGAAGAATCATCCCTGCACATGTACCAAACATTGGTTTACCAGACTTTGCAAATGTACGAAGTGGTTCCATGAAAGCATACTTATCAATAAGACGGCGCATTGTTGTACTTTCACCGCCTGGTAAAATAAGACCATCAATCTCTTCAAGTTGCTCTATACGCTTTACAACAACAGCTTCTGCACCACTTGCTTCAACTGATTTTACATGCTCACGAACTGCACCTTGAAGACCTAGTACACCGATTTTCACCATTTTAAAGTTCTCCTTTAATTACCATCCACGCTCTTGCATGCGTTGTTCTGGTAATAACGTTGAAATTTCGACACCCTTCATTGCATTACCTAATCCTTTAGAAAGGCTTGCAATTAGTTCGTAATCTTCATAATGAGTCGTTGCTTCAACGATTGCACGTGCAAATTTCTCTGGGTTTTCTGATTTGAAGATACCAGATCCAACAAATACCCCATCAGCACCAAGTTGCATCATTAATGCTGCATCTGCTGGTGTTGCTACACCACCTGCCGCAAAGTTTACAACTGGTAAGCGACCAAGACGTTTAATTTCAAGTAATACTTCGTAAGGAGCGCCAGTATTTTTTGCATATGTCATTAACTCATCTTCACGTAGACTCGCAACTTGACGGATTTCTGCATTGACTTGGCGCATATGACGCACTGCCTCTACAATGTTTCCTGTTCCTGGTTCACCTTTTGTACGAAGCATAGATGCACCTTCTGCAATACGACGTGCAGCTTCTCCGATATCACGGCAACCACATACAAATGGAACTGTGTAATCACGTTTATTTAAATGGTATACTTCATCAGCAGGAGTTAATACTTCACTCTCATCGATATAGTCTACCCCTAATGATTCTAATACACGTGCTTCTACAAGGTGACCGATACGGCATTTTGCCATAACCGGAATTGACACCGCACCCATAACTTCTTCAACAATTGTTGGGTCTGCCATACGAGAAACGCCACCTGCTGCACGAATATCTGCTGGTACACGCTCTAATGCCATAACGGCAACTGCGCCTGCCTCTTCTGCAATTTTTGCTTGTTCAGCGTTAACTACGTCCATAATAACGCCGCCTTTTTGCATTTCTGCCATTCCACGTTTTACACGTTCTGTCCCTGTTACATTTGTCATGTACAAAAACCCCCCTAGGTGAATTGCTTTCCCCCGTTAAAGGCGAAAATTAAGAATACTCTTACATTCTACCACTAACTATCAGATGCTTGTCTACTACTTTTTCATAAAGTCGGTATGAAAAATAGGAATAAAAAAAAGCTCCTATCATGAGGAGCTTTTAAAACCAACCTTTTACTGTATCAACAGCACTATTCCACATGCCACTAAAGAATGAACCAATTCCGCGCATAGCACGAGTAAACCAGTTTGCTTCTTCTACTTCAGATGTTGTTACAAGATCCACTTGCAGTGACTTACCAGTTAAAAATCCAGGGTCGTTTGTATCTTTTGGCGTAATTACCATTTGACCAAGCGCAGCTCCCTTTTTAATAGGTGCTTCTTGTCCCTTGCTTGATTCTTTTAATTCCGTTTTATAAACATCTTTACTTCCTTTTGGCACTGGAAGTGAAATAGCTTGTTTCGTTTGAACTGCTACATCTTTATCTTTCGCATTTTCTACTCGTACTGTTTCTTGTCCTTTTACTGAAGAACCTTTTTTATACATTTGTTTTACTTCAAAGTTAGCAAATCCATAATCATATAGCTTCTTTGTTTCATCAAAACGTGCTGTATGAGAACTTGTTTTAATAACTACAGAAATAAAACGCATTCCGTTTCTTTCAACCGTACCAGTGAAGCAATCTCCTGCCTCTGGAGTTGAGCCTGTTTTTAGGCCGTCTACGCCATCATATTCTTTAACTAAGCCCTTTAACATCCAGTTCCAGTTCGACATTGCAAACTTCTCTTTTTCTGGACGGAATTCTTTTTTAGGGATTTTTGCTGTATCTAACACTTTTGGATAATCTTTAATTAAATGTTGTGCTAAAGTTGCAACATCCTTTGCAGACATTTTATTTTCTTCATCCGCTGTTGTTCCTTCAGGATGCATTCCCTTTAAATCTTTATTCGTTAAACCTGTAGAATTGACAAATTTATAATTTTTCAACCCTAGTTCTTTCGATTTATCATTCATCATTTTTACGAAGTCTACTTCTTTACCTGCAATTGCTTCTGCTAATGCAATTGTTGCACCATTTGCAGAAAAGATTGCCATTGCCTCGTATAACTCTTTTACTGTATAAGAGCCACCATTTTCTAATGCAACATTTGATAATGAAGCATCTTGTGAAACCTTATATGCATATTCAGAAACCTTAATTTTCTGGTCCCACTTAAGTTTTCCTTTATCCACTGCTTCGTGAACTAAATATTCACTCATCATCTTTGTCATACTAGCAATGGATAATAATTCATCTGCATTCTTTTGATATAAAATTTTCCCAGAATTCGCTTCTACTAAAATTGCCGCACCTGCTTCAATGTTTAAAGCGGCTCCTGTTTCAGCTGATGCATTGCTATATGGCATAAAAATGCTACAAGCTAGTGTAAGCACTGTTACCAAAGCAATGAATCTTTTGCAAAACATACCTTTCACTTTTGCTACCCCCAATATCTATGTACTCACATAACCGTTATTCTAACATAATCAAAAAAAAATAGACAGAGATATCAAATCTCTGTCTATTTGTATATAAGACATTATAATGAGTAGTTTGGAGCCTCTTTTGTAATTTGTACGTGATGAGGATGACTTTCACGTAAGCCAGCACCTGACATACGAATGAATTGTGCATTTTCGCGTAAGAATTCTAAATCCTGTGCTCCGCAATATCCCATACCTGCACGTAAGCCACCAACTAATTGGTGAACTGTATCTGCTAAAGGTCCTTTATATGGTACTCGTCCTTCAATACCTTCTGGGACAAGTTTTTTATTGCCTTCTTGGAAGTAACGATCTTTACTTCCTTTTTCCATCGCACCGACAGAACCCATACCACGATACACTTTAAATTGACGACCTTGGTAAATTTCAGTTTCTCCAGGGCTTTCTGCAACACCTGCAAACATGCTACCTAGCATAACAACATGTGCTCCTGCCGCTAAGGCTTTCACCATATCACCAGAGTACTTAATACCGCCATCAGCAATAACTGGAATGCCGTGTTTACGAGCTTCTGTTGCACAATCATAAACCGCAGTTAATTGTGGTACACCAACACCGGCTACAACGCGTGTTGTACAAATAGAACCTGGTCCAATACCAACTTTAACTACGTTTGCACCAGCTTCAATTAGTGCTTTCGTTGCTTCAGCAGTAGCAACATTTCCAGCGATAATATTTAGTGATGGATATTTAGCACGAACTTCTTTTACCTTATCAATAACACCTTTAGAATGCCCATGTGCTGTATCAAGTACAATTGCATCTACACTAGCTTTTACTAATGCATCGATGCGAAGCATTGCATCCGCTGTTACACCAACTGCTGCTCCAACTAATAAGCGTCCTTGCTTATCTTTAGCAGAGTTTGGGAATTCAATTACTTTTTCAATATCTTTTATTGTAATAAGCCCTTGTAATACACCGTTATTATCAACAAGAGGGAGTTTTTCAATTTTATACTTTTGTAGGATCTTTTCAGCTTCTTCCAGTGTAGTACCAACTGGAGCTGTAATTAATTGTTCTTTTGTCATTACGTCAGAAATTTTGATTGAGTAGTCTTGGATGAAGCGCATATCACGGTTTGTAATAATACCAACTAATTTTCGCTCATCTAAATTATTTACAACCGGTACACCTGAGATACGATATTTTCCCATAAGATGTTCTGCATCATATACTTGATGTTCTGGAGTTAAGAAGAAAGGATCTGAAATAACGCCGCTTTCAGAGCGCTTTACTTTATCAACTTGCTCTGCTTGTTGCTCAATAGACATATTCTTATGAATAATTCCTAAACCACCCTGGCGAGCCATTGCAATAGCCATGTCAGCTTCTGTTACTGTATCCATTCCTGCACTAATTAACGGGATGTTTAGCTGTAAGCTTTCAGATAAAACTGTTTTAACACTTACTTCTCTTGGTAATATATCTGACCTAGCTGGTACAAGTAATACATCATCAAAAGTCAAACCTTCTTTAACAAATTTAGATTCCCACATAATTGTTCCCCCTATGATACCAGAAATTATTATTAGTAGCTTATCAATTGGTTAAAATACTGTCAAGGACGTATATATATGTTAGAATTTTTAGACAATAAAAGGAGCGTAATATATGCATCAAACATCTTGTACTTGGCAGCAGTTAAGTTTCTTTTTTTCATCTCAAAACGTACAACGTTATCTTGCCCGTTGTTACGAAAAATCCTCTATTCAGGATGCCGAAAAAAAAAGTTTTGAAAATTGTTATCCCTTTATTTATTACTTAGAACACGGAAAAAATTATTATGAATTATATAAGACAGCTCCATTTTCCATTCAACCAATGTTGTTATTTTATGGAATTAGTCAACTTTTTAAAGCATGCCTACTAACTATTGACCCTAACTATCCTGAATCCACTACTGTTTTAGCTCATGGCGTTACAACTCGCAAACGAAAAAAACAAGGGTATCAATTTTTAGAAGATGAGGTGAAGGTACAAAAAAACGGATTATTTACTCATGTTGCAGAACAACTGTTTCACATGAAACACTTAGAAGCAGAAAAATTTAACATGTTAGAATTAATGGGAAATATTCCAGAATTACAAAATTTATTTCGTTATAGTCAAAAAGGATCAACTTTATATAAAATCGATTCAACAATTAAAAATGAGCTCTCCTTTTCAGTCAACCTACTAGATCGATTACATATGACTAAAGAGAGATTTTCTCGTTACATTGAAACATCTTGTAAGCATTTATCAATACAGCACGTACCTGAGAAGACTAATCAATCGAATTTACTTTTTACAGCGCCCATTCAATCATGGAATCCTATGTACAGTACTCCTTTATACTATGAACATCTTACTAATACTTATTATTTGCCACTTACGACTGATCCTAGAAATCCTAAGCCAATATTACCTGAACTCCTCATTCATTATTTATTGCTCTATAATTTAAGCATGATTTCTAGGTATGAAACAGATTGGTGGTATGACTTACTTGGCAGTTATAGTTCTGAAGATTATCCGTTTATTTATCAATTTCTAAGTATTTCTGCTCAAAAAATCCCTTACTATATTTCAAATTTTTTATTAATGGAACCAAATCTATTTCATGGGAAATAAAAAAACACAAGTCATTTGACTTGTGTTTTTAGTTGCTTGGCGACGTCCTACTCTCACAGGGACAAGGTCCCAACTACCATCGGCGCTAGAGAG
>NZ_JBFUPV010000029.1:0-14391 GCF_041360755.1 Bacillus sp. RCC_6_1
TCTTCTTCGTCTTCCTCGTCTTCCTCGTCTTCTTCGTCTTCTTCGTCTTCTTCGTCTTCTTCGTCTTCTTCGTCTTCTTCCTCTTCTTCGTCTTCTTCGTCTTCTTCGCCTTCGTCTTTTTCGTCCTCTTCTTCGTCTGTAAAAGTAATTTCTGTTTCATCAACATATTGAATTTCAACCTCTACACCATTATGCATGCCTGATTGTATTACTTCAGCTAGAGATTTTAGAACTTCTTGTAAATCATCACCAGGATTAACACTAAAGCCATTCTCAACATCTAGTTTTATTTTTGCTCTTTTCACATCAGCCATTTACCTAACTCCTTTCATATAGATTTATATATACTATGTTGAAAGAGTATAAAAAGATTAATATATTTGCGGAAGTTTCATTAATCGTTCTCCTTAGCGTTATTTACCAATTTTGATACCCATGGACCTTTTAATGGATGATCAGGAGTAATAATAGTGACTTTTATTTTTGGCTTTTCTATTTGCGTTAAAACGATCTCATTTAATTCCTCACTTTGTTCTTCCAGCTCTATTACATCTTGAATCTCTTTATCTTGTACGTCATCAATCATTGTAGTTTTTGGTGGTAACTTCTCTTCTAAATCTAGCAATCCGATTTTGGGCAACTCCTCTAATTCCACTTCCTTAATAATCGCTAAATTCTCTAGCACCGAAGATTCATTTAGTACAATATTTTTTTGCTGCTCATACTCTGACAATTCCCATCCCATTGGCCCAGGTGGAGAAAATACAAATTTCTCTAAATCTAAAATAGGGATTACTATCTCTTCTTGTTCTGAACTCATTTTATTTCCCCCCACTATTGCTCTTGATTTCATGATAAATATCAGAAAAATTCCGTAAAAATTCTTCCTTAGAATCTTCAAGTGCAATAATATTTTGCAATGCCCAAATATACTTTTCGTCAGACCACGAACGCTTTTGTCCTAAATAGTATTTATGTGCAATTGAACAGAATAAGTGAGGAAACGATAAATCAGTCCAAAGAACACGAAATTGTTTTTCTGAAAAGGAATTTTCCGAATTATATGCACTCAACATATGAATAGCTAAATTAGTATCCCAAACTGACATTTTTTTCATTACTTTATTTAAAATAATACGTAGGTCCCTCACTGGTAAATCACTTGTAATAGAATGTAGCTCTTTCATAAACATAGCATCATCTATTTCTGTAAACCTCGCTAAGGTAAAATCTTGCTGACAAAAACTATTAGATGCAATAACTTCTTTTGTCCATTGGTCATAATATGGATCATTTAGTTCTTGTAATGCTTTCTTTCCACGTGCTAACATCTTATCAACATACTCTAAAAACATAGTTGAAAATACATCATCTGGAAAGGAAAGTGCAATTCTTTTGTTTCCTTCTAACTCTTGTAATTTCCATCTATACAATTTATGCCATTTTCCTAATCTACTCCGAATTTTACTTTCTTTCATCGGAATATATCCTTCCGATGCTTGATGGAATTTACCTGCATATATTAGTACCTTCTCTAATTGTTCTTTATTATAATAAATGACTTCTTTCCCTTGATGCTTATCATATAGTACATACGCATACTCATTAGATCCAATACAAAAGCCCCCTCTTTTTGTTTTATGAATTTTTGTAATTGGCAATCCATTTTGAAGGAGATGTAAATGTGCTCCAGCAATAAATAGCATCCTTTTGGGGTGCATTTGTGCTTGTTTTAATATTTTTAATCCTTCTTCTGTTTCAACTTCCCACATTGTTCTCCCACTTCTGCTTGATTGTAAAAAAATATTACTTATTTCAAATGGATAAAAGCTAAGGACCTTTTTTAAATGTTCACTCTCTAATCCAGTTGTTTCTTCCACCTTTAATCATCCCCTTCTTAAAATTTATAAGATTTCCCCATACACTTTCATTAAATCCTTAGCAACTCGGTTCCAATTAAATTCTTTTTCAACCTTACTACGTCCATATTTCCCTAACTGTTTTCTTTTATTTTCGTTATTTAAAAGATTAATTATCTTTTCTGCATATGCATCAGGGTTTTCAAAGTCATTGACAATATATCCATTTTTTCCTTCTTCAATTACTTCAGGATTACCACCTCGGTTACTCGTAATTATTGGTAAACCTGCTGCCATTGCTTCATAATGCACCCTAGCAAGGGGCTCTTGCCACTGTGAAGAGCAAACAAAAATATCTGACATAGCATAAAGTGTTGAAATATCCTTTGGCTTAACAAATTTAATAAAGACTACATGTTCTGGAAACATAGCGCCTAAGGTATATAAGTGTTTTACATAATTATTTACATTGTTATCTCCAAACCATTTTGAACCAATAAAAACCATTACAATGTCTGGATTTTCCTCAATTATTTTAGGAAGAGCTTGTAGCAAAATATGAGGACCTTTTACTTTACTCAAGCGTCCAACAAATAAAACTATTTTTTTATTTTGTAAATCCAACTGTTTTTGCACATGACTTTTAACTTTTGTTCCATTCACTGTCCACGAAGGATAGTACTCATTTACATCTACACCAGAATATACTGTTCTCGTCTTTGCTTTTGCAGCTTGAAAGCGCGAGGTAATTGTTCTTCCTATATAATCACTAACTGTTACAATTTTTGAAACAGCTGCAATACATGCTTCTCCCTCTTCATCACTTATCTTTTCATATGCAAACATTTCATTATGCACACTTAACACAAATTTCGTCTGTGGTGCTGCCTCACTTAAAATTGTAATCCAATTTGGACGATTGCATAAATGAACTACATCATATTTTTCCTGTTTCAAATGTTTAATAACATAATGGAGATATTCCTCTTCTGGAAACCGTATATACCTTACGCCTTTGTCTTTTTCTTCTGGTTTCAAATTTGGATCTGTTATAGAAATAACTGTCACATTTTTTCCATTTGAAGCAATAATGGAAGCAACAGAATCTATATAAATTTGAATAGCTCCACCTCGTACAGCTGGTACAGGTAGCTTTTCAGTCGAAATTATGGCTATTTTCATTAAAACGCCTCCCTGTTTCATAAAAATACAACCTTCTTCATATGTTACGAAAAAAACTTTGTGTTTGTGATTTATCGACCATTTTTTCATCCTTTATTATGAAAATTAGTCAATAGTACTTTTTCTCCTTAAAGGCAAATGGCTAGAACAAAAATGGTCATGTACCATACAGTAATAAGAGAGCATAAAAGGATGGTGATATATGTGGAGAATAACAATGAAGAAGCGGTGTATACATTATCGCCCGAAGAGGAACAAAAACTAGTAGAATTGGCAGCGACAATGATCCAGCATTGGGATATTCAAGCAACTACAATCGAATTAATACAAGGTGGACAACTGGCCTTAGTATGGAAAATTCAAACTGCAGATGGACCTTTTTGCTTAAAGAGAATTCATCGCCCCGAAAAAAAAGCTCTATTTTCCATTCACGCTCAAGATTATCTAGCCAACAAAGGCATGCGTGTTCCAAGCATAATTCCAAGCAAATTGAATCAGTTGTATACAAAGCACGGTCCATTTTTATTTGTTGTTTATGATTGGATTGAGGGAAGACCATTTGAGCTTACAATGCAAGAAGATCTTGAAATGATTATGAAAGGGTTAGCAGATTTCCATGTAGCCTCTATTGGCTATAAGCCCCCACCAGGAATACCTATATTTACCAAACTAGGACGTTGGCCCAATCATTACATTAAAAGATTTCAACAGATGGAGATTTGGAAAACTTTATCTGCAACTATGCCAGATGATCCATTTTCACAGCTATACTTGGCCGAAATTGATACGTTTATTTTAGAAGCAAAACAAACGCACCAAAGACTATTGGAATCTGAATATACTAAATGGACTGATGAATTACAAACATCCCCAAATTTATGTCATCAAGATTATGGAACAGGAAATTCCTTATTAGACCCAAGTAATCAAATTTGGGTAATTGATTTAGATACGGTTTCTTACGATTTACCTATTCGAGACTTGCGTAAAATGATTATTCCTCTATTAGATACAACTGGTGTTTGGAATGAAAACCAATTTAAAATTATGATTAACGCATATGAGTCAGTTTCTCCTTTAACAGCTGAGCAGAAGAAAATTATGTTTATTGATATGTTATTTCCATACGAATTGTATGATGTAATTCGCGAAAGATATGTTAGAAAGTCGCCTTTACTTGCTGATGAACTTGCTGGGGCTATGGAATATGAAAGGATTAAGTCAAAAGCTTTAAATATATTAATAGAGGAACTTTAATACGCAATACTAAGAGTTCTAGTGTAAAAATTACCATTATTATTAATAAAGAAAATAGTTTTGTTGCATGCATCATTTTATAGTGACATAGAACTTATAAAGACGGTTCTGGTGCAAAAAGAAAATGAAGCGCATAGATTCCTAACGTTGTTCTTAACTCTTTCGGAAGAACAATCCACCCTAATTCATCTATTCTTCGTTTAACACCTGTTGACTTCATGTTAATATTTTTAGTTACTACTCACATATGAACAAGCGGATTAAATGATGTTTTTCCGGTATCATCTGCATGCAATACTACAATTAAGCCTTTGTGTAACACATGGAACCAAATCACGCTATAAAGCATTAGCGGACATTAAAAACGGCGAAAATGACTAAAATTATATAGATTTTTGGGTACACAAATGATTTTTGACCGCACGCTTCTCGTTTTTTGATTTCAGAATGTCCTATAAGTATCATTAGCGGACATCATAACACTCAAAATCGGTCTTTTATATCCACTAATATATGAAATGAATATTCGCTAATACTTAATGTAAGTTTTGGTTCCGTTGCTACACAGACAACTATATCCTATCTAATGACTGTGGTTGCAATATCAAACACTAAAATCAAAACATCTTTTTATATCATTTTAAGGATTTTATTTCCTCGTATTCCCTCATTCTCTTGTAAAATGTCGCTTTCTTCATGCCAGCCTTGTCCATGTATTCAACAGCGTTGATCTTTCCTACCTTCCATTCCTTGCTATCCTCTTGCATGTACCAAACATTAGAATTGAAATCTTTGAGATTACTGTTTCCTTAACTACAAAGAAAACGCTAAACTTCATATATACTTCTGAGGATGTTATGTAATACTAATTGGTTTTTATGATAATTATTCGTAAGTGGATAATTCACTACGCGCCTCGCCTATTGTATCCCTAGCAATTCTTAACGCTTTTAAACATTTTCCTAATTTCGCTAAATCTGTTTGGCTCGCAGCATTTCCATAGGTTGTCTTAACAAATTGCAAGTTATCCATCGCCTTTAATCAATAGTTAGAGGATATATATCTATGCCCTCTTATTGCTGATTGGTGTTAGAATTGCTGCTCCCACAAGCAGAATATCTGAAAAACACTCGTAGGGGTAGCACCACACCGCTATCAAGCTAAAAAAATACAACTACCCCAGAACAAGATTTTTTGCTAATTTTTAATAAAAAAGCTCATTTTTTCGTTTTAGGGCTGATTTGTTTTCTTAAGTTGATGGATGTGTGGCGAGCCCCCATGCCCATCAAGTTAACAAATTTAAATATACCCAAAACAAAAAATTATACATTTTCACCTGGAGATGCTAATTTTATCGTTTTGGGGTACTATAAAGTTTTAGTTTTATAACAATGTGGCGATATCTTTAACTAAAATCAAGTTTTATAAGGCACTTTTAATCAACCTTTATTCCAAAACTATAAATAATTTAATCACCATGGATACTAATGTCGGACCTTAGGTTAGAAAATAACTGGTAGTTTTGCAAGGGAACGAATTTTACTATGGTTATAAATCAATTGATCCGCTTCGATTGCTAGGCGAAGATTAGGTAGCCGCTTTAACAAAGTGCCTAATGCAATTTGTCCTTCTAAACGCGCCAACGGAGCTCCTAAACAGTGATGTATACCAGCCCCAAAGGCTAAATGGTTATTCTCCTCCCGTGAAATATTCAATTCCTCTGGATAAGGAAATATGTTTGGATCAATATTTGCAGCAGTCAGGGAGAGTAGAACTAATTCGCCTTTACGAATCCTATTTCCATGTATTGTCACATCTTCACTAGCAAAACGGCTACTAAACATAATTGGGCCAGCATAGCGTAATAGTTCGTCGACAGCGGAAGGCAGCAGAGAAGGATTTTGCCCTAGTAAATTCATTTGTTCAGGATGTTGAAGTAACGCTAGTACGCCATTACTAATTAGATTAACTGTCGTTTCATGTCCAGCGATAATGAGCAGCCAAATTGTCGAAAGAAGCTCGTTCTTACTCAACTTGTCTTCTTGTTCTTTTGCTTGAACTAGCGCGCTTATTAAATCATCACTAGGATTTAGGCGTTTTTCGTTAAACAATACTTCAATATAATTAATAAACTTTTCAAGTGTTGCTGTCACTGCAGTCCCTTGACCAGGATCCACTGAGGCGTTCATCAGTTCTTGTGTCCATGCGCGAAACTGATTTCGATCATTGGTGGGAATCCCAAGCATCTCTGAAATGACTATAATGGGTAGTGGGTAAGCAAAGTCTGCAATAATTTCCATCTTTCCTTGTTCCTGTACAACATCCAACAATTCGTCGGCAATTTGCTGAATACGAGGACGAAGGTCCTCAATCATACGTGGTGTGAAGGATTTAGAGACTAGCCGACGTAGGCGAGTATGATCAGGGGGATCTACCGTAAGCATATTCGGCATATTCATAAGCCATTCAAATAGTTTACTCACTGCTGTATTCTCCTCAATAGGATTCTGCTTATCACGAGGCGGTGTGAATTTTCGTAAATCTTTGATAAAACGGGAATCTTTCAAAATTGCAACCACATCATCATAGTGAAATGCAACCCATGCCCCTCCCATGCCATAAAAGTCATCAATGCGAAAGAAACGCTCTTGTTGCTCCATGAGGTTTTTATAGAACATAATGGGATTACGCATAGTTTCCGGCGAGTTCAAATCGTTAAAAGTTAGTTTTTTCATTAGTTTCCTCCTTATCAGTATAACTATTGAATGCTTTAACATTAACCCTAATCTTTACCGTACTATTCTATGACCGCTCATGTTACAAAAATGATATATCTAATTCATAGAACGATTCTGTTGCAATGTTTCTCAAGAAATTAATATAGATAAGGAAATATGACTAAATATTATGCAGGTATTAGGAATCAACATATCGTTAACAAGCAAAGATTTTGAAGTAACTCCATAAAAAAGTTCTGGAAGTCAAAACTCTACTATTTAAAATATTTACATTCTCCCTTATTATAGCAACGTTAGTACTAATCCAAGTTGACAGACATGTGACTTGACTCCTATGATAAAACTCAATTTGGTGAACAAGTATGATTTCGGATACATATCGGATGGATATTACATAACCTTGTGGATACATGGTTTTGGGGTATAACATAAATTACGGAAACTGCAAGTAAATTCTCACCCTTAGTATGCGAATTTACTCGGTATTTTTATATAAAGTGCCATTAAAATAATGTCAGCATAAGAACCATCTTTGAACCTAATTTGGTTTATTTGCCTACCTTCTTCTCTAAATCCTAGCCTCTTGTATAAATTTATAGCCCGTTCATTGTTTGAAAATACATCCAGACATATCTTTTCTAATCCTTCTTGTTCTTTTGCCCATTCAATAAAATGGGATAGTAATTTTGTTCCAATACCCGCATTACCAAATTCTGGTTTGATCCCCATTCCAAATGAACCGGCATGGTGTAAACGTATATAGGAATATCTAGAAAAAGATAAAAAACCGATGACTTGATCATTAAATTCTACTACTAATGTTAATCCTCCATTTTCTTGTCCTGTTTGTATCTTTTTTTGATAATCTTCTGCCTTTTCTTGCGGCTCTTCAGGTGATCGAAGAAAAAAGTTTGTAGTTTCAACAATCTTTTGTTTTATCACAACTATTTCTCTTGCATCTTCTACTGTCGCTCTACGTATGTTCATCGTATATTTTCTCCCCCTTTATTTCCCCTAAATAATAGCAAGTACTTAAACTAATTTAAAGAATTAATTTCCAAAAGACTTAAATTAACCTTAATAAAGGATAGTACCCCCATTGCCATCAACTTAAGAAATTGGTAGCTCCCCAAAACGAAGAAAATGAGTTGACTTCTCATAAATCACGGTAAAACAATAATTTTTTTGTTTTGGGGGCACTTCAAAATTTTAGCTTGGTGGGTATGTGACGAGCCCCCTAAAAGTAATAATCGTTACTTTGCTCTAATAAAAAGTCATATAAAAAAGAAACGAAGTCAATTTGACTTCGTTTCTTTTTTTACTAATTCTTTTTTTCTAGAATACGTTCAACCTCATCAACACTTAACTTGCTTGCTTTAGCAATTGTTTCAATTGGTACACCTAGTTCATGCATACCGTTAATTATTTGTATTTTCCCTTGCTGAATCCCTTCTTTTTTTCCTTCATTACGAGCATGAGCAAACTTTGCAGCTTCATCCATCAACGCTTTCTCCCTTACTTCATACGCTTGTCGGAAAGAAGAATCTTGACTCATACGTTCCCATTTGTTCATAGATTTTTGTAAAATCGGGTCTTGGTTCATCGCAATATCCCCCAATGTCTGGGTTAATCGTTCATCTTCATTCGCTGGAAGTAGTAACAACCAGCGAACAAACGAATCTTCCCAAGGATTTACTTGTTCATTACGCCACTGTTGCATTAATTTTGGAATTTCCACTATATGAATTTCAATATCATCACTTAACTTCTTTTGTTGCTGTTGATTCCATAGGATTCCTATTGTATGAAATGCTTCATATTCTGGAAACATCACAAAGTTTAATAAATTAATCGTAATGGTTTTATGAAGAGAACTATATGGCATTCCCTTTTGTAATTTGGATGTATATAGCCTTCCCCAGTACTATAAACTTCTCTTAATCATGTCATGATTGTTATTCAACTGTATTTCTACATTTACCTTTGTTCCTGTATCTAATGTAGCGGAAATATCTAAAATCGATAATTTATCCTCTTCGTATTCTCGGTGCAAGTGTGGATCTTCTAATTGTAACGAAACAATGGGCGATTCCAAAGAATCCTGTAATATAGCATTTAAAAAAGCAATGAGAATATCCTCATTTCCACTTGTACCAAATAATTGTTAAAAAGCAAAATCAATGCGTAAATTCACTAATTGTTGGTTGGACATGGGTTTTCCTCTTCCCATCTCATATGATGTTTTTCTTTCATTGTACATAAAAGAGTGATTCATATACAAATGAGCTCTTATATCTGTGGACATAAGAGCTTATTTGCTACCATACATAATTAACAGATTAGTTGGCTGTCATAGAAATTGAAAGATTGCCTACTGTAAGGAAACTCACATTTAGTATACAAAATACGAACAAAAATGCCAATACACAAATGTATTCAAGACAGTATATGACATTTGAAAAGTTGCTTCTAGATTTCTTTAAGAGCGTTTTTCATGAAACTTTACTTTTTACTTGTTTACGGGCTATCTTATGATAACGCCCATGCTTTACTACCTGTCTAGCATCAATTAACTCCTCTTCCATCATATCTGAAACCTCTACAACAATGGTATTCGGTGAACTACCCGCCACTTAACGCCCTAACGGACTGTTTGAAGTGGGGGCTTCTCGGTTAGTCGTTACTTTTGGTAGCTAACGAATTCGTCCTAAGACAGCCGAGCTAACTCCCTTGTTCCAAGGGTTATTTTATTGCTATCTATGCTAACGCCAATAGGCGTATTGCTTCATTTTTGATATTGATAGCTGCGTTATAATCTCTATCGAGATTTACACCGCATATACAAGAATAGACTCGCTCAGACAATGACATATTTTTCACATTTCCACAACTGCTACATGTTTTTGTGGAAGGAAACCATTTGTCTATTTTCACAAGTTGTTTGCCTTGTTCATGTAGTTTATAAGCTAAAAAAGAAGTGAACATACCCCACCCATTGTCAGCGACACTTTTTCCAAAATGAAGTGCTTGCGACATTCCTTTCATATTTAGATCTTCAATAGCTACAACATCAAAATGAGTAGCTAACTCTTTAGACTTATGATGAAGGAAGTTCTTACGTTGATTCGTTACTTTTTCATGTAACTTAGCTACACGGATACGTTGTTTATTCCAACGAATAGAACCTTTTGTACGTCTTGATAATACTCGTTGCGCCTTTGCTAATCGGTCTAACATTTCACGATAGAACTTAGGATAATTGGCTCTCTCATCCTCAGAACTGACGTATAATTGTTCCATCGCAAAGTCTAATCCAACAACTGTTTCTACTTCTTTTTGTACGATCTCTTTTTCGTATTCAGTCAAAATGGACACATAGTATTTACCAGTAGGTGTCATAGAAATCGTACATGACTTGATTATATGGTCTTGTGGTATTTCTCTATGCTGTTTGATACGTACCATTTTCAGTTTTGGCAATTTGATATGACCGTTAAGCAACATAATATTTCCGTTCACTACATTCGTTGTATAAGACTTTCTGTCTTTTTTGCTTTTGAATGTTGGGAAGTCATTTTGACCACGAAAGAAATTTTTATAGGCAGTTTGCAAGTTTAGTTGAGCATTTGCCAAAGCTAATGAATCCACTTCTTTTAACCACTCAAATTCTGCTTTGTATTTCGCAGGAGTGGGAAGCTTTTGTTTCTTTAGTTGATCCTTATCATCTTTATGTTTTTCATACGCTTCTTTCCGTTCAGCTAACATTCTGTTATACACGAAACGTACACAACCGAAAGTTTTACGCATAAGATGTGCTTGGTCTTCTGTTGGATACAAACGGAATTTATATGCTTTATTCTGCTTTGTCATATCATTTCACCTCACTTTTCACTTTGATTTTCAATATATGTTTTTACTACGTCTATTGGCGAACCACCAGTAGTTAGCAAGCAAAAACTTCTTGACCAAAACATCTCTTTCCAAAGTTTCTTTTTCACTTGTGGAAAATCTCTTTTAATAAGTCGAGAACTTGCACTTTTATAAGCATTGATGAATTTTGTCATTTCTGTATTAGGGTGTGCCTTGAACAAAATATGAACGTGGTCTACATCATGATTCCATTCAACTAACGTGATGTTATAGTTTTCAGATAGTCGAACAAACATATCTTTTGCATAGTCTGACATATCATCATCAAACACATTTCTTCTGTATTTCACGACCAACACAAGGTGATAATATAACAAGAATACTGAATGGTTATTACTATCTAATTTCATTTATATACCAGCCCTTATAATTTATAAGACTGATTATATCAGAGGCAAAATAAAAAGGAAAACCTTTTGGCTACGCCAAAACGAAATTCATCTGCCACCTACCGTTGGGCTACGCCCTTCACACGCTTGAGGAAGGAGAATTCTTTCCGGAAATTCGTTAAAACTCTTATCACATATCCAGTTAATTGCAAGGAAGGATTCTTACGATAAGAAAATTGAACGCAATCACCAATTTTTACTTTTGCTGTATGTTTCATATAATAACCTCCTAAATTATAATTAATCATTCAGTAGATTTTTATGTTTTGTTTCTTCATACTGCTTAGCAAGTTTGTAAAACGAAGAACGTTTGATACCATATTTCTTCATGACTCCTACTGCTGTAATGCCACCAGACTTCCATTCTTTATAGGCTTCAATAAATTCGGCTGTAATTTCTACTGGAGGACGTCCTAACCGCTTACCTTGCCTTTTAGCTAGAGCAATACCCTCCACTTGTCGCTGTTTAATATCATGCCGTTCTTTTTCTGCAAAAGCAGATAAAATGGTAAGAGTTGCTTTCTGAATAGCACTTTGAATAACATCATTTGTACTCTTACCTGTGTAATTTACATTAATGAATGGTTCTTTTATAAATTGTAAATTAATCTTATGCTTTTCATAGTATCTGAATTCCTCTAGGACATCATTCATGCTCCTTCCTAGTCTAGTTAAAGAATCAAATACAATGGTATCACCTGTACGAGCAAGACGTTTTAACATTTGATAATTTTCGCGTTGAATATTTCTATCAGATTGTTTATCGATAAAAATATCTCGATCTTCTATCCCTAAATCTTTCATATTTCGAATTTGTCGTTCTTCATTTTGATCTTTACTGGAAACTCGTACATATCCAAATGTTCATAGAATATACAGACATCTGTAAAATTTTAAACTAACGTTTATAGACACACAAAATACTTCCCACATCTTCGAACACATATTAATAAAAACCCATTGATCTCATGTACACATACTGAGATTAATGGGTTTTATCAGTTTAACATTCTATATGTTTTGTAAAACTCATTTATTAAATAAAAAAATCCCTTCACGATTTGTGAAGGGGTCAGTATACATTGAAAGGGTACTTCCATTTTAATATGTAAAAGAAAAAACTCGTATTGATAAAATTAACCTTTTTGTTTTTTGCCGTTTTTAATTTACTATAAAGAAACTGTAAGGATTAAATTCATCCTATATAGAGTTTTTGTGTTTCTCATTAGACATGTATATTTGATAAATCATAATTTTTTATGCAATATTGCATAAAAAATACCTGTCGCTCCTGCTATAATTTTGAATGTAAACTGTTGCATCCAACATTTTATAATCTTCTATATTCATTAATATAGAGACCCTAATTGTAGGAAAAAGGAAAGAATATTGGTGGTTCTTCCCTTTTTCCTTATTTTTTATCTCTCTAATGATTCATTCTATAGTCTAAAATATTTTTATTAATGAAACCTGTTAAAATACAAAATTTTAGTTAGCAAACTAGAAATAAAAACTTCATTATTATTTCTGCTATATTTCAAGGGCTTTTTTCTAATACAATAAGAAAAACAAAAAGAACTTGTAGAAATCACTACAAATTCTTTTTGTTTTAAAGCGAATACACGGGACACATAAATTATCTCATTATTCATAACGGGGAAACCATATTGATTACGGCTTGATTTCATTATATAACAAATATTAACATCCAGAGTTTTAATATTTGAAAATTATGTGAATTTATAATTAAAAATCCACCCTTCCTCTAAAAAATTTATCGTTACAAGTTTTCTTAAGGTTTTTTCTTCATGAGAAGTAATTAACTTTTAAACTCTTTCTAATATTCAAAACCACTATTTGTAATCCAATCCATATTTTATTGATACCAATCTAGTTACAGGTATGCTACAATCCATTTGAAATATTGCTTTTTGGAATGCAATTGCTATTATAATCGCAATTTATTTTCTACAAACTGATTGAGTGTCAGCCCAAATTGCGGTTCTATTCCGCAGTCCTTAACAAATTGTTAAGGACTTTTTTATCATTTTCAGACAGAAGACTCCTTCCTCAAAAATGTGAAGGTGTGAAACACCAATTTTAGGTGGAGATGAACGTCGATTGTCATATAAAAGAATCCATGATAGTGCTTTTTCTAAATGAATATTTTACTCTTTAACGACTGGTATTTATCATCGTAAGAAATCCAGTAACTTCATCAAAAAAATGCTCCTAGATTGATCTAGGAGCATTTTTTTGAAACATTATTTTTTATTTGCCTTTGATTCACTTTATTATAGTAACCGTGTTTTACTACTTGCCTAACATCATCTACTTCAAATCCCATTATCTCTGTAATATCTACAACAATTGTATTCTGTAGAACACTGACTACATATCCGGTTAATTCTAAATTAGGATTTTTACGATATAAAAATTGAACATAATCCCCAATTGTTACTTCTGTTTTATGCTCCATTTGGTACCCCCTGAATCATCCTTAATTATTCGTTAGGTTTCCCTTTTTTTACTTCTTTATACTGCTTAGCAAGTCTATAAAATGTAGAATATTTAATAACCTATTTCTCCATTGCTTCTACATTAATTGTATTGAAAATTTTTAGTTAGCAAATTAGAGATAGATACTTCATTATCATTTCTGCTATATTTAAAAATTTTTACTCTAAATACAATGAGGGGTATCACCAGCATTTTGGAAAATAACCACGCTAAGAGTATGCAAGATATTATACAGTTTTTCTACTAATTCACGAACAAAAGAGGACCCTAAAACCTTGTCAGGATAGTAATGTATAGAAAAATGCATAGACCCATAGCACAAAAAAGGGGGTTCCCTTGTGAGAGTAGGGTTCCTCCTTTACTATTGCTACTGATAATAGGACGTTATGTTAACCTCACATGAATAGAATATACATCTTAAAAACAGAAAAAGACTACCTTTTTGAAGTGCACCCCAATTGTTAGACACATAATTAACAATTGGAGGTGCATTTTTTATGGCTAAATTTTCTTCAA
>NZ_JBFUPV010000030.1:0-8519 GCF_041360755.1 Bacillus sp. RCC_6_1
ACACGGAAGTTAAGCTCTCTAGCGCCGATGGTAGTTGGGACCTTGTCCCTGTGAGAGTAGGACGTCGCCAAGCAACTTTAAGACGAGTCAGAATGACTCGTCTTTTTTGTATGCTTTCATACCTCTATCAATTGCATTTTTAACCCCTTCTAAATAAGAAAATCCATATTTTTTATCTGGCTCTAAGTAAGTTCCTTCCGCCCACTCGTTCCATGCGTTAATAAATAAAAACTCGCTGTTATAAAAAGAGTAAGTCCGATGAATTTGCTTGCTTAAATATATGGTGAACTTTTCAGGGGTAGAACCTACAAAGATGCTGCTATTCGCGTTTTTACGTCGTGCAGTATTATCCCAATCAACAAAAGCACCAGGAAATGTTTTTTTCTTTGGGAGCGATCGTTGTAATATATACATCCATACTTTATCGTAGTCCCAAACGTTTAATTGCATATCAGAATCATATATTACCTTATTTATGTCTGAAGAGCTATCATGGGCAATTGTATAGAAAGGTTCAAACTGAATGCTAGCATCGAATCCATTTATATTAGGTAGTGGAAAACTGTTTAATGTTTCAGCAAAGTATATACCTTTTAAACCATTTTCTCGCGCTAATGCATTCCAGTAATTAAGCATTTTTTCACAATCAGGAATATGTCCTGGACGATAAATAATGAATAGAGGTTTATCATCTATATAAATATATCTCTCATCTTGGAAAGCCTGTAATAAATAATCAAAGTGTTCCTTCCAATCAGATATATCTCCGTAGTCTTGAGGCATTAATATATGTTTATCGAGACCATCCCAAGATTTTGTCCATGGTTCATTTGCCCAAGAAAGACAAAAAGGGAAGTCAGGTTCTTTCATCTTTAGTACCTCATTAAAGGGTGTTTCTAATAGTCTTTTTCCCTTAAACCAGTAATGATAATAACAAAAACCATATATACCGTATGCTTTAGCGATTTTTGCTTGCCACTTTCTTACGGAGGGGGTAGTTAAGTCGTAATAAAAATCTTGATAAGGTTCCCTAGGTTGATAATGTCCTGAAAATAAAGGTCGTGCACTTTTAGTATTTGTCCATTCAGTAAATCCTTTCCCCCACCATCGATCATTTTCTTTAATTTGATGGAATTGTGGTAAGTAAAAAGCGATTATTTTCAAGTTATATCCCCCTCGTGTTTTTCGTAGTTCAAGTGTTGGGAAGTTATTCTTGATTTGGTGAAGCAATTTTAAAATAAGAGATATGTTATCTGTTTACTGTTTTTTTTATGGTATGTATTGGATTTTTTAAGCTTACTTAATAAGAGAGTATTAGGTAATTTGATATATATCTGAAATAGAAAGTACTTTTCGTCATGAAATTTATTATGTTGAATGAAAGGAATTAAATTTTTTGAAGGACAAAGAGGGCCTGTGGTAATCGATTTACATCATCAAAAAAGTCTTGTAGCTTTAAATATTTCTCATAATGATTTTCAATATAAGTCCTAGGTATAACGGTTTCTCCGTAAAAACTACTATTTCTAACATCCCCTGCACCAGTGGGACTATGAACAAATTTGCCGTTTTCATAATCCGAGATGGCGCGATGTATATCTGGAAAAGCTTGAGATAAAGTTTTATGCCATCCTGTTTGAATTAATTCAGGATGTTCTTGGAATTGTTGACAAAAATCAAGAAAATAGCGCGCTTGTGTTGTTGCGATGAAGATTCCACCAGGGCGAAGAACTCTTGAAAATTCTTTTACCCAATTTTCGGCAGTTGCTTCGGATAAATGTGAGAATACAGAATAAGCGAATATGATATCTAATGAATTGTCGCTAATAAAATCTACAGGGGGATGTGGGCTTGCTGTTTTATATATCCCTCTTCCTAGTGTTTCATTACAAAGTGTGATCATCGCAGGATCGACATCAATGCCAAGTAAATTTTGATCAGAGGCATCTTTAAATAAGAAGCGTATAATTCTTCCCCATCCGCATCCGAAGTCTAAAACTTTACTTTCTTTATTCAAGGGAACTCCTAAATTTTGGGCGTATTCTTTTATATGGCTATAAAACAAATATGCTTCGTAAAGAGCATGTTCATAGGAAGCACCTACAAATTGTTTTTGAATTTCTTCAGGAGGAAATCTAGGTACGGGAACCCCATTTATCGTTGTTTGTGAACAACTTTGTATAAATAAATTTAGAAGTTCGGCATCAGATACTGAATTAACAAGATGATCAAAATCACTTCCTAACTTAAAGTTATTCATTTGTTAAACCTCCGAATTATATAGTGATTAAACTTTATTTTCTTGCTTTTTACTAATGAAAACATGTAAAAATTCAGCATCTAACCCTAGTGATCTATCCTTTTGTAAAAAAACAATTGTATACATGTTTGCATGTGTATAAATATATTCAATCATATCCTGCCCCCAATCGAACGTTACTAAAGATCCATTCTCATCAATAGGGTTTCCATGATAAATGGGCTCTTCAATATATTCAATCACCTCTTTATTCATTCTTGCTCTTTGCACAGTTTTTGTGAGTGTATGATACCAAGGGACAGTAAATACATGAGCACCGCCAGGTTTTAATACTCGTTCTATTTCTTTAAAGGCTTTGTTTGGCGTCATTACATGCTCAAAAACGTCTTGAGTAATGAATAAATCAAAAGATTCATTTTCAAAAGTCATGTCTTCTAAGTTCTCACATCTAATACCTTGAAAGTATTGGCCAAGAGGATAATTTCTAAAGTATTGAGAATAAGTATAGTTTTTACAGTTTTTTAATAGTAGCTGAGTCGTAATTCCTCCAGGAGAGGATTCGTGAATATTATAGGAATCCCATTTTGGAAAAAATGTATGTAAAGCATGGATTAAAGCTCGCTGCCTTGGTATAGAGTTACATGTAGAACATAAATAATGATCTCTAAGCCAATCATTATGCTCTATAAATGTAGCTTTCTTTTCGCAAATAACGCAGTACCCATTATTGTGTTTCAAATTGATTTCCACACGATATCCCTCCTATGTTAATAAATGCAATCTATGTATGGAAAGTATGATACACGTCAACAATCGGCGAAATTAAAGGAAATGGGTGAAAGTTAGGTATCTCTTAAAATTACGATTAGGAGAAGGGAATAATTAGTTGGAGAGAACTCCCACTCGAATTAAAGTTTCACTTTATGCTATGCGATGTATCAGCTTTTATTCGTGGAAAAATGTATAGACTTAAAATATCCCTTTCGTGTATGGGTACATTTCAAAATCCTGTGCGTATATTTCTGTAACTAAATCCATAGTTTCTTTATCATAAAAGCTTTCGTATGTTGGAAATCGGGGAAAGCCTGGATCTGTAATGCTAAGTTCTGCATAGCTTCCTGCATAAATCATCTTGTGAGCGCGATGATGATCTGAATTTGTAAAAAGTGCTAAAGGGGATTTCATCAAATCGTACATGTGTTCTATCTTGGTGATTTGTGTATTAAAATCTTCTAAAGGAATATAGCATTGAATGAAATTTTCTTCACCAGGGACGTATTGTTGACTAAAATGTATATCTAAAGCTAGGGAATTGGAATCGAATGCCTGAACGTAATATAAAAATTGTTTAAATGATATTCCTTGATTACTATATTTATCATTATAAAAATAATGACGGATGCTTTCCCATTGTGGGCTAGCATATGGATTGTCAGCAAGTAATAAAAATGAGCTGACAGCTCTTGTATAAGGATTTCGTACAAGTTTACAAACATTTTTTTTAGCCTCTAGAAGACTATTTTGTAATTGTTGAATGTAATTTGTACTGTTTTTATACACCCAGAACTCATAGTAATGAATAAAGTCATTGTATTTCTTTGCTTCAGTAAATAATCCAATTTGAAAAAAGAACCAATTAGCTAATGAGGTGCATCCGCTTCTATGACTCCAAAATAGTATAAGGGGAAAGTCTTTATGGTAATGCGGAATTCGATCTTTATGTAGGATTACATGATTTAAAAGTTCTTGATTTATATTTTTCATGAGTTTAGCGCTCCTTTTTTGAGAACTTTGTGTATGTAGAAGCTTTTTTATGGGGTAAACAAGTGAGGATTGTTTATTAAATATATTCATGGGGATGAGTAAATATTATGAGTGTTTTTGCAGTCAACCTGAATAAGGAAGCTATTATAAAATGAAAATAGAAAATAAAGATAATGAAAATTTATAACAAACATACAATGATAAGAGGATGAATAATCAAAATGATCCAGTTTATTTGTGTATATTTTTAAGTTTGACGATAGGAAAAATTTATTACTAGAGAGATGATATTATGAGGAAGAATAATTATTTAATAGTAGGTGGAAATAGTTTCATTGGTATCAACCTCGCATTGGGTTTATTGAAACAGGGGCAAAATGTAAAAGTATTTTCCAGACATATAAATAATTTTCCTCAAAATATTATAAGTGAAGTTGAATTTATTAAAGGTGATTTAGAAAATGTTGAGGATATATATAAGGCTTTAGTGAATATAGATATTATTATTTATTTAGCTGCGACGTCTAACGTAGCAACTTCAATTGAAGATGTTTTCGGTGATATTAATAGCAGTCTATTTTTTCTTAATTTCATGGAAAGTGTTAAAGATTTTCGTATTAAAAAAATTATATTGGCTTCTTCGGGAGGCACAGTTTATGGTGAACCTGAATATTTGCCTATTGATGAGAAACATCCATTAAGACCACTTTCCCCGTATGGAATAACAAAAGTTTCGCTGGAGAATTATTTGTATTTTTATAAGAGAAAATATGGAATAGATTATGTTGTATGTAGATATTCTAATCCGTATGGAAAATACCAAAACCCCTTAAAAAAAGTAGGGGCGATAAATTGTTTTTTGTACCAGCATCTCAGTAATGAAAGGATTCATATATATGGGAATCCGGAGGAAATTATTAGAGATTATATTTATATCGATGATTTAGTTGAAATTACTATACAACTAGCACAATTAAATCAATTGAAATCTTGCGTATACAACATAGGGAGTGGCAAAGGTCTTTCTTTAAAACGAATTATAGTGGAATTAGAGAAAATAACAGAAAGAAAAGTGGATTTTATCTGTTACAAACAAAAACAAGAGAACGTTCAAAAAATCATTTTAAATATTGATAAGGTAAAACAAGAATTGAATTGGGAACCTAAAATAGATTTTAAACATGGGATTAGATTAAATAAGCTATGGATTGAAGAGTTCTTATATAGTAAAAAATAATAACCCACACTCTACTTGTATATAAGCAGAGCGTGGGTTATTAATTTACTTCTTTTTCTATAACCCAAAGGTCTTGATGTTCCCACCAAAATCCTTCAGTATACTTTTTGATAATTGGGTTATGGGGTAATAATTTAATTTTGTCACACACGTAAGAGGGACTAACTATCGTTTGTCCGTATTGATTCACATCTAAATCGAATTGTTCACTAGAAGAGAGAAACCAATAGCCCTTTTCATTTAAATTTGGAAACCCGAAGTATTTTTTGCTTTGATAGCCATGGGTTGTGAAAATGAATAAACCACCAGGTGAAACAGCGTTATACAATGTTTGCAGCCAACGAAACCAAGTTGTATCAGGCATATGAGAGAAAAAGGATAGACAAAAAACGATATCGTACGTAGAGGAGTCCAATTTTAACTGTTCAGGCTCAGGATGAGATAATATAGAAGAATTATTTAATTTGTTTTCAATAAAGGAAATAGCCTCTTCGTGTATATCGCAAGCGGTTATACTCAAATTCGCTTGTAGATTTAATAAATGACGTGTTACGCAGCCGTATCCGGATGCAAATTCTAACAATTTAATTGGATTGACTGTAGGAGGATAAAGGGAAGTAATTAAGTTTAAGAGTATTTGTGCTGAGTTTTGCCCATCTTTAAAGTAATAATCTATCGCTTCTTTTTTTGATGGGAAGACGGGATTAGTGACAATGAACTGAAAGATATGATCCTCAGGATGGATACTTGCATTTACATTATAGCTGTGTGCGATTTGAGAAATTAAATCTTTATGTTCCTCTATAAAGTCTTTCAAAGAGTATTCCCCCTTAAATAATAGTAGCGCCTTACAAGAGATATTGATGGCATAGAAAGCACACGTTTAAATTTTTAAGTATGTTTTAAGATACTTTCTATATGTATACATTTTCATTTTAGAAATGTCGTCGATAGTAAATTTTTCTTTAATGAAATTTTGCATTTGCACAACTTCATTGTAATGGGAGTATGAATCTTCTGTTCTCGTTACGCTATTTAAATGTCGTCTATGATAGTTTAAGGGGGCTGGATTGAAGTAAATATCTCCCTCTGTAAGAAGAGAAACATAGAAGAACCAGTCGCCAGCTATTTTGAACTTCTCTAACTGTTTTTCCGTTTTCTTCATATCTATATTTTTAAAAACTACACTTGAAACATTAGGTATAGTGTTTTTGATAAGTAACGTATCTTGTATTTCTTCGACGCCTTTTCGAAAATAGGGGGCTTTCCATTTTTCTTTATCGATATCATTTGTGTAATTTAAATAATGATTAGCCAATACATTTCCTTGTTCATCTATTTGTTTTGATTGTGTGTAACTTAAGGTAATATTGTTATTTATATAAAACCCCTGTATCACCTCTTGTAAAAATGTCTTATCGCATAAGTCATCGGCCTCTGCGATCCAAATATAATCACCAGTTGCTGCAGAGACTCCTTTTATCCATTGTTTAAATACAGAACCAGAGTTTTTATCATTAATAATCTGTTGAACCTTCAGGTGGGTCTTATTTTCTTTTGAAAGCAGCTTTTTAAAAGTTGATACGCTATGATCAGTGGAGGCATCGTCTAAGAAAATTAGTTCGTAAAGAGGGTAGGTTTGGTTTAATATTGATTCGATTCGATCAGGTAAGTATTTTTCATAATTATAGTTCGGTATGATTACACTTATCTTTTTGTAATTATGTTCGAGAAGATCTAGTAATTGATAAATGTAATTAAGAAAATTGAAGTTTTTTTCGATAAGTTCTTGGCCAAAGCTTCCCTTTTGTAATCGTAATCCCTCATCATGAATAAATTCATATATTTTTTCTAGCATTTTGGGTAAATTTAAAAAGTCTACTAAGGCACCAGTTTTTTCTGTAACAACATCTTCAAAACCTCCAGCATTTTTAAACCCTATAACAGGAAGTTTTGCATCTAATGCTTCTAAAACAACATTTGGAAAAGGATCTTCCCTTGAAGTTAATAAGTATAAGTCAGCCCCAGCGTTATATAATCCGATATCGGGAGTAGGATCGACTAATGTGAAATGTGCTTTATATTTAGGGGGCAGTGTATTCAGGAATTGAACGTCTGTTCTCCCTACCCAAATGAAATGAATATCCTTGTGAGTCTTTCTTACTGAGTAAGAGATAAGTGAGAATAAATCTATCCCTTTCCGATAATCTGCGAAGCCTACACCCAAGATGATTTTGCTATCTAGAGGCAGGTTAAGCTTCTTACGTAACTCATTTCTAGCTTTTGCAATATTGTTCTTATAAGGATTGTGGTTAAACAAACCTTGAGGGAGAATGTGACATTTTTGAGGATCCAATTCAGTGATTGTACGAAATTTTTCATATACGTATTGTGAAGGGAAGACAACTTTGTAAGCAAATTCAGCGATGTTTTTAGCTTTCCCTTCAGCAGAGTACTGTTGTATTAAATGCGGTAATTCATGTATTAATGAAACAACTTTTATATTTTGTCTAGCTAGTAATGCGACGATATCGCCACTTATGACAGTGCTACATATGGCGAGGGTAAAATTCTGTGATAATAAATCCTTTATTAATAATTCGACCTTTTCTTCTGTTTGATAACCTTGCTCGAGACAATAAACAGGACCGTACTTTTGAAAATCGGGAATTAAAATACCGGATCCAATAGAAATAATTGCAACAGAGTAATCAAAGTTTTCTTTAAGAGCCTTAATAGTATGTAAAGAAAGTAGCTGTGCTCCGTGGAAATGGGCATCATGGGATACATAAATTATCTTTTTATTAACATGCATTTCATAACGCCTCCTAAGGGTATTAGATTTCTTTCCCTTTTTTAAAGGTAAAGAAGAGAAGTGTTTTATTTATAATCCCCCTAGAGATGGGCAGGAGGGAGAACGTACTAAAAGAAAAAATACTATCCTTAATATATATTTACTTGGTCTCACATTCATTCTTTAGAAAAGTATTAGTATTAAGTTAGAGAGTGTAGGCTGCAGATTGTTAATTTGAATACATAAGTTTAAGAAGTTCTAAGGATGTATTAGAAATTAAGAGAAGGCAAAGCTTTTATGATTTATAAAATAAAAAAGATAAAAGGTATTGACGATTGATCTACAGGGGTGTAATATAGAACAAGTCGCCGATGACAATAACGTCGTAAGCGACAAATGAAATAAAAAAACTTAGTTGACATTAACTAACGGAGATGTTAACATAAGGAAGTCGCAAATGAGCG
>NZ_JBFUPV010000031.1:0-5669 GCF_041360755.1 Bacillus sp. RCC_6_1
TTAGTTTGTCTAGCATCTAAAATAAAAATTGACGTTTCACGTTGTTTGTTTCGTTCAGTTTTCAAAGAACTACTTAGCCGCTCATTTGCGACTTCCTTATGTTAACACTTTCGTTATTTGATGTCAACTAAGTTTTTCATTTCGTTTGTCGCTTGCGACGTTATTGTCATCGGCGACTTGTTCTATATTACACCTCTAAAGTATAATCGTCAACACCTTTTTATAAAGAATTTCAATTTAATATTTTTATGCTCTTTTAGCTAGATACGTCTCTATAGGATTTCATTATCGGAGCACACCTTCTGCTTCTCTTTAATTTATTTTTAAAAATATATTCAAGTTAATTTGAACTCTAGACTTAACTTGTGTGGACGTTTTCCTCCAACAAAACTAGCAACCTTATTTTAACAAATACTAGTATATAATTAGAGAGTTGTTGTACTATCAATAAAACTCTATTAGAAGCAGGTGAAGATATGAAAGATATACGTATCCTTATAGCAGACGACGATAAAGAAATCCGAAATTTATTAAAAATATATTTAGAACGAGAATTATACATGGTAGACACTGCAATCAACGGCGAAGAAGCCTTGCATTTATTTAATCAAAATAAATATAACCTCGTTATATTAGATCTTATGATGCCCAAAATAGATGGAATCGAGGTATGTAAAAAACTTAGAGATAAAACTAACGTACCTATATTAATGCTCACAGCTAAAGATCACGAAGTTGATAAAATTTTAGGTTTAAGCATTGGTGCTGATGATTATATTACGAAACCTTTCAGCATTCACGAAGTAATTGCACGAGTAAAAGCTCTTATGCGGCGTTTTTTAGTTCTCGGAAGTAACAATACTGCTCAAGAAAAAACAACTTTATCTTTTAAAGGACTAACTATCAATTTAAATACATACACAGTTCATACAAACAAAGAAGAAATTAGCTTAACCGGAAAAGAATTGGAACTGTTAAAATTCTTTACTTCAAACCCAGGGCAAGTATTTACAAAAACACAGCTCTTCCGAAATGTGTGGGACGATAATTATATAGAAGATGACAATACCGTTATGGTACATATTCGAAAACTTAGAAAGAAAATAGAAATTGACCCTTCCAATCCAAAATTTATTCAGACTATATGGGGAATTGGTTATAAGTTTGTAGGTGAAAAGCTTGAAGACTGATAAAACCCTCTTCCTTATTTCATTACAACTTATCATTTGCGGGATTTTAAACATACAAATGGGCCCAAGATTAAAAATGTCTTTATTTATTATCCTTATCTTAATTACAATTTATCTCTTCTTTTCAAGAATACAATTCATTCAACATCGTAAAGCAATGGATACTAAATTAAGTCGTGTACTAAAAGGAAACTTACAAACGAGATTATTCACAAGCAATGACCACTCATTACATAATATCGTTTTTTCAATAAACGAGCTAATAGCTAAATTAGAGCAGGTTCAGATTGAAGCCAAAAGATCCGAGGAATCCAGAAAACAACTTTTGTCTAGTATCTCCCACGATATACGAACACCACTCACCTCCATAATCGGATATATAGATGCTTTGAAAGACGGAGTTGCTGCTTCTAAAATAGAAAAACAAGAATATCTTAAAATACTCTATATGAAATCAAATAACTTAAAGCACCTAGTTGATGAAATATTCAATATGGCGAAGCTAGACGCTAATGAATTTCCACTAAAAGAAGAAGAACTCGACTTTTCTGAAGTTACTAGAGAAGTTTTGATTGAATTTTTACCTGAGCTCTCAAAACATAACATCGAACTGCAAATTCTCATACCAGATTCTACTTGTCCTATCATCGCAGATCATCTAAGCATTATGCGGATTATCGGTAATTTAATGAAAAATGCAATTTATTACGGAAAGGATGGGAAAACAATAGGAGTCGAACTGCTGGAAGCTGATGCAGAATACAAACTTCATATTTGGGATCAAGGCCCTGGTATTCCAAAACATGATTTACAAAACATATTTGAGCGAATGTACCGAAGCGAACAATCAAGAAACTCTTCATTTGGTGGTAGCGGTCTCGGACTCTCTATTTCTAAAGCACTCGTTGAAAAAAATGGTGGGCATATATGGGTTGAAAGTACTCCATGGAAACGAACTACTTTTGGCTTTTCTATTCCAAAACACAATACTTTTAAGAAATAGTTAAGAAATGATTAATATGCAGTTAAGCCTTCCTTTTTATGATGTAAGTAAGAACTTATAGAAAGCAGGTGTCTCCTATAAATACAATTATAAAAACGACTAACCTTACTAAAGTATATGGCAATCAAAAATCAGTAGATAATTTAAATATTAATGTTCAACAAGGAGAGATTTATGGCTTCATAGGCCGCAACGGTGCTGGTAAAACAACAACCATTCGTATGCTGCTTAGTCTTATAAAACCTACAAGTGGAACGATTGAAATATTCGGAGAGAACTTATTCCAAAATCAAAAAGATATTTTAAGCAGAATTGGTTCTATAGTTGAAGTTCCAGGATTTTATGAAAACTTAACTGCAAAAGAAAACCTACTAATTAATGCAAAGATAATTGGGGTTCACAAAAAGAATGCTATCGAAGAAGCATTAGAAATAGTAGGCTTGCAGCATGAGACAAAAAAGTTAGTAGGAAAGTATTCTTTAGGAATGAAGCAACGCTTAGGAATTGCACGCGCTCTTCTCCATTATCCTGAGCTACTCATATTAGATGAACCAACTAACGGACTAGACCCTATTGGTATTAAAGAAATGCGAAAACTTATTCATTCTTTAGCTCAAGAAAGAAATATAACAATACTCATTTCTAGTCACATATTAGCCGAGATAGAACAGTTGGTCGATCGTATCGGAATTATTCATGAAGGAAAGTTACTAGAAGAAGTTTCTCTTGATACGCTGCGCAAAGCAAACCGTAAGTACATAGAGTTTCAAGTGAATAATGACGATAAAGCTGTGATGTTATTAGAAAATCATCTTCAAATTTTTGATTATGAAGTACATGATGAAGGAAATATTCGTATTTACTCTCATTTTGGACAACAAGGATACATAAACAGAACGTTTGTTCTTAATGGTATTGAAGTATTAAAAATGATGATAAGCGAAGATAGACTAGAAGATTATTTCACCAAACTAGTTGGAGGTGGAACAATTGGTTAATCTACTCTATACAGAACTCTTAAAACTAAAACGCTCTAATATGTTTTTAATTAGCATTATTGGTGCTGGTGTCGCACCTTTCTTAGTTGTAGTAGCCTCTTATATACATATAAAAACAAAACAGCCTACTCCAACTATTTGGTTCCATCAATTATTCACTGACGTTAACTTATATACTACTTTAGTTATAGGATTCCCCTTATATGGAGTAGTGGTTGCATATTTGCTTACCCGCGAATATGCAGAAGATACACTGAAAAATTTACTAACTATCCCCGTGTCGCGCATTAGCTTTATTATAAGTAAATTCATCATTCTCTTTCTTTGGATTATGATGCTAACTTTAGTCGCTTGGGCACTTACTTTAATATTAGGGCTATTGGGGAACTTCCCTGGCTTTAACATTTCTTTACTTTTAGGTTCTTTCCTAGAATTTTTAATATGTGGTGGACTTCTCTTTCTATTGTCTTCACCTATTGTGCTACTAACTCTTGTAATGAAGAGCTATGTACCGCCCATTATATTAACAGTCATTATTACAATGACTAATCTTATGCTCGTAAACTCCAAGCATAAAGATTTATTTCCGTGGACCGCTACTCTAGATATCGCAAATAACGAATTACAACCGACATATCCACCAGAGTATTCTTATATCATCATTGCAGTAACGACAATTTCCGGATTTATTGCAACACTATTCTATTTTAAAAAAGTAGACATTCATTAATTTGTAGGAGTGAAACTATGAGCGATATCATTATTGCCTTCATACTCGGTATTGTAGAAGGATTAGCTGAATTTTTACCTATATCCTCTACTGGCCATCTTATATTAGTCGGGCATTTATTAGGCTTTGAGGGAGAAAGAGCGAAAACGTTTGAAATTGTTATTCAGCTAGGCGCAATTTTAGCCATTGCAATTTTATATCATAAACGTCTCGTTTCTTTATGTAATATTAAGCCACTTCTACAGAAAGAAAAAAAATTCAACGCGTTCCATGTATTTCTTGGCGTATTTCCGGCAGTGGTTGCTGGTTTGCTACTACATGATATTATTAAAACATACTTATTCCAGCCATACACTGTTGTGATTGGACTTGTAGCAGGTGCAATTCTTATGCTCTTTGCAGAAGTAAAAAAGAAGGAGGCAGCAGCCTATTCACTGGACGATTTAACATACCGCCAAGCTTTAACAATCGGATTATTTCAGTGCTTAGCAGTATACCCTGGCTTCTCTAGAGCTGGCTCTACTATCTCTGGAGGTCTATTAGCAAAAGTAAATTATAAGACTGCATCTGAATTCTCTTTTCTAATAGCTCTTCCTGTAATGATTGGGGCTACAGGCTTAGACTTACTAAAAAGTTGGAAGTATTTAAGTGTCGATGACATCCCTATGTTTGCGGTAGGATTCATTACCTCTTTTATAGTAGCGATGCTAGCGGTAGTAACTTTTCTAAAGCTTTTAGAGAAGATAGGTTTAAAACCTTTTGCGTACTATCGTATTTTGTTGGCTATCTTATTTACGCTTTTCGTATTGCTATAGATTCATATAAGTCACATATTATTAAACTGATATTCAATTTAGAATATCAGTTTTTTCATCTATTTTAACTCTAGTATTACTCACTTCAATATGGCATAGTGATAATAAACTACCATTCATAATCTGAACGTTCTTTAAGTAACTACATCCTTTATCATAAAATGCAATTGGAAAATTAAAGATCCCATATATGTACAGAACATATTTACAAACTATATTCACTCCACATAGTATCTTTTTAATTTGCAACACACCGCTACAACTTTTAAATGAGTACAAAGACATACTAAATAAGTAAGTAAATTTCCTAGGAATTATAAAGAGACTAAATATGAATTAGAGTGAGGTAACGATAAAAATGAATCAATTAGCACAGACATATTGGGATACTTATTGGGGAAACAACAAAAAACCAGAATCTGTTACAGCTTGGCAATTTGGGGATGCCCCTAATTATCTTGCACAACTAGTAATTGACGGTATTAAAACCGCTACATGCTCCGGTCACATTTTTTATGAATTAGAACATGAATCACTACCGACTACTATTGATTATAGTATTATACTCAATAGTAATGATGAACCTGTAGCTATTATTAAGACAATAGAAGTAACTGTAACACCAATGAATGAAGTAAGCGAAGAATTCGCTATCGCTGAAGGCGAAGGAGATTGTACTTATAATTACTGGAGAGACACCCATGTTCGTTTTTTTACAAAGGAACTAAATGAGCTTGGTCTTAATTTCTCTGAAGATATGTTACTCGTCTGTGAGCGTTTTGAACTTGTTGATGTGAACAATAAAGTGAAATTTTAATAAACTGAGATTTACCAGCCATTCTTATTTTTATAAAACACAAAAAAGACGAGTCATTCTGACTCGTCTTAAAGTTGCTTGGCGACGTCCTACTCTCACAGGGACAAGGTCCCAAC
>NZ_JBFUPV010000032.1:0-2398 GCF_041360755.1 Bacillus sp. RCC_6_1
TTGTCCCTGTGAGAGTAGGACGTCGCCAAGCAACTTTAAGACGAGTCAGAATGACTCGTCTTTTTTGTGTTTTATAACTTCTTTTCAAAGCTAAATATTTTGAAGTGCTGCTCATTTTTAAAAAGATTTTTGAGTACGTAGCTATATAAGTTTTATTCAATTTCTTTCGTGATTTTTGACAGGTAATTTAAGATTTTCTATTTTATTTCTTAAAGATAGAATTCATTGGTATGTTAAAATAGTACAGTTGTTTTTGATGTACTTTAATATAAGAAGATTTAAGTTAGAAAAGGAGATAATATGAAAAAGATAAGTATAATTACTATAGTAGTCTTAGTCCTGCTAGTAATCGTGTATATGTTAGTTGGAAATTATTTTTATAACTATGCATTAAATGCGAAACAAGAAAAGGAATTTTTGCAAGATAATCCTCATTTAGTGGAAACGGTAAATGCGTCGGGAGATGTATTGGCTGCAAATGAAGAAAAGAATGCAAACTTCGTATCGAAGTATAAACCTAACACATTAACTATACGTTCTTTCGATAAATTAAATTTAAAAGGTTATGAATATATGAATGAACCATCTAGTCATAAATGGGCAATTGTAGTTCATGGATATAGTGGTAGAGCATCAGAAATGACGAAATATGTTCGTAACTTTTATGAACAAGGCTATAATGTCATAGCACCAGACCTTCGTGGGCACGGAAATAGTGAAGGGGATTATGTTGGTATGGGCTGGCATGATCGTAAAGATGTGTTAATTTGGATTCAACAAATCTTAAAGAAAGACCCTAATGCTGAAATAGCTCTATTTGGTGTTTCAATGGGCGGGGCAACTGTAATGATGACTTCAGGAGAAGATTTACCTTCTAATGTTAAAGTTATTATTGAAGATTGTGGATACTCAACTGTTATTGATGAATTTACTTATCAACTAAAAGATTTATTCCACTTACCGAAGTTTCCTGTTATGAATGCGGCAAATACGGTTACTAAATTAAGAGCTGGGTATGATTTAGAAGAGGCCTCAGCTGTAAAACAAGTAGCGAAAAGTAAAACACCTATGCTGTTCATTCATGGGGATGCTGATACATTCGTTCCTTTTGAAATGTTAGATGAAGTATATACTGCTGCAAAAGTAGAAAAAGAGAAATTAATTGTTCCAGGTGCTGGACATGGGGAAGCGGAGAAAGTAGATTCGAATAAATATTGGAATACTGTATGGAAGTTCGTAGGGAAGTATATTCCGGCATAATTAAAGTTGTTGCATTTATATAGACGATAATCGGAGGGATAATAGTTAATCCTTTTGATTATCGTTTTTTTGTTAATTAGGTATTCTGCTATAAGTGTATTTTTGTATGTACTATATGAAGGAGGTAGAGCAAAAACTTTTGAATTCCTTAATCTCAGTGCTACAATGATTGAAAAC
This sequence comes from Bacillus sp. RCC_6_1, assembly GCF_041360755.1. Taxonomy (NCBI): domain Bacteria; kingdom Bacillati; phylum Bacillota; class Bacilli; order Caryophanales; family Bacillaceae; genus Bacillus; species Bacillus sp. RCC_6_1. The sequence goes on from NZ_JBFUPV010000032.1 coordinate 1,438, forward strand.
TAAAAGTTAATGAGGTGTTTCTATGAAAATTGAAGTTTGGTCAGATTTTGTATGCCCATTTTGCTATATTGGGAAACTTAGATTAGAGATGGCTTTAGAGCAATTTCCGCATAAGAAGGATGTTGAAGTTGAGTTTAAAAGTTTTGAATTAGACCAAAATGCTCCAATCTATTCTGGGACAAGTATTAATGAAGTACTTGCATCAAAGTATGGAATTAGTATTGAAGAAGCTAAGCGTAATAACGTACAGCTAGGAAATCATGCAGCTAGTATGGGTTTAAGTTTTAATTTTGATGAGATGAAGCCGACGAACACGTTTGATGCGCATCGTCTTGCGAAGTTTGCAAAGGATCAAGGAAAAGAAAAAGAGATTACGGAAAATCTACTTTTCGCATACTTCACTGAATCGAGAAATTTAAGTGATGTGGATACACTTGCTACTATCGCTGAAGTTTCAGGTTTAGATAAGCAAGAGGCTTTAAATGTTATTAATGATAAAAATGCGTATGCAAATGATGTTAGAATTGATGAAGCGATTGCTCAGCAATATCAAATTTCGGGAGTACCTTATTTTATTATTAATCAAAAGTATGCTATTTCAGGTGCACAACCACTTGAAACTTTTGTTGGTGCACTTCAGCAAGTGTGGGAAGAAGAGAATCCTGCACCTAAGTTACAAGAACTTTCTTCAGAGGGTGGAAGCGATCTTTCTTGTACTGATGGAAGTTGTTCGGCGCCGTCGAAAGAGCAATAGTTTTTATAATAGAGTAGTACCCCATAGATAGTCCTGTGGGGTGCTTGTATATAACTATAGAAGAAATACATAAGTGAAATCTATAAAATATAAAGTTTTTTAAAAAACGTATTGACGATTATACTTTAGAGGTGTAATATAGAACAAGTCGCCGATGACAATAACGTCGTAAGCGACAAATGAAATAAAAAAACTTAGTTGACATTA
>NZ_JBFUPV010000033.1:0-2304 GCF_041360755.1 Bacillus sp. RCC_6_1
GACTTCCTTATGTTAACATCTTCGTTAGTTAATGTCAACTAAGTTTTTTTATTTCATTTGTCGCTTGCGACGTTATTGTCATCGGCGACTTGTCCTATATTACACCTCTATATAATAATAGTCAATATTAATCTTTCATTTTTTTAAAAAGATGAAAAAGACTCTCATACCCCCCTTTTATTTCTCATACATATCAATAAGATAACTGAAAGGAGTGTAGAACTTGTTCAACCCTTCTTTATTACACATCATAAGCTCCCATTCAAGAAGCCCACACTATCATAGGAAGTTTCCAATCATTCTATTTTGGAGTCAAAAAAGCGGTTGTACTTCTCTTGCTAAGTGGTTCTTTTACCAGATTGATTTATTACAAACCGCTCTAAGCTATAGTCCTTTCATTCATAATTATGAATATGATATATACAAAAGTACACCTACCTATAGTGTACGACTAGGAATAGCTCTACGAGAAAAACAAAAAGAAACTTTTAAACTCGTTCGTAACCCTTATAGGAGAGCAGTCAGTTCTTTCGTATCCTTAATTGGACCTCCTTATATGGAACATCCCGAATGGAAACCCATCCGAAAGTTTTTATATCAAGATGAAAATTCCTCCAAAGGGATCTCATTTAAACAATTTCTATACTATCTATTTATGAAAGGAGCTCACGCAAGTGATATTAACCCACATTTCACACAACAATATATAGCTGGTGAAGAAGAATATGTGACCAATTATATATACTTAGAAAACTTCGATCAAGAAATGAAAGAATTAGAAAAGCGTTTCGAATTAAAAACCGCACCAATAAATGAGTTCTCAACATCATGGCATCATCAAACTCCCGCCATGATTTATAAAGGGGATTTTAGCGAAGGCGATATTACTGATCCTTTATTTCCCCGTCATCCGACTTTTGAAAGCTTTTATGATACTGAATGTATACAACTTGTCCAAACAATATTTCAAAATGATTTCGACACATATAAATACAGCAAAGAATATCCATACTAACTTTAGTCTATTATCTTTGCTAAATAAAAAAGATACCTCATATATAAGGTATCTTTTTAACATTTCAATTATATAAATCATACTGTTTAACAGTCTCTATTCTCCACCTTGTTACCTTTTAATAGATTACATAACTTTTGCTTATCCGCCCATCCTACTCCGATTAAAACTAAACTCGCTCCCATTATTACTCTCCATGTCAGAGATTCATTTAATAGAATAATTGAAGTAACAATACTTATTAATGGTAATGCATTTAAATATAATCCGCTTACTGATGCTGAAACTCTCTCTAGCGCTTTATTCCAAAACCAATATGCTAAAATTGTTGCTCCAATAACAAGGTATATTACACTAAGTCCCGTTTTCCAAGTTTCAACCTTTGGGAGACCGTAATAAAAAATTTCTACCAGTGCAAACGGTAAGAGAATAACAGCTCCAATAATTAAAGTTAATGTTGTAAAAACCTCGTTTGATAAATACTGTTCTTGTTTTGGCCGTTTTAGCAAAACTGTGTAGAAAGCAAATAGAAAAGTACTTAATAATATCAGTATATCTCCTATTAAAGACACTTCTTGATTAGCACTTTTAGATGGAATCGTAATAAAGAGTACTCCTATAGCACCCAATATAATTCCTATCCAATAATTCAATCGAATTTTCTCTTTCAAAAAGAGTGCTGAAAAAAGAATTGTAACTAATGGTAATGCAGCATCTATAATACTCACATGTAATCCACTGGTTAAAGAAATACCGTAGGATGTAAACATAAAATAACCAGCTACACCGGTAAAAGCTAACAAACTCATTCTTTTCCATGGAACTTTTTTATGTACAACTGATTTTTGTAGTTGCTTAAATGAGAATAGCATACAAATTCCACCTGCAAAGAAAAGACGAATAAACAACAAAGTAAACGGCTGAATAGATTCTAACGCCCATTTTGTTGGCGCAATGGCTGTGCCCCATAATATAACAGCCACTAATAACATGCATATTTCTTTCATAATCCCCCACACCCATCAAAAATATATGTTAACTACCTTAATTATAGATTTTTTCTAATGTAAAATCCTTCAAAAACACAAAAGGTTATGTTAAAAGAGCTAGATTGCTACTTTTCATATAACCTTTTTATATAAGATCACAAACATTCTTGTTACATCTGGACTATATTCTTATAAAGGTAATTCTTACCTTTAAATTTAAAATAATAAAAATAAACACAAAAAAACCTAAGTCGAAACGACTTAGGTTTTTGCTTGGCGACGTCCTACTCTCACAGGGAC
>NZ_JBFUPV010000034.1:0-2282 GCF_041360755.1 Bacillus sp. RCC_6_1
CATCGCTATCAAGTTTAAATTTTATAATGCCCCCAAAACGAAAAATTTGTGTCATTTATAGAAAGAAGTTCATTTTTATCGTTTTGGGGATACTTCAAAATATTAAGTTACTGGTGGTGCTAGCCCTAAATAAATTCTAGATACTAGTACTAATTAGTCTGTTTATTTTGCTTAACCAATACAGGGAATCATATTAACTCAAGCCCTCTATACTTCTCGACAAAATATATAATATCCTCCACGAGCCATTCGTACATCTGTACTATACAATGTATCTTCTAAATAAAAAGTAATCGGTTTTGTTTTACTTTCAAACCTTAATTTCTCCTTAGACTGTATAGCATAGGTTTCAACAGCTGAACAAATTGTTTTAGGAGATGGATAATGAAGAGAATCATCTAGTTCAATATAAAAGGTTTTTCTTAATAGTTTTTTTAAAAATCTTTGCTTTTTCATCCTAATCTACTCCCCCTTCACCCTTAATATAAATCAATATTCTGAATCATCCATATTATACCATAAAATAACCCCCTGTTTTTGAGTATAAGTACTGGCAGGGGATTTGGTTAGCCTCCAGGAACTTAAAGTAATTAAATCTAGAAAAGTGGATTACTTGGATTGATAGAAAAGGGGTCCCGCAAATCGCTATTAAGCTAAAAAACAAAATACCCCATAAAATGAAAAAATACGCTATCCTTTCTATAGAATCATAGGAAAGGATGGCGTTTTTGTATGTCTATTTCTGTATCTGATGAATTACAGCTATTTGCTCAAGAGATTCAACGTTTTTTATCTCCAAATATTTTACGAGACCTTGCTAGAGATGTTGGTTTTGTGCAACGAGCTAGTAAGTACCAAGCAAAAGATTTAATCGCTTTATGTGTATGGATGAGTCAAAATATCGCTACGACTTCATTAACTCAGTTATCTAGCCGTTTAGAAGCATCAACAAAAGTGCTCATCAGTCCTGAAGGACTAAATCAACGATTTAATAAAGCAGCCGTTCAATTTTTACAACATATATTAGCTGAACTACTAAACCAAAAACTAGCCTCATCTATGCCGATTTCTTCTCCATATACTCCTATTTTCAAACGTATTCGTATTTTAGATTCAACTGCATTTCAACTCCCAGATCCTTTTTCATCTGTTTATCCGGGTGCAGGAGGTTGCAGTCATACAGCGGGGGTGAAGATTCAGCTTGAGTATGATTTATTAAGTGGACAATTCCTTCATATTCATACAGGACCAGGTAAACAACATGATCGAACCTACGGTTCCCTGTGTGTCCCAACTGTAACAGCGAATGATTTATGTATCCGAGATTTAGGCTATTTTCATTTGAAAGATCTTCAACATATACAAGATAAAAAGGCTTATTATATCTCACGTATCAAATCGAATACACGTATTTATCAAAAAAATCCTAATCCTGATTATTTTCAAGATGGCAGAATTAAGAAAGGTACAGAGTATATCCAGATAGATATGGAGGTTTTAATGAACACTCTTCAGCCTGGACAAACATGCGAAATATCCAACGCTTATGTAGGAATGACTGATAAGGTCCCAACTCGTGTGATTGTTCATCGACTAACAAAAGAACAACAACAAAAACGATTACACGATCAAACTGTAAGAGAAAAAAAGAAAGGAATGAAGTATTCCGCTCGTAGTAAACGACTTACCGGTATCAATGTATATATGACAAATACCCCTATAGATATTGTCCCGATGGGACAAGTACATGATTGGTATTCTTTACGTTGGCAAATCGAGATTTTATTTAAAACGTGGAAATCATTCTTTCATATTCATCATTGTAAAAAGATAAAACGAGAACGATTAGAATGCCATTTGTATGGACAACTGATTGCCATTCTACTCTGTTCTTCTACCATGTTTCAAATGCGGCAATTACTTCTTATGAAAAAGAAACAAGAATTGAGTGAATATAAGGCTATCTATATGATTAAAGATTACTTTCTTCTTCTTTTCCAAGCTATACAGAAAGACACCCAAGAGCTATCAAAGGTTCTCCTTCGTCTGTTTAACCTCCTACAGCAAAACGGGCGAAAATCTCATCGGTATGAAAAGAAAACAGTCTTTGATATATTAGGTGTCGTTTACAATTGTACCATGTCTGATAATCAAGCGGCTTAATTCAAAAAAATGAAACCCGTCAGGGTTTATTTCATATGCAAATCTTTAAATTCCCTACACAAAAAAAAAAACAACCTCTACTATAATTGACGTTGTATTTTCTTAGCTTGATAGCGATG
>NZ_JBFUPV010000035.1:0-1456 GCF_041360755.1 Bacillus sp. RCC_6_1
GCCTATAGCTCAGCTGGTTAGAGCGCACGCCTGATAAGCGTGAGGTCGATGGTTCGAGTCCATTTAGGCCCACCATACATTTTGGGGCCTTAGCTCAGCTGGGAGAGCGCCTGCCTTGCACGCAGGAGGTCAGCGGTTCGATCCCGCTAGGCTCCACCAAAAAGCTATTTTAAATAGCAAATGGTATGTTCTTTGAAAACTAGATAACAGTGTAGCTCATATTTTTTAATTTTAGTTTGGTTAAGTTAGAAAGGGCGCACGGTGGATGCCTTGACACTAGGAGTCGATGAAGGACGGGACTAACGCCGATATGCTTCGGGGAGCTGTAAGTAAGCTTTGATCCGAAGATTTCCGAATGGGGAAACCCACCATACGTAATGGTATGGTATCCTTATCTGAATACATAGGGTAAGGAAGACAGACCCAGGGAACTGAAACATCTAAGTACCTGGAGGAAGAGAAAGCAAATGCGATTTCCTGAGTAGCGGCGAGCGAAACGGAACATAGCCCAAACCAAGAGGCTTGCCTCTTGGGGTTGTAGGACATTCTATACGGAGTTACAAAGGAACGAGGTAGACGAAGCGACCTGGAAAGGTCCGTCGTAGAGGGTAACAACCCCGTAGTCGAAACTTCGTTCTCTCTTGAATGTATCCTGAGTACGGCGGAACACGTGAAATTCCGTCGGAATCTGGGAGGACCATCTCCCAAGGCTAAATACTCCCTAGTGATCGATAGTGAACCAGTACCGTGAGGGAAAGGTGAAAAGCACCCCGGAAGGGGAGTGAAAGAGATCCTGAAACCGTGTGCCTACAAATAGTCAGAGCCCGTTAACGGGTGATGGCGTGCCTTTTGTAGAATGAACCGGCGAGTTACGATCCCGTGCGAGGTTAAGCTGAAGAGGCGGAGCCGCAGCGAAAGCGAGTCTGAATAGGGCGTTTAGTACGTGGTCGTAGACCCGAAACCAGGTGATCTACCCATGTCCAGGGTGAAGTTCAGGTAACACTGAATGGAGGCCCGAACCCACGCACGTTGAAAAGTGCGGGGATGAGGTGTGGGTAGCGGAGAAATTCCAATCGAACCTGGAGATAGCTGGTTCTCCCCGAAATAGCTTTAGGGCTAGCCTTAAGTGTAAGAGTCTTGGAGGTAGAGCACTGATTGGACTAGGGGTCCTCATCGGATTACCGAATTCAGTCAAACTCCGAATGCCAATGACTTATCCTTAGGAGTCAGACTGCGAGTGATAAGATCCGTAGTCAAAAGGGAAACAGCCCAGACCGCCAGCTAAGGTCCCAAAGTGTGTATTAAGTGGAAAAGGATGTGGAGTTGCTTAGACAACTAGGATGTTGGCTTAGAAGCAGCCACCATTTAAAGAGTGCGTAATAGCTCACTAGTCGAGTGACTCTGCGCCGAAAATGTACCGGGGCTAAATACACCACCGAAGCTGCGGATTGATACC
>NZ_JBFUPV010000037.1:0-1288 GCF_041360755.1 Bacillus sp. RCC_6_1
TGGTCATCTCCCTGTCAAGTAGACAGAAATAAAAAGAGTATTATGCCACGGCCTTTTCCCGATATTCTATCGGGGAAAGGCCGTGAAGTTTTTCTTGGAATCTTTCTGTATTATAAAATTGAATATATTCTTGAATTGCTCGGTAGGCCATTTCATATGTTTTTGGGCACACTAAATACAACTTCTCTGTTTTTAAATGTGAGAAGAATGATTCGATACACGCATTATCAAAACAGTTTCCACGTCTAGAATGACTACCGACAAATCCTAATTTCTCTAACTGTTTTGCGTAGGATTTAGATGTATATTGAAACCCTTGATCTGAATGGAAAAGGGGCTTAGTAGTTAATGACTTCCCTTCTAATTGACGTAATGTAGTTAAAACCAAATCTAAATCATTTCTTGAAGATAGCTTCCAGGCAACAATTTCATTGTTGTATAAATCTAACACAGCTGACAAATAGGCAAATTGTTCTCCGATTCGTACATAAGTAATATCTGTTACGAATTTTTGATTTTGCTTTTCAGCTTGAAACTCTCGATTCAAATAATTTTTAAATACCACAGATGTTTTTCTTCCATAAAACGGACGTTTTTTTCGAATGATAGATTGAATACCCAGCTCTCTCATAAGACGACGAACACGTTTATGATTCATTACCATTCCTTCTCGAGCCAAAGCACGAGTCATACGTTTATACCCATAGTAAGGGTGCTGACGATGAATAGATAAAATATGTTCTTTATGCCACATATCCCTTTTCTGACGTAAACGCTGCACGTTATGATATTTCCGCCATTTATAGTAGCCAGCCTTAGAAACTTCCGCGATTTGAAGCAACCATCGGAGTGGATAGGCTTGGCGTAATGAATCGATAAGAGAAAATCGTTCTTTCTTTAGGACCATTCCTTCCCGTGTAGATTTGGATTGCGCTTTTTTAAATACTCAACCTGTGCCTTCAAATAAGCATTTTCTTCTTCTAGACTATTAAAATTCTTTCGATTCCAGACACCACGTTGATCATCAAAGGACTCCCCTTGTTGCGCACGTTTTACCCACTCAATAATCTGGGCATCGCTCTTCACACCGAGTTGTTCACGAATTTCTCGCAATGACTTTCTCTCTTCTAATCGAAGACGAACTGCTTCTCGCTTTAGTTCTTCTGTATATTTTTGAAATGATTGTCCTTTTCTTGCCATAAAAAAATCCCCTCCAGATAAAACAGTATTGAGTCCATCATATCAGATGGACTCTTTTTTTACTGTCTACCTATAGGGGATAATACCA
>NZ_JBFUPV010000038.1:0-1202 GCF_041360755.1 Bacillus sp. RCC_6_1
TTTCCTTCTGCAATAGCACGAACTCTTTCTACATTAATTAATGGCAAAATAGGTGATTCAGGATTGTTCAACACATGTAACATCCAATCACTAATACCTTGTAGATAAGAGGCATCCTTAGTGCTTGGATATGCACTTTTTTTGCGATAACGTACATCTTCTGGAAGTACATTTTCAAAAGCTCTACGTAAAATACCTTTTTCAATATTGTCTATGCTTTTCATTTCGAATGGGACATTCCATAGGTATTCTACAAGTCGGTAATCGCAAAATGGAACTCGTACTTCAAAGCCATTCATCATACTTGTGCGATCTTTTCGTTCTAGCATAAATGGCAAGAAACGTGTAATAAACATGTAAGACATTTGACGTTGCTTCATTTGCAGATCACTTTCACCTTCTAAAAAGGGAACCTCAGCAACTGCATCTTCAAATTTTTGTTTTTGATATTTTTCAGGGCTAATCTTCGCTTTAAAATCCTCTGATAAAATTTCTGTACTATACCATAAATTAACACTCCAAGGGAATATCTCTGCATCTAGAAACTTCTCTTGATGAAACCATGGATATCCTGAGAATACTTCATCTGCGGATTCGCCTGAAAGTGCAACTGTTGCATCTTTTTTCATTTCCTTAAATAACAAATAAAGAGACGTTTCCAGTTCTCCAACTCCAGGTAGATCACGCGCTCGCATTGGAGTTAATAAATACTCTATTAAACTATCTGATCCTAACTCTATAGAATGATGCTTTGTTCCTACATATTCAGCCACACGTTTCACCCAAGGTTCATCACGATCAAAACGAAGGAAGTCTTGCTCAAAGTCTTTTTCATCATTGATGAAATTCAGGGAATATGTATGAAGGCGTTCCCCTTTATTCCCAAATTCGTTTCCTGCTAAACCTGTTAAACCACTGGAATCTAAACCTCCGGAAAGCATAGATACCACTGGTTTATCAGCAATTAACTGCCGTTTAACCGTATCTTGTAAAATGGAGCGGATTGTCTCGACTGTTGTATCAATATCATCTACATGTTTTTTACTTTCAAGTTTCCAATACTGTGTCGTAGTCGAGCCATTAGAGGTAAACGTCATATAATGGCCAGCACGCACTTCATGTATATCCTTGAAAATAGCATGACCAGGAGTACGTGTTGGTCCAAGGCAGAATATTTCAGAAAGTCCTTCTTTATCTACCTC
>NZ_JBFUPV010000039.1:0-1001 GCF_041360755.1 Bacillus sp. RCC_6_1
ATGAACTGAACCCAAAAAATTAGACAAATATATTAAGCAGCTACTAAGGATTGAACTCTGTATTGCACAGGGGACAATCCTTTTAGTTTTGTTTTAATTCTTTTGTGATTGTAGTAATGAATATAAGTTTCTAGTTCTTGCTTAAATTGTTCCATACTTTCAAACTCTTTAAGATAAAGTAATTCAGACTTTAATAAGCCAAAGAAATTTTCCATGACTGCATTATCTAAGCAATTTCCCTTACGGGACATACTTTGGATAACGTTATGTTTTTTAAGCGACTGATGATATTGTCGCATTTGATAATGCCAACCTTGATCCGAGTGTAAAATAGGAGTTTCCTTATCATTCAAACATTGAAACGCCTTATTTAACATTTTAGAAACAAGGGAATAGGCAGGTCTATGTTCTATATTGTAAGCTATAATTTCTCCGTTATATAAGTCTAAAATGGGTGATAGATATAGTTTTTTACCATGTAAGTGGAACTCCGTCACATCTGTTACCCATTTCTCGTTTGGTTTTGATGCGTGAAAATTACGTTTTAAAATATTAGGAGCGAATTTCCCGACAGTCCCTTTATATGAACGATATTTTTTCAATCGAACAAGACATTTTAATCCCAGGATATTCATTAAACGTCGAACGGTTTTATGATTTAATGCATGGCCTCGATTACGTAATTCCAATGTAATACGACGATAACCATACCTCCCAAAATTCTCACTAAAAATCTCTTTAATTAATTCTTTAACTTTCTTATATTTATCTGGACGTTTCGCTTGTTTCATCCAGTAATAATACGTACTACGAGCGATATTAGCGACTTTCACAAGGTCAACGACCTTATATTTATGCCTTAATTCATAAATCAATTGCGCTTTGTCTTGGTCTGTGATGTTTTCTTCTTTTGAACTAAGGCATTCAACTTTTTTAAATAGTCATTTTCCATACGCAGACGTTCATTCTCTGCTTGTAGCGCTTCTATAGAACCTTCAAGA
>NZ_JBFUPV010000040.1:0-591 GCF_041360755.1 Bacillus sp. RCC_6_1
AAATGAACTTCTTTCTATAAATGACACAAATTTTTCGTTTTGGGGGCATTATAAAATTTAAACTTGATAGCGATGTGGTGCTACCCCACATCCACCAACTTAAGAAGAATAAACGCCACCAAAACAAAAAAAGCCCCAAATTTTTCTCGAAAATAAGGTGGGGCTTTTGAACCAGAAAAGTATATTTTTAACTATGAAAACTACGGTAAATTTTTCCTTTTTCCTACTTACTAAATTCAGCAAGTAAAATATTTTTAAAAGGATTAGGACTGTCAGCTCTACCCAAACTGTTCCAATTGACGACCAACGTATGCTTGCCTCCAAGTGTACCTCCAACAAGAGTAGTAAACCCTAGAATGCCACCTGTGTGTCCCCATATCGAGACACCGTTCGGAAGCTTAGTTTCATAGATTCCAAGACCATATCCATCGATTCCTTCTCTTCCTGTAGGAACTGTAGTAAGCATTTGTTTTAGTTGTTGTTCTTTCAGTAATTTGCCACCGAGCAAGTAAGTGAAGAATTTGTTTAAGTCGTCAGCAGTAGAAATCATATCTCCAGCAGAGCTACCTGCACTTGGGTTATAATAAGTAA
>NZ_JBFUPV010000041.1:0-581 GCF_041360755.1 Bacillus sp. RCC_6_1
TAAAGTTAGTTTGTCTAGCATCTAAAATAAAAATTGACGTTTCACGTTGTTTGTTTCGTTCAGTTTTCAAAGAACTAAAAGCGGGTGAAGAGAATCGAACTCTCGACCAGAGCTTGGAAGGCTCTTGTTTTACCACTAAACTACACCCGCGTGGTCGGGAAGACAGGATTTGAACCTGCGACCCCCTGGTCCCAAACCAGGTGCTCTACCAAGCTGAGCCACTTCCCGTAATTGGCGCGCCCGAGAGGAGTCGAACCCCTAACCTCTTGATCCGTAGTCAAACGCTCTATCCAATTGAGCTACGGGCGCTTATTCATGATGTTTTTTCGTCGTTGTAATTTGGCGACTCAATTATCTTATCATACTACATTTTCAAATGCAAGTACTTTTTTAAGATTTTTTTGATGCGGCCGGGAGGACTTGAACCTCCACGGGGTTTCCCCCACTAGGCCCTCAACCTAGCGCGTCTGCCGTTCCGCCACGACCGCGCGGAAAAAACAAAAGTGAGCCATGAAGGACTCGAACCTTCGACCCTCTGATTAAAAGTCAGATGCTCTACCAACTGAGCTAATGGCTCGTAA
>NZ_JBFUPV010000042.1:0-576 GCF_041360755.1 Bacillus sp. RCC_6_1
ATGGAAAGATTGTCGAACACTGGGATGTAATTCAAGAGATTCCAAGTGAAGCAGCTAATGATAATACGATGTTTTAGATAGAAGATATATCTAATAATTGTTTAATTGATAGTGCTGTATAGAGTTTAGAAATTTAGATAATTAGTCATCAAATTTGGAAATCATTTAAAAATAGCATATTAAATGATGGCGCAAATTAATACGAAATAGCTCTTTAATAAAAAATCCTACTCATTAAAAAATGAGTAGGATTTTTTATTAAAGAATAGTGCTAATTTTGTGGTTCGGCACCATCTAAATTTGGAAACCATGAAAGTATAGGTACTCTATATCCACGTAAAGTAAAATCGTAATTTTTTCCTTCTTTTATGTTTGCTTGCAGATCCACTGAATGAAACTTCATCATAAGAAGGCTATCCTCATTAGAAATAACTTTTTCGGTTCCATTTTTTTGCTCAACCTAGTACAATCTTACCAATTTAAAAAAGACCACCATTACTGAAGTGCACCCCAATTGTTAGACACATAATTAACAATTGGAGGTGCATTTTTTATGGCTAAATTTTCTTCAAAAGA
>NZ_JBFUPV010000043.1:0-506 GCF_041360755.1 Bacillus sp. RCC_6_1
TACGATTTTTTTGTATCCGTAAAATCAGCGTCTTTTGACCTTGAGTATTCAGCGATACCACTTGTATGGTTCAATATATGCCGGATAGTAATCTTGTTACCATCATATCCATTTCCTTGAATGACACCAGGCAACCAGTCTTCGATGTAGTCGTTTAGATTCAGGCGATTCTCTCCAGCTAATTGAAGTACAACTGTTGCAGTGAACGTCTTCGTCACACTCCCAATGCGAAAGCGAAAATCTGTTTTCATCGGTTTCTTGGTTCTCAGATCCGCTATTCCAGCGGCATACCCCCACGTTTTTCCACCCTCAGAAGTTTTAGCAAGTATCCCCGGGTATCCAAGTTGCAATGTATCCCGCATTGCTTGCTTGACGGAATTACGATCTCGTTGAGTATTTGTTTGTAACGAACTAGATACATTTTGCGTGGGCTCTGCTTTTACAATTGAGGTTGGTGTTGTATATAACAGGGAACTTCCAGCTATTAAAAGGGCCAGACTTGCACA